>NZ_JANLNW010000074.1 GCF_025465945.1 Pseudomonas sp. 6D_7.1_Bac1 | reverse complement strand
TAAATAAATGAGGGTGCCCGGGAGGCGAGATCGCCCGGTGGGTGCCTGACTGTTATCAAGGAGCGTGCCAGGTTGTCTAAGGCCCTTAAAAATCAGTTGGTTGGCCATTTTTTTAGGCAAGGCAAAGAGATGTTCAGGGAGGATTCAAGGAAAAGGTGCGCAAGAAGTTGCGCAGTGCTGCGCAACTTCTTGCGCACTTGGCTGCAGGCCTTGTATGACGTGGCCTGGAGCAGTATAGGGCAGTATTTTCAGGACGGTGAGTGCGCAACTTCTTGCGCACCATGTCTATTTGCCATTATTGGGATGGCTAACGTTTATGTCTGCCTACGGTTAATCCTAAGACAGATGGAAATGCACGCTTACCGAAACCCATCTAGAGATGCGCTTTAAAGCGTTTGTCGAGTGACCTCATCAAAAGCTGTCGGTTAGGAAGGGCTGCATTCGACCCGAAGCAGTCATTCGCTGAAATTCCTTTAATTCTTCAGCAAATGCAGTCCGGACTTAAGTAGGGGAGGCAGTCTGGGTATCGAGATACTGGCATCATGCAATTAATATGATGCCTGCAGCATAAGGAGAAGCGCCTTGCACCCACTGATCAACCAGGCCGCATTACTCAGGGCCAAGCATCACCGTCCTCCCGGATTCAACCTGTTTACACTACTGCGCAGTGCTTCGGATGAAGTCCGATTGCACTCCCGCTATTTAGCCTTTTTGCTCGATCCAGATGGCGCCCATGCTGCCGGTGGGACACTGCTGAAGTTACTGTTGGAGGCGTTGAATATTGAGGGTTTCGATTGCCAAAGCGCCACGGTGGAGGTCGAGTACCGCAAAATCGACATCCTCATACGCAACGCGAAAGGGCAGGCGCTCATTATTGAGAACAAGATCCACGCAGGGGATCAGGACGGGCAGCTGTACGGCTATTTAAAGACCCTTGAGTCCGAGGGCTACCAAACCTTTGCCCCACTCTATCTGACCCTTGACGGAAGCGATGCCGACACCAAAAGTTGCCGAGGCATCGACTACCAGCGCGTTAGCTACGCCACTGATATCTTGCCCTGGCTGGAGCGATGCCAGCTTTGGGTGATCCGCGAAGCAGCGGTTCGCGAAAGCCTGCTGCAATACATCGATCTGGTCAGAAAACTGACCTTTAAAGACCAAGGGCAAAAATACATGGACATGCTTAAGCAGACGCTGCTCAAGGACAACAACCTGGTTTTGGTCAGGGATCTGCAGAAGGCCTTCATCGAGACGTTGAAGGATTTGCAGTTGATCCTCTGGCAGGCAGTTGCACGGCGTATCGAAGAAAAGTATCCCGAGCTATCAAAACCTTACGTAATCCCTACACCTGCGAACGTTGACCGTTATTACACAAACGCTAAAGGCAATAAAAACTTCGGTCTTTATTACGAGCTCGGCTTCATGCCAGGTGCCGTCTATATAGAGCTCAATCACCGCTTTTATTGCGGTTATTACTGCGATGTCAGTAGCCATGCAGGACACTACAAACGGCTTGAAAGAATGACGACGCTTGTGCAAAACAACGGCACCAGCAGTAACGGTCTATTGTGGCGCTACACCACTGAACTCGACATGAAAAACCCTAGTGACGAGAACCTGATGATGCTGACTGATCCTGACAGAAGGGAGCGTGCCGCCGAACGTATGGCCGACGACCTGCATGATCTCTGGCGAAAGGCCCGTGAGTTTTGCCCCGAGCCAGGGCTGATACCGTAAGGTGGAAAGAGGCGGAGCTACTGCTGAGTGTCTGCTACTGGCCGAAAGCGGACCCGGCCGATAGACAGACACGGCGTGGGCGACGGTGCCCACCTAAACGCTAGACCTTGTCGCCATGCACCATTATCCGGCCGTCATATCCACAGCTGATCCAGCGACCGGGGCCGGTGGGGAGAACATCGGTTGCAAAGTTGTCGTGCGACCCGATGATCGCACCCTGCCGTGATGGCAGGTTCCACCGGCTAACGAGTCCATCCTCGCCGCATGTCAGCAGCACGTGTCGCGCCTCGAATCGCACACGCCGGACAGGCCCGTCATGAGTGGCAAAGCAATCCAGGAGCGTCAGCGTCGGGCCGGTCGCTAGCAGGTGCACCGTGCCGTCAAGATCACCAGCGGCCAAGGTGACTCTGCTATCGGCGTCGATCCAGCTCGCCAGCGTCCTCAGGGGGCGGCCCAGATCGATCACTTGCACGCAGTCCCGCTCCTCGGGTTGCCACAGCCTGACCGTTCCGTCCTCCGATGCGGTGGCGAAACCGCCGTCGCCCGAAGGCGCGATCGCCCAGATCCAACAGGCGTGGGCCTGGCGCCTGTCCGTCGCACCTGATGTCAGATTCCAGAGCGTCACGCGACCGTCGGCGGCCCCGGTGACGAGACGGCCACAGTCGAGCCGTGCACAGGACAGTACGGCCGAATCCGATGTGCCGACCACCGTTGACTTCCCGGTCGCCAAGGACCACCGCCGAATCGTGCGGTCCCGCGAATGCGACACAAGCTCGCCAGGCGCAGTCTCCACCAAGCCCAGGATGGACTGTGTGTGTCCGTCGAGCTGGCCCAAGTACTCGCCCTTGCGGTCCCAAAGCCGGATGGTTGCGTCGCGCCCAGCGCTTGCAAAGCCCATATCTCCAAGGCTGGCAAGCGCCCAGACGTATCCTCTGTGGCCAGGCTGGAAGGGGCCGTCGACCTGCGGGGGATGCTGCGGCTCGTACATCAGATCACTGCGCATGACGTATTTTCGGCCAGAGTCCACTAGGGCGCCAGCGTGCCAGAGCGCGTGGTCGAACACGATCAGGCTGCCCTTGCGGGGCCGTAGGCAGAGCGTGGTATCCCGGCCCAACATGGCCGCGGACCTTTCCTTGAAGAACACCGTCTCGCCGCCGCTGAATGCATCGTCGTTAAGATAGACCATGAAGGTCAGGCGCGACTGTGTGTACTGGCGATGGTGCACACCGTCTTGGTGGGCCCGGAACTGGGTGCCGGGCCGGTAGCGGCAAAAGCGCAGCCGCTCATTGACGCTGACCATGCGCCAGCCGTCTTCATCCATCATCGCGCCGAGTCCCGGTGCCCGTGAGGCGCAGTGCGTCAGACGCTCGAAAAGCCGCCCGGCCAGGGCCGGGTCGTCCGCCACGATCCGGTCATTGTCGCGGTAGGAGGACGGGTAGTCGGACCCTGCGCTGGCGAACCCGAGCTTTTCCGTGGCTTCCACCAAGGCTTCGCACTCGCTTGCCGAGAGAAACCCATGTACGAGGGCGCACCGCACAGCGTCACCCAGAGGTCGCTCGACCGTGACCGAGGGAGCATTGGCTCCCGCCACTAGTATTTCAGCGAAGGAATTCATCGTGGCCTCAAAAGTTGGTCTAATGACCAATATTTGGAAAGCTAGGGTGCAACGAGGCTGATGTCAATGCTAAGCTGGTCGCATGACCAATATTGGGGAATCACATGGCACGCCGCTCGAACACCGATGAAAGGCGCGGCCAGATCGTGGCGGCACTCCAGGCCGTCATGGCAAGGGCCGGCTATGCCGGCGCAACCATAGCGGCCATCGCCCGGCACGCGGAGCTCGCCCCCGGCCTAGTGCACTACCACTTCAGTAACAAGCGCGAGATCTTGGTAGCACTGGTCGACTCACTGGCTGGCTACGCCCATCAGCGGTACGAGTCCCGGGCCGCTGCGGCCCAAACGGCCGAGCAAAGGCTTCAGGCCTACATTGCAGCACACCTTGCCTACGGCTCGGACGCGCAGCCCGATGCGGTCGCGGCGTGGGTGATGGTCGGCGAGCAGTCGGCGCACGACCCTGACGTGCGCGAGGTCTATCAGGCTGCGCTAGCGGCGCAGATGAAGCTCCTGAAAGGCCTGCTCCGGCAGCGATTCGCCGAACGCGGACGCCGCGCCCGGCGGCTCGACTCGCTCGTGGCTGGCATTACATGCTTTATCCAGGGGGCGTTCACGCTGTCCACTACGGCGCGGCCGCTGCTGCCGGCGGCCTTCGCCGCACCAACGTTGATCGCCTGGGTGGAGCGTTACATTGATGCGGAGGAGGTGCGATGACGGGACCGCCAGAAGGGAGCAGCCTATTCCCGGCCAGCGCGCACGGCGCCCCCGACCTGCCTGATGGTGTGGGTTTCACCGCCTGGGCTCGCGTCTGGGCGGAGCTTGGAGTCGGATGCCCGTCGCGAGAGACGTACGAAGAGCTCGTTCGACACTACTGCGAGCCGCACCGTGCGTACCACAACTGCCAGCATTTGGAGGAATGCCTCCAGGTGCGCCGACTCGTCAACGCTGACTGCCATGCCCCCGCTGAAGTCGACCTCGCGCTATGGTTTCATGACGCTATATACGACCCCCTTTGCAGCGACAACGAACTGCGCAGTGCGCAATGGTTGGACGACGTGGCACGCGATAGCGGCCTGGACGATAAAACGCGACGCAGGCTTTACGGCCTGATCATGGTGACGCGACACGACGGCGCTCCAGCGTCGGCAGACGAAGCGGTGTTGGTGGACACGGATCTGGCGATCCTTGGGGCATCGGCCGAGCGGTTCGAGGAGTACGACCGACAAGTCCGCCGCGAGTACCGATATGTGCCTCTGTTTGTGTACCGCCGAAAGCGGCGCCAGGTCCTGGAGGGCTTTCTGGCGCGCGGGCGTATCTATACGACCGCACCGTACTTCGATACGCTCGAACAGCAAGCACGCGCAAATCTTGCACGCGCCATCGACCGCCTCGACTGAAGAGCGGACCCAAGTGGGGACGGGATATTCGCCTTCGCAGGTGCCTGACCACGATGACAGGCGTGACTCTATTACTTCCTTCTCCGGACTTCGGAAGTTGACTGACAGCCAAGGGCTTGGTTTACAGACGTCCATTTCCGACCCAAGTTGCCTCTGGTGATCGGCAGAAATCGGCCAAAAGCGGACTCTCACGAGCGCCCGTTTTCGGTCAGAAGCGGCCTAACCTACGTGACTCGCCCCCCTCTCACCGCTTTTAAGGTCAGTCACCTTTTTTGTGTTTATGTACTTCCAGATCAGGATGTTTGGGTTTGTTTTCTTCAGTAACACGACGGCGTTGGTCCTTCTTGCCGGTGGATTCAGCGATCGGTTTGGGGCCGGGTTTAATACTCATGTGTTCAACTCCTTCGATTGATAACGGGTCTGTAAGTAAAGCCGTACGCATAGACAGTGAAGCTACGGGGCGACCAACTCGGCAAGCTTGGCCGCGATATCTGCAAACGTATCTTCAGCAGTGCTCAGGCCGCTTCTCGAACCGAGTAGAGGACTGACTTCGCGCAGCGATTCGTATGTGGTGTCGTGAATTATGGGAACCAGCAGATCCCTTGCGAGGAGCGCGGAAAGCTCTTTGTCGGCGATGCCTTCGGCTGCTAGGCGACGCAGCAAAGCAGGGGTCACCAGCACAATTCCTACTCGAGACTTCGCCAATCCCTTATCAATTTCACGCAGTAAGGAAGAGCCTAGAAGGACATCTTTCTCGCTGAACCAAACGGAAACACCGAGCGACTCGAGTACATCATGCAGCTCCTTCGCGGATCCTTTCCGGTCGTCCCAGGCGTGACAAAGAAAGACGTCACGTAGATCAGGTACTGTCGCACGCCTCTCGACATTTTCGCGTACTGGTGTGAGCGTTCTTACCTCGGCGGAGGTGTAGGCTACAGAGGATCCGGGTTTCGACCAGCGCGGCTTTGCGCTGCTGGATGAACCGCCGCTACTGCGACCACCCCCGCCATGAGACGGGGACGAATAGGATGGTGCGTAGGACGAGGATGAATACGATCGCGATCCGTACCCGCTATATCCGCTGCCACATGCGGGACACGCTGCTCTTGCGCTTGCCGAACGATGACCATGTACCGGTGCTGTACATCTAGACATGTCGTAAACCTTCCGTTTGTAGCTGCTCGCCCAAGAGATGATTAAGCAGCGGCTGTACCGAGCCATCAGCTTTTGAAAACACCGCAGCCCATCCTTATTGGCTCGAAATCAACCTGCGCTTCAGATCGTGATTCCAATATGCTGGCACAAACAATAGCCCATAGCGCGAATTCCGCTAGCAGGCGTAGCGTGAATGTTCGCTAGCGGCTTTCGATACAAATGCCTCCATGGTCTAGAGCTATCTATCATAGCGGGTAGCTCTCGACCCAGGTTTCAGGCCCCTGACGTTCAACGGCCCCGCCATCGATGCCGTTGTTCAATCGACCAACGTCGCCTATGGGTCGATTTCTGCCAGTCACGACCGGTTGAATCCACAGCCGATAGCCGTCTTTAAAGAGATCTAATGCTTATTTTGCCATTGAGGACCAGGCGATGATCTGTAGCCGGCATCACTTCGGCGTGATGAGCACCGCTAGCGTCATTTTGATGAACTCCTCATTCTGGTCGATTGTTTCCAGAGCCGCGCGCACGTTGTCGGCTACGTCGGCTGATCCGCGCATCTCTACCCAGTTTGAAAGCTCCATGATGGCGGCCTCAAGAGCGAGCTGGTTCTCGTTGAGCTTGAACAGCAGGGAAGGGAGCAGGTCTGAGTTTTGCATCGCGAATCCTCCTTGGAGGTTTCAGCGTAGCAGCAGGAAGTCTTGAAGGGATTGAGATGGTTTTCAGGTCAGCAGAACGCCGAGGGGAGCCAAGAAATCAAGAATGATTTCTGAAAGTTTCAGAGAGGGGAGTTGCGGAAATGGCCGAAAAGATGCGGAAATGACCAGCGCATGGCCGCAAGAAAAGCCATACCCCAGAAACGAAAAAGCCCTGAATAATCAGGGCTTTGTCGTATAAAGATGGCGGAGGCGATGGGATTCGAACTCATGGACCTGTTACAGTCGACGGTTTTCAAGACCGATATTTAAAGCCGCTGAAACCGTGGCCTGTAGCTATTTTTCGTTACATTACGTTTGTTTTTCAGCCCCCCTGTAGGCCGCGTTCTACAAGGGGCCAGTTTTGAGTTTTGTAACGCGTTTTCGGGCTATTTTGACGGCTTAGCAATGGCGCCGATGCGTCGGTAAACCCGCTCCGTGATGTCGCCCTTTGTGTGCCCGAGGAGCAGGCTCGCATCACCCACGTCAAGGATTTCTGACGCGGCTTTTGGCCTGATGTCACGAAACTGGAAGCTGCCGATTTTTTCGGCCAGTAGCGTGTCACCCACTTCATCCGCCTCTTTCTTGGCTTTTTCCCGAGCCTTGTCCCATCTGTCACGGAGCATCTTCGCAGTCATGCGCTTGCCGCGCGCACTGACAATCAGATAGCTGCAAATGTGCTGAGCATTGCGCTCTGCCATTTTTGCGATCAATAGACCCAGGCTGTTTGCCTCTCCGCCGGTAGTCATCTGGATTCGAAGCTTTTTGTGCGTCTTGTTCTGCTGCACTCCCAAGTATTCCCCCTCGATGTCGTCCTTCCGCATGACCAGAACATCTGCCGGCCTTTGACCCGTCAGGTAAGCCAGGTCCATCGCGTCTTTCAGCTCTTGAGCTGCCTTCTTGTAAACCGCGCCCCAAACCACATCATTCGCGTAGTAGTCCCGCGGCTTTTCCTTGTTTTTGCGGACACCCTGGCAGGGATTCTCCTTGGTAGTCAGCCCCCATTCTCGGGCGATATTGAAAATATGGGAGAGGGTGGCGATCTCGCGATTTGCCCGAACTTTGGCCGTCCGTGCATCCCGATAACCGGCAATCGTTGCTGGGGTGATCGAGTCAATGGGGGCGCTGTCGAACATCGGGCGCAGTTGCTTGATCTCCGACAGATTGTCCTTCTGGGTGCGTGGCGCTTTCTTGGAGACGATATCGCGGATGTACCTGTCGAATATGCCTTTCATGGTGCGCAGGTCGAGCGGCTTTTCCTTGGCTTCGAGTTCCGCCCATTTGATCCTGGCCAGGTCCAGGTCTTTGCCCAGCGGGATCGCCTTTCCGGCCATGTCCAGGTAGTAATAGGCAATCCAATCCTTTCCGCTTTTCCGTGGTCGCGTCCACTGGTACATCCGGGGCGGCAAATTGCGTGTTTCGGCCTTGCGGGGTCGCATATCAGTTCACTCGTGAGAAGTCGGGCGTCCATGCGGGCGCGGCCGGCGGCGGGTTGGGATCGTGGATGGTCGGCGTCACCATGCCCAGCTTCATGCGGGCGTACTGCCGTCCCACCAGCGGGCGCTTGCCTCGGCTCTCGACATAGAGCCACTTGCGGTCATCGAGCCAGCGCCGCTGATAGGCTCTGGCCTTGTAGCCGGTGATGTCGGCCAGTTCTTCGTCCGATAGGATTTCGGATTGCATGCTGTGCTCCATGCCGCGCGTGGCGGCAGAAGGTGGGGAGGGGGTCAGATGATTGCGGTCAGGGTCTGGCTGCCATCCGCATGAGTGGTGGTGATGTGCATTGCAGAACGGCTAGGCGGCCTGATGATGTTCAGCGCCTGGACAAACTTCTCGCACGACACCTCATCCGTGCCGGGCAGGATGGTGGTGCAGAACAGCTCCCGTTCATCCTCGTCCTCAAGCTGAGCTGAAAGCAGCAGGGCAATTTCATGCTCTCGGCAGATGTCGATGATCTGGCGAACCAGCGGACTGATTTGCTCGTCGTACACGTTTTCTTTGGTCATGAGGATTCTTCGCCCGCCGTTCACCGGCAGGCTGGTAGGTGGGTTATGGGTATCTGATGAAGGGGGCGAGGAAAGTTCGGCAGGTGAGCTAGCCTCTAATCGTTCGCCTCACCAACTGCAAACCGATCAGCCCCCTTCCTGACGCAGCTGGCGGGGCGAGCCTTACCGTGGCCCCGTGTAGATGAGCCAGGCCATGTAGGTGAGAGCTTGGAGGATCATCAGTAATCCCCCCAGCCAAGTTCTTGGATGTATTCGCTCGGGATCACCGCGCAATCTGGCGTCTCGGTCACGTCGACGGACGAGTCACCGAAATAACCGATAGCGGCTTTTGCCCGTTCGAGAGCAAGCGTGGCGTGCCGGATCTGCCATTGCTTGCGCATCTTGTACGAGTTCAAGGCCCGCTCTTTATCCGGATAGGCGAAGCACCTGGATGCAAGGTATTGATGCTTCAGCACGCGCTTACGACGGCGCTTTAGGCTGCTGGCGGTCCAGCCGTACTGGTGACCTTTGACCAGCTCGCGATAGTCCGACTCGCTCGCCAAGTACCAGCACTTATCGGTTTCGGCGTAAGCCACCCATTTTTGCAGCGTGACTGTCAGGCCTTCCGGTCCGATCGTGTCGACGTATCGGAAATGGTCAGGGCCGGGATTTTGGTTTTCCATGGGCAATACCTGTCCTTTGCCGCTATAGCGGCTGACTTTGACGGGGGAGGGAGAATGGGCCGGTGACGGCCCTAAGGCCGCCAGCGGTTAGACGTCTAGCAGGGGTCGCCTTGTCTGTGCTTTAGCAAAAGACCCAAACATCTAAATGATGCGCAATGACCGCAACAATGACAGCAAGCAAGAAGCCGGAAACGAAGTACTGATCATCTTCGTTCGACTTGGTTGTGCAGCAGCGGCATTTACGTTTACCTAGCATCAAGCAGTACCTCTATCATGTTCATTGAGTAGTGGAATGACCCACATGCATATGTAATGAGAGGGGAAAGCCCCCGATTTGAAGGTTTCCGTATACCGTTCGTCGGGTGTTGAGAAGTTTTATGAAGTTTTGCGCTCGCAGGCCGTTTTCATCTCCGGCGTTTCCTGGCGCAGGGCCTCTTGAACTGCTTCGACGACGCGGCGCAGATATGTGAACTGATGGTTCTCCTCGACCGCTTTGTCACCTACCGGGTAGTGCCACTCCTCGCCGAAAAGCTCTGTGAGGATCTTGTCGTGGTGCCATGTCTCGTTGGGCGTCTCGATGCTGCGCAGAACATCGATGTCATGCCAAAGCTCGCAGGCTTCACCTTTGCTCAGCTCGCCCAGTTCCCAGTCGTGGCGCCCGGTCTGTTGTCGACGGCGCTGGACGATGCACTTCTTGGCCAGGGTGTGCAGCGCGTCACCGCTGAAGACAGTGGAACTGATACCGCGATCCAAGCAGTTCAGAACATAGTCCCAACCGCAGTCGGCGACGAACTCTGCGACGGTGCGCGGCCCCATTCCGCTCCAGTAAGCGTTCCAACTCTTGTCCCAGCAGTTGATCGTGATCTTGCCCTGGGCGGTCTGGTAGTTCGGGTTGGATTCGGTCGGGCAGTCGCGCCGGCCGAAGTCCTCGAGGAACACCGTGATCGGGTCGAGGCGTGGTGCGCCGGTGATGACCAGCTTCGTCACTGTCGAGCGCGCAACCTTCAGCGGCTCAGCAATTTTGTTTTCTGTGGGCATGGGGCGTCCTATGCCGGGTCATGCCCGGGCGGTGGAGTGATTGATGCTTTACCTTGCAGATTCCGAATTATCTTGAGAGCTCATACGAAAAGCTGAGGTCGTTATGAGCCAAAAGATGAACTGCAAGAATTGCGGAAAGGAATTCTCGTCGGTCGCGTCACGACCAGAAGTGGTGTCAAGGGGGAAAGCTGTAGGAAGCGGGAAGTCAGGTTTCGGGTATACAGCCCAAAAAGTCGTGACGGCATGCTGGCTACATAACTTGAGCCGGAGTGCATCGCATGAAACGAATCGTTGAAGACCTGTTATTCCAAATGCTAGTTGACCAGGTGATGAGCCAGTTACATCACCTGATCGAATGGCTTAACACGATACCTTGGCAGGCTTTATGCGGATGTTAAGCCGCTTCCGCTTGCCGCTCAGTCACCCGCCATGGATCGTTGGCGCGGGCCAGTGCTGCCATGGGCGGCGGACTGACGCTGTTCCCGCACATGTGCACTTGTTGGGTCTTGGTGAACGGCTTGCCATCGGCGCCGTGGCTGATGATGTAGTCGGCGGGAAAGCCCTGAGCCTTGTACAGCTCGGTCGGTTGCAGCATCCGCAGGCAGATATCGACGATCACGTACGGCGTGCCTTTTATAGTCACGGTGACCAGTGCCAGGCGATCCTTGGTGGTGATCGTCGGTGCTGGCTCGCTGGCGCCGCTCACGTTCTCGGTGCCGTAATAGCTGATCAGGAATGCCGCGACCCGCAAAGCACCGGCTTCAATCTCCGGCGAAAGTTGCAGCTCGACCAACGAGCTTTTTCCGCCGCCACCGGCCGTGATGGTTGGTGCTGGTTCATTCACGCCTTGGCCGACGCTGGCGCCGAACTGACGCTCCATGAATGCAGTGACCAGCCCGTGATGGGTTCCGCCGGCGCTGATGGTGTGAAGTGGCTCGGCCGTGTCCCGCGCATCGCAGTTGCCGCGAAGGTGCACCAGGTTGGCGGTTACCAGCTGCTGTTGGCTGCCGGTGTTGGTCACCGTGGTCATGGGGGCTTCGATGCTCTTGGCGTCGGTGGTGTTGAAACCACCGTTCATCTGGGCCATGAACACCGTGGAGATGCCCATGGCATGTGCGGCACCGGCCGGGCGCTGGTAGTTGCCGCCGCTGGTGATGGTCGGCAGCGGTTGGTCGAGCGCTTTGCCTTCATCGGAAAACCTGAACTTGACCAGGTGTGCGGCGGCGATAGCGTGCTTCACGCCGCCGGCGACCACGGTGCCTAGTGGCTGATCCAGTCCCGGCACGCGCGGCTCTTGGCCAGCGCGCTCTCCGTAACCGGTTTGAATCAGGGTGGGACTGATCAGCATCAGCTCGCCACGGTTGGCGCTGGTCACAGTAGGTAGCGGCTCCGCTGGATCGTTCACACGGTCGCTGCCTTGGTGTGTGGCCGGCGCGATGATCGGGCTGGCCATGGCGAAAGAACCGCCGCGTGGCCAAGAGGTCACAGTGCGCAGAGGATCGTGTGCCGACTGAACGCTTTCGCCGGACCAGTTCGCGATTGGTACGATGAATGGGTCCGCGGCATCGATGACGAACTTCTTCATGCCCTTAGCGATCCGGCGCAGGGTGGCGGGTGCCAGCGGCTTGGGCCGATCGAAGATGCTTTTGCTTGGAATCGCCCAGTCGATGCACTCGGCGGCGGTGCGCCACTTCTGTTGGCCTTTGACTGGGTGCTTGGCGTGGGTCGGTGCTGGCCAGACAATTGACTGATCGTCGCAACGGGCGATCATGAACAATCGTTCGCGGCTGGTCGGGGCCCCGAAGTCGCAGGCCTTCAGCACGCGCCACTCGACGGCGTAGCCTAGGTGCTGCAGCTCGGCGACAAACGTGGCCCAGGTCTGGCCGCGACGCTTCGGGTCGGGCACCAGGAACTGCTGGCCGACCGGTACAACCTCACCTGGCTCGGCAACACCGCCGCCTAACTTAACGACGCGACCGGTCGCCTTGCAGCGCTTGGCGATCAATGGCCCCCACTGGAGGATCTGTTTCACGTTCTCCAGGCTGATGACGCGGGGCTTTTTCTTGCCGGCCCACTTCAGGCCGATCCACGACAGGTTGCGAATCTCACGCTTGCGCGGCTGGCCGCCTGCGGCCTGGCTATGATGCGTGCAGTCCGGTGACATGTGGAACCAGCCAACGGCCTTGCCGCCACATTCGGTGTCCGGATCGCCGTCGAACACGTCAGTGGTGTAGTGCACCGCGCCCGGGTGATTCACGGTGTGCATGCTGATCGCGCTGGCGCTGTGGTTCTTGGCGACATTCACCGCGCGGCCCAGGCCCATTTCCATCCCGGTACCGGCCCCGCCGCCACCGCAGAAGAAGTCGACAACGATTTCATCGTCCTGAGGATTGAAGCCAAGTCCGTATTGGGTCTTAAAGTTGGCGGCGTGCATCTTCTGGTGAACGAACATAGGGAGTCCTCGCCGGTTGGCGTGATTTGAGTTTGTGGGCTATTGGTTGACGGCCCGGCATGAGGCCGGATCAAGGAGAGGCAAGATGGTGCAGCGAACTTCAGCATTTGATCAGTGGTCCCCCGAGGAAGGGGACAAGCTCACCGAGTACAGTCATAGCAATGGCTGCTTTTCCGAAATTCGCTTGCGCCGAACACATGGAGGGCTGTCCGGCATCATGTTCATAGGCGTTTACCGCGAAGATGGCCGAGCCATTGCTGAGCAAATTTTTGATATCTCAGATGAGAGCGACAATGAAGCTACGATTTGGGGTATGGATGAGGCGAAGCGTTGGGTAAATAGGTGAGGGTGGGTCAGGCTGCCTGCTCAACCTTCACCGGCGGCCACTCCGTAAACCCAACCTTCGGCGTCTTTGTCTTCGGGTTGATGATCGGCTCGCCCTGGGCGTCGACCATCACCCGCTTTGCCCTGATCCGCATGTCACGGCATTTGCCGGTCTTGCGGGCCAACTCAATGAACTGCTGGGCGTACTGTGGTGCGTCGAATAGTGGGCTGAGCTGCCTCACCTTGCCCCCCCCATGATCTGATCGGCCTTCTGACCGACCTTGTGCAGCCATTCATCGACCGTCAGCTCGATCTTCTGGCCGAGGTTCTTCGGATCAGGTCGGGTGGTTTTGACCGTCTTCTTGGCTTCGGTCATGGCGACATCGCGGGTCATTCCGAATACGGCAAATGTGCTCATAACGCACCTTCCTTTGAGGTGAACAGGGATAGTTGGTTGTCGACCCATCGAGAGGGCGCGCTCTGCTTGTCGAGCTCGTGCTGAATGCGTGCTCGGGCGATTGCTGCGTACTGCTCGTCGATTTCGCAGCCGATGAATTGGAAGCCCTCGCGCATCGCCGCTTTGCCGGTGCTGCCCGAGCCCATGAACGGATCGAGCGCGGTACCGCCTGGCGGCGTGATCAGGCGAAGCAGATAGGCCATCAGGTCGGTGGGTTTCACCGTCGGGTGTGTATTGCCGGTGGTGGCAGTGTTCTCGACCTTGCGAAGCGTATTGCCCCGCTTGAACTGAGGACCTGGGTTAGTCAGGCCTTCGTGCCGATCGGCGCGACTCGTCTTGGCGCAGTAGAAGAAGCGGGCGGCGCTGCCGGTGTCACCATGAAATGCACCGGCCACTCGATCGCGCTTGCCAGTGATCTCGCCAGTACTCGCCGCGCTAGCTTCGTTACCGCGCACTGGTGCGCTGGCACCGGCCTCCGCCGGAAACATCGCAACCACGCAGTCGCTTCCGTCGTGAATCAGATTGGCTGGCCAGCGCCCGGCCTTCCGCTCGCCGGTGAACTCTGCGTCTTGCTTCCATTTGCCGGTTTCATTGACGTGGTGCCCTGGAGCCATCCGCATCTGGGTGTATTCGCCACCGGCGGCATCCGGTCCATGAATTCGACAGGCATCGACGTTGATTGGTCCGGTGCCGTGTGTCAGAGCATTGGCCGCTACCGTGCCGATCAGCGGTTTGCGAGCCATGCAGATTGGTTCATGTGCTGGCTTGAGTGCTGTGCCCCAACCTTCGTGATCACCCTTTAAATTGTGCGATTTGGGAAAGCCCGAGCCAAACACCCACATAATCTGATCGCGGATCTCGAAGCCCGCCATCTCGATGCCGACCGCCATGTGGTGGTAGGTGCGAGCCGCGGCGAACGACAGCAGGTGTCCGCCGGGTTTGAGTACCCGAAGCGCTTCTGTTGCCCACTCCAGGGTGAAGGACTGGAAGGCGCGCATGCCGTTGGGTGTCAGGTCGTACTTTCCGGCTTCGGCCGCAACCGATCGGTGTCCGCCGCTCGGCCCACAAGCTGAAGCGTGCGACGGCATACTGGCGCGGTAGGCGGCGCGATTTTCAATGTCCTGGCCATCCCAGCTCTTGCCCATGAACCGAATCCCGTAGGGTGGATCGGTCACGACGCTGTCGACCGAGTTGTCTGGCATCTGTCGCATCAGCTCTAGGCAGTCGCCGACCAGTATCTGGTGGGAGGGGGTCATAAGTTATTTCCAGTCAGGCGCGCGTTTTATTGCGGGAGGAAGTAGCGGGATTGGCTTTAGTGGTCTATTTATATTTGGTACAGCGCGTTTTTTCGTAATACAAGTCCTGCCGTTAATCTAATTATGGAGTGATCCTGGTATGTCTTTTCCGAGTGAGGCTGCTGGAAAGCGGATTCGATGGAACGTAGGTCTTATTAATGCGGGGCAGGACAAAATAATTACATTTATGAAGTATGAAATCCTCAATATAGCTAATAAAAAAATGGAAAAAACATTAGAATCTGTACAAGGTGATAATGCTATGGCTTGTCATGCAACAGTTTGCTCCCGTAAAACAGCCGCAGCGAAAAGCGAAGAGATTGCAGGCGACTATTGTGCAAGAACCTGTATTCATGCTGAGATGGAAGCTCTAGAGAAGTATATGAAGCTGGTTGGTAGTGCGCTTAACAATAAAGAAATGAAAAATGATTTAGTGAGAATTACTGTTACGTCGCCTCCATGTCTTTCGTGCGCCTTTGTGTTGGAGTTATTTGGCGTGCTGGATAAAATTAAAACTACGAAGGATGTATATAAGGGGTTTACTTCGTCATGGAAATGGCCGGACGGTTTGAAAAAAATTGCCGATTTTGATCCGGGCTTTTGGCTAAGTATTCAGGCAGGATTTAAAGACTCTGGGTGCACCGATGATGACATAGTTAAAATGATGGTCAAAATCATAGAAGGCGGTGGTGGAAGTCGAGTGCGACATGAATAGACAACAACATAATTCGGATTAGTCTTGGACAGGTTCTTTATCGTGAGGCTTCGGTCAGGCGCCGCCCTCCGTCCAGAGCGCGGCGTTGCGGTGGGCGTCAGGCGACTGCGCGCTTGAGTTGATCTGTGAGCTGGGCTGGCAGATTGCGCAACGTCAGCGTGCCGCCGGCTTCGTCGAACTCGACCTTGTCCCCGAGCAGATGCTGCTCAAAACTGATCGATAGGCCATTGGCGCGCCCGGTGAAGCGTCGGAATTTGTTCAGGGTTTTTTTGTCCAGTGGGATCGAAGCCGAAAGGCCGTAGTCCTTGCCCTGGATGAACTCGGCAAACGCCTTTGGCAGGTCTTCGTCGAGTACTTCGGACAACTCGTCGAGTGTGAGCGGCTCACCCAGCTTCACCTGAGCCATTGCACAGCTGACCAAGGTGTTGGTCTTCTCGCGGGCCGATTCCTCGCCGAGGTCTTCGCTTTCAACGAAGTCGCTGAACGCCTTGAGCAGGGTTCGGGTTTCACCTGGTCCGTCGATGCCTTCCTGCACGCCGATGAAATCGCGAAAGTATTCGGTGACGCGACGACCTTTCTTCGCCTTGAGGAACGACACGTACTGCTTCGAGGCTGGGTTGTTTCTCCATTCGGACAGATTGATCCGCGCCGCGAGGAAGATGCTGTCGAGGTCCAGACGTCGCATTGGCCAAAGCACCAGGCCATCACTAAGAATCACCGCCTCGGTTTCTTGCATCAGGGCGATGACCAGGTACTCGGTCATGCCCTGCCGGTAATGGCAGAAGAGGACGTTTCCGCCGACCGTCAGGTTGGATTCTTCCATGAGCTTTTGCAGGTGCTCGATGGCGATATTGCTGAACTCCATGAAGTCTTCGGTACCGGCCAGGTAGTTGCTGAGCCAGCCGCTGAATGGATGGGCGCCGGATTCGGCATGGAAGAAACCCCAGCCTTTACCGGGCTTGGCGTTGTAGCTTTCGTTGAATTGTTGAATCAGTTCGTCGCGGGCCTGGCTCTCGACCAGCTCACCGGCGCTGCGGTGCAGGATGGCCGGGTTACCGTCGGGCTTCTTGTCGATCTTGTGGATCACACTGTGGAGAACGGGCATTGCGAATTCCTCGGGTAGGCGCCGCCCTCCGTGACCGGATGCGACAGTGGCTTGATGTGGTGGCTAATTGCAATTACGATCGCGCCCTTCTTCAAGGGAGTGACACGATGTTTCCAAAATATTTTCGCTGGATTGCAGTGCTGGGCATTGTTGCTGCTGTGGCTGTTTTCATAACATCGGGACTGGGTATTTACACCGGCCGGGCTCCAGCGACGGACCTGATCAGGCCGATCATTGCTGCTGCCGCTTTTGCATGGATCTTCACTCAGTCGACCAAGGCCTGACTTGGCTCGACGATCTCGTCGCCCGGGTCGTTGCGCAGCTCCCGCAAACTCTCATTCCGAAACATCCGCGCCACGTTTTCGCTTATCTGCACTTTGTGGCGCGGACTCTGAATCGCCTGATATGACAGCGTCGGCCCGAGCGCATGAGCGTTCAGGATCAGGTTCTGCACCGCCTCGTTGATTTCCGAGATGTCGTTCCAGGCCATCAACTCGTCAAGCTTCTGTCGGATGCCGAGCCTGACCCGGTGCCGCAATTCCTTCTCGTCGTACTCGATCCGCTTCTGTGCCGCCTTGGCAGAGCGTGCTTTTCCATCCATTGCCATCGCCTACCTCTTCGATTCCGCTGGCCCGCAGATCCAGCCAGGGCTGCCGACGTCGTTGATTTACCACTCGCTTGATCTTGCTCATGCCGCAGCATTCACCAGGGTTACGCCGGCCATGCTGAAAAGCGAACCTTGTTGAGCAACCAGGGCGTCGAGCTCGTCCCAGTTCACAGTCAGCACGCTGAGCGGGGCGAGACCACCGGCAACGGCGTGCACCAGTGCTTCCAGATCCGTAACTTCCGCTCGGTAGATCACCGGTTTTGCTGTCGCTGCGGGCTTCGCAATTGCCGCAACCGCTGGAGCGGCTTTAACCGGGGAAGGCGTCGGTGCTGGTTGTGCAGGTGCTGGCTCGATGACAGCCTTTGCTTTCGCTTCGTCTTCGATCCGCTGCAGCTCTTCCTTCCGAATCCGCTCCCGTTGAGCTTCAGCCTTCACTTCTTCGGCTTTCTGATGATCCGAGATCCGCAGCTTGATCAGCGCCACCAGGTCGTCATTGGCCTTGAGCACCAACTGCTGGATATCGTTGAACAGGAACATGTAGTCGGCGGCGAGCTCGACGAGACTGGCCAGGTTGGCGCGAATGCTGTCACCGATTTGGCTTGCTGCGATTTTCGCCCGGGCCAGTTCCGAGTCGGCAGCGTCGCGTAGGCTGCTGATGCTTTTCTTGCCTTTGATGGCGCCGGCGAAGTCCGCCGGTACCGCAGGCATGCGAGCCTTGTCGCCCAGCGACGTGTTGATCTGGTCAATATGCGTTTGCAGCGCTTTAGCCGCATCCATGACGATGTCTTCGCGGATGCTGAGCTTGCGGGCCTTCACCAGCTTTTCTAACTCCAGGCGCTTTCTGCGAACCTCAGCGCTGATCTCGGTAATAGTGCGGAAGAGGACGTCGATGCTTTCGGTTTGGCTTAATGCATGCTGCTTGGCCGCCTCAAGACGCTCTTCAACATCGCCACACCATTTAACTCTCTTCTCGGCGTCGGCAAAGTGCTGATCGGTTTCCAAGACGGTATTGATCGACTCAAGTGCCGCCATCGAATGGGCCTTGAACTGCTCCAGGTTGCTGGCGGTGACCATGCCGGTGACTTCGATACGCAGCGCCGGCAGGCTTTCAGGTGTCTTGCCTACGGCCTCAGGCAGAGCCTCGGCAGGTGTGAAGTCGAGCAAGTCAGCCTGGAACTGCTTCCACCCGGCAACGAGTGTTGCAGCGCGGCCCGGTACCGGCGTGTATTCCATCGACACGAAATTGTCTTCAGTGCCGTCGGAGCAAACGAAAATCACTTTCTCAGCGCCGCTCACCAGCAGTTGCTGCTCAAGCTGCCAGTAGTAGTGTGGGTCCAGCGTGCCGGCCAGCACGTCGGCGGCGAGCTGCTCGTTCCACATTTTGTGCTCGAACAGTGTTTCGCCGAGCATGGTGCAGCCGTCGAGCGAGGCGAGCAGGTCGCCCTTGGTGCCAACAACAGGGAACAGGTCTTCGCCGATCCGCACTTCCAAGATTGGCCGCGCCATGGCTTCGGCTTCATGGCCCTTGTCGAACAGGTATTTCTGCACCCACCACGACACGTCGCGGTCGAGACCGGTCTTCTTGGCGTGAAGTAGTTCGGTGCGCTTCATCTGCTTCGATGCGCCCATCATCGCCGGGGCTTCGGAGGCAGTGAAGTAGTTGGCGCGGAGTGCGTGCCAGGCTTCTGAGCCTTGGATTACCGAGTGAATTTTCAAGATGCGTCTCCTTCTTGTGACGGCGCGATGATTGCGAGGATGGTTTTTTTCTGGTGCTCGGTTAGAGATGCCTTAAGCCCGAGCATCACGACGATGTGTTCAGCTGTTTTTTGTCCGCTCAGAATCATGGCGACCCACTTTGGGAAGTTCTCGGTGAACTTTTCGGGTGGATACGGGGGAAGGGCTTCAGGCTCTGGTGGTAAAGCCTCAGTGGGAGGAGCTCCCGAATTCCCGTCATCGTCGTCATCGGTCGTGGTGACGTTGAAAATCATCTGGGTCAGGTATCGACGGCCGTAGCTGATCGTCGAGCCGTTCGCCTGCACACCGGTTTTGTTTGTCTTCCCGCCAGAACCTGCGGCATCGATCGGCAGGTCGAGCTGGTAGAGCTTCGTGTGGCCTCCGGCGTGCATGCAGTCGCAGGTGATGCGGAGATGGCCAGGCAGGCGAGAGTCAGCGGTACCGAAGGACAGCGAGAAACCTTCCTCGGTGAAGATCGGGCTGATCTCCCGATCGATGTCTTCGAGCCTGGCGTAAGTGCTGGCGGTGTGTTTGTTGAGCGCTTTGCGCGTCACCGGCTTGATTCGCTTTTGCGCGTTGACCATGGCGACACTGAATGCCGCCGAAGCCTGTCGGTCGACGTGGCGCTCGTGCATCTGCATCAGTCGCTCCATGTTGCCGACGTCGACATTTGGAGTGGCAGCGACCTGCATGATCACGGACATGATGCTGGCAGCGTCATTACCCTGAGCTGCAACCGCAGTTGCGTTGGTGGGCGGCCGGTGCTGGTCGATGGTGGTGACCACGGTCGCCTCGATTGGCTCTATCGCCTGGTCGAGTTTGCGTACTTGGGGCACGGGGAATCCTCGCCGCGCCACGCGCAGCCTTGAAATGTGTGGTTATTGGGTTACGTGATTTGCGAAGGCGGTAAGCAACATCGCGGCAGTGCAAAGGGCGTGAACTGTGAACGAGCTTCGCCAAAATAAGATCCGACGGATACGCTGGCGGATCGTCATGCAGGCTCAGTCAGAGATAGAAGGCGCTCGCCCAACTGGATCTTGGTGGAGACCTGTTCCTTCGTTACGCCGGCGATCCGAGCGACCTCAGAAAGCGACAGTCCTTCACGTCGAAGCTTTGCGCAGCGCTTGGCCAGATGCTGGCCGCGCAGATGTGCGCCGTAACCGCTCACTGATCACGCTCCAGTTGAGCAACTCGGTAGCGCAGCACCTGAAGGACGCGACCGCCATAGCCCGGCTCGGCGTACTGCTCAATCGGCGCGCCGAAGAAGCCGCGCCGTTCGGCCAGGCCGTAAGCTTCGCGCAGGTTGTGGGCGCTGATGTCCTCAAGCTGTTCGTCGATCAGCGTTTTGACTGGTGATGTGGTCATCATGCCTCCTTGCGCCGCTGGCAGATTTCCCGCAGCCGCTTGCAGTAGTGGTTGAACTCTTCGGTGGTGATTGCCCCGTCGGTGAACAGGCGGGTGATCAGTGATTGCACCAAGAGGCTTATGTCCTCCTGGCCAACTGGTTCGGCCACACCGTCGAGGGCCTGGTCTATGAGAATGTGAGGGCTCAAAACCCGCACTCCTGCTCCACGCGATCGCTCTCACGTTTTGCATCGCGGTACTCGTTGGCATGCACCGCGATCAAATCGACTGCCATGGCGCGGACAGTGAGCGGGTCGCCGCCAACTGCGCGGACCGCCCAGCGATGCAATAAGCTGCCGTCCTCTCGCTTGACCAGCTCGATCAAGATCTTCTCGATGCAATGGTCTGGATCAGGTTGCGTGGCCATGTGATCTGCCAGGGCCTCAGGCAAGTGGTTGGCATTTACCAGAACAACGCTTCGGCCAACCGGGTTTGGCGCTTCCACATCGCGCCGACTCAACAGGTCATCCACAGACTCAGCCAGCCAATCCTGACCAGTCTGAGTTTCGAGAAAGTCGTCTTCCGGGATTGGCTTGCGCAGTGCTGACATGGTCGGCTCCAAAGTGGCGGGGATTATTCGGCGGGCGGGGCAGGGAGTGGCTGCCAGTGGGTGATCTCGGTCGGATGCATGAAGTCGTAATCACCTCCGTATAGCTTCCAGGTGCGATCAAGGCGCATATGAGCTATGCCAAGCGATTGCGCTTCGTGGCAATCGGTGACGAGAACCGTCCGCGAAACCATTGTTTCGTCGCTGGTGCACTCGTGATTACAAGCCGGCAGCAGGTCGCTGCATTTGATCCAATCGCTCATGGCGGTCTCTCGTGTTTGGGGTTATTTGACTGCGTTGGCCACCCTGGCCTTGGCGCGCTTCTTTTGCTGACGTCGACGCTGACTTTTAGTCAGGCCGCCGACTGGCTTCATGTCGGTCGACACCAAAGGCTTGAGCTTCTTCGGTGCGTGATTTGCTTCGCACGACTTGCAGAAGCGCGCATACCCAACATCAGCGCCAATGAACTGGCAGCAGCTTCCGCAGTGGCTGCCGTCAGCAACGTTGTCCTCATAGAAACTCATGACTTGCTCCATTTGTTGATCCAACAACATTCGGCTGCGACCTCACAGCACGGCCAGCAGCCGGAGGGCGCCGTGGGAAGTCGCATGCGGGTGGTGTCGGAGGGTGTAAATGAAAAGCCCGAGGAATCCCGGGCTTTCGTTGCGCGTCACATAGACCTCCCTATGTGAGCGCTGGTGCCTTCGCAGGGAAGGGCTTCGTCATGAGCTATTTCACTGCCAATCCTCCGTGCTGTGTGGGCTGATCAATACAGGTGGCCGGTATGAGCCGGGGACTCGTCCGCATCGGGGTGTGATCTGGCCGCCACTGTGAAGCGATGACCCGACATAGGCCAGGCAAAATGGGTCTGGACCAGATCACACTCCGATGCGGCCTGGTGCTGGGGAGTACCAGGTGCTCGGGCAGTTATCGTCAGACTGACGTGGCACTGGTTGGTCAGTCGTCGAATCCGTAGGAGAAGTCGTCCGGATCGCAGTCGATCACCAGGATGGCGTTGCCAAAGTAAAGGGACGCGAGCATGCGTTCCCACTTCGTGCGGATTCGCATGTTGATTGCCACTTTGTTGTCGTCGAGCTTGGCGCTCATCACTTCACCAAACTGTTCTTTCGCGCGGAACCGGTCACCAGTTTCGCGCTCACCCTTGATATGGACGTGAAGCGAATGCTTCAGGCTATGGATACCGCGCTCGCTGGAACTATAAATGCGCCGGTCTCGACTGCCTTCCGGCTCAGGGTCGAATGCGATGTAGAGGAATTCAGACGAATGGGAGCTGCTTTCTTCGAATCGGATTTCAGGTTGACTCCAGCGCTCTTCGGCGGCCCGCTCTTTGTGATCATCGATGAATTCGTCGAGCAGGGCCTTCAGCGAAACCTCGCCGGTAAGTAGTCCGTCGGCAGAAAGAAGCTCGGTGATGCTCTTGTCGGCGTGCTCCAAGATGACCGAGCCCATGGCCGCTTCTTCCCAGCGCTGACGCAGGGCGTTGGCGATGAGCGAGTTGTACCGCTGAAGCTCGAACATGTCGGAAACGTTCGCTGGTAGGGCAGCCTTTACCGCTTCTTTGATCTGGCCTGAGAAGTCACCGTAGGAGCGGAATGCATCCTCGACGACGGACTTGAACATCTTTTCAATACCTTCGTCGATCAGCTCGCGCGGCCGATCGGATGCAGCATAAGTGGCGACCCGTTCGGCCAGAAGCTGCTGAAGTGTTTGCTCGCTCATTTGGTGCTCCGTGCATGTTCGTTGATTTCCCGTCTGGCCCTGTCGCCAAGGCCAGCCAGTGAAATCTGTGTTTCGGTTATACGGTCAGGGCAGGGCATTCGGCCCGCCGCACCATCCGGACTTGAGCTGTGCGACGATCAGGCACGCGGCGATCACGACGTATCAATTCGTCATCAAGCATTGAGTGGATGGCGACCAGCGCCGCCAGGACAAAGCACATCGGCGTGATGATCTGCCGTTTCATGGCCTCGGCCACCAGGGCGGTGCGCCGCGTGACGCCGAGCTTGAACATCGCATTGGTGAGGCGCTTTTTGACAGTGCCGGCTTCGATGCCAGCCTCTCTGGCGATCTCTTTCGAGGTGAATCCCTGGGCGATCCAGAGAAGGAACTGAAGCTCTCGTGGTGCAAGGCCACGACCGAGGTGACCCTTCCATGCGCCGTTGATGATTGTTGCTTCCATCGTCGTGACTCCCGGGTGGTTTCCCGCTGCACCCGGCAGGCCAGGTACAGTGGTGAAACTGTGTGTGAAGCCCCGGCCTCGCTACTGGCGACAGGCCGGGGTTATTACGTCAGCGATGTGGTGTTGCCTGAGGCCTATTCCCCGCTTGCTGATGGCAGGTTTCGGTACGTAGGTGCGGCGGTGGGCTTCCCTGTTCGCGCCAGCTCGATCAGCGTTGCTGGTGCGGTCATCGGGTATTTACAACATGCGACGTACAGCCCTGTACCTAGGTGATTTTTACGGCACGCCACATGAGGTCCGGCGCTCCTCTAAGCCGAAGCTCAGAGCGCTAATTCTGTTCAGTTGAATCTCCCTTCATCCGCTGGGATTCGCGGGGCGCATTGCATACCCGGGTCGTTCTCTCGGTTCTGGCGTTTCACCATCGATCAGCCGTACAGGGTTTTCCTGTCGTGGGCGGGCTATCTGACCCGTCTGATCGCCGGTCGCCGGTAGAGGCAATACGGTCTGTTGGTATTGCTTGTGTTGCGCTGACTGTTAAAGAGCGGTCGCAGCTTTCGCTGCTGGGCCGGTGATGCTTGATGGCTTGGAGCTAATGTTAGGCATTGGCTAATATTATGTAAATAGGTAATGCCTAATTATTTTTCATTAGGCATGAAAAAGCCCGCGCTGGGCGGGCTTGGCTTGTGCTGAAATTCTTCTAAAGGGTCGTTATCGGCTATTCTGTTGGGGAGACCCAGCGCGCCAGTGTCCAGTAAGTGAATTGGCCTAGGTCAGGGTCCTTCGAATAATCAACGGCGCGTTTCAGGCCGATTTGCATCAGATCGTCACGTACTTGCATCACAGTCCACGAGATATCCGAACTACGTCTTTCTGGTGGAAGCAGCGTCTGTTTACCGTGACATCCGCCCAGGCCGTGAACTCGGATTGGTTATAGTGAAAAAGCGCCTTTCTGAGATCGGATGACAGCATGCACCCGAACGCTGACGAATTGAGAGTCACCAACTCATCAGCCTTTGGTTGATAGGTGGCGACGGCTGATTGCGGCGCGAGACCAGGTTGCTGCAGGATTGCCCGGTAGAGAATTCCAACGATAATTGTACCGAGGGCAAGACAGAGTGCCCAGAATTTCGAATTGTCACTTTTTGGTTCGGACAGGCTTTCAGCAGGAACGGGCGTGACAACTGCGTCATCTTACGGTGCCGTGCCTGGGCTGGAATATCAGTACCGCAGTGCTTGCACTTGATGGCGGCGCTCTTAATTGTCTCCGCACACAAGGGGCAGGGGTGTGAATCGCTCTCAGATATCAATTAGGTCGTCGCAGTCTTTCTACCGAGTAAGATCATAAGCAGGCCAGCCAAGGCAATGATCCCGCCGAGGATGGTGTGAGTCTGTCGATCAGCCATAAACCCAAGGTTGTTCACTCTGCTACCGGAGCCCGTCGACACTGATACATCCATGTTGGGCGCGAACACCGCCCAGCAAGCACCAACAAACGAGATTAACTTGCCGAATCCTTTTATTGAAGTTCTCCAGAAATTAGCTTGATCGTTACTGTTTGGGACTGAGGATATGATCAGTGTGCCAAGCTGTAGGGTGATTACTAGGGAGCACGGCTCAGTCTAGCTCTAGCTCCTTCAATATAAACATGCTTTACTTTATATATTCGGAACTCTTGCTGGACTGAATTGAATTGTACAGCGCGAGCTCGCTAATAAAGTATGGTTTCGGCAGACCCGCATCGCAATATAAAAATATTGCTCCCAAAGTTTCAAACTAAACTTTTAAAAGATTCTGGTCGTTTATTTTCTTTCAGTTTGGTAGCGATTTTTTTTAGCTCTTTCTGTGTTTTGTCGTGAGCTGCCTTATCGGACCAGTCTCGATAAAGTCTCGCGATACTCTCGTAAACGACATGATCCTCATCATCTCTTGCATGCGCGATATACGGCAAAAAACCTTCGATGTTGGAAAGAATAAAGTTATGCTCTAACTTGTAGCATAGCTCCTCGTCTGTAATGCCGGAGTAAATGTAGTGAGCAAAATTTTCCATGTCATTAAGGGCGAGCGTAACGAGGTGGCTAAAAGGGATGGCGTCATCGCTTTCATACCAATCCAACCATTCTTGATTGAATGTTGATTCTGCAGATGAAAGCCCGATTATTTCTCCACTAAATTCAGGGCTGTCTAGGTATGAACTTTCCCTGAAGGCGTTGGTGGCATACTCCTCGATGCTCTGCAATTTCCTGTCTAGTATGGAAATACTCATTGCAATGGTCTCACGCTGGAATCTTGTTTTAGCCTCCTTCTTGAATGCTTTAAGCTGGTAGATTGCAACCGCAACACCAAGGAGAATTAAAGGCCAGGAAACAAAATATGCAAACTCTGCATAGGGTCTGTATTTTTCAATAAATTCCATTGTTTTTACTCATCCCTAGAGATTTTTATTTTTTGGCTGGCTAGCGGGTGTGACTCATGTATTTTCAGCGCGCAAACATTCCCCACCAGAACACGTGCCCCAATATAGCGATCTGATTGTCCTGGATCTCGGCGAAGGTGTAGTCCTCGTCTGGGTGCTCATCACGATTGAAGCTGCGCAGGCGAATGCCGGTGGGCAGGCGATAGACCTGCTTCACGCGGAGCTGGCCATTATGGTTGATCGCGTACATGTCCCCGTCGACAATATCGCCCAGCGAGTTCTTTCCGACGTTGATGCCCACGGTAGCGCCATCACGCAGCACCGGCAGCATGCTGTTGCCGCTGACGACAACGCATTTCGCGTTGCTGAACTGTACGTTATTGTGGCGAAGATCCTTCTTGAAGAAGCGCAGCTTGGCGCTACTGCTCTCCTCAATAACGAAGCGGCCTGAGCCGGCAGCCAACTCCACTTCTCGCAGGAATGGGACGTAGACCTCGTCATCGTCGAGAGGGGTATTGTCGTCCCAAGGCTTGATATCGGAGAGGTGGACGTCAGCTCGAACAGCAGGCATTGAGCCCGCCTCAACTCCTGGCGCGGAAAGAATATCGCCCATTCGCTCACTCAAGCCCCAGTGAGCAGGTGTCACGACGCCTGAGAAATACTCGATCAGCTCCATGAGCTTCGATTTATCGATTCGACCCGTCTTCACCCAGCCTTGGACAGACGGACCCGCCACGCCGAAATCTTCGGCGAGCTTCTTCTTTGTAACGCCTTTGGCGACCCGAGCTTGCTCGATGGCTGCGCCTAATTCTGGACCTGTAAGCATTGCCTAATTAAGCCTATCCATTGTCTGAGTAGGCAATGGCTTGTTAGAAATTAGCTAATGCCTTATATTTGGCGCATTACAAACCGGAGCCCCCCCCCATGACACCAGCAGAAGCGGTTCGAAAGGCAGCCGGTATTTTGGGTAGCCAAACAGCGCTAGCCGGCCGTCTTGATGTTCGAGCCCCAACTGTTAGCCAGTGGTGTTCGGGAGATCGGCCAGTTCCGGCAGCAAGAGCAATTCAGATTGAGGCGTTCACAAATGGCGAAGTGAAGAGGGAGGAGCTTTGCCCGTCATTCCCTTGGGCCGAGATGGCCGCCTGAAGCGACCCTGTCCACCGATCCATGTAGCCAGTATCGGCCTTGCCGGCTTGCACAGATAGAAACCTGAAGTCGCTGTTGATTCATCCAGTACTCAAATCCCAGACACAAAAAAGCCGACGGAGAGGTCGGCTGATTCGCGAAACTAGAGAAGGCCGATTATGCAGAGTCAACCCATTTCAAGCAATACCCCGAACAATGTTGCGACACGTTTTCACAATTTGCAAAATGTGTCGCGTACCACGATGTCTACGCGAGAAATTGCACAGCTGACAGGCAAGTCGCACGATAGCGTGCTCCGCGATGCTCGCATTTTGGTCGCAGGGGGTGTCCTCAAAACTGAGGAGACCCCCTACACCCACCCTCAGAATGGTCAGGCGTACCCTGAGTTCCTACTGAGCGAGCGCGACTGTCTCGTTTTGGTTTCTGGCTACGATGCGCAGCTGCGCGCCAAGATCGTTGATCGCTGGCTTGAACTGGAAGCGAAGCCCGCTTTCAACTACGCCGCCGCGTTCAGCGACCCGCGCACATTACTGGCTCTGCTCACTGAGAACGTGACCAAGGTCGTCGCCCTGGAAGCGGACAACAGCGAGCTGTCCCACGAAAACCTGATGCTCGAGCAGAAGGTCGCGGCCGACGCGCCAAAGGTTGGCTTTTTCGATGCAGTGACCGTTACGCACGAAACTTATTCGGTGGCTGAAGCCACCAAACTGATCGGCACTGGCCAGAACCGTCTGATGGCGTTTCTGCGCCAGCGCCGGTGGGTAACTCTTCGTAAGAACGAACCGATGCAGGCCCCCATCGAATCCGGGTATCTCACTGCGAAACTCAGCACCTTTGAGCATCCAGAAAACGGAACCACTCCAGTTTCAACTCCTCGCGTCACTGGCAAGGGACTGACAAAGCTCCGCGCTCTTTGGGCCGCCCGTGATGCCGATCTGCTGGGAGGTGCGCGGTGATCACCACCGAACGCCTTCAGCTGTCCCTCCGTGTTGCCGATCGAGCGATGGCCCACCAGCGTGCTGTCGACGATCTTGCCGAAGCGCAGCGCCGGCTTGACCAAGGCTACGCCGACTTCTTCGAAGAGCATGGCCGCCCATTTGACGATCGCCGTCCAATCAATCCGGAAGTCGAAGAGTTCCTTCCGGTAATCGACGCAACTCGTCACCTCTACATTGCTCGCTGCAACGCCCGTCAAGCCGCCAACACCGCTAAGCGCAAACTCAAGCTGGCCGTTCGTGCTGTCGAGCTTTATGACGCAGCCATCACCACACAGGAAGCCGTGTAATGGCTGGAGATTGGATAAAAATGCGCATCGACCTTCAGACCCATCCGAAAGTTTTCCGCATGGTGTCCGCATTGAAAGCGGACAGACTTCGGATCATTGGCGGACTGCACATCGCTTGGAGCATCTTTGACACCCATTGTGATGATGGCGTGTTGGTCGGCTACACCACTGATGCAATGGACGCAGTCATTGGCTGGCCAGGCTTCACCCAGGCCATGATCGACGTTGAGTGGGCGGCCCTTGATGACTGTGGAAGCCTTGTAATGCCTCGCTTTGACGAGCACAACGGCAAGAGTGCGAAGCGCCGCGCCAATGACAATGAGCGCAAGCGCAACTCTCGTAATCCCGGATCTGTCCCAGAAATGTCCGCTAGTGATGCGGACAAAAAGCGGACCAGAGAAGAGAAGAGTAGAGAAGAGAAGAAAGAGCAAGATCAAAAGACTTGCTCGGCGAGCGAGCAGGACGAACTGTTCTCAAAATTCTGGACGCTCTACCCGCTGAAGGTGGGGAAGGCCAATGCCCTTAAGTCTTGGATGAAACTCAAGCTCACCGACGAACTGTTCGCTGAAATCGTCGGCGGCCTGGCCAAGCAGGTCGTTTGCGCTGACTGGACCAAGGAGGCTGGAAAGTACATCCCGCACCCGACGACCTGGCTCAACGGCAAGCGCTGGGAAGACGAGGTCAAAGTCGCCAGCAATGTGCACCAGTTCCCCGGCAAGTCCCGTCACACCGAGCTTGATCAGATCGACCATGCCGCAAACCTCGAGGTGAATGCCGATGGCTCGTATCGCATCTAACATCGTGAGTGTGATCGGCGTGTTCGGCCAGATCCTGGAGTCGCAGAAGCGCCAGTGCCCAACGCATGGCGAATACACCGACTTCCTGACCGGTCTGGGCAAGGCTCGCTCGGCGGTGTGGTCTGGCTGCCAGCGCTGCGCCGATGAGAAACGGGCCGAGGCTGATCGTGTCGAGCAGGAAGCGTTGATTCGCGAGAACGCGCGGCGTGCCATCGAGTCCCGGGTCGGTCGGTCCTGCATCCCGCCACGCTTCGCTGATCGCAGTTTTGCCAATTACCGCGCCGGCAACCCTGGGCAGAAGAGTGCGCTGGCCATCTGCACGGAATACGCCGAGAGCTTCCCGTCGCACGCCCAGCGCGGCCGCAGCCTGATGCTCCTGGGTAATGTCGGCACTGGCAAGACACACCTTGCAGCAGCCATCGGTAACCACGTCATGCGTGAGTTCGGCCTGACTGCGCTCTATGTCACCGCCGGCGCCGTGATTCGCCACGTCAAAGCATCATTCGACCGCGACACCGCGCACAACGAGGTACAGGCCTACCAACTCTTTGCAGCGCCGGACCTGCTGATCCTCGACGAGGTTGGCGTGCAGAACTCCACGGAGTTCGAGCGGACCGTGATGTTCGAGCTGATCAACTCCCGGTACGAAGCCATGAAGCCGACGATCGTGATCTCCAACCGTAGCCGGGACGACTTGCCGATGTACATGGGGGACCGCGTCGTCGACCGTCTGCGTGAGAACGGCGGGAAGCTGATCTTGTTCAACTGGGAGTCGCAGCGTGGCAACGGGGAGGGCGCGTGATGACCGATTACAGCGAACTGAAGAAGGCAGCCGAGTACGCCCAGGACTTCACAAACCACGCTGATGAGGCCGAAGAGATGCGTGCGTTGTCGGCATTTTACGACGAGGTTGATCCTGCTGATGTTCTGGCCTTGATCGCCGAGCGCGATCACCTGAAGGCGGAGAACACTGGTCTTCGCGGCCAGGCTGAGATCGCTCGGAAGGGCGCAGGCCAACTCAAGGCCGACCTGCAGATTGCGGACACCGCCTGCTTCCTGAGTATCGCGGAGAACAAGAAGCTCAAGTTTGAGAACGAGGTGCTGCACAAAGACGCCGAGCGGTACCGCCGAATGCGCGCCATGACATTAAAGCAAATCGATGACACCCCAGATGAGTTTGATGCTGAATTCGACGGTCAGCTTGGCGCCGCCATGAGCAAGGAGGCTCTCCATGGCTGAGCTCGCACTGATCCGCACTGCTCAAGGACTGGTGCCCGCCACCGAAGCTGATCGCGAAACTGTCCAGAAGTGGAAGGCTGGCCAAGTCATCCACGGCAAGTTCACCCGGATGCGCAACGGCAAGTTCCACGGCAAGTTCTTCTCGATGCTCGATCTGGCCTGGGAGTACTGGGAGCCGGTCGGCGGCCTGATCCCGCGCCAAGAGATGCGGGGCATCCAGGGGCTGGCCAAGTTCTTCGAGGCGCAAAGCGGTAAGCCGGGGCAGCTTTCGCATGCAGTTGCGGCGTACATCACCGGGCTGGAGCAGGCTCGCGCGGAACGCTTCCCGGCAGTCGACAAGAGCCGTGAGGCATTCCGCGAGTGGGTAACGATCGAGGCCGGTCACTTTCACCTGGTGCGCACGCCCGAAGGCATCCGTAAAGAGGCCAAGTCGATCAGTTGGGCGAACATGGATGAGTCGGATTTTGAGCCTCTCTACAAGGATGTTTTCGCAGCCTGTTGGCGGTTGGTGCTGTCCACGGTTTTTGAGAATGAGGCTGACGCGCTGGCTGCTGCTGATCAGTTGGGGAGTTACGCATGAGGATTGCTCTCAAGGAGCTCCGCAAGAAGAAATGCCGCAACGCCGCGTGCAAGGCCGAGTTCGTTCCGGCGCGCTCGATGCAGGTGGTGTGCAGCCCCCTGTGCGGCCTGGCAGTTGCCAAGGCCAAACGTGAGAAGGATCGGAAGTCCATCGACCAGCGCGAGCGCCGGGAGATCCGCGTAGCAAAAGAGCGCATCAAGCCGAAGGCGGACCACGTGCGCGAGGCTCAGCAGGCGTTTAACGAATTCATTCGCCTGCGCGACAAGGATCTGCCGTGTGTGAGCTGCGGTCGGTACCACGAAGGCCAGTATCACGCCGGGCACTACCGCACCGTGGGAGCGAACCCAGAGCTGCGGTTCGAGCCGCTGAACGTGTGGAAGCAGTGCGCTCCGTGCAACAACCACAAGTCCGGCGACATCGTGAATTACCGCATTGAGCTGGTTAAGCGCATCGGCACCGAGCGGGTTGAGTGGCTGGAGGGGCCGCATGAGCCGAAGCGCTACACCATTGAAAACCTGAAAGCCATGAAGGCGGATTACCGGGAAAAAATCAAAGAACTGAAGAGGGCAGCAGCATGAAGCTAATCGGAGCACGTCAGGCATGGACTGACTCTCAACACGAATCAAACGCCTCGATCACCGCGGCGGCCATCGACTCCGCACAGTCGGCGGCAACACTGAAGAAGACCCGGGCCCGCCAGCATGAGGTGGTGTTCGCTGCGATGGGGGATGACAAGGAAGAACGCATTCTGGCCACCCGCCAGCGGATCAGCATCAGCGAGACGCGTCGCAAGCCAATTGGCCGGTCCACCGCTCGGGCCGCGCATCTGGTCACGATGGGGAAGATCCAGCGCGCGATTGAAACACTGCCATTCCAGGTGCAGCAGCTCGGGCATTTCCTGTATCACCCGTGTATTACGATGCTGCATGTCATGAATGCCGAGAAGCTGATTTCGGCAAGGGCTGATTTCTCTGGCCTGTCCGATGCCAAGAAGATCAAGGCTGAATGCCTGATCACTATGGCTTTACGGTCATACAAGGGTGAGGTGAGTCGAGCAGCAGAGTGGGGCCCGGTTCGCATCTCTGAGGAGATGAAGGCCTTCTATGGCGTGGTGATTGAGATCACTCAGTGGGCTCGGGACTGGAAAGGGGTGTGGGATTCACTGAAAGAGGTGATCAAGGAAGTGGATCTAGATGCTCAACAGCCAGTTTGGCAGGTGATTCACTCGGAAAATGAAGAAAGTGCGGCATAAACATATTGACATGTCGAGTGTTTTGCGGTAATTTCCCCATACTGCGCAACTTACCACTGCCGCAACGACATCATGAAGACCCGGCCACCGAGCCGGGTTTTTGTTGTGTGTGATTGCATTATGGTATTACCTGCTTTCCGGCTAATCGGATCAACAGGAGATATCTATGAGACGTAACTTGGATCACGTGAAGCATCTGCTGGACCTTGTGCAGGCATACGCTAACGAAGACGGAATTTACTTGGTTGAGCTGCTGGATAAGTGGAGCTCCTCAAGTGGCAACCCAGACAAGCCTTTGGATGAGCCAGAATGCATCTATTTGGCCAATCTTTGTGCTGGCGCAGGCTTCCTATCTATTGCCGGGTCGAACTTGATCCAATTAACCTGGGCTGGACATGACTATCTCGACTCCATCACGATCAAGCCAAATAGCTAATTAGTTGAAAATCTCATAAGAGCCTCGCCAAGTGCGGGGCTTTTTCATTTCTGGAGTATCAAATGGCTGAACCAGCAACTACAGCTGCGGCTGCGCTTGTTGCGAAGTACGGCGTAGCTGTCGCTGGTTTCGCGGGCGCCTGCGTATCACTAACCCTGTTGCAGGGGCTGACGCGCAAACAGGCATTTTGGGCGGTGGCCACCGGCTTTCTGTCCGCGATTTTCACCACGCCCCTGGCTGTTCACCAGTTCGGCCTTCCGCCAGATAGTGACACCCAGAACGGTGTTGCCTTTCTGATTGGTCTGTTGGCGATGAACATCATCCCTGGCCTCAAGGCGCTGGCGGGACGTTTCGGCGCAACCGGGAGTGCCTGATCATGAATCCTATCTTGGGAGGCGTAGACGCATTTCTGTGTGTGCTGGTGGTGATCGCCTCGATTGACTACCTGCGCCGCGTCCGACCGATTGAGCAGCCCATGCTCAGCATCTCGTTCTACCTGGTGGCCATCGGTGCGTTCGGCGATTTCGCTGCTGCGGTTCAGGGGCACTACGTGAGCCCGTTCACTGTGATGATCCATGCCGGAGTGGTGGCTTATGCCTGGACTCGGCGCGGACATGTGTTTGAGGTGGCGGGGTAGCTCGCAACACGTTTCGAGAATTATCAAATTGTGTCGCGACATTGATGGCTATGAGTTCTTTTTAAGGTGTGCCTCAAGGCTGTACAGGAAGTAAGAGAGTTCAGACTCTACTTCGTGCAGGCCTCTCGCCCAGGCCGAGCTCACTGGGCTTGTATCGGTGCGCATTCTGAAGTTGGACGAGGCGCCTCTGACAGCGGGCCCGAAGAATGCCTGCTCGAGCTCGGTCTTGGAGGCTTTCCGACGAGACAGTGTTTCGTTCTTGGCTGCGTCCTTGATGTCTTGTTTGATGGTCGTCAGCCGCTCTTTGAGCGAGGCGGTGCTGTTTACAGTGAGCCGTGATTTGTCGTCGGCGTCGCTGATAAGGCTGCGAATATCGTCATGCATCCTTTTCAGCTCAGCAATGATTGCCTGAGCCTCTTCTTGGTCTAATTCCACGTAGGCGGTCCATGTTGAGCGGGTGCTTGAGCCAAAGTGTGCCGCAGGTGAGTGCGGCACGGATGGATCACTCGACTTTTAGCGCTGCCTGGATCAAGTCAGCGTACTCCCCAAGGCGCCCCATCTCGCGCTCCAGAAGTGTGGCGTTGGCGCCGCTTTGCCCGGCCTTGGCTGCGATTACTTCCAGGGCTGCAGCCACTGCATATGACCGACGCTGCTCAGCCGAAAAATCATTATCGCCGGCTGCCTTAACTGCACTGAGTATTGTTTGCGACATGTTGCATTCCTTGCGTTGAGTTGAGTCTCATCAATACCGGCAACCCGCCACCATTTCAATCCCTGCTTTCGGCTCACCTGAGACATTTTATGACAACTAAGCAACCCGACTGGGAGGCAATCGAGCGCGCCTACCGGGCAGGATTGCTTTCACTGCGCGGTATCGCCGACAAGTACGGTTCAAGTGAAGGGACGATTCGCAGTAGAGCCAAGAAGCATGGGTGGCAGCGAGACCTGACTGATCAGGTGCGAGCAGCCACCAACGGAAAGCTTTCACGCACAGCTTCACGCACTGATGTCACGCAGCGTGAAGTGCGTGAAGACGAACAAATTATAGATGAGGCATCCGACGAGGCTGCCTCAGTAGTGTTGGCTCACCGCACGGATCTCGCTCAGTGGCGTGGCATTGCGAACAAGCTTTGCGACGCGCTATCCGATATGGACGTGGACAAGGACAACATTGGCGACTTCGCTCGATCCTTGAACGCCGGCGTCGACGCTCAGCTCAAAGTCATCAAGGGCGAGCGCCAGGCCTATAACCTCGACACAGAGACAGGTGACAAGACAGTCGACGACCTAGCCGCACTGATGGACGAACTATCGAAGGAAGCCTGACATGAAGCCCGAGCACATGAAGCTGCTCCGGGACAAGCGATGGCGCCTGAACAACCTCTACTTCATCACGGACAAGCAGGGCAAGAAGGTCCGCTTCCGGATGACGGACGAGCAGGTTGAATACTTTGAAGGGATGCACACTCGCAACATCATCCTGAAGGCTCGCCAGCTCGGCTTCACCACAGAGTGCTGCATCATCCAGCTTGACGCCGCGCTGTTCGAGTCGGCCAAGTGCGCGTTGATTGCTCACACCCTGACTGATGCAAAGCGTCTGTTCCGAGAGAAGGTGAAATACGCCTACGACAACCTGCCGTCAGCTATTCGAATGGCCAACCCGGCGAAGAATGATGCTGCCGGCGAGCTGGTGTTCAAGAAGGGTGGCTCGCTTTACGTTTCCACTTCATTCCGAGGCGGCACGCTGCGTTACCTGCATGTGTCCGAGTTCGGGAAGATCTGTGCCAAGTTCCCACACAAGGCACGCGAGATTGTCACCGGTGCCTTTGAGGCTGTGGCCACCGATTGTTTCGTCACCATTGAATCGACGGCAGAGGGCCGAGCTGGGTACTTCTTCGACTACAGCCAAGCTGCTGAACGCCAGCAACTCGCCGGTGTGTCCCTCGGTCTGCTGGACTGGAAGTTCTTCTTTTTCAGTTGGTGGAAGAACAAAGCTTACTGGCTTGACCCGACTGATGTGGTCATCCCGCAGCGTCTGACCGATTACTTCAACGAGCTGCACGCGAAACACGGCATCGTCACAAATGACGGGCAGCGCGCCTGGTATGCGGCCAAGGAGAAGACGCTCGGCGACGACATGAAGCGGGAATACCCGTCGATACCGGTTGAGGCTTTCCAGCAGTCGGTAGAGGGCGCCTATTACGCCCAGCAGTTCACCAAGCTTTATGCCCAGCAGCGAATTGGCGCGATCCCGAACAACAGCCACCAACCGGTGATGACGTTCTGGGATATCGGCGTCGGCGACTCCACGGCCATCTGGTTCGTGCGCCAGATCGGCACCGAGTACCACGTTATCGACTATTACGAAAACTCGGGCGAAGGCCTGCGGCACTACATGAAAGTGCTCAAGGACAAGGGTTACACCTACTCCGAGCACTGGGGGCCGCACGATATCGATAACCGTGAGTTCGGCAGCGATGCCAAAACCCGCCGGGAGCTCGCCCAAGAGGGCTACGAGATTGACGGGCAGAAATACTGCATGACGTTCCAGGTGGTTCCGAAGATCGGCATCAACGACGGCATCGAGGCGGTGCGGGAGATTCTTCCGCTCTGTGTTTTCGATGAGTCGAAGTGCGAAAAAGGCATCGGCTGCCTGGAGAACTATCGCAAGGAATGGGACGACAAGCGCGGCTGCTGGAAAGACCGGCCGCTGCATGACTGGACCTCTCACGGCTCCGACGGTTTTCGTTACTTCGCTGTTGCGAAGAGCGCCAACAAGCCGGCCACCTCTATGAAAATGGGAATCGCACGCTGATGAGCGACGTCACTTTCACACGCCCCGAGTACGACGCGGCGCGAAACCGCTGGCGCTTGGTGCGCGACGTCTGCAAAGGCTCGGAAACCATCAAGGCTGCTGGCGACCTGTATCTGCCACGACCAAACGCAGCGGACACGAGCAAGGACAACAAAGAACGCTACGACGCTTACAAGAAGCGCGCCGTGTTCTACAACGCTACCGGCCGAACGAAACACAGCCTGGTCGGTGCCGTGTTCCGTACCTGGCCAACGCTGACTGTTCCCGGCGCGCTCAACTATGTGTCGAAGGACATCGACGGGCAGGGCGTGAGCATCTACCAGCAGTCACAGTCGGTCATCGGGCACCTGCTTGAAGTCGGCCGGCACGGGCTACTGGTGGACTACGCAAGTGTTGAGCCCGGCACCGTAAGCAAGGCTGACGAGCAGGCAGGCCGGGCCCGAGCGAACATCGCCAGTTATCCAACTGAGGCGATCATCAACTGGAAGACTCGCCAAGTCGGTGGCCAGCACCTGCTGAGTCTTGTTGTGCTGCGTGAAGTGGTCGACGTCGATACCGATGATGGTTTCGGCAGCGAGCAGGTTGTGCAGTTTCGAGTGCTTCGCCTCGACGCGGCCGGCGTTTACACGCAGGAAGTATGGAAAGAAGGCGCCAGCGAGACGTTGATGACCACCGCGCCTTTCACTCCACTGAACGGTACCGGTCAACCGTGGCGTGTTATCCCATTCCAGTTCCTGGGCAGCGAGAACAACGACAGCAGTATTGATGACTCGCCGTTGTACGACATGGCCGAAGTGAACATCGGTCATTACCGGAACAGCGCGGACTACGAGGAAGCGGCTTATCTGGTGGGCCAGCCTCAGCCATGGATGAGCGGGCTTTCCGAAGCCTGGCGTAAGCACATGGAAGATCAGGGCATCTTTCTCGGTTCCCGGGCACCCTGGCTGCTTCCTCAAGGCGGCGCATGCGGCGTCTGGCAAGCGCAGCCGAACATCGTCGCCAAGGAGGCTATGGACGGCAAAAAAGAGGACATGGTGTCGCTCGGCGCCCGCCTGATCGAGCGCGGTAGCGCGGTGAAGACTGCCACTCAGGCCGACAATGACAGCGCGGCAGAGCACAGCGTGCTTTCCCTGATTGTGAGCAACGTCAGCGAGGCCTATTCGCAGTGCCTGGTCTGGATGGTCGAGTTTGTGAACGTCACCGGCGAAGCGCTCTACAAACTCAATCAGGACTTCAGTCAGATCAGTCTCGACGCAACGATCCTCACTGCGCTGTTCAATGCGGTGCAGGGCGGCAGGCTGCCGGAGGGTGATTTCTGGCAATACCTGCGTGACCGCGGGGTGATCGATCCGGAGAAGACCGACGACGAGATCCGGGACGAGCTGCAGACGGCAAACGCCGGCCCACAATTGGACGATTTGACTGGAGCGAACGCAAATGGCGGCCAACCAAGCGATCCTTGATGCCTCCATTCGGCACGCTGTGTTCCTTGAGCAGCTGAAGTCGGGAGAAGTCGCCAAGTTCGGGCCTTTCCTCAAGGAGATTGACCGCTCGATTCGCGAACGCCTGTCCAGTACCGACCTGACGGAGTACACAACTCGGCGTCTTGAGGTGTTGCTGCAAGAGGTCGACAGCCTGCTGCTGGGCATCTTCGATCGCTACAGCGCGCAGTTGAACCTCGATCTGATCGAAATTGCGAACTACGAGGCCGAGTTCGAAGCCACCAGCCTGACTCGAGCGGCACCGGTGGGCGTCTCGTTCGATGCGGCGGTGCCTGGTGCTGCTGCAATTCGAGCTGCGATCCTCACCAATCCGCTCAGCGTGCGCGGCGCGGACGGCGGGAAGCTGCTCAAGGCGTTCATTGATGGGTTCACCGCCAATGAACGACAGCGCCTCACAGGCGCGATCCGGCAGGGCTTCTTCGAAGGCCAGACCAACTTTCAGATCATCAAGAACATCCGCGGGACCAAGGCGCTCAACTACAACGACGGCATCTTGGCCACGACCAATCGGAATGCCGGCGCTGTGGTGCGAACGGCAGTGCAGCACGTGGCCACTCAGGCACGCATGGAGACGCTGAAGGAAAATCCTGATGTCGTCCAGGCGGTGGAATGGGTCAGCACACTGGATTTGAAGACCACCAGCCAATGCCGATCGCTCGACAAACAGCGCTTCAAGTTGACCGAGGGGCCTCGACCACCGATTCACATCAACTGTCGCTCGACAGTGGTGGCGGTGACGCGCTTCAGCAAAATGTTCGCCGAGGGAGCCACCCGGGCATCGATTGGAGAGGATGGCCCGCAGCAGGTGAGGGCGGACCTCAGCTACTACGACTGGCTCAAGCAGCAGCCGGAGGCGTTCCAGGACAAAGCCATTGGCCCGGTTCGCGCGAAGCTTTTCCGCGAAGGCGGCCTGAGCATTGAGCGGTTCTCTGAACTGCAGCTTGATCGCAACTTTTCGCCGCTGACGCTTGTTGAGATGAGGGCTCTGGAGCCTTTGGCCTTTGAGCGGGCTGGATTGGTGGTGTAGCAGGCTTTAGGATCTGGCATCTTCGTTCAACATCTGAGCGAAGTAACTACAGGGAATGAGTGATGGCTGTCCCATATGAGTATTCGCTAGAGCAGGCGCCAGTGGATGAAGTGCTTAACCGGCAAACCGATTATCAGCTGGTGAGAAATTACGCTCAGGGAACGCACAGTGTTTATGAGCTGAATGACGAGCAGTTTCATGAAATTAGCGTAATCGTCTTTGGATCTGGTTCCGTTTTCAAAAATAATTGGGTTGAAGGCAGGCCAGTGACCATTAATGGTGAAAGACTTCTGTGGATCAAAGGGCGCGGGGACCATGTCAAAATCGTCACCACTGTCCACACGTAGATTCGAGTTGATCCTCGAATCGTAAGATACAAGAGCTTTTCAAATTTTAAACCCCGGCCGACGCTGGGGTTTTTTTATGCCTGCAGACAGGGTCTGCATCTACGTCTCTGGGAGACAACCAATGCTGAAATTCCAACTGGACAGCCTGGACGGTGTCGATGAAGCCGTGCGCGCTCTTTACACCGAGAAGGACGGCAAGTTCGTGCTCGGTATCGAGGGACTGCCACAACCGGAAGACGTTTCGGGCCTGAAAGCTCAGGTTCAAACGCTTCTGGATGAAAAGAAATCCGAGCAGCGCAAGCGCCAAGAAGCCGAAGACGCAGCTCGCCTGGAGCGTGAAGAAGCCGCTCGCAAGTCCGGCAACGTCGAAGAACTCGAAAAGTCCTGGTCTGAAAAGTACACCCGCCGCGAAGCTGAGCTGAACGGCATGCTGGAGCAGGAGCGTGGAACGCTGGGCAATCAAATCCGGGATCTGACTGTCGGCCGTACCGCTACTGACATTGCATCTGCCCTGGCAATCCCGGGCAGTTCCAAAGCCCTGTTGCCGCACATCGAGCGTCGTCTGAGCGTTGAGCAGCGCGATGGGAAGCCTGTTGTGGTCGTGCTCGACCAGCAGGGCAAGCTCTCGGCGGCAACGCTGGATGAGCTGAAAGCAGAATTTGCCAACGACACGGCCTTCGCGCCGCTGATTGCTGGCAGCAAGGCATCTGGCGGCGGGGCCGGGGGTGCCGGTCATGGCGGTGGTGCCGCTTTGAAACGTTCCGAAATGACGCCGGTGGCCAAGCGTGAGTTCATCACTGCCAACGGCCAAGACGCATACCTAAAATTGCCCAAATAATGGAGTAACCCATGCCGACTACCGTTAACTCGGACATGATCGTTTACAACGATCTTGCCCAAACCGCTTACCTGGAGCGTATCCAGGACGTTATCGACATCTTCAACACCTCTTCGAACGGCGCGCTGATTCTCGATAACGAGCTGATCGAAGGTGACCTGCGCAAGCGTGCTTTCTACAAGCTCGGCGGCTCGATCGCTCACCGCGACGTCAACTCGACCGCCGGCGTTTCCGGCCAAAAGATCGGTTCCGGCGAGATGATCGGTGTGAAGGTGCCGTTCAAGTACGGTCCTTATGAGACCACTGAAGAGGCGTTCAAGCGCCGTGCGCGTTCGCCGGAAGAGTTCTCTGAACTGGTCGGCCAGGACTACGCCGACGCAGTGCTGGAGGGCTACATCCAGTACGCCATGGCCGCGCTCAAGGCTGCCATCGGCGCCAACGCCAACATGGTCGCCAAGGCGAGCTTTGCCACTGATGGCAAGAAGGCGCTGACCAAGGGTATGCGCAAGTTTGGTGACCGCTTCGGTCGCATCGCGCTCTGGACCATGGACTCGGCCACCTACTTCGACATGGTCGACCAGGCCATCACCGAGAAGGTCTACGAAGAGGCGGGCGTGGTCATCTACGGCGGCCAGCCGGGCACCATGGGCAAGCCGGTCCTGGTATCGGACACCATTCCCGCAGAAACCATCTTCGGCCTGCAGGCAGGCGCAATCAAAATCACCGAGTCGCAGGCTCCGGGCTTCCGCTCGTACCCGATCAACACCCAGGAAAACTTGGCGATGGGCTTCCGCGCCGAGGGCACCTTCAACATGGACATGCTGGGCTACAGCTGGAAGGACTCCGTCGGTGGTGTGAATCCGAACCTGGCCGCAATCGGCGCCGGCGCCAACTGGTCCAAGTACGCGACCAGCGACAAGGTCACTGCCGGCGTCCTGATCGATCTGTCCGCGCCTTAATCGCCCCCTCACAGCAAGTGGCCGACACGGGCCACTTTGGAGAACTCCATGGAACTGACTTACTCTGCGCAGAAGACGGACTTCGATCCGGACAAGCGCTATCGCAATCCCGAGTACTTTGAACGGCCGGAAGCTGGCGCGACCAAAGTCACGGTGGTGGGTGACTGGCCGGACGTGGTCGAAGCCTACAGGGCGGCCAAAGTTGATCTGGAAATCGTCGATGCTCACGGCGATGATGGTGCTGAAACCGATCCTGCAAAAATGGGTGTCGGTGCGCTGCGTGAGTTTTTGACTGCGCAAGGCATCGAATTCGATCCGAAGGCCCCCAAAGCCGAAATCCTGAAACTCATTCCAGCGAGCTGATTCATGACTTTGATCGTCGAGGACGGTACCGGTAAGCCAGACGCCGAAAGCTACGCGAGCGCTGCGGACATGGTCATGTACGCGAGGAAGTTCGGCGTGACCATCCCAGCGGACGAGCTCGCACAAGAGGCACTGCTTCGCCGGGCCGCCTTGGCGATGGATGGCATGACCTGGAAAGGTCGCAAGATGGATGGTGACCAAGCGCTGGCCTGGCCACGCCGCGGCGTTGAGCTGGACGGTCAAGTCAAGCCCAACAACTACCTGCCGGCGCGCATCCAGTATGGGCAGATGGCGCTGGCGGCCGAGATCCACACCGATGACATTGACCCGGTCGAGAAGCGCAAAGGCGCGGTGCTGCTGGATCGTGTCGAAGGGGCGGTGACTCGCCAGTACGCAGCAATCCCCAATACCAGCAACCGACTGCTGCCGGCGGCACCGGATCGGCCGAGCGCGACGCAGTTCGCCGATTACCTACAAAAGCGGGGCTTGTTCGCCGTCCGCGCATAACTGAAACGGAGTTTTCATGGCCACCTTCTACGACGAAATGGCCGTGATGGCTCTGGAGATGATTTCAGAGTTCGGCCAGCCCGTAACTATTCGGGACATTATCAAAGGTGCGTACGACCCGAGTACCAGCAAAACGCGGCCTGACTCCGTCGTTGAGCGCACAGCCCAAGGCATCATGCTCGACTTCACCGGGCAAGAGTTTCAGAACAACTCACTGATCAAGGTCGGCGACAAAAAGCTGAAGATCGCCGCAAGCGGGTTGACCTCGCCACCGACGTTGCTGAGTAAGGTCGTTGCCCAAGGGCGCATCTGGACCATTGTCCCGCCACTGAAAGAGATCAACCCAGCCGGCACCCCGATCCTGTACGAGCTGCAGGTGCGGTCATGAGCAATCGATACGCCGGCATGAACGGCAGCTTCGCCGAGAACATCCAGCAGTTTGCCGAACAGGCGAAGGCGGGCATCGACGCCACCTTCCGCGAGATCGTGATCGAGATCGGCAGCAGCGTTATTCGAATGTCACCGGTGGGCAATCCAGAAATTTGGGCAGCCAACGTCGCACATCGCCAGGCGAACACTCGGGCGGCCGACGACTACGACTTCAAGGTCGCCGTGCGCAATACGCTCATTAACCTGACCGACAGCAACTTCACCAAGGCCGGCAAGCTCAAGCGCGGTGTGAAGTACGCCAAGCCACTGACCAAGACCGAGCGCGAGCAGAACTTCAGCGTGAACGGTCTGGTGGCGGGGAAGGGCTACGTCGGCGGGCGATTCCGTGGCAACTGGCAGTTCTCAATCGATACTCCGGCCGAGGGAGTTCTCGATCAGATTGACCCATCAGGCAACGTGTCGGTTGCGGTGCTCATAGCTCAGGTTCAGTCGCTGACCATCGGCCAGACTGCGTACATCGTGAACAACCTTCCGTACGGCGTGCCATTGGAATATGGGCATTCGAAGCAGGCACCCGGTGGCATGGTCCGCGTGACCTTGGCCCGCTTCCAGCAGGTCGTCGACGAAGCCATCAGGAACAACCAGGTATGAGCCACGCAATCATTCGACAGCTATTTGAGGCGCGCCTGACAGACTGGGCAGCGGCTCGCACACCCGCGCTGCGTATCGCCTACGAAGGTGCGGCCTTTACGCCGGCAGACGGCGAAATCTATTTGAAAGCTTTCGCCATTCCGGCCGGCACGGGCAGCAACACGCTTGGTGGTGACCACCGCGTTTACACCGGCGTATTTCAGGTGAGCATCGTGACGCCATCGGGTTCAGGCCCTGGTGCGGCGGAAGGGTTGGTGGACGAACTCGCCGAGCTGTACGCGCTCTACCTTCGACTCAACCGCGCAGACTTCGAAGTCATCGTGCTGACGCCGGTGGAGCCAAGTCCTGGCATTCCTGACGACACCACCTACACCGTTGCCGCGTCTTTTCAGTACCGCGCCGACACCAACTAATTTGCCCACTGGGCTACCCCAGAACCCGCCTTGTGCGGGTTTTGTTATTTCTGAAGAGAGGAAACACCCATGGCGTTCAAATTACCCAACGGCGGCACCGTTCAGCACGCCGCCACCTATGCCGCCGCGCTCGCATTCACTGCGCTTTCCAATGCCTCCGAAGCAGTAGCAACGGTAGCTGGCGGCACTCTTGCTGCTGGTGACATTGTGCTGCTTACTTCCGGCTGGAGTCGCCTGAACAACAAGGTCGTCCGGGTCAAGGTAGCTACTGCAACCGCTATCACTTTCGAGGCCATTGATACTACTGATACTCAGGTTTATCCGGTCGGTGGCGGCACTGGGACCATGAAAAAGATTTTGACTTGGGTGCAGATCCCGCAAGTTAACGACGTCGCGTTCTCGGGCGGCGAGCAAAACTATCTTGATGTTGTGTTCCTGGAAGACGACCAAGGCAAACAGATCCCGACCGACAAATCTGCCGCCAGCATGGTGCTGACCATTGCCGATGACCCGGCCCAAGCCTTCAACGCCGTGTTGCTGGCTGCCGACGCGGGCAAGCAGGTGCAGGCCGCACGCCTCAACCTGCCAGGCAATGACACGCTGTTCTATGGCACCTACACCTCGTTCTCGAAACAGCCGGCGGTTTCGCGCAACAACCTACTGACCCGCACCGTCAACCTGGCGTTGCAGGCCGAGCCAACCCGCTACCTGACTGCGGTGGCGTAACCCATGGCCAAGTTCAAGCTGATTCAAAACCCTACGTTCAAGGCTGACGTGATGATCCCTCGGGTCGGCGGCGATCCGATGAAGGTGCCGTTCGAGTTCAAGTATCGAGACCGGACTGAGCTCGCGGCGCTGTATACCGAATGGGGTGAGCGTAACAAGGCGCTGGGCCTGAAAGTCGAGGAGATGGGCCTCGAAGAGTTCACAGCAGCGCAGATCGACATCCAGGTCGAGCAGATCAAGGCGGTGGTCGTCAGCTGGGACTTCGACGAGAAGTTCACCGACGAGAACATTCGCATACTGGTCAGCTCGATCGTCTCGACACCCAGCGCGGTGTTGGCGGCGTACTCCGAGGCCTTCAACCAGTCCCGCTTGGGAAACTCCTAAACGTCGCGCGCGCCCTCTACGAGCAAGGGCCTTCGGCTGAAGAGCTGAAGACCTTCGGCTTCATGGTTGGCGACCTGACTGGGCAGGACTGTGAAGTCTGGCCGGATGTCTGGTCGTCATTCCAGGTCTTCGAGGCCATGAGCACCCAGTGGCGTACAGGGGCGTGCGGCGCAACGGGATTGGACTACGGCGTTCTGCCCAACGTGATTCGAATGTGTGGCGTGCCTCTCGGTGAGCGGCAAAGCATCTTCAGCGATATCCGACACATGGAAGCTGAAGCCCTGCAGGTGATGGCGGAACAGAGAGAACACAAATGAGTACCACCTTCGCATCGCTTGGCATCGCGGTAGAGTCCTCGCAAGCCGTCAAAGCTGCCGACGACCTGGACAAGCTGGTTGATGCGGCAGCGGGCGCCGAAAAGGCGATCGACGATCTTGGCAAGACCGGTGCCGAGCTCGCTGATACCGGAAAGAAGATTGTTCAGGCTGAGACGGACGTAGCGCAGGGGATCGATAAAACCACCGGCGCCCGGGAGCGGCAGGCCGGCGCAAGCCGTAAGGCGGCCGATAGTGCAGTCTCCGAAATCAGCATCATCCGCAACCTGAACAATGCGATGGAGCGCAGCGGCGATAGCTACACCTCGCTGGCTACTGCTGGCGACCTGCTGAACAAGGCACGCGCTAAAGGACTGGTCACCGCGGAAGATGAGCTCGAGTTCGAGAACAAGATCCTCGCCTCCCATGAGCGGCTTGAGAAGGCTGCCGCCAAGGAGATGGCGCAAAAGCAGCGTCTGATCGAGGCTGAAAACCGGCGTATTGATGCGCTGAAGCGCACGGTCAACGGTATAGATCCGGTCACAAACAAACTGGCCAAGCTGGAGGCTCGCGAGAAGGCTCTCAACGAACTGCACAAGATTGGAGAATATGACGCCAAGCGTTATAGCGACGCGCTAGCCAAGATTGGCAAGGATCGGGCGGGACTGACAGAGGCCACCGGAGCATTCGACAAACTGAAGCTCGGCACCCGCCAGGCTCAGGAGAATGTTGTGCAGCTGGGTAACGCGTTGTCGTCCGGTGACTGGGGGAGCGGTGTCCGTGCGGTGGCTCAACTTGGAGCTGGCGCTGGTGCATCTGCTGCCGGTCTGCTGGCAACTCTCGCTCCGCTGGCTCTGGCCACCGCGGCGGTGGGCGGTCTTGGGTATGCCTATTACAAGGGCAGCGAAGAGCAGGATGCGTTTAATAAATCTCTGATCCTGACCGGTGGATCGGCGGGATTCACCTCGTCCCAGCTTGGCGCCATGGCTCGTCAGGTGAGTGATACGGTCGGGACAACGGGGCAGGCTGCCGAGGTTCTGGCAACGTTGGCCGGCAATGGAAAGATCGCAGGCGAGAGCTTTCTGGGAATCACTCAGGCTGCCGTCTCTATGCAGGAAGCCACCGGCAAGGCCGTTGGCGAGACGATCGCTGAGTTCGTAAAGCTGTCCGACGAGCCGGTTAAGGCATCCGCGGCGCTGAATGAGCAGTACCACTACCTGACTGCCTCGGTTTATTCACAGATCGTGGCGCTCAAAGAACAGGGCAATCACGCCGGCGCGGTAAAGTTGGCGACCGAGCAATACGCTGACGGGATCAACGAGCGAACCCCGAGGATCTTGGAGAACCTGAGCCTTTGGGAGAAGGGCTACAACCTCGTTGCCAAGGCCGCAGACAGCCTAAAGAACGCTGGGCGAGAGACGAGCAACGCCGAGCGCATTCAGACCGCAAAAGAGGCTTTGGGGCGGCTTGAAGCCCGCGGTGGCAGCGAAAGGATTCCTGGCGAAGATCCTGTTTATATCGGCGAGAAGGGAAAGCAAAGCCTCAGGGATTACATCAAAGGCCTAGAGGTAAAGGATGCCGCAGAGACGGAGGCGGCGAAGAAAAAGAAAGCTCGTGATGAGATTGAGCTTGCTGGTCAGAAGGCGATGGAAAAAGTCGATGCACTGACCAAGTCTTCCTGGACGAATGAGCAAAAGCGGGCAGATGCGCTGAAGGAATACCGCCGGCAGCTCGACGATATTCGCAAGGCCGACCCCAAAGACAAGCGTCTTGATCAGTCGGTCGTCGACAAGAACATTGCGAACATCAATGACAAGTTTAAGGACTCAAAAGCCGCAGCGGGCAGTGTCGATCTCACCAGCTTCAACGACGCCAAAAATCAGCTCGCCTCGATCGTGGCCGAATACAGCAACGTCCAAAAACAGCTGGAAGCCGCGCAGAAAGCTGGTCTCATCTCCCAGGCTGAATATGCCCAAAAGCGGGATGGCCTGATCGGCAACGAACGGGATGAGGTCACGGCAGCCTACGAAGCCGAGATTGCGGCGCTGGAAGCTGTGAAGAACAAGTCCAGCACCACGGCAGCGCAGCGCATCCAGCTGGACCAGAAGATCGCTGACGCACGTACAGCCATGGTCAAGGCGCAGAAGGACGCCGACAGCCAGCAGGAGGTGCTGGCCACCGCAGAGAAGGGCCGACTCGACAAGCAGACGTACGCAATCAGCCAGTACGTTGCAGCCCTCGGGCAGCAGCAGAAAGCCCTGGAGCTTGCCGGGCAGCGCGCCGTCAATGGCGTGGGCCAAGGTGACCGGCAGAACGCACTCAGCGGTGAGCTCAACAGCCAGCAAGACCGGTTTGCTCAGCAGTCGCTGGAGCTGGAAAACCAACGCTCAGACCCGTCGCGCAATATGTCCGACGAAGAGTTCACCCGCAAATCCCAAGCCCTCGCAGACGCGAACAAGGCAGCAACCGACCAGATCCGGCAGAACTATGCCGACGTCGAAGCGGCGCAGGGTGACTGGACGAAAGGCGCGACTTCGGCCTGGGCCAACTACCTGGATTCGGCGCAGAACGTTGCCGGCCAGACCAAGAGCCTGTTCGGCAATGCCTTCAGCTCGATGGAAGACGCGGTCGTCAACTTCGCCATGACCGGGAAGCTGTCGTTCGCCGATTTCACCAAGTCGATTCTGGCGGACATGGCGCGGATTGCTGCGCGGCAGGCCAGCTCGGCGTTGCTGAGTAGCCTGGTCGGCGCTGGCATCAGCTACTTCACCGGCAGCGGTACCGGAGCAACAGGTGCTGCAACGGCCGGCGGTGCAGAGGCTGGAGCGCAGAGCTTCGGCAGTCAGTTTGATGCGAGCTCCGCCTCGGTGAATTTCGGTGGTGGCCGGGCTTCGGGTGGCGGTGTTGATCCCAACACCCTGTACGAAGTGAACGAGAAGGGACCGGAGCTGTTCAGTCAGGGCGGCAGGTCCTACCTGATGACCGGTGCTGCTGGCGGCAGTGTCACGCCGCTGACTACCGGCGGCGGCCCTGGCGTTGCGGCAATGGGCGGCGGTGGCGGGACAACTGTCAGCCTCAGCATGCCGATCATGGTGATGACTGATCAGGAGTCGGGGCGTCCGGATGGTGCTGAACTCGACACCGAGGCTTTCCAGCGGAACATGCAGGAGCGCATGCGCACGGTTGCGAAAGAGGAAATCGCCAAATCCTGGCGTCAGGGTGGAGCGAGTTATCGACAAGTTAAAGGATGATGATTTATGGCACTCGAAACCTTCACCTGGCAGATCGAGAAGGGCGCGGCTGGCGAGATCAAGCAGCGCGTCCGTACCAAGCAGTTTGGCGATGGATACGGTCAATCGGTGTCGGACGGCATCAACAACAAAATGCAGTCCTGGCCCTACAGCCACACCGGCAGCTCGGCGGGGACCAAGGAGATCATGGCCTTCCTCGATCGCCACCAGGGCGCGAAAGCGTTTCTCTGGACACCACCACTTGGTGAGTTAGGCCTCTACAAATGCAACGGCTACAAGCCAACTCATAAGGGCGGCAACGTCTACACGCTGACCGCCACCTTCGAGCAAACCTTTCACCCATAAGGGAAACCCTGATGGCATTAATCACGGACATCCAGAAACTGGAGCCCGGCGGGGAAGTGCGGCTGTTTGAAATCGACGGTACCGAGTACGGCGCCAACGTTCTGCGCTTCCATGCTCACGCAATCCCGCATACACCGGAAGAGCTCCTGACCTATGCCGGTTCGCCGGATGAGCTTCCGGCGAAGTCGATCTGGTGGCAGGGCAACGAGTACGCGGCCTGGCCGGTGCAGATCGAAGGCATTGGCGCGGACAGCAACGGTACAGCCACTCGCCCAACCTTCAGTACTGGCAACGTTAACGGTCGCATCACAGCGCTGTGCCTGGCATTTGAGGACCTGCTGAAGTTCCAACTGACGGTTCGCGAGACGCTGGCCCAGTACCTGGACGCGGCGAACTTTCCCGAGGGCAACCCGACCGCCGACCCGACGCAGGAGGCGCTCGAGATCTGGTACATCGACCAGAAGACCGGCGAAGACGGCGAGGTCGTGCAGTGGGAGCTGTCCTCCCCGGGCGAGATCGATAACCACGGGCTGCCCGGTCGGCAGATGACGACCTTTTGCCACTGGGCCATGACTGGCGGTTACCGCGGGCCGAATTGTGGTCACACCAGCAGCGCCATGTTTGACGACGAGGACAACCCCACGGATGACCCGAGCAAGGATCAGTGTAAGGGTGGTTTGAAGTCCTGCAAGTTGCGCTTCGGTGAAAACCAACCACTCAGTCACGGTGGCTTTCCAGCCGTCGCCCTGATTGCACGGAGCTGACTATGCGCAAGCATATCCTGAGCGCGATACAGGCGCATGCGGCTGCCCAGTACCCGAAAGAGTGCTGTGGTCTCTTGCTGGCGATCGGCAGGAAGCAACAGTACTTCCCGTGCCGGAATATCGCGACCGAGCCGAAGGAAGAGTTTCGGCTTGATCCAGAGGACTATGCCGCTGCCGAGGACTTGGGCGAGGTGATCGGCATTGTCCACTCACATCCGGACGCCACCAGTCGACCGTCACCGCATGACCTGGCCATGTGTGAGGCTACGGCGTTGTCCTGGCACATTCTCAGTTGGCCCGAGGCGGATCTACGCACCATCGTGCCGACCGGAAGCACGCCGCTGCTCAATCGGCCATTCGTTCATGGCGCCTGGGACTGCTGGGCGGTCTGCGAGGAGTTCTACAGGCGCGAATACGGCATTGAGTTCGAAGCCTTTAAGCGCGCGGACGGCTGGTGGGAAAGCACTGACAGCGCCAGTCTGTACGAGGCAAATTACGAGGCGGCCGGATTTTACAAGGTCGATCAACCGCAGCGCGGCGACTTGATCGTGATGGCGGTCGGCCGGACTGTGCATCCGAACCACGCAGGGATCTATCTCGGTGCAGATCCGACGCTACCGGGCGAACAGTCAGGTGCGTTCGGACCGGGGCCTTTCCTGCTGCACCACCTGTACGGACGGCCGAGCGAGATCATCGTATTTGGTGGGCCCTGGCTGGACCGTACACGCCTGATCCTCAGGCACAAAGATGCACAAACAACCACATGATGCGGCTAAGTCGCAGGAGGCTCGCATGAGCAAAGAAAAAGAGGAATCAAGCGGCATGACAGATGACCGCTTCCCTGGTCATCGCGACGCAGGGAAGGTGCTGCAGTGGCTTAGTCGTCAGATTACGACGACTGAGTTGGGTGCAAGCCTTTTATCAGCGCTCGAAGTGCCAGCTGATGACCCGAGGAGCCGTCCGCGTACTCGCGATCAACAGGCAGCTCTTCGATAAGAGACTGCGCGGCATCGCTGATTAGCGTGCGCTTCGATACGTCTAGCGTTGCGAGTGCGGTCCCTATCAGGGTGATCGCGGCGAGCGTGCCCGTCTCGAATGAACTCAGTACTTTCTTGTCACTCATTTCACTTTCCTTGCGTTGTCCGCGCCGAAATTGGCGCAATCCCAGTCCTTGGGCTTGCAGGCAAAGGACTCGGAAATCCTCTATCTGCTAAAGCTTTTGTTGGTGTCTTCGATGGTTGATGCGACAGCATCTATTACTTCGTCGAATGCCTCTTTTTGTAGCCCTGAGAGTTCCTGTGTGACTACCTCGTCTCTAGAAAGGTCGGCAATTAATTCCTGAAAATCTGATCGGAAATCTGAAGGGAGCCTTACCGTAATCGTCGAGGAAAGCCTTTTGAGGATTTCAATGACAGCGACATTTACGCCGGCTTGAGCTTCAAGTTGGTCGGCAATTTCTTCTGGGGTCATTTTTGGCGCACATAAGTTATTGATGGTGTCCGAACGCTACTATGGTCGGATCCATTCACGCCACTGGCATTCCATCCATGCTGGATGCCTGGACAGGGTATAGAGTGCTAGAGTCCGGGTTCTCGTGAAGGATGAGACCATGACCCAGGAAGAGCAGGAAATTTCTGATCGTGCGCTGGAGTTTGCAAAGGAAAATCGAACTCGAGTCACGCGCGAGCTGACGTGTTTAAATACCTATCCCGGTGATGAATACCCTGTTTCCGTATTCATGGCTGGATCTCCAGGTGCTGGGAAGACCGAGGTGTCTAAGGCTTTCATTGAGGTGATGCAGGCCCGCGGATCGAGGGCATTGCGAATTGATCCAGACGACTTCAGAGATTACTTCCCCGAGTACACAGGCCGAAACTCTAGCCTTTTCCAGCGTGGAGTGACAAAGTTTGTTGAGCGAACCATAGACCTAGTCTACAACCAGCGACAATCCTTCCTGCTGGACGGGACGCTTGCAAACCTTGAGGTCGCGCGGCGAAATATCGCGCGAGCCCTTGATAAGGTAAACAGGTCGGCACAGATCATTTACGTGTATCAGCGGCCTGAACTCGCTTGGGAATTTGTGCTCGCCAGGGAGAAAAAGGACGGAAGGAACATTCCTTGCCCTGAGTTTGTCAGACAGTTCTACGCAGCAAAAGTATCTGTTTGCGCGCTCAAGCGACAATTCGAAGGCTCGTTGCAGGTAGACGTGATCATCAAGGATAACGATGGCGAAAACGCTGACATCGGCATCGACCTTTCAGCCGACGAAATTGACGGGTTCGTCAACCAGCCCTATGCTCACGAAGAGCTTGAAAATATTTTGAACGGAGTAACCCAATGAAAGGCGAAAAGGTGGCAGACGTTACGACGAAGGCCTCTGGCTCTTCGACGATGTCTGATTTTTTCCGCCACGGGTCCGTGGAGGAAAGACGAGAGGTCTATCGGATAGCCGCAACTGCCGCGATTTGCGAGCAGAAAGCCGTCATTAACTCAGCCAGTTCTGGCGAGATTAAGACCACAAGAAAGTAAGTGGCCGCCATTGCGATTGCGTACTTAAGCCCAGCCCACCCGCTGGGCTTTTTCGTTTCCGCCCACCCAATGCTAAAGTCTCGCCAAATCTCAACGAGGGAACGACATGAAATTGCTCGTAGGAGCTTGGGCGGTGGCGATGCTGGCGGGGTGCGCCTCGTCTGCTATTTCAGTACGAGATGCAACGCCGGTTCCAAGGGATGAAATCTACGGCTTCCAGACTAAGCCAGCTGAGCCATCAGGAAAAATCACTGTGGTTCGTGATGGCGGGGCTGTTGGGTCTGGTTGCGACTTGGTGTTTTACATCGATGGGCGCAAGGCGGCCAAGCTTGGTCAAGGGCAAAGAGCAACATTTCTCGTGCCTGCAGGCGCGGTTAATGTTGGAGCAGGTCTTGCCAACTCAGGCTTGTGCGGCGGTGCCGCAGTTAGAACCATCTCAGCAAGCGTGAAGGCAAATCAAGAGAGCCTTTTCAGACTGAGCGTGGATATGAGTGGGTTTTATCTGAGTCCTTATGTGGATTACGAGTAACCAATCACAATCGCCGCCTACGGGGGCTTTTTATTGCCTGGAGAAAAGTGATGTCGACTGTAGCAATAGAGTACCAACCGTTAACCACGATCAAGCTGTACGGTGCCCTTCGGCAGTTTGGTCGTTCTTTCAGGCTGTCCGTACGCTCGCCGGCTGAAGCGATAAAGGCGCTGTGTGTCCAAATCCCTGGTTTCGAACGCTTCATATCCAATGCAAAGTCTAGAGGAATGGAGTTCGCCATCTTCCGTGGATCAAAGAACCTTAAGGAGAAAGAGCTCGGTTATGGAGGAGATGGAGACATTCGCATTGCTCCAATAATCACTGGCAGCAAACGCGCTGGAATTCTCCAGACGATAGTCGGGGCAATTTTGATAGTTGCTGGTACGTTTCTGTCTACAACCCCTTTTGGTGCCCCACTGATTGGCGCGGGTATTGCGATGGTCGCCGGCGGCGTAATCCAAATGCTCAGCCCCCAGCCCAAAGGCCTCAAGACCAGCGCCGCCCCAGAAAACACCCCTGGCTACGCCTTCGGCAGCGCCAAGAACACCACGGCGTCGGGTAACCCTGTACCGCTCTGTATCGGCAAACGCCGTTGGGGTGGGGCAATCATCAGCGCCGCGATCTACGCCGAAGACCAGATGTAGGCAACTCACCAAACACCGCAGCCGCCCATGAGGCGGTTTTTTATTGCCTGGAGAAAAGCATGGGCGCAGCACAACAAATCGACATTTACGGCGCCAAGGGCGGATCGGACAAGCCCAAGACCCCGATCGAAGCGCCGGACAGTCTGCGCTCGGTGGCGATGGCCAAGATCCTGATCGCCGTTGGCGAGGGTGAATTCGCCGGAAACCCGACCGCGCAGGACATCTACCTGGACAACACGCCGCTGCAAGATCCACAGGGCAACATGAACTTCCCGAATGTGAAGTGGGAGTACCGCAGCGGCTCAGTTGAGCAGGGCTATATCCAGGGTATCCCCTCGGTCGAAAATGAAACTTCCCTCGGCATCGAGCTGCGCAGTGGCACCCCCTGGGTTCGTGCGATCAGTAACACCGAGCTTTCGGCCGTACGCCTGCGCTTTGCCTGGCCAATGCTGCAATCGGTGGACTCCAACGGCAACGTCAACGGCTACCGAATTGAATACAAGGTCGAGGTGGCCACTGATGGCGGCGGCTATATGGATGCTCTGTATGAGGCGGTAGACGGGAAAACCACCAGCACCTACGAGCGTACCCGCCGCATCGATCTGCCAGCGGCGTCCAGCGGCTGGCTGATCCGCGTGACTCGTCTCACACCCAACCAGAACAACAATAAAATCGCTGACACCATGCAGATCGCCGGATTCACCGAGGTGATCGACGCCAAGCTGCGATACCCGAACACCGCCTTGCTCTACATCGAGTTTTCGGCCGAGCAGTTCCGCAACATCCCGGCAGTTACCGTGGACTGCCGGGCCCGCAAGTGGCAGGTACCAAGCAACTACGATCCGGACAGTCGCAGTTACATTGGTATCTGGGACGGCACCTTCAAGCTGGCTTGGACCGACAACCCGGCCTGGGTCACCTACGGCATCACCGTCAACGACCGCTTCGGCCTCGGCCGGCGCATCAAACCCTGGCAGGTCGATAAGTGGGAGCTGTACCGGATCGCCCAATATTGTGACCAGTTGGTACCGGACGGGAAGGGTGGCCAAGAACCACGCTTCATCTGCAACCTGAACCTGCAGGGTAAAGCCGACGCCTGGTCGCTGCTCCGCGACATTTCCGCGATCTACCGCGGCATGACCTACTGGGCTCAAGGCCAAGTCTTCACTCTGTCCGACATGCCGCGTGCGACCGACTTCGATTTTGCTTACACCCGGGCGAATGTCATCGACGGCAAGTTCACCTACTCGAGTGCGTCGGAGCGCACCCGGTACAGCCGCGCACTGATCAGCTACGACAACCCGGCGAACAACTACGACACGGACGTCACCGCGGTTACCGATACCAAGTTGCAACGGCGATACGGCGACAATCCGCTGGAGATCAGTGCGATCGGCTGCACTCGCGAGTCGGAGGCACAGCGCCGCGGTAAGTGGGCGCTGCTGACAAACTCGAAGGACCGCGGTATCTCGTTCAAGGTGGGTCTCGATGGTCGCATTCCGCTGCCTGGCTACGTGATCCCCGTGGCGGACGAGCTGTTGGCGGGCCGTGCCGTCGGTGGGCGGATTGCGACGGTGTCCGGCCGCGTCATCACCCTGGACCGCGATACTCAAGCCAAGGCCGGTGACCGGCTGATTCTCAACCTGCCGAACGGTAAGTGCGAGGGCCGGACGGTGCAGTTGGTCAGCGGCCGCAAGGTCACCGTGACCGTCGCTTATTCGGCGGCGCCTGAACCGCAGCTGGTGTGGGCACTGGATGCCGACGACCTGGCCATTCCGCTGTACCGGGTGACCAGCGTGTCGCGGCCAGAGCCAGGTGTATTCGAAATCTCGGCCGTGCAGTACGACCCGAGCAAGTTCGCGCACATCGACACCGGCGCGCGCCTGGAAGAACGACCGATCAGCGTGATTCCGATTACCGTCGTATCGCCGCCGGCCAGCGTCACCTTGTCCTCGAACTATTCGGTCGATCAGGGTATTGCGATCAGCACCATGAACATCTCCTGGCCTGCTGTAACCGGCGCCGTGGCCTATGACGTGGAATGGCGCAAGGACAGCGGCAACTGGATCAAGGTGCAGCGCACGGGCTCGACCAGTGTCGATGTGACTGGCATTTATGCTGGCGCCTATCTGGCCCGAGTGAGGGCGGTGAGCGCCTTCGACATCTCGTCGATTTGGAAGAGTTCGAACCTGACCCAACTCAAGGGCAAGGAGGGCTTGCCGCCGGCGGTGTCGTACCTGAACACCAGCAGCCTGCTGTTCGGCATCGGCCTCAAGTGGGGCTTTCCCGCTGGCGCCGAGGATACCCAGCGCACAGAGATCTGGTACGGGTCGACCAACAACCAGGAGGCAGCGACCAAGCTGGCGGATCTGGTGTACCCGCAAAACGACTACGCGATGCAGAGCCTGAAGGCGGGCGCGACGTTCTTCTTCTGGGCGCGGCTGATCGATCGGACCGGCAACGTCGGGCCATTCTATCCAGCTGGCAATGGGGTGATGGGGCAGGCCAGTTCGGACGCTTCGCCAGTGCTGGACATGCTGGTCGGTAAACTCACCGAGTCGGAGCTGGGCAAGCACCTGCTCGACCGCATCGAGTTGATCGATGGCACTGGTCCGGGGTCGGTGAATGATCGTCTGGACCAGGCCAAGGCGGAGCTGGCAGAGCTGATCGATCAGGTCACCGATGCCCTGGCGTATGACCCGACCAAGACCTACGTCGCCGGCGAGATCGTTCGGCAAGGCCAGCACCTGTACCAGGCGATCAGCGCGGTACCGGTGGATGCAGCGCCACCGAACGCCACTTACTGGACGGATGTCGGAACCCTGCTGCAATCCGCCAACGCGCTGGCCGAACAGGTGGCGCTCGACACCACCAAGATCACCGAGGTGGACGGCAAGGTCACCGCGTCGGCAACGGCCTTGCAGTCGCTGCGGGCGGCGTATCGCGCCGATGACGGCTCGGCATCACTGGCCGGAGCGCTCAACGACTGGGAGGTCAGCGCCTCGTTTGCGCAGCAGGTGAAGGTTCAGGCGTCCGACAACCTGGCGCAGGTCGAGCGCACCACGGCACTGGATGCGGCGGTGGGCGAGAACAAGGCGGGCATCCGCTCGCTGGAATCCGTGGTCGCGACGGACAAGCTGGCCACCGCCGAACGCCTGGATCAACTGAAGGCCGGCGTCGACGGCAACGCAGCGGATATTCAGCAGGTCGAGACGGCTCAGGCGGCTACTGATGAGGCGGTTGCCGGTGTGAAGAACACCGTGCGCGCGGTGTACACCCTAGGCCGGGATGACAGCGGTGATGGTGCTTTATCCGGGGTTATCAAGGATTGGCAGAGCACGGCGCTGTTTGCGCAGGAAACCCGCGCCTTGGCCTCGGCGGACAAAGCCCTGGTAGAGCGCTCGGAGCAGTTGCAGGCCTCGATCAATGGCAACACTGCTGCGGTACAGACGGTCTCCAAGGCCCAGGCAACCGTCGAGGGCAAGATGGAGACGCTGTGGTCGGTGAAGATGGAGACCACCGCCGGCGGTCAAAAGTACGCCGCATCGTTTGGGCTCGGTCTTCAGGTCGATCCATCTGGGGTGTCGTCCCAGTTCGTCGTCAGGGCCGACACCTTCATGTTGCTGAACCTGGCCAACGGCACGCCCGTCTCACCGTTTGCAGTCTCGGGCGGGCAGACGTTTATTCGGGACGCGTTCATTCAGGACGGCACCATCACCAACGCCAAGATCGGCGATTACATTTGCTCAACCAACTACGTGTGGGGGCAGACCGGCTGGGCAATTTTCAAAAATGGAGGGTTTGAGATGAATGGACAGGGCGCAGGGCAGAGTCGGCTGGCGATCAATAACAGTTCCGTGAGGCTGTATCACCCGAACGGAAACCTAGCGATCAACCTTAGCGTATGACCGGACTAACCACCTATGACGCCTCCGGGCGTCTTTTGGTAGACATGACCATGAACCTAAGCCAGTTGCAGGGCTTCGTAGATACCAACTCTGTTAGCGGATCAATAGCAATACTTCCACCGCCAGCGGGGAAGACGCCATTTTTTATTGTCGTTTCACTAGTCGACACTCAGAGAGATAGCGGTAAAAAGCCCGGAGTAATGCTATCAGGAGGAACACTCTCTTGGAGGTATGCTTTTGCAACAAACGGGTGGGGTTTTTTTGCAGTAAATTGCCGAATTTTTTACGGGTATTACTGAATGTCAACTTTTCAAGCATTTAAAGATGATGGGGCAATTCTATTTGATACTAACCTTATATGCTGTGGCTTGGTAAAAAGCGGGAATATGCAATATATTGAGTCATGGCTTAGGCGAACACTTAGATCTGCGCAGCTAGATCCTAATGATGGTGCGAATTGGACAAGGTCAGGGGCTACAGCATCAGCTGACTGGGCAGATCAGCTGCATGGATTTACAGTATATAATGCCGTATCACCAATTGTGTTCATAGTTGGAAAGGGTTGCTACAACGGAACCCTAGTATCAGGCAACGCCACAACCTTCTACTACGTCAATTCAGATCCATCAACAAAGTTCTATTGCTTTGATCTGATGGCAGATAATATGCCGGGATCTACGTTCCTTAAGACGTATAGCGACAACGGCCGTATAACATTCAACTCATTGCAGCCGCCGCTAAATGTTATAGCGGCAATTCAGGCCCCACCATATCAGGGCGGTCAGGGTTCGCAGTACCCTCCACTGAATAGTCTCGCATACGTTGGCGGGCGGTTTGTTAGGCAGCAACTCCCAGTTAATAGACTGACGGCACAACTTACATTTGTTGTTGATATACCTATTGCCGCAGGAGTTGAGTTTGCTGCCTTCCTACCTTGGTCTAGGGGATGCAAGATCCTAGACTTTCCTCCTGTCGGCGTCGGCAGGCCCGTATACCAGTACGATGGTGTTGAGGGGTGCGCAGGCTATGTAGGAGGAATAACGTTCATGTTCGGTCCTGCCGGTGGAACTCCAGAGGCATACCCTATTATTGGTCCCGGTACTCCACGCCCACCAAATTTTTACCAGATAGCCATAGACCGATATCCGGTTGCGCTTGTTATCAACACGACAAACTACCCATTCCCATTCAACTGATTCGCCTCATTCAATTTTGCCCGCCCAGTGCGGGTTTTTTATTGCCTAAATTAAGGAAAACTCTATGCCCTGGTACAGAGAAGGAAAGGTAACGGTCACCAACGGCTCAACGAGCGTGACTGGCGTGGGCACCGACTTCGCGTCGAACAGCCGGGTGGGCGATGCATTCATCGGTCCAAATGGCGCGCTGCACGAAGTGACCAACGTCGCCAGTGCAACAGTGCTGGCGATCTTTCCACCGTATGCCGGCCCCACGGCCGCCGGTGCGAGCTATACGGTGGCGCCGATTCAGGGGTACGTGAAGCAGCTTGCCGATCAGGCGCAGAGCATTATCCAGCAGTGGGGCTCGACGCTGGCTGGCCTCGGCTCGGTCTCGACTGAAAACGTGGTGCCGGTGGAGAAAGGCGGGACGGGTGGCAAAACCCAGGCTGCTGCGCGATCCGGGCTTGGCTTGGGAACTGCCTCGACCGTAAATACTGGTTCGGCTCCTGGCCAAGCAATGATCGTCGGCGACAGGTTTTCGCCACTTGCGTCAACAACCAACACCTGGGGGAATTCGTTCCAAATTTGGAACAACACAACCGCTGGCGCTCCTATTGTCACTGGTGACTCAGGAACAATTCTCAACCTGGGGTGGAACGGCGGCAACTATGGCTCGCAGATTATGCTGGCTTTTACAGGACGCATTTTCTTTCGATCAGGTGATTACGCTACTGCCTTGACGCGGGAGATTTACCACACCGGCAACACCACCCGTGCCACTGACGGCACATTGAAGGCGATCTAACTATGGCAAGAGCAGCAATCAACGTTCTCGGCGCAACCGGGGCGAAATACGACCTTGTTTCCAATGGATCTACCGATGTGGATTCGTATCGCAAATCAAAAGGTGTGTATGTAATAACCGGTTCACTGGGAATGGTTCCCTTTCCGCCAGTAGATGTCGGATGGGGCTACACGGTGAACCAGATGGACAGCCGGGCCGATGTGGATATCGACTTCGCGGACGACCTGCTGACGGTGACGGTCACCAAGGACGGCCAGCCCTATGATCTGAAGCACATGATCACGTTGCACATCCTGGTACCGGATGCGCCGACGGTAGAGATGCCCGTAATGACAGACGTACCTGCCGCCGAAGTCTGACCCCCAATCGAACACCAATACCCGCCTTGAGCGGGTTTTTTTATGCCTGGAGAAAAGTGAGGTCCATCACTCAGTTGTACGGCTAGTTTCGTAAAGCGAACTTCAGGTCGAGTCATTTCCAAGGTGACGGGTAATTCTGGTAACAACCCGGCTGATTCACCGGAGGTTCGCCACAAGAAACTGCATTGAAACCTTTCTGCCCGTCGGGTTTTTGGGAGAAGGTTCCGCCGCATCCTGAAAGAGTCAGCACCATCAAGATGCTGGCAACCATTGCACTTTTCATAACCTATCCCTGTATTAAAAAAGAGTGTGGTAGCAGTGGCCAGATCAGAGTCTGAGCGCACGCCAATTCACCGTAAGCAAATGAATTTTATCCGAGAACCCCGCCACTGAGCGGGGTTTTTATTGCCTGGAGAAAAGTGATGACCGTTACCGATAAAGACCGCGACATTCTCGCCCGTACCCTGTGGGCTGAGGCTCGCGGCGAAGGCCCGGCCGGCCAGATCGCCGTTGCCTGGACGATCCGCAACCGCGTGAATGACGGCAAGGCCAACTCCTGGTGGGGCGAGGGCTACACCGGCGTGTGCCTGAAGCCGTACCAGTTCAGTTGCTGGAACAAGAACGATCCGAACTTCGCCTATCTCAGTGGCGCGAAGCCGATCCCGGCCGGGCAGTTCGCCCAGGCGCAGAAAGCCGCTGACCAGGTGATCGCCGGTACTGCAGCAGATCCCACCGACGGGGCCACGCACTATTACGCGACCACGATGCCGAAGGCTCCGGTCTGGGCAGCGAAGGCCAAGCAGACGCTGAAGCTTGGGCACCACGTCTTCTTTAAGGATGTTCCGTGAGCCCCGGCGCGCTGAAGGCGGCGCTTGCCGGTGTGCTCGCGCTGCTGCTGGCCACCGCCGGTGGCACATGGAAGGTTCAGGACTGGCGTTACGGAAAGCAGCTTGCCGAGCAGGCCGGCCTGCATCAGGACGACCTGAACGCCATCAGCAACGCGGCTGCCGCCCAACAACGGGCCGACCAGGACAAACGCCTTGCGCTCGAGCAGCGCCTGGCGGCCAGCAACCAAACCCACTATGAGGCTTTGACCAATGCTCAAAAAGACCAGGCTCGTCTGCGCGATCGCCTTGCTACTTCCGATCTACGGCTGTCAGTCCTCCTCGACGCAGCGGATTCAGCCAGTGGTTGCGCAGTGCCAGCCGCTACCGGCGCCGGCGGCGTGGTTCATGGAGGCGCGCGCGCCCGACTTGACCCAGCGCATGCTCAACGAATTATCGGCATCACCGGAGACGGCGACAAAGGACTAACTGCTCTGGCTGCGTGCCAGGCGTATGTGAGGGGGGTATCACACTGAGGCGGAATGACTGCAATTTTCGGCAATGGTCGGTCGCTAGCCCGCGCCGCGCTTACTTGGTTTTGGAGGCGCGTCAGGACACTCATTGGCCCATCGCGTAACCGTCATGTCATTGAATTGCTCCCCGATAGTGTCTACGCGCAGGCAAACGCCGTTCTTTGAGTAGAACAAGATGCAACGCGAGCTATCAAAAGAGCAGACATCGACCTCGTAGTACTTGTGTGCAGCCAGCTCACGCTCCACGCCACTATATTCATAGCCGTCGGTGGTATGCATCCGCGTCGGCTTCCATCCTTGTTTGATGAGCTTGGCCCTGGCCGCGGCCAGGGGCTCACCGACGGCGATGCCTGCCGGCCCGCGCCTATCGCTTGTCGCCTGCGAGCCATCCGCAAACGCTGCGCTGGTGCCAATGCAATAAAGTGCGACGAGCGCGAGGATTGAAAACTTCATTTGACAGTCCCTCCAGCCGATTTGTAGCTCTCCAAAAACTTTGGATACTCGGCATATGGTTGCGGCGGATAATGATTTTTCTTACCAGGCCCTTCGGGAAGTGCCGCCCACCTCGTTGCCGCCTTCGGCATTGCTCCCGGGATGTCGCCGGTCTTGATCTTGTCGATCACACCGAGGGTGCGCAGAATGTCGACCGCGATAAGGTCTTGTGTATTAGGCGTAAAGTCGGTGAGTCCCATCTTTCCGGCATACTCGCTCCAAGTGGCAATGGTAATTTGATACATGCCCGATGCCGTAGTTTTTCCGCCGTAACCGGCCCCCGGATGGGTGGACTCATCGGTGAAAGTCCATTTCCCGGATTGAAAACCCGGTGCCCAGCCATAACCATATTTCGCGTGGTAGCTACCGCCTTCGGATTCGGCAATGGCAACCAAAAATGCCTTCACGTTCTTATCCTTCAAATACTCTTCATTCTCGGCCCGCCTTATCTGTTTCCTGGCGTCCAGCAATACAGTTTTTGGAGTGGCGTCTTTGACGGGCGTCACCGCTCTGGTGGCTACGGGAGACATTTTTCTGCCATTCTTGCTAACCACTTCAGCCATGATGAAAGTCACCAATATAGATTTTGACGCTCTCTGTCTGCCCCTTTGGGAAAACAGAAATAATGAAACTTGTTCTTTGGTCTGGGGAGCACGGTGTGCAGTCGGTTGTATGAAGAGCATCTGCTGCCATGCCTTAGTCCTCCAGAAACAGTTCGATTGTTTCGGGCAGGTGCGAACTCACCAGATGCGTATACCCCATCGAATCACTTACACCGTGCTCTATGCTGCCGTCAGCGCGCTGGATGGCGTAATCAAGATTGGGTAGAGGCTCGCCCGAGTCTTGGTCAACTAGTCTGAACTTGTCGCTGAAGTGCACTGGCATCGGCAGCAGGCCGCTGAAGGGGGCTGGTACGAAGGTGTCGCCAATAATGACCGTGCCGGACCCACCCATAACCACGTTGCCGTGACCACCGGTACTGTCTTGAGTAGCCGCATTCAGCCCATTGATGAAAACAGTAGCGCTGACGCCGCCCGTGATCGGGCTACCGCATGCGGATTTATCGGTCATTCGAGCGGCGGCAAGGCCATCGAAGTTCACATTGGGGGAGCCGGTGACAATCGGATTCGTGCCATGCCCCGGAAGCGGGCAATTGGTAGGATCTGTTACTCGGGCAGCCGGTTTACCACTCATGGGAAGTTCCTTTTCAAGGCTTTAAATGGGGTAATAGTGGTCGATGGGGGAGTCGGAAAATCGCCAGCACTCATCGATTGGGTTGAACAGCACTCGGTGGTTTTCGCGCATGGGGCGGCAGGCCAACAACGCCTGCCAGGCGATTTCGACGCAGTTGTCCATGGCCTGAATGGAATTGCCATCAAGCTGGTTGAGCCAGGCGTTGTAATTGGGCATGCCGACGCTGCGGTAGGCACTGAGCAATATCTCGGCGACTTCTTCGCCCCAGTGGATAAAGCGCCCCGGACTCCAGGGACCTGTCTGGGCATAGATAAACCAGCCCAAGCTTGGCAAGTCACCATCTGCAAGTCGTAACGTGTCGCGCTGCGAGGAAAAACCACAGGTGATGTGGACGGTCAGCCAACCCTGGTGTTGCTGGATAAATCCAGTGGGGTCGAATTGCGCCAGCGGTACGACGCGATAGCCCGTGCCAGGCATTGACCTGGCGACCAACTCGGCGTCCAGCCTAGAAACGAAGGCCTGGATCGTCTTGCCTTCGCCGGACGCTGCGCAAAGAATTTCAACCGGCGCGCTCGCATGCGTGTCGCTGAATCCGACGATGCGAACCAGTCCATAAAGGCGTAACGAGGTTTTCAGGCCGCTGGGATGATGCGAGGTATCGAGCGTGCAGGCGCAGGGGATAGGCACGTCCATAGGTGAAGAGCGCATCAAATGTTACCGTCCATGTAAATTTGCGTCGCGAAGAATGCCCCAAGCAGAAGTCGCGCTCAACAATCTTTACAGCTTTTAGGTTGGCTGCCGGTCAATGACCGCCGATTGCGTGGTCCGTACCGTCTTGGCGTTCGAGCCTGGCGCGGAGCGTCTGGTGTGGTTGACCCATTCGCGAGGCGAGTTCATTTGTGGTGGTGTGGGAGGAGGGATTGTGTTCGGTCGGCAGGACGCCGGGGAGGTTAGTGCGCAAAACCACCGCTGGAGGCTACGGTTTCTCGTTTGCATAAGCACAAAAGTGAGGGTGTTTTGCTCAACTAAATAGGTTGGATATCCATTTAAAAACAATAGGTTAGGTGTTTTATGCCCCCAGCATGGGGTGCTAGGGGGCGAGCGTGGTATTTCTGACCGATTGCAGTCACTCGGGCGTCATCAGCACCGCAAGCGTCATTTTGATGAACTCCTCGTTCTTGTCGATGGTGTCCAAGGCGCCGCGAACGTTGTCGGCAACGTCGGCTGAGCCGCGCGCTTCAACCCAGTTCGACAGCTCCAAGATGGCTGCTTCGAGGGCGAGTTGGTTTTCATTGATTTTGTACAGCAGGGAAGGGAGCAGGTCTGAATTTGGCATCGCGATTCCTCCATGAAAGGAGGGCATCGTAGCAGCGGAAATGCTGTGACACATATTGGGAAATGAAGCGGTCGGCAGGACGCCGGAGAGGAGGCAAAAGCGGAAAGTTTTGTAACGGCTGCCAAATAGTTTTGTAACGCTCTCAAAAAACAGCGCCGATTCTCAAACCCAAGAAACGAAAAAGCCCTGAATAATCAGGGCTCTAACGTACAAATATGGCGGAGGCGATGGGATTCGAACTCATGGACCTGTTACAGTCGACGGTTTTCAAGACCGTTGCCTTAAACCACTCGGCCACACCTCCGTATTGCGTTGCGGGCGCCATAATACCTGAATGAAACACACTGTCAAACTCTCTGCATAGCTTGTTACAGAGCGTCTGTTATGATCTTTGCGACTGAACGTTTCAAACCAACAGGAGTGTCGCCATGCGCGAACAGGATTACGCAGTTAATAACAGCGTGCAGGCTGAGCAGCTAGAGGTTAGCCGCGTCCTGCGCAACACTTACGGCTTACTCGCCCTTACGCTCGCATTCAGCGGTGTGATGGCGTTCGTCGCTCAGCAGATGCGTGTCGGTTACCCGAACGTGTTTGTGGTGCTGATCGGCTTCTACGGGCTTTTCTTCCTGACCAACAAACTCCGTGATTCGGCCTGGGGCCTGGTGTCGGCGTTTGCCCTGACCGGTTTCATGGGGTTCCTGCTGGGCCCGATTCTCAACCGTTACCTGGGCATGCAAGGCGGCGCTGAAGTGGTCAGCTCGGCCTTCGCGATGACCGCACTGGTATTCGGTGGTCTGTCGGCCTATGTGCTGATCACCCGCAAGGACATGAGCTTCCTCGGTGGTTTCATCACCGCTGGTTTCTTCGTCCTGCTGGGCGCGACGCTGGCGGGCATGTTCTTCAAAATCAGCGGTCTGCAACTGGCGATCAGCGCGGGCTTCGTGCTGTTCTCCTCGGTCTGCATTCTGTTTCAGACCAGCGCCATCATTCATGGCGGCGAGCGTAACTACATCATGGCGACCATCAGCCTGTATGTATCGATCTACAACTTGTTCATCAGCTTGTTGCAGATTTTCGGCATCATGAGCCGCGATGACTGATCGCCAGCCTTGAGCAAAAAACCCGCTACGGCGGGTTTTTTGTTGCCTGGCATTCGGGCAGGGCTCATTCGGAGACGATGATGCTGCCGTCGGTCTGTTGTCGGTAAACGGTGTAGGGCAACAGCAGGGTGTCGAGTGTGCCGGAAATGAGGGCATCGATCAGAACGACGGGCGTGGCGTTTTTGTGGTCCTGCTCATCGATACCTGAGTGCAGGGGAGCATTCAGTGTGCAGAAATCGTAGGTCACACCGCTGTAGATTCGGGGGATGGCGCCGCAGTAGCTTTTCTGCTCCTTGAGGCTCTTTATGGCCACATCGTCGTGGCGCACCACTGTCTGGATGGTGCCGCACCCGGCGAGCATCAGCACCGCCAATAACATTGCCCGAGTCTTCATACCGCCAATCCTTCGCCGGAAAACCCTCAGCCTACGCCGTTCGGAACAAATCAGCACTCACGCCATCGGCGGCAACCGCCGTTTCACCGGGGTCTTCTTGACGATCGCGGTATTGGTTTCTGCATAGCTGTTAAGGCGGTCGAGCAGGGTGTCCAGTTGTTCCATCGAACGCACGTGCAGGCGCGCGATGAAGCAATCATCGCCGGTGACCTTGTCGCATTCGGTGAATTCGGGGATGGCCTGGATTTGCCGTTCGACATTCTGCAGCTGGCCCGGTAACGGACGGATGCGGACGATGGCCTGCAGCTGATAGCCGAAGCATTTTGGATCGATCTCAACGGTATACCCCTTGAGCACGCCACGCTCTTCGAGCCGGCGCAGGCGCTCGGCGACGCTGGGCGATGACAGGCCGCTGATCTGTGCCAGGGCCTTGAGCGAGCGTCGGGAGTCTTCCATGAGGGCTGCGATCAGCAGTTGGTCAATGTCGTCAGTCATGTAAAGCCCCATTAGGCAAATGCTTGAATCTGCCTTGATAAAAAAGGTGAACCCGCAGTTTAGCCTGCATTTGACGCTGGAGTAGCGCGGCAAGGGATTGGCATACTTTGGGCTCATATCGAGGAGCCTGATCATGGATACAACACTGCGCCGTGGTTCGTTGGAAATGACCGCCGCCATGCTTATTTCCGGGACCATCGGATGGTTCGTGCTGGTATCCGGCCAGCCCGTGCTGGACGTCGTGTTCTGGCGCTGTGTGTTCGGTGCCGCCACCTTGCTGCTGATTTGCGCAGTGTTCGGCTTCCTGCGCCCAGGTATTCTGACCCGCACCACGTTCCTGCTGGCGGTGCTCAGCGGGGTCGCGATTGTCGGTAACTGGGTGCTGTTGTTTGCCTCTTATTCCCGGGCCTCGATTGCCATTGGTACGGCGGTCTACAACGTGCAACCGTTCATGCTGGTCGGCCTGGCGGCGCTGTTTCTGGGCGAGAAGATCACCGCACAAAAGCTCTTTTGGCTGGGGGTTTCGTTTCTCGGGATGCTGGCAATTGTCAGTGCTCATGGCGAGCAGGGTGTGGGGGGAGGTGAATACCTGCTGGGGATTGCACTGGCCCTGGGCGCCGCACTGCTTTATGCCTTTGCCGCGCTGATGATCAAACGCCTGACGGGCACGCCGCCGCACTTGATTGCGCTGATTCAGGTCTGCACCGGTGTGCTGTTGCTGGCGCCCTGGGCGAATTTTTCCGCCTTGCCGCAACAATCCAGCGCCTGGGCCAGTTTGCTGACGCTGGGCATCGTGCACACCGGCGTGATGTACGTGCTGCTTTACGGCGCGATTCAGAAACTGCCGACGGCACTGACCGGCGCACTGTCGTTCATCTACCCGATTGCGGCGATTTTCGTCGACTGGTTCGCCTTCGGCCATCGCCTGGAGCTGCTGCAATGGATCGGTGTAATCGCGATTCTGCTGGCGGCCGCCGGCATGCAACAAGGCTGGGGCAACGGCGTTCGTAAAGTCGTGACGCAGTAACTCAAACTCAGATTTTCCAACGGGGCGCGGTCTTCACCAATCGCTGGCGCATGTCACTCAGGTTGGCAGCCAGTTGCCGGGTCAGTAACCGGTAACCGTCCAGAGCGCTGTAGACCGGGGAGTCCATGCGGGTCTGCGGTGCTGCCTCGTCGATGTCGCGTTCCAGGCGTTGTGTCGCACCGGATTGCAACGCCCGGGCCATGCCAATCAGTAAAACGCGAATCTGTCGGTGCTCGGTTTTCAGCGCCAGTTGCAGCTGCGCCATGGCGTGTTCGTCGCTTGCGTCGGGGCGGGTGTTGGCGAGGATTTCCAGGGTGCTGATGCACATCCGCAGATTGCGCTGGAGGGCGTCCAGTTCGGTCATGGAAATTCGTACTTCCTTGGACACTGAAGGCATCAGCGAGCGCAGTTGCACCATCATGCCGTTGAGGCGTCCCAGCATCTTCAGGTAGTGGTCGTCGGTGACCGATTGGCCACGGATGATTCAGCTGTAAATGCTCGCGCAGTCGCGCAAGGCACTGGCGAGTTTGTAGCGCCAGGAGTAGACCGCGTACAGCGGCAGCGCGAAGGAAAAGGCCAGCGCCAGGACGATACCGATGAGAATATCGACCGTGCGCCAGAGCCCATCGGTCAGCGGGTTGTCGCCGTGGCCGGCGACGATGAACACGGTGATCGCCGACAACAGCGCGGTGTAACCACCCTTGCCAATCGCGTGGTATGAGAAGAAACCGCAGACCACCGACATGCCGAAGTAGGTCAGCCATGGCAGACCGAGCCAGACCTGCTGCGCCACCAGCAGCAAACCCACGCCAGCGCCGATCAGCGTGCCGTAAGCACGCTCGGCGGCTTTCTTGCCGATATTGCCGTGGTGCTGCAAACCACCGATCACCACCAGCATGGTCACCGACGCCCATTCACCGTGCGGCAGGTTGATCCCGGTGGTCAGCACAATCGTCGCCAACAACCCAAGCGACACCCGCACGGCGTGGATCAGTCTGGCGTTGCGATAGCGCCGATACGGGTCCAGCAACGGACGTAGTAATTGGCGCAGCAACGGTGGCAGTCGGGACGATCGAAAGGCAGTCATCGGGTTCGCTGTTTGTCCTCAGTGTGCCTTCTAGAAAATGTAGTCGGTGGTCAGGAAACTCGAGTCCCGTCCGCGGATAATGTCGCTGATCAGTTCCTTGTTACTCTCCTGGAACTTGGTCGCCACCAGCGTACGGATCGAAAATGTCCGCAGCGCATCGTGCACCGACAGCGTGCCTTCGGCCGAATTCTTGCGCCCGTTGAACGGGAAAGTGTCCGGGCCGCGCTGGCATTGGGCGTTGATGTTGATCCGCCCGACCTGGTTGGCAAAGGTATCCACCAACCGCCCAACCTCGACGGGATTGGTGCCGAACAGGCTCAATTGCTGACCGAAGTCTGATTCAAGGACGTAGTCGATCACTGTGTCCAGGTCGCGATAAGGGACAATAGGCACTACCGGGCCGAACTGTTCCTCTTGATAGACGCGCATGTCGGTGGTCACCGGGTACAGCACGGCCGGATAGAAGAATGAGCCGCGTGCCTGGCCGCCATTGTCGTTCACCACTTTGGCGCCTTTTCTGACGGCATCGTCCACCAGGCCGTGCAGGTAATCGACCTTGCCCGACTCCGGCAGCGGGGTCAGTGACACGCCGCTTTCCCACGGCATGCCGGGTTTGAGAGAGGCGAGCTTATGGTTGAATTTCTCGATGAACCTGTCGACCACATGCTCGTGGACGAAGAGGATCTTCAGCGCGGTGCAGCGCTGGCCATTGAACGACAGTGAGCCGGTGACGGCTTCGTTGACCGCATTGTCCAGATCCACCTCGGGCAGCACGATCCCTGGGTTCTTTGCATCCAGCCCCAGCGCTGCGCGCAAACGGTGCGGTTTCGGGTGAAGTTTCTTCAGGTCGCTGGCGGCCTTGTTGGTACCGATGAAGGCAAAGATATCGATCTTGCCGCTGGCCATCAGCGCGCTGACGGTCTCGCGGCCACTGCCATAGATCACGTTGATCACCCCGGCCGGGAAGCTGTCACGGAAGGCTTCCAGCAACGGACGAATCAGCAGGACGCCGAGCTTGGCCGGCTTGAACACCACGGTGTTGCCCATGATCAGCGCCGGAATCAGCGTGGTGAAGGTCTCGTTCAGCGGGTAGTTGTAAGGCCCCATGCACAGGGCGATGCCCAACGGTACGCGGCGGATCTGGCCGAGCGTGTCCTGCTCCAGTTCAAAACGACTGGAGCGCCGGTCAAGCTCCTTGAGGGCGTTGATGGTGTCGACGATGTAATCGCAGGTGCGGTCGAATTCTTTTTCCGAATCCTTCAGGTTCTTGCCGATCTCCCACATCAGCAGTTTGACCACCGCCTCGCGTTGTTCGCGCATGCGGGTGAGGAAAGCTTCGACATGCTGAATGCGCTCGGCCACGCGCATGGTTGGCCAGATGCCCTGGCCACGGTCATAGGCGCGGACAGCGGCGTCGAGGGCGGTCAGCGCGGTGTCGGCGTCGAGCAGCGGTGTGCTGCCGAGGATCACTTGCTCATCAGCGTTTTCACCGGCCAGGTACACCGGGCTGCGAACCACTGCCAAGGGGCCATTCCAGATTTTCAGAACGCCATCGACCAGGTATTCGCGTTGTTCGGTTTGCCCATCGAGGCGGTATTTCTCCGGGATGTCGCGGGCCGTCGGGAACAGGTTGCCAAGGATGTTTGCTGTGGTCATGTCGCTACCCCGCTGGATTGGGTGATGCGGATAAGGTTTTTATCGCCAGACACTGCCGTGAGGTCAAGGCCCGTCAGCGGTGTCTTTTCCATGAATGATGGCCAGTGGCTACAAATCATTCTTGTTGCTGCCTCGGGCTCGGCGTAGGATGCGCGCCCTCATCAGCATAGCTGAATCGTTTTATCAGATTGCAACATGGATTGTTATGACTCATCCCACCCGTTTTTTCACACCGCTATTGATTCTTGCAGTAGCGACGACCCCGCTGATGGCTGACGCAAGTCCGGAACGTGCCGATTTACTGAGCGTTTATCGACAGGCCGTTGAGCACGATGCTCAGCTCTCTGCGGCGCGACATGATTACCAGGCTCGGCGCGAAAGTGTTCCTCAAGCCCGCGCCGGGCTACTGCCCACGCTCAATGCGGGAAGCACGGTGGAGTCGGTCCGGCTGCAACGAGATGAGCCGAGTCTGACACGTACCCGCAGCACAACGGTCTTTCAGGCCAATCTGAATCAACCGCTGTTTCGTGCCGATCGCTGGTTCCAACTCGAGGCCGCCCACGCCAGTACAGCACAGGCCGAACTTGAACTGGGCGCGAAAGAACAGGGGCTGGTGCTGACGACAGCACAGAGTTACTTCGAAACCTTGCGTGCACTGGATCTGTTGGCAGCCTCCAAAGCCGAGGAAGCGGCGCTCAAGCGTCAACAGCAACAGGCCCAGGCTCGCCTGGAGAATGGCGCATCGAGCATCACCGATGTCCTCGATGCACAGGCCGCTTACGACAACGCGAGCGCCAACCGAAAACTGGCCGAGCGCAAGGTCGATGATGCCTTTGAGGCACTGTCTCGTTTAACGCGTCAGGAGTATTCGGCGATCGAAGGGATTCAACATCAGCTGCCCGTGGAGCTTCCGACACCCAACGACGCCAATACGTGGGTGAGTCAGGCGGTACGTCAGAATCTTGCGTTGCAGGCGAGTAGTTATGCCGTGATTGCCGCCGAGCAGACCAACCGCCAGCGCAAGGCCGGCTATGCACCGACCGTCGATGCGGTGGCGTCCTGGCGCAAGGGCGACAACGACAGCTTCGGCTATAGCAACCCGACCGACTTCGGGCGTAATGGCTACCGGGGCGATGTCACCCAAGGCAGCATCGGATTGGAGCTGAACGTTCCGTTGTTCGCCGGCGGCATGACCCGCTCGCAAGTGCGTGAAGCGACAGAACGCCTGGCCCAGAGTGAAGACGAGCGTGAAGACCGACGTCGCGAAGTCGTGCAAAACACCCGCAATTTCTACCGCGCCGTCAATTCCGATATTGAGCAGGTGATTGCCCGGCAACAGACGATTCGCTCCAGCCAGGCCTCGGTTCAGGCCAATCAGGTCGGCCGTGATCTGGGCTCGCGTAATACCGCTGACGTGCTCAATGCTCAGCGCCAGTTGTACAGCGCCGTGCGCGAGTACAACAACGCTCGTTACAACTACATCATCGATACGCTCAAACTCAAGCAGGCGGCCGGGACCTTGAGTCCTGTGGACCTGACCGACCTTGCGATGTACCTGACCAAGGACTACGACCCGGATCGGGATTTCCTGCCGCCGCAGGAACGCAAGGCACTCTGATCATCAAGCGTCGCGGGCAGCCATCGCTCATTCATACGCCTGAGTGAAATAAATCTCAGGAAATGATGGCGTATTGATGTCTAATGTTTCAAAATTGTTACAACCTGTTGAAAGGTCTACGAATTTTTTGCCGCAATGCGGCGTGCATGGAAGCTTATGAGTGATCAAGGAAGGGGCGCTGAGTCGCCCACGCCAGATACCGGTCTCGTGTGTCTGGTCATGCTGGCCCGTTTTCATACGGTGGCAGCGTCTGCCGAACAACTGGCCCACGAATTCGCTCCGACGAATCAGGTGTTCACCCAACGCGAACTGTTGCTCGCTGCCCGCAAGCTGGGACTCAAAGCCAAATCGGTCAACACCACCATCGCGCGGCTGGACCGTACGCCTTTGCCGGCGATTGCGGCCAATGGCGACGGAACGTTTTTCATCATCGCCAAGCTGGATCAAGGCAAAGCGCTGATCCAGGACCCGCGCTCGGATCGCCCCGAAGTCATCACCTTCGAGGCGTTGGCGGCACGCTGGACCGGCGAGCTGGTGCTGGTGCGCTCCGAGGCCGGGCTGCCTGGCGAAACCTCGCGTTTCGATTTCACCTGGTTTATTCCTGCCATCGTCAAGTACCGCAAATTGTTGGGCGAAGTGTTGCTGGTGTCGTTCGCCCTGCAATTGTTCGCCCTCGTGACACCGCTGTTTTTCCAGGTGGTCATGGATAAAGTGCTGGTGCATCACGGCTTGACCACGCTCGATGTGATCGCCGCCGGGTTGTTGGGCATCATGCTGTTCGAGTCCGCATTGAGCGGTCTGCGCAGCTACGTATTCGCCCATACCGCGAGCCGTATCGACGTGGAGCTGGGCTCGCGGCTGTTCCGGCATTTGATCAACCTGCCGCTGGCGTATTTTCAGGCGCGGCGAGTCGGTGATTCGGTCGCCCGAGTGCGTGAACTGGAGAACATCCGCAGCTTTCTGACCGGCAATGCCATTACCTTGCTGCTGGATGTGCTGTTCTCCCTGGTGTTCATCCTGGTGATGTTTTACTACAGCGGTTGGCTGACCCTGATCGTGTTGCTGTCGTTGCCTTTGTATGTGCTGGTTTCGGTGTTTGTCACGCCACTGCTGCGTGCCAGGTTGCAGGACAGCTTTACCCGTGGCGCGGAGAACCAGGCGTTTCTGGTGGAAACCGTGAACGGTATCGACACCGTGAAATCCATGGCCGTCGAACCTCAGGCGATCCGCAAATGGGACAACCAGATGGCCGCTTATGTGGCTGCCGGTTTCAAGACCCAGACCTTATCCACCATCGCCAATGAAAGCGTGTCGCTGATCGGCAAACTGGTCACCGTGGCGACCCTCTGGCTGGGGGCTCGATTGGTGATCGATGGTCAACTTTCGGTTGGCGAACTGATTGCCTTCAACATGCTCGCCGGGCGCGTCAGCGGCCCGATCATGCGCCTGGCACAGCTGTGGACCAGCTTCCAGCAAACCGGTGTTTCGGTGCAGCGTCTGGGCGATATCCTCAACACCCGTACCGAACTGTCCCAGGCCACCCGCAGCGCGTTGCCGCCACTCCAGGGGCAGATCGAGTTCGACCAGGTGCATTTTCGTTATCGCGCCGATGGGTCCGAAGTTCTGCGCGGGGTCAGTCTGCAGATCGCGGCCGGTGAGGTGATTGGTGTGGTGGGGCGTTCCGGGTCTGGCAAAAGTACGCTGACACGTCTGCTCCAGCGCTTGTATGTGCCGGAGCGTGGCCGGGTGTTGGTCGATGGCATGGACCTGGCGCTGGCCGATGTTTCATCATTGCGTCGGCAAATCGGTGTGGTGCTGCAGGACAACATGTTGTTCAACCGCAGCATCCGCGAAAACATCGCGTTGACCGATCCGGGCGCGCCGCTCGAAGCGGTCATGCACGCCGCCAGCATGGCCGGGGCTCATGAATTCATTCTGGAGTTGCCCGAGGGCTACGACACCATAGTGGGTGAGCACGGCACTTCGCTTTCCGGCGGTCAGCGGCAACGGGTCGCCATCGCCCGCGCCTTGATCGGCAACCCGCGAATTCTGATCTTCGATGAGGCCACCAGCGCGCTGGACTACGAGTCCGAGCGGATCATCCAGCAGAACATGCAAAGCATCTGCGCCGGCCGCACGGTCATCATCATCGCGCACCGACTGTCTGCGGTGCGCGACGCCAATCGCATTCTGGTGGTCGACCGCGGGCAAATCGTCGAGCAGGGCAGCCATGCCGAGTTGCTGGCTCATCAGGCCGGCCACTATTCGCGTCTGCACCGCATGCAGCAGGGCTGAGTAGCCCCTCAATCGTTTGTCACTCGTTTGTCGACCGCGCCTTGAATCAGGCGCGGCGGCATTCACTGTATTCCGGATTCAAGGATCGATTTCCCATGAGCGCACACCCTTCGCTATTGCAGCGCTATCGTCATGCCTGGCGACACTCCTGGCGCCAGCGTAAAAGTACGGACGGCCCACATCGGCTACCCCATGAGGCGCAGTTTCTGCCGGCGGCGCTGGAGTTGCAGGACACGCCGGTGCATCCGGCGCCGAGAATATTTGTCTGGAGCATCATGGGCTTCGCTGTGTTGGCGCTGCTCTGGGCCTGCGTCGGCAAGATTGAAGTGGTCGCTGTGGCGCCGGGCAAGATCGTTCCGAATGGCAAGACCAAGCTGATTCAATCCAGCGAAACGGCGGTGGTCAGAGCGATCCACGTCAGCGACGGTCAGGCGGTGAAAGTCGGCGAGTTGTTAGTCGAGCTCGATCCGACGGCGGCGGACGCCGACGTCAGACGGATTCAGAGTGATCTGCTGGGCGCACGAATCGACACCGCACGCAGCGCGGCGATGCTCGATGCGATCAACCACCAGCAACCCCCCGCGTCGCTGGTGGACAGCATTCAGAACGCCAACCCTGAACAGGTGCTCAGCGCCCAGCGCTGGTTGCAGGGTCAGTATCAGGAGTACCGCAGCAATCTGGAGTTGGTGGACGCCGAGATTCTGCAGCGCAGCGCCGAAATCCAGTCTGCCCAGGCGCAGGTGGCGAGCCTTCGACAAACCGTGCCGATTGCCACGCAATTGGCCGAGGACTACCAGCGGCTGTTGGCGCAACAGTACGTGGCGCGCCATGAATACCTGGAAAAGGAACAGGCCCGACTGGACCTGCAACGTCAGTTGAGCGTGCAGCAAGCCAGCGTCCTGCAATCCACCGCCGCCCAGGGCGAGGCACGACGCCGGCGCGAGGGTGTTGTCGCCCAGGCCCGCCGCGCCATGCTCGACCTGCAACAGGAGGCCAACCAAAAAGCCGCGAGCCTGGTTCAGGAACTGGCCAAGGCCCGCTATCAGGAAACCCTCACCAGCCTCAAAGCCCCGGTGGACGGCACCGTCCAACAACTGGCCATCCACACCGTCGGTGGCGTGGTCACCCCGGCCCAGGCGTTGATGGTCATCGTCCCGGCGGATCAGCCGGTCGAAGTGGAAGCGATGCTGGAAAACAAGGATGTCGGCTTCGTCCGCGCCGGCCAACCGGTCACGGTCAAGGTCGAAACCTTCACCTTCACCAAATACGGCACCGTCGACGGCGAAGTGCTCAGCGTCTCGAACGACGCCATCGAGGATGAAAAACGCGGGTTGATCTATAGCAGTCGTATTCGGTTGAACACCGATCATCTGATGGTCAATGGACAGCGAGTGGCGCTGTCGCCGGGGATGTCGGTGACCGCGGAAGTGAAGACCGATCAGCGGCGGGTTATCGAGTACTTCCTGAGTCCGCTGCAACAGCATGTGGATGAGAGTTTTAGAGAGCGTTGAGGGGATAGGTTTGCTTTCGAGGGTGAGTTCAACTCTGGAAAAATGACCGGCCATTTTTATCGTTTTTTTTTGAGAGGTATAGGCGTGGGTAAATTAATAAAGTTTAGTTTTTTTTGCCTTGGGGTTGGGTGGGCCGCTTGGCATTCAGTACTTCTTCTGATTTATCTGAAGCCGGCTTCGTTTTCGTTAGAGGGGGCTTATATCAAACTCTATCCCTCCCCAGGAGGAGGGAGTACTGCGGCACTGGTTAGTTATTCAGGTGGTGGCGGGCTTTCTCCCTATTGTTATGACGAAATAGTCATCTTCAATAAGACAATGGATGTGCAGGTGGCGATAAAAGACAGGGAGTATCAGGTTTACTCTGCTGGGTGTGCTTCATTTTCTGATAGGAGTAACTCTCCAAAAATAGAGTGGACTCTTGATAGTAAAGTCCGTGTGGAGTTTGCATTGGGGCGTTCAAGCTTGGACGCTCGCAAGGTTGTTATGAAAGGCGTGGATAAAACAGGAAGTGTGCGTGTTGAGTTTTATGCGCATCAATGAGTGTGTAGTTGTTAGAGTCTTAATAAGGAGTGGTTATGTTAACAACGCTAGCTAAGAAGGGGCAGTTTGGTAAAGATGAGTTTTTAGTCCAAACAAGGAAGGGTAAGGACGTTCCGGCCAAATGGCTTGATGATGGAGCCGGTAATTACATTATCGACCCCTGGACGAGTGAGCCTTACATGGTTCCGATGGAATACGACGTCAAGAGCGTTGTCAGTAAATACGCCGCTATTCGTGATGGCATAAATGGTGGAAGTAAAGGCGCGATTAACTATGAAAATCCTGAGATTTCCATCCGGACCGAAGTTTATAAAGTCCTTTATGAATCGTTAAGGCAGGGTGGTGACGGGGACTTGCAGCGCGGCTATAAGGGCGCAAGTGGTGACTTGGGTGATCGTTTTGTCCCCAACTTTACAAATGCTGCCTCCTTTAATCTCGGTCTTATCGGCACTGTGCTGGGCGTTTCTAGTACGGAAATAACGGCGGGTGGCGGTTTCTATAATAGCTATAATTATCTTGCGGATCTCTGGAATAAAGGTCTCAGTACTGTTGATACGTCGGGCAGTTGGTGGAATAACCCGAATAACGTTGTGTCCATCGATATGGGTGTTGCCTTCGCGGATTCAAAGAAAAATGATATCTATCATTGGGACGGGGTTAAAAATAATCCAGAGCCTCAAAAGCTGATCAATATTGATATCACGCCCAATCCCGTACCCCAACAACACATCCAGGGCGAAAGCAAAGCCCAGCAAGACGCCGCCAATGGCTTCATTCAAAACGCCGCGACTCACAACGTCTTTGCCGTCGGCGGTATTCTCAACAAAACCGATTTTACCTCCACCCAGATGGCCAGCCTCGCCTCGGGTGGTGTTCGCCCCGGTGAAATGCAGCTTGATCCCAACGCTCGGCCCAACACCTATCTGTCGAGTTTCTACCAGGCGCCGAACAGCAGCAAACCGGATTTCAGCCTGCGCAATGCCGTGACCCTGAACGGTTTGTCGGCCATGTCCACGTTCAACACCTACGTTGACCCGCTGTTGCTGGATTTGACCGGCAATGGCGTGCACATGACCGACATCCGCGATGGCGTGCTGTTCGACACCGACCACAGTGGCACGCTCAAGCGCAGCGGCTGGGCAGATCGCACCACAGGCATGCTGGTGATCGATGATGGTAGCGGCCAGATCAAAGACGTCAGCCAGATGTTCTCCGAGTATTACGGCGGTAAGGCGGGCGTCAATGGCGCTGCTGGCGAGGCACGTTTCAAGGACGGCTTTGCCGCACTGGCCAGTGAAGATGCGAACAAGGACGGAGTGATTGATTCACGCGACCCGATCTGGAGCAAGCTGCGAGTCTGGGTCGATGGCACCCACGATGCCAAGGTCGATGCGGGCGAACTCAAGACGCTGGCCGAGCTGGGCATTACCCAGATCAACGTCCGCGCTGCATCCACCAGTGCCGAAATTCGTGACGGCAACAAGGTGCTCGCCACCGGTTCGTTCACCATTAATGGCAAGAACCAGGAAGCATTGGCGGTCGATTTCCTTGGCGATCCGGTCAGCAACACCCTGAGCACTCAGGGCGCCGGCACGCGCGTGACTTCCACCACCAATGGCATCACTACGACGGCTTATGCCAGCCAGAGCACTACGGGTGAAACCCTGAACGCGGCGCAGCTGGGTGTGAGCAATTTGTACGGCGGCAGCGGCGACGACACCTTGATTGCGGCCCCGGCCGGCGGTTGGCTGGTGGGCGGTGCCGGCAGCAACACCTATGTCGGCGGAGCAGGTGATGACGTTTTTGTCATTAGTGCTTCGGACAATCCGGTAAATATTCACGGTAATGGCGGTCACGACACAGCGATCATCGTCGGTGACAAAGGCGTGGTGTTGAACATGGCTCAGGCCGGTTTGACCATTGCTGAAGGTGGCGGCGGCAACGACGTCATCATGAGCGGCGGCACCGGCAGCGCCTTCATCAAGGGCGGCTCCGGCAATTCGACCCTGGTGGGCGGGGCGGGCAACGACGTACTGGTCGGCGGCACCGGCCACAACACCATCATTGGCGGCAGCGGCAAAGCGGTGATCTACGCCGGGCCTCAGGGCGACACCATTTACGCCTCCGAAGCCGGCAGCATCATTCACGCCGGTGGCGGTGCCGATAAAATCTACGGCGGTGCCGGTAACGATGTGATCGAAGTCGGCCACGGCAATGCGACAATCGATGGCGACGGCGGGATCAACCTGGTGACGCTGCACGGCAACCATGGCGACTACCGCATCACCCGCACCGACAGCGGCTATGAAGTAGCCGACAAGGTCGCCGGACGTGACGGCACGGTCACTCTGAAAAACATCCAGAAGCTCAACTTCTCGGATATTTCAGCCGTCGACCTGCAAACCCCCAACGCCATGCCGGTGGCGGATGTGCTGACCCATGACAAGGACGGCAAGGTCTTCGATCGTACGCAGACTCACTTGATTTCCGCAGAGAGCCTGTTGGCCAACGATCAACACCTCAACAGCCAGGGCGCGCTGCGTATCGCCAATGTCGGTGACGCGGTGGGCGGTACGGTCAGCCTCACGGCCCAGGGCGATGTGCTGTTCAACCCGGACGCGCATTACACCGGCCTGATCAGTTTCAAATACGGCGTGGCCGATGCGGCCGGCAACCTGTCGGCGTCGGTGGTGGACCTGGGCAGTGGGCAGACCGCGCCAATGCGTGCCGGTGTCACCTTGCTGACCCCTGAAGTGCCGCTCGATCCATTGGCGGCTCAGGAATGGTACTTGAGCGACACTAACGTGCTGCCGGTCTGGAAGGACTACACCGGTAAGGGCGTGCGCATCGGTCAGTTCGAGCCGGGTGGCCAGTTCGCCACCGCACCTGAAATCTTTGATGTCGCCCACCCCGATCTGGCGCCGAATGTCGACAAAGCCTGGTTGCAGACTCAACAGGCGGGCGGCACTTTGCCGGGGCTGGTGTCCAACCACGCGACCATGGTCGCGGGCGTTATGGTCGCCGCCAAGAATGGTGTGGGTGGCGTGGGCGTGGCCTACGACGCAACACTGGGTGGTTATTACCTGGCCAACAGCGGTGCCGACATCGCCGGGTTGGGGCATATGGTCAGTTTTGACATTGCCAACAACAGTTGGGGGTTCTCGAACGATTTCGCTCTGAGTAATGTGCAGGATGGCCAGATCAATACTGCCGCTGCGCTGACCATGAATGCGCAGTATGCCGCGAGCAACGGTCGTGGCGGATTGGGCACCATTATTGTGACGGCCGGCGGCAACAGCCGTGCGACCGGCGGCAATGCCCAGGGGTCGATGACCAACAACAACCGCTTCTCGGTCGAAGTCGGTGCGATCAACGCCCAAGGCGATTTGTCGACCTTGCAGATCGGCTCTTCACCGTTCTCCAACCCCGGCGCAAGCCTGCTGGTCTCGGCACCGGGCAGCAACGTTGTGTCCACCAGCCATATGCTGGAAACCGAGCGCGGTTCCACCTTCGGCAACGACTACACCAGCATGCAAGGCACCAGTTTTGCCGCGCCGATTGTCTCCGGCATCGTCGCGCTGATGCTGCAGGCCAACCCGAACCTGGGTTATCGGGATGTGCAGCAGATCCTTGCCCTGTCGGCGCGCAAGATCAACGACCCGTCCACCCAATGGAGCGACAACGCTGCCCACGGCTGGAACGGTGGGGGCATGCACACCAGCAACGATTACGGTTTTGGCGAAGTCGATGCGCGGGCCGCCGTCCGCTTGTCCGAAGCATGGATGACCCAAAGCACCGGCACCAATGAGTACGTCTACAGCGCATCGAGCGGTGCGCTTGGAAAACCGTTGGCGGCGGGGGCGACGCTGACGTCGTCCATTGCCATGAATGCTGGTCTGAGCGTCGAGCATGTCGAGATCGATTTCGATGCCCAGGTCGGCCGTCTTGGCGATCTGACGCTCAAACTGATTTCCCCGGACGGCACCCAGAGCGTGCTGCTCAACCGTCAGGGCAAGGTCCCGGACGGCATGCCGGGTGCGAGTGCGAGCGATGTCGGCAGCACGCAGTCCGGTGCGTTCAAGTACACCTTTATGACGACTCATGACTTTGGTGAACGGTCGGCTGGCAACTGGACGTTGCAGGTGACTGATTCGGCCTCCGGTCTGCCGGTCACGCTCAACAGCTGGTCGCTGCGTTTGTATGGCAGCAAGGCCAGCCCGGACGACACCTATTTCTATACCGATGAATACGTCAAGTCGGTGCTCGTGCAAGCCAACCGTGCGGTGCTCGATGATGCCGTCAATGGTGTGGCGGGCGGGCGCAATACCCTCAATGCGGCAGCGGTCTCGGGGGATACCTCGGTCAACCTGCTGACCGGTGTTGCCAGCATCGGCGGTACCGCGTTGAAGGTGAACAACCCGTCGACCATTCAGAACATCGTCACGGGCGATGGCAACGACACGCTGATCGCCGGTGCGGCCGATGCATTGCTGGACGGCGGGCGAGGCAATAACAGCCTGGTGGGTGGTACCGGCAAGGACTTCTTTGTGGTCCATCGACGCGATGCGGGCAGCGATACCATCAGCAACTTCGAAGCTGCCCGTGGCGAAATCGTCGATCTGGTGGGGTTTGCCGGGAAGAAATTCGCCGATCTGCAGCTGACGCAGCAGGGGGCGGACGTCAAGGTTGACCTGGGCAAGGGCCAGAGCATTGTCCTGAAAAATCAGGCACTCGCTGGCATCACCGCCGCGAACTTCAAGTTCCAGGACAGCTTTGTGGCGCCGACGGCTTACGTCAACAGCGATGCTCACGCGGTTCAACCGCAAGAAGGCCTGGGCACTGTGGTGCTTAAGGGCGGCAGCAATGGCGTCCAGCTCAGCGGCTCGGTGTTCTCTCTGAGCGGCACGGTCTACAGCCATGACAGCGCGACCTCGGATGTGTTCGTGGTGGCTGCCCAGCCTGGCGCGAAGGACTATAACAACGCGTTGCGCGGGTTCCGTCACGGCATCGATAAAATCGATCTGCGCCAGACCGGGATTACCGATTTCAGCCAATTGATCATCGCCCAGCAGAACCGTGGCACCATCAATGGCCTGTCGCAGATCCATGGGGTGAATGTGGCACTTGCCGGCGCCAATGGCCCGGGTTCGAATACCAGTCTGGTGTATCTGGATGCGCTGGACGTTGCACAGGTCAGTGCGTCGGACTTTCTCTTCGCCGAGCACGGGCCTGACGTGGTGCCGACGGTCGGGCCACTTCCTCCCGTAGATCTGCATCCGACCACGAGCGTTCCGACGATTGACCCGGTATTGCGGCCATCCGTCACGATCCCGGACATCAAACTGCCGGACACCAAGACAATTGATCAGATCCTGGCAGAGCGCGGTGTTGATCTGAACCCGAAGATGCCAGAACACAAAACCGTTGAGCAGATCCTTGCCGAGCGTGATGCGAATCGCGGTGCGACGACGGTCCCTGAACGCAAAACCATTGAGCAGATTCTCGCCGAGCGCGGTGTCGGTTCTTTGGAACCTTCGAAAGGGCCGGATATCGCACCGGTCGTGCGCACGCCGATTGATACTCCGAGCCCAAGGCAGATTGTCATTCCGGATAGTCCTGTCATCGAAAGCACTCACCGAGACCTTGTTATCCCGACCCGCCCACGGGTCACCGTTCCTGACATTGCGGTTTCGCCAGACCCTCGGCTCAAGTTCGATGATGCGATCCCGGTGCCGGTTGACGATTCGGACTTCTCGTATGTTTCGGCCCGTGGCAGAACCTGGGGGCGTCCAACGCCCACGCCAGTGGGGCCAGTGACGGTTCCAGTGACGGTGACGGTGCCGGATATCCGCGTGCCCGATATTCGGGTACCCGATATCGGGTCCGTCGGACGCGATACGACGTGGCGCACACCGATTGATATTCCGAGCCCAAGGCCGATTGTCATTCCGGATATACCTGTCGTCGATATCGCTCACCGAGACCTTGATATCCCGACCCTCCCACGGATCACCGTTCCTGATATTGCGATCTCGGTGCCGGCTGACACTTGGGACTTCTCGTATGCTTCGATCCGTGACAGAACCAAAACTCCGGCAGTGGACCCCGCACCTGTGGTCACTGACCCCAACACCATGACGGTCAAGGGGTTCTTTGCCAATGTCACCCTGGGGGATGAGAGCAAGACCATCAACGTGGAGGCGTCGAGTGCCAAAGTGGTTGCCGGCAATGGTGACAACAAGGTGAATGTGACAGGCAAATGGGGCGATATCACCTTGGGTAATGGCAATAACGTCGTGACGGGTGAAGTCGACAAACTCACGGTTGGCCATGGCAACAACATCATTACCGACTCCGGGCGTTTCTCCGCGGTAAAACTGGGGGATGGCAATAATAAGGTGGTGGTCAGCGGCAACATGCCGACGGTTGAAGTCGGGCACGGGGTCAATGACATCGAGTTCAGCAGCGCGAGTGGCGATCTGGTGTTCGGTAAGGACATCAACCCCGATCATCTGTGGTTCCAGCACAAAGGCCAGGACCTGCAGATCTCTGTCATTGGCAGCAAGCAGGAAGTCACGCTGCATAACTGGTATGCCAGTACCCCTGAACGTCCACGGGACATCATGGCCGGGGACCACCATCGGTTGATGAGCAATGATGTCGAGCACCTGGTCCAGGCCATGGCGGCGTTCGCGCCGGCGGCACCGGCGACCATGACCTTCGGTGCTGCCGAGCAGCAGGTGTTGCAGCCTGTGCTGGCGGCCAACTGGATGTAATCACGCGTTAACCCGGTAACACGGCCCGCGATACTCATCGCGGGCCTTCGACCGTCTCGTTCGAGACTGGTCATAATCCCAGACATCACCCGTCCCTGTAGCAGCTGCCGCAGGTGGCGTTCGGCTGCGTAGCAGTCGTGAAATCAGACGCTGCGGTGCGTCAGGATGGCCGTGCATACCGGGTTTACGACTGCTACGCCCGAGCGGGGACCAAGCCGAACGCAGCCTGCGGCAGCTGCTACGAGGATTTGAACGGCATCAGCACAGTTTCCTGTCTGCTCCGGTCTTGTACCTTCCAACGCACACAAACCGCCATGTGCCGGGTAAACTTCGTGCCTTTCTAGAAGGAGTTCTCATGAGTTACTACCAGCCGGGCATCCTCGCCACCCCCGTTCCGCCTCAGGCGCGTCATCTGTTTTTCGCCCTCGAATCCGCCGATGCTCTGCCGGCTGCGCTCGAGAACCTGATGAAGCTGGTGGACGGCAAGTCGGCGGTGGTCGGTTTTGGCAAGTCGCTGGTGAATGCCCTGGGCGCGAAAGTGGCAGGGTTGCGACCGTTCCCGGCAATGATCGGTGTTGGCGTCGATAACCCTTCGACCCAGCACGCACTGTGGTGCTGGCTGCACGGTGAGGACCGCGGCGAGCTGCTCAACCGTAGCCGCGCTCTTGAAGTCGCGCTGGCACCTGCGTTGCGCCTGATGCAGATGAACGAAGCCTTCCGTCACATGAGCGGCTACGACCTGACGGGTTACGAAGACGGCACCGAAAACCCCCACGACGAAGCCGCCGTTGCCGCAGCGCTGGTGGCCGAGGGCGAGGACAGTCCGGTGGGTGGCAGTTTCGCCGCGATCCAGCAGTGGCAGCATGACCTGAACGGTTTTAATGCGATGCCGTCCCATGAGCAGGACAACATCATCGGCCGTCGCAAGAGCGACAACGAAGAACTCGACGACGCGCCGGTTTCCGCTCACGTCAAACGCACCGCCCAGGAAAGCTTCACGCCCGAAGCGTTCATCGTGCGCCGTTCGATGCCGTGGATCGAAGGCGATCGTGCCGGTCTGATGTTCCTGGCCTTCGGTCATTCCTTCAACGCGTTCGAGGCCCAACTGCGTCGCATGAGCGGTCTGGAAGATGGCATCGTTGACGGTCTGTACCGCATGAGCCGACCGATCACCGGCGGCTACTACTGGTGCCCGCCACTCAACAAGGGTCAGCTGGATTTGCGTGCGCTGAACATCGGCTGAAGACGGATATAGACGCGGCCTAGGCTGAGTCTCACGACTGGCGGTTCTTGTCAGGGAAATCCGAGAAGAGTACAAATGTACTCCATGACGACTTTGACTCCCCGCCGTACCGCCATCCTGACCTTCATCCGCGACCGCATCGCGCAGCAAGGCCAGCCACCGAGCCTCGCTGAAATCAGCGAGGCGTTTGGCTTTGCCTCGCGCAGCGTGGCGCGCAAGCATGTGGTGGCGCTGACCGAGGCCGGTTTTATCGAGGTCAATGCGCATCAGGCCCGCGGTATTCGCTTGGTCAATCAACCGCCCCGCCCCGAGCTGCTGGACATCCCGGTACTCGGGCGGGTGGCCGCCGGTGCGCCGATGGGCGTCGATGCCGAGGTTCACAGCCGCTTGTGGCTGGATCCGTCGATGTTCTCGCGCACGCCGGACTACCTGCTGCGGGTTCAGGGCGATTCGATGATCGGCGACGGCATCCTCGACGGTGATCTGGTGGGCGTACGCCGCAGTGCCGAGGTGCAGAACGGCCAGATCGTCGTTGCGCGGCTTGAGGGTGAAGTCACCATCAAACGCTTTGAACGGGCAGGGGACAGCGTGCGGTTATTGCCGCGCAACCCGGCTTACAGCCCCATTGTGGTCAACGCCGATCAGGACCTGGCGATTGAAGGGGTGTTCTGTGGTCTGGTGAGGCAAGGGTGATGGGCGCCGTCGTTGCGCTGGATACGCTGTTCAATGGCGGCCAGGTCTGGAAGGGCCGGCCTGCGCCACCCAGCGTCAGCCCGCAGCCGACCGGGCATGGGTTGCTGGACGCCGTTTTACCTACGGGCGGCTGGCCGGAAGCGGCGCTGACGGAAATCCTTATCGCCGGGCAGGGCGTGGGCGAGTTGCAACTGGTCTGGCCGGTCCTGGCCCGGCTGACAGCCGCCGGTGAGCGAGTGGTGCTGGTGGCGCCGCCGTATGTGCCGTATCCCCAGGCCTGGCAGAACGCCGGGGTGGATCTGCGGCAGTTGTCGATCATCCAGGCCAGTGACCGCGAGGCGCTGTGGGCGGCGGAACAATGCCTGCGCTCGGGCAGTTGCGGGGCGGTGTTGTGCTGGCCGCAACAGGCCGATGATCGCGCCTTGCGTCGCTTGCAGGTGGCGGCGGAAACCGGGCAGACCCTGGCGTTTGCCTATCGCTCGCTCAAGGACGCCATCAACCCTTCGCCGGCGGCCCTGCGCATCGCCATCGATTCGAGGCCTGCGCAGTTAAGGGTGCTCAAGTGCCGTGGCGGGCTGGCCCGTTCGGCGCCAATTGCCTTCGCCACGGGGCAGTGAGGTTGGCATGCGCTGGGTCTGTATCCTTTTCCCGCAGTTGGCGCTGGACGCGGTGTTGCGTCAGCGCAGCGATCCTGGCGAGCCGCTGGCACTGCTGAGCGGCCCGGCGCAGCGCCGGGTGTTGCAGGCGGTCAATGAGTCGGCGCGGGCACTGGGGTTGCGCCCCGGCCAGTCGATGACCGCCGCCCAGGCCTTGAGCAAGGCTTTTGCCTGCGCCGACTATGACGTGGCCGAAATCGAGCATTGGCAGCAGTTTCTCGCCGCCTGGGCCTACCGCTTCAGCTCCCAGGTCAGCGTGCATTACCCGCGTGCCGTGCTGTTTGAAATCGAGTCGAGTCTGGGATTGTTCGGGCCCTGGCCGCAGTTCGAGGCGCGGTTGCGTGCAGAGCTTACGGCGCTGGGTTTTCGCCATCGCCTGGTCGCGGCGCCCAATCCGCTGGCCGCACGGATCCTGGCCAATGCCTACGACGGTCTGGCGGTGCCAGACAATGCAACGTTGCGGCCATTGCTCGGGCAGATGCCCATCGACCGCATCGGGCTTGAGCAACCGGTCGCCACCGCACTGTCGCGCATGGGCTTGCGCACCTTGAGTCAGGTTCAGGCGCTGCCGCGTCAAACCCTGGCCCGACGCTTCGAGGCGCAGGTGCTCAAGCACCTCGATACCCTGTTGGGTGAACGGCCGCTGGCCTTGGGGTTTTATCTGCCGCCGGACCGTTTTGATGTGCGGATCGAGCTGAATTTCGATGTGCAATCTCATCAGGCATTGCTGTTCCCGTTGCGCCGGCTGACCGGTGATCTTTCGGCGTTTCTGTGTGGCCGGGACAGCGGCGTGCAGCGTTTCGACCTGCATCTGGAGCACGCCGGGTTGCCGGACACGCTGATCAAGGTCGGTTTGTTGAGTGCCGAGCGTGATCCGGCGATGCTCTTCGAACTGGCGCGCGGTCGGCTGGAACAGGTGCAGGTCGAGGCTCCGGTGCGCGGTTTTCGACTGTCGGCGCAGGACTTGCCGAGTTTCGTCCCGCAGCGCCGGGAGCTGTTCGACGAGCGCCCGCAACAGTCCTTGCCCTGGGAGCAACTGCGCGAACGCTTGCGGGCGCGGCTCGGGGACGAAGCAGTGCAGGGCCTGGGTTTTCAGGCCGATCATCGACCAGAGTGTGCATGGCAGCCGAGGGCGCAGAGTCAGGTCTGTCCGGTGCGGCCTGATGTGCAACGTCCCGGTTGGTTGCTGAGCGAGCCGTTACCTGTGCATGAAGGCTCGGCGCGCATCCTTATGGGCCCGGAGCGCATCGAGTCCGGCTGGTGGGATGGCGCCGACGTACGCCGCGATTACTACCTGATCGAAACCCGCGCCGGCTCGAAGGCCTGGGCCTATCGTGCGGTGGGCGAGGCCGGGCCGTTGTGGCTGCAAGGCTGGTTCGCATGAGCGCCGGCTACGCCGAACTGCACTGCCTGTCGAACTTCAGTTTCCAGCGGGGGGCATCGAGTGCCCGCGAGCTGTTCGAACGGGCCAAACGCCAGGGCTACCAGGCCCTGGCGATCACCGACGAGTGCACCCTGGCCGGCATCGTCCGCGCCTGGCAAGCGGCCAAGGCGCTGGAATTGCCGCTGATCATCGGCAGTGAAATGCGCATCGAGAATGGCCCGAAACTGGTGCTGCTGGTGGAAAGCCTTGAGGGTTACCAGGCCCTGTGTCGGCTGATCACCCACGCCCGACGCCGCACGGAAAAGGGCCAGTACCGGGTGCTGCGCGAAGATTTCAGCGAGCCGTTACCCGGGCTGCTGGCGTTGTGGGTGCCGGATGCACTCGACGCGCAGGAGCACGGCGCCTGGCTAAAAGGTATTTTCGGCGAGCGGTTGTGGCTGGCGGTCGAGTTGCACTGCGGGCAGAACGACGCCCGCCGTCTGGCCGATTGGCAGGCCTTGGCTGCCCGGTTGCAGATTCCGGCGGTGGCCTGCGGCGACGTGCACATGCATACCCGTGGCCGCCGCGCCTTGCAGGACACCATGACGGCGATTCGTCTGCATGTGCGGGTCGCCGAAGCTGGGCAGCGCTTGCATCCCAATGGCGAGCGGCATTTGCGCAGCCTTGAGGCGTTGTGCGAGCTGTATCCACCGTCGTTGCTCGAAGAGACGCTGATCATTACCCGACGCTGCACCTTTGATCTCGGTCAGCTGCGTTACCAATACCCCCGTGAACTGGTGCCGCAAGGGCAGACGCCGACCTCCTGGTTACGCCGGTTGACCGAACAAGGCTTGAGCAGACGTTGGCCTGAGGGGCCGGACAGCACGGTCATGGCGCTGATCGAAAAGGAACTGAAGCTGATCGCCGAGCTCGGTTACGAGAGCTACTTTCTCACCGTCGAAGACATCGTCAGCTTCGCCCGCAGCCAGCGCATTCTGTGTCAGGGGCGCGGTTCGGCCGCCAACTCGGCAGTGTGTTATGCCTTGGGTATCACCGAAATCGACCCGAGCCGCACGAGCATGCTGTTCGAGCGCTTCCTCTCCAAAGAGCGTAACGAGCCGCCCGACATCGACGTCGACTTTGAACACGAACGCCGCGAAGAAGTCTTGCAGTACGTGTTCCAGCGCTATGGCCGGACCCGGGCAGCGCTGACGGCGGTGGTCAGCACTTACCACGGCGCCGGCGCGATCCGCGACGTGGCCAAGGCCCTCGGTTTACCGCCGGACCAGGTCAACGCGCTGGCCGATTGTTGCGGCCATTGGAGCGACGATGTGCCGCCGCTGGAACGCCTGCGCGAAGGTGGCTTCGACCCGGACAGCCCGGTGCTGCGCCAGGTGTTGAGCCTGACCCGGCAACTGATCGGCTTCCCCCGGCACCTGTCCCAGCATCCGGGCGGTTTCGTGATTTCCGAGCAGCCGCTGGACAGCCTGGTGCCGGTGGAAAACGCCGCCATGGCCGAACGCACGATCATCCAGTGGGACAAGGACGATCTGGACATGGTCGGCCTGCTCAAGGTCGACATTCTCGCCCTCGGCATGCTCAGCGCCATTCGTCGCTGTTTCGACTTGCTGCGCTACCATCGCGGGCGGGACCTGAGCCTGGCCAACATACCGTCCGAGGACCCGGAAACCTACGAAATGATCAGCCGCGCCGACACCATCGGGGTGTTCCAGATCGAGTCCCGGGCGCAGATGTCGATGCTGCCCCGACTCAAGCCCCAAAACTTCTATGACTTGGTGATCGAGGTGGCCATCGTCCGTCCCGGCCCGATCCAGGGCGGCATGGTGCACCCGTACCTGCGGCGACGTAATGGTGAGGAAAAAACAGTTTATCCCTCCCCAGAGCTGGAGGCCGTGCTGGAGCGCACCCTCGGCGTGCCGTTGTTTCAGGAACAGGTCATGCAGATTGCGATTGTGGCGGCCGACTACAGCCCCGGCGAGGCCGATCAGTTGCGCCGTTCCATGGCGGCCTGGAAGCGTCACGGTGGTCTTGAACCGCACCAGAAACGACTTCGTGAAGGCATGCTGAAAAACGGTTACTCAGAAGAATTCGCCGCGCAGATTTTCGAGCAGATCAAGGGCTTTGGCAGCTACGGTTTTCCCGAGTCCCATGCCGCCAGTTTCGCCTTGCTGACCTACGCCAGTTGCTGGCTGAAATGCCATGAGCCGGCGGCATTCGCCTGTGCGCTGATCAACAGCTGGCCGATGGGTTTCTACAGCCCGGACCAGATTCTCCAGGACGCGCGCCGACATCAGTTGCAGATCCGCCCGGTGGACGTGGCCGCCAGCGATTGGGATTGCAGCCTGGAGCCGACTGACGGCGAACAACCGGCGATTCGCTTGGGGTTGCGCATGATCAAGGGTTTTCGCGAAGACGACGCCCGTCGTGTCGAAGCGGCGCGTTTGCGGGGCGAGTTCATCGACATCGCCGACCTGGGCGAGCGCGCCCGACTCGATGCCCGTGCCCAGGAGCAACTGGCCGACGCGGGAGCGTTGCACAGGCTGGCAGGTGATCGTCATCGCGCCCGTTGGGAAGTGGCGGGGGTGCAGAAACAGTTGGGGCTGTTCGCCGGGTTGCCGAGCCAGGAAGAACCTTGCGTGGTGTTGCCCAAACCGACCGTGAGCGAGGACCTGCAAGCCGACTACAGCAGCGTCGGCACCACCCTCGGCCCGCATCCATTGGCCTTGTTGCGCGATGAGTTGCGTGCCCGACGTTGTCGCAGTTCACGGGAGCTGTTGGAGGTCGAACATGGGCGCAACGTCAGCGTCGCCGGCTTGGTCACCGGCCGCCAACGCCCGGGCACGGCCAGTGGTGTGACGTTCGTGACCCTTGAAGATGAGTTCGGCAACATTAACGTCGTGGTCTGGCGCGACCTCGCCGAGCGCCAGCGCAAAGCATTGATTGGCTCGCAACTGCTCAAGGTCGACGGGCGCTGGGAGAAGGTCGGCGACGTCCGGCACCTGATCGCCGGACGCTTGAGCGACCTGAGCTCGTTGCTCAACGGCATCAGCGTGCACAGCCGGGATTTTCATTGAACCGAAGGCCGGGTCAGCACGTGCGCTAGACGGTTACCTCAACACGCTGTAGTTGTTCGTCCCCATACCTGACACCGGTCCGAAGTGCATGACGAAGCTTCAGGGCCGGCCGCTCGATGCAGTAATACGATAGGCCGCTCAATAAAAACGACAGCACCAACACCGCTGTGACGGTAAGCGTGCTGTATTCAACGGGCCAGAACGCACGGAAGAAATACATCACGACGAAGTGATTCAGAAACACGCCATAGCTGATGTTTCCGAAGAGCTCATCAATTCGGTGGAATTTCAGCTTGCTCAGCAGGAACACCGCCGGAATTCCCAAGGCAATACCAGCGGTCACTTCGGCGTTGAAGGGCAGGCGCGGGATAACCCCGGTCATGATTGCCAGAAACATCAGCGCGGCAGCCGCGGTCGTACCGGCGGCGATCACCAGCCCCTTGGCCTCTGCCCTGTACAGGTAGCTGCCGCACAGGAAGATAAACAGGACCCCTGGCAGCAATCGGTAGCCGTACACATCGGTGTTGATCAGGCCAAGGCAGGCAATCAGAAAAACCACGGTTGAGAGGGCAAACGCAGGGCCTCGGGCTTTGTAGATGATCAGGAACGGTATCACCAGGTAAAAGCACATTTCGAGCCCCAGCGACCAGGCAGGCGGCAAGATCCCGGTCCCGACGGCCTCGAACATATAGAACCCCAAGGGAATGATCGAAAGGTTCGCAACGATGTTCTTCAGGGTCAGCTCAGTTGCCTGGGGCGTTCCCGGCAGCAGGAAGTAGATCACCGCGCACGAAGCAATCAGGTACAAAAGAAATTGTGGGTAAAGCCTCAAGACCCGGTCCACATAAAACCGGTGGATTGATTCAGGCGTTCTGTAGTTCCTCTCGATGAGCGAAGTCATTACAAAGCCGCTGATGATCAAGAAAGAAATCACGGCAATAACGCCGACATTCAGCCCCACAACGGTTATACCCATATGAGAAATGGCCACAAGGATAGCCAGCAACAGTCGATAAGATCCCACTCACGTCCCCCTGAACGTCCTTGTAATAAGGGGGCGTAAAGTACGTTGCTTTACGCTAGGAGGACAGCCCTTTCCCTACGATTTTGTGGTGGTTGCGCGATAGAGGGTTAGGCAGGGTGTTTGGCTTCGTCAAACAGAGCGGCGGCCATACCGGGATTGCCGACGCGCGGTGCTCAGCACAGGGGCGGGCAGGAGACTATTCTGGTGGTTGAGGGCAATGAAGAAATACAGTAACGATAACGGCACGTCCGACCAACGGGCACCGCTGGTTTGATTGATGGTCGACAACAACCGCCGGGCGAGGCCATTCTGATAACTGGCGAACGCGCGCCAAGGCGTTCGCCACCGATCAACAAACGGAGGTGTTCCATGCCGGTGAACCATGACCTGCCTCAGGACCTGAGCTACTCAAAGGAAGTCATACAGCAAAAGCGTGCCATTGATCCCCATCTGAATGCGCTGCTGGATAAATATACGGAAATCGACAAACGGGTCCTGGAGGCGGAAGCCCAGGCTCTGGCGGATGACAAAGTGAGGAAGCTCAAGGAAAAACGCCTTTCGCTCAAAGACGAAATCTCCAAAAGTCTAAACGGCTCTTCCAGAGCGTAACCTGCGTACGGGGGCGCAATGCCGCCCCCGTGTTGCAGTCTATTGCGGGTGTCGCAACGCGTTGGCCAATGGCAACGCGCCATGTGGCTGGACTTCAGCGAGCCGAAATACAATCTGTCGGCGTACCCGCGAACCGTGGTGATCGGTGAGTCATTGCCGTTGCGGGCATCCTGCAGGTTGGCGATGCCCCTTCCGGTTGTGGCGTCCAGGCCACCGATTGAACCTTGGTCGGCGACAGCAGCAGGAACAGGCCGACCACCACCAGCACAACTATCAGAACCCCGCGAACGCTGAGTCGACGTGGCATCTTGTTCATCAGGCGACTGCTCCTGTCTGGGTCGGGATCGTCTGCTGCACCATGTCGCGCAGGGCCAGCATCGAGGCCGCCGATTCGTGTTCGATACGCCGCTTGAGCAGCAGTTGATTGACCAGGCGCATCAGCAGACCGCTGAAGCGGTATTCCAGGGTGCGAACGAAGCGCGTGCCGTCACCCTCGCTGGCGCATTCATAAGTCAGCAGCAGTTCCAGGCCATGATCACCCAGAGCGCGAGCGCTCCAGCGGCGGCCCGGCAGGTACTCGTTGACCTCCCAGCTCAAATGCCCGGCCCGGCCACCGGCATGGATGTCCTCTTCAAAGCGTGCGCCCGCGTGCAGCGACCCTGGCTGGCCGTCGACCTTCAGCGATGACGGGTGCCACTCGGGCCAGCGTGTCGCGGTGCTGGCGTAGGCGAGCACGGCGATCGGGTCGCGCGCGATGTCGACCTGGTGCTGCAGGCGGGTCATGGGCGCTCTCGTCGTTTGGAGGTGCGAATGATCGGGTTCAGCTTCCCAGTACAGCGTGCCGAACAGGTAGTCCATCAACGGGAAAACGATATTGAAATTACGCTCCTGCATCAGCTCGCGACGGTGATGCAGTTCGTGCAGACGGCGCATCTGGCGAATCCACGGCAGGCGGGTGGCAGGGTTGCCTGGTGGCAGATGCTCGCAGGCGTGAAACACCTCGTAGGTCAGGTAGCCGAGGATCATGCAACCGGCGAACAGCCCGGCGACGTTGCCATTGAGCTGTTTGAGCAGCCACCAGGCGGGCAGGGTGATCACCAGGCTATGCAGCACGATCAGCCAGGCCGGAAACAGAATCACCCGCCAGTCGCGCGCCGTGTCGTAGGCCATGTAGCCAGGGGCAAAAAAACTGTGGTGATCGCCGGCGTGCCGGGCATAGAACAGCCGCGCAAAGGTTTTTTTGTGATGGCCAAGATGGCGGTGTACCACGTAGACGCCGACATTGAAAAACAACAGCGTCAGCGGCACCGCCAGCCATTCCAGGGGTTGCACCTGATGCACGGTGCTCCAGAACAGCGTGATGCCCAGCAAACCGAAGGTCAGTACAAAACCACCGTGCAGCCACGGGTTGTAGAACCGATGGATATCGGCCCGGTAGCGGGTACGAAACGCCTGCGTGGTTTGCCTCACCGCGATCACCTGTTGTCGTTCTTATAAAGACAAGACTAGTCGCCGCGAAATTATCTGGCCAATGGAGGTTGGGAATGGGTGGGTATTCACGCCGAACGGGTGCGGAGATTGCTCAGATCAACGGATCCCAGCGTTGCGACCAGTCGCTGTCGGTCTTGACCAGTTCGCGTAACAACTCGAACGCCTGTTGCAGCACTGCCGAGTCGCGGTCCCGCGAGTACACCAGATAGGTCGGGTAGCTGAATTCCGGGGCTTTGGGCACCCGCTCCAGCACGCCGCTGTCGAGGTAGGTCTGGACCACCCGCGTACGGAAATAACCGGCGCCACCGTTTTGCAGGATGTACTGCAGTGCCAGAGGGCCGAGGTTGAAGCTCAACGCGGCTTTGGCCTTGTCCGGCAACGCTGCGTCGTGCTGGCGGCGAAACTCTTTGCCCCAGTCGATGTAGACGTAGGGCTCGGGCCTGTCCGGCAGGCGCACCAGGATGAGTTTTTCCTCCAGCAACTGTTCCACTTGCAGCCGTGGCCAGTACTCGGGCTGGAACACCAGTGCAGCATCCAGCACGCCCATTTCCAACTGACGCAGCAGGTTTTCGCCGTCGCGGATTTCTGTGCGCAAGGCATGGCTGGGGATCTTCTCGCGCAGTTCACGGGCCCAACTGAGCATCAGCGGGTTGCACAAACTGACCTCGCCGCCAATGTGCAGTACATTGCGGTAGCCTTCCGGCAACGGCAGATCCCGGCGCGCCGCTTCCCATGTCTGTACCAACTGATTGGCGTACACCACAAAGGCTTCGCCGTCGGCAGTCAGGCGGGCGCCGGCGCGATTGCGCACGAACAGGGTGCTGGCGAGCTGGTTTTCGAGTTTCTGTACCCGCGCGGTGATCGCGGTCTGGGTGACGTGGAGCTTTTCGGCGGCGGCCGCCAGACTGCCGTAGCGAACGATTTCCAGGAAGGTGCGGGCGAGATCGATGTCCATAAGCAGTCGCTGACGTAAAGAGCCCAGCAGTGTAGAACAAGCGTCCATCTGAACTCGAGCGCAATGAGCAGGACGCGGTGTGCATCAGTGCGAGTCCTCGCTCTACACTGCAAACCACCCGAAGAAACAATGGACGTTCCCATGACAGCACAGTCAACCGCGAACATTCTCGACACCGTCGAAGGTCAACGTTTGGCCGGTGATGAGGCTGAGCGCTGGCGCGAGTGGGGGCCGTACTTGAGTGAACGGCAGTGGGGCACGGTGCGCGAGGATTACAGCGCCGATGGCGATGTCTGGTGCTATTTTCCCCATGAGCACGCGCGCAGCCGGGCTTACCGTTGGGGCGAGGACGGGTTGGCGGGGTTCTGCGACAAGGCCCAGCACTGGTGCCTCGGGTTGGGGCTGTGGAACGAACGCGATCCGATTCTCAAGGAGCGCCTTTTTGGCCTGAACAATGCCGAAGGCAATCACGGCGAGGACGTCAAGGAGCTGTATTTCTATGTCGACGGGGTGCCGAGCCATGCCTACATGCGCATGCTCTACAAATACCCGCAGGTGGCGTTTCCCTATACCGACCTGGTGGCCGAAAACGCCCGTCGCGGGCTGGACGATGGCGAGTATGAAATCCTCGATACCGGGGTGTTCGAGGACGACCGCTACTTCGATGTGACGGTGGAATACGCCAAGCACAGCCCGGACGACCTGTTGATGCGGGTCAGCGTGCACAACCGTTCTGATCAGCCGGCGCGTCTGCGGGTGCTACCGCAGGTGTGGGCACGCAACACCTGGAGTTGGGGCGGTGATGGACCAAAGCCGAGCCTGACGCTGGCCGGTGACTCGGTCATGGCGCAACACCCGATGCTGGCGGACCGGCAACTCAGTGCCTGGGGCGCGCAGGGGTGTGAGTGGCTGTTTTGCGACAATCAGACCAACTACCCGAAACTCGATGGCGTGGCCGCCAGCGGCCCGTTCAAGGATGGCATCAACGATTATCTGGTGGACGGTGTAGCGGGGGCGATTCGACATGACGCGGGCACGCGGGTGGCGGCGCATTTCGTCCTGGAACTGGATGGGCTGGCGAGCAAAAGCGTCTACCTGCGTTTTGCCCCGGTCGGCGCACCGAGGGTCAACGCCAAGGCGCTGTTCGAGCGCCGCCATGCCGAGGCCGATGACTATTACGCCGTGCTGCAAGCACAGATGCCCGACCCGGACGCGCGGAACGTTCAGCGCCAAGCGCTGGCCGGGCTGCTCTGGTCCAAGCAGCTGTATTACTTCGACGTCAATCGATGGCTCGATGGCGACCCCGGTCAACCGGCGCCACCGCCCGAGCGACGGCACATCCGCAACACCCACTGGCGGCATCTGTCGAACGCCGACATCGTTTCCATGCCCGACACCTGGGAATACCCGTGGTACGCGTCCTGGGACCTGGGGTTTCAGGCCGTCGCTTATGCATTGATCGATCCGGGGTTTGCCAAGCATCAACTGCTGCTGTTGGTCAAAGACCGCTTTATGCACCCCAACGGCCAGCTGCCGGCCTACGAGTGGCGTTTCGACGATGCCAACCCGCCGGTGCATGCCTGGGCCAGTTGGCGGGTGTATCAGCGTGACAAGGCCTTGACCGGTGTCGGCGATATGGATTTTCTCGAGCGGATTTTCCACAAGCTGCTGCTGAATTTTTCCTGGTGGGTCAACCGCAAGGATGCCGAAGGTCGCAACCTGTTCCAGGGCGGGTTTCTCGGGCTGGACAACATTGCGTTGTTCGACCGTTCGGCCGTGTTACCGCAAGGTTTTCAACTGGATCAGGCCGACGGTACGGCGTGGGTGGCGGCGTATGCGCTGGACTTGATGCGCATCGCCCTGGAACTGGCCAAGCGCAATCCGGTGTACGTCGACATCGCGGTGAAGTTCTTCGAGCACTTCCTCTACATCGCTGGCGCCATCAACCGGGTGGACTATGCCGAAGAAGGTTTGTGGGATGAGCAGGACCATTTTTTCTACGACGTGTTGCACCGGCCCGACGGCGTCAACGAACCGCTGCGTTTGCGTTCTATCGTCGGCCTGATGCCGTTGTTTGCGGTGCAGGTGCTGGAACAGCATGAACACGAAGGGCTGCCGGGTTTGCGTGAGCGATTATTGGGGTTCATGCACCATCGGCCGGACCTGGCGAGCCTGGTGTCACGCTGGACTGAGCCCGGAGAAGGCAATCGGATGTTGCTCGCGCTGTTGCGCGGGGAGCGCACCAAAGACCTGCTCAAACGCATGCTCGATGAGGCCGAGTTCCTCTCCGAATTCGGCGTTCGCTCCTTGTCCAAAGCCTTTTCCAGGCAAGCTTTTGCCGTGCAGATCAACGGCAATAAGTTATGTGCTCACTATGAGCCGGCGGAATCCGGTTCGCGCCTGTACGGCGGTAACTCCAATTGGCGCGGGCCGTTGTGGATGCCGATCAACTACATGTTGATTGAGTCGCTGCGCGAATTTCACCGCTACTACGACAACAACTTTTCGGTCGAATACCCCAGTGGTTCAGGTTATCTGGCGTCGCTTGCAGAGGTGGCCGACAGCTTGAGTCAGCGTCTGACACGGCTGTTTCTGCGGGACGAAAACGGTAGCCGGCCATCGATGGCCGGCTATGCGCAGCTCCAGGCCGACCCGTTGAGCCGGGACCTGGTGCTGTTTCACGAGTACTTCCACGGCGAAACCGGTCGTGGTCTCGGCGCATCCCATCAAACCGGTTGGAGCGCGCTGGTGGCGTTGTTGCTCTGAACGCCACGCAATTTCCGTAGCAGCTGGCGTCAGTCAATCGACCAGTGTGGCCTCACGCTCCAATGCCCACGGCGCGATCAGCCGCTGTGGGGTCTGGCAGGTTTTGCGCTTGAACACGAAGTTGCGACACTTCTCGGCAAACTGTTGGCGGTTGTGCACCATGTCCAACTGCATCTGTGCCAACTCGTTTTTGCGGCAGCGTTCAATCTGTTGAAGGTCCATGTTTGCCTTACGCGCGCGATACACGGCGTATTTTTTGTCGGTCAACGCGCTGCTGGCCTGTTGCAGCAACCACTGGGCGAACTCGTGTGGGCAGCGCGGGCCGATGTCCTGAATCATCCCCCATTGTCGCGCCTGAAAAACACTGAGCGGCAGGCACTCTTCGGTGAGCGTGTGCGCAACTGCGCTGCCGACTGCGCGGGGCAGGCTGTAGGTCCAGTATTCGGAGCCATACAAGCCCATGGTTTTGTAATGCGGATTGAGCACCACGCCGGCCCGGGCAAACACGATGTCGGCCGCCAGCGCCAGCATCACACCGCCGGCTCCGGCGCTGCCGGTCAGGCCGCTGACCACCAGTTGCCGGGCCGTCAGCAGTTCCTGGCAGACATAGTCGATTGCCTGAATATTGGCCCAGGCTTCCAGCCCCGGTACCTTTGCTGCCTGAATGACGTTGAGGTGCACGCCATTGGAAAAGCTCCCGCGCCCGCCCTTGATCAGCAGCACGTGAGTGTCGCGAGCCTTGGCCCAACGCAAGGCGGCGACCAGCCGTTGGCACTGTTCGGTGCTCATGGCGCCGTTGTAGAACTCGAAGGTCAGCTCACCGACGTGGCCCGACTCCCGATAACGAACAGGTTGGTAAGCCGCCTCGTTGAAGGGTTGACTGGCGATCGAGCCGTCCAATACCGGGATAGCACCGAGCTGCCCGGCCAGGACATGCCGTGCCGGCAACTTGAAGGTCTCTTCCCCGGGCTGAGCCTTACGCTTGAGCGAGCCGATCCACAGGCTGTGATCGCCGGTCGCGACCAGTACGGCATCGTCCTGCACGGCAAGGATTTCCCCCGGCATGCCACTGTTTGAATCCAGATGGGCGTCGTACAGGTAATACTGCCCACCGGCCAGACTCGCCAGCACACCGGGCTGGCCGTCGGCGGCGTCGATACTGCGTTTGATGAACCGTGCGCAATCGTGCCAACTGAAGGTTCGGTCGGCCTGCTTCATGTTCGGCTGCAAACGCCCGATGACCTTGGGGTGCGTGTAATCGAGTGGCGTCGGGACGAAGTCGCTGGCGAACTTCTCCACCACATCGCGGATGCAATGGATCGCGGCGTCACTCACCGGGCCGTTGTACAGCTCGGACTTGCGCACGTCGGCGGGCATATTGAACTCATAGGTCGACCAGATCGGCCCCGCGTCCATTTCTTCCACCGCCTGCAAGGCCGTGACGCCCCAGCGGCTGACCTGCTGGGTGATGGCCCAGTCCAGCGCGCTGGCACCGCGGTCGCCGACGATACCCGGGTGAATGATCACCACCGGTCGCTCCGGGTTGCTCCAGAGTTGCTGCGGCACGCGATCCTTGAGAAACGGGCAGATCACCAGGTCGGCCGCCGATTCCTCGATCTGCCGGCACACGGTGGCTTCGTCGGTGAACAGCACCACGCTGGGCTCGTGGCCCGATTGGCGCAGGTCCAGCCAGGCGCGTTGGGTCAACCCGTTGAACGCCGATGACAACAAAATGATCTTCAATGACCGCATGGATGACTCTTCCCTGAGGATGCGCGGCCGGAGGCTCCCATTGAGCCGTCCGTGGCCTTTGATGGAAGCGCAAGGGTAGAGGCTGTGTGGCGAGGGTTACCTGATCGAGATCAATCTTGTGTCAGCAAAACGGTCATCAGTTTTGAACGTTCCCACGCGGGGGCGTCACCAGTGTCCGGTAAAGCTTACTGAACAAGCCGTGGTGGTGTAATGGCGCCATACACTGGGCCAATGCCACTTGAGTTGACAGGGGGGCACTTTGTACTCATTTCAGCTTGAATGTATTTACCTGATCCCCCATTCGCCAAGTCGATGTGGAGACAAGCAAACGCCACAATGGGAACCGCCGCATGAGTAGTTATATTTCCAACGATAGGAATAGTAACGTACTCGCAGGTTTTGTCCCCTGCCGCACTGCAGCTATTGACTGAGCTGAAAAGTGTGGTCTTAGTGCCAGGCTGAATCCAGGTATTATCCCCGATGCTGAGTGCTGTCGGGTTTCCATTAGTAATAAGGCCTCTTATTGTTGGAACGTCATTGGCGTCAACAGAAAATGATGTCCACTGCCCAGCTTCGCAGGCTCCGGTATGATAGGACGATCCAATTTTAATGACATAGGGCTTTCCCGTGGCGGGATCATTTATCGGTTGTGGCGGATTTGAGCTTGAATTCCAATAGTTAGTGTACATGCATTGAGTCATTACGACGGGGAGAAGCCCCTGCACAACGGTGCCGGGGCTTGATATTACCGCAGTAGCAGTGGAAGTAATGGGTACGGTGTTAACCCCAAAAATGCTTGCAATAAACGTATGTACAGGTCCGCCGTTAAAGCCGGTATCTTTCTTGATCCTCACTTGCACCGCTGGGAAATCTGATGCGCCCGGCACAGCATGCACGCCAAGCGAAGTGTTTGTAACATTCCAATAACCGGTATTAATACTGCCGCTGGTGATGGTGGCGCTTTCGCTTTTATTTAATGCAAGCGCCGTAGTTGCGTGACTGGATGCTGTAGTGAAATCTGGCGCGTTGTTAGTTGAGTTTCCACATTCAGTGCGCGGGTGTAGGCAACCCGTGCCTGCAAGGGCAGAGGCATCAGCGGCGTTTTGAAGTTCGTTACGCACAACGTAAGCATAAGCAAAATCCACAGCCAATGCTGTAACGCCGAACAGCACGGGCAGTGCAATGACAACCAAAATTAACGCTGCGCCTTGTTGATTTCTCTTGACCCCAACATGGCCCGCTATTTTTTTGGGGCTGTAGGGGCGTGCGGCAATGCTTTTAATTTCAATCGCTGTGCACATGGTGAACATCCTGAGTTGAAGTCACTCATTTAGCATCACTGTTGTCGCCGACAGGTTAATCGGGTTATTGACTACATGGAGAATGCCGCCCAGAACCATCGTGGAGTATGGGTATGTAACCTGGACGCTGAGTTGCGTTCCAAACGCCCCGCCAGCCCCTAGCGGAGTGACTGTCGGGGTAACGGATGATCCAAATGTTATCAAATTAGAGCCCAAATAATTATTGGCAACACTCTGGATTTGAGCGGTGGTGAGTTTAGGGGACTTTAATACTATGCCGGCTCTTGCTGCTTCTCGGCTGGCATTGGTTATTATGGCCTTGTCATAAAGGGCAACGCTAAACTCTATAATGACAAATATGATGAGAAAAAGAACGGGTAAAACGAGTGTGAGCTCGACAGCGGCAAGCCCTTGTTCTTTTTTCTTCATGCTATTCACCTTTTACTTATCCCGCATCGTTGTCTACTATATGCTTGCCTTTGCGATGGTTCATGTTCTGGATTTGCAGGTGCCACCCAAACAAAAATTATGGATAATGCTATTGTTTCGTAAAATAATCAGCCGACTACGTATTTACGATAGATCCATTTGGCCAGAAGTAAAGCCTGTCTTGCGCTCATTCTTGCAGCGCCGAAAAATTTCAACCCGCACGCACAGTGGTTGCGTGGCTGGCGGTTGAAGTAACTCCGCAGAGGCCAATTTTCGCTCGGCCTGACGCGTTACCAATATAAATCAACGATATAAGTAAGTGCGCGGTGCTGGTGCGTTCATTGAAGGTTTATTCCGAAACGCTACATGAATCTATAGTTATTCAAGTTTTCGCAATATTAGTGAACGGTTGATGGGGGTTGGCATTCTTTAATATATCCGGAGTCTATAGGGGGATTTCAGGCGGGTTGCGTCAAGTGATCGAGTTGGAGTTGTCGCTTGTGATGCAGTGGTCGTCGCTAATGACCGCGATGAGTCGATAGCGGACTCGTCTGTCTCATCGGTTGCCCCAGCAGCAAGCGTTGGGCATCATCCGTGACTCGCTACAAGGAATATCTCCCATGACAGAAACTACACTGCATCTGATGTGTGGCAAGATCGCTTCGGGTAAATCGACGCTGGCAAAAGCGCTTGCCGACGAGCACGCTGCGATTCTTGTCAGCGAGGACCGATGGCTTTCGAAGCTCTATCCGGAAGAGATCCATTCGGTGACCGATTACGTTCGGTGCGCGCGGCGCATTCGCGAAGTATTGGGGCCGCTGGTCGTCAGCATGCTTACCGCAGGTGTTTGTGTGGTACTTGATTTTCCGGCAAACACGGTCTCGGATCGCGAGTGGCTGCGCACCTTGGCAGATCGTTCGCATGCGCAGCATTGTCTGCATTATCTGGATGTTGATGATGAGACTTGCCGAGCCAGATTGCGTGCGCGGAACGCGGAAGGCGATCACGATTTCGCAGCGACGGAGGCTGAGTTTGATCTGATCACAAGCTACTTCAACGTTCCTGGTGCGGAAGAGGGGCTGGTTGTCGTTGTTCATGAGTAACGATCAACGTTGCGCTGAAGCAATCTAGCTGCGCTCGGGAGTTTTCGAGGTGGACGCTGCCCTCGTCATGACCGACTGGCGTTCGGTCAGGTGGTTGACCGCGAACCGAACGGCCCGCTTTGCTGTCGCTCTATTAATGTTTGCACTCCGCCAACACCACTTGGCAAGTATTCGGCGTGCCACCGGATTGGCCGGCATAGCGTATGCAATTATCCAGGGATTTTTTGCGAGCAATGCTCAAGGTGGAGCCCCAAGCCAGGCCGCCCTCGCCGACAGTGGGTAGCGCTTTTGCATAGCAGCTTGAGCCTGTGCTTGAGGCCGAATAGCGAGACGTGGCAGCTTTGCCTGCACATCCTGCTGTCAGCGCCAGGTTGATGGCGAGCAGGGAGGGCAGGACCCATGACGAGTATTGGCGCGCTGTTTTTCCGGTCATCCCATTTCCCCTGTCTCAAGAGGTTAGAGGCGTGTTTGTGGTCGTGCTCTACTCAGATTAGACGGTGTTGCGCTTGCCCTTAGGTCGGTTTAGCGGACTTGGCGCATCCCAGATAACGGGCCGATGCGCGGAGACCCACGCATCGGTGCGGTTATTATCCATGGAGTGGATAAGCGCGATGCAATTGTCTGTGTAAGACAGTGTGCCTTCTGATTGGAGGCTTACAGATGCCATTCCAAGTTCAGAAATGGCGTATTGGCCTCGGTGCCAGGTGTGTAGGCAGAGTTATTACCGAACTTGTTATTCCAATATTCGTAACCCACCCCGGCAAAGAAGGTATCTTTCTTGCCGAAAGTCAGCTGGCCCACGTCCACCAGCAAGGAGGCGTGCACGAGCGTCTCGCTCACGGTGTCGTTACCGAAGCCGTCCTTACCCTTGGGGGGGATGAAGTTGGCAAAGCCCTTGAACTTGAGCGGTACCGAACCGAGCTGGAATGGAATGCCCCAGGCGGTTTCCAGGTAGTAAGTGTCGTTGAAACGGACATTGTGCTCCTGGGCGAACGACAAGCCATTGTGGTTGCTCTCGGAGCGGTACATCACACTCAAGTCCCAGAAACCCGGCACATCGAAATTGATAGTCGGGCCGATGACGAGCATGCGTTTTGCCGGCGCGAAGGCAGTGTTTTTGGTGTTCCAGTCGACGCCACCCGACAGTGACCAGTCCCGAACGGGTCCCCACTTGAAGTCATGGCCGGAAATTTTGTTGAGTGAAAGTTGATGGCGATATATCGCATACACCTCAGTCGCGCCTTTGTCGCCACCGTCGGCCGGATCGTGTTTATCGGAAAAGAGTACCTGTACGTCGAGGAAGTTGCTGCCGTATTTGTATCCATCAACATGCGTGAACTCGACGATATTCTTGGCTATCGGACCATCGATACCCGGCTCAGCGAAGCGGGTGCCATACAAGTAACTAATGGAGTTGTCGCTCCAATCGGCCGCTTGCACTGAAGTGGCGGCACTCAATAACAGTGCACTGATGGCAAAGGTCTGGCGGAGAAGCAACTTACGGCTCTGCATCTTCTATTTCCTTGAGTAGTCGTCCATCTCGGCTAAATGGACTTTTTTATATTTGCCGAGGAAAACTCGCAGTTGTACAAATAGTCTGGGGGTAGGTTCAAACTGCGCACCGCTGTGACGGCGGTGCGCAGGGCTCAGTCTGGCCTAGACACTACTGACGGTATTCGTCGCTTTCGCATCGGGCGGGCGATGAGAGTGGTGTGCCTCTAAAACCTCGGTCACCAGAGCAATCGTGGTGATCACGATGCCCGTCACCAGCGGCAGCTGACAGCCGAAAAACGGCAAGCCGAGGGTCTGCAACAATGTCGCCAGCCCCCCCGCGAACAGTGACGCGGCGATCAGCAGACCGATGTCCGCCGCAGAAAGCCCTGCCGCCTGGCCGATGATCAGCGGTACCGCGACGATACCGCCGTACAGGGTCAACACGGGCTGAAGGCCATAAGCCACATTCGCGCCGATCCCGAGATTTTCATCCTCAGGCCGTTGTTGTGAAACAAGAGGCGTTTTCATGGTGAGGGGTGCTCTGTTTTTATTATGGGCGACACTGTATTCAATAAAGCAACATATTGTCCAATAAATTGTATACAAGAATTAAGCCTGTGGCTGTAGATCGGCACGGAGGGGTGTCAGCTGGCCTGCTGAACATTGGCGAAAATCGAGTCTGAAACCCTGATTATTGCTTGGACGCAGGCACAGCAAGGCGTTGTAGCCTGTGATGGAGGTTGCGTGGGCAAGCATAAACGCCCGTAGCAGCTGCCGAGCCCGCGAGGCTGCGTTCGGCCGCGAAGCGGTCGTAAAATCAGGCAACACGTTCGTTCAGGCGAACCGCGTATGCAGGGTTGGCGAGGACTGCGTCCTCGAACGCAGCCTCGCGGGCTCGACAGCTGCTACGGGTACGGGCGCGGCTCTACACCTTTTGTTTTGAAGCAAGTAACAAGGCAGTTCTGGTGCACCCGCAGGTGTTATCTATGTAGGGCCTCAAGTGGATGGCCGGGGCATAAAGTGACCCTCGATCTTCAGGCAAGAAGATCGAACATCCACTTAAAGGGAATTAACCAACGTGCCGGATAGCAATCAATATTCACACACAGACGAACAGGTAAACGCGGCGTTTTCAGAGATCAGCGCGAGTTTGTTCGAAGGCAAGGTCATCAATGCCACCAACCCGAAAATGCTGGTCGTGGCGGGTATCCAGGGCTCGGGGAAAACCTGGTTGCTGGAAGAGTCGTTACTGAAAACAGGCAGGTACTCGAACTACATCAGACTGCATCTACCCGAGTTCCGCAAAAAACATCCTCAGTATTCGCAGATGGAGGCCCACGGGGGTGTTGCACGCGTATGAACACACCGAGGCTTTTGTGCGAGCAGTGTGCGCGAAAATCTTCGAAAAAGCCTATACCGAGAAATACAGCATCATCATGGAGTCGGCGCTGGATTCGGCAGATTTCGCGGCATTCCCACCGATGGCCGTGTCAGCCGGTTATCAGTTTGAAGTGCATGTGGTGGCCTGTAAAAAAGAGTTCACCCATTTGTCGACGATCACCCGTGGCCTCAAGAGCCTTCAAGACAAGCAACTGGAGCGCTTCCTGAATCTCTCGGAGCTTGAAGCGAGTCTGGGCAATGCACAGACGGTACTGAATGCCTTCGAAGAGGCGTGTGCGCAGAAGGTCGGCTCTGAAATCACTCTGTACGAGCGCGGGTTCGGCGAGCTGAAAAACCGCAAGGTCGTCTGTCGCAGCCTATGCGATGCAATCGGTCAGTTGGCCCCGCAATCGGTACTCGATCATAAGGGCACCACGGTCGCCGTCGCCGACAACCCGGTCGCGATCGAGCGAGCCCCCGACAAGACTTCGCGTACCTGTTACGCGGCCTACAACAGCATTGTGAATGCCGAGGTCAGCCTGCGACGTGATCGCCGGGAAATGGTCTGGGATTGCCAGCTAGCGCTGCTGGATGCGCCACGCCTGAGCAATCAGGTTCCCGGTTTCGTCTACACCGATCTGGTCAGTTACGTGATCAAGCATTTACATCATTGATTGGCTGACAGGAAGCCCGCCATTGGCGGGCTCTCTGTCGAACGCATCGGTCAAAACGCAAAGCACGAACAGCCAAACGCGCCCCAGAAGCCCTGGAAATCGCTGACCGGCACCGACGACATTCGGGCTCGCTCATGGCTGTGGGCATGCACCACGCAGGCGCCGGCACACTGGTGAACCATGGAAGTCATTGGCGCCAAGGGTTTCCAGTGCCCTGGCACGTTCACCACCGGTGACCAGTCCGGCATGACCGGCAAACGCGGCGGGCCGAGTTTTTCGAATTCGAGGCTGCCATACACCACTTTGCCGTCGACCACGGTCAGTACCGATTCAATCCATTTGATCGCTTCGTCGTCGACGCTGAAGTAGTCGGCAGACAACGCCACCAGATCGGCCAGTTGCCCGACCTTGATCTGGCCCTTTGTGCCTTGCTCGGAGGAGAACCAGGCGCTGCCATGAGTGTAGAGTTCCAGCGCCGTGTCACGGCTCAGACCTTGCGGGTACAGCGCCAGACCGCCGACGGTGCGACCGCTGACCAACCAGTAGAGCGATGTCCACGGGTTGTAGCTGGAAACTCGGGTGGCGTCAGTGCCGGCACCGACCGGGATGCCTTCGGCGAGCATGCGCTGGATCGGCGGCGTGTGCTCGGCGGCCTTGGCACCGTAACGGTCGACAAAATACTCACCCTGGAAGGCCATGCGGTCTTGAATCGCAATGCCGCCGCCCAGTGCGCGAACCCGTTCGATGTTCTGCGGGGTGATGGTTTCGGCGTGATCGAAGAACCACGGCAGACCATCGAACGGGATATCGCGGTTAACCTTTTCGAACACGTCGAGCATCCGCGTGATCGATTCGTTGTAGGTGGCGTGCAAGCGAAATGGCCAGCGCTGCTCCACCAGATGGCGCACCACGGGCTCCAGTTCCTGCTCCATGGTCTGTGATAGATCGGGACGCGGTTCGAGGAAGTCTTCAAAGTCAGCCGCAGAGAACACCAGCATTTCGCCAGCGCCGTTATGCCGCAGGAAATCGTCACCCTGGCCGTAGTGCGAGGTGCTGGTCCAGTTCTTGAAATCGGTCAGCTCTTCCTTGGGTTTTTGGGTGAACAGGTTGTAGGCGATGCGCACGCTGAGCTGCTTGTCCTTCGCCAACTGCTGGATGACTTGATAGTCGTCCGGGTAATTCTGGTAGCCACCCCCTGCGTCAATGGCGCTGGTGACGCCCAGGCGATTGAGTTCGCGCATGAACTGCCGGGTCGAGTTGACCTGATACTCCAGCGGCAGCTTCGGCCCCTTGGCCAGGGTCGAGTACAGAATCATTGCGTTCGGGCGGGCGATCAGCATGCCCGTGGGGTCGCCATTGGCATCGCGCTGGATTTCGCCACCCGGTGGGTTCGGGGTGTTGCGGTTGTAGCCGACCACTTTCAGTGCCGCGCGGTTGAGCAGGGCGCGGTCATACAAGTGCAGCACGAACACCGGCGTGTCAGGCGCGGCTTTGTTCAGCTCTTCAATCGTCGGCAGGCGTTTTTCGGCGAACTGGAACTCGGTCCAGCCACCGACCACGCGCACCCATTGCGGTGCCGGTGTGCGATCAGCCTGTTCCTTGAGCAGGCGCAAGGCGTCGACCAGGGACGGCACACCTTCCCAGCGCAATTCGAGGTTGTAATTCAGCCCGCCGCGAATCAGGTGCAGGTGTGAGTCGTTGAGGCCAGGAATCACCGTGCGCTTTTGCAGGTCGATCACTTGCGTGCTGGCGCCGCGCAGGGGCATGACGTGCGCATCATTGCCGACGGCGATAAACCGCCCGTCCTTGATGGCGACCGCACTGGCCTGGGGGTTCTCCCGGTCCACCGTGTGCAAGCGCCCGTTGAACAGAATGAGATCGGCTGGGGTGTTGGTCATGCTGGTGCTCTCCGCAAGTAGAGGACTGGTCCAGGCACCGACGGCGCCTGCCGAAAGGCCTTGCAGTATGCTGCGGTGGGTGAAACCGTCATGGTCGTCAGGTGGGCTCACGGCGCTGTTCTCCGCAGGTATTCGGTCGAGCGAGCCGCCGGGTGCGTGACTCGCACGGCCAGCAAAGAATATAGACGGCAAATTCGAGGTCGATGCGTCGGGCAGGTAGATTTACGACCGGCAGAAACGACGAATCCCGCCATAAAGGCGGGATTCGTGTGTAGCCAGAGGGGCTCCCGAGGTTGGGAGCCGCCGTCTTAGCTCGGGAACAGCTCGGACAGTTTCATGGCCAGCATCATGTCGCCTTCAGCGCGCAGTTTGCCGCCCATGAACGCTTGCATGCCGTCGGTCGAACCGTCGACGATGCCTTCCAGGGTTTCGCCGTCCATGACCAGCGTCACTTGAGCGTCCGGATTTTCGCCTTCTTGCAGCTCGCAAGTGCTGTCTTTGACGATCAGCGAGAAGTTTTTGTCTTCGTCGATGCGGAAACCGAAAACCAGGTCCAGACCGGCAGCAGCGGCTGGGTTGAACTTGGCTTTCATTGCTTGTACGGCGTCAGCTACGGAGGTCATGGTTCGATCCTTTCATGAAGTGTTACAACAAGGGTCACAGTGATCCGGACTCAACGGAAAGTGATGAGTTCCGGGGCCTTCAGCAGTTGCAAATGTGCATGACTGTTGAAGGAAGCCAGCGCCACCTCGCGACCACGGAACTTCAGTTGGTTGAGCGAGGTGTTGACGATTTGCCAATTCAGTTCAAACGCCTGTCTGGCCGGCATTTGAGTAATCAGGTGGAGTAGGGCAGTGATGGTCCCGCCGGAGGTGAACACGGCGATTTTCTGGGTGTTGTCGGCCTGTTCGAGAATCCGTTGCAAGCCGGCCTGGACCCGCTCGACGAAGCCGAGCCAGCTTTCCAGGCCCGGTGGGTCGTACGTACCGGCCAGCCAGCGTTCTATGATCCGGGCAAAGATTCGCTGAAATTCGCCGCGATTCTGTGCAGCGTTGCGCAGGATGTGCAGGGCTTCAGGCTCTTCGGGCAACAGGTCGGGAAGCAGTGCGCGGATTACCGCGTCGGCGTCGAACTCGTTGAAAGCCGAATCGATTTCCAGGGGCGGCACCGGCAGGCCGACAGCGCCGAATTGCGCCAGGGCGCTGTTGGCGGTGTGTTGCTGGCGGCGCAGATCGCCCGACAGGCAGCGGTCGAAACTCAACCCCAGTTCAGCCAGGTGACTGCCGAGCACTTCTGCCTGACGAATACCGGTCGGCGACAGTACGTCGTAGTCGTCTGCACCGAAAGAGGCCTGGCCATGTCGAATCAAATAGATGCTGCCCACGTCCGCGTCATCCCGGTGCGCTGAAGGTTTTGCGAGGTTATGAGGATGCCGGTGAGCTGTCAATGAAAAAACATACGCTTGTTTGAAATGCTCGTTGGAGCCCCGTTACAGAAGGTTTCACGGCTGGCCGCAACGCGGTCGCATGGGTATGCTGGAGGTATCCGCGCCTGTGTGTTCAGCGGCGCACTGTCGTTAAGGAGTCAATGTGGATTTTCTTGCCGAGTACGCAAGTTTTCTGGCTAAAACCGTTACCCTGGTGGTCGCCATTCTGGTGGTCCTGGCCAGCTTTGCGGCGCTGCGCAGTAAAGGCCGGCGCAAGTTCGCGGGCCAGTTGCAGGTCAGTAAACTCAATGATTTCTACAAGGAACTGCGTGAGCGCCTGGAGCAGACACTGCTCGACAAGGATCAGCTCAAGGCCTTGCGTAAATCCGAAGCCAAGTCCGAGAAAAAGCAGAAGAAAAAACCGGAATCCAAACCCCGGGTGTTCGTGCTGGATTTCGACGGCGACATCAGGGCTTCGGCGACTGAAAGCCTGCGTCACGAAATTACCGCACTCTTGTCCCTGGCCACGCCCAAGGACGAAGTCGTGCTGCGGCTGGAAAGCGGCGGAGGCATGGTTCACAGCTACGGTCTGGCGTCTTCGCAACTGGCGCGTATTCGTCAGGCCGGTGTGCCATTGACCGTGTGCATCGACAAGGTCGCGGCCAGCGGCGGCTACATGATGGCGTGCATCGGCGAGAAGATCATCAGCGCGCCGTTTGCCATTCTGGGTTCGATCGGGGTGGTGGCGCAGTTGCCTAACGTCAATCGTCTGCTGAAAAAGCACGACATCGACTTTGAAGTCCTGACGGCTGGTGAGTACAAGCGCACCCTGACCGTGTTTGGCGAAAACACCGAGAAGGGCCGGGAGAAGTTCCAGGAAGACCTGGATGTGACTCACGAACTGTTCAAGAACTTCGTCTCACGCTACCGCCCGCAATTGGCCATCAATGAAGTGGCAACCGGTGAAGTCTGGTTGGGCGTTGCAGCGCTGGAAAAAAGACTGGTCGATGAACTGAAAACCAGCGATGAATACCTCGCCGAACGTGCCAAGGGCGCAGAGCTGTTTCACCTGCATTATGCCGAGCGCAAGAGCCTGCAAGAACGCGTCGGCCTGGCAGCCAGCGGTTCGATTGACCGCGTCTTGTTGACCTGGTGGAGTCGCTTGACCCAACAACGATTCTGGTAAGGAGCAGGGAACTCTCCAAGGCGAGCCGGTTATCGTGGCGTCGAGTGCAATGCTCGGCGCCGTATAGGTCCGTCGTGCTGGCGTTTGTTATCTGCATTTGAGCTCTTTTCAGACTGTCGCGTTTTCCAGCCGGATTGAAGACATTTCCTGCTTTTGTTTCGGCAGGCGGCGCATAAGCTTTCAACTCCCAAGTCAACTGCAAAGGATTGCAAATGATGGAGCTAGAGAGTCAACACCACCCTGCCATTGGCCAATTACCAGCTCAGAACAGACAGGCACTGTCGAGCCTGGCATTGGACACCGTATTGCCTTCAACCCCGAGCCAATATGCCGCGAAGCTGATCGAGGAGCGTTGGGGATCGGCCCCGTTGGCCGCTCGACTGGTCGATCTCAATTACGATTTCTATGGCTACCCCGCGCAACAGGGTGTGCAACAGGGTCGAGTCAGAAAATCGCAAAGCCTGGTACAGGCCTTACTGTCCAACTATCAGACCGTGGGCGCCGGTCGTTTCGGGGAAACGGCATTTGGCCTGTACACACCTCCTGCTGTGGGCCCGCAAGTCCGAATCGTCGAGATAGATCAGTCGATCAACCCTGACGGTGGGTTCCGGGACTACGAGGGCATCTACCGTCAGACCATCCCTCAGCTCTACGGTCCGAGCACTCAGCTAAAACTGCAGCCCGCTGAATTCAAGCAGTGGGTATGGGAGCTGGAGTTCAAGGACAAATACACCGCTTATGTGCATGCTGCCTGGCCTTCCGATGAGGTCTGTCTTGAGCCGCAAGGCTATCCGCTGCGCACCTCGGTCAAGACAGCGTTTGTCATGGCGGCATATCTGCAACATCAGGAAAACAGCCTGACGCGCGACGGACTCACATTGGCACTGCGGGCTGCCGGGTTCGATGCGCAGCAAGCGTGGGAGCAACTGACGGCTGAGCAATGGCAGGCCTGGGCGACAATCGAGTCTTCCATAGAGGCCTCGCGTCTGGTCATTTACCGTTATGTATCGAGCGATATCTGGAGCTTTCGGGAGAAAGCCAGTGAGCGGATTCTGCTTTATATCCCGGGAAATTCTTCTCCCTTCCACGAGTTTTCCGATCACAAGGCGTTGCACAGGTGGGTGGTCGAGGTGGGCAGGGACATTGCCAGGAAAGAGGCACTGGCAGCGCATTTTTCCGACGATGATCGGCAGGATGGTACGTTCCACGCCGGCGTGTTGACCGCGCTGGACGGCATGGCGATTTACCCCCGGCAACACCACCTGAAGAAAGGCCATGGTTTCTTCAACGATGATGGTTACTGGGATCCTGCCGATTACGTTTACTTCGAGGTGTCTTCGACGCCAACCGACCCCTTCGCCCAGTGGGTACTGGTGATGAAGCAAGCGGCCCAGGCCAGTATCGAAATCATTCGTGACGATGCCCAGGTCAATCGGGACGATTTGAGTGCGGTGGTCGAGCCCGTTGTGCAATGGATCAACAAATTTGGTCCCTTGGCGTTGTTCGTGCCGGGGGGCGAAGGTTTATTGGCGTTGGCCGGACTGATTGATGCCGGTTATGGGCTGGCTCAGGCGGTTGATGGCAAGACTCCTGATGAGCGCTCGGAAGGTATCACACGCATCGTATTCGGCTTGCTCAACGCCTTGCCACTGGTCGCAGCGGGTGCCGCCATCAAGACTGAAGAACACGTTGCCGTTGCCGGGTCAGAGCCGGACCTTGTGTCCGTGGTCACCGAGGAGCCCTCGCCTGGCGAGCGCCCGTTCGTGACCCGAGATGTCGCACCTCCCGCCCCGAGTGCCGATCGGGCAGCGCTGATGCGAGGGATCGGACCCAGTGTCCAGGCATTCAGCGATGAGGTACTGACCCAGATCGCTCATGTCAGTGCGGTGGACGATGACGTATTACGCCTGATACACGTGGGGCAGCGGGCACCGTCTCCGTTGCTGGCCGACACCATCAGTCGTTTCAGGATCGATCAGGATCTTGAGCATGCTCTTGCCACGTCGAACAGTGACACCGCGCTGGCAAAGCGAGCCGAACTGTTCAATAGCCGTTACCAGGCGCTCCAGCACTCGGAGCATGAATGGGTTCGGTTGTTCCAACAGCAATACCCTGGCTTGCCCAAAAGTGTCGTGGAGCAAATGCTCGACAGGTATGGTGTGGACTTCATGGTGCCGCCCGATGTTGTTGAAGCCGCAAATGTGTTCAAGCGCCTGGACAGCAAGGCCCGTCAGTATCAACAACATGTGCGGCTCAACCGGGCCTATGAAGGCCTTTATCTTCGCACGAGGGTCAATCCTGAATCGGACACACTGGCGTTGCACTCACTTGAGCGCCTGCCCGGTTGGCCGAAAGGCCTTCGAATCGAGGTGCTCGACCGTTCGATCAGTGGTCGGGTTGTGGATCGTTGCGGTCCGTTCGATGCACCCGATTGTCGTCGTCTGATCAAGACAGGTGACCGCTACCGGCGCTTCGATGCGTCCGTTCAGTCCGGCGAGGGCACCGACTTTTATGACGCGCTTCTCGGTCTTTTGTCCGAGGCGGAGCGTTCGGCGCTGCCATTGCAGTCTGTGGAGCAAGCCAGTGAGCTGCGGCTCAGCCTCGCCGATCGGGCATTGTCACGTTCCGAGCTGATGCTGGGGCTGGACAGGATGGACTCGGGGCTACCCTTTGAAGCAGGAGGATTACGTGGCGGCGGTTTCCCGGTGACGCTGCAGGGTGAAGCGCTGACGCACGAAGCAATGAGGCTGCAGGTCAAGGAACTCTACCCTGACTTCTCGGATGCTCAAGCCGACGAGTTGCTGCAACGCGCGGGCGCCGGTGCTCAGACGCACCTAGACGGATTGAGGCTCCAGGCCCTGCAACTCCATACGGATTTGACCCGCTGGATCAATCAGGCGGTGCACGACGCCGATGACATGGATATCGATTTTCTCGCCGTGGGCGACGTAGAGGCAGAGGGGCTGAACCCGATGCAAGTCGCAGCACACAACGTTGGTCTGCTTGAACACGTGGTGCAGTACGAGCGTGAAACCAGAGCTGAACTCGCTGACGAATTGATCGCTATCTGGCAAAAGCGCCCGCCGGACGCCAACCACCTCTATTCAGGTGAGGCGTTTGCAGGGTTCAAGCTGGATCTGGAGTTTGAGGACTATCACCGATTGCCCGCACTGAACGTTCGGTTCAACGAGGTTATCGAGTTGTCGATGCGAGGTTTGCACCTGGTCGAGCATGAGAGTTTGAATGGTTTTATCGAGTGTTTTCCAAATCTTCGAACCTTGAGTCTGGAGGGTGTTGACCTGCGACTGCCCAACGCTGATGGGGAACTGGAAAGTGTTTTGCCACCTGTGATCCCCCAACTGAGCCATCTGACCACGTTGAACCTGAAAGCCACTTTCCTGGCATTCAGGGAGAACAGCGCCTCGCAGTTGAGCGAACTGGTCAACCTGCAAACACTGGATCTGAGTGACAACCCTTTGGGTGTCTCACCGGTGGTGCTGGGGATGAAAGAATTGCGTCAGCTGAATCTGAGAAACACCCGGATCACCACGTGTCCGATCGGCATCATGGACCCGCCGTACCTGACCTCTCTGGACTTACGCGACAACCGGATCACCCGGGTCTCGCAGGCCGTATTGAATCAGGCTGTGGCTCGAGATCGCGTAAAACTCTGGGGGAATCCGCTTACGGACGAGGACACGCTGTTGCGCCTTGTCAGTCATCGTGAGAGCACGGGCATCAATCTGTGGTTGAGTGCACCGGGCCCCGATTATGGCAGCGCAGTGGTGTGGTTGCGCGAGGGTGAAGAGGGGCCGCGGCAGGCCAGGCAATTGATCTGGCAGCGGTTGGCCGCAAGGCCTTCGGGCACTCGGTTTTTACGGGTAATGGATGGGTTGAGCCTGACTGCGGATTTTCAGGTCAATTACCTGGAGCTGCAAGCGAGGGTGTGGCAACTATTGCGCGAAGTGGATGAATCGGACGAGTTGTGGGGCTGGTTGAGCCAGTATGTCGAAACTGCCGCGGTCGACGCCGAGAATCCGTTTACGACTTTCACAATGCTGGAAGATCGTGCCCGGCTACACAGGGACTGGGTGTCCATGGGGCGGCCGTTTCCGATAGGCACGGAGCAGGCGCTGTAAAAATGGCCAACCTTGAACCCCATTGCGGGGTTCAAGGTATGAGGGTCAACGGCGACGGAACAGCGGCAGCGGTTCGTCGGTGGCGGCCTGGTAGGTCACCGAGAAGTCCTTGAGGCTTTCCAGGGCTTCGTACGGGTCTTTGTCGGCGCGCAATGCATAAGCATCGAAACCGCAGCGGTGCAGGTAGAACAACTGGTCGCGCAGCACATCGCCAATCGCTCGCAGTTCACCCTTGTAACCGTAACGGTCACGCAGCAGGCGGGCGTTGGAGTAGTTGCGCCCGTCGGTGAAAGCCGGGAAATTCAGGGCAATGACCTGAAAGTGCGCGACGTCATCACCGATTTCTTCGGCTTCTTCATCGGCGTCCAGCCATACGCCAAGACCACCATCGCGGGCCTTGAGGGCGTGAGCGTGATCACGCCACAGGGCCAGCGGCACGATCAGGTCGTCGCAGTTGGAAATACCGTCGAGGGTCGCGTCCTTGGGCATCAAGTGCCAGGTTTCGTCGACAACTTCGTTGTTCTTAATGATTCGCTGCATAGACGCGTTCCTTGAAGAGGTCGATGCCGATACGTTGATAGGTGTCGATGAAGCGCTCGTCTTCGGTACGTTGTTCCACGTACACGTCGATCAGCTTCGAGATCACGTCCGGCATGTCGTCCTGGGCGAAGGACGGGCCGAGGATCTTGCCAAGACTGGCGTCACGGCTGGCGCTGCCGCCGAGGGAGACCTGGTAGAACTCTTCACCTTTCTTGTCCACCCCGAGGATGCCGATGTGGCCGACGTGGTGGTGACCACAGGCATTCATGCAGCCGGAGATGTTCAGGTCCAGTTCGCCGATGTCGAACAGGTAGTCCAGGTCGTCGAAGCGACGCTGGATGGCTTCGGCGATCGGGATCGACTTGGCGTTGGCCAGGGAGCAGAAGTCGCCGCCCGGGCAGCAGATGATGTCGGTCAGCAGGCCGATGTTCGGCGTAGCGAAACCTTGCTCGCGCAATTCACCCCACAGGGCGAACAATTGGTTCTGCTCGACGTCAGCCAGAATGATGTTCTGCTCGTGGGAGGTGCGCAGCTGGCCAAAGCTGTAGCGGTCGGCCAGGTCGGCAACGCCATCGAGCTGCTTGTCGGTCAGGTCGCCTGGCGCAACGCCGGTCGGCTTGAGCGACAGGGTCACGGCCACATAACCCGGCTTCTTGTGAGCCAGGGTATTGCGGGTGCGCCAGCGGGCAAAGCCTGGATGTTGCTGGTCGAGTTCAGCCAGTTCTGCCGTCTGATCGTTCAGGACTTTGTAGTCCGGATCGACGAAGTGCTTGGAGACGCGATGAACTTCAGCTTCGGTCAGCGTGGTCTGGCCACCGCGAAGGTGTTCCATTTCCGCGTCGACTTTCTGCGCGAAGACTTCAGGCGTCAGGGCCTTGACCAGAATCTTGATCCGCGCCTTGTACTTGTTGTCGCGACGGCCATAGCGGTTGTACACACGCAGGATGGCGTCGAGGTAGCTCAACAGGTCTTGCCACGGCAGGAATTCATTGATGAACGCGCCGACGACCGGCGTACGACCGAGACCGCCACCGACCAGCACGCGGAAACCCAGTTCGCCTGCGGCGTTGTGCACGGGCTCAAGGCCGATGTCATGCACTTCGATGGCTGCGCGGTCCGACGTCGAGCCGTTGATGGCGATCTTGAACTTGCGCGGCAGGTAGGCGAATTCCGGGTGGAAGGTCGTCCACTGACGGACGATTTCGCACCAGGGACGCGGGTCGATCAACTCGTCGGCAGCGACACCGGCGAACTGATCGGTGGTGACGTTGCGCAGGCAGTTGCCGCTGGTCTGGATCGCGTGCATCTGCACGGTCGCAAGCTCAGCCAGGATGTCCGGAATGTCTTCCAGCGCCGGCCAGTTGAACTGTACGTTCTGCCGGGTACTGATGTGGGCGTAGCCCTTGTCGTAGTCGCGGGCGATCCTGGCCATCATTCGCGCCTGGCGCGAAGTCAGTTGGCCATAAGGCACGGCAACCCGCAGCATCGGGGCGAAGCGCTGGATGTAAAGGCCATTTTGCAGGCGCAGGGGGCGGAATTCTTCTTCGCTCAGTTCGCCTGCCAGATAGCGTCGGGTCTGATCACGGAACTGCTTGACGCGGTCCTCGATGATCCGCTGATCGTACTCGTCGTATACGTACATATAAGTCCTGTTCTCAGGCTTGGGCCAATCAGAAACAGCTGCGTTTCTCGCTCGCTTGATTCGGATACTGCCTTGGCAATTCTGCGCGCACGGCCGCGCACTCCCCACGGAGCCGAGGCAAGATACCAGTTTGCGTTTATGCGCAAAAGTGATGTTTGAGTATATGTAAAGAACCAAATGGACTAATGAGATTGGTTATTGTCTTACCCACATTTGTGGTGCGGGCAATCCTCGACTTAACTGTGCTCGTGTCCTTATGCAATCACCGATAAAACCGACAAGAGGCGATGCAATGAGCAACCCAACCAAAGCACGGAAAAGCGATAGCAGTGTCGACGCATGGGCCATTCTGTTCCTGATTCTCCTGGTAGTGGGCACTGCGGTGTTCTGGGTCAGCCATCAGTAAGTAAGCGTGTCCGAGCCCTGTTCCGACGATTGTCGGACAAAACGCTAATTAATCGCGATTTGCCAGTATTTCGCCGGCTATAATGCGCGCTAATTTCCGGGGCTCGGATATTCAATGTTCAAGTTTCTCTGTGGGGTGTTGCTGACGGTTTGCGCGGTCTATGGATCGGGTACGCAAGCGGCGTCGGTGTTGTTCCTGAACCCCGGAACGTCTTCGGAAACCTTCTGGCTCAGCTATACGCAATTCATGCAGGCCGCCGCCAGGGATCTGGGCATGGACCTGCAGGTGCAGTATTCCGAGCGCGTGGCTGAAACCACGATCAAACAGGCCCGTGAGGCCCTACAAGGGCCAAAGCGTCCGGACTACCTGGTGTTCACCAACGAGCAATATGTTGGGCCGGAAATTTTGCGGCTGTCCCAGGGCAGCGGCGTGAAGCTGTTTCTTGTCAATAGTGCGCTAACCGCCGATCAACTGGCGTTGCTTGGCAATCGCGACGAAAAGTACCCCAACTGGATCGGCAGTCTGGTGCCCAACGATGAGGAGGGCGGTTACCTGATGCTCAAGGAGTTGATCCGCCTGCATCCTCCCGTCGCCCCAGGCCAGAAACTTGAGTTGTTGGCGTTTGCCGGTTTGAAAATCACTCCCGCGTCGCAATGGCGTGAAAAGGGCATGATGCGGGCGCTGCGCGAGCATCCCGAGGTGAGTTTGCGGCAATTGGTATATGGCGCCTGGAACCGTCAGCGATCTCATGAGCAGGCGACGTTGCTGTTCAAACGCTATCCGAAGACGTCGCTTATCTGGGCGGCCAACGATGAAATGGCGTTCGGGGCGATGCAGGCTTATGAAGAAGCAGGCGGCACGCCGGGCAAGGGCGCGCTGTTCAGCGCCGTCAATACATCACCGCAAGCCTTGCAGGCACTGCTGGATGGTCGCCTCAGCGTATTGCTGGGCGGGCACTTCAGCCTGGGCGGTTGGGCGCTGGTGGAGTTGCATGACTATGATCAGGGCGTCCACGTCGATCGATATGGTGGACGCGACCGACAAGTCCCGCTGTTGCAGTTGATTGATCGGGCGCAGGCCAAGCGTTTGTTGGCTATGGGTGCCACTCAGGATTACGGCGTGAACTTGCGCAGCCTTTCGGCCAAAAATCGCCCCTTGAGCTATCGATACCCGTTCAGCCTGCAAACCCTCATGCACTGACGGCGGGCTAGACCCCGGCCAGATGCAAGACCAGTTTCACTATGCCGAACAGCATCAGCGCAAAGACTGCCGTGAACAGAATGCCTAAAATCACGAAATGACTGGGTTTGCCGTGCGTGAAGTCGCGGGCGCGGTTCTTGCCACTTTGCACGCCGAATGCCGCCGCCATCACGCTGTGCAGCATCTGCCAGAAAGTGGGTGGTTTGTTGTCGGCTGGATCGTCCATAAATCCCTCGTCACACGGAGTGTATGAGGCAAGCATAGACAATCCACGGCATGCACAAATCAAATGTGGGAGCGAGCCTGCTCGCGATAGCGTACTGACAGTCGACATCAATGTTGACTGAAGGGTACTCATCGCGAGCAGGCTCGCTCCCACTGGGGGTTCTGTTGGCCACAGTATTGTGGCTAACAGGGCAACTTAGTTGTCGTAACCCAGATTCGGCGCCAACCAGCGCTCACTCACGCTCAGCTCCTGACCTTTACGCGCGGTGTAGCTCTGCACCTGATCCTTGTCGACCTTGCCCACGGCAAAGTACTGCGCCTGCGGGTGGGCGAAGTACCAGCCGCTGACGGCCGCCGCCGGGAACATCGCGTAATGTTCGGTGAGGAACACCCCGCTGCGACCGGCGTGCATTTCACTGGCCTCAGGATCCAGCAGTGAGAACAGCGTGCCTTTCTCGGTGTGATCCGGGCAGGCCGGGTAGCCGGGGGCAGGGCGGATGCCGGTGTATTGCTCTTTGATCAGCGCCTCGTTGTCGAGGGTCTCGTCCTTGGCGTAACCCCAGTAGTTTTTACGAACCTGCTGGTGCAACCATTCGGCACAGGCCTCGGCCAAGCGGTCGGCCAGCGCCTTGACCATGATCGAGTTGTAGTCGTCGCCAGCGTCCTGGTAGGCCTTGGCAACTTCTTCGGCGCCGATCCCGGCGGTGGTGATGAAACCACCGACATAGTCAGTAATGCCGCTGTCTTTCGGCGCGACGAAGTCGGCCAGGGAGAAGTTCGGCTTGCCGTCGGTCTTGATGATCTGCTGGCGCAGGTGATGCAAGCGGGCCAACGGCTTGCCGTCGTCGCCATAGACTTCCAGGTCATCGTCGTGCACTTGATTGGCCGGCCAGAAGCCAAACACCGCACGGGCGCTGATGAGCTTCTCGTCGATCAGTTTGGCGAGCATTTCCTGGGCGTCGGCGTACAGTGCGGTGGCGGCTTCACCGACCACTTCGTCCTGGAGAATGCGCGGAAATTTTCCGGCCAGGTCCCAGGAGATGAAAAACGGCGTCCAGTCGATGTACTCGGCCAAAACCTTCAAGTCGATGTTGTCCAGCACCTTGGCGCCGGTGAAGGTCGGCTTGACTGGCTCGTAAGCACTCCAGTCGAACTGCGGCTTCTTGGCGATCGCTGCCGGGTAGCTCAAGCGCTCGGTACGGGCGCTGCGATTGGCCGTACGCTCGCGGACTTCGACATATTCCTCGCGAGTTCTCTCGACGAAACCGGCCTTCAATTCCTTGGACAGCAACTGGGTGGCCACGCCGACGGCGCGCGAGGCGTCGGTCACGTAGACCACCGCGTCGTTGCTGTACTTGGGTTCGATCTTCACCGCCGTGTGAGCCTTGGAGGTGGTCGCGCCACCGATCATCAGCGGCAGGTGGAAGTCCTGGCGCTGCATCTCGCGGGCCACGTGGACCATCTCGTCCAGCGAAGGCGTGATCAAACCGGACAGGCCGATGATGTCGCACTTCTGTTCTTTGGCCACTTGCAGGATCTTCTCGGCCGGCACCATCACGCCGAGGTCGACGATGTCATAGCCGTTACAGCCCAGCACTACGCCGACGATGTTCTTGCCGATGTCGTGCACGTCACCCTTGACCGTGGCCATCAGAATCTTGCCCTTGGCTTCCGGCTTGTCGCCTTTTTCCAGCTCGATGAACGGGATCAAGTGCGCCACGGCCTGCTTCATCACGCGGGCGGATTTCACCACCTGCGGCAAGAACATCTTGCCGGCACCAAACAGGTCGCCAACGATGTTCATGCCCGACATCAGTGGGCCTTCGATGACCTCGATCGGCCGGGCGAAGGATTGGCGCGACTCTTCGGTGTCTTCGACGATGTGGGTGGTGATGCCCTTGACCAGCGCATGCTCCAGACGCTTGTTGACGTCCCAGCTGCGCCACTCTTCGGTCTCGGCTTCCTTGACGCTGCCGTCGCCCTTGTACTTGTCGGCAATGGCGAGGAGGGCGTCGGTGCCGTTCGGGGTGCGGTTGAGCACCACGTCTTCGACGGCGTCGCGCAGCTCGGCCGGGATCTGGTCGTAGATCTCCAACTGACCGGCGTTGACGATACCCATGGTCAAGCCATTGCGGATCGCATAAAGCAGGAACACCGAGTGGATTGCTTCACGCACCGGGTTGTTGCCACGGAACGAGAAAGACACGTTGGACACGCCGCCCGAGGTCAGCGCGTAGGGCAGTTCGTCACGGATATAGGCGCAGGCATTGATGAAGTCGACTGCGTAGTTGTTGTGCTCTTCGATGCCGGTGGCGACCGCGAAGATGTTCGGGTCGAAGATGATGTCTTCCGGCGGGAAGTCGACTTCGTTGACCAGAATGTCGTAGGAGCGTTTGCAGATTTCCTTCTTGCGCGCCTCGGTGTCGGCCTGGCCGGCTTCGTCGAAGGCCATCACCACCACGGCAGCACCGTAGCGCTTGCACAGTTTGGCGTGGTGAATGAACTGCTCGACGCCTTCCTTCATGCTGATGGAGTTGACGATGCCCTTGCCCTGGATGCATTTGAGGCCGGCTTCGATCACTTCCCATTTCGAGGAGTCGATCATGATCGGTACGCGAGAGATGTCCGGCTCGCCAGCAATCAGATTGAGGAAGGTCACCATGGCCTTCTTCGAATCGAGCATCCCTTCGTCCATGTTGATGTCGATCACCTGCGCGCCGGCTTCGACCTGCTGCAGGGCGACTTCCAGGGCTTCGGTGTAGTTGTCTTCACGGATCAGCCGGGCGAACTTGGCGGAACCGGTGATGTTGGTCCGCTCGCCGACGTTGACGAACAACGAGCTGCGATCGATGGTGAACGGTTCCAGGCCCGAGAGGCGGCAGGCCTTGGGGATGTCCGGAATCTGCCGTGGCGCATAGCCGGCGACGGCTTTGGCGATAGCTTCGATGTGCCCCGGTGTGGTGCCGCAGCAGCCGCCGACGATGTTCAGGAAACCGCTTTGGGCGAATTCTTCGATGACCTTGGCGGTTTCTACCGGCAGCTCATCGTATTCACCGAATTCGTTCGGCAGACCGGCGTTCGGGTGCGCCGAAACGTAAGTGCTGGCCTTGTTCGACAGCTCTTCCAGGTACGGACGCAGCTCACGGGCGCCCAGGGCGCAGTTCAGGCCGACGGAAATCGGCTTGGCGTGGGCGATGGAGTTCCAGAAGGCTTCGGTGGTCTGGCCGGACAAGGTGCGGCCGGAGGCATCGGTGATAGTCCCGGAAATCATGATCGGCAGCTCGAAACCGACTTCCTCGAACACGCCTTGCACGGCGAAGATCGCGGCTTTGGCGTTCAAGGTGTCGAAAATGGTTTCGATCAGGATCAGGTCAGCCCCGCCTTCGATCAGGCCCTTGGTGGCCTCGGTGTAGTTTTCCACCAGTTCATCGAAGGTCACGTTGCGGTAGCCGGGGTTGTTCACGTCCGGCGACAGCGAGCAGGTGCGGCTGGTCGGGCCCAGGACACCGGCGACAAAGCGTGGTTTGTTGGGGGTTTCGAGGGTCTTGGCGTCCGCCACCTTGCGTGCAAGGCGTGCGCCTTCTACGTTTAACTCATACGCCAGGCCCTGCATGCCGTAGTCGGCCTGGGATACCTGTGTGGCGTTGAAGGTGTTGGTTTCCAGAATGTCGGCGCCGGCATCCAGGTATTGCTTCTCGATCGCCCCGATCACGTCCGGGCGACTCAGTACCAGCAAGTCGTTGTTGCCCTTGACGTCGCTTGGCCAGTCGGCAAAGCGTTTGCCACGGTAGTCCTGCTCCTCGAGCTTGTAGCTCTGGATCATCGTGCCCATGCCGCCATCGAGAATCAGGATGCGCTCTTTAAGGGCTTGCTTGAGGACGTGTAGGCGAGCACTGCGATCGGACATAGGACTACCTGGTAAGGCCATAACGAAGGTCCGGGATGATAGCAAACCTGTGCGCTTTTAGAGTATGAGCTGTTTTTGCATGAATATCGCTCATGTTGGTGGGAGGGCCAGATCGGTAGAATCGTGACGTTTTGTTCATGATCGGGACCAGGGACATGTCGCATCGCGTTTTCATCAGCCTCTTTGTGCTGCTTATAAGCAGTACCGCCACAGCACAAGGCACGGCGCCGGCGATCTCCTACACCCGCGACATTCAGCCGATCTTCACTGAAAAATGCGTGGCCTGCCATGCCTGCTATGACGCCGCCTGTCAGCTCAACCTGGGCAGTGGCGAGGGCGCGGCGCGGGGCGCGACCAAGATTGCGGTCTACGCTGGTGATCGCAGCCAGGCGTCGGAGCCGACACGGCTGTTCTATGACGCTTTTGGCAAGGCGGCCTGGCAACGCAAGGATTTTTACTCGGTACTCGATGCCCAGGGCAGTCAGGCTGCGCTGATGGCGCGGATGCTTGAGCTGGGGCACAGAACCCCGCTGCAACCCAATGCCAAGCTGCCGGAAGACATCGTGCTTGGGCTCGAGCGCGAGAACATGTGCCCGATGCCGGGGGAGTTTGAGGCCTATGCCCACGCCCATCCGAAAGAAGGTATGCCGCTGGCGGTGACGGGACTGACCGATCAGCAGTACCAGACGCTGCAACGCTGGCTGGCCTCCGGTGCGCCAATCGACCAGCAGGGCCTGGTCCCCAGCGCCAGGGAAGCCTTGCAGGTGGTGCAGTGGGAAAACCTGCTCAACGCACCGGGCGCCCGTGAAAGTCTGGTGGCACGCTGGTTGTTCGAGCACTGGTTTCTGGCTCATATCTACTTCAAGGACGGTGAGCCGGGGCACTTCTTCCAGTGGGTGCGTTCGCGCACACCGACGGGCCAGCCGATTGACCTGATCAACAGTCGCCGCCCTAACGATGATCCGGGCACCCGGGTGTATTACCGCCTGTGGCCGGTGCAAGGGGTGATCGTGCACAAGACGCATATCACCTATCCACTGAGCCCGGCGAAAATGGCCAGGATCAAAACCCTGTTCTACAACGGCAACTGGCAGGTCCACGCCTTGCCCGGTTATGGCCCGGAACGTCGCGCCAATCCGTTCGAGACTTTCCAGGCGATTCCGGCGCAGGCGCGTTATCAGTTCATGCTCGATAACGCCGAATACTTTGTGCGCACCTTTATTCGCGGCCCGGTCTGTCGTGGGCAGATCGCAACCGACGTGATCCGCGACAACTTCTGGGCCTTCTTCCAGGCGCCGGAGCACGACCTGTACATCACCGATCCGATATACCGCGGCAAGGCCACGCCGTTGCTGGCCATGCCCGGTCAGAATGACGATGTCGGCAGCGTGTTGAGCCTGTGGCACGCCTACCGCGACAAGCGTAACGAGTACGAAGCCTTGCGTCGTGACACCTACGCCGATGCGCCAGCGCCGAGTTGGTCGACCTTGTGGGCCGGCAACGACAACGCCTTGCTGAGCATCTTCCGGCATTTTGACAGTGCCTCGGTGAGCAAGGGCCTGATCGGTGAGGTGCCACAGACCATGTGGTTGTTCGACTTCCCGTTGCTGGAGCGCACCTATTATCAGTTGGCGGTCAACTTCGACGTGTTCGGCAACGTTTCCCATCAGGCACAGACCCGCCTGTATTTCGACTTGATCCGTAACGGCGCCGAGCAGAATTTCTTGCGCTTGATGCCGGCCGATTCGCGTAATGGCTATCTGGACGACTGGTATCAGAGCAGCGGCAAATTCAAGATGTGGCTGGATTATGAAAGCATCGACAACGACAAACCGACTGCACTGAATCTTGACGACAAAGACCCCAAGCGTGACTTTGCCCAGCAATTGCTGGCACGTTACGGCGACCTCAACGCCACGCCTGACCCAATCAACCGCTGCGACGGCGCCTATTGCTCGCGGCCCAATATCGATCCGGCCTTGCAGAATGCCGAGCAGGCGTTGAGCCGCCTGACCGCGCGCCCGGCGGCCGGGCTCAAGGTTATCGACCAACTGCCGGAAGCGACGATGCTGCGTATCGAAAGTCGTAGCGGCAAACGCGAGGTATACAGCCTGCTGCGCAACCGTGCCCACAGCAATGTGGCGTTCCTGCTTGGCGAGGCACTGCGCTATCAGCCAGGGCTGGACACCTTGACGATTTTTCCCGGCGTGCTCAGCAGCTACCCGAATTTCATGTTCAACATCCCGGCTGAACAAGTGCCGGAGTTTGTCGCTGCCATGGAGAATGCCAAGGACGCCCAAGGCTTCGAGAAGATCGTCGAGCGTTGGGGTATTCGTCGCAGTCATCCGCAGTTCTGGCAGTATTTCCACGACTTGAGTCAGTACATCCGCGAAACCGATCCGGTGGAAGAGGGCGTACTGGACATGAATCGCTACGAAAACCTGTGATCGACCGGTTCTTTCCCGACAAAAATACTAGGACTTTGTCCGGCGCGATGATTGGCGTAAACTGCGCCCAAGCCTGCGAGGAATTTCCATGACCGCCATTACCATTACCGACGCCGCCCACGATTATCTGGCTGATCTGCTCTCCAAGCAGAACACCCCCGGGATCGGCATTCGGGTCTTTATCACCCAGCCTGGCACTCAATACGCCGAAACCTGCATTGCGTATTGCAAGCCGGGCGAAGAAAAACCGGAAGACACCGCGCTGGGGCTCAAAAGCTTCACCGCGTATATCGACTCGTTCAGCGAAGCATTCCTGGACGATGCCGTGGTCGACTACGCCACTGACCGCATGGGCGGCCAACTGACCATCAAGGCGCCAAACGCCAAAGTACCGATGGTCAACGCCGACAGCCCGGTCAACGAGCGCATCAACTACTACCTGCAAACCGAGATCAACCCGGGGCTGGCCAGCCACGGCGGTCAGGTCAGCCTGATCGATGTGGTTGAAGACGGTATCGCCGTGTTGAAGTTCGGTGGCGGATGCCAGGGCTGCGGCCAGGCTGACGTAACCTTGAAGGAAGGCATCGAGCGCACGCTGCTCGAGCGTATTCCCGAGCTCAAGGGTGTACGTGACGTGACCGACCACACGCAGAAAGAAAACGCCTACTACTAAGGTGTTCGCTGCGAAATGAAAAAACGGCGCCCGTGAGCGCCGTTTTTTGTGTGTGGAATTCACTGACGCTATCGCGAGCAGGCTCGCTCCCACAGGGGATGCGCGGTCAAATGTGGGAGCGAGCCTGCTCGCGATGAGGGCCTAAGGGCGATACAGATGCGCATGCCCGGCGCGATACAACGACGATTCGCTGAAATTGTCACTGCCTAATACCCGACCCACCAGAATCAGCGCTGTACGCCGAAATCCCTTGGCCTGAACCTTCTCTGCAATGTCCTCAAGCGTCCCTGTCACCCAATCCTGATCCGGCCAGCTGGCCCTATGTACCACTGCAATCGGACAGTCCGCACCGTAATGCGGCAAGAGTTCAGCGACGATTTTTTCCAGGTGATTGACCCCTAGGTGAATCGCCATGGTCGCGCCATGCTGGGCCAGGCTACTGAACGCTTCGCCCGGCGGCATCGCGGTTTTGTCGGCGTAGCGGGTCAGGATCACGCTTTGCGAGATGTCCGGCAGTGTCAACTCGGCGCCCAACAGCGCTGCGCAGGCGGCCGTGGCGGTGACGCCGGGGATGATTTCGAACGGGATGTTCAACTCGCGCAGATAACGAATCTGCTCGCCAATCGCCCCATACAGACTCGGATCGCCAGAGTGAACCCGCGCCACATCCTGGCCTTTGTCATGGGCCAGCCTGATCAGTTCGATGATCTGTTCCAGGTGCAATTCGGCGCTGTTGACCACCTGCTCAGCCCCATGGCCATCCAGTACGGCTTCTGGCACCAGCGAGCCGGCGTAAATGATCACCGGGCAGCTGCGGATCAGCCGCTGGCCCTTGACGGTGATCAGTTCCGGGTCGCCGGGACCTGCGCCAATGAAGTAGACGGTCATGGCCGGCTCCTGTGAAAAATTGTCAAAGCAAAGCCTCAGATGAAGATTGCTCATGATCGAAGACGGGGATTATCGGGGATTTTACGCAGCACCGGCCAATGCAAACGTCGCCTGGGCGTATTTTTGTCGCGGGATCAGCAATTTTGCCGGTGCCTGGGCCAGTTGTTCAGCGAGAGCCAGTGCTGCACTTTCGGCGACGCCATAGCAGCCGGTGCGCTCGAAAGCGATTTGCGAGTGATGGCTGAGTTGCGGTTGATAGCCGGCCAGTTGCTCGCTGCTGAAATACATCAATGGCAGCGCCAGTTGCCTGGCCAACTCGATCAGGCCGGGCTCATCATGTTTCAGGTCGATGCTGGCCAAGGCCTTGATCGCCTGCAATTCGATGTGATGAGCCTGTAACGCCTGGTCGAGCAACGCGCGCAGCGTGCTGGCGGGGCAGCCGCGCTGGCAGCCCAGGCCGACCACCAGGGTCGGCGCTGCGCAGTTTTTGGTCATGCGTGGTACTGACCTTCGCTTTTGCGGCGGAACAACCAGGTGCTGATCAAGCCCAGGGCTAGCCAGAACGCAACGTTGGTCAGCTGCGAAGCGATTTTGAACTGTGCTTCGAGGGCTTCCGGGGCCAGCATCGAATGCACTTCAGGTTGTGGCGCGCCGATGATGTGCGGCACGGCCAGAATGGCGACGCCGAGCACCTTCAGCAGCCAGTGCCGGGCGAACACGATCAGGGCAATACCCACGGCGGTGGAGGCTGCCGTGCTGATCCACCAGATCTGCCGTTGTGCCAGGTCTGCGGCAGCAGTGCCCGGCAGTTCTGGCGGCAAGCCCAGGGTCGGTGCGAGGACGAAGGTTGCATAACCGGCCAGCCCCCAGAGCAGGCCTTGAGACGTGCGAGTCGGTGCGCGCAGGGTGTAGAGACCGGCGAGCATCAGCGCAAAACCGACGGCGACCACCAGGTTACCGCCGGTGGTCGACAGCACTCGCTGCCAGCCGTCTTCGGGTTCCCAGGCTTGCGCGTCGTGGGTGTGGCCCGCCATTGCGCCTTCGGCATGTTCGTGGACTTCAGCCGCCGGGGCTTTTTCGTAGGTTTCCGCCTGAAGAATCAGCGGCGCGACCCAGAAGCTTTGCAGCAGGGTCAGCAGCAGGGCGGCCAGCAGCCCGGTAAAACCTGCGGTTTGCGCAATACGCTTGATCATGTCGGCAGGTCTCAATGGCACGGGAAGGCAGAGCTGTGACGGGTATCGTGGGCGGCGTTGTGCACCGCGTCGATGTGCGAGAAGCCGGCGAAATACACAAGGCACGCGCCCAGAACCGATGCGCCGATGGCGGCAACGATGCGTTGGCTCAGGGTGGAGGTGGTGCTGGCGGTGGAGTGGCGAGTGCTGCTGATGATCGACATGGCGCTTCCCTCTGGTCAGTCAGTGGGTGAATCGAGCGCATGAAAACCCCGCGAGCCAGGCACGCAGAGGCTAAAACAGCGCCCGCCCACCGCGGGTTTGTTATTGATGTGTTGCGGGCCGGTCTCCGGGCTCACGAGGGGCTGGCATTCGCCGAACCTGCAAGAATCGCCTTCCCATGCCGAACTGCTGGCACAGTGGATCTGACTCTTCGCTCGCTTACCGTTGCGGGGGCAGCACCGGACTGACATGGCTTTTGAGTAAAGCACATGATTCACCGGTTTCCCGTTTCACCCTGTGAAGGGCACCCGTAACAAGGCGTGTAGGAGAGCATGGGCGGGGGATACGCGTCAATTGGCAAGCGTTCTCAACTCGAGACCGAGGTGCCGCCATCGCGAGCAGGCTCGCTCCCACAGTTGACCGCGTTCCAATGTGGGAGCGAGCCTGCTCGCGATGGCGTCATATCAACCACCACAGAACTCTGCTCGAACATTGACCCGCCCCGATGCGATGCGTAGCCTTGCACTTTCGAGGTTCTTTGGCGCGTGCGCCGAAGCTAAGAAGGGAACGCGGTCAATGCCGCGGCTGCCCCCGCAACTGTGAACGGTTTCGTTTCCGCCATGCCACTGCGCCCGCTATCCCGGCGCGGGAAGGTGCAGAAACCGCCAGTCGAAAGACCGGCACACCGTCAGCCAGGAGACCTGCCTCGACACAGATTCTCACTTTCAACCGGGCGGGGTGATCCGGTGGCGAACTCTTCAGGCATGCGCGTGCGCGTTGCCGGTTGTCGTCCCGTATGCCCGCCACCTTGCCAAAGGGCATCCGATGAAAACACTGGCCAAACTTCCCGTCACCATCGTTACCGGCTTCCTCGGTTCGGGCAAAACCACCTTGCTGCGGCACATGCTCGATAACGCCCAGGGCCGGCGTATCGCGGTGATCGTCAACGAGTTCGGCGAGCTGGGCATTGACGGCGAAATCCTCAAGCAATGTTCCATCGGCTGCACTGAAGAAGAAGCCAATGGCCGCGTTTATGAACTGGCCAACGGTTGCCTGTGCTGCACCGTTCAGGAAGAGTTTTTCCCGGTGATGCGCGAACTGGTTGCCCGTCGCGGCGACCTCGATCACATCCTCATCGAAACCTCCGGCCTGGCCCTGCCAAAGCCCTTGGTACAAGCCTTCCAGTGGCCGGAAATCCGCAGTGCCTGCACCGTGGACGCGGTGATCACCGTGGTCGACAGCCCGGCCGTGGCCGCTGGCACCTTCGCCGCCTTCCCGGACCAGGTCGACGCCCAGCGCAAACTCGACCCGAACCTGGACCACGAATCGCCGCTGCACGAACTGTTCGCCGACCAACTGGCCAGCGCCGACCTGGTGATCCTCAACAAGGCCGATCTGATCAGCCCGGCGGATCTGGCCAAAGTGCGCCTGGAAGTCGCTGAAGAGCTGCCACCAGCGGTGAAAATCGTCGAAGCCAGCAGCGGTCGTCTGCCGCTGGACGTGTTGATCGGCCTGGGTGCCGGCTCTGAAGAACACATCGACAGCCGTCACAGCCACCATGACCATCACCACGATGGCGACGATCACGATCATGACGACCATGATCACGATGCCTTCGATTCGATTTCCATCGAACTGCCGCAAGCCGACGAAAGCCTGTTGCTCGATGCCCTGACCCAGTTGGTGGTCCAGCACGGCATCCTGCGGGTCAAGGGGTTCGCCGCCATCCCGAACAAGCCGATGCGCTTGCTGATCCAGGGCGTGGGCACGCGTTTCGACAAGCACTTCGACCGTCAATGGGGCGCAGACGAAGCGCGCACCACGCGACTGGTGCTGATCGGTCAGCAACTGGACGCCGCCTTGCTTGAAGCGCAATTGCGCGCTGCGCTCAGCGTTTAATCCATGCACCTGCTCAGGACCCAGCCCGGCGGTTTCGTTTCGGATGACAACATCGCCGACCTCGGGCAAACCCCCGCCGAGCTGGTGATCCTGTGCAGCGGCGATTCCAGCCTGGCGCTGCTCGCCGAAGCGGCGCAGCAGTTGCCCGACGACTACCCGAGCCTGCGCCTGGCCAACCCGATGCAGGTGCAGAATCACGCCTCAGTCGACTTGTACGTCGACCAAGTGCTGCGTCACGCCAAGGTGATTCTGATCTCGCTGCATGGCGGGATCGCCTATTGGCGCTATGGCATCGAACGCCTGGTGGAGCTGTCGCAACGCGGGGTGCAGCTGATTCTGGTGCCGGGCGATGATCGTCCTGACCCGGAACTCAGCGACCTGAGCACCGTGGTCGCCGAAGATCGCGACCGGCTCTGGCACTTTTTGCGCCAGGGCGGCATGGGCAATGCGCTGGATCTGTATCGCTGCCTGGCCAGTCGTTGGCTCGGCCGCGATTACCCATGGTCTGAACCGCAGACCTTGCCGCGTACCGCGATCTACCATCCGCGCAAAAGCAACGCGTCGCTGGGCGATTGGCAAGCCGACTGGCAGGCTGATCAGCCGGTGGCGGCGGTGCTGTTTTACCGTTCGCACTTGCAGGCGGCGAATACTGCCTTCATCGATGTTTTCTGCCAGCGCTTGCAGGCCGCGGGACTCAATCCGCTGCCGATTGCGCTGGCCAGTTTGAAAGAGCCCGGCTGCCTGACGGTGGTCGAGGAGTGGCTGGATGAGGTGCAGTCCTCGGTGATTCTGAACACCACCGGTTTCGCCCAATCGAGCCCCGAAGCGCCGCATTTGCGGCCGTTCCGCCGCAATATTCCGGTGATCCAGGCGATCTGTGCCCAGGACAACGAACCCGGTTGGCGTGCCAGCGAGCAAGGGCTTGGCCCGCGGGATCTGGCGATGCACATCGCCTTGCCGGAGCTCGATGGACGGATCATCAGCCGACCGATCAGCTTCAAGGACCTGGCCTGGCGCAGTGAGCGCAGTCAGTCCGACGTGGTCTGCTATCGACCGCAACCTGAGCGCATGGACTTTGTCGCCGAACTGGCGCGGCGCTGGGTCGAGTTGGCGCGGGTGGCCAATGCTGAAAAACGCATTGCGCTGATCCTTGCCAACTACCCGACCCGTGATGGGCGGATTGGCAACGGCGTTGGCCTCGACACGCCGGCAGCAGCGTTGAATATCCTGCGGGCGCTGCGTGCCGAAGGTTATCCGTTGCCCGCCGATTTGCCGGAAAGCGGCACTGCGCTGATTCAGCAACTGCTCGGTGGGGTCAGCAATGACCTGGAGAGCATCGACTTGCGTCCGTGTCAGCAAAGCCTGGCGCTGGATGACTATTTTTCGATGTTCAACGCCTTGCCCGAAGCCAACCGCGCTGCGGTGCTGGAGCGTTGGGGAACGCCTGAAAACGACCCGATGTTCCGTGGCGGGCGAATGATGGTCGCCGGGTTGCGGTTTGGTCTGACCTTTGTCGGTATTCAGCCGGCGCGTGGTTATCAGGTTGATCCGAGCGCGGTCTACCACGATCCGGACCTGGTGCCGCCCCACGGTTATCTGGCGTTCTATTTCTGGTTGCGCCAAAGCCGAGATAAGGGCTATGGCGCCCACGCAGTGATCCACGTCGGCAAGCACGGCAACCTCGAATGGCTGCCGGGCAAAGGTGTTGGCTTGTCCGAGAGCTGCTGGCCCGATGCGTTGCTCGGGCCGCTGCCAAACATTTATCCGTTCATCGTCAACGACCCGGGCGAGGGCGCGCAAGCCAAACGTCGGACTCAGGCCGTGATCATCGATCACCTGATGCCGCCGCTGACCCGCGCCGAGACCTACGGCCCGTTGCGCAATCTGGAGTTGCTGGCCGACGAGTTCTACGAAGCCCAACTACTCGACCCACGCCGTGCGCGTGAGTTGCAGCGCGACATCCTGAATCTGGTGCGTGAAACCCATATTGACCGTGAGCTGCAGCTCGATGAAAAACTCGACAGCGACGCGGATGCGGCGATCTGGTTGCCGCGCCTCGATACTTATTTGTGTGACTTGAAAGAGTCGCAGATCCGCGACGGTCTGCATGTGTTTGGCGAATCGCCGAGCGGCCGTCTGCGCATCGATACCTTGCTGGCGTTGCTGCGCATTCCTCGCGGCGACGGTCGTGGCGCGCAATCGAGTTTGCTCCGGGCGTTGGCCAAGGCTTTCATGCTGGGCTTTGATCCGCTGGATTGTTCTTTGGCCGACCCGTGGGTCGGGCCAAGACCGGCGGAGCTGCAATCGCTTAGCGATGAGGCCTGGCGTACGGCGGGCGATACCCGTGAACGTCTGGAATTGTTCGCCACTCAACTGATTTCGCAGACTGTGAATACCGAGGTCGAGCTACTGAGCCCGTCTCAAGCCAAGCCCGGTCCCTGTGGGAGCGAGCCTGCTCGCGAAGCGGTTAATCATTCAACATTGATGTCGATTGACCCAGCGCTTTCGCGAGCAGGCTCGCTCCCACAGGAGGCAGGTTGGTCTGACGTGAAAGCAATCATCGACAACCTGTGTGAAGTGGTCGCCCCACGACTGGACGCCTGCGGTCCGGCGGAAATGCGCGGTCTGCTGGATGCGCTCAGCGGTCGCTTTGTCCCGGCAGGTCCCAGCGGCGCACCGAGTCGCGGGCGCCTCGATGTACTGCCCACCGGGCGCAACTTTTACTCGGTGGACGTGCGCAACCTGCCGACCACCACTGCCTGGCGCATTGGTTTCCAGTCGGCGAACCTGATTCTTGAACGGCACCTGCAGGACCACGGCGATCATTTGCGCCAGCTGGGTTTGTCGGTCTGGGGCACGGCGACCATGCGTACTGGCGGCGACGATATCGCCCAAGCCATGGCGCTGATGGGCGTGCGTCCGGTCTGGGCCACGGGCAGTCAGCGGGTCGACGATTTCGAAATACTGCCGCTGAGCCTGCTCGACCGGCCGCGAGTGGACGTGACGTTGCGCGTCTCCGGGTTCTTCCGCGATGCCTTCGCCAACCTGATTCGACTGTTCGACGCGGCCGTGCAAGCGGTTGCCGCACTGGATGAGCCCGACGATATGAACCCGTTGGCGGCCAAGGTTCGCGCTGAGCGTGAAGCGCTGATGCAGTCGGGGCTGGATGCAGACGCGGCAGCTCGACAGGCCGGCTGGCGAATTTTCGGCGCCAAACCCGGTGCATATGGCGCGGGCGTGCAGGGCGCTATCGATGGTCGTTTGTGGCAGAGCCGTGAGGATCTGGCCGAGGTTTACCTGAACTGGGGCGGCTACGCTTACGGCGGTTCCGATGAAGGCACGGCAGCGCGCGAACAGTTCGCCCGGCGCTTGAGCCAGGTTCAGGCGGTGCTGCAAAACCAGGATAATCGCGAGCACGACTTGCTCGATTCCAACGACTATTACCAGTTCCAGGGCGGTATGCTCGCCGCTGTCGAAAGCCTCAGCGGCGACGCGGCGGCGAGCTACCATGGCGACCACAGTCAGCCAGACTTGCCGAAGATCCGCACGCTGAAGGAAGAGCTGAACCGGGTGATCCGTTCCCGGGCGGCCAACCCGAAGTGGATCGAAGGGGTCAAGCGGCATGGCTACAAGGGTGCGTTTGAACTGGCGGCCACCGTCGACAACCTGTTCGCCTTCGACGCCACCACGCAATTGATCGACGACCATCAGTACGCCTTGCTGGCCGACGCCTATTTGCTTGATCGGTCGACCCGTGAGTTCGTCCAGCAGCATAATCCGCACGCCTTGCGCGACATGACTGAACGTATGCTCGAAGCACAGCAGCGCGGGATGTGGCAGGAGCCGGGTGAGTATCGGCAGGCGCTGGAGAGTTTGTTGTTGGATATAGAAGAAGACAGTTGACCGGATACCTGCCGGCACCTGTGGCGAGGGAGCTTGCTCCCGTTCGACTGCGTAGCAGTCGTAAAACCTGAAAATGCGGTGTGCCTGACGAAATGCGGTTCTAGATTTGAGGCCGCTACGCAGCCCAGCGGGAGCAAGCTCCCTCGCCACAGTACAAGCACCGATCATGACAGAGATGAACAAAATGACCGACACCCCGCATTTCCCGCTGTCTGCCGTGGTCGGCGCCGATGCCTTGAAACTGGCGCTGTGCCTGACGGCCATCGATCCGAAAATCGGCGGTGTACTGATCGAAGGCCCGCGGGGCATGGCCAAGTCCACGTTGGCCCGGGGCCTGGCGGATTTGCTCGCCAGCGGGCAGTTCGTTACCTTGCCCCTGGGTGCGACTGAAGAACGACTGGTCGGCACTCTGGATCTGGACGCGGCGCTGGGCGAAGGTCGTGCGCAGTTTTCCCCAGGTGTGTTGGCCAAGGCCGACGGCGGTGTGCTGTATGTCGATGAAGTGAATTTGCTGCCCGATCATCTGGTGGACTTGCTGCTCGACGTCGCGGCCAGCGGCACTAACCTGATCGAACGCGACGGCATTTCCCATCGGCATTCGGCGCGCTTTGTGCTGATCGGCACCATGAACCCGGAAGAGGGCGAACTGCGTCCGCAACTGCTGGACCGTTTCGGCCTTAACGTCGCGCTCAGTGGTCACACTGCACCCGTTGAGCGCGGTCAGATCATCCGTCGCCGGCTGGATTTCGACAGTGATCCCCACGGTTTCTGCGCCCAATGGGAAGCTCGGCAGCAGCAATTGCGCGAGCGCTGCCAACACGCCCGTGCGGCACTGGCGAGCATTCCTCTGGACGATCAGGCGCTGGCGCAGATCACCGAGCGTTGTTTTGCCGCTGGGGTCGACGGCCTGCGTGCCGACCTGGTCTGGCTGCGTGCGGCTCGCGCCCATGCGGCATGGCGTGGGGCAGAGGCGATCAGCGAGGACGATATCGACGCGGTCGCCGAGTTTGCCCTGCGTCATCGTCGTCGCAACACGCCGCCGTCCGCGCCGAGCCAGAACCACGCGCCAGACGCATCGGCGGCCCAACAACCGACCCCCGGTGAAGGTCAGGGCCAATGGGGTGAAATGCCCGCTCAGGCAATACCCACCGGCGCCCGTCGTGAAGTGCCGAGCTGGCCAAAAAAGCCCTAGGCATTCGCCCTCGATCTGACGCGGGGGCGAATGCCAAACCCCGTGCAGGACGCCTGAAAAACGGCAGGCAAAGCCAGCGTCGGACCACCCAAAGCGGCTCGATCAATTGGCCCGGCACGCTGCTCAACGGCCGTCCGCGACAGCGCGAAGATCTGCTGTTTCACTTGCGCGGTCGTTCGCCCCATGAGCTGTGGCTGGTGATCGTCGATGCCTCGGCCTCGACCCGTCGTCATCAGGCGTTGAGCGATGCCAAAGGTTTGCTGGCGCAGGTGTTCGACGACGCCTATCGCCAGCGCGCGCGGCTGGCGCTGCTGACGGCCAGTGGTGCTGCGCCGACGTGGCAGGTGCAAGGTCTGAAAGCCTCGGCCAGCCTGCGCGACTGGCTCGACGCGCTAGGTGCGGGCGGTGGCACGCCGTTGTTTGCCGCGCTGGATGAAGCGGCGCACTGGCTGGTATCGCGGCAAAAGCGTTTTCCGGCAGAGCAACAACGCCTGTTGCTGCTGACCGATGGCCGCCTCAAAGACCTGCCAGCGCTGGAGGCGTTCAATTGCCCGGCGTTGCTGGTGGACATCGAGCGTGGGCCGATTCGATTGGGGCGGGCGAAAGCCCTGGCGCATCAACTGAATGCAGACTATCGACATATCGACACGCTGTAATATGTCAAACAGCCAGCAGCACCTATGCTGTGGGTTCAGCTCATCACAGGAGTGAATCATGCGTGTTCTAGTCGCTAACAGTCAGGACGATTTTCGCGTCAAAGCCTACGCCGGAACCAACGGCGTGTTGCTCGCCATGGACCTGGCCGAGTCCCGACGCAAGGGCCTGCTCGGTTTTGCCATCGAAAAACAGCAGGGCAGCGGGCCCTGGGAGTTTCTGTTCAACAGCCTGACCTTCCCCGGTAAGGCCCACACTTTCCCTCAGTACAACGCCACGCCCAGCGACAGCGCGCCGTTACAGAAATTTCGCTGGGCCGATTACACAGTCAAACCCGGGGTAACGATCAACTACCGGGTGCATCTGGCGTATGGCACCCCGGATGCGCCGCAATTGGGCGAGGCATTGGCAGTGACGGTCACCACCGACAATGGTTTGCCGGCGGGCCAGCATGTCATTTTCAATCGTGCGGTGGCGGCCAGTCAGGCCTTCTCCCGGGAGTTTCCCGAGCTCGATGCACAGCTGAGCGCCAACAAGAACCTGTCCCTCGACGACTGGCCCGCCGCACCACGGCAATGGCTGGAGAACGGCTTGCTGGAGCAGATCACCGGTTTCATCGAGCGCGCCGCGGATGGCCAGTGGGCGCTGGACATTGCGATTTACGAGTATCAGTTGCCGACCATTGTCGACGCGGTCAACGCGGCGTTCGGGCGAGGTGCCAAGGTTCGGGTGCTGTATCACGCCAAGCCCGGTGATGCCGACACCACCATGAATGAAGAGAGCCTGGCCAAGCTTCCCGCCGAGTGCAAACGGGGGCGGGTGACCCACGCCATCTTCCATGACAAGTTCATCGTGCTGAGCCAGGTCGATGGTTCAGGGGAGTACCGGCCTCAATCGGTGCTGTGCGGCAGTACCAATTTCACCGACAACGGTGTCTACCGCCAGGCCAACGTGGTGCATGTGCTGGACAATACTGTTGTGGGCACCCGCTACCTGCAAGTGTTCGAGCAGATCTGGGCCACGCCGACCGATGTGGGCGCCACCCGTACCTGGCTGACCAAGAACAACCCGATGGACCCGTCGCAACCGTTGTTTGTCGGTTTTTCACCGCGTACCGGCCAGGCCGATCTGCAGCAATTCGTCGAGATCATCAATGCGGCGAAGAAGGACGTTTTGTTTGTCACCGCGTTCGCGCTGCCGGATGAAATCCTCAACGCCTTGCTCGGCCAGCCCCACGATGATGTGCTGCGTTATGGCCTGCAAAACACCGCCAGCCGCATCACCGGTTTTCACGCCGACCGCACGGCCGACTTCGCCGCCACCGCGCTGCTCAACACCGGCATCGAGGGCTGGCTCAAGGAAAGCATGAAAGGTCAGAAGGGCGATCTGCTGGTGCATTTGAAAGCCATCGTCGTCGACTTCACCAGCGAAGCGCCGACCATCATCAGCGGCAGTCACAACCTGAGCATCAATGCCAGTGAAAGCAACGACGAAAACTTCCTGATCATCCGTGGCGACACGGACCTGGCTGATCGCTACGGCCTGGAGCTACTGCGCTTCTACGAGCATTACCGGTTCCGCTATGCCGCCAAGCAAGAAGACCTCAAGCAGGTCCCGCCATTGGCAGTGGATGACAGCTGGGCCAACGATTATTACCTGGACGGCGATCTTCGAATGCTCTCGCGGCTGCGCTTTTCCGGGCGGTAAGTGGTGACCGATTTCGCTTGGCCGTGAACGTCATGCCGCCGGTCAGCTTTCAGGGGGGCTGTGCGGCAGATTGATATCACCTGAACTACCGTTGCCAGCTGAGGAGTGCGCTCCTCATCCACGCGGTTTTTCAGGGAGATCGATCATGGCACATGTACGGCGTGATGTATGGAAACTGGGTTCTGGCTGGAGCGATGCGTTGTTGTGGTATGCACGCGGTGTTGGAGTCCTGCAGCAAAGACCAATCACTGATCACACCAGCTGGCGGTTTCTGGCGGCTATTCACGGTATCGATGTCCCGCTTTGGCAAGACGCCGGTTATCTGCGACGGGGCGACAAACTGCCGTCGCAGGAAGATCAGGATCTCTACTGGAATCAATGCCAACACCAATCCTGGTATTTCTTGCCTTGGCACCGTGGTTACGTGGCTTCATTCGAACAGATTGTCCGGGCGGCGATTGTTGGCCTGGGTGGGCCAAGTGACTGGTCGCTGCCTTACTGGAATTACAACGACAACCGGCAGACGCTGAAAATGCCTGCCTGTTTTGCCGCTACCGCGCTACCCAATGGCGAGCAGAATCCGCTGTATGTGCAACGTCGGTTTGGCCCCAATGGCGACGGGGTGATTGTCCTCGACGAAGCGCGGATCGATCTTCGCCCAGCCCTCAAGGAGCATCACTTTGCCGGTTCCTCTTCGGGTGGTACGCCGGGTTTTGGCGGTCCTGAGTCGTTGTTCGCACACTATGGCGATGTGAACGGTCTGCTTGAGCAGCAACCGCACAACTACGTACACGTTGCGGTGGGTGGCCGGGCCCGAGGCAATCCGAATCTGAGAGGGTTGATGATTAACCCCAACACCGCTGCTCTGGACCCGATTTTCTGGCTGCACCATGCCAATATCGACCGGCTCTGGGATGTCTGGCTCAAGCGTGACCCGAACGACCAGAACCCTTTGTCGGCAGCATGGGTTGCCGGTCCGCCAACCGGTGGCAGAGGTTTCGCTGTGCCAACGACCAGTGGTGGTCGCTGGTCGTTCCGCGTCGGCGATATGCTGGATACCCGGGCGCCGAAACTTGATTATGTTTATGAGGACACTTCCGATCCTTTGCACGGTACTCGTGCGTTCCAGCAGCGGCTTGAAACACTCGGCGCAGCGCCTCAGGTCCCCGCAGCCGCGAAGGAGAAAACAGTGAGCAAACCTGTCACTGCCGAACTGCTCGGCGCCAACGACCAGGCCATTAACCTTGACAGCGCGACTGTCGAGACGCCGGTAACTCTGGACAAGGCAACGTCGGCCAAGGTTTTCGGCAATCTGAAGACCAGGGCGTTCAGCGCAACGGCCACGCCAGCGGATCTCGACCGGGTGTTCCTGAATCTGGAGAATATTCGCGGTGATAACGATGCGGCCACGTATGACGTGTACATCAGCCTGCCGGTCGATGGTCAACCATCCGCCCATCCTGACGTGCGTGCGGGCTCGATCTCGCTGTTCGGGGTGAGTAACGCCAGCAGGACGGATAACCAGCACGGCGGCAAGGGATTGAGCCATGTGCTGGAAATCACCGATATCTTCGACACGCTCAGCGCCAGCGGTGCACCGGACCTGACGAAGTTGACGGTCCGGTTTGTGGCGGCCACCGAAGTTCTGCCAGGCGACAACATCAGCGTGGGCAGAGTGAGCATCTATCGGCAGGGTCGCTAAACGTGGCGCAGTACCTGGTCATTGCATTGATCCGAGGCCCCCGGCCATGGCTGATCCTGATCAGCCTGGCCGGGTGGGGGCTGCTGCTCGGTGCGGCGCAGATGTTGTCGATCCCTGCGTTCTGTGGGACGTTTCCGGCGCTGGATCATGCCGTCAGCAGGCAGGGGATTGAGCAGGCGTTGCTGTTCAATCCTCCTCGCCAGTTGTTGTCTTCGTGGTGGTTGATGTTGCTGGCGATGATGCCGTTGTTGCTGATACATCCGCTCGACTATGTGTGGCGGCGCAGCCTGTTGCGCAAGCGCTGGCAGGCCGTGGCGTTGTTCGTCATCGGCTTTTCGGCCATCTGGACCCTGGCCGGCGTAGTGCTGATGGGGCTGACGGTGGGAGCACGGGTGATACTCGGGTTTTCACCGATGGACACATTCATCGTCGGGCTGGGGGTGTGCCTGATCTGGCAGGCCTCACCGTTCAAGCAAGCGTGCCTGAACCACTGTCATTATCAGCCGCGTATTTCGGCGTTCGGCCTCGACTTTCTCAAGGACTGTCTGAAGTACGGCATGGTCAGCGCAGGCTGGTGTGTCGGGTCGTGCTGGGCCCTGATGTTGTTGCCGATACTGGCAGAGCAAGGGCATGTATCGTTGATGCTGTTGAGCATGGGCTGGATGCTGTTCGAGCGGTTTAAAAGTCCTCGCCCCGTTCGTTGGCATTGGCCGTTTCAACTGCGCCTGTTTCGCTGAAACCCACTCCTGGAGCTGCCGAAGGCTGCGATCTGTTGATCTTGAAGGTCAAAATATCGCAGCCTGCGGCAGCTCCGAGGATTGCGTAAGCCATCAGTTTTTCGGGACAGGGCTGACGGTCGCATTGCGCCAGGCGGTTTGCAGTTGTTCGTTCAGGAGTGCCGGTACGGTTTTGCCCGGCTGTTTCTCCAGGCTGACTTTCAGGCCATTGAGTGAGCGGCCACTGAGGCGATTTCCCGCCAGGTCTTCACGCAATACCCGCTCGGCTTGCGTGTATTGCCCCTGCTTCAGCAACGCATAGCCCAAAGACTCGCGTAGCGTGTAATACCAGTCCGGCGGCTCGTTGTAGTCGAGTTCGTCCTGGATTTTCACGGCCTGGCGCCAGGCTGCGATGATCTGCTCATTGTTGTCTCCCTTGAGTTCCTGAAGGTCGGCGCTCAACCCCTGTTGCTGATCCTTGCCGAACACTTCTGCGCTGGCGTTCTTGAGTGCTGCCATATCGAGTGTTCCATGGCTGTTGTCCAGCGCTTTGTTGAGCAGGATCAGGTTGGCAATGCGCAACAGCTCCACCGCTTTGTTGCTGCCGTATCTCAAGTCCGGTTTCGCACTCAAGGCTGCGTTGACGGCCTGCCAGTAATCGTTGAGGGCGTCACGAGCAGCGCTGCCGTCAAGGCTGTCGGCGCTCAGTTTTTGATAGGCACTGGCGTAAGCCGCCATGACCTGGGTGTAAGGCGCGGTCAAGTTGACCCAGTCCTTGTTCGCCGCCTTGCAGGTCTGGTTGATGGTTTGCAAACCGGCGTTGATCTTCGGTTCGATCCGCTTCAGGGCGTCCCAGTCTTCGAAGCGTACGGCGAAGTAATAGGGTACGGCGTAGAAGTAATCGGACTTGGTGGCGATCTCTTGGGGGTACTGCTTGCAGAGGAAATCCAGCGCGGCGTAGCGGGTGGTGTTTTCCACCAGTTCCTCGGCCATGTTCATCGCTTCGTTCTGGCGGCCTTCGATGGATAAGGTCCAGGTCAGAAAGTGAATGTTGTGCCCCAGGTAGTGCAGGGGGTACGGGCTCTGCGGGTCGACCTGATGGGTGTAGGCACGGTCGACCGACACCGCTGTGTAGTTGGCGACGCTGGCCAGGGCATTGTTGCCGGTGCGCTGGTAGATGTGTGAGGCCATGTGCACCAGGTGACCGATGGCCGGGTTCTGATCGCGAAAGCGGTCGGCCATGGGCAGCCCGCTGGTAGGGAATGGCGACTCTTCAATGGCATGAATATAGAAGTGGTTGGCGCCGGTGTGCAGTTTGTCCTGCACCAGCACCCGGTTGAGCACTTGTAATGCCTCGTAGGCGGCGGAGGTGGGTTTGACTTCATCGGACACCGCTTCATCGCCCTTCCACCATTTCCAGGGTTTGAGGTTGAGCAGCGCATCGGCATACAACGTGGCGGCGTCGAGATCGTCGAAGTAGTTTTCCGACAAGGCTTTCATCGCGTTGGCGTAGCGCTGCTTGCCTTCGGTCAACAGGCTGAGCTTGCCGTCCTTTTCGCTATAGAGGGTCAGGAACGCCTTGGCGTAATCGACTTCGCGCTGCAATTGCCGTTCGCTGAAGCGCTCTTTGGCGGCGGGGTCCTTGAGGCGAGCCGTGGCGTTGTCCAACGCTATTTGTGCCGAGCGGTAGGCCAGTCGATCACAGCCGGTGGTGGCGTCGCTGTTGATGTTGGAGTTAGCCGACAGCGCGATGCCCCAATAGGGCATCGCCGCGCCTTCATCGAAGCGGCTGGCCTGGTAGAACGCCCGAATCGCCTCGGAAAAGTTGAAACCGTACTGCAAGGCAATGCCCTGGCTGTAGAAGGCCTCGACTTGCTCGGCGTCCTTGAGGCTCACCAGTGGATAGCGTGTGCCACCAAGCCCTGAAAACAGGTGACCCTTGTCGGTGTCCTGCGGGCTGACGCACTGATGCAGCACCTCCAGATAGGGCGTGTCGGCCGGTGCCGGAACAAAGTTTTTCAGGCTCTCGGTCGCGCCGTGGCCCAGGGTGTGGGCCTGGGTAACGGGGGGGCCGGCCAGCAGCAGACTACCGATCAGGGTGGCGCGCAGAAGGCAGGGTACGTCCATGAGTCAGTTGCTCCGTGAGGCCTCATCCGTGTGCGACGAAGTATTGTTGAACTTCGCTGGAATTCCAGTTTGCCATCACGCTGTTTCAGTGCAGCCATCCGGCTACTTGCTCATCGCTGCCCGGTACTGGCGTGTGCGTTTGGCGATGTACACCTGGTCGAGGACCAGCGCCCAGAGCGCCGAAACGCTGGGTTTCGGCTGGCGACCGCGGCTCAGGCGCTGGATCTGGAAGCGTACGACGGCCATGTTGGCCAGCGCCGCCAAAGGTTTGCGTTTCCAGGTAATCGGCGGCAATTGCGGGTGGCTGTCGTGCCCCTCACGCCACAGCTTGACCAGCAATGGCTCCACCGCCAGCGCGGTGCCGATACCGGCCATGGCGATGCCGCTGGCCAGCACCTGTTCGACAACAGGCAGGCGCCGAATGCCGCCGGTGACCATCACCGGCATCTTCGCCCGGCTCGCCAGTTCACCGGCCATGTCGAGGAAATAAGCCTCCCGCGCCAGGGTGCGACCGTCGCGGGCTTCACCTTGCATTGCCGGGGCTTCATAGCTGCCACCCGACAACTCCAGCAGATCGATGGCGAGCGGGTTGAGCATGTCGATGACCTGCCGCGCATCGTCGGCATCGAAGCCGCCGCGTTGGAAGTCGGCGGAATTGAGTTTCACCGCGACGCAGAAATCTGCCGTGACTGCTGCACGAACCGCGCTCACCACTTCAATCAGCAAGCGTGCACGATTTTCCAGCGAACCGCCCCAGCGGTCGGTCCGTCGATTGCTCAATGGCGACAGGAACTGACTGATCAGGTAGCCATGGGCTGCGTGAATTTCCACACCGGTAAAACCGGCTTTTTGGGCCAGGGCGGCGCTGGTGGCGAAGCGCTGGATGACGTCCTGGATGTCGTCTTCGCTCATCGGTGTAGGTTGGGCGAACATTTTCGAGAACTGTCCCATCTCCAAAGCCACGGCAGACGGCGCCCAGGCGGGTTGGCCGAGATTGGCCATGGTCTGGCGCCCGGGATGATTGAGCTGCACCCAGAACTGCGCCCCCTTGGCCCGGCCAATGGCAGCCCACTGACGGAAACGTTCAAGGTGCCGTTCATCTTCCAGCACCACGCCGCCGGGACCGGTCATGGCCCGACGGTCGATCATTACGTTACCGGTCAGCAGCAGGCCGGCCTCGCCATCAGCCCAGGCCCGATAGAGCTGCATCAAGGCCTGGGAGGGTGCTTGTTCGGTGTCGGCAAGATTTTCTTCCATCGCCGCTTTGGCGATGCGATTGCCGATGGTCTGGCCGTTGGGCAGATTCAACGCGTTAAAGGGTGACATGCTTGACTCCTCATCAGTAAAGAGACGAGGCTAAGCTTAAAGTTAACTTTAATGTCAAGCGCGGAAATGAGGTTCTGATGAAGATTGGTGAATTGGCGCAATTAAGCGGACTGACGGCTTCGCGCATCCGCTTTTACGAAAGTCAGGGGTTGATCGGCCGGGTCCAGCGTTTGGCCAATGGTTATCGACGCTACCCGGCAGAGGTGGTGCAAACCCTGCAAGTCATCCAGTGCGCACAGCAGGCCGGGTTCAGCCTGGATGAACTCAAACAACTGCTCACCAGCCCGAAGCTCGGTGAACTCCGGCATGACGAACTGGTGCTGAGCCTTGAGCGCAAGGTCGAGCAGATCGAAGAGATGCAGCAGCACCTGGCTCAGAGCAAGGCGAAGTTGCTGGGCGTCATCGAGAACGTCAAGGCACGGCCTGAGGGGATGGTGTGTTCGGAGAATGCCGAGCGCGTGCTGGCGACGCTCAAGCACTTCTGAGCTTCAACGGTGTTGTACATCGCTGGCCTTGTTTTTATGTTGATTGTCCAGAATCACTCGCCCCCACGGAAGGTAGCGCAGGGAGAAGACCGCCGTCGGATGGCAGCCGCGAGGCGGGGTGTCCGGGGTGGCCGGCTCGGCGCGAAACGGTTGGACTTCGGCGCTGACCTGGCGGAACGCTTCACGCACGATGCCGACACTGCAGGGCAGTGCGCTGGCGTAACTGTCGCGCACCACCGGCGGCAAGCGTCCAGTGCCGGCGCCGTCCTGCCACCAGACTTGAATCCCGCTGCTGGCCAGCTCGCCCAGCCAGTTTGCATTGACCTGTGGTGCCAGCTTGCCGGCACTGAACGCGCTGATGTGCAGCGGCGCATCGAGTTGGCGGGCGAAGTCCTGGAGTTGCCGTTGCAGTTGCTCGCGCCTGTCGACCGCCATGAAGTGCGCGTCATCCAGCTCCAGCGGCAAGTACCAGCCGCTGACAGGCAGCTTCCAGTCTTTGCGCAATTTTTGCTGTTGGGCCAGTGACTTCCCAAGCTGTACTTGCCAGTAGGACGCCAGCCCGGCGCTGTCGAGCTGGTCGATACGCTGGTAATACGCCGGGTCCATGGACAGGCCGAGCACCAGTTTCAACCCCTGAGCATGGGCCTCGCGCAGACTGTTGGCGAGCCAGCCGTTGGCTTCGCCAAAGACCGAATCACCGTACGCCGTCCACTGTACGATGACGGTGGTCGCGCCTTGTTTGGCGCTGGCCTGCCAGACCTGTCGCCATTGCGCCTGACTCAGGCTGGCATCGACATTCAACGGTTGAAAGAAAATCCGCTCATCGGCGCGAACCTGTTGGCTGCCAAGCAACAGCAGGCAGAGAAAAAGCATCAGTCGAGTCATCAGAAGTTCAGCTCCACGCCCAGTAGCACACCATTGCCACCTTCATACAAATTGCCGCCCAACGATTGCTGATACTCGGTGCGCACGGTCAGGTGCGCGCGGTAGGCGTTGTAGATGTCATCGTCGAACCACCATTGCCAACGCAGGCCGAGACCGGTACGCAGGTCCTGGCGCCAGTCATTGCTCGGGTCCTGACTGGCGAACTCGAGGAAGCCATACGGCATGAGGGTTTGCGCGCTGTTGAACGGCAGCTTCCAGGCGTGTCCTTGCTGGAAACGCGACAGCCATTGATGGTCGCCGGCCTTGGTCCACCACGCCGCGTCGAGGTAGAGAAAGCGCTCTTCCCAGTCGCTTTCATCGACCCGCCAATCGTTGCGGAACCGGCCTTGATCGAGGAACGAAGCGGTGGCGCGCAGCAGATAGTCGGTGTCGGTGTGGCCGTCTTTACGGTGGTCGTTGAGCTGGTCCCAGAGCTGATTCGGGTTGAGGAGCTCACCCAGACTCAGGCCTTGCTTGTCCTGGTCGTTGAACGTGTTCTGTTTGTAGACCTCGGCGTAAAAGTTGATGTTCGCCGTACCCCAGGGTTTGTAGCGCAAGCCCAGGCCTGTGCCGACGGATTCTGCGTAACTGGAGCGACCCGCGCCACCCAGCAACGCCCGGCCATACACCGACAGCGTACTGCCGGCGCGGCTTGGTTCATCACCCAGGGCATGGTCCCACATCGCGATTTGCACGTTTTGCGAGGCGGCGTGGCGCGCAGTGCCTTGGGTATTGTCGGGGCGCAGGATGTCGTTGGTCGAAACCCCGGCCGGTGACCAGGTGCTGGCAAGGGTTCGGCTGTCACGTCTGGACAGGGTTTCGTGAGCGCGCCGCTGACGATAGCGGCGCGCTTCAAGGCTGCCGCTGTCGTCATCACCGGCCACCGGGTTCTGCTCCAGATCGATGACCCGGCGCAGTTCCTTGCGTGCCGAGGCGCTGTCTTCGACTTCGTCGTAGCGCCAGGCCAGGGTTTCACCGAGGCTGTAGTCTTCAGGGAAGTTACCGGTCGCGGTTTGCAGATACGGGATGGCGCGGGCCCGTTCTTGCCGGGTTTCGGCCCCGGCCAGGCGCATGCCGTAGTCGGCGCTGTAGCGCGGGTTTTTCGGGTCGCGACGGACCGCTTCGGCCAGCCACGCTGTGCTTTGCGGCAGATCGCCGGCCTTTTGCGCGGTCACCGAGGCGGCATAGAAATGCCCGGCGTCAGGGGATTGCTGTAAGGCCTGACGCTGACGCTCAAGGGCCAGTGCGTTGTTGCCCTGGGCCTGGGCGATCGCCGCGCCAAGAGCCCATTCGTTACTGCCACGGGTGCTGCTTTGCTGCCAATAGTGTTCGGCGGCGTGGGTGTCACCAACAGTCAATGCGCTGCGGCTGGCGGTGAGGCGGGCATTCTCGGTGAGCGCGCTGTCCGGCACGCTGCGCCAGATGCGCAGAGCGCCTGCCGAGTCGCCGGACGCTTCGAGGGCGTAGGCCAGCGGCAAGCGACTGGCGCGATCACCGAGCTTTTGTGCAGCCTGGTAATAGACCACCGCTTCACCCGGCAGGTTGGGCATGGCGCAGCGACCCAGGGCACGGAATTCGCCGGCATCGGCGGGCTGCGCACCGATCGCCTGGCGTACCGCGTCGCACTGGCCGTTCTCTGCCAGTTGTCCGAGCAATTGGCCGCGTGTCGCAGCGTCGACCCGGTTTAACAACAAGGCCATGCGTTCCTGCTGGGCAGGAGTCGACGTCGACGACGAGCCGTAGAGCCCGGCCAGACGCTGCAACATGGCCGCCGGCAAGCGTGCGCCGTGGCGGTCAAAGGCCTCTTCCAGCAACTGCTGCGCGTGATCACGCTGGCCATTGTTAAGCGCCAGGTAGGTGGCTTGATTGAGTGAACCGAGGTTGCCGGTCAGCTGGTAATGCCGTTCCCACAGCATCGCCGCTTCGCGGTTACGGCCCAGCGCCTGAAGCAGCTCGGCACGGCGCTTCACCACGTCGCCGGTTTGCGGTTGGCTGGCGAGCCAGGCCATGACTTTGTCGTTTTGTCCCTGTGCCTGCCAGACATCAAGCAAACGCTCGCGGCGTTTGCTGTCCCAGGGTTCGGGCAGGCGCTGGCTTTGCAGCAGGTCGGTGGCTTGCAGGCGTTGCGCAAGGACTAGCCAGGTCTGCGGATCATCACTGGGCGAGCAGCCACGCAACTGGACGAGTGCCGCTTGCGGGTCGCGACGCGACAGCCATTCTGCGGTTTCCAGGCACGGGCGCTGCAACTCGCTGCTTAGACGTTGCACGGTCGACGTGTCGCCGGTTTGCCGCGCCAGTTCCCACAGCCGTTGGCGTTGGGCCGGATCGGCAAGGTCGGCGGCCGGCAGTGATTGCATCCAGCGTTGGGCTTGTTGGACGTGGCCCATGGCAATCGCTCGATCGACCATCGCCAGACGCGCCTTGCGTGCCGCTTCCGGGGTCGGCGCCTGCTGCAACAGGTCCTGCAAGGGCTTTTCTTCGAGACGTTGCACATAGGCGTTGGCCAGCCGTTGCCAGCCTTCGGCATCGAGTTGTTTACGCGCGGCCAACGGTGCGAGCTCCTCGATGGTGCCGTTCGAGTCGCGCAGTTGCTCGGACCAGTTGGAGCGGGCCAGACGCAGGATGCTGTCATCACCCTTTGGCGACAGTTGCGCCAGCCAGTTGCGGGCTTTGAGCGCACCACCGAACTTGGCCAGGCTCAAACTGTAGGCCTGCCACAGTTGCACACGCTGATTGAGGGGGCTGGTGGCCATCCAGTTTTCGACCTGTTCGGAGGTCGGCGGGTCCTGTTCGATCCAGGTCAGGCGCAGATTGAGCAGGGCGTCGCTGTTTTCCGGGTTGTCCGGCAACGCCTGGACGGCGTCCTTGTAGCGCCGTTGTTTGGCCAGGGCCTCGACCAACATCGCCCTGGCCTCGTCGTTTTTCGGGACCTTGGCCAGCAAGTGGCGCATCAGTCGTTCGACTTCAGCCCAGTTGCCTTTTTTTGCTTCGCGGTAACTGCGGTCCATGTAGGGGAAGCTGCGGAACTGCTCGAAATCGCTCAGTGGCGCCGCTTCTACCCAACTGGCGGCACTCAGGCTCAGCAACAGGCTGCCGAGCGCCACGTGATGACGAATACCTGACCTCATGCGACCTCCCGGGCAATGCGGAAAGCCGCTTGTTGTTCAGCGGATTGCTCGGCCAGCGCCTGTTGCAGAATCTCTGGGGTGATCATGCCGCGTTCGATCAGGTGATCACCCAGCGACATGCGCTCAGCGTCGAAGTCGATCAGCGCTTGATTGAACAGCGTTGCCGGGACCATGCCGCGCACTTGCAGCAGATTGCCGAGCAATATCTGGTGGTGGCCGACGCGCTCCAACAGGGCTTCATCGTCCTGATGACGCTCAAGCACGTACAGCATGTGACGGACTTCCTCGTTTTGCAGCGGGCTCGGGTACCAGTAGCGGATACCCAGCGTGACTCGGCCCTGCGGTGCCAGACGGCAGCGAACCGGGCGTTTCAATTGACGGCTGATGGCGCCCAGGGAAACCTGGCTGACCGGACCTTCGGAGGCCAGCACCAGGGTTTTGCCTTCTTCGGCGACCGGCAACACGCCGTAGTGGGTCGCGACTTTGCGCGGCATGCGCTCGATCAGCTGTTTGTCGAGCTTGAACGGATTGAGCGGCGCCCATTCCAGGTCCAGTTGCTCGGCCAGGGTTTCGACCAGTTGGGTACTGTTGATGTGCTCGCGCAGCAGCAGTTCATGACCGAGGCGGCGGCGCACCGGGTTGGTGATCGCGGCTTCCAGTTGCTCTTCGGTCAGCAGGCCTTTTTCGACCAGTCGATGACCCAGCGGTGTGCGTTGGGCCTTGGCCAGGGCAGGGAACTCGTGGGTGGTTTTGTCCCAGGCCACGCGGCGCGAATCACCCATTTCCATCACCTGACGCAAGGCGCGCAGGTTGGCGAAGAAATTGACGAAGTTGCTCCACATCATCCGTGGCGCCGACAGCAGGCCCTGACCCAGACCGTAGAAGCGGGTGACGAACCAGGCGCGCTGGAACAGACGGTTGAGCAGCATCAGGCCATTGAGCCAGAGCAGCGTCGACAGCAATGGGCTTTCGGACAGGATGGAGGGGAAACGCCAGGCCTCGGGGGAGAGCAGCGTCACCAGCCACATGCTCAGCAACACCAGAAGCAACAGGTTGACCATAAAGCTCAGCAGGTAGGCGATCAGGCCCCGGCGGTCGCGCCAGAGGAAATAGTTCAGCGAGCCCTTGCTGCTCCAGCCGAGGTTTTTGGTGCCCTGGAACACGATGCCGACGATCCAGCGCGATTTTTGCCGGATCGCGTGTTGCAGATCACGCGGGAAATGTTCGCGTACGCAAATGACCTGGGAGAACACGCGGTTCATACCCAGGACCCACTTCTGTTCCAGCGCCAGTTTCGGGTCGGTGACCGAGTAGCGGGCGAAGATGCACTTCATGCCTTTTTGCTTGAGGCGGAAACCGATGTCGTAGTCTTCGGTCAGGCTCTGTACGTCGAAGGCGATTCCATCGCCGTCTTCCAGCAGGGCGCTGATCGCCTTGCGGCTGAAACAGGTGCCCACACCAGCGCTCGGCACCTGGCCGGTCAGCGCCTCGCGCACGATCACGTCCTTGCCGTGGTTCTCGGCGAATTCATCGACATAGTGCCCGGCGGTGAAGCCGTTCCATTGCGGCGCGTAGGGGTAGACCGGAATCTGGACCAGGTCCTTGCTCGGCAGCAGGTAATTGAACAGGCGCAATTCCATGGGCGAAATCACGTCTTCGGCATCGTGCAGGATGAACCCGGCGAACTCGATTTTCGCTTCGCTTTCAAAACGAAATATCGTGTCGATGATGTTGTTCAGGCAGTCAGCCTTGCTGGTCGGCCCGGGTCGGGCGCAGACCACTTTATGCACGTTGGGATAGTGCTGGCACACGGCATCGACGTCGGCCTGGGTCTCGGCGTCGTTGGGGTAGGTGCCGACAAAGATCTGGTAGTTCTCGTAGTCGAGGGTCGAAGCCGCGAGCCGCGCCATCTCACCGACCACGCCGACTTCGTTCCACGCCGGGACCATGATCGCCAGGGGTTTCTCGGGGATCTCATACAGCCGCTGTTCATCGGCGCGCTTGTATTTTTCGTAGATCCGCCAGCGCCGGATCAGTTTGCGGCTCCAGTAAATCAGGTCGATGAACAGGTCATCCAGACCCAGCACGAACATCAACAAGGCCAAGGTGATCGCAAGGTATTTCAGGCCAAACAGTACATATGCAAAAAAATCGACAAGCCCCAGGCTCATACTGCTTTACCCGCCACCGAGCGGTGTTTCAGCCAGATGCAGAGGCGATTGGCGATACGTTCGCTGGCGTGGCCATCGCCATACGGGCTGTGAATGCGGCTCATGCGTTGGAACGTGGCGTCGTCATCGAGCAACAGGCTGGCCTCCTTGACGATGCGGTCGGTATCGGTGCCCACCAGCAGCACGGTGCCGCCTTCGAGCACGGAAGGCCGTTCGGTGACATCGCGCAGTACCAGCAGCGGTTTGCCGATGGCCGGGGCTTCCTCTTGGATGCCACCGGAATCAGTGAGGATGAAATGCGCGTGTCCCATCAGCCAGACGAAATGCTGGTAATCCTGCGGCGCAATCAGATAAATGTTGGGTTTGTTGGAAAGCACGCTATACACCGCGTTTTGCACCTGCGGATTGAGGTGCACCGGGTAGACGAATTGCACATCGGGGTAATGCTCTGCGAGGGTGGCAAGGGCGAGGCAGATGTTGCGGAAACCACCGCCGAAGTTCTCCCGGCGATGCCCTGTGATCAAGACCATTCGCCGAGTGTCGTCGAGCACCGCCAGCGGCGAGTCGACGGCCGGGTGCCAGTGGGTGTCCTGCTGGTGATTGCGCATCCACACCAGTGCATCGATCACCGTGTTGCCGGTGACTTCGATGTTGGCCTTGAGCACGCCTTCGCGCAGCAGGTTGTCTTCGGCCTTGGTGGTCGGTGGAAAGTGCAGGTCGGCAATGACCGCGGTCAGGTGTCGGTTGGCTTCTTCCGGCCAGGGGGCGCGCAAGTTACCGGTGCGCAGACCGGCCTCGACATGGCCGATGGGCAAATGGCGATAGAAGGCGGCGAGGGCGGCGATGAAACTGGTCGTGGTGTCGCCGTGGACCAGCACGATGTCCGGTTGCACGCGTTCATAGGCCTTATCGAGGTGCACCAGCAGTTGTTCGGAGAGGCCGTTGAGGGACTGGCCCTGGGTCATCACCTGCAAGTCTTCATCGACCGTCAACTCGAACGAGTCGAGCACCTGCTTGAGCATTTCCCGGTGCTGGCCGGTGGAGCAGATGTTCAACTCGATGCCGGGCCAGTGACGCAGAACCCGGGCCAGCGGGGCCATCTTGATGGCTTCCGGGCGGGTGCCGAAAACCATCATGACTTTGAACGACATTGACCCTCCTGAACCGATACGCTGCTCGCACCTCACGGGTTGAGCGAACATTTTTCAATCGGTCCATTGAATGAAAGCAGTGGATCGGAGGGTTGTCCAATACGCTTTTGAGCTGCTCAGCGATTTTTGCTGATGACGGTGGCTCGATGAGCGAGCAGCTGATGCGCTCGCGCAACGGTGCGCAAAGTGCCGAGGGTCTGCCGCAACCACGACAGATCATGGCGAGGTTTGCGCACCACAGAGGTGCGACGTGCCTTGCCAATGAGGCGGGTAAAGACAGCCTCCAGGGCCTCTGCATTTTCAAAGCCTTTGAGTTTCTTCAAGAGTCTTGCGTCGCGATAGAACAACACGGTGGGGGTGCCGGTGACCTCGGGGTGGCGGGGAGATTCACCGGTATTCAACATGTAGATCTCGGCGCGATCTTTATAGGCCTTGGCTGTTGCCCGAAAAATCGGCCCGGCGACTTCGCAGGCATAACAATGCTGATTGCCGAAATACAGGACGACCGGGCGATAGGTCTTCAATGCCCGGCGGTATTGCGGTGCGAGATGGTTGGCGATCGGGCTCATTGAAGTCTTCCTTGTTCAGCCGCAAGACGAAGAGAAGGCGCGCAATAACGCTAATGCCGTCCGCAGGGCGCGTCTACTGTCAGAGTTGACAGGTAGGGCTCTGAATCAGGCACTGCCGACAAGGTATTGCGACGCTTATGACAAAAGGGTAGAAGCCAGATGCTGTTCAGAGTGCTATTTTTGGCGCTATTAAAAGCACTTCAAGGAGCAGCGTCATGACACACATCGTGCTTTCTCAAGTGGTAGCGAGCATTTCCGAACTGAAGAAAAACCCCATGGGGACGGTCGCTGCTGGTGGCGGGTTGTCCGTTGCGATTCTTAACCGAAATGAACCCGCTTTCTACTGCGTCCCTGCCAAAGAGTATGAAGCGATGATGGACCGACTTGAGGACATGGAACTGGTCGCCCTTTCCCGCGAACGAGAAAACGATCCAACGATCAAGGTTTCTCTCGATGACCTATGAACTGGAGTTTTCTGAAAAAGCGTGGAAGGAGTGGCAAAAGCTTGGCGCGACATTGAGGGAACAGTTCAAGAAGAAGCTTCAGGAGCGACTGGTTAACCCGCACGTTCCAGCGGATCGGTTGAGTGGACTGGGCAATGCATACAAGATCACGCTTCGTAGTGCTGGATACCGGTTGGTGTATCGAGTGGTGGATGAGGTGTTGGTTGTGACGGTTATCGCAGTAGGGAAGAGGGAGCGAGGAAAAGTTTATGACGAGGCCGTTAAGCGTTAAACACCCGAATTTGAATAATGTGCCCCCCCAATGTGGCCCAAGTACCCGCGTCTGTAGCCAACGGTAGCGCTTGTGCGCTGCGTCGTTTGGTAACGCCGATTTCGCGCTTTCGCGCATCCCGTTGATTCAATACATATTTCAATTGCCGTGGGATTTCCCTGCAGGCCTGTGGCACACTTTCTGCTGTCTATTCCGTTGTTACATACCAAGTTCCGGTATAGCGGAATACACATCATCCTGGAGTGCCCGTCATGCAGCGTCGACTTTCCTTGTTTACAGCGTGCGTTTTTCTCTTTGCGGCTTCAGCCTCTGCCGTGGGCCTTGCCCAGGCGGCGGACAGCAAGCTCGACAATGTGTTGAAGCGCGGGCATTTGATTGTGGGTACGGGCAGCACCAACGCGCCATGGCACTTCCAGGGTGCGGACGGCAAGTTGCAGGGTTTTGATATCGACATCGGGCGGATGGTCGCCAAGGGTTTGTTCAATGACCCGAGCAAGGTCGAGTTCGTGGTGCAGTCGTCCGATGCGCGGATTCCCAACCTGCTGACCGATAAGGTCGATATGAGTTGCCAGTTCATTACCGTCACCGCCAGCCGTGCGCAGCAAGTGGCGTTCACCCTGCCGTACTACCGTGAAGGCGTGGCCCTGTTGCTGCCGGCCAACAGCAAGTACAAGGAAATCGAAGACATGCGGGCCGCCGGCGACAGCGTCACCGTGGCCGTGCTGCAAAACGTCTATGCCGAAGAGTTGGTGCACCAGGCGCTGCCCAAGGCCAAGGTCGATCAGTACGACAGCCAGGACCTGATCTACCAGGCCGTGAATTCGGGCCGGGCCGATGCCGCCGCCACCGACCAGTCCTCGATCAAGTACCTGATGGTGCAGAATCCCGGCCGCTATCGCAGCCCGGCGTACGCCTGGAGTCCACAGACCTACGCCTGTGCGGTCAAACGCGGCGATCAGGACTGGCTGAACTTCGTCAATACCGTCTTGCATGAAGCCATGACCGGCGTTGAGTTCCCGACCTACGCGGCGTCCTTCAAGCAGTGGTTTGGCGTCGATCTTCCGTCTCCAGAGATTGGCTTCCCCGTCGAATTCAAATGATCCGGTGAGAGTGGGGCGTTCGCGCCCCGCTCAAGGTACTGCTGACCATGAACTATCAGTTGAACTTTGCTGCCGTCTGGCGCGACTTCGACACCTTGCTGGCGGGGCTCGGCCTGGGCCTTGAACTGGCGCTGGTGTCGATCGCCATCGGTTGCGTGATCGGCCTGCTGATGGCGTTTGCTTTGCTCTCGAAGCACCGCGCATTGCGGGTACTGGCGTCGGTGTATGTCACGGTGATCCGTAACACGCCGATTCTGGTGTTGATTCTGTTGATCTACTTCGCGTTGCCAAGCGTGGGCATCCGGCTGGACAAGCTCCCGTCGTTCATCATCACCCTGTCGTTGTATGCCGGGGCGTACCTGACCGAAGTATTCCGCGCCGGGTTGTTGAGCATCCCTAAAGGCCTGCGCGAAGCCGGGCTGGCGATTGGTCTGGGAGAGTGGCAGGTCAAGGCGTACGTCACCGTGCCGGTGATGTTGCGCAACGTGCTGCCGGCACTCTCGAACAACTTCATTTCGCTGTTCAAGGACACCTCCCTGGCGGCGGCGATTGCCGTGCCGGAGCTGACCTATTACGCGCGCAAGATCAACGTTGAAAGCTACCGGGTGATTGAAACCTGGCTGGTGACGACGGCGCTCTATGTTGCGGCCTGTTATCTCATCGCGATGCTGCTGCGTTACCTCGAGCAGCGTCTGGCGATTCGCCGTTAGGAGGCTGCCATGTACGAGTCCCCAAGCTGGTTGCATGAATTGTGGGTCGCCCGCGAAACCCTGTGGTCGGGTTTTCTGACCAGTGTGCAGTGTTCCGTCCTGGCGATATTGCTGGGCACTCTGATCGGCATCGTTGCCGGGCTGGTGCTGACCTATGGCAAGTTCTGGATGCGTGCGCCGTTTCGTTTTTACGTCGACCTGATCCGCGGCACGCCGGTGTTTGTACTGGTGCTGGCCTGCTTCTATATGGCGCCGGCGCTGGGCTGGCAGATCGATGCGTTCCAGGCTGGTGTCCTCGGGTTGACGCTGTTCTGCGGCTCTCACGTTGCCGAGATCGTTCGCGGCTCGTTGCAAGCGTTGCCGCGTGGGCAGATGGAAGCGAGCAAGGCCATCGGCCTGACGTTTTTTCAGGCCCTCGGTTACGTGCTGCTGCCTCAGGCGTTGCGGCAGATATTGCCGACCTGGGTCAACTCATCGACCGAAATCGTCAAGGCCTCGACCTTGCTCTCGGTGATCGGTGTGGCCGAGTTGCTGCTCAGTACCCAGCAGGTGATCGCCCGGACCTTCATGACCCTGGAGTTCTACCTGTTCGCCGGTTTTCTCTTTTTTATCATCAACTACGCCATCGAGTTGCTCGGGCGGCAGATTGAAAAGCGGGTGGCCTTGCCATGACTCAAGCTCAAGTTTCGACACAGAACACTAGCCAGGCCCTGCTGGACATTCGCGGGCTGCACAAACAATACGGTCCGCTCGAAGTGCTCAAGGGCGTCGACCTGACGATGCAGCGCGGCAACGTGGTCACGCTGATCGGCTCCAGCGGTTCGGGCAAGACCACACTGCTGCGTTGCGTGAACATGCTCGAAGAGTTCCAGGGCGGGCGGATCCTGCTCGATGGCGAGTCCATCGGTTATCACGAGGTCAACGGCAAGCGCGTGCGTCACTCGGAAAAAGTCATCGCCCAGCACCGGGCCATGACCGGCATGGCGTTCCAGCAGTTCAACCTGTTTCCGCACCTGACGGCGTTGCAGAACGTCACCCTGGGCCTGCTCAAAGTCAAAAAGCTGCACAAGGACGAAGCGGTGGTGCTGGCAGAAAAATGGCTGGAGCGCGTCGGCCTGCTGGAACGCCGCGACCATTATCCGGGTCAGTTGTCCGGTGGTCAGCAACAGCGCGTGGCGATTGCCCGGGCGATTGCGATGAACCCCAGCCTGATGCTGTTCGATGAAGTGACGTCGGCACTCGATCCGGAACTGGTCGGCGAAGTATTGAGCGTGATCAAGGGCCTGGCCGAGGATGGCATGACCATGCTGCTGGTGACCCACGAAATGCGTTTTGCCTTTGAAGTCTCGGACAAGATCGTTTTCATGAATCAGGGGCGTATCGAAGAGCAAGGTCCACCCAAGGAGCTGTTCGAACGCCCGCAATCTCCGCGCCTGGCGGAGTTTCTCAAGAACACTCGTTTTTAACAGTCAATTTCGAATCAGGAGCAACACTCATGAGCATTACTCGTTACGGCACGGGTAGCACCGCCGGTGGCGGCCAGCCCCGTCCCTTTGCACGCGCAGTCGAAGCCGATGGCTGGCTGCATGTGTCTGGCCAGGTGCCGGCGGTGGATGGCGAAATCATTGTCGGCGGGATCGTCGAGCAGACTCACCAGACCATGCGCAACCTGATCGCGATCCTCGAAGAAGCCGGTTATGGCCTCGAAGACGTGGTGCGCACCGGCGTGTGGCTGGAGGACCCACGGGATTTCTGGAGCTTCAACAAGGTTTTTTCCGAGTACTTCAGCCCGGAACACGCACCGGCCCGGGCCTGCGTGCAGGCGAACATGATGGTCGACTGCAAGGTCGAGATTGATTGCATCGCGTACAAGAACAAGGCCTGAACCGAGGCGCACCCATCGCGAGCAGGCTCGCTCCCACAGAGGAACGCATTCCAATGTGGGAGCGAGCCTGCTCGCGATGGCGGCCTAACAGTCAATGCAGCACTCTAGGTAAACTCCCGGCACTCTGAATGGGAACCTGATGACATGACCGAAGACACCATCAAGCGCCGGGCTCGCGGTCTGGACCGGGCGTTCGATATTCTCGATTTCCTCAAGGAAATCGGCCAGCCACTGCGCCCGAATGATATCGCCAGCGGTATCGGCAGTCCGAAATCCACGGTCTACGAGCTGGTGGCGTCCCTGCTTGAGCGACGGATTCTCGAACCGGTGGGCAAGGAAGGTCACGTCTACCTCGGCCGGCAACTGTACTTTCTCGGTCAGGCGCATTTGCGTCATTTCGATCTGAGTCGCGAGGCCGATCACGCCTTGCAGGAGATCGTCAGCCAGACCCGCGAAACCGCGCAGATGTGCCTGCTCAACGGGCGCAAATACACGGTGGCGCTGATGAAGGAGGGCGAGCGGCATTTCCGCATTTCCTCGGACATCGGCGAGAACGCACCGATTCCGTGGACCGCCTCCGGGCGCTTGTTGCTGGCGCACTTGAGCGACCAGGAAATCATCGACCTGATTGATGAGGATGACTTCATCCTGCCGGGCGGTGAACGTCTGCCGTGGGAACGTTTTCTGGCGGAAATCCGTCAGGCCGGTATCGACGGTTTCTTCTCCTTCGATAGCGTCGCCGACACTTTTACCCATTGCTTCGCCGCCCCGGTGAAAGACCCTGGCGGCGTGGCTATTGCGACCCTGTGCATCGTCGCCCCAAGGGCCGATGCCAAGAACAACTACAACGACTATCGCCGGGTGCTGATCGACAGCGCGAACAACCTGGCCCGTCGCATCAACGAATAACAGTGGCCGTTCGCGGCCGCGTGTGAGGAGTTAGAACATGTCTTCTGCCTTGAACATCGCCGCCGTGGAAAAGGGCACCGGCCAACCCGGTGCCAACCTGGTGCGTGACGTCAGCCTGCCGGCGCTGGTGCTGCACCGCGAAGCGCTGGAGCACAACATTCGCTGGATGCAGGCGTTCGTCAGCAACAGCGGTGCCGAACTGGCGCCGCACGGCAAAACCAGCATGACTCCGTCTCTGTTTCGCCGCCAGCTGGAGGCGGGCGCCTGGGGTATCACCCTGGCCACCGCGGTGCAGACCCGCGCCGCCTACGCCCATGGCGTGCGCCGGGTGTTGATGGCCAATCAGCTGGTGGGGGCGCCGAACATGGCACTGATCGCCGAGTTGCTGGCGGACCCGACATTCGACTTCCACTGCATGGTCGATCACCCGGACAACGTTGCCGACCTCGGGGCCTTTTTCGCCGCGCGCGGTCTGCGCCTGAACGTGATGATCGAGTACGGCGTGGTCGGCGGCCGTTGTGGTTGCCGCAGCGAAGCCGAAGTGCTGGCGCTGGCCGCCGCGATCAAGGCGCAACCGGGGTTGGCGTTGACCGGCATTGAAGGCTACGAAGGGGTGATTCACGGCGACCAGGCGGTCAGTGGCATCCGCGAATTTGCGGCGTCCCTGGTGCGCCTCGCGGTGCAGTTGCAAGACAGCGGAGCTTTCGCCATCGCCAAGCCGATCATCACCGCCTCGGGTTCGGCCTGGTACGACCTGATCGCCGAGTCCTTCGAAGCCCAGAACGCCGCCGGACGTTTCCTCAGTGTGCTGCGTCCCGGCAGTTATGTGGCGCACGACCATGGTATCTACAAGGAAGCGCAATGCTGCGTGCTCGATCGTCGTAGCGACTTGCATGAAGGTCTGCGCCCGGCGCTGGAAGTCTGGGCCCATGTGCAGTCGTTGCCGGAGCCGGGTTTTGCAGTGATCGCCCTGGGCAAGCGCGATGTGGCGTATGACGCCGGGTTGCCGGTGCCATTGCTGCGTTACCGGGCGGGTGTGGTGCCGGCCATCGGTGATGACGTCAGTGCCTGCACAGTGACGGCGGTGATGGATCAGCATGCGTTCATGACGGTCGCGCCCGGGGTTGAGTTGCGCGTGGGTGACATCATTTCGTTTGGCACTTCTCACCCATGCCTGACCTTCGACAAATGGCGCACCGGCCTGCTGGTGGACGGACAGTTGAACGTCATCGAAAGCATGGAAACCTGTTTTTAAGGTTTGAGACCACAGCGCGGCCATCGCGAGCAGGCTCGCTCCCACATTGGATCTCCAGCGTTCACAAGATCCCTGTGGGAGCGAGCCTGCTCGCGATGACGGCCGGCTAGACAACATTGAATCACCAGAGACACCACAACCATGAACACCATCAGCCCCCTCGGCCCCGATACCCCGCGCATTGCCTTGATCGGCGAGTGCATGATCGAGCTACAACAGCGCGCCGACGGCAGCCTGCAACAGAGTTTTGGCGGCGACACCCTGAACACTGCGGTCTACCTGTCTCGCGAATTGGGCGATGGGGCCACGGTGGATTACGTCACCGCGCTGGGCGATGACAGTTTCAGCGATGCCATGTGCCAGAGCTGGTCCGAAGAGGGTATCGGCCTGGGCATGGTCCAGCGGCTACCAGGGCGTTTGCCGGGTTTGTACTGCATCCAGACCGATGCGTCGGGTGAACGTCGTTTCCTCTATTGGCGCAATGAAGCCGCCGTGCGCGATTGCTTCACCACGCCGGCGGCGGCGCCGATTCTTGCGGCGCTGCCGGATTACGATGTGCTGTATTTCAGTGGCATCACCCTGGCGGTACTGGGCGAAGAAGGGCGCAAAAAACTCATCGAAACGCTGATCGAGGCTCGCCAGCGTGATGCGCGGATTGTCTTCGACAACAACTACCGGCCGCGTTTGTGGAGCAGCGTCGAACAGGCTCGGACGGCGTACCGCGAAGTCTTGCCCTACGTCGATCTGGCATTGCTGACGGTGGACGATGAACAGGCGCTGTTCCACTTTTGCGATTGTGCGGCGGTATTCGCGGCCTACGAACAGTTGGGTACGCCGGAAGTGGTGCTCAAGCGCGGAGCCGAGTCGTGTCTGATTCGCTATGACGGTGATTCGTTCGAGGTCCCGGCGCAGCGCGTCGAGCGGGTGGTGGACACTACGGCGGCGGGGGATTCGTTCAGCGCGGCGTACCTGGCCAGTCGGCTCCGTGGCGCAAGCCCCGCAGAAGCCGCAGAGGCCGGGCATCGGTTGGCGAGTCGGGTGATTCAAGTGCCGGGGGCGCTGATTCCCCGAGGCTGAAATAGGGTCAATGTGGCGAGGGAGCTTGCTCCCGCTCGGCTGCGAGGCAGCCGCCAACAGGGTTATGTGTTTTGTCTGTTGAAACGCGATTGCTGGTTTTAGGACGGCTTCGCCGCCCAGCGGGAGCAAGCTCCCTCGCCACAGGGCCCTGTGTTCTCAATCCCGGTAAAACACCTGCACCAGGTGATACCCGAACTTGCTCTTGATTGGCCCGTGCACGACACGCAGCGGTTTCTTGAAAATCACTGCGTCGATTGCGCCGACCATCTGCCCGGGCCGAACTTCGCCCAGGTCGCCACCGCGTTTGCCGGACGGGCAAATGGAATACTTCTTGGCCAGCACATCGAAGGCCTCGCCCTTGGCGATGCGTTGTTTGAGCTGTTCGGCCTCATCTGAGGTTTTCACCAGAATGTGGCGGGCTTGAGCTTTCATTGGGGCAGTTACCTTGGAGCGGTTGTGGCGGCGGGGCGCGATTATGCCTCAATTCATCCGGTTCGGCGGATCATGTGGCGAATCTTGCCGGCCAGTTGTTCAAGGGTAAAGGGTTTGGCCAGCAGGTCCATGCCCACATCGAGAAAGCCTTGACGCTCGGCGGCTTTTTCCGCGTAACCGGTCATGAACAACACGTTGAGCCCTGGCCGATGCTGGCGGGCGATTTCCGCCAGTTGCCGGCCATTCATGCCGGGCAGGCCGACATCGGTCACCAGCAGATCGATCCGCAGGTCCGACTCCAGCAGCGGCAGGGCGCTTTTCGCGTCTTGCGCCTCATACGTGATGTAGCCCAATTCGTTAAGGACATTGAGTACCAGCATGCGCACCGCCGGATCGTCCTCGACCAGCACCACCGACTCGCCCGCGGTCGCGTAGGCACTGCCCAGGCTGACGGCAGCCGGCGAGGTGTGCTGAGGCGCGTTGTGCAGGCGCGGTAAATACAGGCGCACCGTCGTGCCTTGCCCCGGCTCACTGCTGAGGGTCACATGGCCACCGGATTGTTGGGCGAAGCCATAAATCATCGACAACCCCAGCCCGGTGCCCTGGCCGATGGGTTTGGTGGTGAAGAACGGATCGAAGGCATTGGCCAGTACGCGCGGGGTCATGCCGGCGCCGTTGTCGCGCACGCCGAGCATCACATAGTCGCCAGCCTTGACCGGCTCAAGCGTGCTGATGTCGCTGCCATCGAGGTAGCTGTTGGCCGTTTCAATCAGCAGCTCACCGCCCTCCGGCATCGCATCGCGAGCGTTGATCACCAGGTTGAGCAGGGCGTTTTCCAGTTGGCTGGCATCGGTGTTGACCGGCCACACTTCAGGCGCGAGCTGAAACTTCAGCTCGATGTGTTCGCCCTTGGTGCGGCGCAACAGCTCTTCGAACGAGCGCACCAGCGTGTTGGGGTCGAGCGGTTGGCGGTCCAGCGACTGTCGGCGGGAGAACGCCAGCAGCCGGTGAGTCAGGGCTGCTGCGCGATTGGCCGACGAGACGGCCGCATCGGCGAAACGACCGATTTCGTCGCTGCGACCCTCAGCGATATAGCGTTGCATCAAGTCCAGGCTGCCAATGATCCCGGTCAGCATGTTGTTGAAGTCGTGGGCGATACCGCCGGTGAGTTGGCCGACGGCTTCCATTTTTTGCGCATGCCGCAACGCGTCTTCGGCGCGTTCGCGCTCGAACATCTCGTTTTGCAGGCGATGGTTGGCTTCGGCCAGCGCCTTGGTGCGCGCGTCAACCCGTTCCTCCAGCGTTTCGTTGAGGTTGCGCAAGGCTTCCTCCGTCTGTTTACGCTCGGATTCGTCGATCACGAAGATGTAGAACCCATTCACCGCGCCGTCGGGGCCAAAGCGTGGCAGGTATTTCATCAGCGCATAACGCGCACGGCCGTCGCGATGCGGCGAGTAGGCCTCGAAACTGCAGGCTTTGCCAGCCAGTGCGGCGCTGATCTGTTCGACGCGGGTGGCATAGAGTTCATCGCCGAGTATTTCGCGAATGGTTTTGCCGTACAGCTCTTGCGGGGTCATGCCATACCAGTCCAGGTACGCACTGTTGTTCAGGCGAAAGCGCTGTTCATGATCGACATAACCGATCAGCACCGGCATGGCGTTGATGATCAGTTGCAGTTCGGTCTGGCTCTGCCGTAACGCTTGTTCAGTGTGCTTGCGCTCGGTCAGGTCCAGGGCGGCGCCGAGAAAACGCAGGGGCCGACCGTGGTGATCCTTGTAGCAGCGGCCACGGGCAAACACCCAGCGCACTTCGCCACTGGCTTGCAGCAGCCGGTATTCCTCGGCGTATTCGCCGCCATGGCTAATGCATTGCTTGATGCTGCGGGTGACCATGGCCCGGTCTTCCGGGTGCACGCCACTGAGGTACTCGGTGATGGGCAACTGGCTGGCCAGGGCCGGGTCAACGCTATGCAGCTGGGCGAAATGAGCGTCGGCAATGAAGCGGTCTTCGTTGATGTCCCAGTCCCAGGTGCCCACTGCGTCGGTGGCGGCCAGGGCCAGTTGCAGGCGCTCTTCGGTTTCGTGCTGGGCCTTGAGGCTGGCCTCCGAGCGTTGTTTGAGCTCCAGGGCGATGCGTCGGCGTTCGTTGGTTTCGATGGCGGTGACCAGGATTCCGGCGACCAGCCCACGCTCGTCGCGAATCGGGCTGTAGGTCAGGTCCAGCCAGAAATCCGATTCACCGCTATCGCGTTGCAGGTTGAAGCGCTGCTCGCTGTAGGACCGCACTTGGCCCTGTAGGACAGCGCTATAAATGGGGTCCGTGAAGTCTTTCAGTTCTGGCCATGTCTGGTGCGTGGGTTGTCCGAAAGCGTGCGGATGCTTGTTGCCGGCCAGCAGTGCAAAGCCGTCGTTGTAGATCTGCGACAGCTCCGGCCCCCATAACAACAGCATGGGCATGGGCGAGTGAATCACGATGTCCACTGCGGTGCGCAGGCTCTGCGGCCATTGACTGGCAGAGCCCAGCGGGCTTTGTGCCCAGTCGAGTCGGGCAATCAGGGCCTGGGCGTCGCCGGTAGGGGATCCGTTCATTGGGGTTCCTGCATCAGGTCGGTGCTACGTGTTGATACTACGTGTCGGTACTTTATGTAGGTACCAGGGCATCTACTATTCTTCGAAGAAGTAGACGCTTGGACGCGTGAAAAGTGGCGCGCCCTGGCGATTTTCGTTCAAAGGAAGGTTTAACGGATATTTTTTTGCCATGGAAATTCACTCGTTGCTCAGAATGCTGGCCAGCCAGGAGGGCTCCGATCTTTACCTGTCTACTGGAGCACCGCCCACCGGGCGATTTAATGGTGTGCTTCGAGCGTTGACCCGCGAGGCCTTCAAGTCTGGCGAAATCGCCCGGATTGCCGAGGCCATTATGGACGCCGAGCAGCGCGTGGAGTTCGACCGCGAGCTGGAAATGAATCTGGCGATTTCTCTGGTCGGCGTCGGGCGCTTTCGGGTCAATATCTTCAAACAGCGCAACGACGTGTCGATCGTCGTGCGCAACATCAAACTCGATATCCCACGTTTTGAAGACCTCAAACTGCCTGCCGTGCTGCTTGAGACGGTGATGCTCAAACAGGGGCTGATGTTGTTCGTCGGTGCCACGGATTCGGGCAAGTCGACCTCGCTGGCGGCGTTGATCGATTACCGCAATCGCCACAGCAGCGGGTACATCATCACCATCGAAGACCCGGTGGAATATATCCATCGCCATCAAAAATCAATCATCAACCAGCGCGAGGTCGGCGTTGATACGCGCAGCTTTCACGCGGCCTTGAAGAACACCCTGCGCCAGGCGCCGGATGTGGTGCTGATCGGCGAAATCCGCGACCGCGAAACCATGGAGCACGCGCTGGCCTTTGCCGACACCGGGCACTTGGTGATCTCCACCTTGCACGCCCACAACGCGAATCAGGCGCTGGACCGGATCATCAATTTTTTCCCTGAAGAACGGCGTGTGCAGTTGCTCAATGACCTGGGCAACAACCTCAAGGCCTTCGTTTCCCAACGACTGGTGCGGACCCGAGATGGCCAGCGCCGCGCGGCAGTGGAGGTCATGCTGGGTACACCGACCATCGCTGACCTGATTCGCCGCAATGAACTGGGAGAGCTCAAGGGCATCATGGAAAAGTCTGTGAACCTCGGCATGCAAACCTTTGATGGCGCGTTGTTTGCGCTAGTGATCGAGGGCGTTATCGATGAGGAGCAGGCATTGAAGAATGCTGACTCACCGAACAACCTGCGCTTGCGCCTGAAGTTGCACGCGGACGGTTTACCAAAAACCGAAATCCCATCCACCGAAACCGGTGAATGGGGACTGGTGGACTGACATTCCCGTAGCTGCCGAAGGCTGCGATTTTTTCGTTTATTAAAATCAAAAGATCGCAGGCTGCGCCAGCTCCTACACGGATTCTCAGTTCGTCAGCTCCGGCCGATTGCGAAATTGCTCCAATGCCTCGGGATTGGCCAGTGCATCGGTGTTTTTCACCGGTTGGCCATGCACGACATTTCTGACTGCCAACTCGACAACCTTGCCGCTGATGGTGCGCGGAATGTCCGTCACCGCGACAATCTTCGCCGGCACGTGCCGAGGTGTGGTGTTGGCACGGATGACCTGGCGAATCTCTTGCTCAAGGTTGTCATCCAGGGTCACGCCTTCACACAGGCGCACAAACAACACGACGCGCACGTCATCCTGCCATTGCTGGCCGATGGCAACCGAGTCCAGGACCTGATGGACTTTTTCCACCTGTCGATAGATTTCCGCTGTGCCAATGCGCACGCCGCCGGGGTTGAGCACTGCATCGGAGCGGCCGTGGATCAGCCAACTGCCGTTGGGCCGTTGTTCGGCGTAGTCGCCCTGGGCCCAGACGCCGGGGAACTGACTGAAATACGATGCGCGGAGCTTTTCCTGGTGCGGGTCACTCCACAGGCCGATTGGCATCGCCGGAAAGTGCCGGGTGCAGACCAACTCGCCTTTTTCGCCGATCACCGGTTGGCCTGCCTCGTTCCAGACTTCAACAGCCATGCCCAGGCCCTTGCACTGCATCTCGCCACGGCGGACCGGCAGGACCGGATTGCCGGCGACGAAGCAGGAAACGATGTCGGTGCCGCCGGACATCGACGACAGGCATAACTCGCTTTTGATCTCGCGATAAACATAATCGTAGCTTTGCGGCGACAGTGCCGAGCCGGTCGAGAGCACGGTTTTCAGGCTGCTCAAGTCATGGCTGAGGCGCGGCTGGATTTCATTGCTTTCAAGCGTCGCCAGGTATTTGGGGCTGGTGCCGAAGACGCTGATGGCTTCGCTGTCGATCAGGTCGATCAAGCGTTGCGGACCGGGATGGAAAGGCGAGCCGTCGTACAGCACCACACTGCTGCCGACCGCCAATGCCGAGACCAGCCAATTCCACATCATCCAGCCACAGGTGGTGTAGTAGAACAGTCGGTCGTCAGGCCCGAGGTCGACGTGCAAACCGTGTTCCTTGACGTGTTGCAGCAGCACACCGCCGACGCTGTGGATGATGCATTTCGGCACGCCGGTAGTGCCGCTGGAATAGAGGATGTACAGCGGGTGGGCGAAGGGCACCGCGACAAAGACGGGCTCACCGCCCTTGCGGTAAAACTCATCCCACAGCGCGACCCTGGCTTGAGTGTTGTAGTCTTCAATGCGGGCCTGTGGCCGGGCGTACGGGACGATGATCAGTTGCTGCAGCGACGGTAGACGTTCGAGGATTTCATTGACCTTGGCGGTCTGGTCGATCTCTTTGCCGGCGTAGCGATAGCCGGCGCAGGTCATCAGCACTTTCGGTTCGATCTGGCCAAAGCGATCGATCACCCCATGGGTGCCGAAATCCGGCGAGGAGCAGGACCAGATCGCTCCCAGGCTGGTGGTCGCCAGCATGCCCACCAGGGTTTGCCAGGTGTTTGGCATGCACGCCGCCACCCGATCACCCGGGCCGACGCCCGCGTCCCGCAGGCTCTTTTGCAGGCCGGCGACGTGCTCGGCCAGCTCAAAGTAGCTCAGGGTTTCGCGCTGGCCGTTTTCGGCGATGGCAATCACCGCGGTTGCGTCATCGCGACGACGCAGCAGGTGTTCGGCAAAGTTCAGTGTGGCCTCGGGAAACCACTCGGCGCTGGGCATCTGTGGGCCTTCACGCAACACCGTGCTCGGTGGCTGGTGAAACGTGATCTCGAAGAAATCGACGATGGCCTGCCAGAAGTCTTCGCGCTGATCGATGCTCCATTGATGCAGCGCCGGGTAGTCCGCGAGGGCAAGGTTGTGCCGTTGATTGCTGAAGCGCCGGAAGGCATCCATGCGGGTTTTGCTGATGCGCTGGGCGCTGGGTTTCCAGAGGATATTGGACATGGTTGGCCTCTTGTTTTTTATTGCACGCTCGCTGGCTATTGTGGCGAGGGAGCTTGCTCCCGCTCGGCTGCGCAGCAGTCGTAAAATGGTGAACGCGTTGCCATTGGAAGAACGTGTCGACCAATTTGGGCCCGCTTCGCGGACCAGCGGGAGCAAGCTCCCTCGCCACAAGATGCCCTAACTGGCCTTTTACTGCGCCAACCACCCACCATCAATATTCCACGCCGCGCCACGCACCTGGCTGCCGGCTTCGCTGCATAAAAACAAGACCAGTTCGCCCAATTGTGGCGGCGTGACGAACGCAAGCGACGGCTGTTTCTCGGCCAGCAGATCATGTTGCGCCTGCTGTGGGTCAATGCCTGTGGCGGCGCGGTCGTCGATCTGTTTTTGCACCAGCGGGGTCAGCACCCAGCCCGGGCAGATGGCGTTGCAGGTGACGTTGCTGGTAGCGGTTTCCAGGCCGACGACTTTGGTCAGGCCGATCACCCCGTGCTTGGCCGCGACATAAGCGGCCTTGCCCACCGAACCGACCTGGCCGTGCACCGAGGCGATGTTGACGATCCGCCCCCAACCCTTGGCGCGCATGCCTGGCAGGCTCAATCGCGTACTGTGAAACACCGACGACAGGTTGATCGCAATAATCGAATCCCAGCGCTCCACGGGGAAGTCTTCCACCGCAGACACGTGCTGGATGCCGGCGTTGTTCACCAGAATGTCGACGCCGCCGAACTCACGCTCGGCGTAAGCGATCATCTCGGCAATTTGCGCGGGATCGCTGACGTCGGCCGGGTGATGGCCGACTTTGCCGCCGAACTGTTGCACCTCGGTGATGACCGTGGAGGCATCGCCGAAACCATTGAGGATCAGGTTGGCGCCGGCCTTGGCCAGGCTCAATGCGATGCCCAGACCGATGCCGCTGGTGGAGCCGGTGACCAGTGCGGTTTTGCCCGAAAGAGTTGTCATGAGTGCCTCACACAATGCCGGTGGCGTAGAACGTACCGATGACTACGAAGACCGCCAGGGTCTTGATCAGCGTAATACAGAAAATGTCTTTATAGGCTTCACGATGGGTCAAGCCTGTCACCGCGAGCAAGGTAATCACCGCGCCGTTGTGTGGCAGGGTGTCCATGCCGCCACTGGCCATGGCCGCGACCCGGTGCAGCACTTCCAAAGGAATGTTCGCCGCATGAGCCGCTGCGATGAAGTCATTGGCCATCGCGGCCAGGGCGATGCTCATACCGCCCGAGGCTGAACCGGTGATGCCGGCCAACAAGGTCACGGTGATCGCTTCATTGACCAGCGGGTTGGGGATGCTTTTCAGCCAGTCGGCCAGCACCAGGAAGCCGGGAAGAGAGGCGATGACCGCGCCAAAGCCATATTCCGACGCGGTGTTCATGGCCGCCAGCAAGGCACCGCTGACCGCGCTTCTGCTGCCCTCGGCAAGCTTGCCGCGGATCGCCTGGAAGCCGAACACCAACACCATGATGATGCCCACCAGCAACGCGGCCTGAACCGCCCAGATGGCGGTGAGTTTGGCGATTTCGGTGGTCACCGGCGCGGTCATGCCCGGCAGGCTGAGGCTGTGGGTCTTGCCGTACCACAGCGGAATCCAGTGGGTGAACAGCAGGTTCATGATGCCCACCAGCAACAGCGGCGAGAGCGCAATCCACGGGTTAGGCAGCTTCACGTCTGCGGCAGTTTCCGGCTCGTTGCGCAGCTCCGCGCCATAGCCTTCACCGCTGCGCTGGGCCTTGTTGCGCTGGCGCTGGAGGAACAGCATGCCGGCGCAGAACACGAAAATTGCACCAATCAAACCTAGCCATGGCGCGGCCCAGGCCGTGGTGTTGAAGAAGGTGCTGGGGATGATGTTCTGGATTTGCGGGGTGCCGGGCAGGGCGTCCATGGTGAAGGAAAACGCGCCGAGGGCGATGGTCGCCGGGATCAGCCGTTTTGGAATATTGCTCTGGCGGAACATCTCCGCCGCAAACGGGTACACCGCGAACACCACGACGAACAGCGACACGCCACCGTACGTGAGCAGGGCACACACCAGCACGATAACCAACATCGCCTGGCGAGTACCGAGCAGGCGAATCGCGGCGGCGACGATCGAGCGCGAAAAGCCTGACAGCTCGATCAGCTTGCCGAACACCGCGCCGAGCAGGAACACCGGGAAATACAGTTTGATGAAGCCGACCATCTTCTCCATGAACACGCCGGTGAAGGCGGGCGCAACGGCAGAAGGGTCAGTGAGCAGGACCGCGCCAAGGGCGGCAATCGGAGCGAAGAGAATGACGCTGTAGCCACGGTAAGCAGCCAGCATCAGCAGCGCAAGGGCTGCCAAGGCAATGATCACACTCATGGTGTGTCTCCTGGATTGTTATTTTTGTGGGGTGGATCTTTTGTAGGAGAGGGCGTTAGCGAGTTTCGTGCCATTCAAGCAACTTGTTGAAATATATGAATATTTTTTATTTTTATAGGAGGCAGTAAATAATTTGTCTCAAGTTAGAGACTTGTAGTGGCAGGGACGGCTCTATCGCGAGCAGGCTCGCTCCCACATTTGTTCAGGGTTGACCCGGAAATGTGAATTTAATGCGATTCAGTGTGGGAGCGAGCCTGCTCGCGATGGCCGCGATGCGGTTTCAAGTCATGTCTATAAACAGAGACGGATATCTCTTTATAGAGACTCGGCAATCCCCAACGCGACCATTTTCTTGTACAACGTCGAGCGCCCAAGCCCCAGTCGTGCCGCTGCTTCGATAACCTTGCCGCCACAGTGCGCCAGCGTGTTTTCAATCAACTGTCGGTCAAAGCGTTCACGGGCAGCGCTGAAAGTCTCATTGGCAACCGTTTCAATGGCCGCGGGCACGGAGCGCTGTACCGCGACAAAACTGCCAATCGCCGCGCGAATCTCGACGGCGTTCAGGATCAGGTCATCGCTGAGCAGTGCGGCCCGTTCCAGCACATTGCGCAGCTCGCGAATGTTCCCCGGCCAGGCGTGTTGGCCGAGCAACTCCAGGGCCTGGCTGTCGAGTTCATGTTGACTGCGCAGCTCTTCGAGAATCGCTTCGCTCAGGGCCGGCAGGTCGTCGAGGCGTTCTCGCAGAGGCGGTACCTGAATTGGCAACACGTTGAGGCGGTAATACAGGTCGGCACGAAACTCGCCGCGTTTGATCGCCGCTTCGAGGTCGGTGGAGGTCGCGGCGATCACTCGCACGTCGCTCTGGATCACTTCGTTGGAGCCGACCGGTTCGAACTCTTTTTCCTGCAGTACCCGCAACAATTTGCTTTGCAACGGCAGCGGCATGTCGCCGATCTCGTCAAGAAACAGGGTCCCACCCTGAGCGATCTGCAGCTTGCCGGAGCGACCCTTGCGATCCGCACCGGTGAAGGCGCCGGGGGCGGTGCCGAAAAACTCGGCTTCGAGCAGTGCTTCGGGAATCGCCGCGCTGTTGATGCTGACAAAGGCTTTATGCGCCCGTGGCGAGGCACCATGAATCGCCTGGGCCAGCAGCTCTTTGCCGGTGCCGGTTTCACCCAGCAACAAGACCGGGGATTCAGTGCTGGCGCTGCGCCGGGCGCGGCGTTTGACTTCCAGGCTGGCGGCGCTGGTGCCAATGAAGTGGGCGAAGGTGTATTTGGCTTGCCGGGCTCGCAGCAGCGAACGGGTCGAGGCCAGCTCTTCCTGCAGGCTCAGGTAGCGCTTGAGCATCGGCGACAGGCTGCGCAATTCATCGAACAGCGCAAACCCGATGGCACCGATCACCGCGCCGGCATCGTCGTGAATCGGCAGGCGCATGACCACCAGCGGCTCTTTGGGCGTGTCTTGCATGTCCAGCAGGATTGGTCGACCGGTACGCACGACCTCGCGCAACAGGCTGCCGGGGATCACGCTTTCGCAAGGCTTTCCGATCGCCACTGCCGCCGACTCAAGGCCGAAGCGTCTGGCGTAACGCTCGTTCATCCAGACGATGTTCGCATCGCGGTCAACGATCACCGTGCCTTCGCTGGATTGCTCGATGATTTCGAACAGCGAGCGGATCGCCAACATGCGCACACGTTGGTAGTCCTTGAGGCTTTCGGTGTCGTTCATGGTGTCATTTCCAGAATGTGTATTGCCTATGCAGGCCCCTTCGCGAGCAGGGTCTTGTTAACGCCGCAGATCCAATGTGGGAGCGAGCCTGCTCGCGAAGGCCGCGACGCGGTCCGACGCGATTATGCCCAGCCTGGATGCGCCGCTGCCAACAGCTCTTTGGTATAGGGGTGCTGTGGCGCGTCGAACACTTCATGGCTGGCGCCGCGCTCCACGACTTTGCCGTCCTTGATCACGATCATGTCGTGGGCCAGGGCGCGGACCACGGCCAGGTCATGGCTGATGAACAGGTAGGTCAGGCCGTGTTTTTCCTGAAGCTGGCGGAGCAGGGCGACCACCTGTTTTTGTACCGTGCGATCAAGTGCCGAGGTGGGTTCGTCGAGCAGGATCAGCGCCGGTTTGAGTACCAGCGCGCGGGCGATGGCAATGCGCTGGCGCTGGCCGCCGGAGAACTCGTGCGGGTAACGATGGCGGCTTTGCGGGTCGAGACCGACTTCTTTCAGCACCTGGATGACCTGGGCTTCGCGTTCGGCAACACTCGATGGGTTATGGACTTCCAGCCCTTCGCTGATGATCTGTGCCACCGACATCCGCGGACTGAGGCTGCCAAACGGGTCCTGGAACACCACCTGCATCTGTTTGCGCCATGGCCGTAATTGTTTCTGGTTAAGGCTGTCGAGCGCTTCACCCTGAAAGCGAATGCTGCCCTGGGAATCGAGCAGGCGCAGGATCGCCTGTCCGAGCGTTGACTTGCCGGAGCCGGACTCGCCGACAATGCCCAGAGTCTTGCCGCGCTGAATGCTCAGGCTGATGCCGTCTACTGCACGCAGGTAAGTCTTGCGTTGAAACAGGCCGCCACCCAATGGGAACGTCACGCTCAGGTCATCGACCTGCAGTACGGCTTCACGTTCGTCACGCGGCAAAGCTTCACCTTCAGGCTCAGCGTTCAGCAGCTCACGACTGTAGGGATGTTGGGGTTGATTGAAGAGACGCTCGCATTCGGCTTGCTCGACGATCTCGCCGCCACGCATCACGCAGACACGCTGGGCGATACTGCGCACCAGATTGAGGTCGTGACTGATCAGCAGCAGCGACATGCCCAGGCGTTGCTGCAGTGATTTGAGCAACAGCAGGATTTTGCGCTGTACCGTCACATCGAGCGCGGTGGTCGGTTCATCGGCGATCAACAACTCCGGTTCGCAGGCCAGGGCCATGGCGATCATCACCCGTTGCCGCTGGCCGCCGGAGAGCTGGTGCGGGTACGCCTTGAGACGCTCATGGGGCTTCTGAATGCCCACCAGCTCCAGCAGTTCAAGGGTGCGTTTTTGCGCGGCCCTGCCACCCAGTCCTCTGTGCACCAGCAGGGTTTCGCCAATCTGCTTTTCGATGCTGTGCAATGGATTGAGAGAGGTCATCGGCTCCTGGAAAATCATCGCGATGCGATTACCGCGTAATGCTCGCAAAGTCCCGACATCCGCGCCGAGCAGTTCCTGGCCACGATAGCGAATGCTCCCGGAGGATGTGGTGCCGCCGTCGGGGAGCAGTTGCAGGATCGAATGGGCGGTCACCGACTTGCCCGAGCCGGATTCGCCGACCAGCGCCAGGCACTCGCCGGGGCGGATGTCCAGGCACAGGTTGCGCACGGCGGCCTGGCCGCTGAAGGCCACGTTGAGGTCACGGATTTCAATCAGGTTGTCACTCATATCAACAGTCCGCCTCATGAACGAGGATCAAGATCGTGGATCAAATGCGTCACGCAATGCTTCACCGATAAACACCAGTAAAGAAAGAATCAGCGCCAGGGTGAAAAACGCCGTCAGCCCGAGCCACGGTGCTTGCAGATTCTGTTTGCCCTGGCCGATCAACTCGCCCAGCGAAGCGCTGCCGGCGGGCATGCCGAAGCCGAGGAAGTCGAGGGCGGTGAGGGTCGAGATCGCCCCGGTGAGAATGAACGGCAGATAACTCAGGGTTGCGTTCATCGCGTTCGGGAGGATGTGCCGCACGATCACTTTGCGGTCGGTCAGGCCCAGCGCCCGGGCGGCTTTGACGTACTCCAGGTTGCGTCCACGAAGGAACTCGGCGCGTACCACATCCACCAGTGCCAGCCAGGAAAACAGTGCCATGATCCCCAGCAACCACCAGAAATTCGGCTCGACGAACCCTGACAGGATGATCAGCAGGTAAAGCACTGGCAGCCCCGACCAGACCTCCAGCAAACGTTGGCCGAGCAGGTCGATCCAGCCGCCGTAATAACCCTGCAAGGCGCCAGCGGCGATGCCGATCAGCGCGCTGATGAAGGTCAGCGCCAGGGCAAACAATATCGACACCCGGGCGCCGAAAATCACTCGTGCCAATACATCACGCGCCTGATCATCGGTGCCCAGCCAGTTCACCTTTGACGGCGGGCTCGGTGCGGGTTGATTGAGGTCGTAGTTCGGCGTGTCGTCGCTGAACGGGATCGGCGGGAACAGCATCCAGCCGCCGTCCTTGTGGATCAGCTTCTGCACGTAGTCACTGCGGTAGTCGGCCTGGAACGGCAGTTGGCCGCCGAACGCCTGCTCGGTGTAGCGCTTGAACGCCGGGAAGTACAACGAGCCCTGATAGCTGAGCACCAGCGGTTTGTCGTTGGCGATCAGCTCGCCGCCGAGGGTCAGGATGAACAGGCCGATGAACAGCCACAGCGACCACCAGCCACGGCGGTTTTTCTTGAAGCGCTCGAAGCGTCGGCGCGCCAGGGGCGAGAGGTTGAGCATCAGGCATTCCTCGCGGCGAAGTCGATGCGCGGGTCGACCAGGGTGTAGCAGAGGTCACCGATGAGTTTTATCAGAAGACCGAACAGGGTGAAGATGAACAGTGAACCGAACACCACCGGGTAGTCTCGGGACACGGCCGCTTCGTAACTCATCCGCCCCAGGCCATCGAGGGAAAAGATCACCTCGATTAACAAGGAACCGGCGAAAAAAACGCTGATAAACGCCTGAGGAATGCCCGAAACCACCAGCAGCATTGCATTGCGAAACACATGACCGTACAGCACCCGGCGCTCGCTCAGGCCTTTGGCGCGGGCGGTGACCACGTACTGGCGGGTGATTTCATTGAGGAAGGAGTTTTTGGTCAGGATAGTCAGTGTGGCGAAACCGCCAACCACCAGCGCCGTTACCGGCAGCACCAGGTGCCAGAAGTAATCGGTAATTTTTCCCAGCGTCGACAGCTGCTCGAAATTTTCCGAGACCAATCCACGTACCGGGAACCAGTTCAACGAGGTACCGCCGGCAAACACTACGATCAGAAACATCGCAAACAGAAACGCCGGCATCGCGTAACCGATGATGATCGCGGTGCTGCTCCAGATATCGAAATGGCTGCCGTGATGCACGGCCTTGCGAATGCCCAGCGGGATCGACACCAGGTAGGTGATCAGTGTTGCCCAGAGTCCCAGCGAGATGGTCACCGGCATTTTTTCGAGGATCAGGTCGGTGACCGTGGCGCCGCGAAAGAAACTCTTGCCGAAGTCCAGGCGGGCATAGCTGGTGATCATCAGCCACAGGCGTTCTGGTGCCGGTTTGTCAAAGCCGTACTGTTTTTCGATGTCCTTGATCAGTTGTGGATCAAGGCCACGACTGGCCCGCGAGCCGCGGCTCATGGCATCGCCAGAGGCTCCGATGCTCGGGCCGCCGATGCCTTGCAGGTGAGCGATGGCCTGCTCGACCGGACCACCCGGTGCGGCCTGCACGATCACGAAATTGACCAGCAGGATGATCACCAGGGTCGGGATGATCAGCAGTAAACGCCGAAATATATAAGCCAGCATCAATGCGGCCCTCCGGGTTTGCCACGCTTGATGCGTTCGGCAGCCATTTGTTCGTTGGTCAGTGGCGTTGTGCTCATTTCCCACCAGCTCTCGATGGCTTCGTCATTGCTCGCTTGCACCGCCGGAATGCCGAAGCGGTTCCACCACACGGTCGAGGAGCCTGGCGGGTAGTAGTTGGGAATCCAGTAGTAGTTCCATTGCAGCACCCGGTCCAGTGCATGGGCATAACGCAGCATGTCAACCTGGGTGGTGGCTTTGACCAGACCGGTAATCAGCGTGTCGACGGCCGGGTTTTTCAGCACCATATAGTTATTGGCGCCAGGGTCGGTGGCGGAGGCCGAGCCGAAGTAGTTGTACAGTTCGGTCCCCGGCGAGGTGGTCACCGGATAGCCAGTGACGATCATGTCGTAGTCGCGGCTCATCAAACGGTTTACATACTGCGATGAGTCGATCCGGCGGATGTCCAGGTTGATGCCGATCTGCGCCAGGGTGCGCTTGTACGGTAGCAGCAGGCGGTCCATGCCGTTCTGGCTGACTAGGAAGGTGAACGCCAGCGGTTCGCCCACGGCGTTGACCAGGTGATCGTCTTCGGGTTTCCAGCCGGCCTCTTTGAGCAGCGCCAGTGCCTGCAATTGCTTGTCGCGGATCAGGCCGCTACCGTCGGTTTTCGGCGCCTCGAAAACCTGAGTAAAGACCTCGTCCGGTATCTGCCCGCGCAAGGGTTCGAGAATCGCCAGTTCGCTGGCATCGGGCAGTTGCCTGGCGGCCAGGGTGGTGTTGGAAAAGTAACTCTGCTGGCGAATGTACATATCGCGCATCATCTGCCGGTTGCTCCACTCGAAATCCCAGAGCATTGCCAGCGCCTGACGTACGCGGCGGTCCTGGAATATCGGCTTTTGCAGATTGAACACAAAGCCCTGGGCCGGTTGCGGTGCTTCTTTGGCCAGATGGGCCTTTTGCAAGCGGCCGTCGTTCAGCGCTGGACTGTCGTAACCGATGGAATAAGCGGTGGCCGAGAATTCGCGGTTGTAGTCATAGGCGCCACCGCGCAGGACCTGACGAGCGACGTCGGTGTCGCCGAAATACTCGATGCTGAAATGATCGAAGTTGTACAGGCCACGGCTGGCGGGCAAGTCCTTGCCCCACCAGTCGGCGTTGCGCTCGAAAGTGATGCTGCGTCCCGAATCCACCTTGCCGACGCGGTACGGTCCGCTGCCCAGCGGTGCTTCATAGCCGCCGCCATTGGCGAAGTCGCGGGTTTTCCACCAGTGCTCGGGAAATACCGGCAAGGTCGCGATGTCCAGTGGCAGGGTGCGGTTTTCGTTGTTCTTGAAGTCGAAGCGGACGGTGCGCGGCGACTCGACTTCGACGCCTTTGACGTCGGCAAATTGGGTGCGATAGCGCAGACTGCCCTGGGTCATCAGCAGGTCGTAGGTGTAGCGTACGTCTTCGGCGGTGATGGGCGTGCCATCGGCGAAGCGAGCCTTGGGGTTCAGGTAGAAACGCAGCCACAGGCCATCGTCGGAGCGCTCCATTTTCTCTGCCACCAGCCCGTACACGGTGTAGGGCTCATCCAGCGAACGCTGGGCCAGCGGCGAGTAAATCATCCCGTCGAGCTGAGTCACGCCAATGCCCTTGTCGATGTAGGGCAATACGTGGTCGAAGCGACCGATTTCAATCGCCGAGCGGCGCATGCTGCCGCCCTTGGGGGCTTGCGGGTTGGTGTAGGCAAAGTGACTGAAGCCGGCTGGGTATTTGGCCGGTTCGCCATACACGGTCAAGGCATGTTGTGGCGCCGCGTTTACACCGGTGGTGCTCAGCAGCAAGGCCAGGGCCGTGAAGATCAATGAGGGGGAAGCCAGTCGCATTGTCAGCCTTAAGAGCCGGGTAATCGATAATCACGATTTGTACGCTAGCGGCGCGCGACTCGCCAGCCATAATCATTTGATACAAACGCAACGGCCCACCAGAAGGCGGGCCGTTGTTTGAGCAAATCGCGGATTGATCAGTCCTGGCGGCTGGTCACTTCCAGCAGGTGGTAACCGAACTGGGTCTTGACCGGACCTTGCACGGTATTGACCGGTGCGCTGAATACTACGGCGTCGAACTCCTTGACCATCTGGCCTGGACCGAACGAACCGAGGTTGCCGCCGTCACGACTCGATGGGCAAGTGGAGTTGGCTTTGGCAACGGCAGCGAAATCAGCGCCGCCTTCGATTTCGGCTTTCAGTTCGTTGCACTTGGCTTCAGTGGCAACCAGGATGTGGCGGGCAGTGGCTTTAGCCATGGGAAAACTCTCCATTCAATGTTCAGTAAAGTGCTGAGCCTACCGGATTCAGTGGTCTATTTCTCGTCAAAATTCCGTCAATCCATTGCCTGCTTTCACCTCATCTTGCCGTCGGTCGAAAAAATCCAGTTGAGCACGTTAAAGACCAACGCTTTTCAATCGTTCGGCATGGCGCACAAACAACTCGATGGGATCAATATCTTTGCGCACCAGGCCTGCCGTTTGATTGATCGCGTCCAGGTGGTCCATCGGGTAATCAGAGCGCAGGACGGTGCCCAGGTGCGAACTGAAACGGCCGACCATCCCGTCATTTTGCTCGGTCTCGCGAGTGAAAAACCTGGAAAACCCTCGACAAAAACCGTGCAGTGGATCGAGTGTATGAAGCCCTTCATCCAGCAGGCTGCCCTGCAGCGTGCCACTCCAGGAGTAATAACGAACGCCGTTGACCTGTTCTTCGCCGTTGCCACCCCAGGTGCTCGGCAGGCCTTGAGGGTATTTGGCATTGAACGCACCGACGCCTTCAGTCGTTAAAGCGTTGAGCGCGGCGACGGCATTCTGCGGGATCTTCGGACTACCACTGATAAACGACAGGAACTCGACGAACAGCGTCGACACCGCCACTGCAACCTGTTCTGGCAGGTGGCCGGGGGTCAAGGCCTTGCGCAAGCAGTCGGCCAGTTCGGAGCCATGGTTCGGCCCGCTCACGGAAGTTACTGAAGCAACATTCTGCGGCGCTTTGGCTGCGGCATAGCGAGCGGCCAGTGCACCTTGGCTATGGCCGATCAGATTGACTTTGCTCGCGCCGGTGCGGGTCAGCACCAGGTCGATCTGCGCCAGTAATTGCTCTCCACGGACCTCATTGCAGTGAGTGGCCGAGAGGTAGGGTATGAACACTTGAGTGCCAGCGTTCCTCAGTGCCTGCTTTACGCCATGGAAGAGTTCCAGTTTTCCGATGCTTGCGAAACCGAAGAGGCCGTGGACCAGCAGGATGGGGTGTTGTGTGGTTGCATTCCGTTGCATGTTCGCACCTGTTTTAAATAAGTTCGGGGTGGGCTTGAGTCCTCACTCTAATCCAGGCCAACGGGCCAGAGGTGTACGAAAAAGCCGCTGTAATGTGTTGAAAGTGGAGTAAAAATTGGAAGAGCGTTCCGATCTGTCTGAGGCGTTACTCGGAACATCCAGACATCTTTTGTATGGGGTGAAGGGGAGGTCAGGGTGAACGTCCTACTTCTAACGCATCATTAACCGCTTGAGATTGCTGCTGGGCCTGACATCGGAAAACCGGCCTTTCGTTTTCAATGGACCCATTCAATACCCCTCTGAAAAATGAGCGGTAAATCCAGGGACAGGAGAGAGTGAATGGCTATTAACGATGTATTGATCGATAGCGTGCATGAAGAGGTCGGGCCCAGGTGTTCAATGGCTTTGCCTGCGCACATCGACTCGCAGGCATATACCATCAAATCCGGGGAACTGATTTTGCCGGCTCCCGATCTGGAGGCTGAACAAGATGGAGTCCTGGACCCCGCCTTGAGCTGGGCCATCGTCAAGGTCATGCCTTACCCGGGGATGGCATGCACAGACAAGGTCGTGATGTCGTGGGTTGGCATCGATTCCGAGGGGGCGGCCTATTCGCACAAGGAACAACGCTCCGTCAGCAGCTATCAGGTGGGCAGGGAGATCATCTTTGTCATACGCTCCACGCACATTGCCGCGATGGAGGGTGGCTGGCTTGAGGTGTTTTATACCCTCCACAGCGTGTTGCAGGGGGTTCCCGTTGAGTCATTGCGGCTGCAAGTGCAGGTGGGGGACGTCAGACAGGAGTTGCTGCCGGCAACGGTGGATGACGCGTATGGTGGTTGGCTCGATCCTGACCGTGTGCCTGAAGGCGCGCGCGTTACGATTGCGCCATACGGAGGGATGTCGCAGGGCGATACGGTAGTTCTTTCCTGGGCAGGCGAAGATCCCGCACAGCAATTCAACGACTCGTATCAGATCGAAAAATTTTCCATCGCAGACGAAGTCTCGTTCTGGGTGCCCCCGCACTACATCGCTTCGAATCTCGGCGCCACCGTCATTTTCAGTTACCTCGTTGAGCACCCAGGCCGGGTGACGCGCTACTCGGAGCCGGCTCGGTTGAACGTGGGTGTCCGGCCTCCGATTTCGCTGGCACTGCCGGATGTGCTGGAAGCAGATGAAGGTCTGCTGGACCTGCAAGATACGCTGGACGGTGTCACCGTTGTGGTTGATCAGGCGCGTACGCAGGAAGGGGAGCTGGTTTATCTGAAATGCGATGGCGAGAACTTCAGTCATCGCGATAGCCGTGACATCTCCCGCGATGCTGCCGATAAGCCGGTCGTATTCATCGTACCCTACCGTTTTTGGCGAGAGCATCAGGGCTCGACCGTTCGAGTGAGTTATCAAGTCGAACGCCTTGACGACGCGAGCCAGGAATCTGAGGTTGTAGTCATCCGCGTGCAGTCGGCGGGCAGCCAGCTGTGCTGAAACCATAAACACCCGGCCCGAACAACGGTGGCTCCAGTCTCGCGCTTGAACTGGAGCCGCCGTAATCGTGTATCCGGGCACGTGTCGATAAGGTAACAAGGTTCAGGCAGGTATTTGGCTGCTACTGCGTTGGATGCGCAACTGCTGTGAGGCCTTGCGCAGTAACTGTTGTGTAGCCTCCCATCCCAGGCAGCCGTCGGTCACCGAAACCCCATAACGCAATGTGTTGCTCAACGGTTGGCAGCCTTCGAACAGGTGGCTCTCAAGCATCATGCCGATCAGTGAACGGTCACCTTGCAGGCGTTGCTCAAGTACATCAGTGAACACCGCAGGCTGACGCGACGGATCTTTACCGCTGTTGGCATGACTGCAATCGACCATGATCCGTGCCGGGATTGCCAGCTTGTTCAGGGCGCTCTGGACTTGGGCAACGCTATGCTGATCGTAATTGGGGCCTCGGTGGCCACCACGCAGTACCAGATGAGTATCCGGGTTGCCTCGGGTATGAATGATCGCCGGATGACCCTGGCTGTCGACACCGAAGTGACGATGAGGGTGGGAAGCCGAGCGCATGGCATCAGTGGCTACGCCAACGCCACCATCGGTGCCGTTCTTGAAGCCGACCGGCATGTTCAGGCCGCTGGCCATTTCACGGTGAATCTGCGACTCAGTGGTGCGGGCACCGATAGCGACCCAACTGAGCAGGTCGTCGAAGTAACTGGCGGCCATCGGTTGCAGGAGTTCGGTCGCGATCGGCAAGCCCAGGCGCAGCATTTCGCGCATCAGTTCTCGCGACAGGGTCAAGCCACCTGCCATGTCATCGCTGCCGTCCAGATGCGGGTCGTAGGCCAGGCCTTTCCAGCCGACCGTGGTGCGCGGTTTTTCGACGTAGGCACGCATTACCAGAAGCATTTCATCGCTGACGTCGGTGGCCAGGTGTGCAAGCTTCTCGGCGTATTCGAGTGCGGACTGCGGATCATGGATGGAGCACGGGCCGACAACTACCAGCAATCGGGAGTCTTCACCGTTGAGGATGGCGCGGATGGTTTGGCGATGAGTGCTGACTTGTTGGGTCAGGGCACTGGTGAGTGGCAGTTGTTGCTTGAGCTGCAATGAGCTGGGCAGACGCTGGGTCAGTGCTTCATTGGCAGGGTTCAGGGTGGACAGCGGCAGAGCAGATACGGACGAGTTCATATTCAGGCTTCCTGGGCTGGCGGCGGGTTCTGTCCCGCGCGCTCGGCCCTACTGGGGTGTTCGACAATTGGCCGGATTGGCTTCGAGTGTGTGCTTGCCACCTGTGGGTGACCGATCGGAGGCGGCAGGCTGTCCCGAACGGAGGCTGGTAAATCGCCAAGCGGAAAAACTGTCGTAACGGTAATAAGTGGCGTAGTTCATGTCGTGATTCCTTGAAGTCAGTGATGTTGCTAAAAAATGGTTGGGGCTGAAAAAACAAAACCCCCGATCGGGAGGCCGACCGGGGGTTGAGAATTCTCTGGTAGGCGACCCCTTGAGTAGTGGGCGCCGTGTGGGTATCAGGCGCGCCAGTGGCTAAACCAATACCCAAAATAAAAGTTTACCGGTGCGCAGACGTCATTCACCCGTGCAGCCGCCACCGAGCGCGGGGCGCTGGCGATACGAAGCTGTGAAGGGGTATGCAACATAGTCTGTCTCCGATGGATGCGTCGAGCTTACTAGAGGCCGGTGTGCAGATTCAATCAGAAAATGCTATCGGTTCGGTGACCAGCATCTATGGCTTAAGCGCCGCGTCGCTTTGTGACACACTTCAGGATTGCTCGCGGACACTCATCAAGGACAGCGCAGATGACCACACTGACTATCGCCGCCGCTCAATCGATCTCGATTGCCGGTAATCTTCACGCCAATATTGCCCGGCACCAACGCTTCATCCAGCTCGCAGCCGAGCAGGGCGTGCAACTTCTGGTGTTTCCCGAGTTGTCACTCACAGGTTACGAGCGCGGGTTGGCGGCGGAGTTGGCAATCGCGCCGGATGCGGCTGTTTTAAAGCCACTGCGGGATTTGGCTCGGGAGTTGGGTGTAACCACCGTAGTCGGTATGCCTATTCGTCTGTCGGCCGATGCGCCGGTCTTGATTGGCGCGCTGGTACTCGCTGCCGATGGTTCGCTGGGGGTCTACAGCAAGCAGCATTTGCATTCAGGCGAGGAGGTGGCGTTTGCGCCGGGTTCGGGCGGCTCACTGCTGGCCATGGGGGGCGATTCCATCGCGCTGGCGGTGTGCGCTGACTTTTCGCATGCCAGTCATCCCGCCGAGGCCGCTGACAAGGGGGCGAATATTTACGCTGCTGGCGTGCTGATTACGGAAGGTGGTTATGCACCGGATACTGCATTGCTGCAGGGTTATGCCAGCGAGCACTCGATGGTAGTGCTGATGGCCAATCATGGTGGTGCAACGGGCGGCTGGGAGTCGGCAGGACGCAGCGCAATCTGGGCGTCGGATGGTTCGTTGATAGCGGCAGCTCCGGGAACCGGGGATTTACTGGTGATCGCCCGCCGAAATGCAAGCGAGTGGAGCGGGGAGGTCGTGCCGGTGGTGAGTGCTTGAGGAGGGCGAATGGGTTTTGAGCTGCGATTGGCCTCTTCGGAACATTTGCCATTTGCTCGAGCGTTGACGTGCCAAACCATGCTTGGCTATTACATCAGGCATGATCTACCGTGGATCGACGAGGCCTTCGATGCTGCCTGGGCAGGTCGGGAAAACTGGCTGATTTGCCAAAATGAAACGGTGCTGGGTTTTACCAGCCTGAGTCGCGACTCGAAGGCCCTGTACATTCGCGAGTTGCATATGGTCGAGGCCTTTCGCGGTCAGGGCGCTGGCGCCTGGACCCTCGAGCAGGTGTTTTCAAAAGCCTGTGCGGAGCATCGTCCGGCGCTGCGTCTGACGGTGTTCAAGGACAACCCGGCTCAAGCGCTTTATCAGCGCATGGGCTTGCAGATAGTCGGGCAGGACGACTGTTTCCTGAGGATGGAGCGCAAATGTCCGCGCTGAAACGTCTGCAAAGCGTGTAGCTCAAGCCCCTCAAGACGAATTGAAACTTTTTATATGGCGCTTGCTGCTAGGTCTGCCGGATGCTTTTTGCTAAGGTGTTCGGCAACCAATAAGACTATATCGCGAGGTGTCTGCTTGATTAGGGTGCTAGTAGTCGATGACCATGATCTCGTTCGTACAGGTATTACACGAATGTTGGCTGACATCGATGGTCTGCAAGTAGTCGGCCAGGCTGAGTCGGGGGAGGAATCCCTGCTTAAAGCGCGTGAGTTGAAACCGGATGTGGTGCTGATGGACGTCAAGATGCCCGGGATCGGCGGTCTTGAAGCCACGCGCAAGTTGTTGCGCAGCCATCCGGACATCAAAGTCGTCGCAGTCACGGTGTGCGAGGAAGATCCGTTTCCTACCCGACTGTTGCAGGCAGGCGCTGCGGGCTATCTCACCAAGGGCGCCGGGCTTAATGAAATGGTCCAGGCGATTCGCCAGGTATTTGCCGGGCAGCGTTACATCAGCCCGCAAATTGCCCAGCAATTGGCGATCAAATCGTTCCAGCCGAGCAATGATTCACCCTTCGATGCCTTGTCAGAGAGGGAGATCCAGATCGCCTTGATGATTGTCGGCTGCCAGAAGGTCCAGATCATTTCCGACAAACTATGCCTGTCGCCAAAAACCGTGAACACCTACCGTTACCGCATTTTCGAGAAGCTTTCGATCAGCAGCGATGTTGAGTTGACGCTGTTGGCGGTTCGTCACGGCATGGTCGATGCCAGTCTCTGACAATGACCGACCCGTTTGATCCAAGCGCCTTTCTTTCGACCTGCAGTGGGCGCCCCGGTGTGTATCGCATGTTTGGAAGCGATGCGCGCCTGCTGTACGTGGGCAAAGCCAAGAATCTGAAAAAGCGTCTGGCGAGTTATTTTCGCAAGACCGGCCTGGCACCCAAAACGGCTGCGCTGGTGGGGCATATTGCCCAAATCGAAACCACCATCACCGCCAACGAAACCGAAGCACTGCTGCTTGAGCAGACGCTGATCAAAGAATGGCGGCCGCCCTACAACATTCTCCTGCGTGACGATAAGTCCTATCCGTATGTGTTTCTTTCGGAGGGAGACTTTCCACGCTTGAGCATCCACCGCGGTGCGAAAAAGCCGAAGGGCAAATACTTCGGTCCTTATCCTAGTGCGGGTGCGATCCGTGAAAGCCTGAGCCTGCTGCAAAAAACCTTTTTTGTTCGTCAGTGCGAAGACAGCTACTACAAAAACCGTACGCGACCGTGCTTGCAGTATCAGATCAAACGTTGCAAGGCACCCTGCGTCGGTCTGGTCGAGCCGCAGGTGTACGCCGAGGATGTGCGTCACTCGGTGATGTTCCTCGAGGGTCGTAGTAATGCGCTGACAGACGAGCTGTCCGCAGGCATGGAGCAGGCGGCGAGTACCCTGGATTTCGAGCGTGCGGCCGAGCTGCGGGACCAGATTTCCCTGCTGCGCCGGGTGCAGGATCAACAGAGCATGGAAGGCGGAACAGGGGATGTCGATGTCATCGCGGCATTTATCAATCCGGGCGGTGCCTGCGTTCATTTGATCAGTGTCCGCGGTGGGCGGGTGCTGGGCAGCAAGAACTTTTTCCCGCAGGTGGGTATTGAAGAGGATGTTGCCGAGGTCATGGCGGCGTTTCTTGGCCAGTACTTCATCAGCAGTCCCGAGCGCGACTTGCCGAGCGAATTGATCGTCAATGTGGTCCACGAGGACTTCCCGACCCTGATCGCGGCCATCGAAGAGCTGCGCGGTCGCGAGTTGACCATCAGCCATCGGGTTCGTGGTACGCGAGCGCGCTGGCAGCAACTGGCCGTGACCAATGCCGAGCAAGCGCTTGGCGCGCGGCTGGCCAATCGTCAGCACGTTGCCGCACGGTTTGAAGCCTTGGCGCAAGTGCTTGACCTGGATGAGCCGCCGCAACGGTTGGAGTGCTATGACATCAGCCACTCCAGCGGCGAAGCAACTGTGGCGTCCTGCGTGGTGTTTGGCCCCGAAGGGCCGCTCAAGTCTGACTACCGTCGCTACAACATCGAAGGTGTCACGCCGGGCGATGACTACGCGGCGATGCACCAGGCATTGACTCGACGCTTCAGCAAGCTGAAGGACGGCGAGGGCAAGTTGCCGGACATATTGCTGGTGGATGGCGGCAAGGGGCAGCTATCCATGGCGCGTGATGTGCTCAACGAGTTGGCGGTGCCCGACCTGATTCTCTTGGGCGTGGCCAAAGGCGCGACGCGCAAGGCCGGATTTGAAACGCTCTACCTCAATGACGCCGCCCATGAGTTCACCTTGCGCGGGGATTCTCCAGCGCTGCACTTGATTCAGCAGATCCGCGATGAAGCCCACCGCTTTGCAATTACCGGTCACCGCGCACGGCGTGGGAAAACTCGTCGCACCTCGACACTCGAAGGCGTTGCCGGGGTAGGGCCGACACGGCGGCGTGACTTGTTGAAACATTTTGGTGGATTGCAGGAGCTGTCTCGTGCAAGCATCGAAGAGATCGCCAAAGCACCGGGGATCAGTAAAAAGCTCGCTGAGTTGATTTATGCAAACCTGCACAGCGAGTAGAATGCCCAACTCACCTCGTAGCCAGTTGTGCCGATGAATATCCCTAATCTGATCACCGTTCTACGCGTTCTGCTCATCCCGATCTTCATTTTGTTGTTCTACCTGCCGTACCAGTGGAGCTACCTGGCATCCGCCTCGGTCTTCGCGTTCGCTGCGGCGACGGACTGGCTCGACGGATACCTTGCCCGCCGTCTGGAGCAAAGCACACCGTTCGGGGCCTTTCTCGATCCTGTTGCCGATAAACTGATGGTGGCGGTGGCGCTGGTATTGCTGGTGCAGGAACACGGCAATCTGTGGCTCACTCTGCCGGCAGCGGTGATCATCGGTCGCGAAATCGTCGTCTCCGCACTCAGAGAGTGGATGGCCGAACTGGGCGCGCGTGCACATGTCGCCGTGTCGAACCTGGGCAAATGGAAAACCGCTGCGCAGATGCTGGCGCTGGTGATCCTGCTGGCCAATCCGTCGGACTTCAGCTTTTGGGTTCTGGTGGGTTATACCTTGCTGATGGTCTCCGCAGGCCTGACATTGTGGTCCATGCTGCAGTATCTACGCGCGGCCTGGCCGCATCTGAAAACCGATGTGGAAAAGAAATAAAACTTTTTTGAATCAAGGGGTTGACGGGGCTTCTAATTTCTATAGAATGCGCCACACCAAGACGCGGGAATAGCTCAGTTGGTAGAGCACGACCTTGCCAAGGTCGGGGTCGCGAGTTCGAGTCTCGTTTCCCGCTCCAAATACAGAAAAACGCCACTCATTGAGTGGCGTTTTTTTTTGCGCGTGATTTTGTTGTCGGCATTGAAAAGAGAGTCTTCGCAGACTGTGCGAAAACCTGGCGATCCGACGAGATCAACACGATCAAAGAGGTGGACCCGCCAGAATAGCGGGTCCGAAAGGGAGTCAGAGCTTCGGCAACTGCCCGATGCGCCCCAGCATCTCGGTCACGATCTGCAGGTCGAGCAGGAACTGGTCGACAGTCTTGAACTCGTTGTCGGTGTGACCGGTGTACTTGACCTCGGGCCTGGCCAGGCCGAACTGCACGCCATTGGGCAGCTCATGGACCGAGGTGGCGCCGGCGGAGGTGCCGAACTTGTGTTCCATGCCAAGGTTTTCGCTGGCCACGGCCAGCAGGGCCTTGACCCAATCACCCTCAGGGTTGCGGTACATCGGCTCGGCGATCGAGTAGTTGAAGGTCGCCGCAATATGGGTCTTCTTGCTCCAGGCGCCAAGCTTTTCGGCGATTTCGGTCTTGAGCGCTTCTGGGGACTTGCCCACCGGCACACGCAGGTTGACCGCGAGCTTGAAGGCTTTTTCATCCATTGCGACATAGGTCAGGGAAGTGGTCAGCGGTCCCATGAACGCATCGGAAAAGCCGACCCCCAATTTGCCACCCAGGTAGTCCAGTCCCCAGTTGTCGGCGGCGTAGCGGGCGGCGTCGGTAATGTGGTTGTGCTTGAGTGCGATCTTCCCGTCGAGGCTGTTGATGAAGTCCAGCATTCTTGCCACCGGGTTGACGCCTGACTCGGGCTCGGAGGAGTGGGCGGAGACGCCAGTGACCGTAAGCTTGACGTCCTTGTCGACGACCTTGGCGGTCACGTCGAAGTTGCCGCCGTTGTGCGTGGCGTAGTCCGTGCCGGCCTTCTGTAGGCTGGCGGCCAGCTCGGCGGGTTTGTCTGTCACGAAGGTGGCGATCGACGTCGAAGGAATCTGGTTGGTGGCCAGCCCGCCCGTTACTGAAGTCATTTCGGCGCCTTTGCCCTCTGCGGCACGCCGGGTAAAACTGGCCATGACGGTGCCGTAGCCTTTCTCGGCAATCACCACCGGGTAGCCGCCATCCAATGCCAGATTGTAGTTGGGTGTCGGGTTGTGTTCGAAGTAATAGGGGATGGCGTCGCCGGAGGTTTCCTCGGTGGTGTCTACCAGCAGCTTGAAATTCCTGGCCAGCGGCAGCTTCTCTTCCTTGATGATCTTCATGGCGTAGAGCGCCACCACGATGCCGTTCTTGTCGTCTTCGGTGCCGCGGCCATACATGCGGTCGCCGACCAGGGTGACCTTGAACGGATCGAGTCGGGTGCCGTCTTTCAAGACCCAGTTCTCCGGCGTCACGGGCACCACATCGGCATGAGCGTGAATGCCCACGACTTCATCGCCAGCGCCTTCGAGGGAGATTTCATAGACGCGGTTGTCGATGTTGCGAAAGTTCAGGTTGAAGGCCTGGGCAAGGCCCTTGAGCTTGTCGGCGATCTTGATGAATTCGGGATTCTCGTGCTGGGCAACGCCGTCCACGCGGAAGGTCGGGATTGCCACTAACTCACGCAGGGTCTCGGTGGCAGCGTTGCCGTACTTCACCCGTGCATAGAGGCCAAGCAGGCGATGGATATCGTTCTGCTGTTCAGGGGACAGGGTCTTGTTGCCCTGGAAAGCACTGATTGCCGGGCCAAGGTCGTCGGTTTTGGCAAGCTCGCTCTTGGCCAGGTGTCCCAGGAACTGCCTGAAATCCGTTACCGATGCATCACTGAAGGTCTTGAGGATGGTCGCGCTCTGTTGCGGTGTGATGTTGGCGTACGCTGGTGTGGTGATCGACGAGAGGCTGGCCAGTATCAAGGTTGTCGCGGCCAGGTGCTTGAGTGAGAAATCCATTGTTGGGGGCATTCCTTTGCAGGTAGTTGGTGAGAAATTTCTGATCGATGAGACAGAAACTTTTCCAAACTAACACCGCGAGGGAGCGGTAGGGGAGTCCCTGAAGTGGGATCTGTCGCACAGAAATGCAAAAGCGACGCAGAAACGAAAAAGCCCTGGAAGGCTCTCAGGGCTTTCAGAGTCGTCGACTACTCATCCCAAGGTTTCTCTGACGATGATCCTGGCTGTCGTTTGCTGAGCTGGCCCTGTGTCGGTCCGATCATCGCTAGCCTACCGGCTGTGGATATGGGCGATGGTCAACAGTAGAAATGCAGCCGCGACTTCGCCGCTTCTGTCGGCCTGGTGCCTGGACAGTACAGCACTCCCACATTTGTTCGGTGTCGTTGGTGAATGGTGTGACCGGCGCTGGCCCCTTGTGGGAGCGTTCAACGGATCGGTGTACGTGTACGCACGTCGAACGCAGCATCGAGTCTTCCTGCATCGTGTAGACGATTGTAGTGGATCATCCCTTTCTCTCATCAACGCGTAGGGCCATAACTCAAACTCGTGCAGAGCCTGCGCGTTGTCTCTAGTGGGCGTGAGCAATGTGCGCCTGAGGAGTGCCGTTCCCTGGACACTTTTTGTCCAGGTCGGGGGGGCCGCATTTTTACTACGTTGCTGGTCGCCGCAAAGACGACCGAGTGGTTGTTCGGGGGCGTCAGTCCGGGAAGTGATCGCCGAACATGGGATGGCCGCCGATGGAGCTTTCGCGCGTCGCCTCGTCCTGGATGACGTCCCAATGTTCGACCATCACGCCGTCCTCGAGGCGGAGGATGTCGACCACGACCCAGTTCGTCGGCTGGCCGAGGCCAGAGAACCGGCCGTGCAGCATGACGAAATCGCCTTGCGCCACAGCGAGCTGGCATTCGTAACGCAGGTTGGCCGGCCCCGTGGTGACCAGACCGAACAGGCCCTCGCGACCTGGGGGTACATGAGCACTATGTTGGATGTAGGAGGGCGACCAGAAGTGTTCGGCCGCAGCCAGATCCTTGCGATTGAATAGGGTTTCGAAGCCTTCGAGAACGATTGCCTTGTTCTCGGTTGGTGTGCGTGCGGTCATAGTCTTGATCCTGTTAACAATGTGAGGGGCAGGCGACCGCTGGGGCCGCCCGGCCGGTCAGCTCAAAGCCGGCCCGGCTGCGATCATGTCGTTGAACTGATTGACCCACGCATGCTCGTTCGGGCCGGGGTTGGCACGCATAGCCTCGGCAGGAGAGACGAGAATTTCGTCCACGCCGCTCTCGAACTGCGTCATCGCTTCAGTAATGAACTGGTCGAGAGGAATAGCGCGCGCTTCCTCGCTGCTATCGAGCAGCTCGGTGCGTACCCAAGGCGGCGCGATTTCGACCAGTTGGATGCCATGTCCCCGCAGCAGGTAGCGCTGTGACAGCGTGTAGGAATGGAGTGCTGCCTTGGTCGCCGAATAGACCGCCGTCACTGCCATCGGCACGAAGCCGAGAACGGAGGAGACGTTGACGATCACCGCATCAGGCCGTGCCTTCAGATGCTCGACCAGCGCCGAGGTCATGCGGATCGGGCCGAGCAGGTTAGTGGTGACGGTCGACAGCGCGAGTGCATCGTCCACCGGCCTGTCTGCGTGATCCAGCATCATGATGCCGGCATTATTGATCAGCACATTCACGTCCGGGTAATTGGCGATGAGAGTCTGTGCTGCCGCCTGGATGCTGCCCGGATCAGTAATGTCGAGCTCAATTGCGGCCATGCCAGGGTTGGCGTCGAGCGTCTCCTGCAGCCGCTCCTTGCGCCGGCCAGAGATGATCACCTTATTGCCGAACGTGTGGAAGGCTTCGGCCAAGCCTCGGCCAATACCGGAGCCGCCGCCGGTGATGAAGATAGTATTGCCGGTCATACGCATGACACTTCTCCTTGATTGATGAAGTAAGGGGCGTCCAGCGCGCCGCTCGGCTGAAAAGGTCGACCGATGCGTCGTGCAGGATGACGGCACTAAATTGGCAGGTGCGGCGGGATCAGAGTAGCCACTCTGGCTCGCTATCTTCTATGTATGGGATGCATAGGTATTGCCGCGATGTGTTCCGAGCGCGTCGCAGCCCTCGCCAAGAAGGCTGGATACAAGATGCTCGATCAAGGCGCGGCCGGCACTCCGGGTACGCGATCCATGGGGGAAGTAGGCATGAACAGGTACGGATTCGGTCTCCCAATCGGTGAGCAGTGCGACGAGTTCACCACTTTCAAGCTCACGCCGGCACGCCCAGGCCGTTGTCGACGTGATCCCCAACCCGGCGGCTGCGGCTGCGACAGCGCCCTCATTTTCGTCGGTCGAGAAGTGAGCCTCGAGCTGAATGGTCCTGGTCTCTCCATTGCGTGTGAACATCCAGCCGCTCGGGACAGTCGAGGCCGGACCTGCAATGATTCGATGTGATTGCAGGTCCTGCGGTGTAGTCGGCTCTCCAGCGGCGCGCAAGTAGGAGGGGGAGGCGAGAATGAACCTGGAGATTGTCATGATCTGACGGCTTGTTGCACTGGAATCCAATAGCCGTCCCAGCCTTATCGCAACATCGATATTTTCGCGGACCAGGTCTTGCCAGTGATCAGCGAGCAGGACCTGGATATGCAGGTTGGGATGTATTGCCGCGAACGGAGCTATACGCGGAATGATTTCCCTTACGCCGATGCTCGTTGGCATGCTGATCCGGACGACGCCACGCAGCTCTCCACCTGCGCGAACGCTCTGCTCAGCTTCTTCCACCGCCGCAAGGATGGGTTCCATGCGCGACAGAAAATCAGCCCCCGCCTCAGTGGGTACAACTGCGCGTGTCGATCTGGCCAAAAGCAGGGTGCCGAGATCGGCTTCGAGTTCGGCAACAATCCTGGAGACCTGGGATTGAGAAAGACCCATTTCGCGTGCCGCGGCCGAAAAACTGCCCAGTCGCGCCACCCTTGTGAACAGCCTGTAGGTGAAAAGGTCCTTCATATAGGCACCTCTTTGGAAACGAAATAGGTGTCCATGGGCAGCTGGGGGCAGCTATGGCCCCCCAGTTGCCGGTGGTGCAGAGTATCAGGCAGCTTCGGTGTAGAAAGGATAGTCCGTGTCACCCACCTCCATGCCACCGAAGAAAGCCTCGCGGTCGTACGGGTTCAGCGGCCAGCTGTTGCGCAGGCACTTTTGGCGCTAGTGAAATGACGGTCGCGGTGGTTGACGGCCTTGAATTTGCTGTCATCAATGGCGACCAGGTTCTCTTCGATGTCTCATGCGCAGCCCAACAACGGTCGCGCGTCGAACAACCGCTCAGATAGAGGGGCAGACGTATCAATTCGCTGTTAACTCTAGGATATAGTGCTCCCCTTAAGAGGGTTTGGAGTATTCCCCAAGCGGCATGAATCAGCTTATTGAAATTGTGCTGACCTACTGGTCGCCAATAAAATGGCGAAATATTGAGTATCACCGTTTGTTCACAATATTTGACCTCGTTGGTAACGACTTATTGACACTGGCAGTCCGACATCATCACAATTGCGCGCCATTACCAATGGTATAAGAGAGTCTGGGAATGGTGATTGGCGGAGAATGTGACGTCTCGTCGTCCTCTAGCCGCTTTATATTGTTTTGAAAGTTCGGTCCCTGAGCATCACAGGGGAATGCTTGGCAGTACGACATCTAATTTATGCTGACTAAGTCTGACACTGAGCTTGGCTCGGAGCACTTGTATTGGTCGTCAGAAAAATGACTCCCTTGCAAAGCTGTGACGGGGAGAAAGTGCTGATCGTGCCGAATCCGGTTTAAAGGGAAGGGAACTACATTTGAGTCAGGTCACCTTAGGCATCCGCCATCTGCGCGATGAGCAGATCTTGTTGCGCGACGGCGGGCTTTATTGGGTGGCCGTGGATCAGGCGAGCGATTCTGCCGCGCTGGCGGTCCAGTGCCTGGCAGCGATGCCGGCCAATGCGCGAGGGATGTTGGTGTGCTGCGGGCATTCAAGTCAGGACCTGGCCCAGCAGCTGGCGGCAGATACCGGTCCCGGTCAGTTGAAGCTGTTTGACATCAACCAGGACGACATCGGCCTGACCCTCAAATCGCTGGTCGGCGAGCTGACCCGTGCTGCTCCTGCTGCCGGCACTGCCATTGTGCTGATGCTGCCGGACAGCGCCTGGCAGAGCGACGTCGCGCCAGAGCTGCGGCATTGCTGCCTGTCCCTGAGGCAATGGCTGGGCGGACGTCAATGCCCCCTGTTGGTGATCAGCCATGGCCAGACGCCTCAACTGCATGAACGTTTGTTGCGGCTCAACGATACGATCTCCGGGCTCGCTCAGCTCTATCGCCGTGATGGGGGCATTCGCTATCAATTGCACTACTGGCACAGCGAACTGGGCGTGTGCAGCGGGCAGGAGTTCGAGCTCGAGTTGCAGGTGGACGGTTTTGCGCTATCGGTCAATGAGCAGGCCACTGTGCAACTGACCCATACCGATGACCAGCGGATCTACCTGACCCAGCGTTCTGTGCTTGAAGGCTCGCCACCGTTGTCGGATCAGTGGCGGCTGTTCGAGAGCCGCGAGGACTTGCTCCAGCAAGCCAGCCACGCTCGTGCTGCCAGCGTCATCGTGGCCATCGACAGCAACCTGCAGGTCGAAGAGTTGGCCCGTCAGATTCACGCCCTGCGCGAGCGTTGCGGCATCGCGCTGAAGATCATCGTACGCGAGATGGAGCCCTGCCTGCGTTATCGGGACGAGCGTCTGCTGGTGTCTTGCGGCGCCAACATCACCGTGCCCTATGGGACTACGCTGGCACACTTCTTCAGCATCATCGACAGTGTCCAGGGCCAGACCTGGCGCCGGAGCCGCACCACCGACTTCCAATCGCTATTCGAGCGCCTGCGACCGCCCGCCGAGCGCGGCCTGTTAGCGCCCCGGGAATTCATCAGCATGGTGGAGCGCGTCTACAGCGGCGCCTCTGGCGAAATCAGCCACCAACTGCTCAGACTGATGCCGCGCGGTGGCCTGGAAATCGAACAGTACTTGAATCAAATCGGCTTGCGTCGCTTCGGTGACGTCGCCTGCGTGGTCAACGGTGCCTTTTATCTGTTCCTGTTTGCCTGTCGCGCAGACGGACTGGAGCCCGCATTGGGGAATATCTGCCGGCTGGCCTGGCGCGATCTGTTCAGCGACTTCCAGATTCTTCCTGGCGTTGAAGCGTTGCCGCGCGAGGACTTCCTCACAGTAGCCTCGCTGCCTCCCACATTCCTTCTGGCAGAAGAACGCACGGCCGGTAGTAGCTCCGCCGAAGCCGCTGGGCGTGGCGCCTATTCGCCTCAACGCACCACACTACCCATTACGGATCCCTGTTCATGAGTTATTCCGAGCTGATCCAGGTGATCGGCCTCACCAGCCTGCTGACCCTCGCACTGATCGTGGTACTGATCAGGTTTGGTCGCCATTTTCTGGCGATCGTGCAGGGTCTATTGCCCCCGCGTTACCTGAAATCCCGTGGCGTGCGTCGTCGCGCCCCTGCCCAGAGCGAGCCCCATGAGCCGGTATGAAGCCATTAACCCGGCGCCAGTGCGCGTCTGGCCGGGCCTGGGTCCCTGGAATCTGTATTTCATCCTCAAGTTCGTACTGCTGTGGGCCGGCTACCTGAACCTGCAGGTATTGCCCAACCTGGTGTTCGCTGCTGCATTGCTGCTGCCGTTGCCACATCGTTATTTGCGCATCCTGCGCACGGTCATTGCGATCCCCGTGGGCGTTGCGCTGTTTTACCAGGACACCTGGCTGCCTCCCTTCAGCCGCCTGCTGGACCAGCCCGGTGTAATGAGTTTCAGCGGTGCATACGTGGTCGAGCTGGTGGGTCGTTTCATCGACTGGAACCTGTGTGCGCTGCTGGCTGTGCTGGTGGTGGTCTATGCCTTCGTCCGTCACTGGCTGCGCCTGACCACCCTGAGCGTGCTGGGTTTGGCCTGGCTGGGCAGCGCCAATGTGCTGGCCCTGCACACCAGCAGCGAGCCGGTCGCGGCGCCGGCCAGTGGCGCCCCCATGGCTGCGGTGAGCACGGCCGCCCCGGACAGCGCGACACTGGAAGCCTACCTGCAGAAGTTCTATAGCACCGAGGCCGGGCGTCAGGTGGAGTTCAAGCCTGCGACTTCTGCCGTGCAGCCTTTTGACCTGTTGCTGATCAATATCTGTTCCATGGCCTGGGATGATCTGGAAGAAGTGGGTCTGCGCGATAACACGCTGTTCCAGCAGATGGACGTGATTTTCGACAGCTTCAACTCGGCCACTTCCTACAGCGGCCCGGCAGCCATTCGCCTGTTGCGCGCCAGTTGTGGGCAGGTTCCGCACAGCCAGCTCTACGGCACCGCCCCGGAGCAGTGCATGTTGATGGACGATTTGAGCAAGCTGGGTTTTTCCAGCGAAGTGATGCTCAACCACACAGGACAGTTCGAAGGCTTCCTTGACGAAGTCCGCGCCCAAGGTTCGTTGCCGGCCCCCTCCGTCAGTACCAGCAAATTGCCGCGTGCACTGGTGGGCTTCGACGGTTCGCCGATCCTGCGCGATGCTCAGGTACTGGACACCTGGTGGAAGCACCGCGAAGAAGAAAAGAGCGATCGCGTGGCGCTGTTCTACAACACCACCACGCTGCATGACGGCAACCGTGCGTTGACCGCCGATGGCGGCACCAAGAGCAGTGATTACAAACCGCGTGCCCAGGGGCTGATCGACGACCTCAATGGCTTCATTAAACAACTGGAGCTCAGTGGCCGTCGGGTGGTGGTGGTGATTGTGCCGGAGCATGGCGCGGCGCTGCATGGCGACCGCATGCAGATAGCCGGCATGCGCGAGATACCGAGCCAGTCCATCACCCACGTACCGGTCGGCATCAAGCTGGTGGGCATGGGTCGCAACCCCAATGCCGCACCGCTGCACATTACCGAGCCGAGCAGTTTTCTGGCCCTGTCGGAAATCATCAGCCGCCTGTACAGCGCCCAGCCCCAAGGGGATGGCCAGGGCCCCAGCTGGTCGGCGCTGCTGAGCAATCTGCCGCAGACGGCGGCAGTCTCCGAAAACGCTGGCACTGTGGTCGTTGACTACGCCGGAAAACCTTACATACGAATCAAGGAGAAAGCAGGATGGCTGCCCTACCCACAGCGCTTCAAGTGAAGGCCAGGGTGCAGTCGCGTGCGGATCGTGCCGATGACATCGCCCGCCTGAAACTGGAGCTTGAGCTGCCCGAGCTGGACTACGTGGACACGTCTGCGCAGATCGAATTGCAAAAGGCCCTGCATCGCTGGCCGCTGCTGGCGGAGATGGAGCGCCTGCAACCCGCGGTCCAGCCGATGATGCATCAGTCCGAATTCGAGACGCTGTCGTGACCGCCCTGAGTTTGCGTGGTTTGCGCGGCGGTGTCGGCACCAGCTCACTGCTAGCGGCCACTGGCCATGCATTGCACAGTCTGGGCGAGCGCGTGCTGCTGGTCGACATGTGCCCGGAGAACCTGCTTCGCCTGCACTTCAACGTCAGCGTCAGCGAACCCGGCGGCTGGGCGCGCGCCATGATTGACGGGGAGGGCTGGAACACCCAGGCCTGGACCGTGGAGCCGGGATTGAGCGTGTTGCCTTACGGCCGCTTGAAACTGGAGGAGCAGGGTCAAATCGAGCAACACCTGCTAAAGGAGCCGAAGCTATGGCGCCACCGACAGGCCAGCCTTGCCGAACACTTTGACTGGATCCTGTTCGATGTGCCCTTGCGACTGCCCGGTCATGCTCGTGTCGGACCCTGCGCGTTGCGCCTGCAGATTGTCGAGGCGGATGCTGCCTGCCATGTGCTGCTGCAGCAGGAAGAAGCCCCCAGCGAGCATCTGCTGATCAACCGTTTCGACCCGGTCAGCCAATTGCAGCGCGACCTGCTGCTGATCTGGCGCAAACAATATGGTGCCCGTCTGTTGCCACTCAACGTGCATCAGGATGAAGCCATGCGCGAAGCCCAGGCGTTCAAGAAACCGGTGGGTGCTTATTCCGAAGCCAGTCTGGCTGCCCAGGATGTATTGAGCCTGGCCACCTGGTGCCTGACCCGACGCTTGGGGGCGGTATGATCGCCCGCGTTTTCCCTTATGCTCACCTGCGTCGACGCTATGACTGTGCGCCGCCAGTTGCGCTGCTGTTGGCGACAATGAGCGCCCTGGCGTGGTTGCTGTTGCGTCTGGAGTCACCGAGCTGGCGCGCTGTGCTCGATCAGCCCAAGCGCTGGTATCCGCAACTGTCCAACAAGACACCGAGTCTGGGCGACCCGTTGCGCTATGCAGTGCAAAGCCTCTGGCTGCTGCTGGTTCGCCCGGCCAAGCCACAGGCGTGGACGCTGTCGACCCCGGCCTGGCTCAAGGCCGTCGGGGCGCTGCACCTGCGGCTGTGGGCTCGGATCGGCAAGGCGCTGGAAGAATTGCCCTTGCGCGCCGAGGCCAGCCCGCAGATTCGCCAGAGCAGCCATTGGTGGAAAGGCCTGGACCGTCGCAGCCAACGATTGGTAAACGCGGCCATCGGTGTCGTCGCCTTTATTTTGACATTGCTATGCATCACAGAGCCCTTCGGCTACGTCGCCCAGCTGGTATTCGTCTTGCTGCTGTGGGGCCTGGCCATGCTGGTGCGGCGGGTTCCGGGACGCTTTCCGACGTTGCTGATGGTGGTGTTGTCGACCATCGTTTCGTGCCGCTACCTGTGGTGGCGCTACACCTCGACCCTGAACTGGAACCAGCCCCTGGACCTGGCGTGCGGGATGATCCTGCTGGTGGCCGAAACTTATTCCTGGGTGGTGCTGATCCTGGGGTACATCCAGACTTGCTGGCCCTTGGGCCGCAAACCGGCGTCGCTGCCGCGCGACACGCGCCTGTGGCCCAGCGTCGACCTGTTGATCCCGACCTACAACGAAGACCTTTCAATCGTGCGGGGTACCGTGTACGCGGCCATGGGCATCGACTGGCCGGCCGACAAGCTGAACATCTACATTCTCGACGACGGCAGACGCGAGAGTTTCCGTCAGTTCGCCGCCGAAGTAGGGGTGGGCTACATCACTCGCAACGACAATCGTCACGCCAAGGCCGGTAACCTCAACCATGCGCTGAAGCAGCTGAACGGCGAGCTGGTCGCCATTTTCGACTGTGACCACATACCTGTGCGCTCATTCTTGCAAATGACCACCGGGGGCTTTTTGCGTGATCCGAAACTGGCGCTGGTGCAGACTCCGCACCATTTCCTGTCACCGGACCCTTTTGAGCGCAACCTCGATGTGTTCCGCGAGCACCCCAACGAAGGCGAGCTGTTCTACGGGTTGATTCAGGATGGCAACGACATGTGGAACGCGGCGTTTTTCTGCGGCTCATGCGCGGTGCTGCGGCGCACCGCGCTGGACGCGATCGGCGGCTTTGCCGTCGAGACCGTTACCGAAGACGCCCACACGGCGCTACGCCTGCACCGCAACGGTTGGAACTCGGCCTATATCAAGGTGCCGCAAGCGGCCGGCCTGGCAACCGAGAGCCTGTCAGCGCACATCGGCCAGCGCATTCGCTGGGCCCGCGGCATGGCGCAGATCTTCCGCACCGACAACCCCTTGCTCGGAAAGGGCCTGACCTTCTTCCAGCGCATCTGCTACGCCAACGCGATGATGCACTTCTTGGCCGGCCTGCCGCGCCTGGTGTTTCTGCTGGCGCCGCTGGCATTTTTGTTCCTGCATGCCTACATCATTTACGCCCCGGCGCTGATGATCCTGCTGTACGTGCTGCCGCACATGATCCACGCAAGCCTCACCAACTCGCGGATGCAGGGTGCCTATCGGCGGACGTTCTGGGGTGAGGTGTACGAGACCGTGCTGGCCTGGTACATCGCGCGCCCCACCACCGTGGCACTGTTTAACCCCAAGAAGGGCAAGTTCAACGTCACCGCCAAGGGCGGCCTGATGGAGCACAACCAGTTTGACTGGAAAATCGCCCAGCCGTACCTGCTACTGTCGCTGCTGAACATTACCGGCCTGGGATTTGCCATCTGGCGTCTGATCTGCGGCCCCCGCGACGAGATCGTCACCGTTGTGGTGAGCATTCTCTGGGTGGTTTACAACCTGGTGATCATCGGGGGCGCCATGGCGGTCGCCGCTGAAGCGCGTCAGGTTCGCCAGACCCACCGTGTACAGGTCAAGTTGCCCGCTGCCGTGCGCCTTGAAAGTGGTCACTGTTACCCAGGCATGTTGCAGGACTATTCCGACGGTGGTGCAGGCATCCAGCTCGACACCTCGCTGTCGCTCGCGGTGGGCGGGAGCATCTCGCTGATGATGCAGCGCGGTACTCGTGAATTCCTGTTCCCGGGCTACATCTGCCGCAGCCACAAGAACTTCATCGGCATCAGCTTCACCAGCCTCAATGCACAACAGAGAGTCGACTTTGTGCAGTGCACGTTTGCCCGCGCCGACGCCTGGCTCAACTGGGGCGAGAATTTTACCCCTGATCGCCCGCTGCGCAGCTTTGTGGACATCGTCAAGCTTGGCGGCACCGGTTACTACCGCCTCTACGAATACCTGCCTGCCTGGATCCGCCGCATCGCCGGCCCGCCTTTGCGAGTGTTGCGCTGGTTGGTCAGTTTCCTGCCGCGCATGCCGGCGGCTGCCCCCATTCCCAATTCCCGATCAGTGAGCGCACCATGAGCCGCTACTTCAGCAAATCCCTTGTTGCCAGTCTGGCGCTCCTGGCCGCCGGCTGCGCCCAGGCCGTCACCGCACTTGCGCCTGTCGCGCCTGTCGCGCCGGCCGTGGTCAGCAACGTACCGAGCTGGAGCACCGCGTACAGCTTCGAGCAGTTGGGTCGTCCCGCCGACAGCCTATTGCTGGGCATCCACAATAGCGACCAGATCGAATTCAGCCTGCGCCGCGATCGCATCGCCAGCGACGCGAAACTGCAACTGGAGTACACGCCGTCGCCTTCGCTGCTGCCACAGATCTCGCATTTACGTGTGTATCTCAACGACGTGCTGATGAGCGTTGTGCCGATCGAGAAGGACCAACTGGGTAAGAGGGTCAACCAATCGGTAGCCCTGGACCCGCGTCTGATTTCGGACTTCAACCGCGTACGCCTGGAGTTCGTCGGCCACTACACCGATGTCTGCGAAGATCCGGCCAACAGCACCCTATGGTTGAACGTGGGGCGCAGTAGCCAGATCCAATTGCAGGAGCAGGCACTGACGCTCAAGAACGACCTGGCCTATTTCCCGATGCCGTTCTTCGACATTCGAGGCCAGGACAAGCCGATCCTCAATTTGGTCTTCGCCGATGCGCCGACCCTGGGCGAGCAGCGTGCAGCCGGTATCCTGGCGTCCTATTTCGGCAGCCAGGCCGCTTGGCGCGGTGCGCAGTTCCCCGTTCTGTTCGACCAGCTTCCGCCCGCGGATGAACACCATCGCGTCAGGTCGGCCATTGTCTTCGCCACCAACGATCATCGTCCGTCCTTCCTGGCGGACACAGACAAGTTCCCGATGGTGGATGCGCCTGTTGTACAGATGATCGACAACCCCCAGGACCCTTACAGCAAGGTGTTGCTGGTGCTGGGTCGCAACGACGATGACCTGGCTGTGGCTGCCCGCGCCCTGGCCTTGGGCGCAGGCGCGTTTCGTGGCTCGCACGTGACCGTCAACAAGGTCGAGCAGCTCAAGCCCCGGGTGCCTTATGACGCGCCGAACTGGATGCGCACGGACCGCTCGGTACGCTTCGCCGAGCTGATCAAGTACCCCGAGCAGCTTCAGGCCAACGGTCTGCAGCCACGGTCCATCACGGTGGACGTGAATTTGCCGCCTGACCTGTTCGTCTGGCGTAACCAGGGGATTCCGCTGCAAACCAAGTTCCGTTATACGCCACCGTCGATCAACGACGAGTCGCGCTTGACCATCAGCCTGAACAACCAGTTCATCACCAGCCTGCCGCTGCAAAGCAGGACCGACAGCCGTCTGGAGGAGCTGCGCCTGGCAGTGTTGTCCAACGAGTCGGCTAACCTCAGCGACAAGCTGCTGGTGCCCGCGCTGAAGATTGGCGACCGTAACACCCTGCGTTTTGACTTCAACTTCGCCAGCACCTTTGGCAGCGCCCAGCGCGACCGTTGCCAGACTTCGCTGCCGGTGAACAACCAGGCCGTGATCGATGAAGAATCGACCATTGACCTGTCCGGCTACTATCACTACATCGCCATGCCCGACCTGCGTGCCTTTGCCCGAGGCGGTTTCCCCTACAGCCGCATGGCTGACCTGTCGGAAACCCTGGTGATGGTCCCGGCCCACAGTCGCCCTGTGCAACTGAGCACTGTGTTCGAGACCATTGCTGGAATCTCTGCGCGCTCAGGCCTGCCTGCGTTTGGCCTGCGGCTGTCGGACAACTGGGACGACGCCAGGGCAGATGTCGATCTGCTGGTATTCGGCGCCATGGCGCCGGGCGTGGGCGATGGTGCCGATGCCAATCTGGTGCTGGATAAGACCCGTGCCTGGCTACTCAAACCGTCCAATGAGCAGAGCGGTAAGTCGGCCCGCGCCGGTCAGTTCAGCGATGAACGCGACCTGGGTGCCAACCGCGTCGAAGTCAACGCCCAGGCACCGATCGCCGCCATTGTCGGCTTGCAGTCGCCGTATCACCCACAGCGCAGCATTGTGGCCTTGCTGGCCAGCGATGACGCCGACTACCAACTGCTGCGCGACACCTTGGGCGACACGGGAAAAATAGACGCCGTTACCGGTTCCGTGGCGCTGATCCGCAGCAGTGGCGTAGGCAGCAGTTGGGTGGGCCAGCAGTACTTCGTCGGCCACCTTCCGTGGTGGCTGTTGCTCTGGTACCAATTGTCCGAGCACCCGATCCTGTTGGCGGCCATGGCCACCATCAGTGTGCTGCTGACGGCCTTCCTGCTGTGGCGTGCACTGCGTTGGGCGGCCCGTCGTCGCCTGGCTGCTCAGGAGTAGTCGGGTGAAAGCCTTCCTCGCGCGGGCTTTGACCGCGATCATCGTAGCGCCAGGCTTTGCCGGTGCCGCGGAATGCGCCTGGCCGGCCTGGCAGCATTATCGCCAGGCCATGCTCAGCCCGGACGGACGGGTCGTTGACCACTCCTCGGAGCAGTTGATCTCCACGTCTGAAGGACAGAGCTACGGGCTGTTTTTCGCCTTGCTGGGCAATGACCGTAAAAGCTTCGCCCAGGTGCTGCGCTGGACCCAGGACAACCTGGCCGGCGGCGACCTTGATCGGCAGCTTCCGGCGTGGCAGTGGGGCCGCGACAAGGCTGGCCGCTGGCAGGTACTTGATAGCAACAATGCCACCGACGCCGATTTGTGGATCGCCTATAGCCTGCTGGAAGCCGGGCGTCTGTGGCATCAACCGACTTACCTGGCATTGGGCCGCAACCTGCTCTGGCGCAGCGCTGCGCAAAGCCTGCGCAAGCTGCCGGGCCTGGGCCTGATGCTATTGCCCGGCGACGTCGGATTCGACAATGCCGAGGGGTGGCGTCTGAATGCCAGCTATCTGCCGCCGCAATTGCTGGCACGCTTCGCCCAGGAAGCACCGATCTGGGCGGAGCTGGCCAGTAACACCGAGCGTCTGCTGATCGAAAGTTCGCCCAAGGGCCTGGCATCCGACTGGCAACTGTGGAAAGCCGGGCAGGGGTGGGGCGTGGACAGTCAGAAGGGCAGTGTTGGAAGCTATGACGCCATTCGCGTCTACCTCTGGCTGGGCATGCTGGACAAGGATGCGCCGGGGCGTGCCAGGTTGATTGAGCACTTCAAACCCATGCTGGACCTGACTACGCGGCTGGGCCATGTGCCGGAAAAAGTCGACACAACCACCGGCATTGAAAATGGCACCGGCCCGGTCGGTTTCAGTGCCGCATTGCTGCCCTTGCTGGCCGCAAGCCCCGACGGTGCGGGCGCCCTCAAGGCCCAGCGCCAACGCCTGCAACAACAGCCGCCCTTGGCGGATGCCTATTACAACCAGTCGCTGATGCTGTTCGGGCAGGGCTGGGACCAACAACGTTATCGCTTCGATAAAAACGGACGCCTCGTGCCAAACTGGACTGCCGCATGTACAAATTGACCAGTTTTGGGCTGCTGTTGAGCAGCGTTTATGGGGTCGCCCTGGGTCAGCCGCTCAGCCCGCCCGACCAGCAGCAATGGCTGCTGGAGCAAGTCCGCATTGGTGAGGCTCTGTACCGCGAAGACCTGGTGCATGACTCGCTGGCTCGTCTGGAGCTGATCGCCCCGGACAATCCGCGGGTGAAAGTCGTTGAGGTCCGCCAGGCACTGCTGCAAAAGAACCAGCCGGAAGCCGAACGCGTGGTCGCCCAACTGCGCCAGCAGGCGCCAGGCACTGCGGCCCTGCGTCAGGCCGAGAGCTTGCTGAAAATGCACAGCACCGATGGTCAGAGGGCCCTGCAGGAGGCGCGCCTGCTGGCCGTCGCCGGCCGTTCCGAAGACGCCGCCAAGGACTATCAGAAATTGTTCGGCGATGACATGCCGGACTTTGCCACGACCCTGGAATACCTGAACGTGCGTAGCGGCATCAAGGCTCAGCGCCCGGTCGTGATAGAGCAGTTTCGCGAGTTGGACCGGCAGTACCCTGGCAATGCCGCGCTGCGCCAGACCTTGGCCGGCCTGCTGTTTGCCGAAAAACGCGATCCCGAGGCGCTGGACGTCCTGCATCAATTGGCTGGCGATCCAAACGCCAGCAACAATGCTGCCGAACGCGAATACAACTATTGGCTCAAGCAGCCGGTAGGGCCCGAAACCGCGCAGGGCTGGCGCGCTTTTCTGAAGTTCTACCCCTACGCCAGCCTGCACGCTGACGCGACCCGACAGTTGCAAGGGCAGGAGCAATACCTGGCTGATCCGGCCTGGCAAGCTGGAGTCAAAGGCAAGGCCTTGCTCGAAGCCGGCGACAACGTCGGCGCTGAAGCCAGTTTGCGTCGGGCGATCAAGGGTTATCCGCAAGACTCCAGCCTGCTCGGTTCGCTGGGTATTTCGCTGATGCGCCAGAACAAGAACGAAGCGGCGTACAACACTTTCGTCCAGGCCTCGGCCATCGAGCAGGACACCTACTGGATGACCAAGTGGCAGGATCTCAAGGCCGCCAACTACCAGTGGATGCTGTTGCAAAAGGGTGATGAAGCCCTCGAACGAAAGGATTATCCCGCCGCGAAAAAATGGTACCGGCAGGCGGACAAAGCCAAGCCGAACGATCCTGCATCGCTGATTGGCCTGTCCTATGTTGCCCGTGGCGAATCCGATGACATCACCGCAGAAGCCCTGTTGGTGCAGGCGCGCAAGCTCGATCCGAGCAACGCAAGCGTGGTGCGTGCCATGGTCCGCCTGTACCAGTCGCAATCACCGGAAAAGGCCGAGCACTACCTCGACAGCCTGACGCCCAAGGAGCAGCAAGAGTTCCAAAGCGTGCGTCGGGGGCTGACGCTGGATCGCCTCAACGCGCAGGCCGATGACGCCACCCGACGCAGCGATTGGGCGCAGGTGACGGTAGCCTTGAACAAGGCTCGAGTACTGGACCCGGACAATCCCTGGCTGGTGTACCGCTTGGCCAATGCCCAGCGCGAACTGGGCCTCAATGCCGAGGCCGATCAAAGCTTCCACTGGCTGTTACAACGTCAGGGCCAGAACACCGAGGCGCGCTATGCCCACGGCCTGTTTCTGGCCAATGGTGACCGTGACGGCGATGCCATGGGCAGTCTGCAACAGATCCCTCGCGCCGCCTGGAGCGACAACATGAACGAGCTGTGGGCACGCCTGCAGCGGCGCCAGTTGCTCGCGAAGGCCCGGACACTACGCGATGCCGGCCATGAGGCCCAGGCTGAAGAGCTGCTGATGCGCGCGCCGACCACTGACGACTACCTGACCCTGGCCGACTGGGCCCAGCAGCGTGGCGACCTGGCGCAGGCCGAAAGCCGCTACCGCAAGGTGCTGGCCAGCGCGCCAAAAAATACCGAGGCCCAACTGGGCCTGAGCGAAGTGCTGATCGCCCGCGGTCAGCCGAACGCCGCCAAGGCCAGTCTTATGGCAGTGACTGCGCCAGTACCGGTCGATGCGTCGTTCCAGCGCCGCCTGGCCAATGCCTGGGCGTCGCTGGGCGACAAGACACGTGCGAACGCGCTGTTCGCGCAGTTGCTCAAGACCCCGCAAAGTGATCCGCTGGTCTATCGGGATGCGGCGCGTCTGCTGTCCCCAGAAGAGCCGCAGCGGGCTCTGGATGACTATGCGCGCAGCATGGGCGCGGCAAAGATGATCGAGCCGCAACAGGCCGAACCGCGTGACAACCGTGCCATGACCTTGGCCAGCCGTGCCAAGGACAGCGATGGCTGGATGCAGCGCAGCATCCGCAGTGACGTCGACGAGTTGTACCAAAAGCAGAACCCGACGGTGAACCTGTACCATGACCTCGCCTGGCGTACCGATAACAGCTCATCGGGAGTCTCGGACCTGACCACCCAGACCACCATCCTGCGCATCGACGCGCCGGTGGCGCAAGGACAGGGTTTCGTCCAGGCCGAAGACATCAATCTGGATGTCAGCAATTTTTCCAGCACCGACCAGTTCGGCTTGTGCGCGGTGGTGCAGGGTGGCTGTGCCACCGCTTCGCAGAGCGTGCGTGGCACCCTGCTGGGCATGGGCTGGCACGATGATCGCTGGGCCTTCGACCTTGGCCATACGCCACAAGAATTCACGGTGTCCAACTGGGTGGGCGGTGTCACCTACAGCGGTGACTGGAGCAGCGTGGGTTACCGGCTCACGGCATCGCGGCGGCCCCTGACCAACTCACTGGTGTCGTACGCCGGTGCGGTCGATCCGGTCACCGGAACCAAGTGGGGCGGCGTTACGGCCAACGGCTTCACCCTGGGCCTGAGCCATGACCAAGGCGGCGCTGATGGCGTGTGGGCAAGCCTGAGCAGTCATTGGTTAGTGGGTCAGAACGTTGAGAACAATCAGCGGCGCACAGCCATGGGCGGCTATTACTATCGCCTGGTGGAACGCGCCGACGAACGTCTGCGCACTGGCCTGACCCTGATGTACATGGGATATGACAAGGACTTAAGCGAACTCACCCTCGGCCAGGGCGGTTACTACAGCCCCCAGCAGTACTACTCGGTCAGCGTGCCGGTGAACTATGCCTGGCGTAACGCTGACTGGTCGGCCCTGCTCGAAAGCTCGGTGGGTTGGTCGTTCGCGAAAATCGACGGCTCTGACCTCTACCCTAAAGACACACGCGAAGCCGATCTGCAAAACCTGCTGGCGCAATCGAATCGGACCCTGGTGGACAACCCGTCCCTGACCAAGAGTGGCAGTAGCAGCAACGGCGTCAACTTCCGTGTCCAGGGTCTCGTGGAGCGTCGCCTTTCCGACAACCTGGTGCTGGGTACCGGCATCACATGGCAGCACAGCGAAGGCTATGCGCCGAGTCGCGCCTTGCTTTACTTGCGCTACACGTTTGACCCTTGGCAAGGCAACCTGCCGCTACCCGTGGAGCCGATCGCGCCTTATGCGGATATGCGCTAGCGCGCCAGAGCAGGCAGCTGCGCGTCGTGTGCTGCGGCAGTTGCACGCCGATGGCCTCTTCCAGTGCCTGAATCTGCTTGCTGACTTTTGAGCGTGGCCCCTCCATCGCGCGGGCTACGGCAGCGAAGCCGTTTGCTCCAACGGTGGCGACAAAAGTACGCATGCATTCGATTCGGTCCAAGATTGTCCCGTTTTTGGAAATTATGAATGTTGATTTCAGCTAATTGTTTCTGTTTTATCCAGAAACTACATTAGCTTCCAAGCCGGCAGCACACAGCCTCCCACCGGGGTACGCGCCGAGCCTTGCAGACAAACGAATTCATCCATCCAGAACGCCGACATCAAAAGGAACACGCCATGTCTATCCGTGAATTGCTCAACCCAACCAACTCCGCCTTGATCCTGATCGACCACCAGCCGCAAATGTCGTTCGGCGTGCAATCGATCGACCGTCAGACCTTGAAGAACAACACCGTCGCACTGGCCAAGGCCGCGAAGATCTTCAACGTGCCGACCATTCTGACGTCGGTCGAAACCGAAAGCTTCAGCGGCTATATCTGGCCGGAATTGCTCAGCGTGTTTCCTGATCACCAGCCGATCGAGCGCACCTCGATGAACTCCTGGGAAGACAAGAAACTGGTGGAGGCGGTGAAGGCCGCCGGCCGCAAGAAGCTGATCATGGCCGCACTGTGGACTGAAGTGTGCTTGAACTTCCCGGCACTGGAAGCGCTGGCCGAGGGCTACGAGGTGTACATCGTCACTGACGCATCGGGTGGCACGAGCAAAGAAGCGCACGACATGTCGGTGCAGCGGATGATCCAGGCCGGTGCGGTGCCGGTGACCTGGCAGCAAGTGTTGCTCGAATACCAGCGTGACTGGGCTCACAAAGCGACTTACGACGCCGTCATGGGCCTGGTGCTGGAACACAGCGGCGCCTACGGCATGGGCGTGGATTACGCCTACACCATGGTGCACAAGGCGCCTCAGCGTCAGGTCAAGTGAGCCCGTTGACCGGGCGCGCCAGACGCGTCCGGTCACGCTACCGTCTTCCGATAAAGGAGTGCCGACATGAGCAACGTTATCGCCGATCTGATCCTGTACAACGGCCGTCTGCATACGGTCGACCGTGAAAAACCGCATGCGACTGCCGTGGCGATCAAGGATGGCCGCTTCATTGCCGTGGGCAACGACGGCGAGGCCATGGCCCTGCGTGGCAGTGCCACCCAGGTGATCGACCTGCTGGGACGCGTGGTGATTCCGGGGCTCAACGACTCCCACTTGCACCTGATTCGGGGTGGTCTGAACTACAACCTGGAACTGCGCTGGGAAGGTGTGCCGTTGCTGGTCGACGCCTTGCGCATGCTTAAGGATCAGGCTGAACGCACGCCAGCACCGCAATGGGTGAGGGTGGTGGGCGGCTGGAACGAATTCCAGTTCGCTGAAAAGCGCATGCCGACGCTGGACGAGTTGAACAAGGCTGCGCCAGATACTCCGGTGTTCGTGCTGCACTTGTATGACCGGGCCTTGCTCAACCGCGCGGCGTTACGTGTGGTCGGCTATAACCGCAACACCCCGAACCCTCCCGGTGGCGAGATTCAGCGCGATGCCAATGGCGAACCGACCGGCATGCTGGTGGCACGGCCCAACGCAATGATTCTGTACTCGACACTCTCCAAGGGGCCGAAACTGCCGCTGGAGTATCAGGTCAACTCGACCCGTCAGTTCATGCGTGAACTCAATCGCCTGGGCGTCACCAGCGCCATTGATGCCGGCGGTGGCTTCCAGAACTACCCGGACGATTACGAAGTTATCAACGAGCTGGCTGCCAAGCAGCAACTCACGGTGCGTATCGCCTACAACCTGTTCACCCAGAAACCCAAGGAAGAACTCGCCGACTTCAAGAACTGGACCAGCAAGGTCACCTACGGCCAGGGCGATGACTTTCTACGGCACAACGGAGCAGGGGAGATGCTGGTGTTCTCTGCCGCCGATTTCGAAGACTTCCTCGAACCGCGTCCGGATTTGCCGCAGACCATGGAGCAGGAGCTCGAACCAGTGGTGCGCCACCTGGTGGAACAACGCTGGCCGTTCCGCCTGCACGCCACCTATGACGAATCGATTTCACGGATGCTCGACGTGTTCGAAAAAGTCGACCGTGATATTCCGTTCAATGGCTTGCCGTGGTTCTTCGATCACGCCGAAACCATCAGCCCGAAAAACATCGAGCGGGTTCGTGCCTTGGGCGGCGGTATTGCCATCCAGGATCGCATGGCGTTCCAGGGCGAGTATTTTGTCGATCGTTACGGCGCCAAAGCCGCAGAAATGACCCCGCCGATCCAGCGCATGCTGGCCGAGGGTATCCCGGTCGGTGCCGGTACCGATGCCACCCGAGTGTCGAGCTACAACCCCTGGACTTCGCTGTACTGGATGGTCAGCGGTCGAACCGTCGGCGGGTTGGCGCTTTACCCGCAGGGGTTGCCCCGCGAAACCGCCCTGGAGCTGTACACCCACGGCAGCGCCTGGTTCTCTTCCGAGCAAGGCAAAAAAGGCCAGATCAAGGTCGGGCAATTGGCCGATCTGGTGGCACTGTCGGCGGACTATTTCAACGTCGACGAAGAGGCTATCAAGTGGATCGAGTCGCTGTTGACGGTGGTGGGTGGCAAGATCGTGCACGCCGCCGGCGACTTCCACAAACTGGCGCCACCGACTTTGCCGGTGACACCGGACTGGTCACCGGTGGTCAAGGTCCCAGGGCACTGGAAGCCAAGCTCGCCGGTACTGACCCAGGTGCATCAATGCAGTGGCCCGTGCGGCGTGCATGCCCATGGTCATGAGCGGGCACGTATGTCGAATGTCCCCGTCAGTGACTTCCAGGGCTTCTGGGGCGCCTTTGGCTGTTCGTGCTTTGCCTTTTGAGTAAATGCTGTGCGGTGGCGTTCATCAGCGTTAGGTGAGCGTCACGTTTCCCGCTCCAATTATTGCGCTGTGGAGTTCCACCGGTGAGGTCCAGGCTTAGTAGGGCTTTTTCCTGTTGCGGCCGGTACCGCGATCAATGCTCCTCAAGGCCGTACTGTCCGCGTAAGTCAGCTGTGCGCGCTTGTCGCTGTTGTATTTGGCACTGATGAGCATGGCATTGCTGTAAGCGGCGGATCCGCTGGTGGATTTGGGGATTACGTGGTCGACTTGGGGTGTGAGGTCGTGCCCCCCCTCGACGAGCAAACCAAGCGGCTGGCCCGGAATGCGGTACTGGTCCGTGTACACCGGGTCAACTGCGGCGTCGCTGATGAGAAATCCGTCGTTGAGAACACGGTTTACCGCACGGATAGTCTCGATCTGCGTGCTCGAAAATTCGGCCGCCTGCGCCAGCATCAGGTTGTTGTTCCAGCGGGCAAGCGCCTCGGGGTTGTCCTTGGCGGCCTTCCACTCGGCATAATCAAGGAATGCGTAGGGCTTAGCCGCGCTGGGAAACAGGGGGAGGCGCCGGTAGGAGGGAAACCCCACGGCGCTGAGGTGGTCCTTGATGTCCCAGCCGGCGTTCGTCATCTCGGTGATGAGCGCGAGGTATTCGGCCTTCCTCGTCGGGTCGGCGCCGCTGACCATCGGCGCCGGCTTGGTGTGGAGAATGGGCCACGTGTGCGTGCGCCCGCCGTTCATGACCTTCGCGGTGATTGTGAACCTCGTGGGTACACGCTGCTCGTCGGCATCGTTGATGGCGTAATCGCAGACGATGGTCACCTCGCAATTTCCGCCAGCTGCGTTGACCCATGACTCGAGTTCTCGCTCGAATTGGCGCCAGATACCGCCGGAGTTGAACGAGCCATACATGGGTACCAGATTGTCCGAGGCCTCGGGCCCGCCGAATTCCAGAGCAATGAGGTGTCCCCGGTGGCAGTCCTGGTGCCGCGTGTCAGCTATGACGCCTTCGCGCATCGAAAGAGGCAGGACGGTGTTGTCGCGCGGGGTCGGAGTATGTGGCTTCATCGTGGGAGACATCTCGGCGACGAGCCGCTTCACTCGCTGGCGGGCTCCACCCTTGAAGTTTTCCGGCGGATTGCTGATGAACTTGACGAAGCGCATGGTCCCTCCTTGGATGGTGCGAGATTGCATTCAGGCGTGGTTCCTGATTGACAGCGTAGTTCCTTCTGCACGCTATGGTTCGATGCAATTGTTTTTGTGGACCTACCGCGACAAATAGCGCTTTTGTATACGCGCCAGAGCACCGTCACTGCGAAGCGTTGCAACCGCTTTGCGCAAGTCTTGTACCAGTTGAGGGGAGCATTGCTTCGAGCAGGCCAGGTAGAGATCCGCTCTGTTCATGACGGGACTCATCAGCAGTGTGTGTCGAGACACCTTCGGCCAGATGTATTGACTCTCCGGGATACCGTTGAACCAGGCATCGATGCGCCCCTTCAAGAGCATTTGCGCGGGGTTGTCACCGATGGTCAGCGGGTAGATCTGCTCGCTGCTGAAGCCTTGCGCGCGCAGGATTTCCTCTTGCGCACTGCCCAGGCCTACACCGATCACGCGGTAAACCTTCCTGGCTTCTTCGAAGCTGCTCACTGGCTGCTTAAGGCTAAAGAAAGCTCGCTCCATGGGCATGATGGGGGCGATCCAGGTGAAGTGCTGTTCACGCTCTGGCGTGCGTGACAAAGGGGCTATCAAGATGTCCTGTTGCTCACTGACGTGTTTTTGCGATCTGGCCCAGGGAAGCGCCTGTACATGAGCGACATAGCCGGCTTCGGCAACGGCCATCAGGACGACATCTCCGACGATTCCGTGACCTTTTGCATCATCGACAAACGTCAGTGGGGGAGCGTCGGGGATAAACAGTTCAATCGGTAAGGGTTCACCACACGCGTTATAGGTCATCAGCGGCAATACCGATAGACACAGTCTGCAAAGCGCCTTGGTACGGGTACTTGATACGCGTGTGATCCGGTTCATGATTGATATTTCAGGCATGGGAAGGAGAGGGTCGACTCAACTCATCGCCGACTCAAGGCGGCAAACATCTTCCCATAGGTGCATGGGTTATGCGATGGCAGCGATCCCGGGCGAAGCCTCTGCATCAGGTTTGGGAATCCTGGATTGTGAGTCAGGTCATCGCTTGCGGCTCGACCGGAATAACTCGTCTGCGTTCTTGCAGACGGGAAAATCCCTGCTTAACTCTGAACCTCTGGTCAGTCAGTGACTGATCGGTCATGAATGCCGTCTGGGCAGTCGCTCATGCTGTGCGCTTAGTCCAATTTGTTCAGGGAAGAAAATGACATGATGCCGAAAACTGCCATCGTCGAGATTTGCAAGAAGTACAAGGTTTATACCGAGCACTATCTCAACGCCGCCGCTGACAAGACCATCATTCTGGTCAACGGCTCGCTGGCAACGACCGCATCCTTTGCCCAAACGGTGCGTTACCTGCAGCCGCGATTCAATGTGGTGCTCTACGACCAGCCTTACGCCGGTCAGTCGAGACTACACAACCTCCATGGCCAGCCGATCCGAAAGGAAGACGAGGCCGAGATACTGCTGGAATTGATCGAACACTTTGGCGTGCACCATGTGCTGTCCTTTTCCTGGGGCGGTGCGGCTACCTTGCTGGCGCTGGCCCAGCGGCCGCGACGAATCGAGAAGGCGGTGATCAATTCATTTGCCGCGCGGATCAATACGCCGATGCGCGATTACCTGGAGAGCGGCCTGGACTTTCTCCAGGCCAGTGATCGCCTCAATGTCGGGCGCTTGATCAACAGCACCATCGGCAAGCACCTGCCATCGTTGTTCAAGCGGTTTAATCACCGCCATGTCTGCAGCCTGGCCGAACACGAATACCGGCAGATGCATTTTCACGTCAATGAGGTGCTGACCCAGGACACCCACTGCTACGTTGCCTGTGCCGACGCCATCGAAGTCCCGCTGCTGTTTGTCAACGGCGAATGGGATGAGTACACCTCGGTGGAAGACGCCCGGCTTTTTGCCGCTCATGCCCGTCAATCCCGGTTCCATACCATCAAGAACGCCGGGCACTTCCTCGATATGGAACACCCGGCGGCCTGGCATGACACCCAGCAGGCCTTGCTCGGCTTTCTGCAGCCGGCTTCCGGGACGCTGGGCCAGGTCCGTAATCGCTCTTTCAGTCGCGAGTCAGCACCGATTTGAGCTACGCCAGAACAATGTGTTTCAGCTTGGCGTTCAGTGCAGCAAACGCCGCTTCAGAGCTGGCCCTGTGGTTGGTGATGAGCAGGTCGATGCGTTCTGGCGGGCAGTAGGCGACGCGGCTCTCTACACCGATCTTGCTGTAGTCGGCGAGGATGACCACGCGTTCGGCATGGTCAGCCATGGCGCGCGCCACTTCGGCTTCACGGTGGTCGTAGTTGCTGGCACCGCGTTGGGCGTCGATGCCGACGGGCGACAACAGCGCGAGGTCGGCCCGATAGCGGCCAATTTCCGCCACCGTGGTGCCACCGACCGTAGCCGGCGCACGGTCGTCGAGCGAGCCCCCCAGTACGATCACCTCGTTGTGCTGGCCGCCCGGCACGGTGGGATTGCGCAGTTGCAGAGCGACGTTGAACGAGTTGGTGATCACGGTCAGCCCGCCCAGCTTGGCCAGCTCTTCGGCGAGGATGACGGTGGTGGTGCCCGCGTCGATAAACACAGTCTGCCCATGCGACAGCAAGCTGACTGCTGCGCGCGCAAGGTCACGCTTGAATTTGACGTTGATGTGCGCCCGCTCGGCGATGGGCGCCTCGTCCTCGACGCGGATGGCGCCGCCGTGTATGCGCTTCAACTCCCCCAGTTCTTCCAGAGCGACCAGGTCGCGCCGCACGGTCTCGCGTGAAACATTCAGCTCCGTGACGATGCGGTCGGTGGTAACGCGCTGCAAGGTCGATAGCAGTGCGCGGATCCGCTGGTAACGCTCTTCTTGCCACATGCCGGGTGTCCTGCTGTTTGAGTCGTTGTCCGAGCACGCATTGTGGAGGGGGCTCGATCACTGTCAAGTTCGACCCGGCCCCAAAAACATTGCTCAGGCGCAGCCTGCTCATCATGAAATTGTAATGTTGTGGCAATATTGTATTTTTGTGTATTTGAAGATAGCCTCGTCGCCGGACGGTTTTTCCCTCTCGTCCATATTTTCGAAACACGCTTTCGCCATCGCCTCGGTTGTAACCTATCGTCTAGAAGTAGGAGCTATACCATGCAGCGTCGCCAGTTTCTGAACACCCTCGCTACTGTTTCCGTCGTAAGCCCACTGCTGTTGACCTCCCGTATAACGCAAGCCGCCACGCCCTCGGCCACACCGAGCGCGCTGGATCCGGCACGCTGGTCGCCGCTCAACACCCAGCGCCTGCAGGCGGTGATCGACCAGCACGGCGTGAAAAGCGCGTCCTACCGTCCTGACCAGCGCCCGTACGCGGTGTTCGACTGGGACAACACCTGCATCATGAACGACTGTGAAGAAGCGCTTCTGGTCTACCAGATCAATCATCTGCAGTACAAGCTGACGCCCGATGAGTTCGCCGCCGTGTTGCGCCAGGACGTGCCGAACGGCGCGTTCATGAAGGACTACGCCACGGTGGACGGCAAGCCGGTCAAGATGGAAGACATCGCCAGCGACGTGGAAGCGGATTACCGCTGGTTGCACGCCAACTACAAGGGACTCGCCGGCGACAAGAGCCTGGAAGAGATCCAGGCCAGCGAGCAGTACAAGGACTTTCTCGCCAAGCTCTACTTCATGTACGACGCGATCTGCGACAGTTACCCGGTGGAGATCGGCTACAAGTGGATTCTGTACTTCTACAAGAACATGACCACTGCCGAACTGCAGGCGATGGCCGAGGCCTCCAATAACTACGCCATCGGCGACGCGCTGCGCAAGGTCAAGTACGAGAGTTCACGCACGTTGCCGGGTAAGGCAGGGGTGGTGGCGGACACGCACTTCCATGGCATCCGCATCCACGAGGAAATCCGTGGCCTGATGCACACGCTGCGCGCCAGCGGTATCGACGTCTACGTTAGCACCGCCTCGATCGACGACGTAGTGCGCGTGTTCGCTGGCAATCCCCATTACGGATACGGTGTGCCGCCCGAGAACGTGATCGGCCTGCGCATGGCCATGGAAGACGGCAAGTACACCACTCGTTATCAGCCGGACTGGCACTTCAACTACGGGCCGGGCAAGACCGTCGGCATCAAGAACGTGCTGGTGAAACAGAAGGGCTATGGCCCGGTGCTGGTGGCGGGCGACAGCGATGGCGATGCCTGGATGCTGCGCGACTTCAACGATACGGCGGTGGGGGTGATCGTCAACCGCATGAAGAAAGGCGAGATCGGCGCCGACAGCCAGCAGGCCGCTACCCAGTTGGGCAAGCCGGACGCCCGCTTCATCCTGCAGGGGCGCAACGAGCACACTGGCCTGATGATACCGGACGAAAAATCCCTCAAATACGGTAAAGACGAGCTTAAGCTGCTGGCTTGATGGTACTGGCTCGCGGAGGGTTGACTGCCATCCGCGAGCCGCAGAGCGCTTTTCAGGCAACCTTGGTCTGAATCTCTGGCAGATCACGGGAAGCATGAACCAGCAAACGTTCAATGGCCCCGGTCAGCAGGTGCTCCAGCAATTCGTCCCGTTCCCGATCATCCAGCCGGTGTAGCGCCAACCAGCTGGGCGCGCTGTTGAGCACACTGGCAATGGCATGCCCAGCGGCCAGAAGCGCTTGTTCAGTGAGTCGGGGCGTGGGGCAGAGCATCAGCAACAATTGCCGTTCGTAGCGCTCCTGCAATTGCCGCACACGCGCTTGCTGATCCTCGTTCAGGCAGCCACTGTCGCGCTCCACCAAACGAAAATGCCAGGGCATTTCCCGATGCAGGTTCAGGTGCGCGTGGATGATGTTTTGCAGGCTGTCGCGCAGGTCTCGCGGTTGTCGTTCGATACGTCCGAGGGTTGCCAGCAATTCCTCGTAAAACTCCTCGATCAGGTCGAGCAGCAAGTGTTGCTTGCTCGGGTAATGGTGATACAGCGAGCCTGGGGCAAGCCCCAGGCAAGCTGCCAGCTCACGCATACCGACCTGACCAAACCCCTTGCTGGCGAACAGCTCCAGGGCTTTGTCCCGGCTCTCGGCAAAGCGTGAGCAACGCTCAGTCATAGGCATGGAAGCCACGTCCGGTCTTGCGCCCCAGATAACCGGCGGCGACCATTTCCTTGAGCAACGGAGCGGGGCGGTATTTGCTGTCGTTGAAGCCGTCGTAAAAGGCTTCCATGATCGCCAGCAACGTATCCAGGCCAATCAGGTCAGCCAGCGCCAGCGGGCCTATCGGCTGGTTGCAGCCCAGACGCATACCGGCATCGATGTCTTCGGCGCTGGCCAGGCCTTCCTGAAACACCAGGATCGCTTCATTGATCATCGGCACCAGAATCCGGTTCACCACAAAGCCTGGACGATTGCCGGCGGTGATCGCGGTCTTGCCCAAACGTTGCGCCAACTCCAGGGCCAGGGCATGGGTCGCGTCGCTGGTTTGCAGGCCGCGAATCACTTCGATCAGCCCCATCACCGGCACCGGGTTGAAGAAGTGCAGACCGATGAAACGCGCAGGCGAACTGACGCTGGCGGCAAGCTCGGTGATCGACAGCGATGAGGTGTTGGACGCAATGACGCAGTCGGCGCTGACCTGGGCAGCGATCTGTTGCAACACCCGCCGTTTCAGTTCGAGGTTTTCGGTGGCGGCCTCGATCACCAGCTGCACGTTGTGCAGGGTGCTGTAGTCGGTGCTGGTGCGGATCTTGTCCAAGGCCGCGTGCTTTTGCTCCTCGGTCAGCAACGCCTTGGCGACCTGTCGATCGAGGTTCTTGCCCACCGTTGCCAGAGCCTTTTGCAAGGCGACATCGGAAATGTCCAGCAAGGTCACGTTGAGGCCGGCCAGTGCACAGATTTGCGCAATGCCGTTGCCCATGGTGCCGGCGCCGATCACGCCAATGTTCTGCAGATTCATCTTCATGTCCTTCCCGTCAAACCCGTTCAAACAACACGGCGATGCCTTGGCCGCCACCAATGCACATGGTCGCCAGGGCATAACGGCCCTGACAGCGGTGCAGTTCGTGAATGGCTTTGGTGGCGATAATCGCACCGGTGGCGCCTACCGGATGACCCAGCGAGATGCCCGAACCGTTAGGGTTGACCTTCTCTGGATCGAAACCCAGTTCTTGCGCGACCGCACAGGCCTGGGCGGCGAAGGCTTCGTTGGACTCGATGACATCGAGGTCGGCAACGGTCAGGCCCGCGCGCTTGAGTACCAGGCGAGTGGCGGGAATCGGTCCCAGTCCCATCATCGAAGGCTCGACGCCTGCATGGGCATAACCCACCAGTCGGGCCATGGGCTTGAGGCCTTGTTCCTGAACGATTTTCCCGGTGGCCATGATCAGTGCGCCGGCACCGTCATTCAGACCCGACGCGTTGCCGGCGGTGACGCTGCCGTCCTTTTTGAACGCAGGTTTCATACGGCTCAATTGCTCGGCATTGACCTCCGCTCGCACATGCTCATCAGTGGCAAACGAAACTGTACCTTTGCGGGTTGCCACTTCGATCGGCACGATCTGCCCAGCAAAACGTCCTTCGGCAATCGCCCGGGCGGCACGCTGTTGGCTGAGCAGCGCCAATTCATCCTGGGTCTGACGGCTGATGCCGTAGTGTTCGGCGATGTTTTCTGCGGTGATGCCCATGTGGAAACCGGCAAACGGGTCTTGCAGCACGCCGAGCATGTAGTCGATGGCCTGCATGTCGCCCATTCGTGCGCCCCAGCGTGCCTGTGGCAACAAGTAGGCGCCACGGCTCATGGACTCGACGCCACCCGCCAGCGCGGCCCCGGCATCGCCCAGCATCAAGCTTTGCGCGGCACTGACAATCGCCTGCAACCCCGAACCGCAGAGGCGGTTGACGTTGAAGGCGGGGGTCTCTTTCGTCAGGCCGGCATTGATCGCCACAGCGCGGGAAATGTAGGCGTCGCGAGCTTCAGTCGGGATCACATGCCCCATCACGGCGTGACCGATGTGTTCGGGCGCCAGGCCTGATCGTTCAATGGCTGCGCGGCAAACGTCGGTGGCCAGCTGGATAGGCGGCACATCCTTGAGTGATCCGCCAAAGCTTGCGATGGCAGAACGGACCGCGCTCACAACAAAAATATCGGAATGGTTCATGTTGTTTCCCTGAAATAGGTCTTTTTTGTTGGGCACGAGTCTAGAATCAGCAGCGCCGCTGGCCTATGCCGGAACTGTTCAAGGCGGATGGCGTTTTTTGCCACTTTCAGATGATGGGGAGAGAGACGATCACATGCGGGAAACGGATTCGGTGGCTGTCTACTTCATGTATCCAATGATCCACGCGCTACGTGAAAATCCGCAGCGTCTGCGGGCGGTACTTGAGCAGGTGGGAATCGATCCGCAACTGATGGATCAGCCTAGTGCACGGGTACCGGCCACTGCTTTTGCTGCGTTGTGGCTGGTGCAGATTCGTGAGTTGAACGACGAATTCTTCCAGCTGGACTCCCATGGCATGCCACCGGGCAGTTTCGCCTTGATCTGTCGGGCATTGATTCAGGAACCGACTTTGGAAAAAGCCATGCGTCAGTGCCTGGCCAATTTCGCGCTGTTCCTGCGTGACTTTCGCGGCACGTTGACAGTGCGTGGCAAGCGCGCGGTCATCGGCTTGCAGACTCGGGCGCAAAACAGCGACGTCGCGCATTTCGGTGAAGAGACGTTTCTGGTGTTGATGATCAGTCTGCTGTGCTGGCTGGGCGGGCGGCGTATTCCCATCGACCGTGCAGACTTTCGTCATGAGCGTTTATCGCTCAGTGATGATTCATTGCTCTGGGGCGCCAACCTGACCTTTGGCGCCGAGCGCACCGAGATCGAGTTCGACAGTCGTTATCTGCAATTGCCGGTGGTTCAAGACCTTGTTTCACTCAAGGCATTTTTGCGCAGTGCACCGCAATGGCTGGTGATTCGTTTCCGTAACCAGCATGGCCTGGCGTCGCAGGTTCATCAGCGTTTGCGTAACAGCCATTACAGCCAATGGCCGACCCTGGAGGCCTTTGCAATCGAACAGCATCTGAGCCCTAGCACCGTTCGCCGAAAACTGGAGCGTGAAGGCTGTTCCTTTCAAGAGATCAAGGACGAGGTGCGCCGCGGCGTTGCCTTTGAACAGCTGCGCCAGACCCAATCGAGCATCACAGCGATTGCCGAGCAGATCGGGTTCCAGGAGCCCAGCGCGTTCCACCGTGCGTTCAAGAAGTGGACCGGTGAAAGTCCGGGTCGTTACCGGGCGAGGTTCCAGGGCAAACACCTCGATGCCTGATATGTACATCACTAGAACGCCACTCATTGAGTGGCGTTTTTATTTGCGCGTGTTCCCGTACACGCCAGCCGTCGAGACCGCCGCTACATCAAGTTGCTTTGCGGCAGCCCCAGCAGGCCGGTGAGTGTATTGATGATGGTTTGTTGCCGGGCGCGGTTTACCTGGTGTTCGGCTTCTGCGGCGGCGACATCGGCGGCGCAATGTGGACAGGTGACTTCATGTTCATGGATGTACTGCAAGCAGCCGCGACACAGGGCCAGTTGCGGCGGAATACGGCCTTCATCAGGCGATTTCTGGCCCTGGTTTGCCCAGGCCAGTTTGATCACCTGGCCGCTGTCGCTGACGCTGTTGACCTTTTCGCCGGTATCGATGCGTTCGGTAATCAGGTCAAAACGTCCGACAGCGAAGGACGTCTGTGCCGCGTCCTCGAGTTTGACAATCCGCTCGCGCAGGCCCTGCTTTTGCAGGTCCAGCGTGCGGTAATGACAGTAGGGGTTATTGCCGGGTTTGCCGAGCAAGGAGTGCGAGGTCCAGGTGCAGCCGCCGCGGCAGACATCGTTGTAGTAGCAGCTGCGGCAGTAGCCCCACAGGTCGTCGACGCCGCGCAGGCGGCCAAAGTGCATGCCTTCGCTGTAATGCCAGATATCGTGCAGGCTCATGTTGCGCACGTTACCGCCCGAAAAGCCCACCGTTGCCAATGACGGGCAGCCTTTGACGGTGCCATCGGCTTCGAGTGCCAGCACGGTTTGCCCGGCCGCGCAGCCAGTCCAGTGCACGCGCTCATCGCCGAAGCCACGCCACATGTGCTCATAAGGGCCGTAGTAACCAATATTGTTGCCGACGTTCATCAGCAGGCCGCGATCGACACCTTCGCGGTAGAGACGCGCCAGCAAAGGCATCACTTCAAGCAGTTGGTAGGGCTGCAATAGCAGCTCCGGATGATCGACGGCATTGCCCATGGCGACGGTTAGCTGGATCTGCCAGTGGGTGGCACCGAGTTCGATGATCAGGTCCATCAATTCGGGCAAATCGGGCAGGGTAGCCGCGCCGATCTGGGTGTTGACGCTGACCGCAAGCCCTGATTGTTTGGCGCGTCGCAGGGTGTCCACGGCCTTGTCGAAAGAGCCTGGAACATTGCGCACGGCGTCATGCAGCGGGGCCAGTCCATCCAGTGAAACACCGACGCCATTGAGCCCGGCATCCACCGCGGCCTGCATTTTCGCCGGTGTCAGGTTGCGTCCACCGGTTTGGATGGCGCAATACATGTCGTGGTTGTGGATGGCCTGGATCAACTGAGTCCAGTCCTTGCGCAAATAGGCTTCACCGCCGATCAAGGTGATCTCGCGGGTGCCGAGTGCTGCGAGGGAATCGATGACGTCCAGGCATTCCCGGGTGTTCAGTTCATCGGGGCGTCGATGGCCTGCGCGTGAGCCGCAATGCAGGCATTTGAGATCGCAGGCCAGGGTGATTTCCCAGACCACATGGACCGGCACGTAGCGTTTGAGGTCGGTTTCACTGAGGTAGCGGGCAGGGCGATTGTCTGACATGGGAAATCCTTGCGCACAGACACGTACGCGGCACGAATCCATCGAAGTGTTCGCGCCTTCCTTAGCGTCAACGGCGCGAGCGGATTTACCTCTGGGTGCGAAAGATCCCGGGCTCGGCCACTGGTAGTTTGGCCAAGCCCGGGCATTGCCGGTTAGCGTGCTTCCAGTCGGGCGATTTCTGCGTGCAACTGCTCCAGTGCGCTGCGCAAGGCACCGCTGTGGGCCAGTTGCTGTTCGCCCTGGCTCACTACCGACTTCAGTTGCGCCAGATCACCGCTGGTTTGCGCTTGTTGTACCGCGACGGCGTAGAGCGGCACGTGAGGATAGTGCGCCTGCTCCGAGCGCTCCTGGCGCACCGCCGGGGCCTGGCTGACGGCTGCGTGTCTCACTGTAGTCCAGTGGTCCTGATCGTAGTACTTGTAGTCGGCAAAACCGCTGGCCCAATCGGCACCTAGAATCCCCCGCAGATCGAAGGTCTGGGCGATATTGCTGTTAGGGCCACTTGGGCTGCCATCCAAAGTGAGGATGATGTGGCTTTCCGCCTCGGGGATCAGTTTGGCCTCGGAGTAACTACCCCATACCCGCGCACGGAAGTTGAGGGGTGGGTAGGTACTTTGAAAAATGCTGGCCACACCGCTGACTTTCTTGTTGACGGTATCCACCAGCAGATCGAGGGTTAAAACCGGTGCGCCCAATAGCGAGCTGGTAACGTTGAGGCGGGTGTGAAAAAGTCCAATTGACATGGTGCAACTCCCTTAGTGGTATTCAGGACAAGCCAGGCACGTTCAGTGGCCGGTCAGCGGCGTTCCAGCCGGCTGATTTCACCCTTGGCCGCTTCAAGCGCACTCTGCAGCTGTGGTTGTTGGTCCAGTTGTTGTTTGGCAAGGCTCGCCAGACTTTTCATATGGGCCAGGTTACCGCTGGCAATGGCACTCTGAATCGGCGCGGCGTACAGCGGCAGGACCGGTGAATATGCCGGAATCACCGGGCCGGGTTCCAACGGCAGTACATGGGCGTAGGAGGGCACCGACTCGACGAGATGAGCGGGCGCATTGACCTGAACCCAGCGCTGGCCATTGAAGTACTCGTAGTTGGCGACGCCTTCTTTCCAGTCGCTACCGACCACCAGATGCAACTTGAAATTCACGATGGAGTTCGAGCCCGGGCCGCCATTGTTGCCTTGAACGGTGATCAGGATTTTGCTGACGCCGGGTTTCATCACCGTCATGTAGGTGTACTCACCCCAGACATCGGAATGCACATCCAGCGGTGGGTTGGTTGCCTGAGTGATTGCGGCAGTACCGCTTACCGTTTGCTCAGGTGTAAAAACCAGGAGATTGAGTGCCAGGTTTTGTGCGCCGGGTGCCGAAGTGCCAATTCGATAGCAGAGTGGGAACAAACCGACAGGCTGTTGATTAGAACCAGACATAATTGCCTCCATTGCAATAGATAGAGTGGAAAAAGCGTTAGTGCTTTTCCAGGCGAGCGACTTCCTTTGCCAACTGCTCGTAAGCAGTACTTAGCTCTTTGGGTTCTGGCTTGGATGCATCGCGTTGTTTCAGCAGCGTCTTCATTTGCGGCAGGTTGCCTGCCTTGATCGCGCCTTGGATGGCCACCCCATAGGGGGGCATGCTATGGCCAGTTGAATTGCTCATAACGACTCCTTCCGTGGTGTTGCGAAGACTGCTCTCATCAGCAGTTTTTGCAGTTAAGCAGGCGCGGATAAATATGCAATGGGCGATGGCGGCGTAATGCCTGTTAATTGTTTAAAACTATTTTATTAATAACGATGCGTTAGGGTGTTTGCTGTTTGATATTAAGATTGGCGATGAGGGTGGGTGTGTTCAATTCTTTCCTCATAAGAACCATGGATTCTTATCGCTATTAATGTTGAGTGTGCGATGTTGTTGTTTTTAATGTTGATTAGTGGCGAAATTTCTTACAAGTACCTTGCCTTTTGTGTGGATTCAGCCTTCTTGCGCGACCATCTGCCGAATGATTTGCAGGGCCTCCTCGCGCAGCAACGGCAGTTTCATTCGCTCGGCCAGTAACGCCATTTGCCGCGAGTACTCGCAGGCGACGACGGCCTCGACCTGTTCCCCCTTGCACAGCAACGCGATGAAGGCGTATTGCTCGGGGTTGCCCTCGAAAACGATCCGGTCCCATTGATCGGCGTGACCGAGCATCTCGAAGGTCTTGTCGAAGTGATACGTCCAAAAGAACGGCACGTCCGCATAGCGTGTTTCACCCCCCAACATGTTCTGCGCAGCGATCCGCGCCTGCTGTTGGGCCAGGCGCCAGTGCTCGATGCGTGTGGGAACGCCTTGCAAGGCAAAGGATGCGATGTCGCCGGCGGCCCACAGGCCAGGCGCGGCGCGCATGTCTTCGTTGACCGGTAATCCACCGTCGTCGTTCAGCTCAATGCCTTCGAGCAGCTCGGTGACCGGGCTGACGCCGATGCCGACCAACACCAGGTCGGCGGGAAGTCTTTGACCATCTTCGAGCAAAACGGCCTCAACGTTGTCCTGGCCCTCGAATGCTTTCGGCTGGGTAGCGGTGTGAAAGACCACGCCGTGGTCTTCGTGCAGGGACAAAATCGCCAGGCCGATGCGCTCTCCGAACAGTTGGCTGAACGGTGTTGCATGGTGGGTGACCACGCTGACTTCCAGACCATGGCGGCGCAAGGCCGATGCCGATTCCAGGCCGATGAAGCTGCCACCGATGATGACCGCGCGGGCGCCAGGTTTTGCCGTTTGGAGAATGCGCTCGGCGTCCGCTCGCGAGCGCAACATCAGGATGTTGTGCAGATGCGTGCCCTTTACCGAAAGCGGTCTGGGTTCACCGCCACTGGCCAGGAGCGCGGCGTCGTAGTCGAAGGTGCGCCCGTCAGCCAGGGAAACCCGTTTGGCGGCCACATCAAGACGGATGACCTCACCTTTGACACGCTCGATTTTCTGCTTGTTGTAAAAGAACTCATCCAGCAATGGCGGCGTTTCCTGAGGGGACATTTCCCCGGCGAGGACATATTTGCTCAGTACCGTCCGGTCATAGCCTGGGTCCGATTCACGATCGATCAACACCAGGCGGCCGGCAAAGCCTTGTTCCCGCAGGGCGGCAGTGGCGGCTGTTCCCGCAGCGCCTGCACCGACGATCACGAAGCAGCGTGAATCAGGGGCCTGAGCCACCTCGTTGGGCGCAAGCGGTTGGTCGTCCACCTGAACATCGCCATCGATCACCTTGACCGGATAGCGGGTCAGCCCACTCAGGGCCGGCGGTTCGCACACCTGGCCGTCCTCGACCGTGAACATCGCCTTGTGCCACGGGCAGATCAGCCGACCATTGCAGACCACACCTTCATCCAGCGGGGCCTGCGCATGCGGACATTCGCCCTGATAGGCGTAGACCCGCTCGCCGGCCCGCAGCAGCACAATCTGCAGCGAACCGATTTCTACGCGAGTACCACGGTCTTCACGCAGGTCGGCAAAACGGGCGACGGTGTGCAGGGACATGACAACTCTCCGGGGCGGTGTTTTCCGTTGGAGTCGGCAGTGGCGGGGTGACTCAGTGAAGCTGAGGCCCCGATTGGCAGGCTCTACCCCTACAGTAAAGCAGCGAAAGCGAGCATTCGGTTTATCAGGGATCGGTCGAGTGTTGCGTCTGTGAAATTTATGCTGTAGTTTTTCATGAAATTATAAAAACATAATTTCATGGGTGCCCGAATGTTTCAGCAGTCCAAGCGACATGTCGCCAGCTATTACGCCCACAGTTGCGCCAATCTCCTGAGCTCTCGGCCCGCGCTGGTGGGGGAACAGGACACTGAAGTTGTGATCGTCGGCGCCGGTTTCAGCGGTCTGCATACCGCATTGCGCCTGGCCTTGGCCGGCAAGCGCGTGACGTTGCTGGAAGCCAGTCGCGTTGCCTGGGCCGCCTCGGGGCGCAATGGTGGGCAGGCGATTCTCGGTTGGTCGTGTGACATGCCGCCGTTAGAGGCTGCCTTGGGTTATGAACGCGCGCGGCGCTTGTGGGACGGCATGCGCTGGGCGGCGCAGGAGTTGCGTGATTTGCCTGGACGCCATGGTTTCGACTGCGATTATCGAGCTGGACATTTGTGGACGTCGGTCATGCCGCGTCGGGTCAGCCTCCTGACTGAGTGGCAGCGCGAGGCCAGCCATAAGTGGGGTCACGATGGCTTGCAGTTCATCACGCGGGAAGAATTGCCGCAGTGGGTTGCCAGTGAGCGTTATCAGGCGGGGCTCTATGATCCCGAAGGCGCGCATCTGAATCCGCTGAAACTGGCGCTCGGCCTGGCCGCGGCCATCGAGCGCGCGGGCGGCCGCATCTACGAACAGAGCAAAGCGCTGAGCTATCGCGAAGCAGGTGATCAGTACGTGGTCACCACCGAGCGCGGCAGCATTCGGGCGAATGTGCTGGTGTTGGCGTGTAACGCCTACCTCGATCAGCTGGACCCTGAACTGGCCCGTTGCGTGTTGCCAGTGGGTACTTATCAGGTGGCCACTGCGCCGCTGACAGCAGAGCAGGCCACGGCACTGCTGCCGAGCAATGTCTGCGTCACCGACAACCAGTTCGTCCTCGACTACTTCCGTCGCACACCGGATAACCGCCTGCTGTTCGGTGGTGGTTGCACCTACCTGGGCGGGATGCCCAAGGATATCGCCGCCGCGACACGGTCGTATCTGGAGCGAGTCTTCCCGCAGCTCAAAGGTGTCGAGGTGGAATTCGCCTGGGGCGGGCATATCGACCTGACCCTCAAACGCACGCCTGACATTGGCCGGCGTGGCGATCTTTACTGGCTACAGGGCTATTCCGGGCACGGTGTGCTCCCGACTTTGGCCGGCGCCCGTGCCGTGTCCGATGCGATTCTCGGCCAGGTGGATGAGCTGGCCTTGTATCAGGGTTTGAGTAATGGCAGCTTTCCGGGCGGTAAATACCTGGCCGCGCCATTGGAAGCCATCGGCAAGGCCTGGTACCGACTGCGCGACAGCATTTGATGACTCATCTTCCGGAAGTCCTGCCATGAACAAACAAGAAGAAATCGCAGCGCTGGCGATCCTTATTCACGATCTGCGCAAGCACAAGAAATACACCCTCAAGGAACTCGCCGACAAAATCGACCGTTCTGTGGGCTTTCTTTCGCAAGTCGAGCGGGGCTTGTCTCGGCCGACAGTGGCGGACCTGACCGCGATCAGCGAAGCCCTCGGGGTGCCGACCACCTATTTCTACAGCTTGCCAAAACCCAAGGTGTTGCCTTGGGTGACCCGGCCGGATGAGCGCCGCACGCTGTATTACGCCAACGGGATTACCGACATTCTGGTCTCGCCGAAGATGAGGGCATCCTTCTCGATGCTCGAAAGCCAACTGGAGGCCGGGGCCAGCAGTGGCGAGCGGCACTTGAGCGACAGCTCCGAGCAGGGCGGCTACGTCCTGGAAGGGGCGTTGACGCTGTGGTTGGGCGATGACGCTGAGCCGGTGACCTTGCAGGCCGGCGACAGCTTTCAGCTCGACAGCCACACGCGCTGTCGTTACGGCAACCTCACTGAGCAGCTCACGCGAGTGCTTTGGGTTTACACCTGAAAACAATAAAAGGAACAACGATGATGGATGCTGCCTGCTCTGATCTGCTGGCCGAGGTTCGTGCTTTTCGCCAACGCTACCCTGAGGTGCGCTATGTCGACCTGATTGCCCTGGATATTCCAGGGCATTTCTACGGCAAACGCTATCCGATAGAGATGCTCGAAAAGGTGGCTGCCGGCAGTGCGTTGAAACTGCCGCAGAACTGCGTGCTACTGGGTGTGCAGGGCGGGTTGTTTAAAATCGGCGACTACTGCTTTAACGACGGCGACCCGGATGCTTTGCGCCGCCTGGTGCCGGGCACGCTCAAGCCGGTGAGCTGGGAATCAAAGCCACTGGGGCAGATGCTGATTACCTCGGACGGGACTGAAAAGCCGATTGTCTTCGAGCCGCGTGAAGTCCTCGCACACGTGCTGGAGCGGTTGCGCGGTAAGGGTATTCATCCGGTGGTGGCATTCGAACTGGAGTTCTATCTGTTCGATAAACAGCTGCGTGAAGGGCAGCCACAGTACCCCCGCGATGTGCTGTCGGACGATGCCGATGACCAGCCGAACATGCACATTGAACGACTCTCGCGTTTTTCTCCGGTACTCGATGAAATGGTCGAAGCGGCGCGGGCGCAAGGCATCGATACCACGGTGATCACTGCCGAGCTTGGGCCGGGTCAGTTCGAGATCAATTTCGGTCACCTCGATGACGGTCTGCGTGCCGCTGACTGGGCGGCGCTGTTTTGCCGCTGCACCCGTGGCGTTGCGCTCAAGCACGGTTACCGCGCCAGCTTCATGGCAAAGCCTTACTTGCAGCATCCGGGCAGCGGCATGCATGTGCATGTCAGCCTCTATGACGCGGAGGGTAAAAACCTGCTGGCGGCCAACCAGCAGCAGGCGCTGCGGCATGCGGTGGCCGGTTGCCTGGAGCTGTTGCCGCATTGCATGCCGATCTTTTCGCCGAACCAGAACGCACTGCGTCGTTTGGGCGGCACGGTGAACGCGGCGACACGTGCCAGCTGGGGTTTCGAGGATCGCGATGCCTGTGTGCGGATTCCCGATTCGGATTCGAAAAATCTGCGGATCGAGCATCGTCTCGCTGGCGCGGATGCCAATCCGTATCTGGTTCTGGCGGCGATTCTGGTGGGGTTGGAGCAGGGGCTGGAAGCCGGCCGTGAGCCGATCGTGCCACTCAATGAAGATCGCAGCAGCGGGATCGACTTCCCGCTGGAAATGCTCGAAGCCGTGCGCGCCATGCAGCATCAGCCACAGCTGCGTGAGGGGTTGGGAGCGGAGTTTGTTGATGTGTACTGCGAGAACAAGCGCCAGGACCATTTGGCGTTTATGCAGGAAATCAGTGCGCGCGAATACCGTTGGTATCTGTAGTGACCACCGGCTCAGCCATGCAGGCTGAGCCGGCGATACACCCCGTTGTTATCTGAGAAATGCCTGCAGGTCGCTGTCCAGCTTTTTGAGCGCCAGTTTGAAATCGTTAGCGGTCACCGGCTGGCTTGCATTTTTCAACTGCTCACCCAAGACCTTGCGCACCACTTTGGCCACGACCTGGCCGTTGCTCGCGTCGATCATCTCGGCTTCGATGTACAACTCGGTGTCCTGGTCGCGGTGACCGGTGGCCGCCTGAGTCGCGCCTACCGCGGCCGCGATCGGAACCACTTCATACCATTTCATGCCTTCGTTAGAGGCCGTGACCCCGGTAATCGCGGCGCGTATAACCAATACTCGCGAACCGGCAGGGGCTGACTGAACGTTCGGTACCACGCGGTACTTCTGACTCAGTACGCTCTTGGCGTTGTCGGTCATGTAGGTTTGCAGTTGATCCAGAGTCTGACGGTTGACCCGCTCATTGGGCTTAGGTGCCGGATACAGTTCCAGCCGCTTGAAGGCTACCGTGTCGTAAGCGTTCGGGTTCCAGGACGGGGTCACCCAGCGCATGGCTTTCTCGCCACTGGCTGTGGTGACTTCTTGCAGGTTGTTGTAGTTGGGAAGGAACCCTGAGTACTGTTCCTTCTCGGTGATTTTTGAGGTGCAACCGCCGAGCAGCAGGCTGGTCAAGGCAACACCGACAAACAATTTTCTGGTCAGGTTCATATTTTTACTCCATGGGTAAAGTCATTTTATTCGGTTGCAGGGCGTCAGAAGCGCCACGTCATGTTGCCGGTTACAGCTTGAATCCAGGCATTATCGAACTGCCCTGAGGTTCGAACGCCGGATACGGATTTGCTCTGGTCAATCGGTAGATCGCCCAGCCAGACCAAGGCCCAACTGACGTTTACATCCGTGTCCTTGTTCAGTGCATAGGTGGCCCCGGTCGCCAGTCGCCAGGACTCACCCATCGGTGCGCTCAGGGTTCGGTTGGCGTCCGACACGGCACTGGAGTCGTAGGCGATGCCGGCATTCCATAACAGTTTAGGCGTGGCCTGGTATTGCGTACCCAGAGCCAGCTGCCAAGTGTTTTTGTAGTGGGCATTGACCGTGGTCGATTGCGCGCCAGCGGCCGAGGTGTCCACTTGTACATTGACGTCACCGAACTGCGACCAGTCCTGCCAATTGACTGTAGCCAAAAAAGCCCATTGTGGGTCGAGTTGTTGGAACAAACTGAGGGTCGCGGTTTGTGGCACTTTCATGCTGAGCTTGGTGTCGAGGCCGTTCAAGCGGTCCAGCGCCGGACCATTGCCTTTGATGTCCAGCTTGTCCTTGAAGTCCAGATTGACTTTGCTGGTGTAGGCCAGGCCGATCCGCGTACCGGGTTGTGGGGCGTAGATGACGCCGAGATTAGCGCCGTAGCCCCAGGTGTCGTCCTGGTACTTGAGTTGCCCGTCGCCGCGATCGGTCAAGCCCAGGGGGGAACGGTCGATGGCCGTCTGGGACTTCAACATGCCGTACATGGCCTTGACCCCAAGGCCGACTGACCACTGATCATTGAAGCGATAAGCCACGCTGGGCACCAGGGAAAGGCCGGCGAGGCTCGATTGCTCGGAAAAATAGCGTCCGGACCAGCCATTTCGGTAGTCGGCTGCCAGACCAAAATCGCCGTAGGAGCCAAAGCCGACACTCCAGTGGTCATCCAGCATGTGGCTGATAAAGAAACTGCCGCCCGGGGTTGGGTCCAGGGCATTGCCGCTGCCGGGCCCACCGCTGTTGGTATTGGAATCGCGATCGAACTTCAGGTTGCCGTAGAGGATCTGCGCACCGGCAGTGATCTGGGTGCCCTGCAAATAGCTCAAGCCCGCGGGGTTGCTGGCAATGGTCGAGGGCCCTTGAGCCCGGGCGGCCGCACCGGCATTGGCCAGGCCAGTGTTATCGGTGCCGACCTCATACAGAATAATTCCTCCTGCCTGAGCCTGACTGCAACAGAACGTCAGCAGGGCCAGTGCCGAAAGGGGAAAGCCACAATGTCGTGAAAACATGACAGCTCCTATAGCCGATGAGCGACTGCTCGCTCATCGGTCCATTGCAGGTGAGTTTTTTATTTGCCCGCCTGACTGGAGATGGCTTTCTGGATCTGCTCCTTGACCAGATCCAGATTGAAGCTGGCCCCTTTCTGCATCGGTGGGTATTCAATCGCGGTCATGGCCACCTTGGCGACTTCCTTCTGGACGAACTGGAAGCGCCAGAACTCATACAAGAACCAGCTCATGTACTCATAAGAGCCAGTGAAACCGGTCCGCTCAAAGGGGTCCAGACGCAAGTTGGTCAGCACCGGCATATCGAGCTTCACGGTGCTGCCGATCCAGCCGTTGGGCTGATCGGTGAAGCGGTACTTGAAGTCATCGATCCGCACCGCGGCGAGGGTCCCTTCAGTGAAGTACATGATCTCGTGGCGAGTGGAAGGGCCTTTGCCGGTGATCATTGCAGTCTGGTCGTAACCGTCCAGATGAACTTTGTAGTTCCTGTCACCAATCTGTTTGCCCTTGAGCAGTTCATCGGTGATGTTCGGATTACCCGCTGCGGTGATAAAGGTCGGGAACCAGTCCATGCCGGACATGATGCCGTTCTCAACCTTGTTCGCCGGAACCTGTCCAGGCCAACGCACGATGGCCGGAACCCGGAAGCCGCCTTCCAGCGCGGTGCCCTTGCCGCCAGCGAATGGAGTTTGACCGCCGTCCGGCCAGGTGAAGTTCTCGGCGCCGTTGTCGGTGGTGAATACCACGATGGTGTTGTCGTCGACACCCAGGTCCTTGAGCTTCCTCATCACATCGCCAACGATGTCGTCGACCTGCGCCATCCCGGCTTCCTGGATGGTCCAGTCGTTCTCCGAGTTACGCATGGCTTCGTACTTGTCGGAAAGGTGGGTGGTGACGTGCATGCGGGTCGGGTTCAGCCACACGAAGAAGGGTTTGTTGTCTTTCTTGGCCTTGTCGATGAAGTCCAGGGATTTGGCCAGGATTTCATCGTCGACGGTTTTCATCCGTTCCGGGTACAACGTACCCGCGTCTTCGATTTTCTGTTTGCCGACCTTGCCCCAGCGTGGCATGACCGTCGGGTCGTCGGTGTTGGTCGCCCAGCTGTGCACCATGTTCCGTGGCCCGACGACATCCTTGAGGTTCTGCGGATAGTTGGGGTGCGATGGATCTTCCATGGCATCAAGGTGATAGAGGTAGCCAAAGAACTCATCGAAACCGTGAACGGTCGGCAGGAATTCGTTCAGGTCTCCCAGGTGGTTTTTACCGAACTGGCCAGTGGCATAGCCCATGGACTTGAGGGTGGTGGCAATCGTCAGGGCCTCGACCGGAATACCGATGGGCGAGCCCGCCTGGCCGACGGTGGTGAGGCCGGTGCGGATCGGCAGTTCACCGGTGATGAAGTTGGCGCGACCGGCCGTGCAACTGGCCTCGGCGTAGTAGTCGGTAAAGCGCATGCCTTGGGCCGCGAGGGTGTCGATGTTCGGCGTTCGACCGGCCATCATGCCTTGGTTGTAGGCACCGATATTAAACCAGCCGATGTCGTCGGCCATGATCACCACAATGTTGGGAGGAGGTTTATCGGCTGCCTGCGCCAGGGTGGGGGCGACCACTGTAGACAGCAGTGTTGAAGCAGTGAACAACGCGGATAACATTGTCTGGTTCATGCTGAGCTCCTTTGACACGACATCGTTGTCTTAAGAAGAGCCCCCCCGACGCTCGCCTGGAAACCAATTTCCCCTGAATGAGCGTAGGTATAATGCTTGAAACATCAAGTAGCTATTTCCACGGGTTCGAACGCTGGTATCAAATCTTTTACAGCAATGAGCCCGGAGGGCGTCGCTGCCGGCACACAGCGAGCCCCCGAGTCTTGAAACTTCAGCTGATCTTGCGCGTCGAACCCTGCCAGTATTTGTCGCGCACTTGCCGGCGCAGGACCTTGCCGACCACCGAGGTCGGCAGTTGATCGACAAATATCAGTGACTTGGGTGCCTTGTAACCCCCGAGCCGGGCCCGGGTCTGGGCGATCAGTTCTTCCGCACTGATGCTCAAACCACTGCGCAGTATCACTTCGGCGTGAACCGCCTCGCCCCATTCGGCGTGGGGAATACCGACCACCGCCGCCATCAGTACCGCCGGATGTGCGGCCAAGGCGGCCTCGACCTCCACCGCATAAACATTGAAACCGCCGCTGATGATCATGTCCTTGAGCCGGTCAACAATGTAGAGGTAGCCATCGGCGTCGATGTAGCCCAGATCGCCAGACTTCCACGCACCGTCGCAGAATTCGGCCGCGGTGGCTTCGGGGTTTTGGTAGTAACCCTTGATGACGGCCTTGCAGCGGATGCGGATTTCACCGGTTTCACCGACGGGCAGGGGGATGCCATGGGCATCGGTGATGAACACTTCCACCCCTGGCGTCGCTCGGCCAGCCGAGGAGAGGTGGCGCAGGGTTGTCGCATCACCGGGTTGGTGGGCGGCCTTGTCGAGGGCCGAGATCACCATCGGTGCTTCGGTAGCGGCGTAACCCTGGATGAAAATCTGCCCGAAACACTCCACCAGTTCACCCAATTTGTCCGGGCTCATGGGCGCCGCACCGTAGATCAAGGTGGTCAGGGACGAGAAGTCCTTGGGGGCTGCGCGCTGCATTTCCAGCAAGCGGTACAGCACGGTCGGCACCAGGAACGAGTGAGTCACACGTTCCTGTTCGACCTGCTCGCGCCAGGACTCCATGTCCAGTTGGTTCATGGTGAGGTTGGTGCCGCCGCCATAGACCGTCGGGAAGAACAGCATCAAGGTCCCATGGGACAGCGGCGAGACATGCAGCAACCGTGTTGCGCTGGACAGCCCCAGGTCGGTGTTGATGAAGGCTGCGTCACGGCAGGCCATCCAGTTGTCGATCGAGTACATCGCGCACTTGCCTTTGCCGGTGGTGCCACCGGTAAAGCGCAACATGCAGATGTGTTTGTCGGTATCGAGGGTCACGTCGTTATCGGCATCGGACGCGGCGTCCACCAAGGACCAGAAGCTGTGCACGCCGGTCAGCGTGGCTTGCTCGGCGGAGGGCGGGTCCATCACCACAATCTCGCAGCCGCGGCTGCGCAGCATGTCGTAGTAACTGTCCAGCAGGCGGGTTTCAAGAAACACCACCCTGGGGTTGACCAGATCGATCTGCCGCGCGTGCTCTTCGAGCGGGTCACGCAGGTTGGTCATGACCACCGTACCTTCTTGCTTGAAGGTGCTGGGAAACATCATCAGGCTGAGGTTGTCGTTCTCCAGGATCAGCATGAAGCGTTCGCCCGCCCGCACCTGAAGGGTGTTGCGCAGGACATCGGCGATGCGGTTGGTCAGCAGGTGGTATTGCTCATAGGTGTAACGTCGATTGCGTTCGACGTTGACGATGGCCTCCTGCTCGCGGTGGCGCAGTGCGAGCAGGCGCATGATCCGGCAAAAATTCATCTTCATGGTTGATTGCTCTGAGTGGCCCGTAAAAATCGTTGCGACGGATTAACGGGCACGCATGCGCGACGCGGCATCAAGGCGGATAGTCTCGCCGTTGACGTAGGCGTTTTCGATGAGAAACGCGCAGCAATGAGCAAACTCGCGCATGTCACCCAGGCGCTTGGGTGCTTCCATCTGCGCCTTCAGGGAGTTGAGGATCTTCTCGTCGAGGCCGGCGACCATGGTGGTCAGGAACAGGCCCGGGGCGATAGCGTTGACCCGTACGCCAATTTCACCGAGTTCACGAGCCGCCGGCATGTTCATGCCGATCACACCAGCCTTGGTCGCCGCGTAGGCGCACTGACCGACCTGGCCTTCATAAGCGGCGCCGGAAGAGACGTTGATCACCACGCCGCGTTCTTCGCCGGCTTCGGCTTCGTTGTTCGCCATGTGCTCGGCGCACTTGGACATGACGTTGAACACGCCATTGAGGTTGATCGCGGTGGCCTGGGCGAAGCGCGACAGCGGTGCCGCCTTGCCTTCCTTGCCCAACACTTTGAAGCCGGTCGGCACGGCCGCGCCGTTGATGCAGACGTGAATCGCACCGAACTTCGCAATGACGGCATTGACGGCGTTTTGCACCGAGGTTTCATCGCTGACGTCGGTCTGCACGAACATTGCGCGATCCGCGCCGAGGTCGGCCACGGCTTTTTCCCCGGCTTCGATGTTCAGGTCGAAAATTGCCACGCGCGCGGCTTTTTCTTCGACCAGATAATGTGCGGTGGCCAGGCCCAGACCCGAGGCGCCGCCGGTGATCACGATGACTTTGTCTTGAATACGCATGATGTGTCCCTGTTTGTGGCCCGGCTCCACGGAGCCGGGTGATTTGTTGTCAGGTATCGAATCGATGTTGAGTCAGAACGCGTTGACCCCGGTCAGGGCGCGGCCAATGATCAATTGCTGGATCTGCGTGGTGCCTTCCGGAATCGGCACGATGATGGCTTCACGGGCCAGTTTCTCGACCAGGAAGTCGGTGGTGACACCGGCGCCGCCATGGATCTGCACGGCTTGGCGGGCAATGGTCACGGCCGCTTCACAGGCGAAGTACTTGGCCATGGCCGCTTCCATTTCTGCCGGGATACCGGCACCGATCATCTCGGCAGCGCGGTAGGTCAGCAGGCGTGCGGCATCCACATGGGTGGCCATTTCCGCGAGCATGCCGCTGATCAGTTGGTGGCCAGCAATCAGCTTGCCGTGCTGCTTGCGTTCTTTGGCGTAACGCACCGCTTCTTCCAGTGCGCGACGGCCAATGCCCAGGCCTTGGGCGGCGACGAACACGCGCGAGCGTTCGAAGAACGACAGGGTGTTTTTCAGCGCTTCACCTTCGTTGCCGATGATGTTGCTGGCCGGCACGCGCACATCATTGAGGAAAATCTGCGCGGTGGACTGGCTGTTCCAGGCCATCTTGTGGATGTTCCGGACTTCGTACGGGTGCTCTTTGCGGTCCAGCAAAAAGTGCGTCAAGCCTTTGCGCGGATCATCGCCGGTGCGGCAGGTGCAGATCAGGAAGTCGGAGTAGGAGCCGTTACTGATCCAGGTCTTTTCGCCATTGATGATGAAGTCGTCACCGTCGCGGCGGGCGCGGGTTTTGATCTCCAGCACGTTGGAGCCAACGTCCGGCTCCGAGATGCCCACGCTGACAAACAGATCACCACTGATCAGGCCTGGCAGATAACGTTCACGCAGGTGATCGGGGGCGAGTTTTTCCAGCATTTGCGCGCCGAACGAGTTGATGACCACGGGCGTCGCCAAGTCCACCGAGCAGGCAGCGACTTCTTCGAACAGCATGGTCATGGTCAACCAGTCCAGGCCCAGGCCGCCATTGGCTTCACTGACTGCGCCCGAGACCATGCCGAACTCGGTGAGCTGGCGCATGACCTCGGCCATTTTCTCGCGCGGGATGAACTTGTCGCGGTACTCCTTGTTGAAGATCGGGTCGATCTTGTCGGCGAGGAAACGGCGGAAACTCTCGACGGCTTCCTGTTGTTCCGGGGTACGCATGACATGTCCCATGGGGCTCTCCTTAAAATGGTGTGTTTTTACTGTTTGGCGAGAATGTTCACGGCGACCACGGCTTCTTCGATGCCGAACAAGCCCCCACCGTTTTCCTGAATCGCGATGCGTGCACCGTCGACCTGACGCTTGCCGGCTTCGCCGCGCAACTGCGTGACCAACTCATGGATTTGTCCCAGGCCGGTGGCGCCGATCGGGTGGCCCTTGGATTCCAGACCGCCCGATGGGTTGATTGGCATGCGACCGCCAACGGTGAAATCACCACGTTCGGCAGCCGGACCGCCTTCGCCGAAGGGCACCAGCATCAACGATTCGGCATTGAGGATTTCGCCGATGGCCGAGGCGTCATGGACTTCCGCCACGCTGACGTCGGATGGATCGACACCGGCCAGGGCGTAGGCTTTTTGCGCCGCGAGGTGGGCGACGATTTTTTCCGGCTCATCCAGGCCACGGTGGGTTCCGGTCTGCACGACGCTGGCCAACACACGAACGGCGCGATCACCGGCATTTTTCAAACGCTTCAAGCCGTCGGCGTTGCACAGCACTACGGCGGCCGCGCCGTCACTGATTGGCGAACACATCAAGGTGGTCAGCGGGTAGCAGATCGGCGGCGAGGCCAGGACTTCATCGATGCTGAATGCCTGCTGGAACTGCGCCAGCGGGTTGTGTACCGAGTGTTGGTGGTTCTTCGCCGCGACGGCCGCGATCTGCCGTTGGGTGGTGCCGTAGCGCAACATGTGGTTGCGGCAGATGGCGGCATACACGTCCATGAACACGCTGTAAGGACGTTCGGAGACGGTGCCCGGCGGCGGCACGATGCCTTCGCCCATGGCCAGCAGGGTGTGTTTGTTTTGCTCGACGGTGGATACGTCCCAGCCGCCATCGAACACGGCGAACATCTTTGCCTTGTCCGGGATGTTCATCTTCTCGGCGCCGACCGCCAGGGCGATGTCGCATTGGCCGGCCCGCAGGGCCAGGGTCGCCAGATTGAATGCCGAAGAGCCGGAGGCGCAGGCGTTTTCCACGGAGAAAACTGGTACGCCCTCGATGCCGAGCCGGCGCATGGCGATCGGTCCGGGAATGCCGGTCTGGCCCTGGAGCATGCCGTTGGTCATGGTGCTGTAATACGCCGAGCCGATGTCGCCGACGGTGGCGCCGGCATCCTTCAAGGCCAGGCCGACGGCTTCGTCGACCATGTCATAGACGCTGCGCTCCAGCAGCCGGCCAAACGGCGTCATGCCAACGCCTACTACGTAGATATCGTTCATTGTCTGTTCCTGTGAGGTGATCGCGTGCAAAGCCTTGGGGGCGTTGCGGCTCAATAGCCTTTGAAGTGCGGTGCACGGCGTTCTCCGAACGCCAGCAAGCCTTCCTGGAAGTCGGCGGTGCGCAGGTGCTGACGCAACATCACTTGCTCGTGCTGCAAGGCGTCGTCGCGGGATTTGTCGGACGAGGCGCGAGCCACTTCTTTCATGCGGCGCAGGGCAATCGGGCTCTTTTTGGCGATCTGTTGCGCCAAGGCCAGGGCGGCGTCGGCGAGGGCTGCATCGGCGTGGACTTCACAGACCAGGCCGTAGACTTTCATTTCGGTGGCCGACAAGGATTTGCCGGTCATCAGCAGGTACATCGCCATGTTCAGCGGGATCAGCCGCGGCAGCACCGCCGCGCCACCGGCGCCTGGGTACACGCCGAAGTTGGCGTGAGCGTCAGCTAGGGTCGCACTTTGCGCAGCGACCACGATGTCTGCGCACATGGCCAGTTCCAGGCCGCCGGCCATGGTCACGCCGTTGAGCGCGGCAATCACCGGTTTGGGGAAATTGCGCAGCAGGCCGAAGACCTGATTGGCACGGTCGAGAAAGTCGGCTTCGCCAGCGGCCAGGCTGGAGCCCGCGAGGACTTCTTTCAGATCGGCACCCGCGCAGAAGGCCGGACCGCTGCCGGTAAGGATCACCGTCCGCAGGTCATCATCGGCGGCGATCTCGCCCAGATGCTGTTCGAGTTCGAAGAGAACCGCCAGGTTCAGCGCGTTCATCGCCTTGGGACGGTTGAGCGTCAGGCGCGCAACCGGGCCGATGGTTTCATACAGCAAGACATCTTCAGTCATGACAACTCCTCTTTATTGTTAGGGCGCGATTGTCAGGGCATGCGGCGCCGCCGTGCTGTCGCAGTTGATAGGGCGATAGTAGGAATGCGGCCTGTGCTGTCGCAGGTCATTGCAACGAAAGCGGTGGTCCGCAGGGTGGGGCAATAGAGGGGCGTCAAGCTGGCGCTACCCAGCCTGTAGAGACAGATGAATTGATTGAGAAGACCAGCAAATCAGGCGCACTTGCTTGCACCATCGCAACGGCAATCCAATAACAATTAGAGAGAGACCTTGCGATGAAAACTATCCGCGTCGTGCTGACGGTGTCAGTGCTGGCCGCCAGTATTGTGGGGGCGCTGCAGTGGTCGCGCGCGCAGACTGGCATTCATTGGCAGACCGGCGAAAACAGCGCGGGTCAGGGCGGCCAGAAAGCGGCGACGGCGGCGACCATCGCCGTCAACGCGGCCACGGCACAGAAAATGCCGCCTGTTGATCACGAAGTGGACGCCGATATCCAGCGCGGGTTTATTGCCACTATCCCCGACGCCGAAACCACCGCGGCCGATGGTCATGTGGTGTACAGCCTCAAAGGCTATGAATTTTTTGCCAGCGCGGATGCACCGGCAACGGTTAACCCGAGTCTTTGGCAGCAGGCTCAAAGAGCCATGTCCAGTGGGCTGTTCAAGGTCACCGACGGTTTTTACCAGGTGCGCGGTCTTGACCTGACCAACATGACCATCATCGAAGGCAATACCGGCCTGATCATCGTTGACTGCAACCTGGCCACCGAGGTGGCGCATGCGGCGCTTGAGTTGTACTACCAGCATCGGCCGAGAAAACCGGTGGTGGCGGTGTTCTACAACCACAGTCACGTCGATCACTTCGCCGGTATTCGCGGCATCGTCGATGAAGAGGATGTGAAGGCGGGCAAGGTACAGATCATCGCCCCGGCAGGATTCATGAAGACCGCGGTCGCCGAGAACGTGATGGCTGGCAACGCCATGAGCCGGCGCGCCGAGTACCAGTTCGGCACGACCTTGCCGCGTAGTGTTCAGGGTCAGGTCGACCTGGGTGGCGCGAAGGCCCTGTCCAACGGCACCATTACGATGATCCCGCCGACCATTGAACTCAGTCAGCCAGTCCAGACGCTGACCATCGATGGCGTAGAAATCGTCAACATGCTGGCGCCGGGGGCCGAGGCACCGGCCGAGTTCGTCCACTACTTCCCGCAGTTCAAGGTACTCGATACCGGTGAGTTGGCACTGCCCACCCAGCATCAGCTGCTGACGCTGCGTGGGGCGACCATCCGCGATGGCCTGGCCTGGTCTAAGTACCTTAACGAGGCCCTGCATCAGTTTGCCCCGGGAACCGACACCCTGGTGAGTCAGCATGGTTGGCCGGTGTTTGGGCATGAGCGCGTAGTCAACTACCTGTCCAAGCAACGGGACATGTACAAGTGGCTGCACGACCAATCGTTGCGCCTGATCAACAAGGGCTATAAACCCGTCGAGATTGCCGAATACATGCGCGATCACGTCCCGGCGAGCCTGGCCAGCGAAACCTTCACCCACGGTTTCTACGGTTCAGTGCAGCGCAACTCCAAGGCGGTGTACCAAGAGTACATGGGCTGGTATGACGCCAATCCGGCACATCTGGATGCATTGTCTGACACTGATTACGGCAAGAAATTTGTCGCCTATGGCGGCGGTGCCGATGCTGTGCTCGCCCACGCCCGCACCGACTTTGCCAACGGTGAGTACCGTTGGGTGGCACAAGCCATGAGCCATTTGATTTACGCCGAACCGAACAACAGTGCGGCGAGAGAACTGGCTGCCGATGCCCTGGAACAATTGGGCTACCAGGCCGAGTCGGCGGTTGAGCGCAACAGCTACCTGGCCGCCGCCATGGAGCATCGCAGTGGAGGCAAGAAACTGGCTTCACCAATGCGTACCGCCAGCCCCGATATGCTCCGGGCGCTGACCATCGACAGTATTTTCGATTATCTGGGTGTCCGTCTGAAGGCTCCCGATGTCGAGGGTAAACACATTGTCCTCAACTGGAACTTCACCGATATCGGTACCTCGGGCAAGCGTTACACGCTCAATCTGGAAAACTCGGCGTTGACCTATATTGCCGATTACAACGCAGAGAAGGCCGACGCCACGATTACCCTGACACGCGAGACGCTCAACGCCATTCTGGCGGAGAAAGAGTCGCCGATTGAGGCGGTGTTCAAGGGCGACCTGAAGATCGATGGCAGCAAAGTGGCGGTCTATGACGTGCTCGGCTCGCTGGACAAGTTCTCACCGGACTTCGAACTGGTCGGGCCAAATCCGTCCGCACAATAGGGCGACGCACATGAACTCTGCACTGCACGACCAGAAGACGTGTTCCGATACTGACGCAAGCACTGTGTCTGCACCCGAGCGGGTACGTGCCGTTCTTGCCCGTCAGCAAGCCGCATCCCTGGCCGAGGGGCCAGCGCCAGCCGCCTTGCGTATCGAGCGAATAAACCGAGTCATAAAGCTGTTGGTCGATAATCAGCAGCGGTTGTGCGAAGCATTGGCCAGCGACTTTACCTGGCGCAGTCATGACCAGTCGCTGATGGCCGATGTGCTGTTGCCGGTTCAGGGGCTCAAGTACGCGCGTGACCATGTTCACCGCTGGATGCGCCCGGAACGCCGCAAGACCGAATTGGGCAGCGGCTGGTTGGGCGCCAGGGCCGAGATTCACTACCAGCCACTGGGCACGATAGGCATCATCTCGCCCTGGAACTTTCCCATCGCCATCGCGCTGGGGCCACTGGCCGAAGCGCTGGCGGCCGGTAACCGGGCGATTATCCTGTTCTCTGAGTTGTCACCGGCAACGGCCGGTCTGCTGATTGAACTGCTGGCCGAGCAGTTCGATGACAGCGAGGTGGCAGCCTTTATCGGTGGCGCCGAACTGGGCGCGGCGTTCTCCGCCATGCCGCTGGATCATCTGGTGTTCACCGGCAGCCCACGGGTCGGGCGCCTGGTGATGCGCGCCGCAGCTGAAAACCTGACACCGTTAACCCTTGAGTTGGGCGGCAAATCTCCGACCATCATTGGTCGGGGAGCGGACCTTGAAAACGCCGCCAGACGCATCTGGGGCGGGAAGGGAGTCAGTAGCGGGCAGGCCTGTATCGCGCCGGATTATGTGCTGGTGCACGAGGATGATCGCGAGCGCCTGTTGAGCTGCATGCAGGCCGAGTTGCGCCGCCTGTTCCCGACGCTGCTGAACAATCCGGACTACACCGCAATGGCGACACCCGGGCAATACCGGCGAATGCAGGCCTGTCTGCAAGACGCCCGTGAGCGGGGCGTGCGGATTATCGAGGTCAATCCGGGCAATGAAGACTTGAGCACTTCGCGCAAGATCGCACCGACCCTGCTGGTTGATCCGTCGGACACGACACTGGCCATGCAAGAGGAAGTGTTCGGCCCGCTGCTACCGATTCGCAGCTATCGTCACATCAGCGAAGCGCTCGACTACATCAATGCGCGCCCGCGACCTCTGGCGCTGTACTACTTCGGTGACGACCGTGCCGAAGCCAGGCATGTGCTGGAGCGCACCCATTCGGGGGGCGCCTGTATCAACGAAGTCATGCAGCACCTGTTCCAGACGGATTTGCCGTTTGGTGGCTGTGGTCACTCGGGCTTTGGTCGTTATCGCGGTGGGTATGGGTTCAAGGCGTTCAGTCTGGAGCGCTCGGTGTTCATGCCACCACGGTTCGATGTGATGGGCCTGTTGCGACCGCCTTATGGCAGGTTGTTTCGGCGCGTGATCGGCGCTCTATTGAAGCCTTGAATGGCGTTCGCTGTCCTTGAAAAATTCAGCAAGGAACTCGTAGATGTTCACCTTGAACCGTTTCGTTCTGGCCACCCTGTGCGTGGCTTTCAGCTCGCTGAGTGTCGCCGCGTCGCCGTTGAAAAAACCGAACATCGTGGTGCTGGTGGCCGACGATTGGGGCTACAGCGATGTCGGCTCGTTCGGCAGTGAAATTTCCACACCAAACATCGACACCCTGGCCAGGGAGGGTGTGCGCTTTTCCGACTTTCATGTCACAGCATCCTGCTCACCCACCCGTTCGATGCTGATGACGGGCGTCGACAACCACCGTAACGGCGTGGGCAATATGCCGGAAACCATGCCGGACGAGCATCTGGGCAAACCCGGCTACAGCGGTGTACTCAACGACAATGCGATCACCGTGGCCACACAACTCAAGGACAACGGTTATCACACCTACATCAGCGGGAAGTGGCACCTGGGCAAGACCGCTGACACCTTGCCGAACAATCGCGGTTTCGAGCGTTCGTTCATCCAGGCCGACAGTGGTTCGGACAACTGGGAAGAGCGCCCCTACGCGCCGTTGTATGACAAGGCGTCCTGGTTCGAGGACGGCCAGCCCGCGCACTTGCCCAAGGATTACTACTCGTCGACGTTCATCGTCAGCAAGGCCATCGACTACATCTCGGCAGGTCGTCAGGACGGCAAGCCTTTCTTCGCCTATCTGGGGTTCCAGGCCAACCACATCCCGGTGCAGGCGCCCAGGGATTTCATCGACAAGTACCGGGGAGCTTATGACAAAGGCTGGACTGCCCTGCGCGAAGCTCGACGAGCCCGAGCCGTCGAACTGGGGTTGATTCCTGCAAATGCCGGCATGCTGACCATGGGCAGTACCGGCAACTGGGACGCACTGAGTGCTGATCAAAAACGTTACGAAGCCCGGCGAATGGAGGTATATGCCGGCATGGCCGATGCCATGGACCAGGAGGTCGGTCGGCTCGTCGCCAATCTGAAAGCGGCGGGTGAGTACGAGAACACGGTGTTCGTGTTTCTTTCCGACAATGGCAGCGAGCCGACGGACCCCTACGATGTTCCGGCATTCAGAATGTGGCTGGAAATGCACTACACCCGCGAGCTCGACCGTTTGGGTTCCAAGGGCGCATTCAACAGTATTGGCCCGAGCTGGGCCAGTGCGGCGGCATCGCCGTTGAGCGGTTACAAGTTCTTTGCCGGTGAGGGCGGGTTGCGTACGCCATTGATTGTGTCCGGTGTGCCGGGCATGCAGGGCAACCGGATTTCCAAGGCCTTTGCTCATGTGACCGACATTGTCCCGACGATACTGGAAGTGGCCGGGGTCCCGGCCCATAACGGCCAGTACCAGGGCAAGACGGTGGAGCCGATGATCGGCAGCAGCCTGGTGCCAGTGCTGCGCGGCGTATCCGAACGGGCACACCCCGAGGATCAGGCCATTGGTTATGAGTTGTCCGGCAGCGCGGCGTTGTTCAAGGGCGATTACAAACTGGTGAAAAGCCTCAAGCCGGTGGGCAACGAGCAATGGCACCTCTACAACATCGCCACTGACCCAGGGGAAGTGCTCGACTTGCAGAACCAGATGCCGGAACGCTTCCAGAGCATGCAGGCCGACTACGCCGAATACGCGCGGACCAACGGTGTGCTACCGATGCCGGCCGGTTATGACTACATGCACCAGGGGCAGCTATACGCGTTGAAGCATGTGGTCCTGCCCAAGCTCAAAGCCGCCGCACCGCCGATCATGGGCGCTCTGTTGTTGCTGGCCGGTTTGCTGGTGTGGCGTCGACGGCGCAAGGCGCGCGGTTGATGTATCCCACAATCAAGAGAAGTCAGCATGAGTATTGAGGTCGATGAAGGAGGGCGCCGGTTGATTCACCGGCGTCAGGTCCCATGGCCGTGTTTCTGAAAGACTGACCGGCCGACTGACCGGTCGACTCATCGGCCGGTCGGTCGCTGCGTTTAGATCAGGCGCTGGATCTGCGCGTCACTCAGACCTGCCTTGCGCAGTATCTGGGTGGTGTGCTCGCCACGTTCAGGCACATCGCCGATAGCCGAGGGTGTCGCTGAAAAACGGGGTGCCGGGGCGGCTTGCAGCACACCGTCGCGCCGCGAGTACACGCCACGCGCCGCCATGTGCGGATGGGCCAAGGCCTCAGTCGGGGTCAGCACCGGGGCGAAACAGGCGTCGCTGCCCTCCAGCAGATCGACCCAATGTTGGCGCGGCTGACTGGCAAACAACGCGGCCAGGCGTGCGCGCAAGGCCTCCCAGCGTCGTGGGTCATAAGGGCTCTTGAAGTCCGGATCGTCCGCCAATCCCAATGTGCTGAACAGCAACGCATTGAACTGTGGTTCGAGCGCTTGCACGCTGATGAAATGACCATCGGCGCAGGCATAGGTTCTGGCCCAATGCGGGCCATCGAGCAAGCCCGTGCCGCGTTCCATCGGTTGCTGGCCTGCCGAGTGTGCCGAGAGCAGCAGGTTCATCAGGTTGGCGCTGCCGTCGACGATTGCCGCATCGATGACTTGCCCGACCCCATTGGTGCTGGCATTGATGATGCCAGCCAGAATGCCCATGGCCAGGTACAACGCACCGCCGCCCAGATCACCCACCAGCGTCGGTGGTGCCAACGGCGGCAAGCCGGCTTCACCGCTGAACCACAAGGCACCGGAGAGTGCGATGTAGTTGAGGTCGTGACCCGCCGCCTGAGCCAGTGGGCCGTGCTGGCCCCAACCGGTCATGCGCCCATAGACCAGTCGCGGGTTACGCGCCAGGCATACTTCGGGGCCCAGCCCCAGGCGTTCCATGACACCGGGGCGCATCCCTTCGATCAGCGCGTCGGAGCCTTCGATGAGGCACAGCACGGCTTCAATCGCTTCAGGGTCCTTGAGGTCCAGGGCCACTGAGCGTTTACCCCGATTGACGATGCCGTGCCGACCCAGGTCGAGCATGTTGGCGCCTTGGGGGCCGGCGCGTTCTATCAGAATCACTTCGGCGCCCATGTCGGCCAGCAACATGCCACAAAACGGTCCCGGGCCGATCCCGGCGATTTCGACGATACGAACGCCGTCAAGTACTCCCATGTAGATGCTCCTTTGGATCAACAGAGTAAAGGAGTCCATTTTGCATGGCGGGTGAGGCGAGACAGGTCATTGCAGGTTGATCGGTGATCTTTAACGTCGAAAAAGCAACGCCGTCATCACCGCGTGGAACAGCACTGCCGGCCATAGCAGCACGCCGCTGCTGATGAACAGCCCGACATACGCCAGGTACAGTGCAATCGCCCCGTTGTAGACGAGCATCGCGCGTATCGCTGCGGTGCTTGTCGTTGCGGGCCAACAGGCGATCCCGAGCGCAAGCAGGGCAACACCGAAGAACCGCGCAAAGAGGTTGGTCAGGTCGGTTCCAGCAATGCCCAGCAACCAATGGCTGACTAGGCCAGGCCCCAACAGCAGTGCCAGGCCGGTGCCAAGTTCGACAACGGCGGCAAGCAACAGGAGATTATGCCGGGTGATGGCTTGCAGTGGTTTCATGGTCGTCCTTTGAGGTGTCGGCGGCGTTGAGTGCGCGGTCCTCGCGAATAAAGTCCGCGGCTTTTTCGCCGATCATCACGGTGGCGGCCGTGGTGCTGCAACCAATGATAGTCGGCATGATCGAGGCGTCGGCTACGCGCAAACCTTCAAGGCCGCGGACCTTCAAGCGGGCGTCCACCACGGCCATGGCATCGGCGCCCATTTTGCAGGTGCCCACCGGGTGATACAGCGTGTCGGAACGGCTGCGCAGTACCTGTTCGATTTCGGCGTCGGTGTTCATCGGGGTGTCGAGTACGTCCTTTGGGGCGAATGCCTTGAAGGCCGGGGTCGACATGACCTTGCGAATGATTTTGTAGCCCTCGATCAGGGTGGCGATGTCGTCCGGGTGAGTCAGGAAGGCCGGATCGATCAGCGGTGCCGCCAGCGGGTCGGCACTGGCAAGGGTCAGCTCACCGGCGCTTTTGGGGTGCAACAGGCAGGCATGCAGACTCAGGCCATGACCGCGATACAGCGTACGGCCGTGATCGGCGAACATGGCGATGGTCAGGGCCAGTTCGATGTCCGCCTGGCGCAGGTCCGGCGAGGTTTTGACGAAGGCGCAGGCCTCGGCGAAGTTGCTGGTCAGTGGACCGGTGCGATGGCGCCAATAGCGGATGCCGGCTTTCAACGTATCCCAGACGCCCAGCAACGACAGCCCCATGAGGCGGCGGGATTTAATCCGGTACGAATGAACGTAATCGATATGGTCCACCAGGTTCTTGCCCACGCCCGGCAGGTCATGGATCACGGCAATGTCGTGCTTCAACAGTTGAGACGCAGGGCCTATGCCGGACAGCAGCAGCAATTGTGGCGAGCCAAAGGCGCCAGAACTCAGGATCAACTCGCTGCGTGCGTGCATCACACACTTGAAGCCGTGCTGCATGAACTCGATGCCGACGGCGCGCTTGCCATCGAAGAGGATGCGCGTGGCGTGGGCGTGGGTTTCGATATGCAGGTTCGGCCGTGCACGATTGGGGGTGAGATAGGCCCGCGCTGCACTGCAACGCTGCCCGTCCTTTTGCATGACCTGGAGGCGACCGAAGCCTTCCATGGTCGCCCCGTTCTGATCGGGGCAAGCCGGATAGCCAGCCTGCAGGCCGGCCTCGACAAAGACTTCGCCAAACGGATTGGGCGAGGTGTGGAAGCGCACATTGAGCGGGCCGTTCTGGCCGTGCAGCGGGTCGTCGAAGTTTTCGTTGTGTTCGGCGCGCTTGAAGAACGGCAGGACCTCTTGATAGCTCCAGCCCGGATTACCCAAGGCCGCCCAGCGGTCGAAATCTTCCGGGTGCCCGCGGTGATACGCCATGGCATTGATCGACGAACTGCCGCCCAGCGTCTTGCCTCGGGGTTGATAACCGGTTCGCCCCTTCAGTCCCGCCTGGGGCACTGTCTGATATTGCCAGTTGTTGATTGACGTCGGCACCATCACTGCAACGCCGGCAGGCATGTGTATCAGTGGATGGCTGTCCGGGCCACCAGCCTCCAGCAGGCAGACTGAAACGGTTGGATCTTCCGACAGTCGGCCAGCGACCACACAGCCGGCAGCACCACCGCCAATCACGATGTAATCGAACACAACGTTCTCGTTCATGCATTCTTCTCTTTTATTATTCGACGCCGAGGCTTGTCAGGCAGGACGCGTTGATTGTGAGCAGAAGGGCTGCAAACGTACTGGTCTCTAGCGTCATATTTGCGGTCAGCGGAACAGGTGACGATCCTGCCAGCTTTGGGAAAAACACGGTGCTCCCATTGACCGCTTGGCATACGGAGGTGAGTATCGGCGTACCTATCATCGACAGGCAGGCCAATGTCCGGATCGAACAAGAATGCGCCTGGCACTGGTGTCGACAGCGCGTCGCACATCGCTGCCTTGCAGCTCACCACCATTGGCAGCTACACCGTGGCCATTGCCCGGGCGCTGGAGGCCAGTGGCGTCGACAGCAAGCGGATCTTCGAGTCTTTGGGCATCCCGACAGATGTGTCCACCGACCCCATGACTCGCTTGCCTGCCGTCACCATGACGCGCTTGTTCCGTACCTGCGTCGATGTGACCAACAACCCGTATTTCGGACTGAAGGTAGCCAAGTTCATTCACCTGACGCACCTGCATGCGCTGGGCTATTCCCTGGCGGCCAGTGGCACCCTGATGGATTTTTGCCGGCGCCTGGAGCGTTATTTTCGCCTGGTTTCGCAGTTGGCCAAGATCAGCGTCATCGAGGCCGATCAACAGATTCTGTTGCGCCTCGATTATCTGGCCGCGTTCAGTGGCGAGACCGAAGACGCTTTTTTCGGCTTTCTGATCCTCACCATGCGCTTGCTGTACAAGCAGCAATTGGCTCCAGTGCGACTGGAGATGCAGCACCCCATGCCACGCGAAGGTGCTCAACCGTATGAGGCCTTGTTTCGTTGCCCGGTGATTTTTTCCAAGGTGGGCGGGTTGCTGGTTTTCGACAAGGCCGACCTGGTGCAGCCGTTGACCGGCTCTTGTCCGGAACTGGCCCAGGTCAACGACAACATCGTCATCGGTTACCTGGCACGGCTGGACAAGAGCGATGTGATTACCGGCGTGACCCAGAAGATCATCGAGTTTCTCCCCGACGGTGATTGCACCCGAGACAAGGTCGCCAGCGCCTTGTGCATGAGCCCCACCAAGTTGCAGCTCAAGTTGTCTCAGCGGGGCACGCATTTCCAGCAACTGCTCGATGACACTCGCAAAGAGCTGGCTTGCAGTTACCTGAGCCAGGCGTCGCGCCCGGTGACCGAGATCACCTTTCTGCTGGGTTTCAGCGATACCAGCAATTTCACTCGCGCATTCAAGCGCTGGACGGGGCTGTCGCCGACAGATTATCGCCAGCAATTCTGAGTCACCCAAAGCCCGGACAATAACCAACCTCCCCAGGCCAGGCCTGGGGAGGTTTTTCGGTTTGGCTTACGCGGCCTGGCCGTGTGTTTTTCTCGGCGCATTGCGCTGACCGACGATTTGGCCCAATTGACCGGCACCCTGCCGGCCGCTCGCGATACAACAGCCTCGACCGATCCGGCCAGCGCCCCCGCTGAGTAGCGCACCGGCAAGTCGCATTTTCTTGAATCAGAGAAGGCGAGCACGCTAGATGAATAACAACAATAAGATCTGCCATCCAAATCTGCGACGCGGGCTCCTGGCGTCAGCGGTTCTCGCCGGGCTAGGGATGAGCCCCGTCTACGCTTTTGAGGTCAATACGGGCAATGAGGACCTGTCGGTGCGCTTCGACAACACGTTGAAGCTCAACTATGCCCAACGGGTACAAGGCGCGAACTCCAAGCTGTCCAATGCCTGGAACAACAACGACGGCGACCGCAACTTCTCCGTGGGCAGTCCGGTCTCCGAGCGCGTCGATGTGCTCTCCGAACTGGATGTGGCCTTCAAGCAGAAGGTGGGCTTTCGGATCAGCGCCAACAGCTGGTATGACCACGCCTATGACGATGTCGGCAGCAACAACCCGTCGACCAACCAGCTCAACAATGGCAAGCCGGACTCGAATCACCAGAGCGGCTATGTCGACCGCTACTACAACGGGCCGTCTTCCGAGTTCCTTGATGCCTTTGTGTTCGGCAGCACCGAAATCGGCGACGAATCGTTGCTCAGCGGCAAGCTGGGCAAGCACAACGTGTACTGGGGTGAATCCATTTTGGCCTTCGCCCATGGCAACAGTTATGGCCAGGCGGGCCTGGACCTGACCAAGGCGCTGACGGTACCCGGAACCGAAGCCAAGGAGCTGTTCATTCCGCGTAAACAGTTGTCCACCAGTTTGACTGTCAATCCCGAACTGACCCTGGGCGCACAGTACTTTTTCGGTTGGGATGCGGCGCGAGTGCCGGACTCCGGTACCTATCTGGGCTTTAACGATGGCATCCAGAATGGCGGGCACAATCTTTCGCTGATCGGCGGGGCCAACCCACTCTTCGGTGTGCCGGGGCCGGTCGGTCAGAATCAGTTCCTGCGACTCGACAATGGCCATACCTTCACACCGAAACAAAGCGGCGACTTCGGTCTGATGGCCAAGTGGAGTCCTGAGTGGCTGGACGGCACTATGGGCTTCTACTATCGCAAAACCTCCGACATTCTGCCCAACCTGGTCCTGCAACCCACTGCGGTCGGTATCCCGCAGTTGATCTCGGGGAACGCGGGCAGCTACAACCAGTTTTACGTGGATGACATCGATATCTACGGTATCAGCCTGGCGAAAAACATTGCCGGGGTCAGCGTCGGTCTCGACGTGAACTACCGCACGAACATGCCGCTGTCCAGCGTTCCGGCCACCGTCAATCCTTCGCCGGCGGCGGCTGGGCAGCCAGGTGTCATCAGCAGTTTTGACGGCCAAAACGGCGTTGCTCGCGGTAATACCGTGCACGCGGTGCTCAATGGTCTGACGACCTTTGGCACCACGCCGGCCTGGGACACCGCTTCGCTGCTGGTGGAATTGGGTTACAGCCGCTGGTTGTCAGTGACGGATAACCAGCAACTGTTCAAGGGGGAGGACTGGTACAACGGCATCGATAAAGTCACCAAAGACAACTACATCATGGGGATGAACTTTACCCCGACCTGGTACCAGGTATTCCCCGGCATCGATATGTACTTGCCGGTCAGCTACAACGTCGGCCTCAAAGGCCAGTCTTCCGTGCAACTGGGGGGTAACCAGGGCACGGGCAGCTACTCGGTTGGCGTCGGCATGGACGTGCGTAGCCAGTACCGCTTCGACCTCAAGTATGTCGAAAACTTTGGCGACTTCGACACCTGCGGTGCACCTAATGAAGGGGCGATCTCGGGCACCAAGTGCGTTCCCGGTCAGATCACCTCGTTTGCTGGCGTCCCGGCCCAGCTCAGTGATCGTGGCATGGTCACTCTCACTTTCAAAACCACCCTCTGAGCCAAGAGCTGTGTGTTAACAGGAGACATTTCATGAATTTCGTCAAATCACTTTTGGCCTCTGCCCTGGCGTTGACCGTTGTCGGTAGCGCCCACGCAGCGGTCACCGCCGACCAGGCCGCAAAACTGGGCACCAGCCTGACGTCCGTCGGCGCTGAAAAAGCCGCCAATGCCGATGGCAGCATTCCTGCGTACACCGGGGGCCTGACCGCGATTCCGGCCGAGTTCAAATCCGGCGACTCGTTTCGACCAGACCCGTTCGGCGCTGAAAAACCGCGCCTGGTGATCACCACCAAGAACCTCGCCGAACAGAAAGACAAACTCACTGCCACCACCCAGGCGTTGCTCAATCGTTACCCGACCTATCGCCTCGACGTGTACCCGACTCACCGCAGTGTCGCATTGCCCAAAACCGTGCTGGACAACACCGCGAAAAACGCAGTGACCGCCAAGACCACCGACGCTGGCCTGGCACTGGAAAATGTCCTGCCGGGGGTGCCGTTCCCGATCCCGGCTGACGGTAACGAGGCGATGTGGAACCACTTGTTGCGCTATCAAGGCGTGGCCATGACCAACAAGTACGACTCGTGGAACGTCGACTCGTCCGGCGCCGCGTCGTTGAGCTCCACGGGCATATTTTTTATTGAATACCCGCTCTATGCCCCGACGCGCCCCGTGGGGCCGGTCGCTGCCGATGAACCGTTCTACAAGATCAAACTGACCTATACCGGCCCGGCCCGTCGTGCCGGTGAAGCGCTGCTGCTCATGGACGCGGTCAACCCGCTGAAGCAGCCTCGTCGCGCCTGGCAATACCTGCCGGGGCAGCGTCGGGTGAAACTGGCGCCGGACCTGGCCTATGACACGCCGAACCCGGGTACCGTGGGTGCCGCGACCTATGACGATGCGTTCCTGTTCAACGGCGCCATGGACCGTTACGACTTCAAACTGGTCGGCAAGAAGGAAATGTACGTCCCCTATAACACCTACAAACTGAGCTATCACAAGGAGGCCGCCGATATGATGACAGCCAACCATGTGAACCCCGATCTGCTGCGTTGGGAGCTGCACCGGGTGTGGGTGGTCGAGGCGACGCTGAAACCGGGCAAACGCCACATCTACAGCAAGCGCACCTTCTACCTCGACGAGGACAGCTGGATCGCTCTGGCTTCCGACGAATATGACGGTCGTGGCCAGCTGTACCGTGGCGGCTTCTCGCACCTGTCCTACAGCTACGATGTGCAGGCTCCGGAAAGCATCAACCACATTCTCTACGATCTGGTCTCCGGCGCTTATAACGTCAATGGTTTCTATGGGCCTTATGGCGGCCTGAAGTACATCGACCCACTGTCCAAGGCCCAGTGGTCAGCTGAGTCACTGGCCGGGACCGGCGTCCGCTAACCGCGTCTGAAGCAGTTGTTCACCTCCGGGGCGCTCGTTCAGTCCCCGGTGGTTTTTTAGCCGAGATAATAATAATGACAATCTCCAAGTGGATCCTGCTCTGCGCATTGGCGGCAGCGCTGGCACTGCCGTTTACCCGTCCTGTGGTGGCGGCGGATTTTGCCGACGTGCTGGACACCCCGGCGGCCCCCAGCGAACTTGCCGCTAAAGGTCTGCTGACGGGACTGGCCAGCACCGGTGAGCGCCTGGTCGCTGTTGGCCAGCATGGCCACATTCTCTATTCCGACGACACCGGTCAGCATTGGCAGCAGGCGCAAGTGCCGGTGAGCTCGGACCTGGTCGCGGTGCATTTCCCCTCTGCGCAACAGGGCTGGGCCGTCGGACATGACGGGGTGGTCCTGCACAGTACGGACGCTGGACAGACCTGGAGCCGCCAACTGGATGGCCGTCAAGTCGGTCCGCTCTTGCTCGAGTATTACCAGAACCAACTCGCCAGACAGCCGGACAGTCCGGACCTGCAAGCGCGGGTTGTCGACGCCCAACGGATGATCGAGGAGGGCGCCGACAAGCCCTTTCTGGATGTCTGGTTTGAGAGCGATCGGGTCGGCTACATCGTCGGTGCATTCAATCTGATTTTCCGTACCGATGATGGCGGCGGTCACTGGACCCCGTGGCTGGACCGAACAGATAACCCGACTGCACTGAACCTCTATGCGGTGCGACCGATCGGTGACGATCTGTTCATCGTCGGTGAGCAAGGGTTGGTCATGAAGCTGAACCGCGAAAGCGGTCGATTCAACGCCACACCGACGCCCTACAACGGGACCTTCTTTGGCATTACCGGCAAGTCGGGTGCAGCGTTGGTTTTTGGCCTGCGCGGCAACGTCTATCGCAGCGTCGATGGCGGGGCGAGCTGGAACAAGATCGACCTCGGTCTGGCGCTGAGCATCACGGCCAGCGCGGTCACCGCCGATGGGCGAATCATCCTGGTCAGCCAGGCCGGCCACGTGCTGGTCAGCGCTGATGACGGCGCCAATTTTCAGCTCCAGCCGCACACCGCACAGGCCCCGGTGGCCGCCGCGCAGATCTCCGCTGTCGGTTCCCTGGTGCTGGCAGGTACCCGCGGCCTGCGGCAGTTGCCCCTCGAATAAGTCCGGCATTACCAAGAGAACACCATGATGGGTCACTACGAACTCGAAACAATGCCGGTTATCCGCGAGCTCAAGGGCTTCGATGCCCGCTCCGGAAACCTGCTGGAACGCCTGATCTTCAACAACCGGCTGCTGGTGGTGCTGACTTGCCTGCTGGTCACCCTCACGCTGAGCTACTTCGCGAGCACCCGGCTGACGCTCAATGCCAGCTTCGAAAAGATGATTCCCCAGAGTCAGCCGTTCATCAAAAACTACCTGGAAAACCGTCAGTCGTTGCGCGGCCTGGGCAACGCGGTGCGGGTGGTGGTGGAAAGCAGCAAGGGCGATATTTTCGACCCGCAGTACCTGGAAGCCTTGAAAGAGATCAACGACGAACTGTTCGTGACCCCAGGCGTCGACCGTGCCTGGGTGAAATCGCTGTGGACGCCGGCGGTACGCTGGACCGAAGTCACCGAGGAGGGCTTCCAGGGCGGCCCGGTGATGCCCGATTCCTATGATGGCTCAGCCCAGAGCGTGCAGCAGCTGCGCCAGAACATCGCCCGCTCAGGGATTGTCGGCAGCTTGATCGGCAACAACTTCAAATCGAGCATGATCTTCGTGCCACTGTTGGAGAAGGACCCGGTCACGGGGCAAGGCATCGACTACCACCAGTTCTCGAAAACCCTGGAAGAGAAGCTGCGCAACAAGTACGAGTTCGAAGGCAGCGTACGCGTCAGTGGGGAGGAGGGCAGTGGTCCGATCAAGATTCGGGTGATCGGTTTCGCCAAACTGGTCGGTGATCTGCTCGATGGCCTGATGCAGGTCATGCTGTATTTCGGTGCTGCGGCGCTGATCGCCACGGCGATCATCTTTTACTTTACCCGCTGCGTGCGCAGTACCGCCCTGGTGATCCTCTGCTCGGTGATCGCCGTGGTCTGGCAACTCGGGCTGGTGGCGCTGTTCGGGTTTGCCCTGGACCCGTTCTCGATCCTCGTCCCATTCCTGGTGTTCGCCATCGGCGTGTCCCACGGCGCGCAGAAAATGAACGGGATCATGCAGGACGTCGGACGCGGTACGCACCAATTGGTCGCCGCACGCTACACCTTCCGCCGCCTGTTTCTCGCGGGCCTTACCGCCTTGCTGGCCGACGCCGTGGGCTTCGCGGTGCTGATGCTGATCGATATCCCGGTGATCCAGGACCTGGCGATCACCGCCAGCATTGGTGTGGCGGTGTTGATTTTCACCAACCTGGTGCTGCTGCCGGTGCTGCTGTCCTATTGGGGCGTGAGCCGCAAGGCGGCGGTGCGTAGCTTGCGTGCTGAAAACGAAGAGCTGCGCGGCAAGGGTATGGGCGCCGTCTGGAGCTTCCTGGACAAGTTCACCGAACGGCGCTGGGCGACCGTGGCGGTGAGCATCGCAGGCTTGCTCGCCGTCGGCGGCCTTGTGGTCAGCAGTCATCTGAAGATCGGTGACCTTGACCCAGGCGCACCGGAACTGCGCGCGGATTCGCGATACAACCGCGACAACGCGTACATCACCGCCAACTATTCGCTGTCCAGCGATCAGTTCGCGATCATGCTCAAAACCCCCAGCGAGGGCTGCCTGAAATACGAAACCCTGATGGAAGCTGATCGCCTGGGCTGGCTATTGCAGCAGCAACCAGGTGTACAAACCACCGTGTCGCTGGTTAACGCGGTCCGACAAATTACCGCCGGTTCCTACGAAGGTAACCCCAAGTGGCTGACCATCGCCCGCAACCAGAACGTATTGAACTACGGCGCGCAACAGGCCTCGGTCAGCAGTCCCGACCTGTTCAACAACGACTGCTCGATGATGCCGATCGTGGCCTACCTGTCGGATCACAAGGCCGAGACCCTCGACAATGTGGTGCAGGTGGCCGAAACCTTCGCCCGTGAGCACAGCAGCGCCGACCGTCAGTTCATGCTGGCGGCCGGCAGTGCCGGCATCGAAGCGGCGACCAACATCGTCGTGCGCGAAGCCAACCACACCATGCTGCTGTATGTGTATGGCGCGGTGATCGTGCTGTGTTTCATCACCTTCCGCAGCTGGCGCGCGGTGGTCGTCGCCGTCGTGCCGCTGATGCTGACCTCGATCCTCTGTGAAGCGCTGATGGTCTGGCTGGGCATGGGCGTGAAAGTCGCCACGTTGCCGGTGATCGCGCTGGGCGTCGGGATTGGCGTGGACTACGCGTTGTACCTGCTGAGCGTGCAACTGGCGCAACAGCGTGCGGGTCTGTCACTGACCGAGGCCTACAAGAACGCCGTGGCGTTCACCGGCAAGGTGGTGGCCTTGGTCGGCATCACCCTGGCGGCGGGCGTCATCACCTGGGCCTGGTCGCCGATCAAGTTCCAGGCCGACATGGGCATCCTGCTGACCTTTATGTTTATCTGGAACATGGTAGGAGCACTGGTGTTGATCCCTGCGCTGTCACATTTCCTGTTGCGCAAAGTGCGTTAATCAACGGTGGGGCAGTAGCCGCAAACCGATCCGAAGCACTGTCGCGGATCGTGTTATGGTGCTGTCCCTGCCAGTGGCTCCACGTGGACGTGTTGCACAGAGCGCCTATTGCGGTTTGTGGGGGGCACTCGATAGCGTGCTTTAGAATATTTTTCTTCCTGTCCTTGACATGCCCTGCGAACACGTCCAGAATTGCGTCCATTCCTGATTCAGGAACGAGAAAAACCCTTTAGATATCAAAGGGTTGGAAATAGATAGCGATCTAGTTTCCTTCTCCAGTTTGTATGCGTTTGATGTTGTTTTTCTGGCATCTGACGTTTGAGGCCGAGTAGCAAAATGGTTATGCAGTGGATTGCAAATCCACCTACGCCGGTTCGATTCCGACCTCGGCCTCCACTCTTGAAAACCCCGTAGCTCAACGAGTTACGGGGTTTTTTATTGCCTTCAGGAAAGTGAAGTGTTCCGCAATTTTCGGGTGGTGTTCCGCAACTGCGAACGATGGGAGCACCTGTGGTCAGCGTGATGACAGGTTGTAGTCAACTGATTCTGTTGAAAAAGTCCGAGTGGGCAAGCTAGCCTGCGCTGAGCTTGGAAAAAATCCATTTTGTACGATGCAACGCAAAATCTGATCCGGTTAGCGACTGTTTCACGTCCAAATTTCAATCTCAGAGGGGCATTTTGCTGAGCCAAAACCATAGGCAGCTTTTTCAACAGAATCGGTCATGAGCAGACGCTCATTGCTATTTAGGAAAGCCTGGGCGATCCAAACCTTTTGAGTAGCGTGTGTGGTGCTCAGTGGCACAAGGCTTAACTACACTCTTCAATATTTATCCATTGAGGTTGAAATTCACAGGCCGTCTGTCAGTGTTTTTTTCAAGCCGTGCATCGGCTAGGAAAAATGCTATTACGCTTGCCTTGCGTCACTTTTTATATCTTCACAACAAATTAAAGAAACGCGAAATCGTACCGATAAATAGCCTTATTAGACCTGTGAATTGTTAATGATATGAACACTCAAAAGACTACGCTCACTGAAAAAATAAGAAGCGCACTTCTGATTCCTTCGCGAAGCCAATGGGCAAAGTGGAAGCTGCTCAGTAAACTGACAGCTGTTGGTACGCTATTAGGGTTTATTGGGGTCGGTCTCACTATCTACACGCTCCTACCATCGACACCTCAAGAGCCACTTAAAAAAGCCTATGATCTAAGCGACTCGAGGCGCAAAGATTTTCTAGAACTTCTACAAATAACGCAAAGCCGGCAGTTCGATACGCTAAAAATAGGCTGTGTCGCTTGGAGCGAAAAATCTTGCTTGGCCGCCGGTAAATTTCTCATTCTTTTTAGCGAGGCTGGATGGAAGATTGAGTCGGATCGCGTGTATAAAATGGAGCCTAATATTCCTTCCGATGGAATGACGATCGCTACAAGGGGTGAGGATATAGCTAATTTGCCGAAGTTGGCTCCTCATTTGGGTCGATGGTCAAGTGTAGATCAGAGTCAAGCCATAATTTCGATGGCATTCAAATATATGGATAATCCTGTCAAATCCTCTAGCGATCCGTCCCTACCACCGAATACGCTAGGAATTTATTTCGGTCCAGAGCCATCACTAATACAAACCATTACTCGGGATCAAAAAAACGTACGAAAACCATTGATAGGTTTTCTCTCTGCTGCTAGTTCGGTTGTACAAGCCTGCTCCTTAGATCAGAACGAAAAATGTATTAGCGCACTGACTCTATGGGATTCAGAGGTGTTCAAATATCTTAGAGAACACGAGCTTGACTCAACGGCAGTAAATAAATGGCAACACCTCTCCGCAGGAACAGAAGCTTATTCTATCGAAAGCATAGAAAAGAAAAAGGACTTATTGATCAGACTTTTCTTTGGCCTTGGATAGAGTCTTGAATCAATCGACGCCCTCCAAATATGCCTCCGTATACTCGCGGCGAAAGCAAACCCCCGCCTCATCGATTAGATGTGCGTAAACGGCCGGGGTGGGTCAGTGATGTGCCTGTGTTTTGGCGTTAACTTTCTACGCGAATGGTGGGGGTTGACTATGGTACGTTATGCGACGGCAAAGCCGTATTATGTTAGTTTTAATTCCAGTGGCCGAGCATGGCACTCTGCACAAATATATAGGGGATCAACTTGCGAAAAGCCTATGTGGTAATAATATTGGCTTGTGTCGTCTACTTCGTTGGCGGCTGGATTGCTTCCAAATTCGGAATCGTGACGAGAGACGACTACTTCGCATACGCTGGTATCGTAGGCGGCCTTGCGTCAGTAGCTGGGCTGCTGGGGCTAACTCGGCCAGCAATCACACAATCGGACTTCAAGAGTGTAGAGCTCGAAACGCTGAAGTCCATCACGGCGACTGCTGAGCAGTTGCAAGAGCTTAAGTCTGCTCATGCTAAAACCGTCCAAGAGATAGATGGACTTGCGATCAAAAAGAAGGAGATGGAGCTTCTGGTCAAGAAAGCTAGTCTCGCTTTATTCCTGAAGGAACAGTATTCACATCATGAACGTCAAGTACTTGAGGAGCTCGCAAAAAACGATCATCTACAAATGGCTCTAGAAAATGCATCGAAAAGCGCTGAGAAGATTCGGGCTTTGGATGAGGAGATTTCTATCGATCCAAATGCTAGCCAGCTTCGCGAGATTATCAATACTGCATCTCTTCGCGAGCCAACCTTCGAAGAAATGCTCAACAACCTGCCGCCTGTCTCAAGATTGGTTTTCTTAAGTCTGCGCAGCATTAACCAAAGCTTTGTTGAGGCGCTTCGAATTTTCAACAATAAAATCTAATTCGGCTATATAAAGGTACACCGTTCCCAAAGGGGCTTGCTCTGGTGAAGTATAATTTTGTGCTTAGGTCGATGCAGTCACTCAGCTGCACCCTGTCATTTTGTGGGTAGTACGATTTCTCCAGCGCGGCGATAAACCTTTTTCGTCATCTCCTGCGTCGAATGACCAAGCAACCTGCTGGCATGACCAATATCGTCTATTTCGCTGGCGGCTTTTGGTCGGATGTCGCGAAATTGGAACTGGCGGATTGCGGCGGCAAGCGTTGCATCACCTTCGGCTGCTGCCTTCGTGGCTGCTTTCTCCCGGGCTTCAACCACCGATTTCTCAGCATGGCGTAACTCATTCGCAGACCGGTCTGGTTGGTGATCAGACTTGAGCTTCTGATGCCGGCCATGGCTTTGCGCTCAAGAAGGGCGTCGAGGAAGTGGCTGAGGCTCGACGCGTCCGTGCCATCGTGCAGGCGGATGCGCAGGCGTTTCTCGGTCTTGCCCTGGCCCACCATCAGGAATCCGTTGTTGAGGTCGGCGGTCGACGCTTTTAGCACGTCGGCGGGGCGCTGGCCGGTCAGGTAGGCCAGGTCCATCGCATCCTTGAGTTCGGGCGGTGCCTCTGCGTACACCGCATCCCAAACGATTTGCCCGGCGTAGAAGTCGCGGGGTGTCTCTTTGTTCCTGCGCAGGCGGGCGCAGGGGTTGGCTTTTTCGGTCAGCCCCATTCGCGGGCAAATTTGAATATGGTCGAGAGGAGGGCGATCTCGCGGTTGGCACGTACCTTCGCTGTCCTGGCGTCACGATATTGGGTAATCACTTGTGGGATGACCGCGTCGACGGGGGCTGACTTGAACGCGTTGCGTAGCTGTTTGAGGCCTTTCAAGTAGTCCTTTTGGGTGCCGGACTTCAGTCCTGGAATGACCTTTTCTTCGTAGTCGTCGAATAGCCTGCCCATCAGGTGAGCAGGCTTGGGTATGGCTTTGCGATCCAGGCGCGCCCATTCGACTTTGACCTCGTCGAGGTTACTGCCGAGTGGAATCTCCACTCGGCTACCGTCGGCGGCGCGGCCGTTGTAGTAGTAGCCCACCCAGGTGCTGCCGTTCTTTCTCTTGCGGGTGCGGCGGATCATCCGTGGCGGTAGATCCCGGTTTGCTGCTTTCTTCTGGCGCATCGTTAACACACGCGAGATAGATCAAGAGACCAGGTTTCAGACACCGCATTGGTTGCTGATGGTTTCACCCCGGCGAGCTTCAGGCGGGCGTTGCCACTGCTGATCTGCGCCTGTCAGTCCTACTCGACGCCACCGATTCAGCCAGTGGCCGCCGAGTGTCAGCCGCCACCTCAACCGGCAGCGTGGTTCATGGAACCACAAGAGCCCAACTTGACCCGGTGCATGCTCAACGAATTATCGGCACTACCGATGCCGGCGACCAAGGATTGATTGCGTTGGCGGCCTGCCAGGTCTATGCCAGAGAAATCTCAACACCGAAGTAAAAAACAGCTCCCGGGTTGGATGTGTCAACATCCAACCCGACCGCCTCATTCTTCTGTCGCTTTTTATGCTCTGGTATGACAAACGGGGCAGTCTTGTCTAGGGCGTCGAGGAAGTTAATATTACCTTTTTTTGCATTCTTCAAGCTCGTTTTGATTTTTCAATGTTGTAGTTACGCCTAACCGATACTTGCAGTACTGGATGACCAGCTGCCGCTCCGTGTCGCTTAGCTCACTCAAATTTTTGTCATCTGATTCGTACGCGAAAATATTTTCAAACTTCATTTGAAAGGTCGGGCTTTTCTTGATGAAGAATACTTTTTCCGGGTAGGCGTCTTCCATCTTTTCGTAAAAGCCGATGTAGAGGATGGCGACGAGTGTGATCGGGAAAATGATAAGCAGCGATTTCATGATGAAGGTGGTCGCAATAGTTTGGTTTTGATTCGAAGGTTTCTCACCAGCTCCATCCCAATGTTGCCAGGGCAAATCTTTCCTTCGCCGGCTTGCATGGGGAATTCACGGTGTCCGCCTAAAGTTGTCACCCTGAAAACGCTGGTCAGGGCTTGAATTAAGGTCAGTAGGGTGTCGATTTGTATGGCAGGGATTTTCTGGTCCATATTGCCATTGATGGTTTCAAGAGCCTGACGGGCAAGAGCAACCATATCGCCACCTTCTTCGGCAGTTGTCAGGTTTTCTAGCAAAACTATGCCAATTACGCCTGTGTTGTAGTTATGTACGCTTGAACCTTTGAACCGGATGTCGCGTCCTTCGAAGACTTTACCCATACAGTCGATGCCGTAGTGATAACCGATATCATCGAACTTGACCTGATGCTCGCTCTGAATCGCACGCATTTGTCCCGCGCCAGCACCACAACCTACACTTCGACCTGCATGGTGAAGTGCGATCATCGAGTAGTCCCAGTCATCGACCATTTCGCCTTTTGCTTTATGCGCTCCCCATGATGACCGTTCTACAAATTCACACCCCTTTTTGTGAAGGAGTCTGATGATTGCTTCTCTGGTAGCAGCTCTATCATTGACAGTAATGGTCGTGGGAGCTACTGGCTCACTGGGTTTGACTTCAGTCGCCTTTGCTTCAGTAGTAAATTGTTCAGCCATTTTTGATCAATCCGTGAGTTCGCTAAGCGTCCGAGCTGGAGAGGTAAATTCAATGCTCATAGAAATGGTGGCATCTTTGATGGGGGTTTTGACGTGCGCTATTCCAGCGCTATCGGTAGTGCCAATGATCTTTTTACCATTAACGGTGGCAGTGAAACTTCTTCCGGATAAAGGTTGACCGGTTTCGCTATCAACGATGCTGAAGGCGTGTCCGTAGGTTTTTTGCAGTAAAAGCGGGAGTGGGGGGGGGAACGGTGCCGGAGTATGGGAATCACCGATGATCACTGTGCCGGAGCCTCCGATCACGATGTCACCATGAGTGCCGCCGCTGCCCTGCAATGCGGCATTCTTGCCGTTGATGAAAACTGTCGAGGATAGGCCCGAAGACAAAGCACTGCCGCAGGTGCATGTGTCGCCTTGACTAGCAGCTGCAAGCCCATCGAAGAATACGTCGGGGGAGCCTGTAGCAATGGCTTTAGGACCATGTCCAGGAAGTGGGCAGATGGTAGGGTCTGTGATACGTGCGGCTGGCTTTGCCATGCTTGACTCCCTGTCAAAGAATTTACCAGGACCGACTTTATCAGACTTGCTTGGGAATAGGGCTCAGGAGGATGCGCTCGATTGGCCGCCTGAGAGCTGGTCGGGCTTCCTGGCAGTTGAAGCATTGGGAGACTGGCACTGGTGATAGAGGCTGAACAGGCGCTGATCGACTGCTTTCGATCCATTGCCGCCTGCCGTGAAAGGCTGCACTCGACCCAATGCAGTCGCTCAATAGCAGTCTACAAAACTAGGGGCGATTCAGGTCGCCAGTTTGGCCGATATGTCACTAGTAATTTCAGTCTGCACAGCTACCAGCTTTTTTACCTTGTGAAGAGCGACAAATCTAAGAGCAGTCCGGGGCAATTCACAGTGCGCTCGTGATTGCCGCCCTACTGATTGCGGCTTTTAATTGTCACATAGAAGATCAAAAAGATAGATGCAGCGTGTTCAATGAAAAATACAATAAAGAAAAAATTGTCAGCTGTTGGGTGCGATATAGAAGTGATTAATGTGTAGACATTCATCTGTCCGAGTATCACTACGAAAACGCTCGTAATAGATACGATTCCACCTAAAAATCTTTTCAGGTAATTGTCACGAAATCGCCGCAATGAACTCAGATACCAAAGCAAAACTCCCCACTCAACAAAGGCAAATGGTAGGATTGCCAACCTTCCGAGTAATAAATGTTCGCTTCCGTGGATCATTTTCAACACCTCAACCTTGAGGACTAACTTCGCCAGCTATCACCAAGGCTAGAAATCGACCCAAAGCTGCCACTCATGAACCGGCTCTATTACTTGGATGTAGCAAATTGCACCACGATAAATCATGCTCCGCGGATATTTAGAATTATAAATAGTGATAATAATGATACAAGAATGGTTGTCACTATTGCATAGCAAAAGCTAAATCCGATTTTTATGGGTAATATTTCATCGGCTGCGACTTGATATCCGACATACCCATTTGTCAATGCAGATGTTACGACTCCGACTACCAAAATAGAAGACGTCTTGTAGCTTGGATTAAGTGCGGGGATGAGAGTTACATATGCACCACTTGTCAAAATGGTGAATATGACAACAACCTTTATAGCTGAAATAATGTTATGTTTCGTTGCGGTCATGTTTACGCCCTTCTGATAGTGGATTGTAAACAAGACTATTCCGCTAGTCCCGCATTTTGCATCTGGCTTTTTGAGTCTAGCACCGTGATCGGAATAACCAGTTCCGATATCCACATTGCTGTCCTTTGGCTCAACTCGAATTCGCCCCGGCTGAACAGGGGAAGGCGCCCCTCTCAGTCAGGGTGCGTTTCGAAGCGCTTGTTGAATGACCGCTATTGGCCGTTCTCTGTCTGCCACGAGCGGCTAAAACCGACCCAAAGCAAACATTTCAGCTTCTTGATCAGCAGGCAGTCTCCCACCAATCCTAAAATCTTGACGGCGGTTCATTTCCAGCTTTGATTTGTGAAAAGACATTGTCTGGATCTACCTGGCACCAATATCTGAACAGAAGGCGAGGTTCGTTATCCCCAAAATACTGACTCAGGATGGTTTCGGCAGGGATTACCAATTTAGGTTCTGCCCATTGCTGCGCTAAAACACCAATCTGTTTTCCAGACGAACAAATAATCCACGTCGCCTTGCCGCCACTGATGCCAGGCAGGTAGCCCATGCCTTGTATCGCTTCGAACAAAGTGCGCAGTGTCACTGCTGGATCAAGACTGATCGATGTCCTATGACTTTCCAGGTCATCCCCTGCATGCACGCTGTCTCGATCAATTCCAATGACAAACATGGATGCTCCTTATTAGCGATATGCGGTTACTAAATTGACCAGCGTAGGGATAGCAGCGGCTTTCTGTCTACAGTCCGCTTTCGGCCGATGGTCGTCATTGTGGCGACGATCTGAAGCAGGCGTCACTCCGGTGTCATAAGCACCGCGAGCGTCATCTTGATGAGTTCTTCATTCCGGTCGATCGTGTCCAGAGCGCCGCGCACGTTGTCGGCTACATCTGCCGATCCGCGCATCTCCACTCAGTTCGAAAGTTCGATGATGGCCGCCTCGAGGGCGAGCTGATTTTCGTTGATCTTGAATAGCAGGGAAGGGAGCAGGTCTGAATTTGGCATCGTAATCCTCCGTGGTGATTTCAGCGTAGCAGCATGAAGTCTTGAAGGAGCAGAGAGGCTTTTGGGTCGGTAGTAGACCTGGGATATCGCAAAAAACCGTTCCGCAACCCAAAACTGGGCCCTTGAAGGACGTGGGGTGCAGGTCGTTGAAAATCAGTAGCTTGCGGAACGCATGTCATACTAACTTATTGATCTACTTGTCTTTGTTGGGGGATTGCAAATCCACCTACGCCGGTTCGATTCCGACCTCGGCCTCCACTCTTAAAAACCCCGTAGCTCAACGAGTTACGGGGTTTTTTATTGCCTGCGGGAAAGCAAGGTGTTCTGCAACGGTCTTGGAGAGGCAACACCTGCGCGGTAAGCCATCGAATGTTGCGGGGCCTTGATTCAAAGCAGTGAGGGTTGTGGCTCAGCCCGCCGGCTGAGTTTTTCGTATCTGGCCTGCGACGCTATAGTCCGAACAAGCAGCGGTCGGTGAAGTGGTATGCCTCGAGATCATCGTGCATGCTATGTTTTATTTTCTTTCTTCGACGGGGCGCATCAAATGCAGAGTTTACCTCCTGATGGCTTGCCAATTTATCGGCTACTTACAGGCAAAGATGACGCTTCGTTCTGTCATCGCGTATCTGAAGCGCTCGCGCTGGGCTACCAGCTTTATGGTTCGCCATCTGCAACATTCAACGGTTCGCACGTGGTGGTAGCTCAGGCGGTCATCTGGAACCAGGGTAAATAGGACTCCTTCCTGACGTGAAAAAGCCCAGTCTCGTGCTGGGCTTTTTGCTTTTGGCGTCTCTTGTGACGGAGCTTGCTGTCGAAGTTCGATGAAGATCAACCGGGGGAGGGGCGTTTCACGACGATGCTGGGGCGAGGGGGTCTGGGCCGGTTTGAAAGCCGGCCTGACGCTCTTGCTGATCCTGCATGGGGAAAAACAGCTCGAAACAGGTCACGCCATTCTCGCTGGTGACGCTGTAGCGGCCACTATGCAGCTGCATGATAGTGGCTACGATCGAAAGCCCCAGGCCATTGGACAGGGCGGAGCGCTCGCGTGATTGATCAACGCGGTAGAAACGCTCGAATAATCTTGGAAGGTGTTCCGCCGGGATGGTTGTTCCGTAGTTGCGCACGCGCAGATTGATGCCATCCTCGGACGGCGTGGCCTGGATCAACAGTTCGGAATGAGGTGCACCATATTTTATCGCATTGGCACACAGGTTAGCCAAGGCGCGGCGTAGCAGCGTTGGCTCGGCCCAGATAAGGCCGTCGCCCTCCGTGCGGATGGTGATATCGACGTCCGCGGCCAGACCTTCAAAGTAATCGGCTACGCGTTCCAGCTCGTCGGCGGCGTCCAGTTCCTGGCGCTGATCACGAGCGCTACCGGGGTCAGTACGAGCGAGGAACAGCATGTTGTCGAGCATGCGTGTCAGGCGTTCGAGTTCTTCGACATTGGAGGCGAGCAACTGCTGGTAATGTTCCATGCTGCGGTTCTGCTGCATGGCGACCTGGGTTTCACCCAGCAAGTTGTTGATGGGCGTGCGTAGTTCGTGGGCCATGTCAGTCGAGACCTGGCTCAGTTGCGCAAAACCCTTGGCGAGTCGCTCAAGCATGGTGTTGAAAGAGTCGATCATCGGGAGCAACTCCTTCGGGGCGCCTCGGCCGTCGAGTCGCTCTGTCAGATTGCCAATACCGATACCGTGGGCTTGATGCGCCAGGCGTCTGAGGGGCAACAAACCGCGGTGAACCATTAGATATCCAGCCAGCGCCAGGACAATGGCCGCGAGACCTGCGAGGAGGTATACGCTGAGACGATAGCTGGCGAGCACTGCGGTTCGTTCGGTCATCAGGCAGCCAATGGTCATTTTCAGCTTGCCCGAGTCGATACTCGCGGAGATGGCCGCGAACGGGGTACCGTTCACGGCGGGTAGATGCTGTACATCGGTCAGTGCCAGGGAATGGTCCATTGCCACGGGAGTGAGGTCGGGAATATCGATATCTCTGGGATTGACCTGTAGTAAAGGGGCTTCCCCTGAAATGCCAACAGTGAGTACGTACTCGCGATTGCCCAGCATGTTCTGAAACAGCACAGGTTTGGTCCTGATCAGTTCCAGCGTATTGCTGCCATTGAGAAAATTACGCAGCTGATCTACGCGGTAGACCAGGGTGGACTCGTCGCGTTGTATCAGTTCGCGTTCAAGCTCGCGGTACAGTGCGACGCCGGTGGTTGCCAGCAGGGCGAAGGCCAGCAAGGCAAACACCACAGCCAGGCGCAGCGTCAGGGAGTAATGGCGATGGTTCATGGTTGCGTATCAAAGCGGTAGCCAATGCCCCGCACACTGTGGATCAGCTTCAGCTGGAAAGGGTCGTCGATTTTCAGGCGCAGGCGTCGCACAGCCACGTCCACCACGTTGGTGTCGCTGTCAAAGTTCATGTCCCAGACCCGGGAGGCGATCAGTGAACGAGACAGCACCTGATCCTGATGCGTGGCGAGCAGGTGCAACAATGCAAACTCCTTGTTTGTCAGCGTCACTCGCACGCCGGCCCGGGTGACGCGGCGTTTGATTACATCAATCTGCAGGTCGGCGATCTGCAGTTGGTCTTCTTCCCGGGTCGGACCTCGGCGGGTCAGGGTGCGCAGGCGCGCGACCAGCTCGGCGAAAGAAAAGGGTTTGATCAGGTAGTCGTCGGCCCCTAACTCCAGGCCTTTGATTCGGTCGGCGATGTCATCCCGCGCGGTCAGGAACAGTACCGGCGTGTCAGCTTCCTTGCGCAGGCGGCGCAGTACTTCCCAGCCGTCCATCTTCGGCATCATCACATCCAGCACGATGACGTCGAAAGGCGTTTCCAGGGCCTGGTGTAAACCATCAACGCCATCGCGGGCCAAGCTGACGGAGTATCCCTGCTCCTGCAGACCATTGAGTAAGTAATTGCCCGCCTTGGGTTCGTCTTCCACTACAAGGATGTTCATGAGAATTACCTTGGTACAGTTTCGGTATTCGATCCACAAAAAACGGACCTGAAAGCCGAGAGCAGGCTACACGCAAGTTTAGCCCAATGATCAGGTTGTGTTGCGTATTGCCTGCTCTCGGACAGCCATGTGCATAAAGCATTCCATCAGTTTTCGTTCGTGCAACGTCCTTGAACCTGATAGTCCAGCACATGTTCCCGTCCCTGATGATCCATGTAATCGAGACGGGCCGGAATTACGCCACATTGGTCCGAGATGTCAGTCATGGATTTGACTTTCGCAACGTCCAGGCGAATGAAGAAACCGGTCTTGTCGTGGATCACCGCCGAGGTGTCGGTGGTATCGGCGAAGGCTGAACCGGTGGCGAGGAGGGCGGCGAATCCGAGTATGAACAGTTTCATGGCAGTATCTCCCTGTCTAAGGTGGGCTGCCTGTTGTTTGGCAGTGAGTTCACAGTAACAAGGCAACTCCAACAGCCGACGAACAGCACAATGACAAAGTTGTAATGCAATCTTGTCCGAGGCTAAGGCTGATGTGCTCCAGCGGCATGTCGCTGAGGTGATCAAGTCTGTTTTGCAGTGCTGGATTAATCAGCATGGGTATGCAGGAAACTCTCGATCATCTTGGCAAAGTAGGGTGGGCATTCCTGCATGGGATAGTGTCCACAGTTCGGTATCGTCAGCACCTGCGTATTCGGGTGCCAGGCAAGAAAGGTCTGCTGCATGGCGTCCTTTCCCAACCCTGGATCCTTGTCTCCCACCAGTACCAGGAAGGGTGTTTCGAGTCCGCGAACATCCTCGACGAAATGGGTCCTTGTGAGCATGTCAAGGTAAGCCCGGCGACAACCGGGGGCGACGCGTTCCCGGTTCTGGCGCAGTTTTACGTCAGCCCAGGTGTCCGAGAGGCCTCCTGTCACGAACTTGACCAGTCGACGGAGTGCTTCGTCGTTGTTGCAGGTACTGGCAAAGAAGCTCAAGGCCTCACCTTCAAGGCGATTGCCTGCCGCGGAAACAGGGCATACGGCTATCGCGCTCTTTACACGGGAAGGTGCGTTGGCGGCTATACGCTGCGTTGCCATGCCGGTCATGGAGTGTCCCAGCAGATGAAAACGCTGCCAGCCCAACTGGTCAACGAGCCTGAGGCAGTCGTCGGCGATTTCGTCGATGGTGTAGCTGCCTGTCAGGTGGATGGATTTTCCATACCCACGCAGATCCACGAAGGTGTAGGTGAACGCGGCTGTGTCGAGATAGGGCATCACGGCGCTGTAGTTCGTATGATCACCAAGCCAGTCATGCATGACCAGCACACACTCCGGCCCGTTTCCATATTTCGTGTAGCCCAGGCCAGTACTGGGTGCTGGCTGCGAGGAGGGGAGGCTATTCATTTCACGGTGTTCCTTTTTTTGGGAGGGAAGCCCAAAAAAAACGCCCTCCCGGGAAGCCGGGAGGGCGTTTTGAAGTGCCACAATCGTATTGCCATTACCCTCAATTGTCAAAAGGATACAAGGAGGAAATTGATGGCGGCAGGTCAGGTCTGGAAAGGTCGCCGCTTTGCATTTTGCAAGTGAGGAGGGGCTCAGAGTCCATAATGAAGGTGGGGAGGGCATCGTAGTCCATCTTGTCGAGCCACTTGCTGTAGTCCTCTTCCAGCATGACCGGCATTCGCTCCATGCCCTGAGCAGGGATATTTCCCGGGCCTATAAGGCCGGTGAAAAAGGTTATTAGACGTGCAGAAGCTGCTTTGTTAAAAAAACAGTGCATGGCTGCTATCTGCGTGCCACTGCACCTCCATTTGGTTAAATGGAAATCGCCCAACATTGAGTTGGGCAACGATCAATGAGTCTGATTGCCGATACAGGGATAAGTAGCTGCGACTTTGGCCAACTGCTCGCGCACCAACGCATTGGGCTCATTGATCCCCTTTCTCCTCCGACGCCCTGCCGATGACTGAGCCGAACAGTCAGGAGATGGTTGGAATTTTGTCGATAAACGCTATTCGCTCACCATTGTAGAAAATTTCAACCGTTGTGTAGTGAGGCGAGTCTGGATGCATGACCCTGGAGAACCTGGCTTGCGCGCAGCTCATTTGTTGAATCCAGTTTCCTGGGCGCTGGATCAAGTGCAGATCCAGCATGAGTGATGCCGTGTTACGACCCTGCAGGGCTCGCATGGTCAGATAGGCCTCGACTCCCGGATTGGCAACATCAACATCTCCGACGACATGAAAGTCGCCCGGCTTCGGTGGCATCGTGTTCAGCCATGCATGCCAGTTTTTGGAGCTGATAGTCATTTTTCTATTCCTAGAGAAATGAAACACGAAGCTTGAGGTGCTGCAGTTCCGTATGGCGCTTCGGATGCCATCGAATTCAATGCCTGACGCCCAATCCTTTCGCGTATCCATATCCAGGCGAGGCGCTGTGGTCGAATGAACGCTGTAAGGGCGTATTCCACCATGCGACCCGGTGTCTCATGTTTTAAGGTGTAGACGAGGAAAGGGCTACAGTTCCTCGGCTTGGACGAACGGTAGTCACTTGCTACAGGACAAGGAAGAATCATGCTGATTTTGATAGCGGCCGTGGCGGTGCGGGCCTGAGATTTCCGATGCCCGGACATGAAAATGTAGGGTCATGGCAGAGGCTGGAGGCTGGTTTTGATGGTGGTGACCACACGGTTTCGGCCTTGGTGTTTTGCGTGATACAAGCGTTGATCGGCTACCTGCAAAATTGCCTCGATGGTGTCGCCGTCGCGGTTAGATTGCGATACGCCAATGCTCACTGTGACCACGGTTAACCACTGCAGGCCGCTATTAAAAGAAGTATTTGCGACGGTGGTTCGCAGGCGCTCAGCGATTACGCGGGCACCTTCAAGGGACGTCTGAGGTAGCAGTATCATGAATTCTTCCCCGCCCACTCGGGCTACGCCGTCATATGGCCGGATCGAATCGAGGCATTTCTGCACGAACCCCTTCAGGATGTCATCGCCAACCTGATGCCCGAAGCGATCATTGATGGACTTGAAATTGTCCAGATCAAGTGCCAGCACGGAGAACGGTGCACCACCGCGCTTGGTCCGGCCAATTTCGGTTTCGACCCGCTCCATGAATCGACGCCGATTATCAGCCCCTGTCAGTGGATCGGTTGCCGCGAGGTGCCCGAGTTCTTGATTGGTGCGCTGAAGCTCCATCAGGGCGCTCTCGGTGTACGCCATCGACTCGGCAAGACGCACCATCAGCTCCTCTTGGCTGTAAATCGTCGAGAACGAGTGCGTGGTGAGGAACGCTTGCACTACCCCATAGCTCAACAGGAAGAATCCAGCGGCGAAGATCGCATGAGCCAGCCACCACATGTGGTTCCACGGACGTGCAAGGATGAATGCTAGAGATGACAACGCGAACGCGGTGACCGAGATGATAAAAATCACCATCAGCGGCGAACGGATACGGCGCAGCAGGAGCATTGCCACGTTCAATGTTGAAAAAACGAGGGCACCGCCTTCCAGCGAGAGGCGCACGGCGGGAGTGCTGGCGATCGGCGAATACGCAACGTATGCCACTGCCAGGTCAACCAGCAGGAACAGTCCTATCCAGGTCAACCACGGGCGGGGCTTCATTCGTTGGTCCGCGGCATCAGGTGGGCGGTGGTACGACAGCATTCCGACTAACAGCAGAATCGCCATGACCAGTCGAGAGGCCGGTCCATAAAGCAGGAAGAGCCAGATATTGTGGTGTGCAAGCCCAGTGAACGCACCATGCAACGTGTAGATCAGTACAAAACCGAGAAAGCCAAGCGTCATCCATCGCAGCAGCGGCTCTCCCGAAACCTGATAGCAGCGCCACGTTACGTAAGTAACAAACAAACCTTCCAGGGTGGCTGCCGAGATCGCAATTATATGGAACGCGTGGTCCTCGAATAAAAGGGTGGGGTCCTGAAAAAAGTATAAGTAGCCAATCAGATAGGCTGGAATAAACGCAAATCCTGCGAGCAGCAAGCAGGCATAAACCTTGATGATGAGACGGATGGCTTTGGGTGGCTCGCCGGTGGCGATGATAGTGCTCATGGTTCCCTCCAAGTCTTCCATGGTTTTGGTTCCTGTGGAAATTTATAGCCTAGTCGAGCAATGGCTGAGCTGCTGAGGTTAAAAAACAGGTGAGGGCGATGCGACTAGCGGAGGGCGCAGGATCACTCCGGTGCCATCAGCACCGCTAGTGTCATTTTGATGAGCTCTTCATTTCGGTCGATGGTGCCCCCCGCAGCCCACGAGGGCTGTAGGCTGTCAAAAAATGCTGGATTGTGGAACGGATGTAGTACTAACTTATTGAAATACATAATTTTATAGTTGGATTGCAAATCCACCTGCGCCGGCTCGATTCCGACCTCGGTCTCTACTTTTGAAAACCCCGTAGATCAATGATCTACGGGGTTTTTCCTCGATTTTTTACGTTAATACAGCTGCGGCTTTGAATACTGCTGTAGTGCCAGCCAGTCCTGAAGTAGTGCACTTCCACCGATCCGGGACACCGGCAGCGGTAGCAATGTTTTCAATGACATGCCCTTGAGTGTAATAAAATCCGTCAGTAGGCACAGCAGAAGCCGTGTGGGCAGATACAGACTGAAGCAAGAATTCAGCACCCGCCACATAAGGTTGTATGCGCAGGAAGGTGGCTATACCACCAACGGGGATAGTAATGTCCCGTCCTGTGCCAGTTATCATGTTACTGCCCGCAGCACTCTTAATAGTGACAGGGCCGGTAGTTGCTCGAAGTACTAAAGTTTGTCCTGGCAGCAAATTGCTGGATATATGGGACAATCGTACAGTGCGATCAGCATTAGGGGCTATTGTCCCAAAGCGATGTGTGCCCATATCAATGTTGCCGCTAGCGTCCATGGCAGGCGATTTTTGTGGCAAGGCAGGTAGTACGGTAGGTCCAGTAGCATCAGTACGCAGGCAACCCCACCAGTTAATACCATTGCATTCGTTGGCCCCGGAAGACGTATTGGAAACCAAGTGATCATAAGACCCTTCTACGACGTTACCCGGACCCCAATCAATCTGGCCTTTAGCGCCTAAAGTCACAATATAACCTGTTCCGGGCAATCCACCTGCTGTGGTGCCAATACCGGCATTGGCAAAATGGTTATTAGACAGACTAATACTACCGTCGCCTACCATGGTCACTGCTTGTGCCAGGGTCTCGTACCAGCAACCATCAGATGTAATATTACGCGCAGGGCCATTGACCCAAAGACCCTTCTGCGATCCCTGAAACGAGAAGCCATCACTAAAAATAATATTGTGACCGGCTCGAGTGGCATTACCTACGCCAGAAACATCCGAAGTACTCTCACCATTGATACCTTGATACGCAGTGGTTGAAGGATCAGGGTCGACAGCCACTTTGACCGAGTACAGCGCACGCTTGACAACCGCGGAGCTGATGCTTTTACCGTGGCCGCCGCGTACTGAAATTTGCCCATGCTGCCCAGTAAACAACCAAGGCTCACCCCCATCCTGTACTTCAACTTGAACACCAGAAAAATTAATCCACTGGTGTGGTCGCTTAGAGTTGGCTTGAGTATAACCGCCGCGAGACCAGATGCCTTTTTTGAAGTTCCAAAAACACACATCGATCAGATTTGAGTGCCAGAAGCCGCCCTCTACATAGCTGGCGTCGTACTGTGCATGGCAGTAGAAACCCCATTGGTTTGGGTTAACCGCAGGTGTCCCGTATACATAAGACGGCGATCCGCAAAATGTAATACCACTGATGTGCGCACCCTGTACCACTCCAGGCGCCAGTTCCAGCATGCCATAGGGCTTGCCATTGGCAGGGTCAAAAGGCAGTGCGGGGAGGAAGGTATTAGCAGAGCCCATCCCTTGAAGCGGCGTGCCACTGTAGTGAATGATTCGGGTAACCGGATAAATTCCGGCAGTAAAACTTACGCCATAACCTCCATAGGCTGCTTTGGCCATGGACCGAGCTTCCGCCTGTGCACCAGCAATGGCCGGAGTCCAATCCCATGTAGTCGGGTCGGACGGGCTAGGCTTATTGGTAATCAGATTGACGAATTCCCAAACGCTGATCCAGGTAGTGCCTAATGATGCGGCGACAGTGCCCATGTTAAGAGACGCCATAGGTGCCCGAGTCCAGCCAACTAAAGCAGCATCTACGCTAGTAGCATTGGCCACGTGTACTGTTCCGGCGTTCGTTACTTTATTGATGGCGGATAGTGTATCTACTGCTTGAGCTAAAGTATCGTTAGGCATAAACACTCCATGTTGTTAAGTGCAGCAATTTAATCAGGCGGTCAGTACGTACGACCGCCAAATCTCATGATTCCATTTAATCCAGTATGCCCAATCGGCAATACTGGCGGTACCAAAACGGTGTGAGTCTTTTTGTTAACGGTGTAGCAAATGAAGGCTCAGTACCCGGCGCGGTGGTGCTGACTATAGGTCGTTTCTGCCAAGCAAAAATACCGGTAGCGCTTATCCAGCGCACCTGCAGGTCTTGCGGTGATCAGCAGTGACGCATTTGCGTTCTTCGACGGCGCGGGCACAGGCATTATCATGGGGGCGTCGGTGACATCGCGGCAGAGCCGGGTCAGTCGTCGGGCACAAAGATGAGTGCCATTGCCACCACCAGGTAGTCGCGCAACACCCCATCTCCGAGAGCCGCAGCTCGCAAGCCTTTAAAAATCAGTTGGTTGCGGAGCTGGCCTCATGCTAGGCTTTTGAAACACGTAGCTTTGTAGGTAGATTTCAAATCCACCTACGCCGGTTCGATACTGACCTCGGCCGCTACTATAAATAGCTCCGCAGATCACTGATTTACGGAGCTTTTTATTTGCGGTACACAGCAAGATTTTGTCTTGAATTTGACGTCAATGAACTTGCTTAGACGGGAAGGGCTGTATATATTCCTCCCCCTGTCGCATCAGCATCAAAAAGGGTTGATCGTTAATAATTCGATCGTTCCTGAATGCTTCACCGCGCTACCGCCCGAATGGCGAAACTGGTAGACGCATGGGACTTAAAATCCCCCGTTCGTAAGGACGTGCCGGTTCGATTCCGGCTTCGGGCACCATAAATATCAAGGGCTTGCGTGAGATACCTCATGCAGGCCCTTAACTTTTTTTTCCGCAATCAAAAAATCTTTTCCGCAATCCGTCGCTTTCGGTCATTTCGTCGGGGTTACTTTCATGCCTTTGCGCATACGAATGTACTGCTCTGTCATACCGACCGTGGTATGTCCCAATTGATCGTGGGCTTCGCGTATGTTGCCTTTCGATTCTTCCTTACGCCGGCATGAGTTCGGCTTCGAAAAACGCACCCGCCATCGAGCGGGTTTATTTTTGCCTGGAAAAAAGTAATGACTGTCAGGTTGTGAATTGTTCAGAATTGCGCGGGGGACGCGGCGTTACGGAGCGCGTAAGGTTTCCCGGTTCGCCCTGCCAGGTGCTTCAGGAAACATGCTGAGTGGCCGCAGCTGGTTAGGGTGAACTCTTCCTCTTGCGCAGCGCTTTGGATGTCAGGGGTGTCGGCGGATGACCGAAGCTGATGCGGCGCTTACCGGTGTAGCCGCACTGGGTGCAGCCGGCGTTGCCGCAATTGTAACCACCCTCACACCCGCAGCTGCAGCCCGAACAATCGATGGTGCAGGTTCCGATATCCTCGACTTCACCCTCTTCGGTAATCGAGTAGTTCCGGCGTCGGTCCAGGCGCAAGCCGGTGATCTTCTCGGCGTCCTTTGGGCTTGCGGTTTTTTGTGGGCATGGGGATGTCCTTGGCCGGTGATCGGCTACAGTTGATAGGTCATCGAGATGGAGATCGAATATGAAGTGCTTAATCTGTCAGGCTGCCGCTAGGACTGTTCACGCAATTGGAGACTGGTCAGAGGTCAAATGCTCAGCCGGTTGTGGACATTTCAGGGTCTCAGCGAACCTTGTTGCGAAGATGACGTTAAAGAACGAATTCTTCGACGTCGAACGCACAAGGCGATGGCTTGATATGTCTCGGAATGATGAGTCAGTGCCGTTGATATCGACCTACGATTACAACGTTTCCTTACTGCATCGCGACGCTGAAGAGAGATTTGCCAGCCTGCCAAATCGTTCTAGGCAGTCGGTAACTTCAGATTAGATAGAGGTTCTCGCTTCGATCTGGTGAAGTGCCTGCTGCACCGCGGTGATGACCAGCTTCGTAACCGTCGAGCGCTTAATGCTCAGTGGCAGGGTGATTTGGTTTTCTGTGGGTTATATGGGGATTTCCTATGCCGGGTCATGCCTGGGCGGTTCGTTGCGGGCCTCGCGAGGCGGGGCACCAGCCAGGGCGGCCTTCTGGAATACTTGGGCACTGATAAACCGGTATTGCAGCGCTACGACGAAACACCAGCCGCCGCGCACTCGCCTCGATGCTTTCGCGGTGGCGCGAGACGGATTGGCGGAACTGGCGCAGAAGGGGGGCTGATTTGTGATGGTCTTTGGTGGGGAGGGGAAGACCGCACACAAACACAGGTCTCACAATCGTGATGGGCTTTTTCAAACAGCCTCGTTCCAGCGAACTTTTGTAATCCCCATAAACTCTGCTTTCAACTGAGCAACATCCCGTGGTGTGTCGGGTGCTATTCGATCGAGCAAGCTTTCCGTGGCGTGCTGTGCTGCCAGGCGGATGGCTTCGCAGTCCGAAAGGTTTGAGGCAAGTATATAGAAGTGCCTATTCTCACCCTCGAAAAGGTAGTGAATCGAAAAAGGTATTTGAATGGTCATTGGAGCCTCTTGGCCGAAGCCATACCCAGATGGGTTTTATCCATGCGCATGGAATTCAGAGAGGTCTGCCGGAAGATATGGCCGAGAGAAATGAGGGCGCCTGAACCAGTGGTATAAGCTGTATTCATGGTGGTAGTTAACTTGTGACCAGCGGTCCGGCCTTTCGTACACGTTGTTATACCTCGCGCGCTTCCAATGCGCACTTACTCAACGCCTTGGCATTCGCTGGGGCTTTTTCAATTCTGGAGTATCAAGTGGCTGAACCAGCATCTACAGCTGCGGCTGCGCTCGATTGCCAAGCCTGCTGATCCATTCAGCCGATGAGTAACGTCTCACGCATCCGCCACGAAATGCCGGTAAGCATTGATATCGCGCAGGCACTGGCGGTGCTTTACCAAGCTCTGGTGAAGGCAATCAGCGCAGCACGTGAAGCCGGGCTACCTCGAGGATTTTTCGTCGCGCTGCTGCATGGGCAAGCGCACAGCGAGACAGCCAGGATGGTGGGCTGATTTGTGCGTCAATCAGAGCGATTCGGTCTCTCTATCTTGTAGAGCAGGTACTCTTGAATGCGATCGGTGAGCTGTTTAGTGGCGCGATGGGAGAGGCACCCGCCGATTTTTTCCATGGCTCGCTGAGATCGAATGTTCTGACTATCAACGTGAAACCAAACGGTGTCCACCATTTGAAATGCATGAGTCAGCATTAAATGTTTCAACTCTTTATTAGTCCCGCCTCCCCATTTGTCGCGGGCCAGGAAGGTATATCCGATAGCTACTTCTCGTTTTTTTTCATCGAACTCGTAGTAGCGAGAGGAGCCAATCACCTGGTTGTTACTGCGGTCGATAACGATAAGTGCGCTCTTTGAAGCAAGTGCCTCGTTAAACCACTCGCGAAAAACGGGTTCTTGATAGCGCATTGGACTTGGATGCTGAACCCAAATCAGGGGATCGGATGCGACGCTGTACAGCGATTCGAAGTCATCAGCTGCTAGTGGGCGCAGCTCTAGCGACTCACCAATAGTTGACGGGGAGACTGGTAGCGATTGCATTTTTTTCCCTTTGCCCTGGATAGTTGGTTTGCCCGTTCACTGTCACGTTGGTGCACTCATCGGCTTGATTACCTTAACAGGCATTTACGCAATTTCAATTCACCGTCGGCCGCAGTTGTCGCTACCGGCACTTCACTGTTTCAAGCCCAAGGTGAGAGCGTGAACCGACCGTACCCACCGAAAGACCTTGGCTTATTTAATAAAGGCGACGATCACCCAATTAGCCCCGCTCCCGCGCCTGATTTCGCCGACTGGCTCTTCTCCACGATCTTCGCTCCGGATGGTGAGCTGCACACGATAAGCGCGATCATGAACAGCCAGCCATACATCGTCTGTTCAGCCTTTGAAATCCGTTTCGCCATTTTCCTTGTCCCTGTGAATGGTCGATTGATAGCCGAAAGCTACTACTTCAGATGGACAGGGCGTTACTGGGGATTCGTACAGGCGGGATGGCGCTATCGCAGGATAGTGGTAAATTGCCGCTATCCACATTGAGCGATGCGAATTGATCAAATACAAAGCACTAAATCTATCAGGGTTTCTCGCCGTACTCTGCATGGGGCTATGTCTGCTCAGCTCACCCGCATTGCTGCGCCCATCCGATTCAAACTTTGGCCTTGAAGGAAAGACAGTCGAGAATTTCAAGGGCACTTTTGTTCACGCTGAGTTTATCAAAGGAGGGGGTGTGAAACTCCTGACGAAGAACCCGGAAACGGGGCGCTACCAGGCATTTTATATCGGGGGTATGAGCAATTTTACCAACAGAGACGGCCTGGTCAGCGGGCGAAACATCGAACTGACTCATCTTGAGAAAAGCGTGCTGACGTGCCAGATCAACGGCGTTCTGTTGTGCACTGCGCGTTGTTCGAGCGCTACCAGTTGCATCGAGTTGGAACGGTCGAATTCAGATGCGAGCGCCAAATTCACCTTGGTTATGTTGTTTGTATTCGCTGTTTTCTTCGCCGTGCTGTCCTGGGTGCAACACCTACGCGGTAAGCCATCGGTTGTTGCAAGACCTTGATTCAACAGCAATGAGAGTTGTAGCCCGTCCCACCGCTGGGCTTTTTCGTATCTACAGCCAAGCCATCACGCCACCATGCCGTGAGCACGTGCCGCGTCGGTGCTGGCTAAAACTGTAGGAGTTGTCGCGACACTTGGCGGTTGCGCCCTCCGGTACACGATCTGATTTTGTATGGGCGGGGCTGTGTACGGTTTTTCCGTCGCTATTTATGTACGAGCCATGCTCGATCAGCTGCGACTCGTCAGGGGTTACTGCTTGAGGATCGGTATCAGACTTTGCGAAAACGGGCTGAAAGATCAAGCAGGCAGTAAGAGCCAGGTAGGCCAGTTTCATTTGGCGACCAGTCCTTGGTGTGTGTGGGAAGAGTCTAGCGTAGTGCTGGGCTTTTTCGTTTCAGGGATTGATACCGGCTGAGGGGCATCTCTTGCACGATGCTTCCTTGCGGCGTGGCGAATAGCGTTTTTCGACCTTATGGGTAGTTCGTTTCCTTCAATTGACCATCACTGTGCAGGTCTTGCCTTGAACTGGCGTTATGTCCTGGTTGATGGATAGCGGGCTCCCGGCATAGGGGCCGCCTCGGGCCGATTGCTGGCGTTCGGGATTCGCTGACCCGATGAGGCGTGAGAAAACCCAGACTAGCGTCGGGCTTTTCTACAATATGTGCGACTCGGATGGAATGAGGACGACCAGATCCGTATCGCCTACGTCGACACCAGATTGTGAAAGCAAGGTAGTAACTTGTCCGCGGTGATGCGTCTGGTGGTTGAAAAAATGCATGACCAGACCATAAAAGCTCTTATCAGCGGGTACTCCCTTCATGCTTGTGTAATTGAGGGTGTGGTCTAAATCGGGTTCTGTAATGGCGAGGGCCCATTCGATGATTATCCGATCGAGCCACTCTCGATGTACTGAAAGCTCTCGAATATTAGAGAACAACAATTGATCGAGGCTTTTCGGATCAGGAAGCTGCCGCAGCGACTCCAGTGCCGAGTGGTTCGCTGGATGCTTGGCAAATCGCTTTAGCCACACTGTGTCTCCGGCGGTCACGTGGTTCAACGTCCCGAGAATCGAGCCAAAGAATGCTTTTTTGTCGGCTGAGAGTTCTTCATCAGACAGGCTCCTGGCCGCCTCATAAACCTTTGCATTCATCCACTCGTTATAGGTTGCCATCAGACGGATATGGCTGGTGCGGCTCATTGTGTTCATCCTTTTAGTGAATACTTGATAAGCGATCCACACTCATCTCAAAGCTCAGTCTAGTGCCGGGCTTTCTCGTTTCCGAGCCCCCAATGCTACAGTCTCGCCAAATCTCAACGAGGGAACGACATGAAATTGATTGTAGGAGCTTTGACTGTGGCGATGCTGGGGGATGTTCGACTTCGGCTGTGTCCTTCAGCGAAGCATCAACGGACGATAAAAATTTATTCGCTGATGCCGAAGCTTTCGAAATAGAAGTTTTGAGTTATGTTGGCCGCAGACTGGACACTCCGGTGTCTTGATGAACTCTTCGTTCGGATCGATTTTGTTCGCGAATTAAAGTTATGTTGCTCCTTGGTTTATATGTCAAATGGTTATAGATGATTACCGGGTTTGGTAGTGGCAGATTATGGTGAGGTGTACTACATATCTGTTTCTCTGGAACGGGGCGGTTGAACAGGCGCGAGCGTCAGTCGATTTTGATGGGGGTTAATGTTTCAAAATGTGTGGTGGGAAGTCCTGTGTTTGTTAGTCTCGGGTAGAAAAGCAGTGTCATCTTCCGGTTGTTTTTAGTGGAGGAGGTGAAGCGGTGGGTGTTGGAAAAAATTGGTTTTTTGTGTTTTTTTACTTTTGTAGTCCTATCTATTTTTTATGGTGGACAATCCAAGGTGTTGCGCTAGCCTAAGAGTTCTCCCAAGAGGGAGATTAATAAATCAAAGGAGTGAATGTAATGAACAAGCCAGAATCCAAGCCTGAGCTGAAACATGGTCATGTAATTTCCCCTCCTAGCCGTACTGCGATTGCTACACAGGAAGGACTTATCCTTGACTGGCAAGCTAATGAAATGGAAGGCGGGAAGAACTTCCCGTCCTTAACGGCTGGCCCATTCCCTAAACCTTATGAGACTGATGTCGCGAGCCTGGTACCGCCGGCTGATGGATATATTCTCAGCGGTGGCAGGACCGATGACCGTGATTGCGTTAACTTCACCAACGAAGAAATGAGCCAAAAGCTAAATCGCCCATTTACCTGGCCTCTATTGAATGTCGATCCGGGCCAGACGTTCAATGTCAAATGGGTATACACCATGCCTCACGTGACTCGGGGGTATAGCTGGTTTATTACCAAGGATGGCTGGGACCCGAAAAAGCGTATTAGCCGCGCTCAGCTTGAGCCAAAGCCCTTCTTTGATGATTTTTATACTCAGGTTCCATACTACGAGCACACCACCGAATTGAAGGCGAAAGTTGAACATGAAGTGAAACTGCCAAAGGGCAAAAAAGGCCATCATGTCATTGTCTTGCTTTGGGTTGTTGCTGATACCGGTAATGCGTTCTATCAGGCGTTTGACGTGAACTTTAAATAACGATGGGCCATGTACGGCCCTAGCACAGTTCTGAAGGAATAGAACAATGTCTAAGATTGATTTTACATTGCTAAAATCTAAAGTAAGCGATTCAGCATCTTCGATGCCTAGCATTGCCAATAAAAAAATTCTGATGGGTTTCTGGCATAACTGGCCAGCCGGCCACGGTGACGGCTATAAAGGTGGGCAGTTCGCCAATCTGGATTTGGTGGATGTACCCAAGGACTACAACGTTGTTGCTGTGGCCTTCATGAAAGGCCAGGGCATTCCTACCTTTAAACCCTATAACCTCTCTGATGACGAGTTTCGCCGTCAGGTGGGCGTGCTGAACAGCCAGGGAAGGGCTGTGTTGATTTCGTTGGGCGGTGCTGACGCTCATATCGAGTTGCACAAAGGAGATGAACAACCACTGGCGAATGAAATCATTCGTTTGGTTGAGGTCTATGGTTTCGATGGACTGGATATCGACCTCGAGCAAAACGCCATTGATTTTGCTGACAACAAGACGGTGCTGCCTGCCGCCTTGAAGCTGGTGAAGGATCACTATAGGGGCGAAGGGAAGCATTTCATCATCAGCATGGCGCCCGAGTTTCCCTACCTCAGGGTTGGCGGCAAGTACGTTGGTTACATTCAGGCGCTCGAGGGATACTACGACTTCATCGCGCCTCAGTACTACAACCAGGGTGGCGACGGGATCTGGGTTCAGGAAGCCAATGGCGGTCAAGGTGCCTGGATTGCTCAGAACAATGACGCGATGAAAGAGGATTTCCTCTACTACCTGACCGAAAGCCTGGTAACGGGTACTCGGGATTACATCGCCATTCCCGCGGACAAATTTGTCATTGGCTTACCGGCCAACAATGACGCCGGGGCCAATGGCTATGTGATTGACCCTGCTGCGGTGGTGAATGCTTTCAAGCGTCTCGATGCTGCCGGCCACTCCATCAAAGGACTGATGACCTGGTCGATCAACTGGGACGATGGCACTAGCCGGGACAATGTTTCCTACAACTGGGAGTTCTACAATCGTTACGCCCCGTTGATTCACGGTGAACCTGGTATTGGTGATCGGCCAACGGCTCCTGCAAACCTGTCTGCCAAGGGCGTGACCGAAATCAGCGTGACCTTGAGTTGGGGGGCTTCAGCCGGTCCTCGTCCGATCGAGAAGTACACGCTGTACCGCAATGGGACTCCAATTGGCCATACCGCGGCTTTAACGCTGAAAGACTCAGGTCTAACGTCGAACACGCAGTACAGCTACTTTGTCACGGCAACAGACTCTTCGGGAAAAGAGTCGCTGCCGAGCCAGAGCTTGAGCGTTCGAACCGCTGGAGACGTCACCGATCCAGAGTTCCCCGAGTGGCAGTTGAACTACCGGTATCGCAAGGAGGATGGTGTGACGTACGAAGGCAATAAGTACCTGTGCCTGCAAGAGCACACATCGAACTCAGGCTGGACCCCACCAGTCGCCTTTACCCTTTGGTCGAAGGTTGCGATCAAGCGGCGCGCGTAAAGCGGTATGTGAAGCCCGGCAGAAATGTCGGGCTTTTCTTTGCCTTTAGGAAAGGTGATTTACAAAAAAAACTTGGGAGTCAGGATCTTGTGGAGTCGGTTTCATGAGGGAAGGCAAATGAAGAGACTTATCTGCTTTGTGGTGGACGCTCAGAGGAAGATACGTCCTGGTGCGTTAAGCGCTCTGATTTTTCTTTTCTGTGGTTTTTGATATCGAGATAGGCGCCTACGACGATCAGTGCTAGAAAGAAAACTACGCCTGCGATGATTTGAAAAGTAGTCATGGTGTCCCCCTAAAACGCCCATTAATCGCATGGCATCTTCATCAGGCGCAAACCACAATCTGTAACAAATTGTTGAATCAGAAACTAATTTGAAATAATGGTCCTGTTTCTTCCATTGGACTTGGCGATGTATAGCGCTTTGTCGGCTGTATCTACCACATTTTCTGGAGTGTCAGCTTTCTCTTCAGCGAGTGTGCTAATACCAATGCTGATAGTGACCACTCCAAGTGGCGATTTAATATGTTCTATTTTGTTTTGCTCTAGCTCGAGTCGTATCTTTTCGGCTAGAAGGAAAGCTCCAACATAGTCTGTGTTTGTCAGTACGATGGCAAATTCTTCTCCGCCGTATCGGGCGGCAAGATCGCCGGCCCGGTTGACATGCGTTTTAATGATTGCCGCCACAGTCTTCAAGCATTCGTCACCCCGTACGTGGCCGTAGTGATCGTTGTAGAGTTTGAAAAAATCAATGTCGATCATGATGAGCGCTGTGCCGTCTAGCTTGCGTTTCTTTCGGTTGATTTCAGCCTCTATAAATAAGTCAAATTGACGGCGGTTGGCGATCTTTGTCAGTCCATCTTCGAGCGCCATTAACCCAAGTGCTTTATTGGCTTCGATATAGTTTTTTTGAGAGGCCTGCAGTTCTCTTTGTGCTTGAATTTGCTGGCTCATTAGCTTGATTAATCGATAGCCTATAAAGCTAAGTATTAATAATAATACGGATGATATGATTAAGCTGGCGAGGGACTCGCTTCGCCAGTCAGCAAGTATCTCATTTCTATCAAATGCGGCGATGACAACAAGAGGGTACCCGTTAATGCGTCGAAAGCCTATGACCCGCTCTACGCCGTCTATAAACGATTTTATGGTTGCCGTGCCTGAATTCACGTCCGGTTTTAGTAGGGCGAACACTTCGCCCGTTGATATGTTAAGTCCGACGTCTGAGTCGCGAAATGGTTTGCGTACCATAATATGGCCGCTTAATGTCGCCAGATTGATGAGGCCGTTTGCTCCCATGTCTACACCGTCGTAAAGACTGAGAAAGTAGTTGAGATAAATTGTCGCTATCGTTACTCCAGCAAAACTCCCGTCAGGATGGTTGATTCGGCGCGATACGGTCATGACCCATTCATTTGTTGAGCGGCTGCGTATCGATGGGCCAATGTAGGGGCCAGGCTCAGTGTGTTCTCGATGGTAAATAAAATAGTCGCGGTCTGAATTGTTTGCGCCGGCGGGTATTATGCCGTTTGAATTGAGCAGCCAGCGCCCCTGCTCATCATAGATAAAAAAGCCATGTATTTGAGGTAAGCGTTTCTGCTGTGTTTTAAGTAATTCTTCTAACTTCTTTAAGCTTTCCGCGTCACTGCCATCAGCTTCTAGTTGCTCCTTAACCCCTATAAGTACTGTATCGGCCTGGGTAAGAGTTGCCTCAATATTGGACGATAAGGTCTTCGAGAGATTTGACATCTCGGTTTCTTTGTCGTGTAAATGGTACTCTAGGGAGTTGAAGACACCCCACGTGCTTATCGCTATTAATGAGATGCATACCACTGCAACAAAGAGGACTACATGTCCGACTTTGAGTTTGGCATCGCTCCAGTCGGTGGAAAAAACTGAGGCCTTCCTAGTCAACATAGAGTCCTGCCATTGGGCGTGGGTAGTGGTATTTAGCGTATTCGGTTTTTTAAAATTCGCTGAGATATTTTCAGCGTGGGTTGCAGGTTTTTGCCATCTGCTTGTCTTGGTTGTTGCCAAGCCGGTGGCATGATCATAAACCCGTCATGCTCTCCAGGGCCTTCGTCGCTGTCGGGAAACTGTCCAATGGACGCGTACAGGATCGGGGGGGCTTGAGGCGAAGGAGACCTAGCGCGGAGGCGGGGACCACAAAACTTCAGGTTCGTGGCTTAAGTTGATAAGTGAATAGATTGCTTCACAGGAGCGATCGGAATTTCGCTCGATAGTGGATAAGTGACGCCGCAGCGACTCGGATGTCTCTGGCGTCAGGTAGCCAATCTGCTGAATTAATCCCGTCAAATCTTCAAGGGCTGCACCAATTGCAAGCTGCGTCAGATTCAAATTATAGAGAGCGAAGTAGATCTGTTCCTTGTCTTCCATGACTAGACCTCCTTATAGAGGGTTATAGCCTAGTCAAGCAATCGCTATGCTGCAGAGGATATTCGTTCAGGTAAGGATTTGGCGACGAGCTGTCGTAAGGAGTCAATCCGGCATCCGCAAGCGCGATTGACGGAAATGGCTGAGTTCGATGCGTTCAAGGGGGTAGCATAAGAGTTGTGTCCCAAAAACTCCGCGACTCAGCGAGTACACCGACCGCGATTTGATCCGCGCACTGGCCGAACCCCAAATGCACTGGATCGAAAAGGGCCTTCTGAAGGTTCCGGGGGTGGCAGCATGACTCAGGTTCAGCGTTTCACAATCAACACCGCAGGCCGGGACTTTGCCGTTGGTGATATTCATGGCCATTTCACCAAGCTTCAGGCAGCACTTGATGCTGTCGGCTTCAACCCCGTAACCGACCGTCTCTTCAGTGTTGGCGATATGGTTGACCGCGGCCCCGAATCTGCCGATGTCGACGTCTGGCTGGCCAAGCCATGGTTCTTTGCCATACAGGGCAACCATGAGCAGATGGCGGTCGATGCCCATCGGCTCAACCACAAAGGCCAGGCCAGCTATATGCACATGATCAATGGGGGCACTTGGTTGTATGGCCGGTCCACCGCTGAGCAGGCCTTCTATGTGGCTCTGTTCGCCGACCTGCCTATCGCTATTGAGGTAATGACGCCTGCGGGTCTGGTGGGGATCGTGCATGCCGATTGCCCGTTCGATGATTGGGGGCGAATGCTTGGCGCTCTTGAACGGGAGCAAGGCGCGATGCAGCGTAGTGTCCAGACAACCTGCCAGTGGTCGCGCACTCGAATTTCGAATGGAAACCGTAATGGTGTGAGCGGCGTCAGGGCGGTGATCGTCGGCCACACGGTGGTCAGCCAGCCGGCAGTGCTGGGCAACGTCTACCACATCGACACCGGTGGCTGGATGGGAGGCCACTTCACGCTGATTGATTTGGCCACGCTCGAGTGTTTTCCGCCGGTCAGTACGTCGTCCACCTGAACATGCCGACAGTGACGGTCGGCGCCAAGAGTCGGGTCAACGGCGCCGCGGTGACTGCGTTCACGGGGATACTCATGGGTTATTTCCAGTCAGGCGCCACTCATCCGAAGCTAAGCGACTGAAATTAAAAAGAAGCATTGCTGTTGTAGGGTGCAGGCCATGATTCATGAGGACTACTAAAGTGAACCGATCAGCACGAAACCTGCGTAAAACGCTGGACGCCACAGCAGCCAATAACGAGGCTGCCGCAGTTGATGTCATGCGGGCCATTGATCTGCTGGGTGATGAATTGCTGCGCCAGCGGCTGCTGGGTGTCGTCCATCGCTTGAATCAAGATGCGAGCGATTTGCGGCAAGCCAGGGATGATGTCTCTGGAGCATTGATGAAGCTGGCCTGATGTCGCCGATACGTTGCCGCCTCCGTTAAAGATGGCTTTGGCCCGCGTATGCGACAATGCACCGGCCCGTTAAGTCATGGAACGAATACACATGGTGCAATTGCTTGCGATCTCCGGAAGTCTGCGTGCAGCCTCTTCAAACTCCGCGCTGCTGCGTGCTGCTGAGAGGCTCAGTCCTGAAGGGTTGTCGATCAAACACTACCTGGAGGTGGGTCAATTACCTCACTTCGATCCGGATCTGGCTGACGATCCTCCGCAGATCGTCGCAGCGTTGCGCGGGATTATTGCCAAGGCAGACGGCATCCTCATCTCGTGCCCTGAGTACGCTCGCGGAATACCGGGGTCGTTCAAGAATGCACTGGATTGGCTTGTAGCGAGCCAGGACTTTCCCGGCAAACCGGTAGCACTTTTCAACGCTTCACCACGAGCGAGTCACGGCCAAGCGGCCCTCAGGTTAGTACTCGAAACGATGTCCGCGGTTATTGTCGAGCCGGCTTCGATAACAGTGAACCTGCTGGCTAAAGGAATGGATGAGGCAGACATCGCAGCGAGCCCGCAGATCAGTCGGCAAATCGTCTCGGCCTTGGGTGCGTTCAAGCATCAAATCGAGGGCGGTCTTTCCAGTACCAGCCCTGACTGAAATCGAAGCTGATGCACTCCGGTAGAGCCTGCTTGTCCGGGATTTTTGAACCTCTGCGGTTTGGGGCGGATCAAACGATCATAGAGTCAGGCGAAGCCTGCCCGGAGGTGATCGAATGAAACGCACAACCACTTTGATTTTGGTGATGTCAGCTGTGCTGTTACTCGGTGGGTGCTGGCCATATTGGCACGAACATGGCGAGCACGGACGTGATCATTACAACCATGGTTATCACGAGGGGCAGGAGTACAGCCGGTAACATTGTGCTGATGCAGTTGACAGGCGCTGGGCCGGGTGCGTGGGGTATTCCAATACATCCAAGACCATAAACGCACAGCGAAGTGCGGCTTGTTTACGGTTCGGGCGTAAAATAGCTGGGCTACATCATCAAAAGGAGCCTCATATGAACGCCGACCTAATGAACAAACGGACTGCTGGAGAACGAGTCGTTTGGGATCAGTACTTTTGTGCTGCGTTGATTGCGGAAAGCAATCTGTCGGCACCGACGGTAGGGGGCCCGAAGTCGAATCATGAAGACAGGCAGAACGTGTTGGTTGATAGGGCCAAACTTCTTGCTGACAAGATGATGGAACACAGAAAATAAACGGAGCCCAGCCATTGCGCTGGGCTCTTCACATTTGGCGCCACGTTGGCTCTGGTGGCAGGAGGTCACAGGGGATTCGTACAGGCGCTGACTGGTGTACATTCTGTCTTTTTTGGCGCATGAAAACTCTTGTGCCACACGTCAACAGCAGGATGCTGAGATGGTTGCCGATAGTGATGATCAGAAAGACGCCAATGACTCGGGCTGGTTTGTGTTTTTTGTGTCTTCAATTCTCGTTTTAGCCATCGTCATGGGGATTGGTATCGTCAGGCTGAATGCAGAGCTCGATCAGGCTCGAGAAGGCAGAGTTACTGTGGGCGTCGGGTGCTTGAATCGGCCTCTGATTGTTTCAAACAATCCCACAACCAATGTCTATGCTCGCTGCAAGAGCAGAGCAGGCGACATCGGGGACGATAATGGTGGAGAAAACGGTCTTGTAGCGGATGAGCCGCAGACCCTCAAAACAAATAATCGGGACGATTGATGGCTGTGTGACTCGACTATCAACTACCAGAGGGATGCAACGATGACTGAGCGCCATTTGATTCACTCCGAAACGCTTGCGAACGGGTGCAAGATCGAGGTCAGGGCAAAGATATTGAGGGACGGCTCGTTGCAAATGTTCATCGGCGTGTACCGGCCAGATGGCACGGTTATCCTTGAGGACAACGACCCCAAACCGCATCTGCTGGACATGGAAGACGCCCTGGAATGGGGGATCGAAATCGCGAGACGCACCGGTAACGACCAAAAAACGCTGTAAGGCTTTACGATCATTGGATCTGGTTTTTTGGCTTGTCGCCTCTGACCAGTGAATCATTGATCTGCTTCATGGTCGTATCTGCGGTTGAACGCTTTCCGAGTAAAATCGGGGGGTGGCGACAACCCATCTCCGTAGACCTGACCTTTGTTTTTAGGGTGTTCAAATGAAGCGCACAGCGATAATGATCCTGGCCATTTCAAGTTCTCTCCTGCTGGGAGGCTGCTGGCCTTACTGGGAAGATGGAGGCGGGTACGGTCGAGATCGAGGCCGTGATCATGGTCGTGAGTATGACCGTGGCTATGAGCACCGCGATGATCGAGGGTATGACCGAGGATACGAGCGTCGTGACAATGATCAGGGGGAGGGTCGTAACCGCGATCGTGATCATGGCGACAGGGGCGACTGACGCTTATTCGCGGCTCTCTCGCAGTCTCGAAGCAACGCCATCGCCGTAGTTCTGGACGGCAAAGTGGTCGACTGGATGGAGCAGGTCAGGGAGGAGCACTACACCAAAGCGCCCTGACCCTGAAATTCCTGAAGCGCGTTCTACTCAAACTGGAAGAAAGCTGGCCATTAGCTTTCATTCCAGTCATTAGTGCTGTTCGAAGGCGTTTATACTGCGCGAACCTTTGATGAATGGGCATTCAACAGCCTGGGTTCCCTCTTGAAACGTGATCTTCGACTTGCCTCATTGCTGACCTCCCTGGTGTGTGTATCCGTGGTGCTGCTGACTGTCTGGCAGATGTGGACAGCTCGACAGAACACCTTGAGTGACATCGAAACCGACACATTGAATCTGACCCATGCACTCAACACTTACACCGAGGGTACCTTCAAGCAAAGTGAAGTGGTGCTGCTGGGTCTGACAGAACGGATCGAGAAAGACGGGACCGGCCCGGAGCAGCTCGAGCGCTTGAGGTTGCTGGTCGCTCAGGAGATGGATGCGCTTGAGCAATTGAACAGCGTGGTGCTGTATGGCGCGCAAGGGGACTGGATATTCTCGACCAACAAGCCTGCTTCACCCCACAGCAACAACGCTGATCGAGCATTCTTCAAGCATCACCGCGACAATCCAGAGCGCGGCATCTTCATCGGTCCGGCGATTCTCAGCCGTGCCACCGGTGCTTGGGCGATTTCGGTCAGTCGGCGTATCGATCATCCGGATGGAAGTTTTGCCGGGGTGATAGCCGTCACCATCAGCCTGGAACACTTCCTCAAGCTTTATCGAACCATACAAGTGGGGCAGTTCGGCGCGATCAGCCTGACCTCATCCGAAGGGCGTCTTCTGGTGAGGTATCCATTCCAGGAGCAGGACATCGGGCGTGATCTGTCTCCTGCGCCCATATTTTCCGAGTACCTGCGCAAGATGTCGTCAGGTACCGTGGATTTTGCTTCAAAAGTCGATGGCATACATCGAATCTACGCGTTCACGAGAAGCGATCAATATCCCCTCGTAACGACTGTAGCGGTGGGTCAGACCGAGGCCATGCAAGCATGGTTGAGCCAGACAAAGCAGTCTGCCGCAGTGGTGCTGGTGCTGTTGGGACTCTTGGTCGCGCTGGGGCGCAGATTGATCTCCCACATCAGTCATCGTATTCGGGCAGAGAATGAACTGCGAACCACCCAGACCGCGCTGATTGAGCTTAACCATACACTGGAGATTCTCGCCAGCGAGGACAAGTTGACCGGTCTTGCCAACCGCCGGCACTTCGATCAGTTTCTGGATATCGAATTCAAACGCGCCAAGCGACTTCGAAGCCCTCTGTCACTGATCCTGATCGATGTGGATTTTTTCAAACGTTACAACGATCACTATGGGCACCTCGCCGGAGACGAATGCCTGCGAATAATCAGTCAGTCGATCAAGCAGTGTGTGCGCCGTCCGGGTGACATGACCGCCCGCTATGGTGGTGAAGAAATCGCCGTGGTAATGCCCAATACGGACGAATCAGGAGCCCGCTCGGTTGCCGAGGCGATCCTGCTCGGTATTGCTCGCGCGCGACTTGAACACCTTTCGAGTCCTTTCGGTACCGTAACCGCCAGCCTGGGGCTGGCGACGTATACGACCTACGATAGCGAGCAGGATGAAACGGCACTGATCGATCGGGCAGACCGCGCGCTTTATTCAGCAAAGTCGCAAGGCAGAAATCGCCTGAGTGTCGCTGCCGCGGGAATGGGCTTGCCGGTCAGCCGCGCGTAAAGCTCTTGCGCAAAAACCAAGGCTCTCATCCCTGACATCTATACTGTTTGTCATGCGTTCAGCCATAGGGTCACGATCCTGGTGCATATCCAATTCACTCGGTAGTGATGAAGTCTTGGCATAGTTCAGCGAGGGCTCGACATGCGGATTCTGATAGGGATTGCAGCCTTTGTACTTATATCAGGGTGCGTGACTTCACCGATTTCAGCGGAAAAAGCAGCTGGAGTTCCAAGTGACCGGGTTTTCGCATTTCAGCAACCCATCGAGGGGGACAGTGGAACGATTTTTGTGACGCGTGATGTTGGCTTACTGGGTTCGGCCTGCTACATCGGTGTCTACGTGAACGGTGATTTTGTCGCGAGAGTAGGGCCTGGTGAAGGAGCAAGGTTTTTCACCAAGCCGGGAGAGGTCTTTGTAGGCGCTGGAGAAGACCTGAAAGGTAACGGCTTGTGCTCGATAGGTATTTCCTTGCGTGAGGTCGTAACAACCATGACTGCCGGAGAGGTAAAACGCTTTCGGATTTACGGTGATGCGAGCGACGGTATTTCAATCGCTCCAAGCTCCCGTTGAAGTCGCCATGTATCGTCCGTTGGTGTGGTGACCAGAGCTGCTAGAGTTAGACAACTTCACAGAGACGTAGCCTTGAGAAAAGTGTGGTTATTTAAGGGCTTAGGTGATTTTTTGTGTGAAAAAAAGGATGTAAATATCTTGTTACATGTTGGCTGATGAGATAGGATAGCGTCCGTGTTCACCTACCACGGTTTACGCATTTTTAAGCCCCAAGCGTCCATCAGCTGCTTGGGCTTTTTTTTGCCTGAAATTTGTCAATGGCTGGAACTGGCTTTTGAACATTGACCCTTTCGTACCCTCTAATGCGTATCAACACAGGGCGTACGGAGGTGAGCCATGAAAATCCATCTGCACTTGCCGGGTGCTAAAAAACCGGTTCCGCCAATCCATTCGGGTGAAGCGCAACAGGACAGCGACGAGCGACAGGAAAATAATCCGAAAGAATGGAAGGATGATCAAAGCTCGGTCGAAAATGAGCTTGAAAAACTCCATGACAAAGCCAGACCCCTTACCTCGCGGTAAACAGCACGAGCCAGCGAATATCAAGAAATGCATCTCACCGCCGGGTGAGATGCATTTTTCGTATCAGGCAATCAGATCAACTTTGCCGCTGGCCAGGCGATAGATACCTCCGACGATTTTCAACGTGCCCTTGCTGAGCGCTTCCGTCAGTACGGGTGAGGCATTCTTGAGGCTCTGGACCGAGTCTTTGACGTTTTGCACGGTCGCGTTCTCGAGGAGATCTCCCGGCTCCTTGAGTACCTTTTCGATAGAGGGCTTGAGTGCGTCAGTCAGTTTCTGGATTTGGCCCGGGAAAACGGCATTGTCCTTGACTGCCTTTATACCGGCAGCGAGGGCGCCGCAATTCTCATGCCCCAGCACCAGGATCAGTGGGGCGCCGAGAACCAGGACCGAATACTCCAGGCTGGCCAGGCCTTCTTCCGTGACGAAGTTGCCCGCGACACGCACCGCGAAAAGGTCACCACGGGCCGTGTCAAACGCATACTCAGGAGCGATGCGTGAGTCCGCGCAGCTCAGCACTGCCACGAACGGATTCTGTCCAGAGACCAGCGCTTCACGCTCGGACTTGAAGTCATGTGTCTTGGAGGCACCGGTGATGTATCGCTGATTGCCTTTGATCAGTCGTTGAAGCGCCATGTCCGGGCTGATCGAGTTTTGTGGTTTTGGAGGAGGGGCCTTTTTCTCGGCGGCCTGGGCGATTCTGTCGGGCAGCACGCCGGCAAGCAGCAGAGCGCCGGCGCCAAGGCCCGCCAGCCGGAGAAATCGACGACGACCCTCTGCGTCCGGCGCAGGGTTTGAATCACATGATTGGCACATAGTTTGTGTACTCAGGTTTTGAGTGGGAGTGGCTCGCTATCAAGGGCTAAGAACGTTCTGCACTGCTTCGTTGGAGTCTAGATGCTTTGCACAAGCCTGTTTTGAGCAGTGCAGCATTACTGAAGTGAGAAACACGTAGCACTTTCAGCTTAATTCGTTCGCGTTCGCCAGGTTCAGCTAACCTGTAAAGATCAGGTAACACTCCAGCACACAATCCCCACGGACGGATCGCCATGTTTCCTGTTCTTGAGCTTTGCCAGATTGTGGAGTCCGGTTTTCATCCACTCTCGTGCACCTGCACGGTGAGTCCCGACGGATCTTTGATGATCAAAATTGTCGAGCCGGAATCCGGACGCGTTGAATTACTCATCACCGGTGTGTCGACGGCGGAGTTCACCAGTGTCCGGGATATATCCAACTTTATCGGTGAGCTGCGTACTGAGATGAAGGCCGGGCGCAGAGCGTTCGCCGGCTGAATACAGTTCCGGACGGCGATCGCGATGCAAGTCATTGTGGTTGCTGATGCGCTTGTTACGCGCCTCGGCGAGGTTCAGCGTCGCCAGCAAAATTTGCTCACCCCCCAGTTCCGCCGGCCCCGCCAGAGGGTAACCATCGGCATCGACGATGACCGATCCCTGGACCCAGCCAACCCCGCGCTCGTGGCCGTGGCGGTCACACGCGGCGATGAACATCCGGTTGACCGAGGCATTGGCCTGGACTCGTACCACTTCAGATGGGCGCTCGGTTTCCGGTCGAGGACCATCGGGCCAATTGACAGGTGCGCAGAGCAACTCCGCGCCGGCTAATGCCGGCAGGCGTACCCACTCAGGGAACTCCAGGTCATAACAGATCATCATGCCGATTCGCCCGAAAGCAGTTTCCACTACGGGCGGCGCGGCGTTTCCGGCGCTGAAAATCGAGTTTTCGGCGTCCCAGAGGTGTGCCTTGCGGTAAATCGCACGCAGACCTTGGGCATCGATCAATGCCGCGCTGTTAGCCAGTCCGTCCCCCTCCAGCCGCTCGCAGAATCCTGCGACGATGACGATATCCAATTCCCGTGCAAGTGCTTCCCACAAGCGTAAAGTCGGCCCGTCTGTCGATTCAGACAAGGCTAACGCTTCGCCACGGTCAGCGAAGAGGTAGCCGCTCTGCACCAGTTCGGGCAGCACCACAACCTGGGCGCTGCGGGAAGCTGCCGAACGGATCGCCCGTTCGGTGAGTGTTCGGTTGTAGGCAAGATTGCCGATCTTCGGCGCCACTTGGCAGCACGCGACGACGATACTTCTGGGTGTGTTCATTGTGCAGGCTTCCCTTGTTCGAACATGTGCTCACTGGCAGTGATCAACGCTCTTCCTCTGTCGATGTATGCGCCATCGAGACGAAGTCTTTTTCGGTGATCGATTCGATGACCCGGTGTTCGTATGCAAGATCAATCGAGCGGCTGAGGATGAAATAGGTCAGGCCAGAGACCACCAGACCCACCAGCCAGGCAATGTCTACACCGTTCAACAGGCGCGCCAGTGGCCCGACGAAAACTTCCTGATTGGCGGTGGCATCAACGATGTAGAAAAACGGCACCATGGCGGCGAAGCCGATCAGGTAAGAAGCAATCCCGCGATATTGCCAGGCACCGTAAATGCCTTTGGGGGTGAAGAAGTGGGGAATGGCATAGCGGCCTTTACGAACAAAGAAGTAATCCACCAGGTTGACGGCGGTCCACGGCACGAGGAAATACAGCAGCAGGACCAGGAAGGTATTCAGCAACGAGATGCCATCGCCTTTGATCGACAGCACGCAAGTCAACAAGATGCTGCTGATGGCGAAGATCGACAGCACGCGAGCACGAGGCGTCGGGGTGATCTTCTTGATCGAGTCGACACCCGTCAGCAGCGTTAGCATGGCGCTGTAGGTATTGAGTGCGATGATTGGCAGAAATCCCGCAACCGACACCAGCACCAGTACGTTGCCCAATCCTGGAATCATTGAAGAGCCGACCTGATTCAGCGCGACCAGTGCGTCAGACGCCTTTAATTGCTGTGCGAGCCAGGCACCGAGGCCGATCATCCATCCGCCTGACAACGATGCCCCCAGAAACACCGCGGCAATCAGTTTGGCGCGGCTGGTGTTTTTCGGCAGATAGCGCGAATAGTCGGACACGTAAGGCGCATAGGAAATGTTGTAGCTGGCGCCGATAGCAAACAAGGTGGCAAACGCGACCCAGTTAAAGCCGAGGTTGGTCGCGGGGGCTACATCACTTTGGCCAGCGCCAAACATCAAGGCGATGGTGACGAGCGCATACAGTGGCAAGGTGGCCAGTAACGCCCATTTGAACGCCTTGTGCATCAGGTCGTGGCCGTAGATCGCCAACAGCGCACCGACCAGCACTACCGCGACGGCCACGAGGGTCGGGTTAAGCCCGAACACATGTTCAAGGCCGCCCATGATCAGCGAGACATTCACCACGTTGAAGCCGACAAACACGAACATCGTTGCCATCAATGCGAGGATCACGCCGCGATAGCCGAATTGGGCTCGCGACTGGATCATCTGCGGGAGTCCCATCTCTGGCCCTTGGGAGCCATGGAATGCCATGAAAATGGTGCCGAACATGATGCCGAGCGCACCTGCCAGGGTGGTCCACAGCGCCGACAGTCCGAGGCTTGGGCCAACAAACCCGATGGAAATGGTAAAGAAGTGGAAATTACCCAAAAACCAGAACGGGCCCTGGCTGCTGAGCTTGGCGTGGCGTTCGTTTTCCGGGATGTAATCGATCGAATGGCCTTCGATGGCCAATCCGCTGCTCGCCTCAATGGCGCGCTCGGACATATTGGACCCTGACATACGATTCTCCTTTGCTTGGAATCGACAGTGATTGCTGTTGTTTTTATGGATGAAGCCGTCAGTCTGTGTCGCTGGAGGGGAGCGCCGAATCGTTGTGGCCATTTCACCAAAACGCGACCTATCATTGCTCGTCAGTAATGAAAGGGGAGTGACTCGAGCCCGCCAATGTTCCGGCTGAGGGCCGGTTCCAGTGCAATGTATGGATTTGATCGGGGCTGTAAAATATTGCAGGCCAACTGTTTACATAGGTGTTCGTCTATGTGACTGACTTTCGGGAGCGGGCATGCTGGGCAATGTATCTGAGCTGGATCTGCGCTTGATCCGGGTGTTTCTTGCCGTCGTTGAGGCGGGCGGGATTTCGGCAGCACAAACGGCGCTCAATACCACCCAACCCACCATCAGCGCGCAATTGGCCACGCTGGAGTCGAGGCTGGGGTTTCGCCTTTGCGAGCGGGGGCGGGCCGGGTTTTCCGTCACGTCCAAAGGTAGCCAGTTCCTGGAGGCGGCCCGCCGATTAATGGCCGCCGCGGAGGGATTTCGCGTCGAAGTCCAGCACATCAACCGCAAGATCTCCGGCAATATCAATATCGGGCTACTGGGCCAGATCGATCCCGTGGCCAACAAAAAGATCGCCTTGGCCATCGCCCGTCTGCGGTCCCATCATGAGGGGCTGTATTTTCACTTTACCGAGCTGTCGTCATCGTTCCTGGAAGAGAAACTGATCAACGGTCATCTCGATCTGGCGATAGGCTATTTCTGGCACCGCCTGGCCAATATCGATTATTTTTCGCTGTTTCAAGAAACACAAATTGCCTATTGCGGCCCCACGCATCCTCTTTTTGACAAGGTCGGGGTGCTCAATAGCGAAGATGTTCGGGAGCATGACTGGGTTTGGCCCAGCCACCCGCTACCAGAAATGCCAGCACCGACCTCCATTGATCGCCTGACGGCGCTCACCGACAGTATGGACGGGGCGGCCTTGCTCATCCTGTCTGGCCAACACTTGGGTTTCCTGCCGCAGCATTACGCCGCCAGGCATGAAGCATTAGGTCAACTGCACCCGCTTAACCCTGAGCAATTGCGTTATGAGGTCGGTTTTCACGCAGCGGTTCGGCACTCAGCCCGTCAGCGTGAGGCCGTGAGCGCTTTCCTGGCCGAGTTGATGGCTGTTTTCGGTGCGCCTGAGTAGGGGAGTTGCATCCAGTGCACGAGAGGGTTATCAAGTCTTGTGCTGTGATACCGATTTTCAGAGCGTCGCATCGAGTGATGCCGTGACGCGGAGGGAATGGCCATGTTACTCAACAAACCCGAACACGAACTGCGCAGCGATTTCCAGAACCTTGCGTCTGATATGCGATGGTCGGCGGTGGAGCTCAAAGGCATTGCCGAGCGACTGAGGCAGACCGGTAATGAGGTCGACGCTCAGTCACTGCTGAAGACATGTCAGGTGCTGGAGACCGCCGAAGAGCGGCTGGCAGCCTACGCGGATGAAGTGAAGGCTCATCGAATCGGCCTTAAATAAGCACGGGTCACCCTTGCTGCTCGTGGTGGCGAAATAATGGTGCACAATGTCAGCTCGTTTTTGTGCGAGGCCCTTTGACATCGCAGGATGACCAGCAGGCGCTGTGCGCAGTAGCGCGTTATTGCAGATTTTTTGGAACGATGGAATTTTCCAGGCGTCTCAGATGAGGTCGCCGCACTACAGTAGGGAGAGGAACCCAGTTGAAGGAAAGGTTATCAAGTCTCGCAATTGTCACGTTAATGGCGCTCGGGGGTATCTCGTTGCTGTTCGTCATTAAAATTTGCATTGAGTACTTCGTAGGGTCCATTGCTGAGTCATGGATCGATCTCACGCTTGTTCTCTCGGGCTATTTACTGTTTTTTCTTCTTGAACCCATTCGAAAGTGGTGGTGCAGAAAATGGAGTAAAGGTTCCAAGCGCAGAAAAAGAGCGAATGAATGTGAGGATGTTTGATAAGGCGATGGTTTCACCCCTTTTGATAGGCGAGCTTGGGGACAGGTTTCTGGAATCGTGGGATTTCCGTAACCGTGACAACCCTTTCACGAAGTCTTCACCCCGACCTGCCTAAATTGACCTGACTCCTTTGATACATTCCCTTTAAGCCCGCCCGCATGCGGGCTTTTTTTCGACCTGAAGAATGTCAGTTCGCGCAAAGGCTTATCAATGAATCGCTACGCTCCTACCGTTCCCACTTTCGGTACGCTGCCAAAGGGCGCCAAGGGGTAAATTTTGTAGACGCACCGATAGCGCCATGCTACTTCCGGTAGTGGCAGACGCGCAGTGATCGGCGTATTGCCCCACATCACGACGGCTCGCGCCGAGTGAGGGTGGCAGTGACTAACTCTACGAAACCGGGAGCGATCCGATGAGCGACAAACCCACGATTTTGTTGGTACACGGCTTTTGGGGCGGCGCAGCACACTGGAACAGGGTCATCGCCGAGCTGCTACGACGGGGCCATACCTCGATTCACGCTGTTGAACTGCCCCTGACCTCGCTGGCCCACGATGCCGAACGCACGCGCAAGATGATTGCGCAACAACCGGGGCCGGTCCTGCTGGTAGGCCATTCTTACGGCGGTGCGGTCATTACCGAGGTGGGCGATCAACCGAACGTGGTGGGCCTGGTGTTTATCGCCGCGTTTGCCCCGGATGCCGGCGAGAGCCCGGGCGGAATCACTCAGGAACATCTGCCCGTTGCGGCGCCGAACCTTGCGCCTGACAGCGACGGTTATTTGTGGGTCAAACCGCAGCTCTATCACCAAAGTTTCTGTCAGGACCTGCCGGCGAACGAGGGGCTGGTAATGGGTATTACCCAAAAGGCACCACTGGCCAGTACGTTTGGCGACACGATTACCGCGCCGGCCTGGAAGAAAAAGCCGTCGTGGTATCAGATATCCAGTGACGACCGAATGATCGCCCCCGAAAATCAGCAGCGGATGTCCGCGCGGCTCGGTGCCAGAAAGGTGATCACCCTGAAGGCAAGCCATGCATCACTGGCTTCGATGCCGGTCGAAGTCGCTGCATTGATCGATGAAGCGGCAAGCGAATTGACGAAGTAGTCGTCGCTGACAAAACCAGGCCCCGCCATCGAGCGGGGCTTTTTT
>NZ_JANLNW010000028.1 GCF_025465945.1 Pseudomonas sp. 6D_7.1_Bac1 | reverse complement strand
CGGGGGGGGGGGGGGGGCGGGGGGGGGGGGGGGGCGCCCCCCCCCCCCCCCCCCCCCCCCCCCCCCCCCCCCCCCCCCCCACAAGGGGTTATCCGTGTGGCCTGAACTGACTCGGCGCCACCCCGCTCCAGCGCACGAAGGCATGGCGGAAACTGGCGGTCTCGCTGAAGCCCAGCGCCTCGGCAATGCGGTAGATCGGCAACTGATCCTCATAGAGCATCTGTTTGGCCTGCTCGAAGCGCAATTCGTCGAGCAATTCCTGATAGCTGCAACCCAGGTCCTTGAGGTGCCGACGCAGCGTCCGCGCAGAGCAATTCATCTGTTCGGCCAATCCTTCAAGCCCCGGCGCCGCATTCAACTGCGCGCTGAGCAGTTGGCGGATGCGCCCCAGCCACGCCTGGCGTCCCGTGAACTCGGTGTTCTGCTTGCGACAGCGTTCGGCCATGGCCTGATGGGTGATGACGTCGGCCAGCGGCAAGGGCTGGTCGAGCCAGTGTTTGTCAAAGGCGAAGGCGTTATCGGTGCAGTCGAAGCGCATCGGGCAATCAAAGTGCGTCGCATAGCTGGCCTGATAATCCGGCGCCGAATGTTCGAAACGAGCACCGAGCAGTGGCAGTGGATGTCCCAGCAAGTCGTCGCAGATGACCTTCAGCGAGACCAGGCAGAACTCGGCGTTGAACACCGCCAGCGCCGGGCTCTCCCGGTAATCGGCGGCAACGAACCAGATACGCTCGCCGTCGTCTTCAAGGCTTAGCTCGAAAAGTGTTCCCAGCAGCGCCGGATAACGAATCGCCAGACGCAAAGCGTCACCGAAGGTGGCACTGGTGAGCAGCGCATAACCGAGAATGCCGTAGGACGAAACGTGCATGCTCCGACCCAGTTCCAGGCCGAGATCGCGCTTGAGTGCGACCGCATTGGCGCAGACCTGCATCTCTTGGTTGGTGGTGATTCGCGTGTCCGCCCGGCTCAAATCCGCCGCGCTGATGCCGCTTCCCGCAAGCAGCGCTTCACTTGAAAGCCCATCGGCCTTGAAGGCATTGAGCACCAGGGAAACGGCGTTGAGGGTGGTGAGGTGGGAGTGGAGCATGGGCGATTCCAGCGTTGGGTTGGCTGGAAAGGAGCAAGTTATATGCCGAGCCACAAACCTGTGGGAGCGAGCCTGCTCGCGATGACGGTGTATCAGTCAACATCACTGTTGAATGGTTGACCGCTATCGCGAGCAGGCTCGCTCCCACAGGATTTGTGGTGTGTCAGCTTAGTTCGCCGCAAAGGTCGAGTTCTACAAGCCGGCGAACCTCTGCTGTTTCCAGATCCGAACCCAACAGCGCGTGCAACTTGCCAAACGCTGCTTCACGGGTCATGCCGCCACCGGACAACACCCCGACACCCCGCAAGCGGCTGCCGGCCTCGTAGACATCCAGCTCAACCCCGCCTTCATGGCACTGGGTGATCGCGACCACCACGATCCCCTGATCCCGCGCCCGCTTCAGGCTGGCGAGAAACTCAGGGTTGTCACTCGGCCCGGTGCCGCTGCCGAAGCATTCGAGTACCAGACCCTGGACGCCGCTGTTCAGCACACCATCGAGTTGTTCCGCGCCGATACCGGGGAACAGTGGCAGCACACCAACCTTGGCCAGTTGCTTGCTCTGACGGTACTCAAGCGCTGCCGGTAGAGCAGGCACTTTAATGCCGCCGCCCTGGCGTTGCAGGCGGGCAAACGGATGACGGCCGAAGCTGCGGATTTTCGCGCAGCGGGTCGGGTCCAGCAGTTCGCCGTGGAAGTACAGCTGCACGCCCGGTGCCAGACCCTGGCCGAGGGCGACCAGCGCACCACTGAGGTTTTCCCAGGCATCGCTGTCAGGCACGCCGGCCGGCAGCATGGAGCCGGTGAACAGCACGCGTGCGTGCAGGCCCAGCAGCTGGAAACACATGGCGGCGGCGCTGTAGGCCAGGGTGTCGGTGCCGTGCAGGATCAGCACGCTGTCGCAGCCGTCGACCTCGACCGCTTCGATCACCGCGTCACGCAGGCGCTGCCAGTAGGCCGGGGTCATGTTGGCGCTGTCGATCAGCGGTGACATTTCGCGAAAGCGCCACTGCGGCACGACGAGTTCAGGTTGGCTGTGCAGGTAGTCGCGCATCCGCGCTTCGAAGCCGGACGCCGGGGCCAGGCCGTTGGCGCTGGCTTGCATGCCGATAGTGCCACCGGTGTAGAGCACCATGACGTGCTGTGCGGCAGGGTAGGAATTGGAAATCATCAGGTGGTCTCCGCAAGAGATGACTGTGGGAGCGAGCCTGCTCGCGATAGCGGTATGTCAGACACCGCTATGTCGACTGTCAGTCCGCTATCGCGAGCAGGCTCGCTCCCACAAGTAGTTCACTTTAGCTGACGGGCGCAGGGGATGCGCCCGTCGTTTACCGATCAGCGTTGCGCTGCGGTCACGCCTTGAGGCTCAGCTTTGGCCTTTGGGGCGGCGGCTGGCGGATTCGCGGGCCAAGCGTTGAGGTCCAGGTCCAGGTCCGGGAATTTGCTGGAATCGAACACTGGCGTCTTGATGCCGGCGGCGCGCTGGTCATCGTAGTCACGCAGGATGCGCATGCCGACCTTGAACAGCAGGAACAGCGCGATCAGGTTGACGAACGCAAGCATGGTCATGGTGATGTCGGCGAACGCGAACACCGTGCTGAGGTTCTCGATAGCGCCCCAGAAGATCAGCACCAGCACCAGTGCGCGGTAGCCCATCAGCGCCTTGCGGTTTTCACCGATCAAAAAGCGCAGGTTGCTCTCGCCCAGGTAGTAGTTGTAGAGGATCGAGGTGAATACGAACAACGCCAGCGCGACGCTGATGAACATCCGGCCCCAATCGCCCACTACAGCGGCCAGGGAGTTCTGGGTCAGGGCGATGCCGTCACCTTCGAAGCCCGGGGTGTAGAAGCCCGACAGCAGAATCAGCAGCGCGGTGCAGGTGCAGATCACGAAGGTGTCGAGGAACACGCTGAACGCCTGAACCACGCCTTGTGCGACCGGGTGCTCGACCGAGGCCACAGCGGCCACGTTCGGTGCACTGCCAAGGCCCGCTTCGTTGGCGAACACGCCACGCTTCACGCCCATGATGATGGCGCTGCCGATCAGGCCGCCGAAGGCCTGGTCCAGACCGAAGGCGCTTTTGACGATGGTCATCAGCATGCCTGGCACGTGATCGAATTGCAGCACGATCACATAGAGGGTCACCGCGATGTAGACCAGGGTCTTGACCGGTACCAGCAGGTCAGCGATGGCCGCAATGCGCTTGATCCCGCCGACGAACACCAGGCCCAGCAACACCGCCAGACCGAGGCCGGTGTAGGTGGTGTCAAGGCCGAAGGCGTTGTTCAGCGAGTGGGTCACGGCGTGAGCTTGCAGGCCGTTGAAGGCGAAGCCGAAGGTGACCAGCAGCAGGAACGCCATGATCATCCCCAGCCAGCGTTTTTGCAGGCCGTGCTGGATGTAATAGGACGGGCCGCCACGGAACTGGCCTTCGGAATCGCAGCGCTTGTAGAGCTGGCCGAGGGAGCACTCGAAGAAGCTGCTGGACATGCCGACCAGTGCGGTCACCCACATCCAGAACACCGCGCCCGGGCCGCCGAGGGTCACGGCGATACCGACACCGGCGATGTTGCCTGCGCCGACACGGCCGGCAAGGCTGAGCATCAGTGCCTGGAAGGAGCTGAGTTGACCGGCGCTGCTGCGCAGGCTGTCGCGGAAGACCGAGAACATGTGGAAGAAGTGACGCAACTGAACGAAACGCGAGCGGATCGTGAAGTAGCTACCGAGCCCGACAATGAGCACGATCAGTACTTTCCCTGAGAGGAAGTCGTTAATGACTTCGAGCATGGAGTATTCCTCGCTGTTTTTTGTGTAGGCAAATGCTGGTCGGTCCGACACATCGCGTTACACCAGTCTGCGCACGGCACAACGGGTGGGCGAAGTTCGTCCCGGGTCCATATCGCGGGTTTGTTATTAGTTCGGGTTTCGCATGGGTTTGGGCCTCGTTACCGACGACCGCTCATGCGAAGAGGGGCGGCACTATACCTATCAGTGCGGCGCCCGTCTGCACGGTTGTGGTGCGAACGATGAAACGAAGCCTTTGAAACACCTGACTTTTTCGAGTCAGGCTCATGTGGGAGCGAGCCTGCTCGCGATGCAGGCACTGCGGTCCATCAGAGGCACCGCGTTATCGTTCATCGCGAGCAGGCTCGCTCCCACAGAAGACGTTTGTCCGGTCAAAGAGTTAAAAAAAAGGGCCTGGAGAATAATCTCCAAGCCCTCAAAAGGTGAGAGGTGTCTAGTCCCTCGACCTGGTGAGCGTGGCTCTTCGTGCTCTTCGTTAAAAGAGAAAGAGCCGGCGTTTGGTCAAGCCTTCAGAGGCACCAGACGCGGGGCAATCATGTTTTCCGGGCGCAGGATGTCGGCGAGCATGGCGTCGTCGAGCAAGCCTTCTTCGCGCACCAGTTCCAGCACGCCACGGCCGCTTTCAAGGGCGATACGGGCGATGCGGGTGGCGTTTTCATAGCCGATGTACGGGTTCAGCGCGGTGACCAGACCGATCGAGTGCTCGACCAGTTCACGGCAGCGGGCTTCGTTGGCGGTGATGCCGACGATGCAGTGCTCGCGCAGCATGTCCATGGCGCGTTGCAGCAGGCGGATCGAGTCGAAGATCTTGAAGGCGATCAGCGGCTCCATCACGTTCAGTTGCAGCTGGCCGCCTTCGGCCGCGATGGTCAGCGCCAGGTCGTTACCGATGATCTGGAACGCCACCTGGTTAACGGCTTCCGGAATAACCGGGTTGACCTTGCCTGGCATGATCGAGCTGCCTGGCTGACGCGCTGGCAGGTTGATTTCGTTGATGCCGGTGCGTGGTCCGCTGGACAGCAGACGCAGGTCGTTGCAGATCTTCGACAGCTTGACCGCGGTGCGCTTGAGCATGCCGGAGAACAGCACGAAGGCGCCCATGTCGGAGGTGGCTTCGATCAGGTCGGCAGCCGGTACCAGCGGCTGACCGCTGATCAGTGCCAGGCGCTGAACGGCCAGGAGCTGGTAACGCGGGTCGGCGTTGATGCCGGTACCGATCGCGGTGCCGCCCAGGTTCACTTCGGTCAGCAGTTCTGGTGCCAGTGTTTTCAGGCGTGCCAGGTCTTCGCCCAGGGTCGTGGCGAAGGCGCGGAATTCCTGGCCAAGGGTCATCGGCACGGCGTCTTGCAGCTGGGTACGACCCATCTTCAGAACGTGGCTGAATTCTTCACCTTTGGCCGCGAACGACTGGATCAGGCTGTCGAGGCTGGCGAGCAGGGCGTCGTGACCCAACAGCAGACCCAGGCGGATAGCCGTCGGGTAGGCGTCGTTGGTCGACTGCGCCATGTTCACGTCGTTGTTGGGGTGCAGGTATTGGTATTCGCCCTTGCTGTGACCCATGGCCTCCAGCGCGATGTTGGCGATGACTTCGTTGGCATTCATGTTGGTTGAAGTGCCGGCGCCGCCTTGAATCATGTCCACCACGAACTCTTCGTGGAAATCGCCGCGGATCAGTCGTGCACAGGCTTCGCTGATGGCAGCGTGCTTGGCTTCGCTCAGGTGACCCAACTCGCGGTTGGCGTCAGCAGCGGCCTGTTTGACCATCGCCAGACCGACAACCAGCTTCGGGTAATGCGAAATCGGAACGCCGGAGAGACGGAAGTTGTTCACCGCTCGCAGGGTCTGGATGCCGTAATACGCTTGAGCCGGTACTTCGAGTACGCCAAGCAGGTCTTTTTCGGTGCGGAATGATGCAGCGGAGGACATGATAGAAATCATCTCGATATGGACCCGGTCTGTGCCGGAACGCTGCGAATGCTAGGCTTGTGCAGAATTTTGGGCCAATGCTGTTAAGCACTGGCCTATGCACATTCGGCATAATGCCCGTGTGACGCCGTGTGCATGGCGAGCGTGTGACCTAAATTGGTGCGTGTCCGGGAGGACGTGATGAATCTGGAAAGCAAATGGCTTGAGGACTTTAGTGCCCTGGCCGCCACCCGCAGCTTCTCGCAGGCCGCCGAACGGCGCTTCGTGACTCAGCCGGCGTTCAGTCGGCGGATTCGCAGCCTGGAAGCCGCATTGGGCCTGCAACTGGTCAACCGCTCACGCACGCCTATTGAACTGACAGCGGCGGGGCAGTTGTTTCTGGTCACCGCACGCACGGTGGTCGAGCAGCTCGGCGAAGTGCTGCGGCATTTACATCACCTCGAAGGCGGGCAGGGTGAAGTGATGCAAGTCGCTGCCGCTCACTCCCTGGCCCTGGGCTTCTTCCCGCGCTGGATCGCGCAACTGCGCAACGAAGGCTTGAACATCGCCACGCGGCTCGTAGCAACCAACGTGGGCGACGCCGTGCACGCCCTGCGCGAAGGCGGCTGCGATCTGATGCTGGCGTTTTACGACCCGGACGCCGCCATGCAAATGGACCCGGAAATTTTTCCGTCGCTGCATTTGGGCCACACCGAAATGCTCCCGGTTTGTGCGGCCGATGCCGACGGCAAACCGCTGTTTGACCTTGAAGGCGAGGCCAGCGTGCCGCTGCTGGCCTATAGCGCCGGGGCTTTTCTCGGCCGTTCGGTAAACATGTTGCTGCGCCAGCGTGCGCTGCGCTTCACCACCATTTATGAAACCGCCATGGCCGACAGCCTGAAAAGCATGGCGCTGGAAGGGCTGGGCATTGCCTGGGTGCCGCAATTGAGCGTGCGCGCCGAACTGGCGCGCGGTGAGCTGGTGGTTTGCGGTGGCCCGCAATGGCACGTGCCGCTAGAGATTCGCCTGTACCGCTGCGCGCTGGTGCGCAAGGCCAATGTGCGGTTGTTGTGGCGCAAGCTTGAGGGGGGCGCTGCACAAGGCGCTTGAACCCACCGAAGAACCCTTGTGGGAGCGAGCCTGCTCGCGATAGCGGACTACCATTCAGCACGAGTGTCGACTGAGCCGACGCCATCGCGAGCAGGCTCGCTCCCACAGGTGGATTTGTGGTGCGTTTTGGCTGACCTTAAAGTCAATAAAACCGGGACTTTGCGGCATATGACAGATGGTCGTTCAGGGGGCTGTTTATCTGCTTCATTGAGGTATACTGCGCGGCCTTCGGCCGGCTTGTCTGGCCATAATTCGTACAATCAAGCCACGCATTTTGCGTGGCTTGTTGTTTTTTGACGCGCCTGCGGGCGCCCAGAGAGAAGAGGCACGACGATGAGTGCACTGGTTGGCGTGATCATGGGCTCCAAGTCCGATTGGTCCACCCTTAGCCACACCGCCGATATGCTGGAAAAGCTCGGCATCCCTTACGAGGTGAAAGTGGTCTCTGCCCACCGCACCCCGGACCTGCTGTTCCAGTACGCCGAAGAGGCCGAGGCCCGAGGCATCGAGGTGATCATCGCCGGTGCCGGTGGTGCGGCCCACTTGCCAGGCATGTGTGCGGCCAAGACCCACCTGCCGGTGCTGGGCGTTCCGGTGCAGTCGTCGATGCTCTCGGGCGTCGATTCGCTGCTGTCGATCGTGCAGATGCCCGCGGGTATTCCGGTTGCCACCCTGGCCATCGGCAAGGCGGGCGCGATCAACGCCGCGCTGCTGTCGGCAAGTATCCTGGGCGCCAAGCACCCGCAATTTCACGCGGTGCTGAAAACCTTCCGTGCTGAGCAGACAGACAGCGTCCTGGACAATCCAGACCCACGCATCGCCTGAGGTTGTTGACGATGAAGATCGGTGTAATCGGTGGCGGCCAGTTGGGTCGCATGTTGGCCCTGGCGGGTACGCCGCTGGGAATGAACTTCGCTTTCCTGGACCCGGCGCCGGATGCCTGTGCAGCCGCGCTGGGTGAACACCTGCGGGCCGATTACGGTGATCAGGATCACTTGCGTCAGTTGGCCGATGAAGTCGACCTGGTGACCTTCGAGTTCGAAAGCGTCCCGGCCGAAACCGTGGCGTTCCTGTCGCAATTCGTCCCGGTTTATCCGAGTGCCGAAGCGCTGCGCATCGCCCGCGATCGCTGGTTCGAAAAGAGCATGTTCAAGGACCTGGGTATTCCGACCCCGGCCTTCGCCGATATCCAGTCGCAAGCCGATCTGGAAGTCGCAGTTGCCACCATCGGCCTGCCCGCCGTGCTGAAAACCCGCACGCTGGGTTACGACGGCAAGGGCCAGAAAGTCCTGCGCACCCCGGCTGATGTGGCTGGCACCTTCGCCGAGCTAGGCAGCGTGGCCTGCTTGCTGGAAGGCTTCGTGTCGTTCACCGGTGAAGTTTCGCTGATCGCCGTGCGCGCTCGCGATGGCGAAACGAAGTTCTATCCGCTGGTCCACAACACCCACGACAGCGGCATTCTCAAGTTGTCCGTGGCCAGCACCGACCACCCGCTGCAAGCCTTGGCCGAGGATTACTCCAGCCGGGTGCTCAAGCAACTGGACTACGTCGGCGTGATGGCGTTCGAGTTCTTTGAAGTCGACGGTGGCCTCAAGGCCAACGAAATCGCCCCGCGTGTACACAACTCCGGGCACTGGACCACCGAAGGCGCCGAGTGCAGCCAGTTCGAAAACCACCTGCGCGCTGTTGCCGGCCTGCCGCTGGGTTCGACCGCCAAGATCGGCGAGAGCGCGATGCTCAACTTCATTGGCGTAGTACCGCCGGTGGAGAAGGTTGTCGCTATCGCTGATTGCCATCTGCACCACTATGGCAAGGCGTTCAAGATCGGTCGCAAGGTCGGTCACGCCAACCTGCGCTGTGCTGACAGGGCGACGCTGGAGCGGCAGATTCTCAAGGTCGAAGCACTGATCGCCGAATAGTTTCATCTGGCCGCGACGGAACCTTCGGTCGCCGCCGTTCTCTGATGGCAGGATGCCAAAGCCTGACTAGGCTTTGGCATATCAACTCCATTCAGAGGGAAACGCCATGCACATTATTGGAACCATCTTTATCGGCTTGATCGTTGGTCTGCTGGCCCGTTTCCTGAAGCCAGGTGACGACAGCATGGGCTGGATCATGACCATTCTGCTGGGTATCGGTGGTTCGCTGGCCGCGACCTACGGTGGTCAGGCGCTCCATATCTATGAGCCAGGGCAAACGGCTGGCTTCATCGGTGCGCTGGTGGGCGCGATCGTTCTGCTGGTGATCTACGGCTTTATCAAAAAGAGCTGATTCAAGCGACAAAGCCCTCTCTGCGTCGCACGTAGAGAGGGCTAGAATGCTCGACGATTTACTGACTTCCCTTTGCCGAGCATATTCATGCGCCGTCTTCTGCTGACTCTTCTATTGCTGGGCACTGGCCTGGCCCATGCCGGCGAACTGCCGGAAACCGACTGGCTCGAACTGATGCCCAAGTCGGACCAGAAAGCCCTCGAGGCCATGCCTGAAATCGACCACAACTCGCCTGAAGCCAATGGCACCTTTACCGACAAGGGGGGCCTGAAGCAGAGCAAGGGCTTGCCGGCGGTGATGTATTCGACCAAAACCGTGGCGTCGATGAACGACAAGAACATCCGCATCGGCGGTTACCCCGTACCGCTGGAAACCGACGAAAAAGGTCGCAGCACGCTGTTCTTCCTGGTGCCTTACCCTGGGGCCTGCATCCACGTGCCGCCACCACCGCCTAACCAGTTGGTACTGGTGCGTTATCCGAAGGGGTTGAAGCTGGACGATATCTACACACCGCTGTGGGTCACCGGCACGCTGAAGATCGAGAAGGTCAACAACGACCTGGCCGACGCGGCCTATGCACTGGATGCAGAGAAAGTGCGGGCGGTCAAAGAGTCGGATCTATAAAGGCATCAATCAATGTGGGAGCGAGCTTGCTCGCGATGAGGCCATAACACCCAACCACTATGTTGGCTGTTACATCGCCATCGCGAGCAGGCTCGCTCCCACAGTGGTTCAGGGTGTTGCTTAGAGCGGCTTGCTGGCGATACTCACACCCAAGGTATGACTCGCACCCGGTGCCAGATTCACCACGTCATCCATCACGTTGGCCGTTTCGATGCACAGCATGCGCTGCCAGCCATCGCCTGCCATGTCGCTGAACTGCGCCGCGCGCGCGATCCACGGGTTCCAGATCACCGTCGAGCGTGAGCCTCGGCTGGTCAGTTCGATGGAGCGTTCCCAGTCAGGATCGACGATGTTCAATTGTGCAGGTGTATTCAGGTAGATCCGGTCGGTTTCACCGGTAAAACGCAGATCGCCGGTCTGAGTGACGGTTTTCCAGTTATCCAGGGTTTCGAGGTAGTTCAGCCCGTCCAGGCCTTCGACGTGCACATTGCGTATATCGCTGACCGCGAAGTAGCTGTGCAGCGCCTGGCTGATGCTCACGCTGTCTGCGCCGCGATTGTGGCTGGTCAGGCTGATGTGCAGTTGCTCATTCAGATGAATGCTCAGCGTCAAATCGACCTGATGCGGCCAGCCGGGTAGGCCGCCTTCCGGTAGCGGCAGGACAAACTCGACCTTCAGGCTTTCGCCTTCGGCTTCAATCGCGCCCAGCTCCCAGTCCATCGCCCGTACCAGCCCATGGGCAGTGGCAGATTGATCGCTGACACGCATTGCCTGAACGCTCGCTGGGTTGCGGTCCAGATTGCCAAACCACGGCCAGCACACGGGAACGCCTGCACGGATGTTTTTGCCGGTTTTGAACACAGCCTCATCGTTGAGCCAGATCAGCGGCGGTTGCCCGGCCAGTTGATAGCTGAGGATGTGCGCACCTTGCTGGGCCACCAGCAATTCGGCCTGGCCGTGGCGGATGCGCCAGCAGTTCAGTTCATCCAGTTTCACGGCTTCAACGTTGGGAGTAGGCATGTTGCACATCTCGTTCAGGATCAATGACAGCAATGGACCGCAACAGGGCCGACGTGTTTAACGCTTCCCGGGTATAACGAGCTCTGGGTTTAACGAGCTCTAGGCGGAACCGAACGAGTACGGCCGCTGCCATCGATGGCGACGAACACGAACACCGCTTCAGTGACTTTACGCCATTCACTGGACAATGGATCGTCGCTCCAGACTTCGACCATCATCTGAATCGAACTGCGGCCGATTTCCAGCGCCTGGGTATAGAAGGACAGTTGCGCGCCCACCGCGACCGGTACCAGGAACGCCATCCGGTCGATCGCCACGGTTGCTACGCGCCCGCCCGCGACTTTGCTGGCCATCGCCGTGCCGGCCAAATCCATCTGTGACACCAGCCAGCCGCCGAATATATCGCCAAAGCCGTTGGTTTCGCGGGGAAGCGCGGTGATTTGCAGGGCCAGATCGCCTTGCGGAATAGGATCTTCTTGTTCGAGCTCTATCATGCCGGGGGTGCCTCTGACCCGTGACTCTTGGAATGTGTAGCGGGTGAATAGCCGTCTTGGGAAAAACGATTCAGCCCGAACATACTACGTTCGTCGCGTTTTTCGTAAGGCGTACTAAAGGGAAACTCTGCGAAACCGGCTGATTGGAGCCAACGACGTTTTCGCACAGCAACCCTTTCAGCGTGTTGCAGGTTGCGAGTATATCGAGCGGTAGACCGCACGACGACCGTCCGGTTCTCATTTTGACTGTCAAATATGCACCTCTATGTGCTTTTTCGGACAATTTGCTATCGTGCCGAACCTGCCCAAGCCCCTGCCAGCGTTGTTGAGGCTGCAGACCTGACTATAAGAGAAGCCCTTGCCATGACCGCAGCGCCATCGAGCATAACGACACCCGCGCAACCTGCACGTCCCTTGACCCGCAACGACTACAAGACGCTGTCGCTTTCCGCTTTGGGCGGTGCGCTGGAGTTTTACGACTTCATCATTTTTGTGTTCTTCGCCACGGTCGTTGGCAAGTTGTTCTTCCCGGCGGACATGCCCGAGTGGTTGCGGCTGATGCAGACCTTCGGCATCTTTGCCGCCGGTTACCTGGCACGGCCACTGGGCGGCATCGTCATGGCGCACTTCGGTGACCTGCTGGGGCGCAAGAAAATGTTCACCCTGAGCATTTTCATGATGGCCGTACCGACGCTGCTCATGGGCTTGCTGCCGACTTACGCGCAGATCGGCATGTGGGCGCCGATCCTGTTGCTGCTGATGCGGGTGATCCAGGGCGCGGCGATTGGCGGTGAAGTGCCGGGGGCCTGGGTATTCGTCTCCGAACACGTGCCACAGCGGCACATCGGCTACGCCTGCGGCACGCTGACGTCTGGCCTGACTGCCGGCATCCTGCTCGGCTCGCTGGTCGCTACCGCGATCAACAGTATTTACAGCCCTGAACAAGTGGCCGATTACGCCTGGCGGATTCCGTTCCTGCTCGGCGGTGTGTTTGGCCTGTTCTCGGTCTACCTGCGCCGTTGGCTGCACGAAACCCCGGTATTCGCCGAGCTACAACTGCGCAAGGCGCTGGCCGAAGAAGTGCCGCTGCGTGCGGTGCTGCGTGACCATCGCGGCGCCATCGCCATTTCTATGCTGCTGACCTGGCTGCTGTCGGCCGGGATCATCGTGGTCATTCTGATGACCCCGACCGTGCTGCAAACCATTTATCACTTCTCGGCCACTACCGCGCTGCAAGCCAATAGCGTGGCCATCGTGTGCCTGAGCCTGGGCTGCGTGGCCTCAGGTGCGCTGGCGGATCGCTTCGGTGCGGGTCGGGTGTTCGTGTTTGGCAGCGCGGCGCTGCTGGCGACGTCCTGGGCCTTCTACCACAGCCTGCTCAATCATCCCGACTGGCTGTTCCCCCTGTACGCGCTAACCGGCCTGTTCGTCGGCACCATTGGCGCGGTGCCGTTCGTGATGGTCAAGGCGTTCCCGGCCGTGGTGCGCTTCAGCGGCCTGTCGTTCTCCTACAACCTGGCCTACGCGATCTTCGGCGGCCTGACCCCGATGGTTGTCACCCTGCTGCTAAAGGAAAGCCCGATGGGGCCTGCCTACTATGTGGCGATCATCTGCAGCATCGGCATTCTGGTGGGTGCTTACTTGTGGAAGAAAGGGCGCTAATCAGCGCTCATCGCTGGCTTGCCGGCGATGAACTGTTACACGATGTTGCGGGAGCCCTCTGGGTGGTGGCCATTCATCCAATTGTCATATTTCAGCCATAGAGTGTTCATACGGCCTGCCGATACTTGGCCCCGACTAACACACCCTATTTGCTAGGAGTAAGGCATGAAACTGAAGCGTTTGATGGTAGCAATGACTTTTGTCGCTGCTGGCGTTGCGACTGCCAATGCGGTCGCCGCTGGTGTTGACCCGGCTATTAAGCCTTATGTAAAGGCCACCGGTGTGTCGGGCAACCTGTCCAGCGTCGGTTCCGATACCCTGGCCAACCTCATGACCCTGTGGGCTGAGAACTACAAAAAAGAATACCCGAACGTAAACATCCAGATTCAGGCCGCTGGCTCCGCCACTGCGCCACCTGCGTTGACTGAAGGCACCTCCAACCTGGGCCCGATGAGCCGCAAGATGAAGGACACCGAACTGGCTGCCTTCGAGCAGAAGTACGGCTACAAGCCAACCGCTATCCCGGTTGCCGTGGATGCCCTGGCTGTGTTCGTGCACAAGGACAACCCGATCCAGCACCTGACCATGGAACAAGTTGACGCGATCTTCTCCTCGACTCGTCTGTGCGGCGCTAAAGAAGAAGTCAAAACCTGGGCCGACCTGGGCGTGAAAGGCGACCTGGCCAACAAGCCGGTTCAACTGTTCGGCCGTAACTCGGTATCCGGCACTTATGGCTACTTCAAAGAAGAAGCCCTGTGCAAAGGCGACTACAAGCCAAACGTCAACGAACAACCAGGCTCGGCTTCGGTCGTGCAATCGATCAGCTCTTCGCTGAACGGTATCGGTTACTCGGGCATCGGCTACAAGACCGCCAGCGTGAAAACCGTTGCTCTGTCGAAGAAAGGCAGCACCGAGTTCATCGAAGACAGCGAAGAAAACGCTCTGAACGGCAAATACCCGCTGTCGCGTTTCCTCTACGTTTACGTCAACAAAGCTCCGAACAAGCCTCTGGCCCCGCTGGAAGCCGAGTTCGTGAAGCTGGTTCTGTCCAAGCAGGGCCAGGAAGTTGTCGTGAAAGACGGTTACATCCCACTGCCAGCCAAAGTTGCCGCCAAGGCACTGGCTGACCTGGGTCTGACGGAAGGCGGCGCTGAGGTCGCAAAAAAGTAAAACCCTGAGTCCGGGTAACCCCGGACTCCTGTGGGAGCGAGCTTGCTCGCGATGGGGCCTTCACTAGTGTCGGATACCATGCTGACACGCTCGCTCCCACACCTCTAATTTTCCAGTCCGCTGCCAGTTCACACGGGCGGCGGCTTTGCTGCGTCACTGCATTGTCATCTTTCTGTCATACAGGATCGCTAGGGTGTGCGCATGAATGATCTGGCCAATTCCAACATGACTACCAATCCCCCCAAGCGCATTGACTTCAATACGCCTGAGCTACAACGCAAGCGCCGTATGCGTGCGCTGAAAGATCGCCTGACCCGCTGGTACGTTTTCATCGGCGGCCTCGCCGTCCTCGGCGCGATCACGATGATCTTCTTCTTCCTTGGTTACGTCGTCGCGCCACTGTTTCAGGGTGCCAGCCTGACGTCCAAGGACGCAATCACCCCGGCCTGGATGCAAGGCGCCGGCAAACCGCTGATGATCTCCCTCGAAGAACAGAACCAGGTCGCCATGCGGGTTTCCGACAAGGGCCAGGCGCTGTTTTTCGACATCGACACGGGGGCTGAACTGCGCCGCGTCGACCTGCCGATCCCGGCCGGCACCAGCGTGACGTCGATTGGTGAAGATCAGCCGGGTCACCCGCTGGTTGTTGTGGGCTTGTCCAACGGCCAGGCATTGGTATTCCGTCATACCTATAAAGTCAGTTATCCAGAAGGCAAGAAAACCATCTCGCCGGCCATTGAGTACCCGTACGGCGAAACGCCGATTGCATTGAACGAGCAGGGCGGTGCCCTGGAACACGTCAGCCTCAATGCTACCGAATCGACCCTGCTGCTGGCCGGCTCCACCGGTGCGCAGCTGCATGTGCTGGCAGTGACCCACGAAGAAAACATGATGACCGGTGAGGTCACCAACGAGCAGAAGCGTATCGAACTGCCGCAAATGACCGAACCGGTGAAGAACATCTTCGTCGACCCGCGTCAGCAGTGGCTGTACGTGGTCAACGGGCGCGCCCAGGCCGACGTCTTCAGCCTGCGCGACAAGAGCCTCAACGGTCGTTACAAGCTGCTTGAGGACGGTGAATCCCAAGTGACTGCCAGCACCCAGCTGGTGGGCGGCATCTCGCTGATCATCGGTAACTCCAAGGGCGGTCTGGCTCAGTGGTTCATGGCTCGCGATACCGATGGCGAGCAACGCCTGAAGCAGATCCGGACTTTCCAGATGGGCACCACGCCTATCGTTGAAATCACCGCTGAAGAACGTCGCAAAGGCTTCATCGCCCTCGACTCTTCCGGCAAGCTCGGCGTGTTCCACAGCACCGCTCACCGCACCTTGCTGGTGGACCAGGTGGTCGATGGCGCAGGCGTTTTCGGTCTGTCGCCGCGTGCCAACCGCGTCATCGTGGAGCAGGGCGGCAAGCTGCAACCGCTGCTGCTCGACAACCCGCACCCGGAAGTCTCGTGGAGCGCGTTGTGGAGCAAGGTCTGGTACGAAAACTACGACGAACCCAAGTACGTCTGGCAATCGACGGCCGCCAACACCGACTTCGAACCCAAGCTGAGCCTCTCGCCGCTGACCTTCGGTACGCTCAAAGCCGCGTTCTACGCGATGCTGCTGGCCGCACCGCTGGCTGTCGCTGCTGCGATCTACACCGCTTACTTCATGGCTCCGGGCATGCGCCGCAAGGTCAAGCCGGTAATCGAGTTGATGGAAGCGATGCCGACAGTGATCCTCGGTTTCTTCGCCGGTCTGTTCCTCGCGCCTTATGTCGAAGGCCATTTGCCGGGGATTTTCAGCCTGCTGATGCTCGTGCCGATCGGCATCCTGATCGCCGGTTTCGCCTTCAGCCGTCTGCCTGAGTCGCTGCGCCTGAAAGTGCCGGATGGCTGGGAAAGCGCGATCCTGATCCCGGTGATCATTTTCGTTGGCTGGCTCTCGCTGTACATGAGTCCGTACATGGAGACCTGGTTCTTCGGCGGCGACATGCGCATGTGGATCTCCCATGACTTAGGGATAACCTACGACCAGCGCAACGCACTGGTGGTCGGTCTGGCCATGGGTTTTGCGGTGATCCCGAACATCTACTCGATCGCCGAAGACGCCGTGTTCAGCGTGCCTCGCGGCCTGACGCTGGGCTCCCTGGCCCTGGGTGCCACGCCGTGGCAGACCATGACCCGCGTGGTGATCCTCACCGCCAGCCCAGGCATCTTCTCGGCGCTGATGATCGGCATGGGCCGTGCGGTCGGGGAAACCATGATCGTGTTGATGGCCACCGGTAACACGCCGGTCATGGAAATGAACCTGTTCGAAGGTCTGCGCACTCTGGCCGCCAACGTCGCGGTGGAAATGCCCGAGTCGGAAGTCGGCGGCAGCCACTACCGCGTGCTGTTCCTCTCGGCGCTGGTGCTGCTGTTGTTCACCTTCGTCATGAACACCCTCGCGGAGCTGATCCGTCAGCGTCTGCGCAAGAAATACTCGTCGCTTTAAGAAAGGTAGAAGTCTGTGAAACAGAACTCCCTGAAAGGATGGTTCAAGAGCGGCGCCCCAGGCGTCTGGATCAGCGGTGGCGCGGTGTCCATCGCTGTCATCATGACCATCGGTTTGCTGGCGGTGATCGCGGTGCGCGGTCTGGGCCACTTCTGGCCGGCAGACTTGATGCACGCCAGTTACGACGTGCCAGGCCAGGCCAACCATGTCGTCATCGGCGAAGTGGTGCAGAAGGAAGAAGTTCCGCGTGAGCGTCTGAAAACCGCCGGTTTGCCAGTACCGGATCAGGGCCCGGAGTTCATGACCCGCGAGCTGATCAAGGTCGGCAACCGTGACATCAACGGCAACGACTTCACCTGGATCGTCGGCGAGTGGCTGACCAACCAGAGCAATCCGCCGGAGCTGATGACCATCGAGCGTCGCGAGTGGGGTAACTTTTATGGTTACCTGCTCAACGTCAAACAGGACGGCAAGGTCATCGCTGAAGGCGAAGCGGCCTGGCCGGAGCTGCAAGCGCGGGTCGACCGCGTCAACAAGCTCGCGGCACAACTCAAGAACCTCGAAAAAACCGATATCGGCGCGATCAACTCAGGCCTTGAGCGTATTCGTCTGCACGGCCGCAAGCTGGAGCTGGAAGGTAAACTCGATGCGACCGCGCAAGCCGACATGGACGCCGAGCGCGCTGAGCTGAACGCCCGTTATCAAGACGTCGAAGCCCGCCTGAGCGACCTGCACGCGCAGTTCAACCGCGACAGCCTGACCGCCCGTGATGCCAACGGTAAAGAAGTCGAAATCGGCATCGGCAAAGTGGTTCACGCCTATCAGCCGAACGCGATGGGCTACGCGACCAAGTTGGGTTTCTACTTCAACAAGGTCTGGGAATTCCTGAGCGACGACCCGCGTGAAGCCAACACCGAAGGCGGGATCTTCCCGGCGATCTTCGGCACCGTGATGATGACCCTGATCATGGCGATGATCGTTACCCCGTTCGGCGTGCTGGCGGCGGTTTACCTGCGCGAATATGCGCGCCAGGGGCCGATGACCCGGTTGATCCGTATCGCGGTGAACAACCTGGCGGGCGTTCCGGCGATCGTTTATGGCGTGTTCGGCCTGGGCTTCTTCGTTTACGTGCTCGGCGGCTCGGTTGACCGTTTGTTCTTCCCTGAAGCCTTGCCGGCGCCGACTTTCGGTACGCCAGGCCTGCTCTGGGCATCCCTGACCCTGGCGCTGCTGGCGGTACCAGTAGTGATCGTGGCCACTGAAGAAGGTCTGGCGCGGATTCCTCGCACCGTGCGTGAAGGCTCGTTGGCCCTCGGCGCGACCAAGGCTGAAACCTTGTGGAAGATCGTGCTGCCGATGGCCAGCCCGGCGATGATGACCGGGATGATCCTCGCCGTGGCTCGCGCCGCCGGTGAAGTGGCACCGCTGATGCTGGTGGGCGTGGTGAAACTGGCGCCATCGCTGCCAGTGGACGGCAACTACCCGTACCTGCACCTTGACCAGAAAATCATGCACCTGGGTTTCCATATTTATGACGTCGGCTTCCAGAGCCCGAACGTCGAAGCGGCGCGGCCACTGGTTTACGCCACGGCGCTGCTGCTGGTGCTGGTGATCGCCACGCTCAACCTGTCGGCAGTGTGGATTCGTAACCACCTGCGCGAGAAATACAAAGCGCTGGACAGCTGATTTCATGCAGCACTGATTTTATGTGGGAGCGAGCCTGCTCGCGATGGCATCACTGCGGTTTCAGACTTAAACCGCGTCGCCTACATCGCGAGCAGGCTCGCTCCCACAAAAACCGAACCGAATTTGTTAGCACAGGGAGTTTCCCATGCAGCACGAAACACATACCCACGGCATCAACATGTCGGCCCTGGGTCGCGACAAACAGAGCCTGAACCTGGCACAGGAAACCGTGGCCATCGAAGTGCCGAGCCTGAGCCTGTTCTACGGCGACAAACAAGCGCTGTACGACGTCAGCATGAACATTCCCAAGCAGCGCGTGACCGCGTTCATTGGTCCGTCCGGCTGCGGCAAGTCAACGCTGCTGCGCACCTTCAACCGGATGAACGATCTGGTGGACGGCTGCCGTGTCGAAGGCGAGATCAACCTGTACGGCAACAACATCTACCGCAAGGGCGAAGACGTGGCCGAACTGCGTCGTCGCGTGGGCATGGTGTTCCAGAAGCCGAACCCGTTCCCGAAAACCATCTATGAAAACGTGGTCTATGGTCTGCGTATTCAAGGCATCAACAAAAAACGCGTGCTCGACGAAGCCGTCGAATGGGCGTTGAAAGGCGCGGCCTTGTGGGATGAAGTGAAAGACCGTCTGCACGAGTCGGCACTGGGCTTGTCCGGTGGTCAACAGCAACGTCTGGTGATCGCGCGCACCATCGCCGTTGAGCCGGAAGTGCTGCTGCTCGATGAGCCGTGCTCGGCACTCGATCCGATCTCGACGCTGAAAGTCGAAGAACTGATCTATGAACTGAAGTCCAAGTTCACCATCGTCATCGTGACCCACAACATGCAACAGGCCGCGCGGGTTTCCGACTACACGGCGTTCATGTACATGGGCAAACTGGTGGAATTCGGCGACACCGATACCCTGTTCACCAATCCGGCGAAGAAGCAGACCGAAGACTACATCACCGGTCGTTATGGCTAGGAAGCCGCTAGCGTTGCTCGCTTAACCATCGCTGCGGTAGACCGCACCTTACCGGACGCTCCAAGGACGCCAACATGATTAGTAAAGAAGGCCTTACCCACCATATCTCCCAGCAGTTCAACGCCGAGCTTGAGGAAGTGCGCAGCCACCTCCTGGCCATGGGCGGGTTGGTCGAGAAGCAGGTCAATGACGCGGTCACTGCACTGATCGAAGCGGACTCGGGGCTGGCCCAGCAAGTGCGCGAGATCGACGACCAGATCAACCAGATGGAGCGCAACATCGACGAAGAATGCCTGCGCATTCTGGCCCGTCGTCAGCCGGCCGCGTCCGACTTGCGTTTGATCATCAGCATCTCCAAGTCGGTCATCGACCTGGAACGTATCGGCGACGAAGCGACCAAAATCGCCCGCCGCGCCATCCAGCTGTGCGAAGAAGGCGAGGCCCCGCGTGGCTACGTCGAGGTCCGCCACATCGGCGACCAGGTGCGCAACATGGTTCGCGATGCACTGGATGCCTTCGCTCGCTTCGACGCCGACCTGGCGTTGTCGGTGGCCCAGTACGACAAGACCATCGACCGCGAATACAAAACCGCGCTGCGTGAACTGGCGACCTACATGATGGAAGACCCGCGCTCTATCACGCGGGTCTTGAGCATCATCTGGGTGCTGCGTTCGCTGGAGCGGATCGGCGACCACGCGCGCAATATTTCCGAACTGGTGATTTACCTGGTGCGCGGTACCGATGTCCGTCACTTGGGCCTCAAGCGCATGAAGGAAGAAGTTGAAGGCACAAGTGCCGAAAGCGCTAATGTTCCGGGCAAAGCTGACGATAAGTAAGATTGCCCAAGTAAAGCGCCCGGCCTTTTGGCCGGGCGTTTTTGTTTGCGGTTTTCGAATTCATAGCACCCGCGAACGAAAAAAGTCCGGCGTGACTGAAGAGTTTTGGCAAAGTGCCATCAGCAAAGCGTTATGCTTGCCGGGATTTTTTAAAGGGGTGGTTGATGAGTAAGGTCAGTGTGTTGGTGGTCGATGACGCTTCGTTCATCCGTGACCTGGTGAAGAAGTGCCTGCGCAACTACTTCCCGGGCATTCGAATCGAAGACGCGGTCAACGGCAAAAAGGCGCAGGCGATGCTGGCGCGTGAAACGTTCGACCTGGTCCTGTGCGACTGGGAAATGCCGGAAATGTCAGGCCTCGAACTGCTGACCTGGTGCCGCGAACAGGACCAACTCAAGGCTATGCCGTTTGTCATGGTCACCAGTCGTGGCGACAAGGAGAACGTGGTTCAGGCGATCCAGGCCGGCGTTTCTGGCTATGTCAGCAAACCCTTCACCAACGAGCAGTTGCTGACCAAGGTCAAGCAGGCGCTGAACAAGGTCGGCAAACTCGACACCTTGATGAACAGCGCGCCAACCAAGATGAACTCCGCGTTCGGCAACGATTCCCTTAGCGCGCTCACGGGCGGCAAGGCGGCCGTCGCCGCACCTGCTGCGCCGGTCAATCCGTTCGCCAAGCCTGCCGCCGCCGCACCTGCCCCGGCTGCAGCGCCCTCTCGCGGTCTGCTCAACAGCCCACCGGTCAAGGCTCCGGCTGCCGCCCCGACCGGCGGTCGTGGCCAAGGTCAACTGCGCCTGCCCAGCGGCACTCAGCAATGCGTGATCAAAGCCTTGAGCATCAAGGAAGCGTTGCTGGTGGTTAAACGCACCGACACCCTGCCGCAAGTGCTCGACAGCGCCGTGCTCGACCTGGAGCAAGGCGACAACGCCGAAGTCGCACGCCTGAACGGCTACCTGCACGCCATCGTTGCCTTTGAGCCGAAACCCGACAGCGAATGGTTGCAACTGACCTTTCGCTTCGTCGACCAGGACGCACAAAAGCTCGACTACATCTCCCGCCTGATTGCCCGTGGCACGGCGCAGAAGCATTTCGTGCCGGGTGCGTAAGCGCAGCAGCGCTGATTAGATCGCCATCGCGAGCAGGCTCGCTCCCACACTGGAATGCGGTTCCCTGTGGGAGCGAGCCTGCTCGCGATGGCGCTTGCGAATGTTGCACATCTCTTCCTTGACTGCCCATCTTGAAACACCTGCCGACTACGCAGGTCAGTTCCAGCTGCTAGGCTGTTTTCCAGGCCTCCCTCGACAGAACCTTGCCCATGTTCGTGCGATTGCTGTTTTTCTGTGGTCTTTTCCTGGCCTCCACCTCGGCCGTGGCCATCACTATTTACAAGTCCACGAACGCCACTGGCGTGGTCTCCTACAGTGATCGCCCATCGCATGGCGCACGGATATTTGTGTTCCGCGACCGGATGGACGAGCACCTTGAGCGCCAGGTTCATCTGGAGATCAAGAAGCAGAAGGACACGCACAGTGTGTTCGCGCGCAACGACCTGTATGCGCCGGTGGAGGTCGAGCTGAGTTTCGCTGGGCTGAAAAACGTCAGCGGCGCGCCGGAACAACCGATCCGCCGCGTGTTGCCGGCGCGCAGCACTATGCGTCTGGCGTTGCTCACGGCGATTGCGCCCGGCAAGCCGCTCGCCTATACCCCGACGTTCAACTATTCCCTGGGCGACCCCACAGACACCACGCTGGCCTATCGGTATCCGCTACCGTGGCGTGGCGGGCCGTTTCGCCTGACGCAGGGCGCCAATGGCCAATACAGCCACTTTGGGGTCAAGAACCGTTATGCGATGGACATCGCCATGCCAGAAGGCACACCGATCATTGCGGCGCGTGGCGGGGTGGTGGTGAAGACCGAGAACGGCCAGAGCGGGCGCGGTACCGACCCGTCGGGCAATTTCGTGCGGGTGTTGCACGATGACGGGACCATGGGCGTATACCTGCACCTTAAGCGCGGTTCGGTGTGTGTTCGGGAGGGGCAGCGGGTGGCGGTCGGTAGCGCGCTGGCGCTGTCGGGCAATACCGGCAACAGCAGCGGGCCACACCTGCACTTCGTGGTGCAGCGCAATAGCGGGTTGGGGCTAGTGTCGATTCCGTATCAGTTCAACCAGCCGGTGGGCAGTTTGCCGAACTTTGCGCTCGGCAAACAATAATGTGTTGTCCGAGCTGGCGCTATCGCGAGCAGGGGCTTTGTGTTTTACCGGGAAACCGGAGTGACACCGAATCAGTGTGGGAGCGAGCCTGCTCGCGATGAGGTCGACGCCGATCAGGTGTCGGGCACTAGTCGAGCATCAACACCTTGGCCAAGATGATTTTCGGGCCTTTCATCTTTTTGATGATGATCCGCAAACCTTCGACTTCCAGCACTTCTTCTTCTTCCGGCACCCGTTTCAGGGTTTCGTAGACCAGCCCGGCGAGGGTTTCGGCTTCGACGTGGTCCAGATCGATGCCCAGCAGGCGTTCGACCTTGAACAGCGGCGTGTCGCCACGTACCAGCAACTTGCCCGGCTGGTAAGCGAGGATCCCGCGTTCGGCCTTGCGGTGTTCGTCCTGGATGTCGCCGACCAGCACTTCCAGCACGTCTTCCATGGTCAGGTAACCGATGATGTTGCCGTCGGCCTCTTCCACCACGGCGAAGTGTGAACCGCCCTTGCGGAACTGCTCCAGCAACCGCGACAACGGCATGTGCCGCGACACCCGCTCCAGTGGACGCGTCAGCTCGGCCAGGTTGAACGACTCGGGAATGTGGTCCAGGGCTGCCAGTTCCAGCAGCAGGTCCTTGATGTGCAGCAGGCCGACGAACTCCTGACGGTCGCTGTCGTACACCGGGTAGCGGCTGAATTTGTGACGACGGAACAGCGCGAGGATTTCCTTGAGCGGCGCGTTGAACTCCAGCGTCACCAGGTCTTCCCGGGAGTTGGCCCAGTCAACCACTTCCAGCTCGCCCATTTCCACGGCCGAGGCGAGTACTCGCATACCTTGGTCGCTCGGGTCCTGGCCACGGCTGGAGTGCAGGATCAGTTTCAGTTCTTCACGGCTGTAATGGTGCTCGTGATGCGGGCCGGGTTCGCCTTGGCCGGCGATCCGCAGAATGGTGTTGGCGCTGGCGTTGAGCAGGTAAATGGCCGGGTACATCGCCCAGTAGAACAGGTACAGCGGCACCGCCGTCCACAGCGACAGCAGCTCGGGTTTGCGGATGGCCCAGGATTTGGGCGCCAGCTCGCCGACCACGATGTGCAGGTAGGAAATGATGAAGAAGGCGGTAAAGAACGACACGCCTTTGATCACTTCCGGGGAGCTGACACCGACTGCGCTCAGCAGCGGTTCGAGAATGACCGCGAACGCCGGCTCACCGACCCAGCCAAGGCCCAGGGAGGCGAGGGTGATACCCAATTGGCAGGCCGACAGGTAAGCGTCGAGCTTGCTGTGCACGGTGCGCAGGATCTGCCCGCGCCAGCCATGCTTATAGGCGATAGCCTCGACTCGGGTCGAGCGCAATTTGACCATGGCAAATTCCGCCGCAACGAAGAAACCGTTGAGCAAAACCAGGATCAGTGCAAAAAGAATCATGCCGAAATCGGCGAAGAGTGTAGCGAGGGTCAAGCCAGGGGAAGGGTCCATGATGGAGTTTTGCGGGTTCCGTATGTTCGAGAAGAAAGGGGGGATTGCTGAGCCTGAAAGGCAGGCCCAAGTCAGCCAATGTAGCGGCTGACAGGGCGATTGCCTAGTGTTCAGTCAACACGGGCGCTAGTCGGCCAGCGAGTTGACCCGTGATTTCGTGACTTGCGCCGGCACGAAATGGCAGGTGAACGTGCTGCCGTGACCCAGCACGCTGCTGATCTCCATTCGCGCGCGATGTCGTAACAAAACGTGTTTGACGATGGCCAGGCCCAGCCCGGTGCCGCCGGTATTGGAGTTGCGGCTGGAGTCAACGCGGTAGAAGCGCTCGGTCAGGCGCGGCAGGTGTTTGTTGTCGATGCCGATCCCCGAGTCCTGCACGCTGAGGTGCGCGCCTTGATCGTCACCCCACCAGCGGATGCGGATGTTGCCGTCGTCGGGGGTGTATTTGACCGCGTTGAACACCAGGTTCGAGAACGCGCTGCGAAGCTCCGCTTCACTGCCCTTGAGCATAATCGACGGATCGGCGTCCAGGGTGATGTGTTGGTTGCGCTGCCCGGACAGCGCCTGGGCGTCGCTCTTGATCGATTGCAGCAGGCTGTCGATCGGCACCGGTTGGTTGTCCGACGGGTAATCAGTGGCTTCGAGCTTGGCCAATAGCAGCAAGTCGTTGAGCAGCGTTTGCATGCGCCCGCCTTGTTGCTGCATTTGCTGCAAGGCACGGCTCCAGCGCGGGTTCACCTCTTCGACGTTGTCGAGCAGGGTTTCCAGGTAACCGCAGATCACCGTCAACGGTGTGCGCAGTTCGTGGGAGACGTTGGCGATGAAGTCTTTGCGCATCTGCTCAAGTTGATGAATGCGCGTGACATCGCGCACCAGCATCAGGTGTTCATTGTTGCCGTAACGCGTGATGTACAGCTGAATCCGCATCCGGTCGTTGGTGGGCGAGGGGATCTCCAGCGGCTCGGCGTAGCTGTCCTGCTCGAAGTATTCCTTGAAGCGCGGATGGCGCACCAGGTTGGTCACTGGCTGGCCGCTGTCTTGCGGGGTTTTGAGGCCCAACAGGGTCTCGGCGGCGCCGTTCCACCATTCCAGGTTGCCGTCGCTGTCGAGCAGGACCACTGCATCTTTCAATGCCGCGGTGGATTCCTGAACCCGGTCGATCACCGCTTGCAGGCGCCCGCGCACGCGCTGATCGCGACGTTGCAAGTGGTAGATGCTGTCGAACACTTCACCCCACAGGCCGTAGCCATCGGGCGGTGCTTCTTCGGGCTTTTGCAGGCGCAGCCAATCGTGCAGACGCAGCAATTGTTTGAGGGTCCAGGCCAGGTAGATTCCCAGGCCTGCGGCCAGACTCCAGCCGTAGTAACCGGTAATCAGGCCGATCACCAGGCAGCCGGTGACCAGTAGCAGCATGTGGCGGATCAGAGTGCCATGCCAGTTTTGGTTCACTTAAACATGCGTCCTTGTCAGCTTGTCGAGCAAGTAAGGGTCGGTTCAGGCTTTGGTGGAAAAGCGATAGCCAGTGCCGCGCACGGTTTGTACCAGATTTTCGTAGGCATCGCCGAGGGCTTTGCGCAGACGACGGATATGCACGTCGACGGTGCGCTCTTCGACATACACATTGCCGCCCCAGACCTGATCGAGCAATTGCCCGCGGGTGTAGGCGCGTTCCTGGTGTGTCATGAAAAATTGCAGCAAGCGGTATTCGGTCGGACCCATTTCGGCGGGTTTGCCGTCGATGGTCACGCGGTGGCTGATCGGGTCCAGCAGCAGGCCGCCGACTTCGATCGGCGCTTCGCCGTCGGTTGGGCCGGCGCGACGCAGCACGGCTTTCAGGCGTGCAACCAGCTCTCGCGGGGAAAACGGCTTGGTAATGTAGTCATCAGCGCCGACTTCCAGGCCCTGGATCTTGTTGTCCTCTTCGCCCTTGGCGGTGAGCATGATGATCGGGATGTCCCCGGTCAGCTCATCGCGCTTGAGACGGCGGGCCAACTCGATGCCTGAAGTGCCGGGCAGCATCCAGTCGAGCAGAATCAGGTCCGGTTTGCGGTCGACAATAATAGCGTGGGCCTGCTGGGAGTTCTCGGCTTCCAGGCAGTCATAGCCGGCCATTTCCAACGCAACGGCGATCATTTCGCGAATGGGCGCTTCGTCGTCGACGATCAGAATACTCCTGCCAACCATGCCTTAATCCTCTTGTCATTTAACTGTCTTGCGCCGCATTAGATAACGGAATTATTGCAGTCGTGTGACAGTATTTTAGTCGTGCGGCGGTCAGCGCAATCCTGAACTACGCTTTAAGTCCGGATCCTGACAACCACAAAGGAAGGTTTCTATGACTCACTACGCTCAATCGTTTAAAGCTCTGGTGTTGGCCGCCACCCTGGCATTACCGACACTCGCGCTCGCTGCCGAGCCGGCAATGATGAAAGACGGCATGATGGTCGACTCCAAGGGCATGACCCTCTACACCTTTGACAAGGACAAGGGGGGCAAGTCGATGTGCGATGCTAAGTGCGCCGAGAACTGGCCGCCGATGATGGCTCCGATGGATGCCAAGCCCGAGGGCAAATGGACGGTGATCAAGCGCGACGACGGCACGATGCAATGGGCTCACGACGGTAAGCCGATGTACACCTTCAAAATGGACGCGAAGCCCGGCGACAAAATGGGTGATGGTAAAATGAACGGTATGTGGCATATGGCCAAGCACTGATCCATACACAATGATCTGAACCTCTGGCAGACCCGCTCCTTTGAGGGCGGGTTTACCTTTGCGCGATCCGTAGCAGCTGGCGAAGCCTGCATTCGGCTGCGTAGCAGTCGTAAACCCTGCCTCCAAGATCAGCCTGAAAGAACGCAGCGCCTGATTTTACGGCCGCTTCGCAGCCGAATGCAGGCTTCGCCAGCTGCTACAGGGCCGTGGATATCAGCGGGTTGCGTAATCCAGCACGATCCCGACGAAAATCGCCAACCCAGCCCAATGGTTATGCAGGAAGGCCTGGAAACATTTCAGTCGGTCCTTGTCGCGGGTGTACCAGAACTCCCAGGCAAAACACGCAGCCGCTGCCAGCAACCCCAGGTGGAACCAGCCGCCAAGCTCGAACTTCGATCCGGCCAGCAACAGGCAACCCAGCGCCAGCCCTTGCAGCGTGAGAATAATGACCCGATCGGCATCGCCAAACAGAATGGCCGTGGACTTCACGCCAATCTTCAAATCGTCGTCGCGGTCAGTCATGGCGTAATAGGTGTCGTAACCCACCGTCCACAGCAGATTGGCGATCCACAGCAACCAGGCAATGGCCGGCAGTTCACCGGTTTCGGCGGTGAACGCCATCGGCATACCCCAGGAGAACGCCGCGCCCAGCACCACCTGCGGGTAATAGGTGTAGCGCTTCATGAACGGGTAAGTGGCGGCCAGCGCCAGACCGCCGAACGACAGCCAGACCGTGGCCGCGTTAGTGCACAGCACCAACAGGAAGCTCACGCCCATCAGCAGCGCGAAGAACACCAGCGCTTCTTTTGAGCTGATCTTGCCGCTGACCAATGGCCGTTGTTCGGTACGTTTTACGCGGCCATCGACCTTGCGATCGGCCCAGTCATTGATCACGCAGCCACCGGCGCGGGTCAGTACCACGCCCAGGACGAAAATCACAATGTTGGCCAGTGACGGCGAACCTTTACCGGCAATCCACAGTGCCCACAGGGTTGGCCATAACAGCAGATAAATGCCGATGGGTTTGTCCATGCGGGTCAACTGAATGAAGTCCCAGGCGCGTGGGTTCAAGCGATTCAGGGATTTGAGCAGGCTTTGGTACATCAGCAGTTCTCCGCATTGACACGGGCAGCGCGCCACAGGGTCGGCAAGAATATTTCCGCGACCAGCACGCTTAAGCCCCCTCGGTCGAAACGCGAACGACGGCCCCACAGTTCTGGCGCTTGAGATTCACTCGGCAACCACTCGACGGGATAGTGACAAACCTCGATGGCGCGGCGCTGGAACGCCTGATCGCAAAACAGCAACTCGCCCAGGGAGCGGCTGCCCAGCTCATCCATATTCAACCCGCCGTCCTGCAACGAACTGCGCGCCGCCACACTGCGGGCAAACACCCAGGCCTCGCCATGACCGCGCAGATACACCTCACGCACCCAGCCTTCACTGCCTTCGGGCAACGCCAGTGCGGCACATTCGTCTGCGCGCAATGGCTGCCAGCCTTCGAACAACGGCGTCACGCTGAAACCGTTATCCGACAAACGGGTCAGGCGGCGGGTGAGCGAGCCTTCATCGAATAGCCAGTCGAGGGTGTGCGCGTCAGGAAGGGGTGTCAGCTGGCTTTGTGGCAGCCAGAGCGGGGCAGCGGCAAGGGCGTTTGAGTGCGGCACAGTCAGTCAGTATTGGCAGCAAATGAGGCGGCGAGCTTACCATGTCGGTCAGTGATATTGATTGATCGGGCGGGGTAATGGCTGCGAACAGGCTTGCATCTGTTGCGCCCGATCAGTACAAAACGCCTTGAGCCGGACGGCAGACCTTTATCAGGCGACCGTTCGCGCCAGAAAAAGCCTGAGAACCTGAGGAAACAAGTAATGAAGAAGTGGCAATGCGTGGTCTGTGGGCTGATCTACAACGAAGCCGACGGCTGGCCGGATGACGGCATCGCTGCCGGGACCTTGTGGCAGGACGTACCGGAAGACTGGCTGTGCCCGGACTGCGGCGTCGGCAAAATGGATTTCGAGATGATCGAGATCGCTGCCTGATCAGCATTTATTGTGAGTTGAAGAGGAGTAAGGAATGAACGCACCTGTCGTGATCGTCGGCACTGGGCTGGCTGGCTACAACCTGGCCCGGGAGTTTCGCAAACTCGATGGCGAAACACCGCTGCTGCTGATTACCGCAGATGACGGACGCTCTTACTCCAAGCCGATGCTCTCCACCGGTTTCGGCAAGAACAAGGACGCCGATGGCCTGAGCATGGCTGAGCCAGGTGCCATGGCCGAACAGCTGAAAGCTGAAGTGCGCACCCATACGCGCATCAGTGGCATCGATCCAGGCCACAAGCGCCTGTGGATTGGTGAGGAAGCCGTGGCCTACCGCGACCTGATCCTCGCCTGGGGCGCGGAAACCGTGCGCGTGCCGGTGCAGGGTGATGCGCCTGAGGCCATTTTCCCGATCAACGACCTCGAAGACTATGCGCGTTTTCGCGCAGCGGCCGCCGGTAAGCGTCGGGTACTGCTGCTCGGTGCCGGCCTGATTGGCTGTGAGTTCGCCAACGACCTGATCCTCGGTGGTTACGACGTGCAACTGGTCGCGCCGTGCGAACAAGTCATGCCGACGCTGCTTCACCCGGCAGCGGCCGCTGCCGTGCAGGCCGGGTTGGAAAGCCTGGGTGCGCAGTTCCACCTCGGCCCGGTACTCAACAGCTTGCAGCGCACCGATGACGGGCTCGAAGGGCATTTGTCCGATGGCCAGGTGATTCCTTGCGACGTCGTGGTTTCAGCCATTGGCCTGCGCCCGCGCATCGATCTGGCGGCCGCTGCCGGTTTGCAGATCAATCGCGGTGTGGTCGTTGACCGCCACCTCAAGACTTCCCACGCCAATATCTACGCCTTGGGCGACTGCGCCGAGGTCGATGGGCTGAATTTGCTGTACGTGATGCCCCTGATGAGTTGTGCGCGTGCGCTGGCTCAGACCCTGGCCGGCAACCTGACGGCGGTCAGCTATGGCGCGATGCCGATCACCGTGAAAACACCGGTCTGCCCATTGGTGGTTTCCCCACCGCCACGGGGTTTTGAAGGTGTCTGGACCGTCGAAGGGCAGGGCGCCGACATCAAGGCGCTGTGCCGTGATGCCAGCGGAAAACTGCTGGGTTACGCCCTCACCGGGGCTGCTGTGATGGAGAAACTGGCTCTAAACAAGGAACTTCCGGCCCTTCTGGCGTAAATACCGGTCGTTCTGTCGGAATCACCCCGCTTTTGCCCCTACAAAGGTCGCCCCGAGACTGGCGCCGCTCGTAACCGCGTGCCATCCTCACTCCCGTCTGCCGCAGAGTAGAGCCTGCGGCGCCTTGGGCGCTGTTCCGGAGAACAGCACGGACATAACAACAAAAAACCGTCAAAGAGGCTTCACTATGCGTAAACCAGAACTCGCCGCAGCAATCGCTGAAAAGGCTGACCTCACCAAAGAACAGGCTAACCGCGTCCTCAACGCCGTCCTCGAAGAAATCACCGGCGCTCTGCACCGTAAAGACAGCGTCACCCTGGTGGGCTTCGGCACTTTCCTGCAACGTCACCGTGGCGCCCGCACCGGCAAGAACCCGCAAACCGGTGAGCCAGTGAAAATCAAGGCCAGCAACACCGTTGCGTTCAAGCCTGGCAAATCGTTGAAAGACAGCGTTAATCCATAAATGCTGCGAACTCCCTGAATTGCGGGGAGAGTCGTAATGAAAATGGGCACATCGACCAGATCGAGTGCCCATTTTTTGTGGGCGTTCATATACCGTATATGGCGAGTGTCAGGAGAGTTTTGAAGTAACGGATAATGCCTTGGTATAACCGTGGAACTTTCAGTTCAGTTCAACTGCCATTGGGTGGAATACCGGGTGCCATCACGGTGATGGCACTTTTCTAATTAATGGCTGTACTCACTGGCAATGTTTATTTCTGAACGTAACCTTTCAGAAAAATCCTACATTTATCATTTTCGATTCTTGTCATGCTGCGTAGCCGTTCAATGGACCAGTCTCTCAGGGCTTGCCTGTTGGTTGGCGGGATGGCTCTGGAGTAATGGTTCCAGCCTGTTGCAGGAAACGGTTGGACATATTGCCGCCCTAGGGATAACCCCTGTCGTATATAGGGAAATCTCCTACGAGTATTAAGGAACACTTCGTCTTGTTGTTTAATTGGATGCTTGCTAGTGGCCACCATCGTGAGTAGGATGCGCACCACTTGAAAGAGCACGGTACTCAATTGGATGAGTCTTTCGCGATGCTCTTGATACTGTCCAACGCGCCGAAACTCCGGAAGGCGTGCAGACCGTAATACTATTAAAGGCCAGGGATGTCCTATTCAAGCAAACTTTCTGCTCATTACCTTGAACTCGCCAAGTGCTCTGTTTCCAAAGAGAATTTTGCGGGCGAGGATGTTCGCTTTTCGAGCGAATATGAAGCATTGGAAAGTGAGTTGGGCAAAGCCCAATCCATGCATGAAAGCGGTCAGATCGACTGGCTGAAAATCCGCGAAAACAGTGAAGCGCTGCTGCGAACCCAATCCAAGGATTTGCGGGTCGGCGCCTGGCTGACTTGGGCGTTGTATCAGCGTGAATCCTTCCAGGGCCTGCTGGCCGGCCTTGGTCTGCTGCACCATCTGTGCGAGCACCACTGGGCCGAGATTCACCCGAACAAGGCCCGCACCCGGTCCGCCGCCATCAGTTGGTTGGTGCCGCGTCTCGAGCAGGTACTGAGCGAAAACGTTGCGATCAAAGAGCAACTGCCGCTGTTCCGTCGTTTGGTCGAGCACCTCGAAGGCCTCGATGCCGCCTGCACCGAGCACCTGGGTGACGACGCGCCGCTGCTGCTGCCGATCTGCCGCCGCCTGAAAAACATGGTCCAGCGTGCCGCCGATAACCAGCCGGAGCCCGGCGCTGTCGGTGCGGTGGTGGCTCAGGTCAAACAGGCCGCGACCCAGCTGTTCACCCCCGGCGCACCCATCGACAACGAAAAAGAAGCCCACAAGGCCCTGCGTGCGCAGCAGGAAAATGCGCGCCCGTTGTGCGCCTGGTGGCTGAAACAGAAGGCCACCGACCTGCGCGCCCTGCGACTGAACCGCACCCTGCTGTGGTTACCGATCGACGCCGTTCCCGAGCGCAACGCCGAACAAATCACCGCCCTGCGCGGGCTGCCGGCCGACAAACTGAAAATCTACCAGGACCGTTTCGACCAGGGGCAATTTGCCGACCTGTTGGTGGAGCTGGAGGCCAGCCTGGCCAAGGCGCCGTTCTGGTTCGACGGCCAGCGGCTGGTCTGGGAATGTTTGCAGGGCTTGAACGCCGATATGGCCATGCGCGAAGTGGAAATCCACTTCGCGCTGTTGATTCAGCGCCTGCCGGGCATCGTTGAATTGCGTTACCACGATGGCGCACCGTTCGCTGACCCGGCCACCCGCGCCTGGATCAGCGCCAACGTGATGCCCCATCTGCAAACCGCCAGTGCACCGCGCAAGGTCGAAGTCAGCACCAGCCAACCGGCCTGGGAGCTGGCGCTTGAAGAGGTTTTGCCGGTGCTGCGCAAGGACGGCCTCAAGGCCGCGGTGCAGATTCTCAAGCAAGGCCTGCAAGTCGCCCACGGCGGGCGCGTACGGTTCTTCTGGCAGTTCAGCCTGGCGCGGCTGTGCTTCCTGGCCAAGAAATACGAACTGGCCAAGACCCAACTCGAAACCCTCGATTCAGAATTACAGAACTCAGGCTTGCACGCCTGGGAGCCTGATCTTGCGCTGGAAGTGCTGCACCTCCTGCATAGCTGCTGTGAGTTGTTGCCGCAGAACCACGCAGTGCGAGAACGCAAGGAAGAGATTTATCGCAGGCTGTGCCACCTCGATCTCGAAGTGGTACTCGAATAGGCCCCAGGGCCACAACCGCAAGGAGAAAAGCCATGGCCAAAGAAGGCTCGGTAGCCCCCAAGGAACGCATCAACGTCACCTTCAAACCCGCCACCGGCGGTGCTCAGGAAGAGATTGAACTGCCGCTGAAACTACTGGCAATCGGTGACTACACCCACCGCGCGGACGAGCGCAAAGTCGAAGATCGCAAGCCGATCAGCATCGACAAGATGACCTTCGACGAAGTGCTCGCCAAGCAAGAGCTGAACCTGACGCTGAGCGTGCCGAACCGTCTTCAGGAAGAGGGCGACACTGAAGAGCTGGCCGTGAAACTGCGCGTCAATTCGATGAAGGACTTCAACCCGGCCAGCCTGGTCGAGCAAGTGCCTGAGCTGAAAAAACTGATGGAACTGCGCGACGCACTGGTGGCCCTCAAAGGCCCACTGGGTAACGCACCTGCCTTCCGCAAAGCCATCGAAGGCGTTCTCGCCGACGACGAATCGCGCGGTCGCGTACTGGGTGAGCTGGGCCTGAACGCCGCAGCCCAGGACGCCTGAGTCCCCATCAGCCAAGGAAGCCAACACTATGAGCACCAGCGCAGCACAGCAAAAAGCTAGCGAGAACGGCGAATACAGCATTCTCGACAGCATCATCGCCGAAACCCGTCTGACCCCGGACGACGAAGCCTACGACATCGCCAAGCGCGGCGTGTCGGCGTTCATTGAAGAACTGCTCAAGCCGCAGAACAACGGTGAGCCGGTCAAGAAAGCCATGGTTGACCGCATGATCGCCGAGATCGATGCCAAGCTCAGCCGTCAGATGGACGAAATCCTCCACCACCCGGACTTCCAGTCGCTGGAATCGGCGTGGCGTGGTCTGCAGTTGCTGGTCGACCGCACCAACTTCCGCGAAAACATCAAGATCGAAATCCTCAACGTCTCCAAGCAGGACCTGCTGGACGACTTCGAAGATTCGCCGGAAGTGATGCAGGCCGGCCTGTACAAGCACATCTACACCGCTGAATACGGCCAGTTCGGTGGCCAGCCGGTGGGCGCGATCATCGCCAACTACTTCATGTCGCCAAGCTCCCCAGACGTGAAGCTGATGCAGTATGTGTCGAGCGTTGCGTGCATGTCCCACGCGCCGTTCATCGCCGCTGCCGGTCCGAAATTCTTTGGCCTGGAAAGCTTCACCGGCCTGCCGGACCTGAAAGATCTGAAGGATCACTTCGAAGGCCCGCAATTCGCCAAATGGCAGAGCTTCCGTCAGTCCGAAGACTCCCGCTACATCGGCCTGACCGTGCCACGTTTCCTGCTGCGCAACCCGTACGATCCGGAAGAAAACCCGGTGAAATCGTTTGTGTACAAAGAAACCGTCGCCAACAGCCACGAGCACTACCTGTGGGGCAACACCGCCTACGCGTTCGGCACCAAGCTGACCGACAGCTTCGCCAAGTTCCGCTGGTGCCCGAACATCATCGGCCCACAAAGCGGTGGCGCGGTTGAAGACCTGCCGTTGCACCACTTCGAAAGTATGGGCGAAATCGAAACCAAGATTCCGACCGAAGTGCTGGTGTCCGACCGTCGTGAATACGAACTGGCCGAGGAAGGCTTCATCTCCCTGACCATGCGCAAAGGCAGCGACAACGCCGCGTTCTTCTCCGCAAGCTCGGTACAAAAGCCGAAGTTCTTCGGCATCAGTGCTGAAGGCAAGGCCGCAGAGCTGAACTACAAGCTCGGCACCCAACTGCCGTACATGATGATCGTCAACCGCCTGGCTCACTACTTGAAAGTACTGCAGCGCGAGCAACTCGGTTCGTGGAAAGAACGTACCGACCTCGAGCTGGAACTCAACAAGTGGATCCGCCAGTACGTGGCTGACCAGGAAAACCCGAGCGCCGAAGTCCGTGGTCGTCGTCCGCTGCGTGCAGCCCAGATCATCGTCAGCGATGTCGAAGGCGAGCCTGGCTGGTACCGCGTCAGCCTGAACGTGCGCCCGCACTTCAAGTACATGGGTGCCGATTTCACGCTGTCGCTGGTTGGCAAGCTGGACAAAGAGTAACCAAGGAGCTGGGTCATGACTGGATACGGCAGCCTTTTCGAACGCCTGGGTGGCGACGCGGATAAACGCGTCGGCTGGAGCCGCGAGGTTTCCGCCATGGCGTCGGTGGCTGCCCATCTGGCCAAGATGCTCAGCACCCGTGCGGGCAGCGTGCAAACGCTGTCCGATTACGGGCTACCCGATCTCAACGACATGCGCCTGAGCCTGCACGACTCCCTGAGTCAGGCCCGCCTGGCCATCGAACGCTTCATCGAAGCCTACGAGCCACGCCTCACCAACGTGCGTGTCGTTTCCCTGCCGCGAGACAACGATCAACTCAGGCTGACCTTCAGCATCGAAGGCCTGCTGGAAGTTGAAGGTTTCAAGCGTCAGGTCAGTTTTGCCGCGCGCCTGGATGGCAGCGGTCAAGTCAAGGTCAACTAAGGAGACGACGATGTCCGGCAAACCCGCAGCCCGAGTCGGTGACCCTACCGCTTGCCCGCTCCCCGGCCACAGCACCAACCCGATCGCCGCCGGTTCCGGCGACGTGTTCTTCGACGGCCTCGCGGCCGCCCGCGAAGGCGATGCCTGCGCGTGTGGTGGTGCGATATCCGGCGGTTTGGCGAGTACCGTTTTGATCAACGGAAAACCGGCGGCCACCGTTGATTCGGTGGGGACTCATGGCAACAAGGTGACTGCCGGGTCTTCGACGGTGATTATCGGGAATTCGCATACGCCGGCACCGTTCTCCGGGCTCGCCGCGACTGTGCTGGGCGCTGTTGTTGCACTCGAATACAAGCTCAATCTGAAGTCCGGCGGCAATCTGATTCTGACGCCGCTGGAGGTTCCGGATTTTGATGAGCTCAAAACAGGCGCATCGAAAAATCGTGAGCTAATCGATTTTGTAATCGAAAACCGCATGGCTGCGGCTGACACAGTGAAACTGGAAGTCCTGGACGGCGAAAAGCTGATTTACGCAGAGTCCAATACAGCCCCGTTCCTGCCTAAAGGCAAGCACCCATGGCAGTGGGATGGCTATGACGCTGCCGGGATTCTCGATACTCGCATTCTGAAAAGCCCAAACCTTAAAGTTCGCCTGACGGCGACTCAAGGCGGGGAAAAACAGGTCACTGATCTGAAGCTCAAGTGCGTGGCTGAAGAAGTGAAATGGGTCGACGTTCGTGTCGACCGCAACGCCTTGACTGTTGAGGTCGTGTTGCGGCCGAGCTTCTCCGATGGCGGCAGCAGTGGCTCTACACCTGGCCTCGCTGCGACGCCGTTCAGCACATTGCTGGGCTGGGCCAAGGAAGGTATCGAGCTTTACTGGTCGCGTAATGGTTCGCGCGGCGGCGGTATTGCGAGTGGGATAACCACGAGCAAGGGTGTTTATAAAGTTACCGTCAAAGCCGACATCAACGCTGAGCCAAAGGCTGGCAACTTCCCGTTGATCGACAGCTTGGGCGCCAGTTTCGGACGCTCGACGAGCCTGGCCATTGCCCGCAAGGTTTATCACAACATGGGCTTTGCCTATGAAATTTACGTGACTCAACGCCGCCGCCCTTTGGAGTTCGCAAAGAATAGTGCGCAAGAGGAATTCAAGGAAACTGCGGCTCATGAATTTGGCCATTTGATTCTTAACGAATACGGTGGCGGGATCATTCCTACGTATTCGTGGACGCACAAAGACTCCTCCAGCCTGATGCAAAATCCGAAGCCTGATCATCCCGATCCACTGTCAGGTGAAGTCGATGTCATGGAGTACTTCAGCGACTATCGCGCTCCTACGGCCGATCGGTTGAGCCGCACTGTCGCCTCCGAACAAGACGTCAAAAGCCTGCTCTGGCTGGCCAGGGTCGAATTCGATGATTAAGTTCGCCGGCTTCCTCCTGCTCTTCACCTCCCTGACCAGCTGCGCGGCACAACAGGTTTACAACAACCATGTTTACGTCGAGAACCGCTGCGGCCAACCCCTGGAAATGAAGATTTCCAACAGTTCCAACCTGCATTCGCAAGTGCGCGACGTGAAGTCACAGGCCGGATCCCGAGCACTGGTGGCGAGCTTTGCCTCTTATGGCGAGGACGTGATCGAGCAAATTCCGGGCAACTATTCGCTGACCATCACCGATGCCCTCGGCACCAAGGTGATTGACGGTGCCCAGCTGCGACAGCGCTTGAGCGGCGTGGAAAAAATCAATGACGGTACTCAGCGTGAGTGGACGATCAACGATGCGTCGATCTGCCCATGAAGTTGCCAAGGATGAACTCGATGATTAAGTGGACCGGTCTTTTTGCGTTCTTCGTGTCATTGACTGCCTGCGCCGCGCAGCAGGTCTACCGCAACGACGTGTACTTGCTGAACACCTGCGCAGTGCCGCTGGAGCTGTCCCTGGCCCATGACTCCAACTACGACGATCAACCCCGCAGCTTCACGTTAAATCCGCACGAGCGCCGTTCCATTGCCAACTACACGTCGGCGGGGAAGGACGTGTCGGGCCAGATAAGCGACCAGTACAGCCTGTCGATCAAAACCGCCCACGCCGTTAAAACCATCGATGCGCAGATGCTGCGCTCGGCTTTGACGAGGGTCGAAAAAGTCGAAGAAAAAGCCGTTCGCTCATGGACGATTGATGACCCATCTTTTTGCCCATGACGTACGCGTTTATTGAACGTCCCGACTCTGAACATTTTTGCGAAAACGACAAACAGGTAACCCCCCGTGTCCTTTAACCACTACTACCAAAGCGAACTCACCGCACTGCGGCAGTTAGGTCGTCGTTTCGCCGAGCGTAGTCCGGCGTTGGCGCCGTTTCTGGGGCAGGCCGGGCGGGATCCGGATGTGGAGCGGTTGCTGGAAGGCTTTGCGTTCCTCACCGGGCGTCTGCGCCAGAAACTCGACGACGAGTTGCCGGAGCTCAGCCACTCGCTGATGCACTTGTTGTGGCCGAACTACATGCGGCCGTTGCCGGCGTTCAGCATTTTGCAGTTCGACCCGTTGAAGCGTTCCGGGCCGGCGTTGCAGGTCGAGCGTGATACGCCGGTCGAGAGTGTGCCGATCGATGACGTGCGTTGCCGCTTTCGTACCTGCTACCCGACCGAAGTCCTGCCGCTGGACCTGACCGCGCTGACGTACTCGGTAAAGGGCGACGGTTCGCTGTTGAGCCTGCGCCTGGAGATGAGTTGCGACGGGCATATCGGTGAGCTGGACCTGAGCCGTTTGCGCCTGCACCTGGCCGGCGAGCGTTACATCAGTCAGATGCTGTACCTGAGCCTGCTGCGCAATCTGGAAGGCATCGAGCTGATTCCGCTGGACGCGGCCGGCAAGCCGCTCAATGGCGTCAACGGTACGCCGATGGCGTTCAAGATGCCCGGCGACCGCGTGCAGCCAGTGGGTTTTGCCGAAGAAGAGGCGTTGATCCCGTATCCGCTGAACACCTTCCGTGGTTATCGCTACTTGCAGGAATATTTCGCCTTCCAGGACAAGTTCCTGTTCGTCGATTTGAATGGTCTGGATCTGCTCAAGGCACTGCCCGAAGACACGCTCAAGCAGATGCACGGTCTGGAGCTGCGCTTCGACATTCGCAAGAGCGGCATCCAGCGCCTGCGCCCGACCCTGGACAACGTGAAACTCTACTGCACGCCCATCGTCAACCTGTTCAAGCACGACGCCTTGCCGATTCGCCTCGACGGCAAGCAGGACGAATACCTGTTGCTGCCGGCCGAATACGACCTGGAAAACTGCGGGGTGTTTTCGGTCGAAGGCGTCACCGGCTGGAAGCCCGGCGGTCTGGGTTATCAAGAGTACGTGCCGTTCGAATCCTTCGAGCACGACCCGAGTTTCGACGTGCCGCAAAGCCGTCCGCATTACAGCATCCGCCAGCGCACTTCGTTGCTGCACGACGGCCTCGACACCTACCTGAGCTTCGGCATCCGCCACACCGAAGCCCACGAGACCCTGTCGATCGAGCTGATGTGCACCAACCAGAACCTGCCGCGCCGGCTCAAGCTCGGCGACATCTGCATGGCCTGCGAAGAGACCCCGGAGTTCCTCAGTTTCCGCAACATCACCCCGGCGACTTCAAGCTTCGCGCCGCCGCTGAGCCATGACTTTCTGTGGAAGCTGATCAGCAACATGTCGCTCAACTACCTGTCGCTGGCCAACGTCGACGCGCTGAAGGTGATTCTCGAAACCTACGACCTGCCGCGCTACTACGACCAGCACGCGCAGAAGGTCAGCAAACGCCTGCTCGGCGGGCTCAAGTCGATCAAGCACCAGCACGTCGACCGACTGCACCGAGGGTTGCCGCTGCGCGGGTTGCGCACCGAGCTGACCATCGACCCGGAAGGCTACATCGGCGAAGGCGACCTGTTCGTGTTCGCTTCGGTTCTTAACGAGTTTTTCGCGCTTTACGCCAGTCTCAATTCGTACCACGAGCTGCGGGTAAAAAGCACACAGGGAGAGGTGTACCAATGGACACCACGTATGGGCCTTCAGCCTCTGCTTTAAGCGGGCTGACCCGAGGAATACGCGAGTACTCGCTGTTTCAGGCCGTGCTGCTGGTCGTCGATCGGCTGCGCGATGCCCACCCGTACCTGAGCGAAGAGGATCTGTACGACCAGCTGGAATTCCAGGCCAACCCGAGCCTGGGTTTCCCTGGCAGCGACGTCGATCGCGTGGAGTTTTTCCGCGAGCACGGGCAGCTGCGCGCGCGCCTGCGTTTCAACCTGATCGGCCTGGTGGGTTCCGGCTCGCCGCTGCCGGCGTTCTATGGTGAGCAAGCCCTGGGCGACAGCGAAGACGGCAACCCGACGCGTCACTTCCTCGACCTGTTCCACCATCGCCTGCAACGGCTGATGCTGCCGATCTGGCGCAAGTATCGCTACCGCGCCAGCTTCGAAAGTGGCGCCCTCGACCCGTTTTCCTCGCAGCTGTTTGCGCTGATCGGCCTGGGTGGCGAAGACATCCGCAAGGCCCAGGAACTGAACTGGAAACGCCTGCTGCCGTACCTCGGCCTGTTGAGTTTGCGAGCGCACTCGGCGGCGTTGATCGAAGCCGTGCTGCGTTACTACTTCAAACATGCCGAACTGACCATCGAGCAGTGCATCGAGCGCCGCGTCGAAATCCTCGACGAGCAGCGCAACCGTCTGGGCCGCGCCAACAGTGCGCTCGGTGAAGACCTGGTGCTGGGCGAGAGCGTGCGCGACCGCAGCGGCAAGTTCCGGATTCACATCCGCGAGCTCGACTGGCAACGCTTTCACGAATTCCTGCCGATCGGTTTCGGCTACCAGCCGCTGTGCGCGCTGGTGCGGTTCACCCTGCGTGACCCGCTCGATTACGACATTCGCCTGGTCCTGCGCCAGGAAGAAATCCGCGAACTGCGCATCGGTGAGCAGAACGCCTGTCGCCTGGGGTGGACCAGTTGGCTGGGCCGCGAACACGCGGACGGCGTGGTGACGCTGGGTAGCAAAATTCATTAAGGACGTGAGACCTATGATCAACGTAGACCTGCAACAACTGATCCAGGCGCTGGACGCCGAAACCCGTCGTGACCTGGAAAGTTCGGCCGAACGCTGTGTTGCCCGTGGCGGCAGCAAGATCCTCGTCGAAGACCTGCTGCTGGGCCTGCTGGAACGCCCGCAAGGCCTGCTCGCACGCGCGCTGCAAGACGCCGAAGTCGACGCCGGTGAACTCAGCGCCGCGCTGCAATCGCGGGTCGAGCACAGCGCCTCGCGCAACCCGGTGTTCGCCCCGGAACTGGTGCAGTGGCTGCAAGACGCGTTGCTGGTGGCCAATCTCGAACTGGGCCAGAGCCAGGTCGAACAGGCCGCGTTGATCCTCGCCTTGCTGCGCAACCCGATGCGCTATGCCGGCAGCCGTTATCAGCCGTTGCTGGCCAAGTTGAACATTGATCGCCTGAAAGATTTTGCCCTGTCGCAGAAGGAACAACCGGCCACCGGCAAACCGGCCGTACCGGGCGAATCCCTGCTGGAGCGCTTCACCCACAACCTGACCCAACAAGCCCGCGACGGCAAACTCGACCCGGTGCTGTGCCGCGATGGCGCGATTCGGCAGATGGTCGACATCCTTGCGCGTCGCCGCAAAAACAACCCGATTGTGGTCGGTGAAGCCGGCGTCGGTAAAACCGCGATCGTCGAAGGCCTGGCCTCGCGCATCGCGGCCGGTGAAGTGCCGCAAGTGCTCAAGGGCGTTGAACTGCTGTCGCTGGACATGGGCCTGCTGCAAGCCGGCGCCAGCGTCAAAGGTGAATTCGAACGTCGCCTCAAAGGCGTGATCGACGAAGTCAAAGCCTCACCAAAACCAATCATCCTGTTCATCGACGAAGCCCACACCCTGATCGGCGCGGGCGGCAATGCCGGTGGTTCGGACGCCGCCAACCTGCTCAAGCCCGCCCTGGCCCGTGGTGAGTTGCGCACCATCGCCGCCACCACCTGGGCCGAGTACAAAAAATACTTCGAAAAAGACCCGGCCCTGGCCCGTCGCTTCCAGCCGGTGCAATTGCACGAACCGACCGTCAGCGAAGCGGTGACCATCCTGCGCGGCCTGGCTCAGGTCTACGAGAAGAGCCACGGCATTTATCTGCGTGATGACGCGGTGGTCGCAGCGGCGGAGCTGTCGGCGCGTTACCTGGCCGGCCGGCAACTGCCGGACAAAGCCGTCGACGTGCTCGACACCGCCTGCGCCCGCGTGCGCATCAGCCTTGCCGCTGCGCCGGAAAGCCTGGAGCGCCTGCGCGGTGAACTGGCCGAAGGCGGGCGTCAGCGTCAGGCCCTGCGCCGCGACGCCGAGGCCGGTTTGCTGATCGATCACGAAGCGCTGGACGCTCTGGAAGATCGTTTGGCCGCCGCCGAAGACGAAAGGGTCGCCCTGGAAACCCTCTGGACCGAGCAAAAAGAGCTGGCCGAGCGCTTGCTGGAGCTGCGTCAGCAACTGGCCAAGGCTCGTGAAGCCGCTGCCGTCGAGCCAACACTTTCGGTCGAAGAAGACGCCGAAGGCACCGTGATCGAAACCCTTGAAGCGAGCGTGGACGAAGCGCAAAGCATCGAAGCCCTGGAAGCCGCGCTGAACGAAACCCACCGCGCCCTGACCGATGCCCAGGTCAAAGAACGGCTGGTGAGTTTCGAGGTGTGCCCGCGTCTGGTGGCTGAAGTGATCAGCGCCTGGACCGGCGTGCCATTGGCGCAACTGGCCCGTGAGCACAACGCCAAGGTCGCAAGTTTCGCCACCGATCTGCGCACCCGTATTCGCGGTCAGGAACAAGCCGTTCATGCGCTGGACCGCTCGATGCGCGCCACCGCCGCCGGCCTGAACAAACCCGATGCGCCGGTGGGCGTGTTCCTGCTGGTCGGCCCGAGCGGCGTCGGCAAGACCGAAACTGCGCTGGCGCTGGCCGACTTGTTGTACGGCGGTGATCGTTTCATCACCACCATCAACATGTCCGAGTTCCAGGAAAAGCACACCGTCTCGCGCCTGATCGGTGCACCGCCGGGCTACGTCGGTTACGGCGAAGGCGGCATGCTGACCGAAGCCGTGCGGCAGAAACCGTACTCGGTGGTGCTGCTCGATGAAGTCGAGAAGGCCGACCCGGACGTGCTCAACCTGTTCTACCAAATCTTCGACAAAGGCGTGGCCAACGACGGGGAAGGGCGTGAAATCGACTTCCGCAACACGCTGATCCTGATGACCTCGAACCTGGGCAGCGACCGCATCAGCGAACTCTGCGAGAACGGTGCGCGGCCGACCGCCGAAGTCCTTGAAGAAACCATTCGCCCGGTGCTCAGCAAACATTTCAAGCCGGCCCTGCTGGCGCGTATGCGCGTGGTCCCGTACTACCCGGTCGGCGGCCCGGTGCTGCGCGAACTGATCGAAATCAAACTGGGGCGTTTGGGCGAACGCCTGAACCGCCGTCAGCTGGACTTCAGCTATTGCCAGAACCTCGTCGATCACCTGGCCGAGCGTTGCACCCAAAGCGACAGCGGCGCGCGCCTGATCGACCACTTGCTCGATCTGCATGTGCTGCCGCTGGTCGCTGATCGCCTGCTTGATGCGATGGCTACCGGCGAAAGCCTCAAGCGCGTTCACGCGACGCTCGATGGCGCCGCCAGCGTGACCTGCGAGTTCGCCTGAGGTGGGTGTGATGTTCACTCGAGTGCCGCAACCGCTGGTCTATGCCGAAGCCTTGCTGGCGCAGTTCGCCAGCTTGTCGCGCGCGGCTGACGGCGCGGCGCTGCTGGGTGACTTCGTGCGGGCGGTGGCCGAACTCAGTGGCTGTGAGCTGAGCCAGCTGTACCTGCTCGACGCCACCCACACCAGCCTCGGGCTGAACGCCGAGTGTTTGCAGGGCATCCTGCAACCACGGGAAACCGCGAGCCTGCCAGCCGACTACAACGGCGAGCAACTGCTGCAGTTTGCCCTGTGCCAGAACCGCGTGCTCAGCCTCACGGGGCTCAGTGGCAGCCTGCACGAAACCAGTTTCCTGCCGGCTCAGGCAACGCCGTGGCAGTCACTGCTGTGCGTGCCGTTGGTCAATCCGCAAAAAGCGGTGGTTGGCCTGTTGTTGTGCGCCAGCCGCGAACAGGTCGAATTGCAGGGGTTCGCCGATTCGCTCGGGCAACTGGGTTCGTTCGTGCTCGGGCAATTGCACCTGCTGCAACGCCTGCGCCAGCCGGTGGGCGATGTATCGCCGAAGACCAGCAATGTGCCCAGCGCCAGCGGTTATGGATTGATCGGCAAGAGCTCGGCGATGCGCCAGACCTACCAGTTGATCAGCAAGGTGCTGCACAGCCCGTACACCGTGTTGTTGCGCGGCGAAACCGGCACCGGCAAGGAAGTGGTGGCGCGGGCCATCCACGATTGCGGGCCGCGCCGTTCCCAGGCGTTCATCGTGCAGAACTGTGCAGCATTCCCCGAGAACCTGCTGGAAAGCGAACTGTTCGGCTACCGCAAAGGCGCCTTCACCGGTGCCGACCGTGACCGCGCCGGGCTGTTCGATGCGGCCAATGGCGGCACCTTGTTGCTGGACGAAATCGGCGACATGCCGCTGTCCCTGCAAGCCAAGTTGCTGCGGGTCTTGCAGGAAGGCGAGATTCGTCCGCTGGGCTCCAACGACACCCATAAAATCGACGTGCGCATCATCGCCGCGACCCACCGGGACCTGGCGGTGCTGGTCAGCGAAGGCAAGTTCCGCGAAGACCTGTACTACCGCCTCGCGCAGTTTCCGATTGAGCTGCCGGCCTTGCGTCAGCGTGAAGGCGACATCCTTGATCTGGCCCGACATTTTGCCGACAAGGCCTGTGCCTTCCTGCAACGCGATGCGGTGCGCTGGTCCGACGCGGCGCTCGATCACCTGTCGAGCTATGCGTTCCCCGGCAACGTTCGAGAGCTCAAGGGGCTGGTCGAACGCGCCGTACTGCTCTGCGAAGGCGGCGAGTTGCTGGCCGAGCATTTTTCGTTGCGCATCGACGTCGCGCCTGAGGAAAGCAGCCTGAACCTGCGCGAACGTCTGGAGCAGGTCGAACGCAGTCTGTTGCTCGATTGCCTGCGCAAAAACGACGGCAACCAAACCCTCGCGGCCCGTGAACTCGGCCTGCCGCGCCGCACGCTGCTGTACCGCCTCGGGCGCCTGAACATCAATCTCGGAGATTTCGATGCATAGCCCAATGTTGAACCAGGCACGACCTGTGGCGAGGGAGCTTGCTCCCGCTGGGCTGCGAAGCAGCCCCAAAACCATGCGCCGCGGTGTTTCAATGAAACCGCATCCGCTGGTTTACGACTGCTGCGCACTCGAGCGGGAGCAAGCTCCCTCGCCACAGAGGCTTGGCTCAAGGCCTCTGGCTGGAGCGCTCGATTTCACCTCATCCACTTCTGTCAGCGCCGCCCTCAAGGGCCGGCGCTTTGTGCATTGTTTAGCCCTGGAGACCTTCTGATGTCTGTTCGTCACTGGCAAGCCGTCCTGCTGACCCTCGTCGTTCTAAGCGGCCTCGGCGGCTGTAGCGGCAATTACAAATTCAACGACAACACCTATCGCCCATTGGGTGATCCGCAGGCGGTCAATCGCGGCAAGTGACCGCAAGGAGCGACATCATGGAACTGGTTTTCGAAATGCTGAACACCAAGCAGTTCGTGCCCACGGATTTGTGCCAAAAGACCTTCAAGCAGGCCGGCGGCGTGATCGGGCGGGGCGAGGATTGCGACTGGATCATTCCGGACCGCAAGCGTCACCTGTCCAACCATCACGCGCTGATCAGCTATCGCGACGGCACGTTTTTCCTGACCGATACCAGCAGCAACGGTATTCAGGCCAGCGAAAGCGGCGCGCGTCTGCGCAAGGGTGAAGCACAGCGCATCGAACACGGCAGCGTCTACGTGCTGGGGGATTTCGAAATCCGTGCGCGGCTGGTGCGCGATCCGGCCACCTTCGATACCGAAGTCGGTCGTCCACAAGCAGCCGGCAGCATCATTCCAGACGATGCGTTCCTCGACCTCGATCCGCTCAACGCGCTCGATCAGCAGGAGCGGGTCTACTCGGAAATCGACGAACTGAGCGCCCTCAACGCACCGCGCCAAGAGCCGCGTCAGCGTGCCGACTACGCGCGCATCGACATGGAAAGCTTGCTGGTGCCGGAACTGGTGGCCGCGCCTGCCGCGCCGGAACCTGCACCGGCGCCCAAGGCTGTCGAGCGCCAAAGCGAAGGCTTCTGGGAACATTTCGGTGATGCGCTGGGCGTCGACCTCAAAGGCCTCGATCACGACAGCCGCGAAGCCCTGGCGATCAACGCCGCACGCTTGCTCAAGCAAAGCGTCGGCGGATTGCAGCAGAGCCTGCGCACCCGTTCGGAGCTGAAAAACGAACTGCGTCTGGCGCAGACCACGGTTCAAGGCACCGGCAAAAACCCGCTGAAATTTGCCGTCGATGCCAGCGAAGCACTGGGCATTCTGCTGCAGGGCGACAAACCCGGTCAGTTGCCGGCCGGGCAGGCGATCTCGCGGGCGTTCCGTGATTTGCAGGCGCATCAGGTGGCCTTGCTCACCGCCAGCCGCGCGGCGGTACGCGGCACCCTCGAACACTTCTCGCCACAGCAACTGACCCTGCGTTTCGAGCGCGACGGCAACAAGCCGCTGCTCGCCACGTCGGGCAGTCGCTGGAGAGCTTATGGCCGTTATCACCAGGCGCTGCGTCAGGACGATGACTGGAGCGAGCGCCTGCTGGCGCGGGACTTCGCCCAGGCCTACGAAGAACAGATCCGTCTGATTTCCACCCTTCACACCGAACACCAAGGATGATGCGCATGTCTGGCTGCAAGACCGTATTAATCAAGATGCTGGCTGCGCTCATCGCCCTGGTGTGGCTGGCCGGTTGCTCGACGATTTCGCCGTACTCCACCGTCACCAAGCTCAACCTCAAGCTGACCGCCAGCGATCAGGTCAACCCGGACCTCAACGGCCGGCCGTCGCCGATTGTCGTACGGTTGATTGAGCTCAAACACCCGGTGGCCTTCGAAAACGCTGACTTCTTCAGCCTGTACGAGCGCGCCAAGGAATCCCTGTCACCGGACCTGGTGGCCAGCGAAGAGCTGGAGCTGCGTCCGGGCGAAACCGCCGAGTTCAAGCTCAGCGTCGAAAGCGGCAGCCGCTACGTTGGCGTGCTCGCGGCATATCGCGACCTGCGCGAAACCCAATGGCGCTACGTGATTCAAGTCACCCCGGCCGATCTGACCGTGGCCGATCTGACCCTCGATCAGAGCGGTATCCATAACAAAAACGAAACGCTCGCCAAGGCGGTTGACTGAACATGAACGTGCACAAAGTCATTTGGCAGGAAGGCATGTTGCTGCGTCCGCAACACTTCCAGCACAACGATCGCTACTACGACAACCAGATGAAAACCCGCACCCAGTTGCTGGGCAGTTACACCTGGGGTTTTCTGGGGCTCGAGATCGATTTGCAGTTCCTCAACATGGGCAAACTGGTGGTCAGCCAGGCCTCGGGGATTCTCCCGGACGGCAGCCTGTTCGAACTCGGCGGGAATACCGAACCGCTGGCCCTCGACGTTCCGCCGAACACCGGCAACACGCCGATCTACCTGGCCTTGCCGCTGGTCACCGGCAACCACATCGAGTCCCGTCGCCCCGAGCAATCCGACGTGCTGGCGCGTTACACCGCGTACGAAGCGGAAGTGGCCGACTCCAACGCCGGCGATGATTCCAGCAGCCAGGTCAGCTGTGCGCGCCCGGACTTTCGCTTGTTGCTCGGCGAGCAGCAGAGCGACCAGGCCTACGTCAAACTGAAACTCTGCGAAGTGCTCGACACCACGCCCGACGGCGTGATCAGCCTCGACCCGGACTTCGTCCCGACCTTCATCCACGCTCATGCGTCCGGCTACCTGCTGTCGTGCCTCAAAGAAGTCATCAGCATGCTCGGCCACCGTGGCGACACCATTGCCGACCGGATTCGCTCCAACGGCAAGGTCGGCGGTGCGGAAGTCGGCGACTTCATGATGCTGCAACTGATCAACCGCACCGAACTGGTCCTGCGCCATTACCTGGGCCTGGAACAGGTTCACCCGGAAGAGTTGTACCGCACGCTGCTGTCGATGCTCGGCGATCTGTCGACCTTTGCCAGCGACAGCAAACGTCCGCGTCTGGACAGCCGCTATCAGCACAGCGATCAGGGCGCGAGCTTCCGCAAACTGATGGAAGCGATTCGTCAGGTGCTGTCGATGGTGCTGGAACAGCACGCCATCGAGCTGGTGCTGCAAGCGCGTCAGTACGGGATCACCGTCTCGCCGCTGCACGACCACAAACTGCTGGGCACGGCGTCGTTCGTGCTGGCGGCCAGCGCCAACTGCGACTCCGAAGAGCTGCGCCATCGCCTGCCGGCGCACCTCAAGGTCGGCCCGGTGGAGCGCATCCGCCAACTGGTCAACCTGCACTTGCCGGGCATCAAGGTCAAACCCTTGCCGGTGGCGCCGCGGCAGATTCCGTTTCACTCGAACAAAACCTATTTCATCCTCGAACTCAGTTCCGAAGACCTGGCACAACTGGAGCGCTCCGGCGGCTTCGCGTTCCACGTGTCCGGCGAATTCGCCGAGCTTGAACTGAAATTCTGGGCCATCAGGAACTGACCGACATGATGAAGGAAATGGATCACAGCCAGGATGACAAAACCGTCCTTCTGGACCGTCAGGGCCATGGCCCGGCACAGAGCCCGCTGACCGATTTCGCTGCGCCGCCGCGTTTCGAGCAACTGGAAGAACGGATGATTTACGCCGCGCGCCTGCGTCCGGCGGAAGCGTTCAACATCAGCCTCAACTCGCTGGTGGCGGCGTCGTCCGACCTGCTGTCGGAAGTGGTGCGGCTCAAGCACAGCGACACCCGCGAAGACATGCACGCCCTCAACGAGCGGCTCACCGCGGCGCTGAAACTGTTCGAAGTCCGTGCGTTGCACAACGGTGCCGAGAGCAGCCAGGTGATGGCCGCGCGTTACGTGCTCTGCACCGTGGTCGACGAAGCGGTGGTCACCACCCCGTGGGGCAACGAAAGCGAGTGGTCGCAAATGAGCCTGCTCAGTAGCTTCCACAACGAGACCTTTGGCGGCGAGAAATTCTTCCAGCTGCTCGATCGTCTGTCAAAGAATCCGGTCAAACACCTGCCGATGCTGGAACTGATGTACCTGTGCCTGTCGCTCGGTTTCGAGGGCAAGTACCGGGTGCAGGCGCGCGGCATGCTGGAACTCGACGGCATTCGCGATGCGCTCTACCGGCAGATTCGCCAGCTGCGTGGCGACGTGCCGCGTGAGCTGTCGCCGCACTGGGAAGGCCTCAACGACAAGCGTCGCAGCCTGGTGCGCATCGTGCCGTGGTGGATGGTGGCGCTGTTTACCCTGGTGTGCCTGGTGGTGATGTATTCGGGCTTTGCCTGGGTGCTCGGCGAGCAGCGCGACACCGTTCTGCAACCTTATCAGCCGCTTGATCCGGCCGCGGTTCAGCCGCAGTTGAAGCCGTAAAACAGGGACGTGTGATGAAAAAGTTTTTCAAAAGAGTCGGTGCGTTCTTGCGCAAGACCTGGGTCTGGACCCTGCTGTTGGTGCTGTTCGTGGCGCTGCTGGTGTGGTTCGTCGGACCGCTGTTGGCCGTCAACGATTACAAATTCTGGGAAGGCTCGACCTCGCGCCTGCTGACCATCAGCGTGCTGTTCCTGATCTGGGGCCTGACCATGGTCTTCGTCAGCTGGCGCGCCGGTGTGCGCAAAAAAGCCGTCGAAGAAACCGAAGACGGCCAGGATCGTATTCGCCGCGAAGAGCTGATCGACGAGGAACAGAAAGAGCTGCGCGCACGCTTCAAAGACGCACTGCGCACCTTGAAGACCTCCAGTCTGTATCGCGGTCGCAGCGAACGCTGGCGCAACGATCTGCCGTGGTACCTGCTGATCGGTCCGCAGGGCAGCGGCAAAACCAGTCTGCTGGACTTCTCGGGCCTTGAGTTTCCGATCAACAAGATCGACCGCAAACTCACCCGCGACACCATCGGCACCCGTCATTGCGACTGGTACTTCGCCGACCACGGCGTACTGATCGACACCGCCGGGCGTTACCTGGCCCAGCCGGACGTGGATGTCGACGGCAACGCCTGGACCACCTTGCTCGACCTGCTACGCAAGCGTCGTCGCAACCGTCCGTTGAACGGCGTGCTGGTGACCATTCCGGTGGAACTGCTGCTCGGTGGCAACGAGCAGGATATCGACACCCTGGCGCGTCAGGTGCGTGCGCGCCTGCAAGAAGTGCATCAAAAACTCCACGTCGACCTGCCAATCTATCTGGTGCTGAGCAAGGCCGACCAGTTGCTGGGCTTCGATGAGTTCTTCGATCAGCTGACCCGCGAAGAAAGCGATCAGGTGCTCGGTACCAGCTTCCGCAAAGAACAGAGCGGTACCGACGTGGCGGTGCTGCGCGCCGAGTTTGAAGAGCTGCTGCGTCGGCTCAACAGCCAGGTGATCATGCGCATGCACCAGGAGCGCGACACCCAGCGCCGTGGCCGCATCCTCGACTTCCCGCATCAACTGGGGCAGATCGGCGAGCATCTTTGCCTGTTCGTCGACATGGCGTTCACCGGCAACCGCTACCAGCGCGTCAGCCAGTTGCGCGGTTTCTACCTGACCAGCGCGCCGCACCTGAACCAACAGATGGACCAAAGCACCGCCGGCATCGGCGCCAGCCTGGGCATCAACAGCGGCGTGTTGCCGACCTTGCGCAGTGGTCGCTCGCGGTTTATCCACCACTTGCTCAGTCGGGTGATTTTCCCCGAGGCCGACCTGGCCGGTCTGGACAAGCGCGAACGCAGCCGCATCCATTGGGGCCAGCGTGCGTTGTACGTCGGTGCACTCGCGGCGCTGGGCCTGTTCGGTCTGCTCTGGGCCACGGGTTTCTCCGCCAACTACGAACGCCTGGAACACCTGCGTTCGCTGGCGCAAACCTGGAACCAGCAGCGCTCGGCGCTGACCGCTCGCGATGATGCGATGGGCGTGCTCAAGACCCTCGATACCAGCTATGAGGCGACCAAGGTTTTCCCGCCGAAAGGCGACGTGTCGATATTCGAGCGCGGTGGTCTGTATCAGGGTAAAGAGAGCAACCCGGTGGTCAAGGACGCGTATCAGCGTGAACTTGAAACCCAGCTGCTGCCACGGGTGGCGCAACTGCTCGAAGGGCAGATCCGCAACAACATGAAAGACCGCGATCGCCTGCTCAACAGCCTGCGCGCCTACCTGATGCTGAACATGAAGGACCGTCGCGACCCTGCATGGCTGCAAGATTGGTTGGCGCAGGACTGGTCCGTGCGTTACGCCGGCAACACGGCGGTGCAGAACGGCCTGAACGCGCATTTCGAACGCCTGCTCAAGCAGCCGTTTATCTACCCGCTCAACGATGCACTGGTTGCCCAGGCGCGTCAGGTTTTGCGCAGCGAATCCCTGGCCACGGTGGTCTACCGGATGCTGCGCGAGCAGGCCCGCAACCTGCCGGAATACCGCTTCAGCCAGCACCTCGGTCCACAGGGCAGCCTGTTCGTCGGTACCGACTACGCGATCCCGGGGTTCTACACCCAACAGGGTTATCAGCAGTATTTCTCGGTCCAGGGTTCTGCACTGGTCACCGACATCCTGCGTGACAACTGGGTGCTGGGCGAAGGGGCGGGCATGAGCGGCATGGACTTGCGCCGCCTGATGGTTGAACTGGAGCAACTGTACTTCCGCGACTACGCCAACTTCTGGAGCGAAGCGGTCGGTCAGGTGGCGTTGCAGCCGATCAACAGCGCCGGTGAAGGTGCTGAACAACTGGCCGGGCTGACGTCCGCCAACTCGCCGATCCTGCAAATGCTGGTGGAAGTGCGTGAGAACACGCGCTTCCCGGCCGCCGTCGACAACACCGAAGATGTGACGGATGCGGCTGAAAAACTCGCCGCCAAGAAGGGCGGCGCGTTGGGTAAGGTCGCCGCAGCCGTGGCAGGCAAGGCGGGTGATGCATTGGCCACCAAAAACCTGCCGGACACCGCGAAGAAATCCCTGCAACGGCGCTTCGATCCGCTGCACCGTTTGCTCGATGACAACAACGGCCCGGCCGCCGACCTGACCCCGGCGCTGCAAGCGCTGAACGACCTGCAACTGCAACTGGCCAGCCTGGCGCGCGCCAGTGCCCCGGATCAGGCTGCGTTTGAAATGGCCAAGACCCGCATGAGCGGCCAGCGCGATGCGCTGAGCAACTTGCGCAACGCCTCGGGCCGCTTGCCGCGTCCGGTCAGCGTGTGGTTCAACGTACTGGCCGAAGACACCTGGCGTCTGGTGCTCAACGATTCCTACCAGTACCTCAACCAGCGCTACCAGAGCGAGCTGTACAGCTTCTATGGCAAGGCGATCAACAAGCGTTACCCGTTCAACGCCCACAGCACCAGCGACGTCGCCATCAGCGACTTCCGCGAGTTCTTCAAGGCGCAGGGCATCGCCGATCGCTTCTTCGACACCTACCTGCGGCCGTTCGTCAGTGGCGATCCGGGCAACTACCGCCTGCGCAGTGTCGATGGTCACAGCCTGCCGATCTCCAAGGTCTACCTCGACCAGATGGCTGCCGCACAAGTGATCCGCCAAAGCTTCTTTGCCGAAAACCCGGCCGAGCCGCAGGTGCAGTTCAAACTGGAGCCGTACACCCTCGACCCGGCTGTCAGCCGTTCCGAATTCCGCTTTGGCGACAAGACCATGGAATACCGCCATGGCCCGATCGTGCCGGTGGCCTTCAAATGGCCGACCGATGCGGAAGACGGTCGCACCAGCCTGGTCCTCGAAAAAATGGCTGGCCGCCCGATCGGCATCGAGAAAAACAACGGCCCGTGGTCGCTGTTCCGTCTGTTCGATTTGATGCAGACCGAATACCTGACCGGTCGCGACGTGCTGGTGCTCAAGGCTGATGTGGGTGGCCTGCGCGCCAACTACCTGCTGATGAGCCAGCGCACACCGAACCCGTTCGACATGGGCGTGCTGCGCACCTTCCGTATGCCGGTGCAGCTCTGATGCTGGTTGCCAGCCCCTGGCGCAGCGCGGCGCGTACCGATCCGGGCAAGGTTCGGGCGCGCAACGAAGATGCCTTCCTCGACAGCCCACAGCAGGGATTGTGGGTGGTCGCGGACGGCATGGGCGGTCATCAGGGTGGCGACATCGCCAGCCAGTTGATCGTCGCCAGCCTGGCGGAATTGCCCGTCGAAGACAGCTTCGACGAGCGGCTCAAAGGCGTGCGCCAGTGCCTGCACTGGCTCAACCGCCGCTTGGGCCAGGAATTGACCGTCACCGCCGGGCGCCATGACAGCATCATGGGCAGCACGGTGGTGGCGTTGTTGGTGGACGGCAATCGTGCGGCCTGCATCTGGGCCGGCGACAGCCGTTGTTACCTGTGGCGTGGACAGCGCTTGTATCAGCTGTCCAAGGACCATTCGCTGATGCAGCAACTGATTGACGAACAACAGATGAGCGTCGAGCAAGCCAAGGCTCATCCGGCCGCCAGTGCCTTGACCCGTGCGGTCGGGGCCAGCGAGCAGTTGACCCTGGACGTGCTCGAACTCGAGGTCTATCCCGGTGATGCGTTTCTGCTGTGCAGCGACGGTTTGTACCAGGGCTTGAGCAGCGACGCGCTGGGCAACGCCTTGAGCCTGACCGCGCCGCATGTGGCGCTGGAGCGGTTGTTCGACGGCGCGTTGCGCGGTTCGGCGCGGGACAACCTGACCGCCGTGGTGGTCCGCCAATGAGTGAACTCAAGCCGGTGCTCGACGAGCTGCTGATCGGCGAAGACGAGGCCGCCAACCTGACCTACTTCGCCTTCGCCAAACCCCATGACGCGCCGCATGCCGTGGCGCCGACCCGGGCCAGCGTTGGCGCGTTGCCGGATGTGTTGGCGGGGCGTTACCGCATCGAGCGCTTGCTCGGCGCCGGTGGCATGGGCGCGGTGTATCGCGCACGGGACCTGCTACACGAACAGTTCGGTGACCCCGACCCTTACATAGCGCTGAAAATCCTCAGCGAAGAATTTGCCGAATCGCCGGACGCCAGTGCCTTGCTCTACAGCGAGTTCGCCCTGACCCGGCGCCTGCGCCACTCCAACGTGCTGCGTTTGCACACCTTTGAAGTGGACACCGAGTGCCAGCGCGCCTTCATCACCATGGAACTGATGCGTGGGCTGACGCTGGACAAACTGCTCTGCGAACGGCCCCTGGGCCTGCCGTGGCAAGAATTGCGTGACATCGCGCTGCCGCTGCTCGACGCGTTGGCTTATGCCCACGGTCGCGGCGTGCTGCACGGCGATTTGAAACCGAGCAACGTGATGCTCAGCGAGGAGGGCGTGCGCTTGTTCGACTTCGGCCTCGGTCAGGCCGAGGAGGGCGTATTGCCCGGCCTGCCACACTTGAGCCGCAGCCGTTTCAACGCCTGGACCCCAGGCTATGCCGCGCCGGAATTGCTGGAAGGCGCGCCGCTGACCGCCAGCGCCGACCTCTTCGCGGTGGCCTGCGTGATTTATGAACTGGCGGACGGCAAACACCCGTTCCGCCGATTGCCGTCGACCCAGGCCCGTGACGAACGCCTGGACCGCGAACTGCAAGCGCCCAGGCACCTACCGAAACACTGCTGGCCGGCGCTGCGAACCGCGCTGGCTTTCGATGCGGCGGCACGCACCGTGACGGCCGCACAACTGCGTGACGCCCTAGGCGCCACTTCCTCCTGGCTGCAACGCTGGCTACATCGGCGTAACGGATGATTACCGAACAGGGAGCAAGCAATGTTCAACCCTTCTAACGAAACCCATTTCAGTCTGACCGTTGCGGACTTTCAGGGTGACCTGCAAGTGCTGTCGTTCACCGGCACTGAAGGCATCAGCCAGACCTTTCGTTTTGACCTGGAACTGGTCAGCGAAAACCCGGACCTTGACCTTGAAACGCTGCTGCACAAACAGGCATTCCTCGCGTTCGACCCTAATGGCAGTGGCATTCATGGGCAGATCTACCGTGTCGCCCAAGGTGATGCCGGCAAGCGCCTGACTCGCTACAAAGTGTCCCTGGTGCCGCAACTCGAATACCTGCGCCACCGCACCAACCAGCGCATCTACCAGCAGATGTCGGCGCCGAAAATCATCGCGCTGATCCTCGAAGAACACGGCATCAAGGGTAACGCCTACAGCTTCCAGCTGAGCCAGCCATGCCCGGATCGCGACTACTGCGTGCAGTACGACGAATCCGACCTGCATTTCGTCCAGCGGTTGTGCGAGGAAGAGGGCATTCACTACCACTTCCAGCACGACGCGAAGGGCCACAAATTGGTGTTCGGTGACGACCAGACCGTGTTCCCGAAACTCGGCCAACCCACCGCCTACGTGCAGGGCAGCGGCATGGTGGCCGACGAGCCGGTGATCAAAGGCTTCACGCTGCGCCTGGAAACCCGCACCAATCGCACCACGCGCCGCGACTACGATTTCGAGAAACCGCGCCTGCAACTGGAGTCGGCCTACAAACCCGACGGTAAAAGTGAAGAACCGGACCTGGAAGACTACGACTACCCGGGCCGTTTCACCGAGCGTGCCCGTGGCAAGTTCCTCAGCCAGCGGGCGCTGGAACGCCACCGCGCCGACTACCAGCAAGCCGAAGGCCATGGCGACCAAACCACCCTGGTCAGCGGTCACTTCCTGGAAATCTCCGACCACCCGCGCACCGAGTGGAACGACCTCTGGCTGCTGACCGAAGTCATCCACGAAGGCAAACAGCCGCAAGTCCTCGAAGAGTCGGTGACCAGCGACACCACCGCCAACAAGGACGACTTCCACCAGGGCTACCGCAACCGTTTCCTCGCCACCCCGTGGGACGTGTTCTACCGCCCGGCGCTGTTGCACACCAAACCCCGCGTGCTCGGCAGCCAGACCGCGCAGGTCACCGGCCCCAAAGGCGAAGAAATCCACTGCGACCAGTACGGCCGCGTGAAAGTGCAATTCCACTGGGACCGCGAAGGCCTGGCCGACGACAAAACCAGCTGCTGGCTGCGCGTATCAAGCAGCTGGGCCGGCGACCGCTACGGCGCCATCGCCATCCCGCGCATCGGCATGGAAGTGCTCGTCACCTTCCTCGAAGGCGACCCCGACCAACCGCTGGTGACCGGCTGCCTGTACCACAAGGAAAACCAGGTGCCGTACGGCCTGCCGGCGAACAAAACCCGCACCGTCTTCAAAACCCTCAGCTCCCCCGGTGGCGGCGGCTACAACGAACTGCGCATCGAAGACAAAAAAGGCGCCGAACAAATCTTCATCCACGCCCAGCGCGACTGGGATGAAAACATCGAACACGACCAAAAAATCCGCGTCGGCAACGAACGCCACGACACCGTCGAAAAGAACACCTACACCGAACTCAAAGCCGAAGAACACCGCACCACAATTGCCGACCGCAAAGTCGAAACCCGCATGGACGACCACCTGACCATCGGCCAGAACCAACACATCAAACTCGGCACCGCCCAACTGACCAGCGTTGGAAGAGAAATCCACCTCAAGGCCGGCGACAAAATGGTCATCGAGGCGGGATCGGAACTGACCATCAAGGGGGGTGGGAGTTTTATCAAGCTGGATGCGGGTGGCGTGACGGTGGTTGGGCCGGTGGTGAAAGTGAATGCTGGGGGCTCGGCGGGGAGTGGGACGGGGATTGGGATTAAGCCGCCGGTGCTGCCGGGGGCTGCGGATAAGGATAAGGCGGGGAGTTTGATGGATCAGGCGTTGGGGAATGCGCCTGAGGAACAGATCAAACGCAAACCGAAACGAATGCTCAATTTTTCCGGCTAACAGACACCGACGGCACTCCAAGCCACCAGGGATCAGGATTCAGGTAATTGGTAATGACTGAGACAACCAGCAAAGTAGAGAAATGGTCGTATCCCTTCAAAGTAGGGGGCGCAGAAGCGACGGATCCACAGCAGTATTACAAGGCATTGGCGCAGGCCAAGGATGGTTACTACCCATTGGGCTCCAATGGCCTATGGCATGGTGGTATTCACTTCGACGAGGCCACAGGGCTGGTGGGGGATAAGGCCGAGGTGCGCTGTATTGCGGATGGCGAGGTGGTTGCCTACCGCATTGATGAGGTTTATCCAAAATCAGATTTCGGCTCGACGCATTCAGTCTTTTCAACAGGTTTTGTGTTGGTTAAACACCGTTTGGAGGTTCCCATGCCTCCTGCGCCAGCACCTGCCCCTGGTGCGCCAGCTGCGGCAGGGCCAAGCCTGACCTTTTTCAGTCTGTATATGCATTTGCTGGATTGGGAGGGTTATCGTTTAACTCCCGCATTAGATCGGCCCGCGTTCTGGAGTGGTGGCATATCTCAGGTCAAGGCATCAGCTAATGACAAAATTCTAGGACTGAGGGTTCGACAGGGGCCGAAGAATAATCCTGGTTACGGCACTGTCTTAACCGTGTTGCCTCGCGGCACACTCGTAGAGACGGGTGAAGAGGATCACGGTTGGCTCAAGGTGGTGAATGTCACTCCTGCGGATGCCAGTCTCCCCCCGGGAACCGGGTGGGTCTACAAAGGAGAAATGACGGATGGTCCAACACCTAACAGCTACGTCATAGGTGTTGCAGCGAAAGACGAGATGACCCCACCTCAAAAAGGCCTTGCCGTTCATGCGGGTGCTAACCAGACAAGCGCCACAACGGCCATATTGCCTATTGGGACCCAAGTAAAAATCGGGAATGACGGGGCAAGCACTGAATACCAGAAACTGATAGAAATCGTCAGCGGTAGCTCTATTCCCGCTCTGACCGCTAGCAACGGAATACTCGGTTATATCCGGAAGAGTTTGCTTGAAACGAAGAGTGAACCAGCTGAGAAGAATACGGTTCATCTGTTGGAGCGACCATTTCCTATAAAAGCTGGCAGCCTGATTGGTCATGTAGGGAAATATCAGAACCACTCGGACCCCGCACCGAAGAATTTGCTGCATCTGGAAGTGTTCAGTTGCGAAGACGTCAAGGCGTTTACTGAGCTGAGCAAGTCCAAGGCCTCCAGTTTGCCGGCTACCGAGAAGACACTGCTCAAGATCCCCAAAGACAGCCTGTTGATCACTCACGTGCAAGGCATGAACGCTACGAACCCACCCAAAGTGACCGACGCCCACAAAAAGGTCGGCTATGATTTTTTGGTTCCTGTCAGTGTGCTGGAAGCGTTACCTGCCGAGAAGAAAATCAAGGTGCCTGTCGTCATGGGCGGAACAACCACCTACACGTTTTGGTGGCGTCTAGATGGACTGCTGGGCGACGCGGATGGCAACGAGATCAACGGTTGGTTCGCGGAACCGGACACCACGTTGTCGCGCCATTCGCCCTTTGAGTGGGAAGGCTTCACTTTTATCGAAGAAACTGTCAGCAATGTGGACCACTTGGCTGCGTTTCTTCATGCGCAGGAAAGTCTGAATGATGAGGAGCGTGCTACTTACCTGCCGAACGTTGGAAACGCTGACGATAGTCTTACGAAGAAACAGCTGTATAAAATCCTCGATAAGAATGGTGATAGCAAACTCAAACCTGAAGAAATAACAGAAGCTCTCGGTAAGCCTTGGTTCTCTCAACCTATTTCTCAGATGGTCACACGCTACGAAAGCGAGTGGCAATACAAGTCAGAAAAATGGGATGCCCTGGATGAACTGATGGGGCATAACGACTCGGATCCGCATAAGGGATGGGTTGAAGAGAAGGCGCGGATTGAGCGTTTGGGTTGGTGGGATAAGTTGGTTGGACAGCAAGGAATAACTAGCGATATTAATGTGCAGCATATTCATCCTGTTGGACTAGTTTCAAGTTTTCTTAGGTCAGGGTCTAGCAAGTGTAAGAAGTGCGGGAAAAATATCGCCCTTACACCACAGTTTATGAGGAAGATTGTAGCCCCGTCAGTGTCAGATGGATTTATCAAAGACTTCGCCGATACTGCGAATGTACTTTTTGGAAAGTATGGAATTACTACCTGTTCTCAGGTGGCCCTAATATTGGGGCAGGGTAAAGTCGAGACGCAAAGGTTTACTAAGTTTAGAGAGAGCTTGAATTACTCACGCGCGACGTTTACACCGACTAGTTTGTTTGCGTTGGCGCCCACGGCGATCAACAACGGCTTTATTCGTAAAGGACTTAACCTTACAAATCAACAGAAGTTACAATATATTGATGATCATTTGTTGGGTAACGACCCAGCATATGGGCAGCACAGTTTTGGAAGCAGCGACTATCCGAACAACGACTACCGAGGGCGCGGACTTCTGCATCTTACATTTTACGAGACCTACAGGAGATGTGCCGACGCCATTGGTATACAGATCGATGCAACCCCATCGTTAGCTGAAACCGATGTCAATGCGATTATTGCATCGGGTTGCTGGTTTTGGAAAGTTAACAATATTGGGATTATTGCGGATGACACCTCTTTAGATATTGACTTGAAAATTAAAAACGTTACTAGGAAAATCAATACAGGATTGGATCAGCTTGCTAATCGGAAGACATTTAGCAAGGAGATTATCGCATTAATAAATAGTGATTTTGGGGGGTGTGCGGGATGATTTGTTTTCAGGGGGTTATGCGTTTATTGGTTTCGGTGATTTTTTTTGGTGCTTCCTATGCTTTCGCATGTGAGGCACCTAAGGACGCACCTTATCCACCGTTAGCGGTAGAGGGGGGGGTGATTGTTTTCAGCTCAATCGCCGTACTTGAGGATGAGGGTAAGCCAAACCCGGAAATGGGGCTTGGCGTCAGCTTTCTTGATTGCTCTACCGGTATCACAAAATTCATTTCACGGTTGCCTTATGTTGCAGATCCTGGCGAGGTACGAGACGTTTTCACAGAAAATGTAGTGAGTGGTGAGAATGAGCTATTTGTTATTCATAGCGCACCTATTCGTGCCTTTACCGGGGTAAGCTACGGAAGCGACTATTTCAGCGTTATGGTGTTTCACAAAGCCGAGGGAGGGTTCACCCTCGATAAAAAATTAACGGATTACTTCGGAAGTGGTGCTGACGTCCTCTCTCCAGACGACAATGACGATAAGCCGATTTACACCTATCCTTTCAAGACCCGCGATGCTGTTGTTTCTCAACTGGCGTCTAAAAATTACCGTGGCTGGGCGAGCGATAACCTACCTGATCTAAATGTTAATAAAAAGACGTCAATATATTCGTTGAAGTCCATGGCAACTGATACAAAGATGTATTTGGTAAAGGGCGACAAGGTAAAGCAGGAGGCTGTCTCAGCCGGATGGGTCTCTATTCTTTACACAACAGCGAAGAAAAAAGAAATACGCGGTTGGGTCCTTTGCGAAAATGTGGACGGGTGCTGACATTAGATATTGCATGTGATGTTAAGTGGCTAAAGAGGACACCCATTAGCCGGTCTCGAGTCAAGGTTAAAAGCCTACTCACCCTGCAGTTTTTAATTGCAGGGTCCTCCCTTTCGCACAATCTGTACTGAAATTGACCTGAAGGCTGTGTTTATGAAAGTATCAAATTTTTTTACTGCTGGAATAGCATTTGTCGCGCTATTTCTATTTGATTCCTATGCCCAGTCCGCAGGATTCGACTGCGGTAAGGCATCCACAGAAATGGAAAAGAAAATCTGTGATACTCCCTCCTTGTCTACGTTGGATGAGCAGCTAAGTGCAGTGTTTAAGCCGTTGAAAAATCGGCGAACTTTCCAAGTTATCGAAAGTGACTGGCTTGCATCAATACGCAATACCTGCGAGTCAACGGAGTGTCTGGAAGATGCTTACGATCAACAAATTCGCTTTTTAACACCGTTGCCGGAGGTTGTTTCAGTCACTGGAAAAGACATAAAGTTGCTGCCAGAAAATAAAGCTTATACGCAATACGATCGCTCATGGAAAACCGTGGAGCTAGCGGGTCTTCCGAATGAAAAAAATGTCGCTGAACGTTTCATTCTGTCCGCAGAAACGTTGTCAGGCATGTTATATGTTATAGCTTTTGAGGGGTACTATGACGTCACAATGGCTTGTTATAGAGGTAGCTTGTACGAATACGTAGATAAAAGTCCAATGGCTCAACCCATTGTTCACACCATTGCGAAAAACATCGGCTTCGATGGTGCAATAGACCTAGGTAGCAATGACGACGGAAAAAGGTTTGCCGGGATTTTTGATGGGGCCTTTTACTATCGGCAACAAATAACGAAAAATCTGATAAAAGGAATGGTTTACAAGCTGGGCTCGAGCGCAGAGCCAGCGGAAAGCAGCCTGCTATTCCAGCAGTGGTCAAACACTAATGAAAACGCCAGAGGCGGCTTGCTCTTTAGTGGTAGCGATATGTTCAGTCAGCTGAAAATTTACTACTCGCACACGCCTGGATTCGAAATCGTCGCACCTACTAATATGCCGGCAATAGGTTGGAATATCTTTAATCCTATTTGGAGTAAACCACGCCCGGTATTTTATTTTAAAAACGGTGACGAGACGATCTGGCGAGCCAATGTAGTCGATAAGACACTCGCTAAGATTGTTGACGCGAATGACCATGCGGTGATTCAAAACCCTACACCAGTTGAAGTGAATGGTCGGGAGGCCATTGTATATCTTGAGGGCTCCATGCTGAAGATAGCTATAGCACCGGATGAATAGTGCAGGCTCGCTTTAATAATTAGTGTTCAATTTTTTATCTTCGGGAATTGATGCGTAAGGGATTTTTCTATGAGCAGGCTTTGGGTGCATATATTTTTTTGCACGCTGGTTAATTGTTTGTCGCCACTAGTACCCGCTGCACTTGCTCAAGACGCATGTGTTGATGTCGCAACGAACTCTCAGGGTGAAAGGTGTTCTGTGAGTGCGAAGGCTGCTGCTGACGCGCAGTTGAACGCGAGTTATCAAGAACTGATGGTGCGGCTTGAAGGCGGGTATCAGACTGATCCAGTGCTAGCTGCGGAACACAAGGCAAAGGTTCAAGAGGCTCAGCGGGCCTGGATCAAATTGCGTGATACCGATTGCCTGATTGATGCGTTGGAGACGGAAGCAGGCTCGTCGGCATATGTGACAGCAGTCAACAATTGTATTGCCAACATGAGCCGTGAACGGTCGGTGTTTCTGGACAACATCGCGTCCGATAGTGGGAGTGGGTCGGCAATTGGGCGTGGCTCGTGCCCTTCGCAAGACTTCGCTCAGTTTTTGCCCGAATTTTCCGTTAATGCCGAATCGCAAAAGCGGCTAACGGCGCAGGCGGTGAAGCTGTTGGTGTTAAAGGGAACGTCGGATATAGGGCGGATTGAGCCTTACGTCACTGCCGAGGTCGGACGTGATTTGGCGTTTCCGTTAATGGTTGCGATACCCGATGGGAAGGTGGAAGGGATAGAAATCGAGAAGGTAGATGACCGTCGCGTTAACGTCTTGGATAAACGTGCCGGCAACAGCAATATCAAGATCTTCAATTTTTCGAGGAAGGCCTGCTGGACGCTTGTTGGGGTTGAGGATTGGTCGATTCCCGAAAAAGAACTTTCTGTAGCAAGTACGCGGTCGATGAGTCGCGCGGAGAGTTTCTGCTCACAGCGCGCACTGGGATTTGTTGGCTTGGGTGGTCTTGAGCAATACCGGCTGACGCGCGAGCTTTTTGAAGCAGCCTTGGAAAATTACCTGTGCGCGGCCGCTTCAGGCGATCCTGAGTCGAGTTTGGCTGCTGCTGGGCTGAGTCTGTCGGGTATGGCGCCGCAGTTGGAATACGGCAAAGTCGAGGCTTTGTTCAAAGCGTCGGCCGTTAATTCACCGGGCGGGGCTGAGTCCCTGGCAGGCTTCTATTGTTTTGGCAATGAAACGGCTGGGGAAGGGCCATGTCAGCGACCAATTGAGGTTGAAAAAGAGCTGATTCGTGCCGCTTCCATGGGGTCAACGAATGCGTTCGTTTCGTTGGGCTCTCATTGGGAAAGTGGCGATCTCGGTAAAAAGGATATTCCCCGAGCCTTGGCCTGTTATCAGCTTGCTGCCAACAAAGGTTACGAGTCGGGTCTCAATGCTGTTAAACGACTTCAGTCGGAAGTGACTGATCCGATAGCGGCCAGCAACTGCTATTAGTACGACCCGGTGATGAAGGGTGCGCAACGCGCCCTTCAACTGCTTTGGAGAGGAAATGGGGGAGAGATTTATTTAAATGTCTTCTCTGATGAAGTTGGCTCTCAAACAAACCTATCCCCTGTCTTCTCAACTTGCGACTAACCCTACACCTTGACCCGATACTCCACCGGATTCGGTGGGTCGAGGTTGTCCATGGCGCGGTCTATGAGCAGTTGTGCGCCTTCGGCCATGCGGTAGATGGCGAGGGCGACGTTGCGGCGGGAGCCTTCGATTTCGAAGGCGAGGTCGCCGGCGATGGCTTTGATGGAGGCGATGTCTTCGGAGGCGTTGGCCAGGAGGCTGTCGGTGTCGACGTCTGGGGCGACGATGAAGAGTTGGCCTTTGCGGGCGTCGGCGAGGTGGATTTTGGGTGGGGGTGTGCCGAGGTGGTGGTCGAGGGCGCGTTCGGCGGCTTCGTGGAGTTTTTTTGAATCTAGGGATTCGTAGGGGGATGTTGCTGAGTCTTCCGGTGGATTAGGCGTTGCTTTGAACATGGGTGTATCTCCCTGGAACTAAGGAGCTGACACCGTTTCGCTTGCGCTTCGAAAGAGGTGGCAGCTGTGCGTTGGTGTGCAAGACCGGTCCAGGAACCCGGCAGACCCGAAGGTCTCCGACGCACAGCCGCCATAACGATTCGCGAGCATAGAAAAACGCTCGATGAATAGCCATCTACGATTGTGCACCTGGACCGGACTTGCACGTCCGAGTCACCGTTTTTTGGTGACAGGGTGAGACTAGCCCTGACCCGCAGGCCGGGCTAGTTACTGAACACCGCTACAACTTGAAGGAAATGTCCGAGGCCAATGGGGCTGGGATGGGGCCGAGACCGAGGTGTCTGGTTTTACGACCGCTGCGCGGCCGAACGCCGCCTTCGGCAGCTGCTACGGGGGGATGTGGTGGGCTTTGAGAAGTGTGACTTGGTGGTCATCGTGCTTAAAAAGCGCTTCATCTTCTTCTAACGCTGTGCAACGGTGGCGTTCTGGGTTTAAGCCGCTACACTGCGCCAGCGTTCATTTTTCTTTTGGGGCTTGGGCATGAAATTTCGTTTTCTTCTGTGGATGATGGGCTTGCTAATGCGCAAGGCCAGTCGGACCAATCCGGCGTTTCAGCAGCAGTTGGGTGATAAAGAGTTGGTGTTCCAGTTGCAGACGCTGGACGGCAAGGTGGCGCGGCACTTCGTGGTGAAAGGTCAGCGCATTACCAGCCAGTCCGGGGTGTATGCGGAGCCTGCGTTTGCGATTGCCTTTAAAGATGCCGCTTATGGCTTTGCCACGATGCAGGCGAAGAACAAGCAGTTGGCGTTCATGACCGGGATTCAGGACAAGTCGATTCAGATCAAGGGCAACCCGGCGCTGGTGATGTGGTTCCAGGGGTTGACCAAGTATTTGAAGCCGAGGAAGAAGCCTCCTGCAGCCCGTTAAGGAGCTACAGACTTTGGCTTGAAGAGTCATAAAAAAGGCTTCTAAAGACTGTCTTACTGTTAAATCTGACAGGTGTGTTGGCTTCTGGCCCCATGCTTTACTGTGGACGGTGCTCCTGCGGGGGCTCGTTCACTACGATGGAGCGCGGTCATGAAACAACAAATACAATCGAGTCATCTTGATCCTTCTTTTGGTGAGAGCGGCCTTGTCGTTTTTCCGCTCCCCGGGCCGCCTAGATACAGCCCCGGTGTCCTTGTCACGCTATCTTCAGGCCAGTTACTCGTTGTGGCTGATTTCTCGCTCACTCGGCTGAATGTCGACGGAACCCCAGATCGCAGCTTCGGTGCCGACGGCGTCATTGATATGAATTTGGAGGGGCTTACCTTAAACCAAGTCGAAGGCGTGTGCCTCCTGGCGGATGGTGGATGGCTGATTTCGGCCTTTTTCTATACAGATTGCAACAGTGGTCCTATTGTGTTTCGGCTGCGCGCTGATGGCACGCTGGAGGAGGCGTTTGGAGAGAACGGTATAGTTTTCCTCCGGAATCTTGTCAGCGTGGAAGGAGGTTCTGTCACAGGGCTACCTGGAAGAAAAGCACCCCAAACAAATGCTCAAGCTGGCGGCGTATCTGTGATTGAGCAACCCGATGGCAAGATTGTACTCATCGTCAGTGACCTGTTTAACCCTCAAAGCCTGGTCATGCGCCTGACCGCGACCGGTGCCTTGGACACCGGGTTCAATGGTTCTGGATGGGTGATCATCGAACTTCCAGATCACGAATGGTACGAGGCCAAGGCTGTCGCATTGCAAGCGAACGGCCATATTCTGGTCTGTGGTACGTACGTCACCCCAGGCGGTATGGTTCAAGGCGGCTTCGTGGCCCGCCTCGACCAACAAGGGCGGGCCGATCACACATTCAATAACACTGGGATTGTGCTTGTTGCGGATCGTGATATGGGCTTTGCCATCCTGCAATCGTTCGCTGTGCTCGAGCGTGACAGTGAGGTCGTCATGATCATGGCTGTGGGCGACGTGACTATGAATGGTTTCCCTAAAGGCATGGCTATCGCTCTGAATGGTAGTGGCTCTTTCAATCTCGTGTTCAACGATGGCAAACCTTTGATTTCAGACATGCTGACCGAAGGTGTGAGCTGGACGCACTGTGCATTCCATGATGAAAAAATCATCGTTGCCGGGAAGAGCGGCCCCTGGGGTGTTACTGCCGATGGCGGGGGAGTCACTGCACGTTTACTGGCTGATGGCAGCCTGGATATGACGTTCAATGAGAAGGGCTGGGCGGCCTTTAAGTTTGACGAAGGCCTGACAGAGCTCCGGGGTGCTACGGTCACGGAAGATGGCAAGACCGTGCTCAGCGGCAGCCTGCATCATTGGGAACATCCTGGTTTTGGTTGGATGGCGCGGTTTCTCGCATGATGCGATGCAGATAGATCCTATCTTGGGCAAGCCCGTCCCCACAGGGATCACCGAGATCCTGTAGGGGACGGGCTTGCCCGCGATGCGTTTCAGGCCTGGGTGAACTGCGAAGCGAGTTCGCGCAGCAACACTTCGGCTTCGAGGACTTTGCTGACGACGTCTTCGGCCTTGTCGCGCGTCAGGCCGAGGCGGTCGAGCAGGGTGTCGGGGATTTCTTCGTCGGGGCCGGAGCCGATGCCGCGGCTGCGCAGCAGGCGCACGGTCAGGCAGACGAGGTTCGGGTATTCGGCGTAGGCGCCGTCGTAGCTTGGGTCGTGCTGGAAGCGCAGCGCGGTGGCCAGTTCGTCGGGCATGTCCCAGTAGCGCATCAGCCACGCGCCGATCTGTTCACGGCTGATGCCCAGCAGGTGTTGCTCGACAAAGCTGTGGCACAGGTGCGGGTTGACCTCCAGGTGGCGGCAGATCAGCGAGAAGTGCGGCGGGAAGACGTGGGCCAGCAGCAAGTAGCCAAAGTTGTGCAGCAGGCCGGCGAGGTAGGTCAGGCCGGCTTCCGGGCGCTGGGCACGCGGCATGGCGCGGGTCAGGCCTTCGATGACGGCGGCGGTGTAGATCGATTGCTGCCAGTACGGCGTGGTGTGTTGCGGGTGGTCCTTGGGCAGGCTCAGGGTTTTGCCCAGGGCCAGGCCCAGCGCCAGGTTGATCACCAGATCGAACCCCAACACGCGGACGATTGCGTCTTCCACTGAACGAATCTTGCCCGGCGACGCGTAGTACGGCGACGCCGCCCAGCTCACCACTTGCGCGGCCAGGGCCGGGTCGGTTTCGACCACGCCGGTGATGTCGTCGATGGTGGCGTTGGGGTCGACCCGCAGCTTGATGATTTTTTGCGCGGTTTCGGCCAGCGGTGGAATCTCGATGGTCGCTTCCAGGCGCTGCTGAATGCGCCGTGCCGTGAAGGCCTGCACCGCTTGGGTGATTTCCTCGCGGTCATCGTCGGGGCGGTCGAGGTTCGGGCGGATGAGGCTCAGGGCTTCGCCGAAGTTTGCGGCGCTGGCCTTGGTCAGCATGCTTTTGAAGTCTTCGCTGGTGATTTCCAGCAGCACGCCCGGCTCACCGGAATTGATCAGCAACTGAGGTTCGCGCAGCAGGCTTTCTTCGTACAGGCACGGCGAGCTGGTGAGCGCCGGCAGGCCGGGCAGAAAGCTCAGGTTGTGTTTGCCGAGCATGCGCTCCAGGCGTTCGGTCGGCACGGCGGTGAGCCGGCGGCCGGTGAGTTCGGCGAGGCGGTTGAGGTCCAGCAACTGGCTCTGCGGGAACAGCACCATGAGCGCGCCGACAGCGTCGTCGAGCAACACCGCTTGCACCTTGCGGGCGGGGTTGAGGCCCGGGCGATCGAGCACTTCGGCGTAGCTGATGCCCAGCTTGCCAAGCAGCAGCCGAATAACAGACGGGGCGTGCGGGGCTTCGGGTGCGAGGGCAACTTCGGTCATGGCCTGTATCCGTTTTCAAACAATTGCAGGAGTATAACCAGCTTGTTTAAAACCATCGCCCAGAAACTGAGACGGTGCTCACACTTGGCCGTATTGCTGCCCATGTCGTAGCCAGCGGTCGAGCAACGGGCTGACGTGATGCGGCCAGCGCTCCAGCAATGCCTGGGCCGCGTCGCGCACGGCCGGCAGCAGATCGGCGTCGCGCATCAGGTCGGCGACCTTGAATTGCAGCAGGCCGGTTTGGCGGGTGCCGAGCATCTCGCCGGGACCGCGCAGTTCGAGGTCTTTTTCGGCGATCACGAAGCCGTCGTTAGTCTCGCGCATGATACCCAGGCGTTGGCGGCCGATCTGCGACAGCGGCGGATGGTAGAGCAGCACGCAGTGACTGGCGGCGCTGCCCCGGCCCACTCGACCGCGTAACTGGTGCAGTTGCGCCAGGCCCAGGCGTTCCGGGTTTTCGATGATCATCAGGCTGGCGTTGGGCACGTCGACGCCGACTTCAATCACCGTAGTCGCCACCAGCAGTTGCAGCGCGCCGGCCTTGAACTGGGCCATGACGTCGGCTTTTTCCGCTGGCTTCATGCGGCCGTGGATCAAGCCAACCTTCAGCTCGCCGAGGGCGGCGGTGAGGTCCTCGTAAGTGGTTTCGGCGGCCTGGCAGGTGAGCTCTTCCGACTCTTCGATCAGCGTGCACACCCAATACGCCTGACGCCCTTCGGCGCAGGCCGCACGCACCCGTTCGATGACTTCGACGCGGCGCGTGTCGGTGACCAGCACGGTGTTCACCGGGGTTCGGCCGGGCGGCAGTTCGTCGAGGATCGAGGTGTCGAGGTCGGCGTAGGCGCTCATGGCCAGGGTTCGCGGAATCGGGGTGGCGGTCATGATCAGTTGATGCGGGCACATCCGCCCGCCAACGCCTTTTTGCCGTAGCGCCAGGCGCTGCTGGACGCCGAAGCGGTGTTGTTCGTCGATGATCACCAGCGCGAGGTTCTTGAACTGCACTTCGTCCTGGAACAGCGCATGAGTGCCGACCACCATTGGCGTGCCGCGGGCGATCTGTTCCAGCGCGGCGGCGCGGTTCTTGCCCTTGAGCTTGCCGGCCAGCCAGGCGACTTCCAGGCCCAGCGGTTCGAGCCAGCGCTTGAAGGTGATGAAGTGCTGTTCGGCGAGGATCTCGGTGGGCGCCATCAGCGCGACCTGATAGCCGGCCTCCAGCGCTTGCAATGCTGCGAGGGCAGCGACCACGGTTTTACCGGCGCCGACGTCGCCCTGAATCAGCCGCAGCATCGGTTCGTGCTGGCTCATGTCGTAGGCGATTTCATTGCCGACCCGATGCTGCGCGCCCGTCGGCGGGAAGCCCAGGTTGGCCAGGTATTGGGCCGGCAACCGGGTGGCTTTGGGCATGGCCGGCGCCCGCAGCGCGCGCATGCTTTCGCGCAGGCGTTGCTGCGACAGCTGATGGGTCAGCAGTTCTTCGAAGGCCAGACGGTGCTGCGCCCAGTGATGACCGAGGGCGAGTTCATCGACATCGGCATCGGCGGGCGGGTGATGCAAGTAGTGGATCGCGTCGGCCAGCGGCGCCAGTTGGTAGTCCCGCGCCAGCTCTTGTGGCAGCCAGTCGGGCAGGCTGCTCGGGCCCAGCAACGTCAGGGTCTGCATGCACAGTTGGCGCAGACGCTGTTGGGTCAGGCCTTCGGTGAGCGGGTAGACCGGCGTCAGGGTTGCATCCACCGGCGGTGGTTCGTCGCCGGTGATGGCGCGGTATTCCGGGTGGTAGATTTCCAGTCCCGACGCGCCGGGCCGGGCCTCGCCGTAGCAGCGTATGCGGGTGCCGCGTTTCAGGCCTTCCTTTTGCGCGTTGCTGAAATGGTAGAAGCGCAGGCTGAGCCCGCCGGTGCCGTCCTGCAGGCGCACGACCAGGCTGCGGCGCCGGCCCATGACCACGTCGGCGCCGCTGACGGTGCCTTCGATCACCGCGTCCTGACCCGGCCGCAAGTGGCCGATCGGCACCACGCGGGTGCGATCCTGGTAGCGCAGCGGCAGGTGGAACAGTACGTCCTGGAGGTTTTCCAGGCCGACCTTGGCCAGTTTTTCGGCCATGGCTTCGCCGACACCCTTGAGTGCCGTGACCGACACCTGCGACAGCTCCGTCATGGCTAACGCTTAACCCGCAACCGCTGGCTGCTTGGCCACCGAGCACAGGCGGATGGAGTCAGCGAGGATTTCAATCGCTTTCGGGCGTGGGAAGCTCGCGCGCCAGGCGATGGCCACGGTGCGGAACGGCACCGGTGGCGTCAGTGGGCGCACTTCGAGCACGCCGGGGGCGTAGTGGTGGCTGTCGACGGCCGAGAGCGGCAGGATCGAGATGCCCAGGCCAGAGGCGACCATGTGCCGAATGGTTTCCAGGGAGCTGGATTCGACGGTAGTGTGCTTGGCGCCGTCGTTGCCTTTGGCCAGGGTCGGGCAGGCTTCGAGCACCTGATCGCGGAAGCAGTGACCTTCGCCGAGCAGCAGCAGGCTCTTGTCGTTGAGCATACTGGCGTCGATGGATGCTTGCTCGGTCCAGGGGTGCTGGGCCGGCATCAGGACGTAGAACGGCTCGTCGTAGAGTTGCAGGGTCAGCACGTCGGCTTCGTTGAACGGCAGGGCGATGATGATCGCGTCCAGCTCGCCGTTGCGCAGTTTGTCGCGCAGGACGTGGGTGAAGTTTTCTTCGATGTACAACGGCATCTGCGGGGCGACCCGGTGCAGTTGCGGAATCAGGTGCGGGAACAGGTACGGGCCGACGGTGTAGATCGCGCCGACTTTCAGCGGGGCGGTCAGCTGGTTTTTGCCGGCTTGGGCCAGTTCGCGAATGCCTTGGGCCTGTTCGAGGACTTTTTGGGCCTGGGCGACGATGCCTTCGCCGACCGGGGTCAGGCGCACCGCGCTTTTACTGCGCTCGAAAATCAGCACACCGAGTTCGTCTTCAAGCTTTTTCACGCCCACCGACAGGGTCGGTTGACTGACGTGGCAACGCTCGGCCGCGTGGCCGAAGTGCTGCTCTTGGGCGAGGGTAACGATGTAGCGTAATTCTGTGAGGGTCATAGCGGGCGTCCATGAAGATGCAGCCAAGCATAACGGCTGCAATCGATAGACGCACGTTATCAGACTGAGGGAGGAGAGCGACACTGTGCAATGCGTGTTTGCCGCTGGCAGGTATGCAAAAGGCACCTTTCGGTGCCTTTCTTAAAGATTGCAGATATTTCTGCGGCGACTGAAGAACCCTGTGGGAGCGAGCCTGCTCGCGATAGCGGTATGACAGTCGACGTCAATGTTGAATGTTGCGCCGTCATCGCGAGCAGGCTCGCTCCCACATGGGAATCTACTGTGTCTTAGCGTCGGTGTTTTTCCAGGGAATAAACAAACGGCGCAACGATTTCGATCGAGCCGTTGTTCAGCATGTCGGCCGGTGGCTTGGGCAGTGGCTGGGCGCGGCGGATCATTTCCAGGGTGGCCCGGTCCAGGTCGGCGTTGCCGGAGCGACCGACCAGTTCATACGACAGCACCTGGCCTTGAGCATCGACCACGAAGCGCAGACGGTTCAAGCCTTCCTTGCCACGTGATTGGGCGGCTGGCGGGTACTTCTTGTATTTGGCCAGGTGCGCCAGCAGCGTGCCTTGCCAACTTTCCTTGGCTGCAGTCTGCGAAGGCGTTGGGCCTGGGGCAGGTTGTGCGGATTTCTCCGTCGGGGCGTTGGTTGGCGGCGTGTCGCTGGGTTTTTCCTCGGACGGTTTTTCCTTCGGCGGCTCGGGCTTTTTCTCTACCGGCTTGGGTGGTTGAGGCTTGGGCTTGGGTTTGACCAGCTTGGGCACTGAGATCGTCGGCTTTGGCGCTTCCGCGAGTTTCGGCAACGGCAGCTCTTCCACCGGAGCCGGTGGTTGCGGTGGCGTTACGACCTTGGGCGGTGCCGGTGGCGGTGGTGCCGGAACCGGCGCCAACTCGACCATCATTGCCATCGGTGGCAGCTCGACAGGCGGTGAGGACTTCCAGTTGAGCGCGAGCAGAATCGCGACCGCGTGGACGCCCAGCACCACGGCCAGGCTAGCGCCGTAACGCGTCAGCTTTTGGCGCGTCGTGATCATTTCTTGGCTGCCGTCTCAAGTCCGACCAGTCCGACTTTCAGGTAGCCGGCGGCCCGCAGGGCATCCATCACGTGCATCAGGTCGCCGTAGTCCACGCCTTTGTCGGCCTGGAAGAAGATGGTTGTGTCCTTCTTGCCCTGGGTGCGCGCATCGAGGGTCGCGCCGAGGGTTTGGGCGTTGACTTCGTCTTCGCCCAGGTACAAGCGCTGGTCAGCCTTGACGCTGAGGAACACCGGTTTTTCTGGTCGCGGTGCCGGTTTGGCGGTCGAGGCGGGGAGGTCAACCTTGATGTCCACGGTGGCCAGCGGGGCGGCCACCATGAAGATGATCAGCAGCACCAGCATCACGTCGATGAACGGCGTGACGTTGATTTCGTGGTTCTCGACGAGATCGTCGTCTGCGCCTTCCTTTAAATGCAAGCCCATGGCGGATTACCCTACTTTGACCATGTGCGGTTGCGAGGCGGTGCGCTCGGCCGGCAGGTGATCGAGGTCGCGGCTGACCAGCAGCAGGACTTGTGCCGAAGCGTCGCAAACCTGGGCCTTGTACCCGGCGATGGAGCGGGCGAAGACGTTGTAGATGACGACTGCAGGAATCGCGGCCACCAGGCCCAGCGCGGTGGCCAGCAGGGCTTCGGCGATGCCGGGAGCGACGACGGCGAGGTTGGTGGTCTGGGTTTTGGCGATGCCGATGAAACTGTTCATGATGCCCCACACGGTGCCGAACAGACCGACGAACGGTGCGGTGGAGCCGATGGTGGCCAGCACGCCGGTGCCGCTGCTCATGTTGCGGCCGCAGGCGGCTACCAGACGCTCAAGACGGAAGCTGACGCGCTCCTTGATGCCTTCTTTTTCGCGGCTGTTGGCCGACAGGCGCATTTCTTCCAGGGCATCGTGGACCAGCAGGTTGGCGAGGGTGCCTTCCTTGGCCGCGCTGATGCTGGCTTCTTTAAGGGTGGTGGCTTTTTTCAGATTGGCGATCTCACCGCGCAGACGACGCTTGGCGCCCAGTAACTCAAGGCCCTTGGCGATCCAGAGGGTCCAGGTGATGATCGAGGCGATGGCCAGGCCGATCATTACGATTTTCACGATGATGTCGGCGTTCTGGTACATGCCCCACGGCGACAGGTCATGGGCCATGCCCAGGGTGTTGTCGGCTTCGAGGACCTCGGGTGCGTCAGCGGCAGCGTTTTCGGCGGCCAGTGCCGGGTCGGCGGCGACGGGCGTCGCGACCGGGGCGGCGTGGTCAGCATTGTCATGAGCGGCAGTGGCTGGCGCTGCTGCTGTTGCAGTCGGTGCGGCGGTTGGCTCATCGGCGAAGGCGGCGGTCGGGGCCAGCAGCAGGCTGAACAGCAGTGCGGCGACCGCGCTCAGGGCGCGAGATGGGCGAGCAAGCGTGGTTGGCGAAGCGGAGAGTGGATTACGTGTCATGCTGGCCGGACCTGAGAGAAGAAGAGGGTTAATGTCCTTCCAGGCCTCGCGGGCCGAGAACAAAAGTGGCAGGCATTATTGCAAGTAATTCTTGTTAACAAAAGTAATAGAGTCTCTTTTTTTCTTGTATTGCTAGCCGCTCGTCCAATGCCAAGGCTAGTCTGTGTCTTTCTGATGGGAGAGTTTTGATGTCCGTGCCTTCTGTTTTGATCGCCGGTTGTGGTGATGTCGGCAGCCGTCTGGCTACTCAATTGCTGGCCTCGGGGTGGGAGGTTCATGGCCTGCGGCGTGATATCTCGCGCCTGCCCGAGGGCGTTATTGGCGTGGCCGGCGACTTGTTCAATGAAGACTGTCCGGCGACCTGGCCCGTCGGTGCGGTGGATTACCTGGTGTATTGCGCGGCTGCCACCGATCACGATGAGGCCGGTTACCGTGCCGCTTATGTCCAGGGCTTGCAGCATGTGCTGGAATGGCTGAACGACTACGGTCAGGCACCCAAGCGCTTGCTGTTCGTTTCCAGTAGCAGCGTTTACGGGCAGCAGGACGGTGAATGGATCGACGAAACCTCGCCGACGCAAGCGAGCGGTTACTCAGGGCGCTTGATGTTGGAGGCCGAGCAGATCGCACTGAACAGTGGCATCCCCGCCAGCCTGGTGCGCTTGACCGGGATCTACGGTCCGGGCCGCGAGTGGCTGCTGACTCAGGTGCGTCGGGGTTATCGCGTGGCCGTCGACCCGCCGCTGTATGCCAATCGCATTCATGCCGACGACGCCGCAAGGTTGCTGGCCTTTTTGCTCACGGCTGATCACCAGGGGGTTGCGCTGGAGGACTGCTATATCGGCGTCGACGATGCACCCGCGCCACTGGCGGACGTGGTGGGCTGGTTGCGCGAGTACCTTGGAGTGACCGAATGGTCCGAGGACGCCAGCGTGCGTCGTACCGGCAGCAAGCGTTGCAGCAACGCACGAGCCAAGGCGCTGGGCTGGACGCCGCGCTATCCGAGCTTTCGCGAAGGGTATACAGCGATTCTCAAGGGTGGCTGCTGAGTTGTTTTTGCGTTTAAAGACAAAGGAGCCCGCCGGCTCCTTTGTTCTGTATCACTGCTTTTCCAGCAGCCATTGACGCGTACCGGGGGTGAGCTGAGGGATTTCATCCGGGCGTGAGTGATTGATAGCATTCAGGATTTCCAGTTGCTTGCCATTACGCACGAAGATCCAGGTGTCTCCCAGCTCGCCGTTGGTCAGAAAAAGAGTGTCATTACCTGCACCCTGGGTAGCGCAATCACCGTCCAGGCATAACTCGTATCGTGCGGCGTTGGCCAGCCCTGTAACGCGGCCCTCTGCCATGAAAATCACGATATTGCCTGCTCCTGGGCCATCGATGATTTTCCACTGGCCACCCATATAAGCTGAGTTCAGGGCATACCTGAAGGTATTGCCCCACTTTGTACCGGTTTTGACCGTTTGAGTCGCACGGCTGAATACCTGCTGGAGGGTATGTTCTCTGGCTAGCAGGGTCAGATGTTTGCCATCGAATCGCAGTTCGTCGGTGGCGTAGCCGTTGTAGTCGACTGTCCAGGCGCTGGGTGCTTTTCGCAGCAGTTGGCCTTCGCCCATTTCATAACCACTGCTCACTTGCGCTTGGCCGGTGCGAGTGTCGATGTTCCATTCCAGGTACCTGCCATAGGTGGCGAAGGTTTTACGTAAGGATTGGCCTTGGGCGGCGGCGTTGATGGCGGGCTGATTGATCCAGATACCGCTGATGTCCGTTTCTTTCGGCGTATGGGTGCAGCCGCCCAGCAGCAATAGGCTCAGGATAAGTAGTTTGCGCATGAACAATCCTTGGGAGGGGAAAGAAAGCATGGCGCAGGCTAAAGAAAAAGGAGCCCTTGGGCTCCTTTGTTCTGTATCACTGTTTTTCCAGTGTCCATTGGCGATTGCCGGGGGAGAACGAAGGCACTTCGTCCGCCTGGGATCCGTTGACTGCCTGGAAGATCTCCATCTGTTTACCGTCGCGGGTAAAGATCCACGGGTTACCCTGGCCGCTCTGTTGCAGCCAGACGGTATCGTGGCCGCCGCTCATCGAGGCGCAGTCGCCCGCCAGGCACAGCGCGTAACGGTCAGCGCCGGGCAGGCCCTGAACGGCGCCATCGGCCTGGAACTGAACGGTGCTGCCTTCGCCTGGACCGTTGACAATCTTCCAGCTGCCGCCCAGGTAGGCTGAGTACAGCGCCCGCTCGAAGCTGGCGCCCAGTGGTGCGCCTTCAGGAGCGGCGTCTTGGGCGCGGTCAAACAGTTGCCCTGGCTCGTTGTCGTTGGCCACTTGCTGCAATTGTTTGCCGTCGCGCTTCAATACGGTGGCAGGGCTGCCATAAATTTCGACGTTCCAGGCGCCGGACTGCTCGCCCAGTACCTTGCCTTCGATTTTCTCGAAGCCATTGCTGTAACGCGCCTGGCCGGCCTTGGTGTTGACGTCCCACTCCAGGTTCGGGCCATAGGCTTGCAGTGCTTCACGCAACGGGCCGCCCTTGGACGCAGCATTGATTGCCGCCTGGTTGATCCAGGTGCCACTGATGTCGCGGTCGGCAGGGTTGCTGGCACAGCCGCCGAGCAACACCGCGAGCAACGAAAGAGCTAGCGCTTTGCGCATGAGGAGATCCTTACAGAACGAAGTCGGCGCAGCCTGGGAGGCCGCGCCGTGCGTATTACGCGATGACCAGAATGGCATCCATTTCAACCTGCGAACCCTTTGGCAGGGCAGCCACGCCGATGGCGGCGCGAGCCGGGTACGGCTGATCGAAGTACTTGCCCATGATCTCGTTGACCTTGGCGAAGTGGCTCAGGTCGGTGAGGAAGATGTTCAGTTTGACGATGTCCTTGAACGAACCGCCAGCGGCTTCAGCCACGGCCTTGAGGTTCTCGAACACCTGGACGGTCTGGGCTTCGAAGCCTTCGACCAGTTCCATGGTTTTTGGATCGAGTGGAATTTGACCGGACATGTAGACGGTGTTGCCAGCCTTGATCGCCTGGGAGTAAGTACCGATGGCGGCCGGGGCCTTGTCGCTGGTGATTACAGTCTTGATCATGAATGACTCCTTGTAATGGCTGGGCTAGGGCGAGCTATGCACGCATGCGGGTGATGCGAATCACCCCGGTCAAGGCGCGCAGTTTCTTGATCACGCGGGCCAGGTGTACACGGTCGTGCACGCTGACCACCAGTTGGACCACGCTGATACGACCGTCGCGTTCGTCCATGCTGATTTTTTCGATGTTGCCGTCGGCAGCGTTGACGCTGCTGGCCAGCAGGGCAATCAGGCCGCGCTGGTGTTCCAACTCGACGCGCAGTTCGACATTGAATTCGCCGGTGACATCCTTGGCCCACGAGAGCTGGATGCATTTTTCCGGGTTATGGCGGATTTCGCTGATGTTGCGGCAGTTGTCCAAGTGCACGACCATGCCTTTGCCGGCAGACAGGTGGCCGACAATCGGGTCGCCCGGGATCGGTGTGCAGCACTTGGCGTAGCTGAGCACCAGACCTTCGGTCCCGCGAATCGCCAGCGGACCTTCCGGGCTCGGCAGCTGTTCGCCTTCGCCGAGCAGGCGGCGTGCGACGACGTAGGCCATGCGATTGCCCAGGCCGATGTCTTCGAGCAGGTCTTCGATCAGTTCGAGGCGGTATTCGTTGAGCATCGCCTTGATACGCTCGGCCGGGACTTTTTCCAGCGAGCTGTTGAAACCGTTGAGTACTTTGTTCAGCAGGCGTTCGCCCAGGCTGATGGACTCGGAGCGGCGCTGCAGTTTCAGCGCGTGACGAATGTGCGTACGGGCCTTGCCGGTGACCACGAAGTTGAGCCACGCCGGGTTCGGCCGTGCGCCTGGGGCGCTGACGATCTCGACCGTCGAGCCGCTTTGCAGCGGTTCGGACAGCGGCGCCAGGCGACGATTGATCCGGCAGGCGATGCAACTGTTGCCGACGTCGGTGTGCACCGCGTAAGCGAAATCGACCGCCGTGGAGCCTTTTGGCAGCTCCATGATCCGGCCTTTCGGCGTGAACACGTAGACCTCGTCCGGGAACAGGTCGATCTTCACGCTTTCAATGAATTCCAGCGAGTTGCCGGCGCGTTGCTGCATTTCCAGTACGCCTTTGACCCACTGGCGGGCGCGGGCGTGAGTGCCTTTTGGCTGCTCGTCGCCGCTGGATTTGTACAGCCAATGGGCGGCGATGCCGTTGTTGGCCATCTCTTCCATTTCACGGGTGCGGATCTGGATTTCGATCGGTACGCCGTGCATGCCGAAGAGCGTGGTGTGCAGCGACTGGTAGCCGTTGGCCTTGGGAATCGCGATGTAATCCTTGAAGCGACCCGGCAGCGGTTTGTACAAATTATGCACAGCACCCAGCACGCGGTAGCAGGTATCAACCTTGTCGACGATGATCCGGAACGCGTAGACGTCCATGATCTCGTTGAAGGCCCGACGTTTGCCGCGCATTTTCGTGTAGATGCCGTAGAGGTGTTTCTGGCGACCGCTGACCTCGCCCTGGATGCCGTCGATGGCCAGGCAGTGGCTGAGGGACTCTTCGATCTTGTTGACGATTTCCTTGCGGTTGCCCCGGGCGCGTTTGACCGCCTGGTAGATCCGCGCAGAACGCATCGGGTGCATGGCCTTGAAGCCCAGGTCTTCGAATTCTACGCGGATCGCGTGCATGCCCAGCCGGTTGGCGATGGGCGCATAGATTTCCAGGGTTTCCTTGGCGATGCGCCGACGCTTTTCACCGGACAGGACTTCCAGCGTGCGCATGTTGTGCAGGCGGTCGGCCAGCTTGACCAGGATCACGCGAATGTCCCGCGCCATGGCCATGGCCATTTTCTGGAAGTTTTCAGCCTGGGCTTCGGCTTTGGTCTCGAAGTTCATCTGGGTCAGTTTGCTGACCCCGTCGACCAGTTCGGCCACGGTTTCGCCGAACTGCGCTTGCAGCGCTTCCTTGGCAATACCGGTGTCTTCGATCACGTCATGCAGCATCGCGGCCATCAGGCTCTGATGGTCCATGTGCATGTCGGCAAGAATGTTCGCGACCGCCAGCGGGTGCGTGACGTACGCCTCGCCGCTGCGGCGGCGTTGGCCGTCGTGGGCTTGTTCGGCGTAGAAGTACGCTCGGCGGACCAGGTTGACCTGGTCAGTGCCGAGGTAGGTCGATAAGCGATCGGCGAGGGCGTCTATGCTCGGCATGATGACTCCTGCCGATGGCTGTGACCCCGCGCCGTGCTACGTCGACCAGGCATGGACTTAGACGGCCTCGTTGGACTCGTCCTCGAACGCTGCGAACAGCGGTTCGTCTTCGACGATTTCAGCATTGGCGATGAACTCGTAGCTCATCAGGCCTTCAGCGATTTCACGCAGGGCTACAACGGTAGGCTTGTCGTTTTCCCACTGGACCAACGGCTCTTTGCCACCGGTGGCCAGTTGACGGGCACGCTTGGTAGAGAGCATGACCAGCTCAAAGCGGTTTTCCACGTGTTCTAGGCAGTCTTCAACGGTTACGCGGGCCATGGTATTCCTCGGAGCGAATGCAATATGCGCGCTGCCCGGTTGGGCGAGCGGACTCAACAGTTTAAAAAATCACCAGCGATTAGGGAAGCGCTGATTTTTTAACCAAGCCCTTCAACGCGCTACAAGTGCCAATGTAAAGCCCTTGCAGCGGTTTTGGGAAGAGCTGTTTAGCCGAGCAACTCGGCCAAAAGTTTTCCGTGAAGCTGCTGCTGGCGCTTCTGGTGCAGCTGATTGGCACGGAAAATCGCCTTCAAATCGTGCAGCGCATGGGCGAAATCGTCGTTGATGATCAGGTAGTCGTAGTCGACGTAATGGCTCATCTCGCTGACGGCTTCACGCATACGGCCTTCAATGATCTCGTCGCTGTCCTGGCCGCGATTGGTCAGGCGCTGGTGCAAGGCCTGCAGGGACGGCGGCAGAATGAAGATCGAGCGGGCCTTGGGCATCAGTTGACGCACTTGCTCGGCACCCTGCCAGTCGATTTCCAGAATCAGGTCGTGGCCTTCGTCCAGGGTCTGCTGCAGGTGGCTTTGCGAGGTGCCGTAGAGATTGCCGAACACTTCGGCGCGCTCGAGGAAATCCCCGTGCTCGATCATCTTCACGAACTCGCTGCGTTCGACGAAGTGATAGTTCACGCCGTTCACTTCGCCGGGGCGCATGGCACGGGTGGTGTGGGAGACCGAGACGCGGATCTTTTGATCAGCGTCGGTCAGGGCCTTGACCAGGCTGCTCTTGCCCGCGCCCGAAGGGGCAGAAATGATGTACAGGGTGCCAGTGCTGTGGGTCATGTCGGGGTAGCCTTACTCAATGTTCTGCACTTGTTCGCGCATTTGCTCGATCAACACTTTGAGGTTGACCGCCGCCTGGGTGCTGCGCGGGTCGAAGGCTTTGGAGCCCAGTGTGTTGGCTTCGCGGTTGAGCTCCTGCATCAGGAAGTCGAGGCGCCGACCGGCAGCGCCGCCGGACTTGAGCACGCGGCGAACTTCAATGATGTGGGTGCTCAGGCGGTCCAGTTCTTCGGCGACGTCGCTCTTTTGCGCGAGCATGACCATTTCCTGTTCCAGGCGCTGCGGGTCGAGCTCGGCCTTCATGTCGGCAAAGCGGTCGAGCACTTTCTGGCGCTGGGTAGCGAGCATCTGCGGGACCAGTTCACGCAGGGTCACCACGTCTTCTTCAATTGAAGTCAGGCGCTCATTGATCAGCCGGGCCAGCTCCGCGCCTTCGCGCTCGCGGCCAGCCTTGAGTTCTTTGAGGCCGTCATTGAACAGTGCCAGCGCCTCGGCGTTGAGCGCTTGCGGGTCACTCGCGTCGGCGACCAGCACGCCGGGCCAGGCCAGCACTTCCAGCGGGTTGAGGGCTGAGGGATGCTTGATCAGGCTGGCGACGGTTTCGGCGGCGGCGACCAGTTGCGCGGCGCGTTCACGGTCGACTTGCAACGGTTTGCCGGTGGTTTCTTCGGTGAAGCGCAGGGTGCATTCGAGCTTGCCGCGCGACAGGCCCTGACGCAACGCTTCGCGCACGTTGCCTTCGAGGTCGCGAAAGGACTCTGGCAGGCGCAAGTGCGGTTCCAGGTAGCGGCTGTTGACCGAGCGCAGCTCCCAGCTCAGGGTGCCCTGGCTGCCGGCTTTTTCGACGCGGGCGAAGGCGGTCATGCTGTGCACCATGGAGGTACCTCGCGATTCAGGCCAACGCCAAACCCTGCGGGTTCAACGGACCTGATTGAATGAATTAAAGCCCACAGGCTGCAAAGGCGCAGGATTGTAGCGCAGTGCAGCGGATGCTCCCAAATGGCGCGTGTGACAAAGCGCTGCAGGTCGTCGCAGAGCGCTGTTCAGAGCCCTCGCTCGTCGCCCGGGTTTTTTAGAAGTGCCCAGGCGCGCCTGGCCGCCCTATAATGCTCGGCAGATTTCCGTCCTCCGTACAGGTGTTCCTCTATGAAACGTCCAAGTGGTCGCGCTGCCGATCAGCTCCGCTCGATCCGCATCACCCGCAACTACACCAAACACGCCGAGGGATCTGTACTGGTCGAGTTCGGTGATACCAAGGTGATTTGCACCGTCAGCGTCGAAAACGGTGTGCCGCGCTTCCTCAAGGGGCAGGGGCAGGGTTGGTTGACCGCCGAATACGGCATGCTGCCGCGCGCCACTGGCGAGCGTAACCAGCGTGAAGCGAGCCGTGGCAAGCAAGGCGGCCGCACGCTGGAGATCCAGCGTCTGATCGGTCGTTCCCTGCGCGCTGCGCTGGATATGTCCAAGCTGGGCGACATCACCCTGTACGTCGACTGCGACGTGATTCAGGCCGATGGCGGAACGCGGACTGCCTCGATCACTGGCGCCATGGTTGCGCTGGTCGACGCCTTGAAAGTAATCAAGAAGCGTGGCGGCCTGAAAGGCGGTGACCCGCTCAAGCAGATGATCGCTGCCGTGTCCGTGGGCATGTACCAGGGCGAGCCAGTGCTTGATCTGGACTACCTGGAAGACTCGGCTGCCGAGACTGACCTGAACGTGGTGATGACCAGCACCGGTGGTTTCATCGAAGTGCAGGGCACTGCTGAAGGCGCGCCGTTCCAGCCTGAAGAGCTGAACGCGATGCTGGAGCTGGCGAAAAAAGGCATGAACGAAATTTTCGATCTGCAAAAAGCGGCGTTGGCTGACTGATTGCTCCGATGTCCGGGTTCCGATGTCCAGCAAGGAGAGCGTCATGAGTGATGAGCAACTACCGCTGCCTGCGCCGAGTCGAGAGGTTCGTCAGTGGGCCATGTTCTGCCATCTCTCGGCCTTGCTGGGGATCTGGGTGCCGTTCGGTTCGTTGATCGGCCCGCTGATTCTCTGGCAATTGAAGCGCGAGATGGACCCGTTCATCGATGACCAGGGCAAGGAAGCGCTGAACTTTCAGATCAGCGTGGCCATCGCTTCGGCGATCTGCCTGTTGCTGATGGTGGTGGTGATCGGTTTCTTCCTGTTTGGCCTGCTGGCCATCGGTGCGCTGGTGCTGACAATCATCGCCGGGGTAAAAGCCAATGAAGGGCAGCTGTATCGCTACCCGTTCACCTGGCGGTTGATCAAATAATAATCGGTGAGGATTCCTTTGTGGGAGCGAGCCTGCTCGCGATAGCGGTCTGACAGTCACCGCGTCGGTGTCTGGTCTACCGTCATCGCGAGCAGGCTCGCTCCCACCTTGAATAATCAGCGCGCACAAAAAAGCCGACATCACTGTCGGCTTTTTTGCGGCTGCGAAAAGACGCTTAGATCGTCAGCGTCCAGTCGTAGTCCACGATCAACGGCGCGTGTTGCGAGAACCGCGGCTGACGTGGCAAGCGAGCGCTGCGTACAAAGCGGCGCAGGCCCGGGGTCAGCAACTGGTAGTCGAAACGCCAGCCCAGGTTGAGCATCTCGGCCTGTTCGTTGTCTGGCCACCAGCTGTACTGATCGCCTTCGCGGCTGACTTCGCGCAGGGCATCGACATAGCCCATGTTGCCGACAATCTCGTCCATCCAGGCACGCTCTGGCGCCAGGAAGCCCGGGGATTGCTGGCTGTCGCGCCAGTTCTTGATATCCAGCTTCTGTTGCGCCACGTACAGCGAGCCACAATAAATGTACTCGCGACGTTTGCGCCGCTGTTTATCCAGATAACGGGCGAAATCGTCCATTAGCTTGAACTTCTGGTTCAAGTCTTCATCGCCATTCTGCCCCGAAGGGAGCAGCAAGGTCGCGATGCTGACCTTGTCGAAATCGGCTTGCAGGTAGCGCCCGTAGCGGTCGGCCGTCTCAAAGCCGAGACCGCTGATGACAGCCTTCGGTTGCAACCGCGAGTACAAAGCCACGCCACCTTGGGCGGGGACTTCGGCATCGCAGGCATAAAGGAAGTAGCCATCCAGTTGGAAGGCTGGATCGTCCAGTTCAAAGGCGGAGGCGCGGGTGTCCTGCAGGCAGATGACGTCGGCATTCTGTGCTTGCAGCCAACTGAGCAAACCACGCTCGACTGCAGCCTGAATACCATTGACGTTCACACTGATGATCCGCATAAATGGCCCCAAAAATCGCGTGCGTGTATGATACACGGCGTCTACCTAATTAGCTAAATCCGTGGTATTTGGGGTTTTTTTCATGCAAGCGTATCAACGCGACTTCATTCGTTTTGCCATCGATCGTGGCGTTTTGCGCTTCGGTGAGTTCACCCTGAAGTCCGGGCGTACCAGTCCTTACTTCTTCAATGCCGGCCTTTTCAACTCAGGTTCTGCACTGGCGCAGCTGGGTCGTTTCTACGCGGCAGCCATCGTCGAGAGCGGCATTCCCTTCGACGTACTGTTCGGCCCTGCGTACAAAGGCATTCCTTTGGCGGCGACCACTGCGGTGGCCCTGGCTGAGCACCATAACCGCGATCTGCCATGGTGCTTCAATCGCAAGGAAGCCAAGGCTCACGGCGAAGGCGGCAGCCTGGTCGGCGCGCCATTGACTGGTGAAGTGCTGATCATCGACGACGTGATCACCGCCGGCACCGCGATCCGTGAAGTGATGCAGATCATCGCTTCACAGGACGGCGCCAAGGCGGCCGGCGTGCTGATCGCGCTGAACCGTCAGGAGCGCGGCAACGGTGAGTTGTCGGCGATCCAGGAAGTGGAGCGCGATTTCGGTATCCCGGTGGTCAGCATCGTGTCGCTGACCCAGGTGCTGCAGTTCCTGGCGGACGATCCACAGCTCAAGCAGCATTTGCCAGCGGTAGAAGCCTACCGCGCCCAGTTCGGCGTCTGACGCCAATCCCTTTGTGGGAGCGGGCTTTTGTGGCGAGGGAGCTTGCTCCCGCTGGGCTGCGTAGCAGACCCAAGGATTTTGTGAGTGCTGCGCACTCAAGCGGGAGCAAGCTCCCTCGCCACAGATAGGTGAATTTCCACAGGGATCGCTGGCAAAAAAAGACCCCGCTCAGCCTGGCTGAGCGGGGTCTTTTTGTGTGTGCTGCTTAAGGACGCTTGCGATTGCTGATCAGCGTGCCCACACCGGTGTCGGTGAAGATTTCCAGCAAGATGGCATTCGGCACCCGGCCATCGATGATCAGCGAGCTACCCACGCCGCCTTGCACCGCTTCCAGCGCGCAACGGATCTTGGGCAACATGCCGCCGTAGATGGTGCCGTCGGCGATCAGTTCGTCGACCTGCTGGGTGCTCAGGCCGGTGAGGACCTTGCCCGATTTGTCCATCAGGCCGGCGATGTTGGTCAGCAGCATCAGCTTTTCGGCTTTCAGGGCTTCGGCCACTTTGCCGGCCACCAGGTCCGCGTTGATGTTGTACGACTCGCCGTTGGCGCCGACGCCGATAGGCGCGATCACTGGGATGAAATCGCCTTTGACCAGCAGGTTCAGCAGATCAGTGTTGATACCGACCACTTCGCCGACCTGGCCGATGTCGATGATTTCCGGTTGGGTCATCTCTGGCGTCTGGCGGGTCACGGTGAGTTTTTTCGCACGAATCAGCTCGGCGTCTTTCCCGGTCAGGCCGATAGCGCTGCCGCCGTGGCGGTTGATCAGGTTGACGATGTCCTTGTTCACCTGGCCGCCGAGGACCATTTCCACCACGTCCATGGTCTGCGCGTCAGTGACACGCATGCCATCGATGAAATGACTCTCGATCGACAGGCGCTTGAGCAGGTCGCCGATTTGCGGGCCGCCACCGTGAACCACCACCGGGTTAATGCCGACGGCTTTCATCAGCACGATGTCGCGGGCGAAGCCGGTTTTCAGCTCCTCGCTTTCCATCGCGTTGCCGCCGTATTTGATCACCAGCGTCTTGCCGACATAGCGGCGAATGTAAGGCAGCGCTTCGGACAGGACCTTGGCGGTGTTGGCGGCGGCTTCGCGTTCGAGGGTCATTCAGGGCTCCGGCACTTCAGAAAAAGGCGCTTCAATAAATCAAAACGGTAGTTGGAGGTCAGGTGCAACACGTTTCAGTTGGGTGTGGAACACGTCCTTGATGCGCTGCAGTTCGGCGTCGTTATCGGCCTCGAAACGCAGGACCAGCACCGGCGTGGTGTTGGACGCGCGCACCAGGCCCCAGCCTTTGGCGTAATCGACTCGCACACCGTCGATGGTGGTCAGTTCGGCACCGATGCCCCAGCGGGCATCGTGCAGTGCATCAATGATGCTGAATTTGCTCTCTTCGGTCACATGGATATTGATTTCTGGCGTAGAAATATCGTTCGGGAAGGTCGCAAACAGCTCCTGCGCGCTGGATTTTTCCTTGCTGAGGATCTCCAGCAGCCGTGCGGCGCTGTAAATGCCGTCGTCGAAACCGAACCAGCGCTCCTTGAAGAAAATGTGCCCGCTCATTTCACCGGCGAGCAGGGCGCCGGTTTGCTTCATCTTCTTTTTGATCAACGAATGACCGGTTTTCCACATCAGCGGGCGACCGCCGTACCCCTTGATCAGCGGAGTCAGGCGCCGGGTGCATTTGACGTCGAAGATGATTTCCGCGTCCGGGTTGCGCGCCAGCACGTCTTTGGCAAACAGCATCAGCAGGCGGTCCGGGAAGACGATGCTGCCGGTGTTGGTCACCACGCCCACGCGGTCACCGTCGCCGTCGAAGGCCAGGCCCAGATCGGCGTTGGTTGCCTTGACCTTGGCAATCAGGTCCACCAGGTTTTCAGGCTTGCCCGGGTCCGGGTGGTGATTCGGGAAGTTGCCGTCGACCTCGCAGAACAGCGGGATCACTTCGCAGTTCAGTGCTTCGATCAGTTGAGGTGCGATAACGCCAGCGGCGCCGTTACCGCAATCGACCACTACTTTCAGGCGGCGGGCGAGTTTGATGTCCTGGACTATTTTGGTGGTGTAACGGTCGAGGATTTCAACCTGGGTGATGCTGCCCTTGCCGTGGCTCAGATTATTGGTCTTGAGGCGTTCATGCAGGGCCTGAATCTGTTCGTTGGCCAAGGTGTCGCCGGCAATGACGATTTTGAAGCCGTTGTAGTTCGACGGGTTGTGGCTGCCGGTGAGCATCACGCCAGACTTGCCGGCCAGCACGTTGGCCGCGTAATAGAGCGCCGGAGTCGGTACCAGGCCGACGTCGCTGACGTGGCAACCGCTGTCGTGCAGGCCCTGAATCAACTGCTCGACCAACTCCGGGCCAGACAGACGACCGTCACGACCAACGGAGATGTTCGGCTCGTCCTTGGCCAGCGTTTCGGAGCCAATGGCGCGGCCGATCCAATAAGCGGTTTCAGCGGTCAGGGTGTCCGGGACGACGCCACGAATGTCGTAGGCGCGAAAGATGCTGTCGGGGAACGTGGGGGCGACTCGGGCTGCGTTGCTCATCACTGGGGCTGCTCCAACTCAAAAGTTGCTGGGCGGGCCGGCGAACGGGTCGGCGGCGGGCTCAAACTGAAGGATATGACGGCGATTTTGGCAGAGAGTTCGTAGTGCTCGGGCCGGGCAGGGCGCCCGGCCTGAACGGGTGCAATCAGTGGCTGCCCGAATGACCGAAACCACCGGTGCCACGCTGGGTTTCGTCGAACGCTTCGACCAGTTCGAAGTGCGCCTGAACCACCGGCACCAGCACCAGTTGCGCCAAACGCTCGCCGACGGTCATGGTGTAATCAGTCTGGCCGCGGTTCCAGCACGAAACCATCAGCGGGCCCTGGTAATCGGAGTCGATCAGGCCAACCAGGTTGCCCAGCACGATGCCGTGTTTATGGCCCAGGCCCGAGCGCGGCAGGATCAGCGCGGCAAGGCCTGGATCGCCGATGTACACCGACAGACCGGTGGGGATCAGCAGGGTTTCACCCGGCTTGATGACGGTGTTCTGTTCCAGCATCGCCAGCAGGTCGAGGCCGGCGGAGCCTGGCGTGGCGTACTGCGGCAGCGGGAATTCGCGGCCAATGCGTGGGTCGAGGATCTTGGCTTGTAAAGCATGCATGCGAGTTAAACCTGGTTCAGACGTTCGGCGATAAAAGTGATCAGCTGGCGGGCGATTTTGCCCTTGCTGGTCTGGGCAAAGAGCGTTGCGTGCAAGGCTCGGTCAATCACGCTGCAAGCGTTTTCCTCGCTGTTGAAGCCAATGCTCGGGTTGGCCACGTCGTTGGCGACGATCAGGTCGAGGTTTTTGTCTTTCAGTTTGCGGGCAGCGTAGTCGAGCAGGTGTTCGGTTTCGGCAGCGAAACCGACACTGAACGGACGGTCGGGGCGCGTGGCAATGGTCGCCAGAATGTCTGGGTTACGGACCATTTGCAGCAACAAGCCGTCGCCGTTCGTAGGGTCTTTCTTGAGTTTTTGTGGGGCGACGACTTCCGGGCGATAGTCCGCGACCGCAGCGGAAGCGATGAACAGGTCGCAAGGGATTGCGGCTTCGCAGGCGGCGAGCATGTCACGGGCGCTGACCACGTCGATCCGGGTGACGCGATCCGGGGTCGGCAGGTGCACGGGGCCGGTGATCAAGGTCACTCGGGCGCCGGCTTCAACCGCGGCTTCGGCCAGGGCAAAACCCATTTTCCCGGAGCTGTGGTTGGTGATGTAGCGCACCGGGTCGATGTTTTCCTGGGTCGGGCCGGCGGTGATCAGCACGTGTTTGCCGGTCAGCGCCTGGCGCTGGAAGCAATCGGCGGCGCACTGCGCCAGGTCATCGGCTTCCAGCATGCGGCCCATGCCGACGTCGCCGCAGGCCTGGCTGCCAGACGCCGGGCCGAAGACCCGGAAGCCACGGCTTTCGAGCAGTTGTGTATTGGCCTGGGTCGCCGGGTCGCGCCACATGGCCTGGTTCATTGCCGGGGCCAGCGCAACGGTGGCGTCGGTGGCCAGCACCAGGGTGGTCAGCAGGTCGTTGGCGATGCCTTGGGCCAGGCGCGCGATCAGGTCGGCGGTGGCCGGGGCGATCAGTACCAGGTCGGCCCATTTGGCCAGCTCGATGTGGCCCATCGCGGCTTCGGCCGCCGGGTCCAGCAGGTCCAGGTGGACCGGGTGCCCGGAGAGGGCCTGCATGGTCAGCGGGGTGATGAACTCGCTGCCGCCACGGGTCATGACCACGCGCACTTCGGCGCCCTGGTCGATCAGTCGGCGAACCAGCTCGGCGCTCTTGTAGGCAGCGATACCGCCGCCGACGCCCAGAACGATGCGTTTCCGATACAGCCGCTGCATAGGCCTGCCTTTCATTTCGTTGATGACTGCATGGCGAAACCCCCTCCCCAGGGATGAATTCGCCTGCAAAAAAGATGAACTACGATATCACAGCGACCGCTACGGAACAGCGGCGCCCACACACATGGAGGTGCTATGAGCATTCGCGATTGGCCGGCGGCGGAGCGGCCGCGGGAGAAGCTTCTGGAGCAGGGTTCGGCCAGTCTTTCTGATGCCGAATTACTGGCCATATTTTTGCGAACCGGGGTGAGCGGTAAAAGCGCGGTAGATCTGGCGCGACACCTGTTGCATCAATTCGGCAGCCTGCGCACGTTGCTGGAGGCAGACCAGCAGACGTTCGGCAGCCAGCTTGGGCTGGGGCCGGCGAAGTTCGCCCAATTGCAGGCGGTGCTGGAGATGGCACGACGGCATTTGGCGGAACGCCTGCGTCGCGACTCGGTGCTCAAGAGTCCGATCGAGGTGCGCAATTACCTGAAGGCAATGTTGCGCCATGAGCCGCATGAGGTGTTCGGCTGCCTGTTTCTGGACTCCCGGCACCGGGTGCTGGCGTTCGAGATACTGTTTCGCGGTTCGATCGACAGCACCAGTGTCTATCCGCGTCAGGTGGTCAAGCGTGCATTGGCGCACAACGCCGCAGCGCTGATCCTGTGCCACAACCATCCGTCAGGGAGTACCGAACCCAGTCAGGCGGATCGGGCGCTGACCAAGCGCCTGCAAGAGGCGCTGGACCTGGTCGATGTGCGGGTACTCGACCATTTCATTGTCGGCGATGGCGATCCGCTGTCGATGGCCGAATACGGATGGATGTAAGGGAGGCGCGACGAATATAAAAACCCTGTGGGAGCGGGCTTGCTCGCGAAAGCGGTCTGTCAGCCAACATTTATGCCGACTGACACGGCCTCTTCGCGAGCAAGCCCGCTCCCACAGATTTTGCGGCGACGCTATTACTGGAGGCTGACCTTCGAAAAATCCTGACGGCCAAACGGGCTGACCTGATAGCCCTGAACTTCCTTGCGCGTCAGCGCGTAGGCGGTCGGGTGCGCCAGTGGCAGCCACAGCGCCTGTTGCTGGATCTGTGTCTGGGCCTGTTCGTAGAGCTTGCTGCGCACACCTTGCTCGGTGGTGGTCTTGCCGGCGCTGATGACCTTGTCCAGGCCCTGGTCGCAGTAGCGGGCGAAGTTGGTCCCGGACTTGACCGCCGCGCAGGAAAACTGCGGCGTGAGGAAGTTATCCGGGTCGCCGTTGTCGCCGGCCCAGCCCATGAACAGCAGATCGTGTTCGCCGGCCTTGGCGCGGCGTATCAGCTCGCCCCATTCGATCACGCGGATTTCCGCCTGGATCCCGACTTCAGCCAGGTCAGCCTGCAGCAGCTGGGCGCCAAGGCTTGGGTTCGGATTGAGCAGGCTGCCGGAAGGGCGGGTCCAGATGGTGGTTTTAAACCCTTCCTTGAGCCCGACCTTGGCCAGTAGCGCACGCGCCTTGGCGATGTCTTTTGGATAGCCCGGCAGGTCCTTGGCGTAGCTCCAGGTGGTGGGCGGGTACGGGCCGTTGGCGGCTTGCGCGGTGTCTTCGAAGACCGCTTTGAGGTAGCTGGCCTTATCGAAGGCGAGGTTGATCGCCTGGCGCACTTCGGGTCTGTCCAGCGGCGGGTGCTGACTGTTGATGGCCACGAAAGCGGTCATGAACGCTGGTGTGCTCTCGATCCTGAGGGCCGGTTCCTGGGCGGCAGCCTGTACGTCCAGTGGTTTGGGCGACAGGGCGATCTGGCACTCGTTGCGCCGCAGTTTCTGCAAGCGCACGTTGGCGTCCGGGGTGATCGCGAACGCCAGGCTGTCCACCGCCGGTTTGCCGGCAAAGTAGTCGCGGTTGGCCTTGTAGCGAATCGACGCATCTTTCTGGAAGCGCTCGAAGATGAACGGACCGCTGCCGATCGGCTGGCTGTTGAGCTTCTGGGGTGTGCCGGCTTTCATCAACTGGTCGGCGTATTCAGCGGAATAGATCGACGCGAAACCCATGCTCAGGGTGGCAAGGAAAGTCGAGTCTGGGTGGTCCAGGGTGAAGCGCACGGTCAGTGGGTCGAGTGCGTCGATCTTCTTGATCAGTGCGGGCAACTGCATCGATTGAGCGTGCGGGAAACCGCTTTGGGCGATTTTATGCCATGGGTTGGCCGGGTCGAGCATGCGGTCGAAGCTGAACTTCACGTCTTCGGCGGTCAGGTCGCGAGTGGGGCTGAAATATTCGGTGTGGTGGAATTTCACCTGCGGGTGCAATTTGAAGACGTAGGTCAGGCCGTCGGTCGACACTTCCCAGCTGTCGGCCAGGCTGGCGACCACTTTGCCGCTGGCGGTATCGAAGTCCACCAGACGGTTCATCAGCACGTCGGCCGAGGCGTTGGTGGTGGTCAGCGAGTTGTATTGAACGACATCGAACCCTTCCGGGCTGGCCTCGGTGCAGACGCTTAAAGCGGCAGCCTGGGCCAACGGGCTCAGTAAGAGTGGGGCGAGCAATAGCGGTAGGGCAGCGAGGCGCATGTGTGAATTCCTGTGCAGATCGAAGGCCCATCTGCGAGTGCAGTCTGGAAAAGGCTTACCCTAGTGGGCTCTTTTGCAAATGACTATCCCCTTTTTCACTTTGTGGCGTGCGTTTCGGGTGTTTTTTAAGCAAAATTTACCCTGTAGGGTGCCTTGTGCAGGGCTAATCAGGGTAAATTGGCTCGGGTAAATCGTCTGTGCTGACGCGCAAATCGATACTCTGCGACGAGCGGTCGCGGCCATTGATAGCCTTTGTTCTAGGCATCCGGCGCCGTAAAACCGGGGATTTTGAAAAGTCTGTTCACACCGATAGTTGTTGCTACTGGGTCTTTCTGGTATAAAGCAGCGCTCTTTTCTAGGGGCCCGGTTCCTTCACTGTAGGTGTAGCCGGTAAGACCCTTAAAGAAACGCGGCGCCTGGCGCCAAATGACTGAGAGATTAAGCGGCCAACCCATGCCGGGTTGGGCATGTGGTTTTAGAGGGCTGAGGCATGTCGAGAGTATGTCAAGTTACCGGTAAGGGTCCGGTGACTGGGAATAACATTTCCCACGCAAACAACAAAACCCGTCGTCGTTTCCTGCCGAACCTGCAGCATCACCGCTTCTGGGTTGAAGAAGAGAAACGTTTCGTGCGTCTGCGCGTATCTGCCAAAGGCATGCGTATCATCGACAAGCGTGGCATCACTGTCGTGCTGGCCGAAATCCGCAAAGCTGGCAAGATCTAAGGGAGCTAATCATGCGTGAATTGATTCGTTTGATTTCGAGCGCCGGTACTGGTCACTTCTACACTACCGACAAGAACAAGCGTACTACTCCGGACAAACTCGAGATCAAGAAATTTGATCCGGTTGTTCGCAAGCACGTGATCTACAAAGAAGGCAAAATCAAGTAATTGATTTTTCCCTCTTGAGAAAAAGGCCCGTATCGCAAGATACGGGCCTTTTTCGTTGTGGCTCGGAAAAGCCTCAGGCCTTCTGTTCAAACGCCACGTAGATCTTGCGGCACGGCTCCAGCACTTCCCAGGTGCCTTTGAAGCCGGCCGGGATGACGAAGCGATCGCCCGAGCGCAGGGTCTTGGCGTTGCCGTCGCTGTCACGCAGCACCGAAACCCCCTGCACGATTTCGCAGTATTCGTGTTCGGTGAAGTTCACCGTCCAGTGCCCGACTGCACCTTCCCACACACCGGCATTCAGCTGGCCGCAAGGGCTGTTGTAGTGGTTGTAGACGGCTTGCTCAGGGTCGCCCTTGAGGACTTTTACAGCGTCCGGGCGGTAGCGTTCGGCCGGTGTAGTGGCCTGGCTGAAGTCGACGATGTCTTGGATGCTCATTCTTGTAATCCCCCGTGATTGCGGCGCCAGTGGTTGGTCAGCCCAAAGTCTATGTTTATTAAAATGAACATCGCAAGGCCGTTTACCGGCCTTATGTCAAATATATTGAAACATGAGGGGTCGCTGGTTTAGGGTGGCAGATGCCTTGGGCCGATTTGAAGGCTGGCGGGGCGCAATTGCTGAAGTGCCTGCGTAGATCGCGTGGCGCTCGTATTCAATAAGAGGAGGACTCTCGAATGACCACCCTGACTCGTGCCGACTGGGAACAACGCGCCCGCGATCTGAAAATCGAAGGCCGTGCCTACATCAATGGCGAATACACCGCCGCAGTTTCCGGCGAGACCTTCGACTGCATCAGCCCGGTCGATGGCCGTCTGCTGGGCAAGATTGCCAGCTGTGATGCCGCCGACGCTCAGCATGCCGTCGACAGCGCCCGCGCCACGTTCAATTCGGGCGTCTGGTCGCGTCTGGCTCCGGCCAAACGCAAAGCCACCATGATTCGATTCGCCGGCCTGCTCAAGCAGCACGCCGAAGAGCTGGCGCTGCTTGAAACCCTGGACATGGGCAAGCCGATCAGCGATTCCCTGTACATCGACGTTCCAGGCGCGGCGCAAGCGCTGAGCTGGAGCGGTGAAGCCATCGACAAGATCTACGACGAAGTGGCGGCTACCCCGCACGACCAACTGGGTCTGGTGACTCGTGAGCCGGTCGGTGTGGTTAGCGCCATCGTGCCGTGGAACTTCCCGCTGATGATGGCCTGCTGGAAACTCGGCCCGGCGCTGTCCACCGGTAACTCGGTGATCCTCAAGCCGTCCGAAAAATCCCCGCTGACCGCCATCCGCCTTGCAGCGCTGGCCGTTGAAGCCGGTATCCCGAAAGGCGTGCTGAACGTGCTGCCAGGCTATGGCCACACCGTTGGCAAGGCGCTGGCCTTGCACATGGACGTCGACACGCTGGTGTTCACCGGTTCCACCAAGATCGCCAAGCAACTGATGATTTATTCCGGCGAGTCGAACATGAAGCGCGTCTGGCTCGAAGCCGGCGGCAAGAGCCCGAACATCGTGTTTGCCGATGCGCCGGACCTGCAAGCAGCGGCCGAATCGGCGGCCAGTGCCATCGCGTTCAACCAGGGTGAAGTCTGCACCGCCGGTTCGCGCCTGCTAGTCGAGCGCTCGATCAAGGACAAATTCCTGCCGCTGGTGATCGAGGCCCTGAAAGCCTGGAAGCCGGGCAACCCGCTGGACCCGGCCACCAACGTCGGCGCGCTGGTCGACACGCAGCAGATGAACACCGTGCTGTCCTACATCGAATCCGGTCACACCGACGGCGCCAAACTGGTAGCGGGCGGCAAGCGCATCCTCCAGGAAACCGGTGGCACCTACGTTGAGCCGACGATTTTCGATGGCGTGAGCAACGCAATGAAGATCGCCCAGGAAGAGATCTTTGGCCCGGTGTTGTCGGTCATTGCTTTCGACAGCGTCGAGGAAGCGATCCAGATCGCCAACGACACGCCGTATGGACTGGCCGCTGCAGTCTGGACGTCGGATATCTCCAAGGGGCATCTGACCGCCAAGGCCCTGCGTGCCGGCAGCGTGTGGGTCAACCAGTACGATGGCGGCGACATGACCGCGCCGTTCGGTGGGTTCAAACAGTCGGGCAACGGCCGCGACAAGTCGCTGCACGCGTTCGACAAGTACACCGAGCTGAAGGCGACCTGGATCAAGCTGTAAGTCCGTGAAGGAGCCTGATGGTAAGTCAGGCTCCTGAACGACGCAGATCCC
>NZ_JANLNW010000056.1 GCF_025465945.1 Pseudomonas sp. 6D_7.1_Bac1 | reverse complement strand
TCCCACGGGATTAAGTCGTGCTCCTGCTTCTGTTGAGCCACTCCACCATCCCCAACCCCGCCGCTCGCCCACTGGCGAAACATGCGGTCAGCAGATAGCCGCCTGTCGGCGCTTCCCAGTCGAGCATTTCCCCTGCGCAGAACACGCCGGGCAGTTGCTTGAGCATCAGGTTTTCATTCATCGCCTCGAACGTCACGCCGCCGGCGCTGCTGATGGCTTCGTCCAATGGGCGAGTGTTGACCAGTGTCAGGGGCAAAGCCTTGATGGCGTTGGCCAGAGAGAGCGGGTCAGCGAAGCATTCGGGCGGTGTCAGTTCGCGCAGCAATGCCGCTTTGACGCCGTCGAGGCCGAGTTGGCTGTGCAAGTGTTTGGCCAAGGAGCGTGAACCACGAGGTTTGCCTAGCGCCGTCTGGATTTTATCCACAGGCCTGCCGGGCAGCAGGTCGAGGTGGATGGTTGCTGAGCCGGTTTGATTGATGGTTTCGCGGATCGGCGCCGACAACGCATAGATCAAACTGCCTTCGATACCGGTGGCGGTGATCACGCATTCGCCGAGTCGCGGCACATCGTCATTGAGGCCAATGGCGATGTTTTTCAGCGGAGCCCCGGCGAATTTGCTGACCATCAGCTCGCTCCAGGCCGTCACCTCGAAACCACAATTGCTCGGTTGCAGCGGCGCCAGGGCAACTCCGAGCTGCGCAAGCGGCTGCATCCAGGCGCCATCCGAGCCCAAACGCGACCAACTGCCGCCACCCAGCGCCAGCAACAGTGCATCGGCGCTGATCGCCATTTCACCGTCAGGGCTATCAATCTGCAGGCTGCCATCAGCGTTCCAGCCCAGCCAACGGTGGCGGGTGTGGATAACTACCCCGGCATCGCGCAGGCGTTTGAGCCAGGCGCGCAGTAGCGGGGCGGCCTTCATGTCGGTCGGAAACACGCGGCCAGAGCTGCCGACGAAGGTTTCGATGCCCAAACCGTGAATCCACTGGCACAAGGCTTCTGCGCCGAATTCGCGCAGCAATGGGGCGATGTGTGGGGCGCGCTCGGCGTAACGTGCCAGAAACGCCGGGTAAGCTTCGGAATGGGTAATGTTCATTCCACCGACACCGGCCAGCAGGAATTTACGCCCCACCGAGGGCATGCCGTCGTACAGATCGACCTTGACCCCGGCCTGGCTCAGCACCTCGGCGGCCATCAGGCCGGCGGGGCCGCCGCCGATGATGGCGACGTGGTGAGGGCGGTTGGCGGAGGGCTGGGTCATGGCGTGAGCTGCGGTTCGGCGGAATAGGGCGGGCATTCTATCAGCACAACTTTGAAATACGGTGCAGGACTGCGCCGGTAGCAGCTGCCGAGCCTGCGAGGCTGCGTTCGAGGACGAAGTCCTCGCAAATACTGGGTACACGGTTTGCCTGAAAGAACACGTTGTCTGATTCAACGACTGCTTCGCAGCCGAACGCAGCCTTCGGCAGCTGCTACAGGGGCGGTGTTGTACTGGTCAAAAAATGCTCAGTGGCTTGCAGGCTATACGCGCAAAGGCCTGTAGGTCCTTTCACTCAGGTTATCCACAGGCCGTTCCACAGGCATTGTGGGTAAAGCATCCACATCTCAGTGACACCCTGATGACTGCCAGACCCGCTGTGCGCTGTGATGGAGAATGCCATGGCGTCGCGCCAGGGCCTGGCGGTCCTTGCTGTAGCCGCCGCCGATCACCCCGACCACCGGAATATCCCGCCCCAGGCAATGGCGCAATACGCTTTCATCGCGGGCGGCGACGCCTTTATCGGTCAGTTTCAGGTAACCCAGTGCGTCGTCTTTATGCACATCGACACCGGCGTCATACAACACCAGGTCCGGCTGATAGAGCGGCAGCAGGTAATTCAGCGCGTCATCGACCACCTTCAGGTAATCCTCGTCGCCCATGCCCATGGGCAGCGGAATGTCCCAATCGCTTTTGGCCTTGCGTGCGGGAAAGTTCTTTTCGCAGTGCAGGGAAACCGTCACCGCGTCCGGGGTATGTTCCAGTATGCGTGCCGTCCCATCGCCCTGGTGTACATCGCAATCGAAGATCAGTACCCGCCCGACCCGCCCGCTTTCCAGCAGGTAATGGCTGATCACCGCCAGGTCATTGAAGATGCAGAAACCCGCTGGGTGATCGTAATGAGCGTGATGGGTGCCGCCGGCCAGATGACAGGCCATGCCGTGCTCCAGCGCGAGCTCTGCGGCCAGCAACGAACCGCCAACCGCGCGCACGGTACGTCGGGCCAGCGCTTCGTTCCAGGGTAGACCGAGGCGCCGCTGGTCTTCGCGGGACAACTCGCCGCCCATATAACGTTCGATGTACGCAGGGTCATGGGCGAGGGCGAGAATGTCGTTCGGGCAGATTTCCGGGCGCAGCAATTGGTGATCAGCGGTCAGACCGCTGTCCACCAGGTGATCACGCAACAGCCGGAACTTGTCCATGGGAAAGCGATGTTCCGCCGGGAATTCGGGGCTGTAGTCTTCGTGGTAAATCAGCGGCAGCGACATGGCGATTTCATGGAGTGAATGAGAGAAGGATCCTACCAGCGATGTAAACTTGTTTGCATGGAAACGGAGGGGGAACGATGGAGCCGATACTGGAACTTGAGAGTGCGCGGCTACTGATGCGCCAATGGCGCGATGAGGATTTGCCGGCGTTTGCGGCGATGTGCGCCGACCCGCAGGTCATGCGCTATTTCCCGGCAGCCTTGAGTCGTCTGGAAAGCGCTGCATTGATCGGGCGAATCCGTGGTCATTTCGCTGAGCATGGTTTCGGTCTCTGGGCGTTGGAGCGCAAGGACACCGGCGCGTTTATCGGTTTTACCGGATTGGCGGTGGTCGGGTTCGAGGCTTCTTTCACGCCGGCCACCGAAATCGGCTGGCGCCTGGCTCGCGAGCATTGGGGGCTGGGTTACGCCAGTGAAGCAGCCTGGACCGCTCTGCGTTGCGGCTTTGACCGTTTGGCGCTGGACGAAGTCGTGGCGTTTACCACCGAGGCCAACATGCCTTCGCAGAAAGTCATGCAGGCCATCGGCATGCATTACGACCCCTCGGCGGATTTCGAACACCCAAGGGTCGGGCACGATGATCCGTTGCGTCACCACGTGCTGTACCGCATTACCCGCGAACAATGGTTGGAAACCTTGCATGGCTAGGGTCTGTTGATGTTTACAATGGGCTCATGGTTGGCCCGGGCCAATATCTGAATCGACCGCCGCAGCCAAGACTGCGCGGCATTGCTCTGTGTGAGGAGAGTCTGAATGAGCCATGTGTTGGATGATCTGGTCGACTTGCTGACCCTGGAACCGATCGAAGAAAACCTGTTTCGCGGTCGCAGCCAGGACCTGGGTTTCCGTCAGCTGTTCGGCGGCCAGGTGTTGGGCCAGTCCCTTTCCGCGGCCAGCCAGACGGTTGAAGAAGCACGCCATGTGCATTCGATGCACGGTTATTTCCTGCGTCCGGGCGACGCCGGTTTGCCGGTGGTCTACCAGGTGGATAGGGTTCGCGATGGCGGCAGCTTCAGCACCCGCCGCGTGACGGCGATCCAGAAGGGCAACCCGATCTTCACCTGCAGCGCTTCGTTCCAGTATGACGAAGAAGGCTTCGAGCACCAGACGGCGATGCCGCAAGTGGTGGGCCCGGAGAATCTGCCGTCGGAGCTGGAACTCTTCCAGCAACGCGCGCATTTGATTCCAGAGCATATGCGCGAAAAGCTGCTGTGCCCCAAGCCGATCGAAGTCCGCCCGGTGACTGAGAAAGACCCGTACAACCCGCAGCCGGCCGACCCGATCAAGTACGTCTGGTTCCGCGCCGACGGTACGTTGGCCGACTCGCCAGCGCTGCACAAATACCTGCTGGCCTACGCATCGGACTTCGGTTTGCTGACTACATCGATGCTGCCGCACGGCAAGTCGGTCTGGCAGAAAGACATGCAAGTCGCCAGCCTCGACCACGCACTGTGGTTCCACGCCGATCTGCGCGCCGATGACTGGCTGCTTTATGCGATGGACAGTCCCTGGGCCGGCAACTCCCGTGGTTTCTCCCGTGGCAGCGTATACAACCGCGCCGGGAAACTGGTGGCGTCGGTGACTCAGGAAGGCCTGATTCGTCATCGCAAGGATTGGGCATGAGTCTCTCCGAGGTGCGGCATTGGGTGTTCGACATGGACGGCACGTTGACCATCGCCGTGCACGATTTCGTGGCGATTCGCGAGGCGCTGGCGATTCCCGCTGAACACGACATCCTCACTCACCTCGCGGCACTGCCGGCCGATGAAGCGGCGGCCAAGCATGCCTGGCTGCTGGAGCACGAACGCGATCTGGCACTCGGTTCAAAACCCGCGCCCGGTGCGGTAGAACTGGTGCGTGAACTGGCGGGGCGCGGCTATCGCCTCGGCATTCTCACGCGCAATGCTCGCGAACTGGCCCACGTCACGCTTGAGGCGATTGGTCTGGCTGACTGCTTTGCGGTAGAGGATGTGCTGGGCCGTGATGAAGCGCCGCCCAAACCTCATCCAGGTGGCTTGTTGAAACTGGCCGAGGCCTGGGACGTGGCGCCGAGTGAGCTGGTGATGGTCGGTGATTATCGCTTCGACCTGGATTGCGGTCGCGCAGCCGGCGCACGAACGGTGCTGGTGAATCTGCCGGATAATCCGTGGCCGGAACTGACCGATTGGCATGCGCAAGATTGTGTGGAATTGCGGCAGATGCTGTCCGCTTGAGAGATGTGTTGTCTGGTTAACCGCTATCGCGAGCAGGCTCGCTCCCACAGTAGATCGAGTTCAGACACACATTTTGTGCGCGATCCAGATTCAGTGTGGGAGCGAGCCTGCTCGCGATAGGGCCCTGTCAGGCGACATATTTCTAACTACTGGAACAACGCCTTCTGCCCCTCCGGCGAGGTGAACATTTTGTCTGCGTTATGCCCCACGTGCGGCACTTCGATCAGTTGCTGATTCAACCCTTGCGGATGGCGCTGCTGTAAGTAGTCGAAGTAATTGTGCCCACGAATCAGCCGATACGCGCCCTGCGTTTCGGCGGCACAACTTCTATCCAGTGCCGGATGATGCGGATTAGTGTCTCGCTTGCCCAGCAAGTAGGTGATGTTGCGCTGTACGTAGCCTTGCTCCAGTTGCTGCGCCGTTTGCCCATTGGCGTAGTCCGGCAGTTTGAGCAGTCCGTATTTCCAGTCATTGAAACCAGGGCAACTTGCTGCATCGAACGGCACCGGCCGCTGCTCATCGAAATACGCATATGAAGACGGATTGGCGATCACGTAGCGCACGCTGACTCCCGCCGCTTGCAGTGCCGGCTGGTCGTGGCCAAGCAGTGCATACCGCTGCACCACTTGCGCGCCACCGGAGTGGCCGGCGATGACGATGTCTTTCAAGGCTGGAAACTGCTGACGATCACTCAGGCGCTCCAGAATCTTGTCGAGCACCGCAAAGGAGCTCAGCGGACCAGGTCCGGTGGACAGGTTGCCGTCCATCCAGTCATTGCCATGCCAGCGCAGCAGGCTGTCGGGCAGTTGATGGCGAGCGATGTCGGCTTCATTAAGAAATTGTGGCGCGATCACCAGGGTGGTAGCGCTTTGTCCGGCCAGCTCGGCGGCTTTTTCCGCGCTCTGGCGGTAGGTTTCAGCGTTGCGCAAGCGCCCATGAATCACGATCAGTACACGCTGAATTTGTGGGGAGGATTGGCTCACCCCAACCGCCAGCTCGGAGTCGCCCAGGTTCAGGCGACCGGGGCTGATGACGTTGACCCCATGTTCGGCGGCCAGGAGGTTGGCGCTGCCGAGTAACAGACCGAATACCACCAGCCAGCGCTTATGCATTTACAGACTCTTCGTCGCGAAGGTGTCGCATTGACTGACCTGACCCTGGGCGAAGTCGCCGCCAATATCCTCACCGTGTGCATCTACTACGTGGTCACCGCGGCGACCTTTTTTCCATAGCATGTGGGAATCCTCTGTTTGAGCGTGGTGATGAGTGTTGCTGGTGAGCGGGATAGTTGCCAGTCCGGTCGTCAGACTACGGCGGACGAAAGGCAGTATGGTTTCAACCAGCGAAACCGATGATGACAGACGCGCTTCGGCGAAGGTCTCAGGCATCACGCGGGCTGTTTGGTTCCCCCGTCGATAGTCCTTGAACACTGCAGTTCCACATTTTGCATTCACCCGGTTGTCTTCTAGAATCGACAAAATTTCGTCTGGAATCTCACCATGGCCGGCAGTCAAATCGAGCGCGTCTTCAGTGTTCTGGAAAGTCTTACCCGCGAGCCTCGAGGCCTGCCGATGCAGGTGCTGGCCGAGCAGCTGGAGATCCCGAAAAGTGCAATGCACCGCTTGCTCGCCGAGCTGATCCGACTGGGTTAGGTGCGGCAGAACCCGGACAACCTGCGTTATCACCTGTCGACCAAACTGGTTGCCATGGGCTTTCGTTACCTGTCGAGCAGTGGTGCGGATATCGTCCAGCCGGTGCTTGATCGATTGGCCCAGGAAACCGGCGAGCTGGTGCGACTGGGCGTGATTGAAGGTGAGCGTCAGACCTGGATTGCCAAGTCCCAGGGTGCACGTTCAGGTTTGCGCTATGACCCGGACATGGGCCGCGATGCGCCGTTGTTTTACACCGCATCCGGGCATGCGTGGCTCGCCTGCCTCAGTGACGCCGAGGCCTTATCGCTGGTGGAGCGCCAAGCCGTGGACGTGCCGGTGGAGCTGGGGCCGAATGCGCCACGTTCTAACATCGAACTGCTCGAACGCCTGCGCCTGGCCCGCGAACATGGCTATGCCTGGGTTCAGGAGAGCTCGTCGGTCGGCACCTCGGCAATCGCTGCCGTGGTGCGCCATCCGGTGAATGGGCGGGTGGTCGGCGTGCTCAGCGTCGCCGGACCCAGTGCGCGGCTGCCCGAATCACGGTTGCATGAACTGGCGCCGTTGCTGTTGCAGTTTGCCCAGGAGCTGTCAGCGGCGAGTCAGGCGTCGGAGCTGTTCAACTGATCGTCATCCCCTCGCTCCTACAGAAGCTGTGCGCTGTTCGAACACTATCGGCTTTTCCTTGTGTGAGAAACTGGAATCGAGTTCTAGATTATTGGAATTCGATGTCCAGACAATAGTGGATGTCGGGACTGCCGCGCCCGAACGCGGACCGGCCCAGCGGGAGCAAGCTCCCTCGCCACATTGTCGATCGTTGCTCCAGAGACTCTCTTATGACCGCCAGCACGCCGCTCTCCGGTATCAATCAGCCCTTCAAAGGGATTGTGCTGATCGTCGTCGCGACCTTTCTGTTTTCCAGCCACGACGCCTTGTCGAAATATCTGTCGGGCTTCTATCCGGTGATCATGGTGGTGTGGGCGCGTTATCTGGTTCACACGCTGCTGATGGCCGGGATATTTCTGCCGCAATCCGGGCTGCGCGTCCTGCGCACCAAGCACCCGTTGCTGCAGTTGCTGCGGGCATTGTGCTTGCTCGGTACCAGTCTGTTATTCACGACTGGCTTGTTGTTCATCCCGCTGGCGGAAGCCACGGCAGTCAACTTTCTTGCGCCGGTGTTGGTGACCGCGTTGTCGGTGCCATTGCTCGGTGAGCGGGTGACGGGTGGGCAATGGCTGGCGGTGATGTGCGGGTTTATCGGCGTGCTGATCATCGTCCACCCGGGCGGCGATTTGTTCACCCCGGCGGTGTTGCTGCCGTTTTGCTCGGCGTTGTTCTTCTGCTTTTACCAACTGCTGACGCGCAAACTCAGCGAGGTCGACAGCCCGACCACCAGTAATTTCTTTGCCGGTTTGTGCAACACCCTGGTCATGAGCGCATTGGTGCCGATGTTCTGGCAAGTGCCGAGCTTTACCCACGGCCTGCTGATGCTGGCGCTGGGCACCTGCGGTATGACCGCGCATCTGCTGCTGACTCAGGCGTTTCGTCATGCCGCACCAGCACTGCTGGCGCCCTTTGGTTACTGTCAGATTGTGTTTGCCGGACTGCTCGGCTGGCTGCTGTTTTCCCACACGCCGAGCCCGACCACGGTGATTGGCATCGCGGTCATTTGCCTCAGCGGTCTGGCGGCGGTCTGGCAACAGCGGCGAGGTTGAGAAGGGGAGAGAAGCAGGCCTGGAATCAGGCCTGCGAGAAGGCTGGATCAGTCTTCGAGGTTCGGGATTTTGCGCGGAGCCATGAAGTACAGCCAGATCAGTGCGATGAAGTACATCGCTGGAATCATGGTGAACAGCACGGTGTAGTTGTTATTGGTGACGGTCAGGATATGGCCGACCAACTGGGTCATGAACATCCCGCCGACGGCCGCGCACATACCGCCGAAACCGAACACCGTGCTCATCATGTGCTTGGGCGTGTAGTCCATCACCAGGCTCCAGATGTTTGCAGTCCAGGCCTGGTGCGCACCGATGGCCAGGGAGATGGCAAACACTGCAACCCATAGCTGACTGGAGCCGGCGGCCATGATCACGCCGATGATGCAGCAGGCGAACAGCAGCATCGACATCAGCCGCGCCTTGATCGGGTTGATCCCGCGACCGATCAGGAACGAAGACAGGATGCCGCCGCCGACGCTGCCGAAGTCGGCGGTCAGGTAGATGATGATCAGCGGGATCCCCATCTGCGTGACGTTGATCCCCAGGTTGTATTGCTGGTTGAGGAACGGTGGCAGCCAGTACAGGTAAAACCAGAACACCGGCGCGGTCATCGAGTAGGCGATGGCGAAGGCCCAGGTGCCACGCATCCGCAGGATCCGTGAGAACGGCACGCGGGTTTGTTCCGGTTCGATTTCCTTCTGGATGTAGTCCAGTTCCGATTGCTTCACCGATGGGTGATCTTCCGGGTTGAAGTACTTCAGGCCCCAGAACAGCAGCCAGATCCCGCCCAGCGCCGACATGCACAGGAACGCAGCTTGCCAGCCCCATACGTGCAGGATCAGCGGCAACAGCATCGGCGTGAACATCGCGCCGACGTTGGTCCCGGCGTTGAAGATGCCGGTGGCCACGGCGCGCTCACCGGCGGGGAACCACAGCCGGGTGGTTTTCACGCAGGCCGGGTAGTTGGCAGCTTCGGTCATCCCGAGGATAAACCGACAGACCATGAAACCCACGGCCGAGGTCGCCAGACCATGGGCGCCGGTCGCCAGACTCCAGAGCAAGACGGCGCAGAAGAACACGCGCTTCACACCGACCCGGTCAATCAGTCGGCCTTGCAGCACGAAGCCGATGGCGTAACCGACCTGAAACCAGAAGTTGATGTTGGCGTAGTCCATCGCCGTCCAGCTCAATTCCTTGGCCAGGAACGGCTGCATCACGCCCAGTGCGGCGCGGTCGATGTAATTCAGGGTGGTGGCGAAAAACACCAGCGCCAGCATGCCCCAACGGGTTTTGCCGACCGCCATGGCGCCGCGGATTTTGTCGCCGATGCCGCCGCTCGTGACGCCCAGGTCAGGGGCCATGCGGGCGCTTTCCGTGTGAGAACTCTGAGAAGGAAACATGTGTGCCATCCGTTCAATGACTGACAAGCAAGGCTCGTCGGGACTTCATGGGCGCGTGATCAATCGTCAGAGTGCGCAAATGCGCGGAGCGACATCAATGATTGATCGGCTGAGTGTTTTCGCAGGCGCTGTGTTGGTTGAGGCAACCAAAGCCTGATCAGCGTACGGGCCGGGTTCGGTTGCAGGCGCCAGAAAGGGTCGAAGGCGGTTGGCGGTCGGGCGCCAGGCACGGGGGGTGAAGGAGAGAGCAGCGGAGCAAGGGGGTGAATGCAAGCATGAGCGTGTACCCGATTTTTGAAATTTTTATGGTGTGTTCTGGGTCTTTGGTCACTGAGACCGGTGGTTCATGAGGGGACTCAATGTGCTGTCGATGGTGCGCAGTGAGTGAAAAATCGTCAATTCGACAACAGCCATTGTGTTCGATAATCGCACGGTAAACTAACCGGTTGGTACACTTTGAATTGATCAATGAACGGGCCAGCTCGATACTTCTCTCAAGTTAAACGCGATCCCTTGTAGCCGCTGGCGAAGCCTGCGTTCGGCTGCGCAGCAGTCGTAAATCCTGAGTGCACGGTCCTCCTGACTCACCGCATCGTCTGATTTCACGACTGCTGCGCCCGAGCGCGGACCGAGCCGAACGCCGCCTTCGCCAGTTGCTACAGAAAGCCTGCGATATCTCTAACAAAAACCGCCCACCACCGGGAGTCGAAACATGCAGCGTTCCATTGCCACCGTTTCCTTGAGCGGTACCCTGCCGGAAAAACTCGAAGCCATCGCCGCCGCAGGTTTTGATGGGGTGGAAATTTTTGAGAACGACCTTCTGTACTACGACGGCAGCCCACGTGAAATTAAACAGATGTGCGCCGACCTGGGCATTGCCATCACCCTGTTTCAACCCTTTCGTGATTTCGAAGGCTGTCGTCGCGACCGTCTGCCGCGCAACCTTGAGCGCGCCGAACGCAAGTTCGACCTGATGCAGGAGCTGGGCACCGATCTGGTGCTGGTGTGCAGCAATGCCTCGGCCGACAGCGTTGGCGATGAGCAGATTCTGGTCGACGATCTGCGACTGCTGGCCGAGTGCGCCGGGGCCCGTGGCTTGCGGATCGGTTATGAAGCGCTGGCCTGGGGTCGGCATGTGAATACTTATCAACAGGTCTGGAACATCGTCCGTCAGGCGGACCATCCGAATCTGGGCGTGTTGCTGGACAGCTTTCATACCTTGTCGCTCAAGGGCGATCCACGGGCTATCGCGGACATTCCCGGCGAGAAGATTTTCTTTGTGCAAATGGCCGATGCGCCGATCCTGGCCATGGATGTGCTGGAGTGGAGCCGACATTTTCGTTGCTTCCCCGGGCAGGGCGAGTTCGACTTGCCGGGGTTTCTCGCACCGATTATCCAGAGCGGTTACACCGGACCGCTGTCGCTGGAAATCTTCAACGACGGCTTTCGCGCCGCCCCGCCCCGGGCCAATGCCGCAGATGGCCTGCGTTCACTGCTGTATCTGGAAGAGAAGACCCGAGCACGCTTGCAGCAGGAGGTTATGCCGGCACCGAACCTCGACATTTTGTTCGCCACACCGCCAGCCAGTGAGTACGACGGTATCGAGTTTCTTGAGTTCGCGGTGGACGAAAGCCTCGGCGCCAAACTGTCCCATTGGCTGGAGCGACTGGGTTTCGTCAAGGCCGGTGAACATCGCTCCAAGAGCGTTACGTTGCTGCGTCAGGGCGATATCAATCTGATCCTCAACTCTGAACCCTATTCGTTTGCCCACAGTTTTTTTGAAGCGCACGGACCGTCATTGTGCGCGACCGCGGTACGGGTCAAGGAAAGCGCCAGCGCGCTGGCCCGGGCGGTGGCCTACAAGGGGCAACCTTATCGCGGGCTGGTCGGGCCCAATGAGCTGGAGCTGGCGGCGGTCCGTGCGCCGGATGGCAGCCTGATTTATCTGGTGGATGAACACGCCGATGTCTACGGCACCGACTTCCGGTTGCAAGCGACGGCAGCCACCGGTGGCGGCCTCAAACGGATTGACCATATGGCGATGGCGCTGCCGGCGGACAGCCTCGACAGTTGGGTGCTGTTCTACAAAAGCCTGCTGGATTTCGAGGCCGACGATGAAGTGGTGTTGCCTGACCCTTATGGCCTGGTGAAAAGTCGTGCACTACGCAGCCGTTGCAGCTCGATCCGTTTGCCGCTGAACATTTCCGAGAACCGCAACACGGCGATCTCTCACGCCTTGTCCAGTTATCGCGGCTCCGGTGTGCACCACATTGCCTTTGACTGCGACGATATTTTCGCTGAAGTCAGTCGCGCCAAAGAGGCTGGCGTACCGCTGCTGGACATCCCGCTCAACTATTACGACGACCTCGCCGCACGCTTTGATTTCGACGATGAGTTCCTCAGCGAACTCGCCTACTACAACGTGCTGTATGACCGTGACGCTCAGGGTGGCGAGCTGTTTCATGTGTACACCGAACCCTTTGAAGGGCGCTTCTTCTTCGAAATCATCCAGCGCAAGAACGGCTACATCGGGTATGGCGCGGCCAACGTCGCGGTGCGTCTGGCGGCAATGGCAAAGTCACGCAGCGGTGGAGCGCGTCACGCCAAGTTGTAGGAAATTGGTAAACGCAGGGGCAAACGGCCGTGGCGAAGCTTCCTTCACTGCATCGTGCGGCCCATAATCGCCAGCTGTGCAGTGATGGCCTTGAGCCCGGAATGAGAATGACCACAGAACTCACCGTCGCGCCCGACGAACCCTTGATCGAGCCGCGCAAGAGTCGCAAGAACAACCCGGAAAAGACCCGCGAGAACATTCTTCAAGAAGCCATTGTCGAGTTCGTCCAGCAGGGCCTTTCCGGTGCTCGCGTCGATGCTATCGCCGAGCGCATCCACACCTCGAAGCGGATGATCTATTACTACTTCGGTAGCAAGGAACAGCTCTACGTCGAGGTGTTGGAGAAGCTATACGGTGAGATCCGCAACACTGAAAGTCGCTTGCACCTGACTGAACTGGAACCGCGTGAGGCGATTCGGCGGCTGGTGGAGTTCACCTTCGATCACCATGACCGCAACGTCGATTTCGTGCGCATCGTCAGCATCGAGAACATCCACAACGCCGAATACGTGAAGCAGTCCGAAGCGATCAAGGCGATGAATAACACCATCCTCGATTCACTCGGCGTGATTCTGCGTCGCGGTGCCGAGGAGGGAGTGTTCCGCAGCGGGCTGGATCCGCTGGATGTGCATTTACTGATCAGTTCGTTCTGTTTTTACCGGGTGTCGAACCGTCATACCTTTGGCGAGATTTTTCAGATCGACTTACCGGATGAAACGATCAAGCAGCGTCATCGCCAGATGATCTGCGAGTCCGTGTTGCGCTATTTGCAGGCCTGATCTGTGGCGAGGGAGCAGCTCCCTCGCCACAATTGCCCGCGATGCTTGTCAGCCATTCATGCTTTGAAAGTGCGCAAGCATCCGCTGTGCATCCGGCACCACGCCGCTGAACAATTCAAAGGCCTTCACCGCCTGGAACACCGCCATGTTGCCGCCATCCAGGGTACGGCAGCCCAAGGTTCGGGCATTGCGCAGCAGCTCGGTTTCCAATGGAAAGTACACAATCTCCGCGACCCATAACTCGCCCCTCAGCAACTCCACGGGCACCGGCATGCCGGGCAGTTTGGCCATGCCCATCGGCGTGGTGTTCACCAGGCCATCGGCCTGCCACAGCGCACTCGGCAGATCGCTGCCGGCGCAAGCCCGGCCGCTGCCAAAGTGCTGGTTGAGGTTGTGCGCAAGGCTTTGTGCACGGCTGATGTCCACGTCGAAAATACTCAGCTGTTGCACGCCTTCGCTCAATAACGCGTGGGCGACCGCTGCCCCCGCACCACCGGCGCCCATTTGGACGACGCACTCGCGGGCAGTACCGCTCAGGCCACGACGAAAGCCTTCAGCAAAGCCCAGGCAATCGGTGTTGTGACCGATGCGTTTTCCGTCCTTGAGCACCACAGTGTTCACGGCGCCAATGCCTCGGGCTTCAGGCGAGAGTTCGTCGAGCAGCGGGATGATCGCCTGCTTGCACGGAAAGGTGACGTTCAGGCCGGTAAAGGCCATTCGTTCGGCCGCCATCAACAGATCGGGAAGAGCACCGCTGTCGAGTTTCAACTGGTCGAGGTCGATCAACCGATAGAGGTAGCGCAGGCCTTGGGCATCGCCCTCGTGTTCATGCAGCGCAGGGGTTCGGGAGGCCTGGATGCCGGCGCCGATGAGTCCGGCAAGTACACCATTGTTCTGCGACATCTGGCTCAGCCCTTCAATCGTTGGCTGAAATGCTCCAGCGCCAGGCGATAGCCGTGGCTGCCAAAACCGCACAACACTGCGGTGGCAATGGCCGAAACGAACGAGTGATGACGGAACGGCTCGCGAGCATGCACGTTGGACAGGTGCACTTCGATGACCGGTAACTCGCTGGCGATCAGCGCGTCACGGATCGCTACCGAGGTGTGCGTCCAGGCCGCCGGGTTGATCACGATCCCGGCACAACGACCGCGTGCCGAGTGAATCCAGTCGAGCAATTCGCCCTCGTGGTTGGTCTGGCGAAACTCCACCGCCAGACCGAACTCTTCGGCGGCGCGCCCGCACAAGGCCGAAATGTCGGCCAGGGTTTCGTGGCCATAAGTCGCCGGTTCACGGGTGCCTAGCAGGTTCAGGTTCGGGCCGTTGAGCACCAGAACGATAGGGGGCATCAGGGGTATCTCCATTGTTATTGTGGGCGTGGGTCGAGGAAGACCCACCGGTGGGGATAAATTGTACTAGCCGGTTAATTTGGTCAATTGAAGCTGAGCGGCAAGTCTCAAAGGACTGCAATAAGTGTTCGATGATCGGACGGTCACTGTCGTCAACCTGCGCGTTGTACGGGCGAACAGCCGCCAAGACACTTCAACCGTTGGGGCGGGTGGCGAATGTCAGTGAAATCGTCGACGCGGTGCTTTACTTGATCAGCGCCGAATTCACCATCGGTCAGGTACTGGCTGTTGATGGTGGAATGAGCACTGGCAAGTAGTAAACGTTGAGCTCTTTTTGATCACATGACTGGAGAAACATCATGCCTTTCGTAAGCGTGCGTATTACCCGCGACGGCGTCACCAAGGAACAGAAAGCCCAGGTCATCGCCGAAATTACCGATACCTTGCATCGGGTCCTCGGTAAACGACCAGACCTGACCCACATCGTGATCGAAGAAATCGACACCGATAACTGGGGCTATGCCGGCATGACCACCACCGAGTATCGACAGCAGCAGGGATGAGTTGGCGCCACCCACTATAGCCGTCCTCGTGACGGCTTTTTTGTGAGCGCAATGAAAGGATTGCTTACCATTTTTCTCGATGATTCAAGGACCTGAGGTGATCTCGAACGCTAGTCTCAGGTTGCAGTGAGTGATGGTGCGAATACCACCGGCTGTCGGAATTCCAATGGAATGTCAGGTCTTCGGACTTCAATAACCTAACGGATGGGTTGGCATGAAAGTATGCAGCTACAAAGGGTTTGCACTGGTGGTCATGCTGCGCGATGAGCACTGCCCACCGCACGTGCATGTGGACGCAGGCACATGGAGTGCGCGTTTCATCTTCAGTTTCTGGCACAACGGCGTCGAGCTTTGGGATGTTCTCCCGCACTCGTGTCGACCTCCACTGGCGGTTTTGGAGGGATTGCGCCAGGCGCTGAAACAGCCCGCCCATTTGCGTCGTACTCGCAGTATCTGGTGGGTGAAGCTACAGACCACCTGCCTGTGCAATCAGTTATGGGATTGGCAGGCCAAAGAAGTGGTGGTGAAGGGGTTCGCCAGTGCGACCTATCGAATTGCTTCAGCCCATTATGAAGTCAAGGACAACAAAACCCTGATGGCGCAGATCGACGCGCCTGAGGAGGTGGAGATAGCACTATGAAAACCGTACAGGTAAAGGAACAACTGGATCGGCCGCTGACAGAGGCTGCACTGGATGACGCCATTGAACGAGGTAGGGCACGCCGCAGTGGCTTGAATGCGATCAGCGTGAGTGTTCAGCAACACTGCTTATTGATCGATTTCGAGGATGGCAGTGCTGTGTTGTTACCGGTGAAGAACTACCCGGAATTCGACGGTTTCGAGGCGGCGGACTTCAACCAATTGAAGGTGGGTTTCGCCGGGACGGCGCTCTGTCATGACGGCAAGGATTTGCAGGTTTCCATCGCCGGGATGATTCAGGCGAGCAAACCGTTGATGGACATGGCCGCTTCGGTGATCGCCAGCCGCAATGGCCGGCAGAGCAGTGTTGCCAAGGCACTGGCGGCCCGTGCCAATGGCAAGAAGGGTGGGCGTCCGCGCAAGGTTGATATTGCGCTTTGATCACCCACAAAAAAGCCGTCATCAAGACGGCTGTTTTGTCGTGAACGTGTGCAATCAACGCCGGGTCAGCAAGACCCCGGATTCCATATGGTGCGTCCACGGGAACTGATCGAACATCGCGCAGCGGGTGATGCGGTGGGTGTCGTGCAGTTGGGCGATGTTGTCCACCAGCGTTTGCGGGTTGCACGAAATGTACAGGATGTTCTCGAAGCGCCGGGTCAGCTCGCACGTGTCCGGGTCCATGCCTGCGCGCGGAGGGTCGACGAATACGCTACCGAACTCGTAGCTCTTCAGATCGATGCCGTGCAAGCGGCGGAACGGTCGAACTTCATTCAGCGCTTCGGTCAGCTCTTCGGCAGACAAACGCACCAGAGTGACGTTATCCACAGCGTTTTCGCTGAGGTTGCTCAGCGCCGCATTCACCGAGCTCTTGCTGATTTCGGTGGCCAGCACTTTGCGTACGCGGGTCGCCAGCGGCAGGGTGAAGTTGCCGTTGCCGCAATACAGTTCCAGCAGATCATCCTTACGTTCGCCCAAGGCTTCATAGGCCCAGTTGAGCATCTTCTGATTCACCGTGCCGTTAGGCTGAGTGAACGCGCCTTCCGGTTGGCGATAGCTGAAGGTGCGACCACCGACGTCCAGTTTCTCGACCACGTAATCACGGCCGATCACTTCGCGTTTACCCTTGGAGCGACCGATCACGCTGACATTCAGGTCTGTGGCCAGTTTCGACGCTGCCGTGTGCCAGTGCTCGTCGAGCGGGCGGTGATAACACAAAGTGATCATCGCATCGCCGGCCAGGGTGGTCAGAAACTCCACCTGAAACAGCTTGTGACTCAGGGCAGCGCTGGCTTGCCAGGCGGCTTTGAGCTGCGGCATCAACTGGTTGATGCGCAGGCTGGCGATAGGGAATTCTTCGATCAGGATCGGCGTGCGTTTGTCGTCCTGGGAGAACATCGCATAGTGACGCTCACCGGCTTCGCGCCACAGGCGGAATTCGGCGCGCAGGCGAAAGTTCGCAAGCGGCGAGTCGAACACTGCAGGTTCTGGTGCATCGAACGGCGCCAGCAGGTCACGCAAACGCGTGGCCTTTTCTTCGAGCTGAACAGCGTAAGCCTGGGAATCGAAAGTCATGCGTTGAACCAACCCAACTTGATCACGAACAGAATCGACAGAATCACCAGCGCCGAGTTCAGTTCACGGCCGCGACCGGACAGCAACTTGATCGCGGTCCAGGAGATGAAACCGAACGCGATACCATTGGCGATGGAGTAAGTGAACGGCATGGCCAGGGCGGTAACCACCACAGGCGCGGCGACGGTGATGTCGTCCCAGTCTATTTCCGCCAGGCCCGAGGTCATCAATACGGCGACGAACAGCAGGGCTGGTGCGGTGGCGAACGCCGGTACGCTGCTGGCCAGCGGTGCGAAGAACAGTGCCAGCAGGAACAGGATCGCCACGACTACCGCCGTCAGACCGGTACGGCCGCCGGCGCTGACGCCTGCTGCCGATTCGATGTAACTGGTGGTGGTCGAGGTGCCCAGCAGGGAACCGGCCATGGCTGCGGTACTGTCGGCGATCAGGGCGCGGCCCATTTTCGGCATGTGGCCGTCCTTGCCCATCAGGCCGGCGCGCTTGGCGACACCGATCAGGGTGCCGGAGTTGTCGAACAGGTCGACGAACAGAAACGCGAAAATCACGCTGACCAGACCGATGTCCAGCGCGCCCTTGATGTCCAGTTGCAGGAAGGTCGGCGCCAGCGAAGGTGGCATCGCCATCACACCGCCGAACGGTGAGAAGCCCAGGGCGATGGAAACGATGGTCACGGCCAGGATGCCGATCAGCACTGCACCGCGTACTTTCAGGGCTTCAAGGGCGACAATCAGCGCAAAACCCAGGGTCGCGAGGATCGGTGCCGGTTGTTTCAGGTCGCCGAGGCCAACCATGGTCGCCGGATTGCTGACCACGATGCCGGCGTTGTGCAGGGCGATCAGCGCCAGGAACAGGCCGATACCGGCGGCAATCGCCGAGCGCAACGCCAGCGGGATGCTGTTGATGATCCATTCGCGGATGCGAAAGATCGACAGCAGGAAAAACATGACCGCCGAGATGAACACTGCCCCCAGCGCCACTTGCCAGGTATGGCCCATGTGCAGAACCACGGTGTAGGTGAAGAAGGCGTTCAGGCCCATGCCCGGCGCCAGCGCGATCGGGTAGTTGGCGATCAGGCCCATCACCGTCGAGCCAATGGCCGCTGCCAGGCAAGTCGCGACAAACACTGCGCCCTTGTCCATGCCGGTCTCGCCGAGAATGCTCGGGTTGACGAACAGAATGTAGGCCATGGCCAAAAAGGTTGTGATACCGGCAAGAATCTCGGTACGCACATTGGTGTTGTGTGCCTTGAGTTGAAACAGCCTTTCCAGCATGTCTGCTCCCCGTGGCGCGCCCGGCGCCGTGAATGTATCGACTTCAACAGCAAAGCACAGGCCGCTGCTGGCGCCTGAATATTTTCTGTCGGTCGGAAAAAGCCGCGCATCATACCAGCAGCGTACGGCTGTGGCTGCCTAATGGCGTTGATCGTCGGCGATGTTTTACCGTCCGGGGGAGTGGGGGCATACTGCGCGCTGGTTTCAGGAGTGGATATGTCTTCTATAAAGAGCAGGATGATTCTGGCATTTGGCCTGTTTGGCACCTTGTTGGTCGGTACACAAACCGTAATGGCGGCGTCCGCACCGCCGTTGAGTGAAGTCAAGGTCCTCAAGGTCCAGTCGACCTCCTGCGGCATTGAAAATATTGCGCCAGGGCAAGAGAAGACGCAGTGCGATCACGCAGGCCCCAACATCAAGATCTATGTGCTGGAGATCGGTTACGGTCGCCTGCCGAATGCAACGCTGGACGGCTTTCAAGTCAATGGCGTGCGGACCCCTGTCTGCGCGTACGCAAACGGCAATCTGACGGAATGCTCCGGCATGGCCAGCAAGATCGTCGGTAATGTCTACACCTTTGATCTGGCGGGTAAGCAAGAAGGGACGTTCACCTTCAGCAATACCTCGATCAATGCCCCCGGCAATACGATGTCGACGCAGCTGTACATCAAGTAGCGTTTCATTGGGTAACAGCACCGCTCGAACATCTGTCAGCAAAGCTGACTACGCTTTAAAGATCACCCTGTGGACGCAGACCATGACCTTTAGAGCCCTGATTACCCTTGCCGAAGGTATCGACGACCTGCAAAGCGTGACATTGATCGACGTGTTGCGCCGTGCGAAAGTCGAAGTGGTGGTGGCGAGCGTCGAATCGCGGCGCATGCTCACCTGTGCCCGCGGTACTCGCCTGACTGCCGACGCGATGCTGGTCGATGTGCTGGCGCAACCGTTCGATCTGATCGTTTTACCCGGCGGCGCGGTGGGCGCTCAGCACCTGGCGGGTCATCAACCCTTGTTACAACTGATCAAACAACAGGCAGCGGCCGGGCGCTTGTTCGCGGCTATCGCCGAGTCGCCGGCCCTGGCGCTTCAAGCCTTTGGCGTGTTGCGTCAACGGCGCATGACCTGCTTGCCCGCGACCAGCCATCAGTTGTCCGGCTGCACGTTCGTCGACCAACCCGTGGTCGTCGACGGCAACTGCATCACCGCTCAAGGTTCGAGCGCTGCCCTCGCATTTGCGTTGATGCTGGTTGAGCAGTTGTGTGGCAAGGCCGTCAGTGCGGCTGTGGCGGGGGGGTTGCTGGTTTAGCGGGCACCGCTGAGGCTTTCTCCTCATCCACCGGCACATGCATGCGGTCGCGCTGGGCCAGGGTCGGGAACAGTTTGATCCACGCCCCGGTGACCAGCAGTGTACCGATTCCGCCCATGACCACTGCCGGTACGGTGCCGAACCAATGGGCGGTGAGGCCGGACTCGAACTCGCCCAGCTGGTTCGAGGCACCGATGAACAAGCCATTCACGGCGCTGACCCGACCGCGCATTTCGTCCGGGGTTTCCAGTTGCACGAAGGACGCGCGGATCACCATGCTGATCATGTCTGCCGCGCCGAGCACCACCAGCACCGCCAGCGAGAACCAGAACGAAGTCGACAGGCCGAAGGCAATGGTCGCGACACCGAACACTCCAACAGCCGTAAACATCACACGCCCGACTTTTCGCTCCACGGCAAACCGCGCCAGCCATAGCGACATCAGCAAGGCCCCGACCGCTGGCGCCGAGCGCAGCAGGCCCAGCCCCCAAGGGCCAGTCAGCAGGATGTCTTTGGCGAATACCGGCAGCAATGCCGTGGCGCCACCGAGCAGTACCGCGAACAAATCCAATGAAATCGCGCCAAGGATGTCCGGGCGGCTGCGAATGAAGCGGATCCCGGCGAGCAACGAATCCAGCGTCGCCTTGCCCTTGTTCAGCGTGGTTTGCCGTGCGGGCAGGTTCAGCATCAGGGTGCAGGCGATGAGGTACAGAATCACCGTCGGGCCATACACCCAGACACTGCCGAAGGCATACAGCAAACCGCCCAGCGCTGGCGCGACAATGGTCGCCGATTGCTGAGCCGATTGGGACGCTGCCACTGCACGCGGAAACAGTGCACTGGGGACGATGGTCGGCAGCAGCGCCTGGGTGGTCGGCATTTCAAATGAACGGGCGGCACCGAGCAGGAACGCCAGGATGAAGATCATCTCGCGGGTGACGTGGTCGGTAGCGCTGCCGATGGCCAGGGCGAGGGCGATCATCGCCTGCAAGGACTGGCAGATGGCCGCGACCTTGCGCCGGTCATAGCGGTCCGCCACATGCCCGGTGTGGAGCATGAACAACACCCGTGGCGCGAACTCCACCAGCCCGACCAGTCCCAGGTCCAGCACATTGCCGGTGAGTTGATAGAGGTTCCAGCCGATCGCCACGGTGAGCATCTGAAAACCGCTGGCGGTGAACACCCGCGCCAGCCAGAACGCAATGAACGGGCGGTGATGGCGCAACAACAGCGGGGCTTGGGTCGGCATCGGCAGGCAGGTCTGGACGGGGAAAAATCGAGATTATCACCAAGTTGTAACCTGAAGTTGCGCGCGCGGCGAATTCAGTCAGCCAGCTCCTTATCCTGGAGCCCCCGTCGTACCCTCGCTACAGGACATACCGCCGCCCTGAACACCACGGTGAGGCAACCTGTCACGCGGCAAAAGACCACACGGCCCGCCGCCGAAAATGGGACTACTCTTTCATCGTTGCTTGATCCAGATCAAAGCTCTTGGTGGTTTTGCTCTGACGGCCAAATGGCCAGACTCCCTGCGTTGTGATGATTGTAAAAAAAGAACGAATTTGAATTCGCCACACTCCATACCCGTGGGGGCGGTGGGTGCAGGCTTCCAGCCCGCAGCCGTATTACCTGACAGAGGAAGACTTATGTTCGGTTTGGAGGCACTTGATCTCGCCCGAATTCAGTTCGCGTTCACCATCTCGTTTCACATCCTGTTCCCGGCAATCACCATCGGCCTGGCGAGTTACCTGGCGGTGCTCGAAGGCTTGTGGCTCAAGACCCATAACGACACTTACCGTGATCTGTACCACTTCTGGTCGAAGATCTTTGCCGTCAACTTCGGCATGGGCGTGGTGTCCGGATTGGTCATGGCCTATCAGTTCGGCACCAACTGGAGCCGCTTCTCGGACTTTGCCGGTTCCGTCACCGGGCCATTGCTGACCTATGAAGTGCTCACGGCGTTCTTCCTCGAGGCGGGTTTCCTCGGGGTCATGCTGTTTGGCTGGAACAAGGTCGGGCGCAAGCTGCACTTCTTCGCCACCGTCATGGTGGCCATCGGCACGTTGATCTCGACATTCTGGATTCTCGCCTCCAACAGCTGGATGCAAACGCCGCAAGGCTACGAAATCGTTAATGGCCAGGTGATCCCGGTGGATTGGCTGGCGGTGATTTTCAACCCGTCGTTCCCGTACCGCCTGATGCACATGGCCACGGCGGCCTTTGTGGCCACGGCATTCTTCGTTGGCTCGTCAGCCGCCTGGCACTTGCTTCGGGGGCGCGATAACCCGGCGATCCGTACCATGCTGTCGATGGCCATGTGGATGGCCTTGATCGTCGCGCCCATTCAGGCGGTGATCGGTGACTTCCACGGCCTCAACACGCTCAAGCATCAGCCGGCGAAAATCGCCGCGATTGAAGGTCACTGGGAAAACGTCGGCAACGAGCCGACCCCGTTGATCCTGTTCGGCTGGCCAGACATGAAAGCCGAGAAGACCAAATTTGCAGTCGAAATTCCGTACCTGGGCAGCCTGATCCTGACCCACACGCTGGACAAGCAGGTACCGGCACTCAAGGAGTTCCCGCCTGAAGACCGGCCGAATTCGACCATCGTATTCTGGTCGTTCCGGATCATGGTCGGGCTGGGTTTCCTGATGATTTTCACCGGTCTGTGGAGCCTGTGGCTGCGTAAGCGCGACACGCTGTATTCGAACCGTGCGTTCCTCTATCTGGCGTTGTGGATGGGACCGTCGGGCCTGATCGCGATTCTTGCGGGTTGGTTCACCACTGAAATCGGTCGTCAGCCGTGGGTGGTGTACGGGTTGATGCGTACCGCCGACGCTTCATCTATGCACAGTTTCCTGCAGATGAGCATTACGCTGGCGCTGTTTGTCGTGGTGTATTTCTCGCTGTTTGGTGTCGGTCTGGGCTACATGATGCGCCTGGTGCGCAAAGGTCCGAAAATCAACGAAGGTGCCGAGACGAGCCACGGCGGTCCTGGTCAGCAACGTACGCCGGCCCGTCCGCTTTCCGCTGCCGACGATGGCACTGAAGGTGATCTCAGCGACAGCCTGAACAAGGGGAATTGAGTCATGGGTATTGATCTTCCGCTGATCTGGGCCGTGATCATCATCTTCGGCATCATGATGTATGTGGTCATGGATGGTTTTGACCTGGGAATCGGCATTCTCTTTCCCTTCATCAAGGGCGACCGTGACCGCGATGTGATGATGAACACCGTCGCGCCGGTCTGGGACGGTAACGAAACCTGGCTGGTGCTGGGCGGTGCAGCTTTGTTCGGCGCGTTTCCGCTGGCGTATTCGGTGGTGCTGTCGGCGTTGTACTTGCCGCTGATCCTGATGCTGATCGGGTTGATCTTTCGCGGCGTGGCGTTCGAGTTCCGCTTCAAGGCCAAGGACGACAAGCGGCACATCTGGGACAAGTGCTTTATCGGTGGTTCGCTGACGGCGACGTTCTTTCAGGGCGTGGCACTGGGCGCGTTCATTGACGGCATACCGGTGGTCAATCGGCAGTTTGCTGGCGGTACGCTGGACTGGCTGACACCGTTCTCGCTGTTCTGCGGCGTGGCGCTAATCGTCGCTTATGCGTTGCTCGGCTGCACTTGGCTGATCATGAAAACCGAAGGCAAGTTGCAGGAGCAGATGCACAATCTGGCGCGACCACTGGCGTTTGTGGTGTTGGCGGTGACCGGTATCGTCAGCATCTGGACCCCGCTGGCGCATGCCGAGATTGCTGCGCGCTGGTTCACCCTGCCAAACCTGTTCTGGTTCCTGCCGGTGCCAATTCTGGTGCTGGTGACGATGTACGGTTTACTGCGCGCTGTGGCGCGTAATGCGCACTACACCCCATTCCTGTTGACCCTGGTGCTGATCTTCCTCGGTTACAGCGGTCTGGGAATCAGCCTGTGGCCAAACATCGTGCCGCCGTCGATCTCGATCTGGGACGCCGCCGCACCGCCGCAAAGCCAGGGCTTCATGCTGGTCGGCACCTTGTTCATCATCCCGTTCATCCTGGGTTACACCTTCTGGAGCTACTACGTGTTCCGCGGCAAGGTGACCCATGAAGACGGTTACCACTAGTCTGCGTGACGAAGGCTCGGGCCGGGGGCCTGAGCCGTCTTACAGGAGCATTCGAAGATGGCTGGTAAACACTCTTTGCAGGAAATCGAGCAGGCTGAAAAGAAGCCGCTCTGGCAACGGCTCGGCTGGCTGGCAATGATCTGGACTGGCAGCGTACTGGCGCTGTTTGTCGTGGCCAGCCTGATGCGCATGTTCATGAATGCCGCAGGCCTGAGCACTCACTGAACGACCCGAACATCCCATCCCGTGCCTTGCGGCACGGATTTATAACCCTCCGCTGGAGGGTTTTTTTTGCCTGGCCGCAGGCCGTTATTTACGGGCCTTGAGGATCACGAATTTAGGCGTTGCCGCGACCTGCTCGACACCCCGGAACAGACGCGCCAATTTGCTGTGATAACCCAGATGACGGTTACCGACGATGTACAGCGCGCCACCCACTACCAACGCTTCGCGAGCCTGCTGGAACATCCGCCAGGCGAGGAAGTCACCGACCACCTGTTGCTGGTGGAACGGCGGATTGCACAGCACTATGTCCAGCGACTGCGGTTCCTGCCCGGCCAGACCATCGCCTGCGCGCACGATGACGTCGCGTTCGCCGAGGGCTGCGCGCCAGTTTTCGGCAGCGGACTGTACGGCCATGAATGATTCGTCTACCAGCGTGTAATGCGCTTGCGGGTTTTGCAGGGCGCTGGCGATTGCCAGCACACCGTTGCCGCAACCCAGGTCGGCAACACGCGCGTTGCCCAGGTTTTTCGGCAGATGAGGCAGAAACGCTCGGGTGCCGATGTCCAGGCCTTCGCGGCAGAACACGTTGGCGTGGTTGAGCAGCTCGATAGCCGGTTCGTCGAGCGTGTAGCGTGTCGGGTAGGGCGACTGCGCAGGTTGTCTGGCGTCGGGTGTGGCAATCAGCAGGCGGGCTTTCTTGACTGCCAGTGAGGCTTGCACCGGGCCGATGTAGCGCTCCAGCAGATCCCCCGCAGCCCGCGGCAAGTGTTTGACCATGGCCGCGGCAATCACCTGAGCACCGGGTGCCAGTTGTTCTTGCAGGCGGATCAACTGCTCCTCCAGCAACGCCAGGGTCTTGGGAACACGGATCAGTACCCGATCGAACGGTCCGACCAGCGGCGCACTGGCGGGCACTGTTGGCACCGCATCGAATGTCTGGCCATTGCGCACCAGGTTCTTTTCCAAGGCCTGGATCGCGAGGAAGGAGTCGCTGCTGCTCGTGACCTGAACCTTGCCGGCGAGGCTTGCCGCCAGTGCTCCAAAACTGTCATTGAGCACCAGAACTCGAGTGTCTTCGTTGAGTTGCTGTTCGGCCAGATGACTGAGCAGGTATTCGTCGGCCGCGTCAAAGGCTTGCAGCGGTTCGTTTTGCTGTTCAGGTTGACGAATCAGGTCGAGTTGGGCAAAGGGGCTTTCGAGCAAGGGCATGAGGCGGGGGACTCTGGATAATCAACGGGGGTTCCGCGGTTCTGCACGTATTGAATGCTGGCGGGACCGCCTGAGCGTACTTCGTCGCGATGTTTCTCGCGCCATCACTCAGGGGGACGTAAAGGGTACGTTTTTTTCCGTCGGATTACTCGTTGGTTTTTCCGTCGTGCTCAGCGCTGACACGCTGTGGTGTTGATTGAGGCTTAGAACAGATGAGTCTTCGCTGCCTGCACCACGGCGGAAATCTTGTTGGTGACGCCCAGTTTCCTGATCGCACTGCCAATGTGGAAATTCACCGTGCGCGGGCTGAGACTGAGAATGGTCCCGATGTCCAGCGCAGTCTTGCCTTGCGCAGACCACTTCAGCACCTCCGTTTCCCGTGGCGATAAATGGGTCACACTCACGTATCCCGGACTCTTGCTGCTCAGTTTTTGCATAGCGAGGGCGTGCAGCTTGTGGCTGATGAGCGTCGCGTAGCCGAGATTCTCATAGAGTTCATAAGCGCTGATCCGCAAATGACTTCGGGCGACGCTGAGCATGCTGCTGTTGTGGTGGTTAAGGTCATGCACTGGCTGTGACCAACCGTACTGCAAGCCTTGTTCCGCGAGCGCGCGCCCCAGCTCAGGGACTTTAGCGAAAGTTTCTCTGTCCCAGAGAATGGGGAACGTTGATTGAGAGCAATGCGCCACTATTGGGTCTATCGTGTCGTAGTGGTTTTTTTCATAACGCGTGCTCCAGCCATGTGAGTAATTATTAAGGTTTATGTCATTAAAATAGTGGTTTGCCGCATGAGAAATCATCGAAAATGCGCAGTATTCATAACCAAGGTTGTTAAAGAAATTGAGTGCAATTTTGTAAGCGTTTTCAATGTTTGACTCATAAATCAATTGTTTGAGTTGGGTCTCCTTCCAGATGTCCATAGAAAACTCTCTCCGTACGTCGCGTTCTGTTCGGTTTTGGATCCAATATTTTCACGTCACGAGTGTAGGATGAATCCTACTCGTGTGAAGTGATTTTTTGTTCTTGAGCGGCTCGCTTAATGAATAACCGGTTCTTAGGGCAACACTGTCTGCTGTAACGCACATGAGATGTTGTCTGGTATTTAAAGAACATCGCAAAAATTGTAATTTTCCAAGAGCATGTCCAGCTTTCAAGTATTAGCTAGTCGTTCTCATTTATTCATTAATGCCACTACAAACCGGCGGTGTTTCTGCGCGCAGCTTTGCGGGACACTGGAGCAACCATATCTATGGAGCGCCCCATGACTGTCAGCGCAGAGAAGTTCACCCGGCAAGCCTTACTCGATGTCCAGCCGTTAACGCCCGGCCTGTTCACGTTGCGTACCACGCGAGATCCTGGCTTTCGTTTTCGGGCCGGGCAATTTGCCCGTTTGGGGGTTACCAAGCTCGATGGCAGCACGGTATGGCGCGCCTATTCCATGGTCTCTTCACCCCATGACGAGTTTCTTGAGTTCTTTTCCATCGTTGTGCCGGGAGGCGAATTCACCAGCGAGCTGAGTCGTCTGAAGGTGGGGGATACCTTGATGGTCGACCGTCAGGCGTTCGGCTTTCTGACCCTTGATCGCTTTGTCGATGGGCGTGATCTCTGGTTGTTGTCCACAGGTACCGGCATCGCGCCGTTTCTGTCGATCCTGCAGGACTTCGAGGTCTGGGAGAAATTCGAGCGAATCATTCTGGTGTATAGCGTGCGCGAAGCGCGGGAGCTGGCGTATCAGGCGCTGATTGCCGAGTTGGCAGCGCGCGACTATCTGGCGGAGCATCATCATAAACTGCAATTTATCGCCACTGTGACCCGTGAGCAGCATCCGCAAGCGTTGAACGGGCGAATCACCCAGTTGATCAAAAGCGGTGAGCTAGAGCGGGTGGCTGATGTTGCCATGACGGCTGAGCATTCGCGGGTAATGCTCTGCGGAAACCCGCAGATGATCGATGACACGCGCAAGCTGCTTAAAGAGCGCGACATGCAACTGAGCCTGACTCGTCGACCTGGCCAGATTGCCGTCGAAAACTACTGGTAATGAAAAACGGCGCCAATCAGGCGCCGTTGTTTTCGCAGTACAGCCCTCAGGGCTTGTTGTTCTGCACCTTGAGCAGGTCGCGAATTTCGCTCAGCAGCTCTTCTTCCTTGGTCGGAACCGGCGGCAGGCTTGGTGCCACAGCTTCTTCACGCTTCAGGCGGTTGATGGCTTTCACGCCCATGAAGATCGCGAACGCGACGATCAGGAAGTCGATAATGCTCTGGATGAATTTACCGTAGGCCATCACCACGGCCGGGGTAGTGCCCTGCGCCGCTTTCAGCGTGACCGCCAGGTCCGCGAAGTCCACCCCACCGATCAACAGGCCGATTGGCGGCATGACGACGTCACCGACAAACGACGAAACGATCTTGCCAAACGCGGCGCCGATGATGATACCGACGGCCATGTCGACCACATTACCTTTGACCGCGAAGGCCTTGAATTCACTTAGCACGCCCATAGCGTTATTCCTTGTTACAGATGAGGTTGGTGAGCGCAGTGTAAGTCAGCAAATCGGGTTTTGCTCGACACAACTACTTACAGCGCTCGCTGCTATCGACTCGTGTCGCGGCGAATAGTTTACAAAGTGCCATCATTTTTTTCGAGGTGAATCTTGTACGTGCGGGGGTTGGATTTTTAATAGTTGTACAGGTTTGTTGGGTTGGGGGCGTGGGTGTTTGCAGTATTCGGCTTCAAGCTTCTGGGCGAAAAGTTGGACAAGTGCTGTTCAATGTAAACATGGAGAGTGCTCATTCGTATAGTCGAATAAGTTGTTGTGGCGCTGAGTTTTACTGTAAGTGAAGTTGAACTAGTGTGAGGCGCCAACGATGATCGATCAATACACCAGAAGTTATATTGAACAACAGTCATCAGGACAGCGCGCCGAACCTCTCCAGCTGAGCTATCATCGCGGTTTTTTCCAGGAGTTCAGATGGCCAAGGCAAAACGCATGTATGGCTGCACCGAGTGCGGTTCGACCTTCCCCAAGTGGGCCGGCCAATGCGGCGAATGCGGGGCCTGGAACACCTTGACCGAAACCATGGTGGAAAGTGGTGGTGCGGCAGCCCCCAGTGGTCGTACCGGCTGGGCCGGGCAGCAGGCGCAGATCAAGACCCTGGCCGAAGTCAGCGTCGAAGAGATTCCACGTTTCTCCACCGCCTCCGGTGAGCTGGACCGCGTACTCGGTGGCGGTCTGGTCGACGGCTCGGTGGTGCTGATCGGCGGTGATCCAGGGATCGGTAAGTCGACCATCCTTCTGCAAACCCTGTGCAACCTCGCGACTCGCATGCCGGCGCTCTACGTCACCGGTGAAGAATCCCAGCAGCAAGTGGCCATGCGTGCCCGACGTCTGGGCTTGCCGCAGGACCAATTGCGGGTGATGACCGAAACCTGCATCGAAACCATCATTGCCACGGCTCGCATCGAAAAGCCCAAGGTCATGGTGATCGACTCGATTCAGACGATTTTCACCGAGCAGCTGCAATCGGCACCGGGCGGAGTGTCCCAGGTCCGCGAAAGTGCGGCGTTGCTGGTGCGTTACGCGAAACAAAGCGGAACGGCGATTTTCCTGGTTGGCCACGTGACTAAAGAAGGCGCATTGGCAGGTCCCCGAGTGCTGGAGCACATGGTCGACACGGTGCTGTATTTCGAAGGCGAGTCGGATGGACGCTTGCGTCTGTTGCGGGCGGTGAAAAACCGTTTTGGGGCCGTGAATGAGCTGGGCGTGTTCGGGATGACCGACAAGGGCTTGAAGGAAGTCTCCAACCCTTCGGCGATTTTCCTCACGCGCGCGCAAGAGGAAGTACCGGGTAGCGTGGTGATGGCGACCTGGGAAGGCACGCGTCCGATGCTGGTGGAAGTTCAGGCACTGGTGGACGACAGCCACCTGGCCAACCCGCGTCGTGTGACCCTCGGCCTGGATCAGAATCGTCTGGCCATGCTGTTGGCGGTGCTGCACCGCCACGGCGGTATTCCAACCCACGACCAGGACGTGTTTCTCAACGTGGTCGGCGGGGTCAAGGTGCTGGAAACCGCGTCCGACCTGGCGTTGATGGCGGCCGTGATGTCCAGCCTGCGCAATCGACCATTGCCCCACGATCTGCTGGTGTTCGGTGAGGTTGGCTTGTCTGGTGAAGTGCGGCCGGTGCCGAGCGGTCAGGAACGCTTGAAGGAAGCCGCCAAGCACGGTTTCAAACGCGCCATCGTGCCCAAGGGCAATGCGCCTAAGGAAGCGCCTGCCGGGTTGCGGATTATCGCGGTGACCCGATTGGAGCAGGCGTTGGACGCGTTGTTCGAGTAACGATCAATCCTTGATCAGTGCTCCCAACTCCCGTTCAAGTTCGGCCTGATCACCCAGATTCAGCTCGATCAGGCGCCGCAGGCTGCTGACGGATTCCAGGCTGATGTAGCGACAGACGAAGCCGAGCTGACCGTGCTCTTCATGGGTCAGCTGCACGTCCATGCGGATCTCGGCCTCCTTGCTCAAGTGAATGTTGACCGAAAATATCTGCTCCTTGTCCCCAAGCCATGGCTCGGGACGTTCGATCAACAGGCCCTTGAGTGACAGGTCGAGCAGTTTCACCGGCCACTGATGTTTGCCCTGAATGAGCTCGGTCTTGGCATCGAATGCAATACGTTTGAAGCGGCGGCGATTGGCAGGGTGGTCGCTCATGGCGCAATCCTCGGAAAGTTCGCTGACTATAGACCCGCATCCGCACAGGCTGCCACTCCAGGCCTCGACGAATGTCGGGGTATGGTCTTTAGTGCCAGTAGCGTTAAACTCGAAGTGGTTCTCTTTCTTGTCCACCCTGGCTGGAATTAAAAAATGAAAAATAATAATAGCCTGCTACGCCACTTACCCTGGCTGCTGCTGGCAATCGTAGGCGCGTGTGCCCTGGGCGTAGTGGCCTTGCGCCGAGGCGAGGCGATCAACGCCTTGTGGATTGTGGTCGCGGCAATCGCCATTTATCTGGTTGCGTACCGTTACTACAGTCTGTTCATCGCTAACAATGTGATGCAGCTCGATCCACTGCGCGCCACCCCCGCAGTGCTCAACAATGACGGTCTGGACTATGTGCCGACCAACAAACACATTCTTTTCGGTCACCACTTCGCGGCCATTGCGGGCGCAGGGCCATTGGTCGGCCCAGTACTGGCGGCGCAGATGGGCTACCTGCCCGGTACGCTCTGGCTGATCGCCGGCGTGGTACTGGCCGGTGCCGTTCAGGACTTCATGGTCCTGTTCATGTCCACCCGCCGCAACGGCCGCTCTCTGGGTGATATGGTCCGTGAAGAAATGGGCCGCATCCCCGGGACCATCGCGCTGTTTGGCTGCTTCCTGATCATGATCATCATCCTTGCGGTGCTGGCGCTGATCGTGGTCAAGGCCCTGGCCGAAAGCCCTTGGGGTATTTTCACGGTGATGGCGACCATCCCGATCGCGATGTTCATGGGCGTTTACATGCGCTACATCCGCCCGGGCCGCATCGGTGAAATCTCCCTCGTCGGCGTGCTTCTGTTGCTCGGTTCGATCTGGCTCGGCGGGCAGATTGCTGCTGATCCGGTCTGGGCCAAGGCCTTCAGCTTCACCGGGATCCAGATCACCTGGATGCTGATCGGCTACGGTTTCGTCGCGGCAGTACTGCCGGTCTGGCTGATCCTGGCGCCGCGTGACTACCTGTCGACCTTCCTCAAGATCGGTACCATCATCGCCCTGGCGATTGGCATCCTGATCACCATGCCCGAGCTGAAAATGCCGGCATTGACCCAGTTCACCGACGGCACCGGCCCGGTATGGAAGGGCGGTCTGTTCCCGTTCCTGTTCATCACCATTGCCTGCGGTGCGGTATCGGGTTTCCACGCGCTGATCGCTTCGGGGACTACGCCCAAGCTGCTGGCCAGCGAAGGCCATGCCCGTTACATCGGTTACGGCGGCATGCTGATGGAGTCCTTCGTGGCCATTATGGCGATGGTGGCTGCTTCGGTGATCGAGCCAGGTGTCTACTTTGCGATGAACAGCCCGGCGGCTATCGTCGGCGGTGATGTGATGCAAGTCGCGCAAACCGTCAGCAGTTGGGGCTTCGCGATTACTCCGGAAGCTCTGCACGCAGTCGCCCGGGACATCGGTGAAACCACCGTCCTGGCCCGTGCCGGCGGTGCGCCGACCCTGGCGGTCGGTATCGCGCAGATCCTGCACAACATTCTGCCGGGTGAGAACACCATGGCGTTCTGGTACCACTTCGCGATCCTGTTTGAAGCGCTGTTCATCCTGACCGCAGTCGACGCCGGTACACGTGCCGGGCGTTTCATGCTGCAGGACTTGCTCGGCTCCTTCGTCCCAGCGCTCAAACGCACGGAATCCTGGACCGCCAACCTGATCGCGACCGCCGGTTGCGTGGCGATGTGGGGTTACTTGCTGTACCAAGGCGTGATTGACCCGTTGGGAGGGATCAACACCTTGTGGCCGCTGTTCGGTATCTCCAACCAGATGCTGGCCGGTATCGCGCTGATGCTCGGCACCGTCGTGCTGATCAAAATGAAACGCCAGCGCTACATCTGGGTGACCTTGCTGCCAGCGGCATGGCTGCTGATCTGCACCACCACCGCAGGCTTCATCAAGCTGTTCGACGCCAACCCGGCGATTGGCTTCCTGTCGCTGGCCAAGAAATACAGCGATGCGCTGGCCAACGGTCAGATTCTGGCCCCGGCCAAGGACATCGACCAGATGCAGCACGTGATCTACAACGCCTACACCAACGCAACGCTGACGGCGCTGTTCCTGTTCGTGGTATTCAGCATCCTGTTCTATGCGCTCAAGGTCGGTATTTCCGCCTGGGGCAGCAAAGAGCGCACGGATAAAGAATCGCCATTCCAGGCCATTCCGGATGCGTAATCGAGGGTTGCAACCATGTTCAATGACCTGAGTCGCCTCGGTAAATACCTCGGTCAGGCCGCGCGCCTGATGGTCGGCATGCCCGACTACGACACCTACGTCGAGCATATGCAAACCAAACACCCGGACAAACCGGTGATGAGCTACGAGGCGTTCTTCCGGGAACGCCAAGAGGCTCGCTACGGTGGAAAAGGTGGGCCGAAGTGCTGTTGACCCGGCTGCCGGGTTAACGCGATCCCTGTGGGAGCGAGCCTGCTCGCGATGACGGTCTTGCATTCAACATTCGTGTTGACTGACAGTCCGCCATCGCGAGCAGGCTCGCTCCCACATTTGTTTTGTGTTCCTTCAGTCATCAGGAGAACCGTCTTTGTCCTCACCCATCCCGGTAACGATCCTCAGCGGCTTTCTCGGCGCCGGCAAGACCACGCTGCTGCGTCATCTGCTCAAAGCCGAGCACGGCCTGAAAATCGCCGTGATCGAAAACGAATTCAGCGACGCCGGCATCGACACCCAGCTATTGGGCGATGAGCCGGTGCAAGTCATGACGCTGTCCAACGGCTGCGTCTGCTGCTCCATTCACACCGACCTGACCAAGGCCCTGTACCTGCTGCTGGAACGCCTGGACAGCGGCGAAATCACCTTCGACCGCCTGGTGATCGAATGCACCGGCCTGGCGGATCCTGCACCAGTGGCGCAGACCTTCTTCATCGATGAAGAGCTGCGCGAGCGCTACATCCTCGACGGCATCATCACCTTGGTCGACGCAGCTCACGCTGAGCAGCACCTGACCCAAACCATCGCTCAGGCGCAAATTGGTTTTGCCGACCGCTTGCTGGTGAGCAAGCGCGATCTGGTGGACGAGGCAACCTTTTCTGCACTGAGCGAACGTCTGACCCGCATCAATCGTCGCGCGCCGATTCGCGTGGTCGAACATGGGAAGATCGACCTGGCCGAGTTGCTCGACGTGCGTGGCTTCAACCTCAACGCCGACCTCGGCGGTGGTGTAAGCCTGCGTCCAGTGAGCAAGGCGCCGTCCATCGACCGCATCTCCAGCCTGGTGCTGCGCACTGAAAAAGCGCTGGATATCGACAAGCTCAGTGAGTTCATGAACGAACTGCTGGAGGAACATGGCAAGCAATTGCTGCGCTACAAGGGCGTTCTGAACATCCTCGGCGAACCACGGCGCATGGTGTTTCAGGGCGTGTTGAAACTGTACGGTTTCGACTGGGATACCGAATGGGCCAAGGACGACGTACGTGAAAGCGTGATCGTGTTTATTGCCGATGACTTGCCGGAAGAGAAAATCCGCGAGGGGTTTGCGCGAGTGGCGGCTGAGTAAGCTCGGATATTTTCAGCGTGTTTGAGACCGCCATCGCGAGCAGGCTCGCTCCCACATTTGATCTTCGGTGAACATGAGTTGTGTGAACGATCGAAATCCAGTGTGGGAGCGAGCCTGCTCGCGAAGGCGATCTAACCGGCAACACGATTTCGGCCGGACGCCAGTTCTTAGTTCAGCAATTTCTTCTCAATATGATCCAGGTGCTCGGTCATCAACCTCTCGGCAACCTTGGCATCCCCGCGCTCCACCGCCTCGACAATCGCCGCATGTTCTTGCCACGCACAATAACTGCACGACTGTTCTTCGTAGTGGGCGATAGCCAGCGAAGTCAGCGGCACCAGGCTGCCGAGGAACTGCGCCAGCGGCGCGTTGCCCGCGACGTGCGCCAGTTGCAGGTGGAATTCGCCTGAGAGGCGAATGGCCGGCCCCCGTTGGTTCTGCTCGATGCAGCGGCGTTCGCGCTCGATCAATTCGCGTAACTGCGGCAGGTGCCGGGAAGTCGGCTGTTGGCAGGCCAGTCGCACCAGAGTGGTTTCAGTCAGCCTGCGGGCGTGGAGTATCTGGCGGGTTTGTTCGGCATCGGGCGCCGCGACTTGCGGGCGATGATTGGGCCGCAGGATGACCACCTGCTGATGAGACAATCGCGCCAGTACTTGCCGGATGATACTGCGGCTGACACCGAATGCCTGGCCGAGGCTTTCTTCAGTGAAGCGGCTGGCCGGGGCGATACGTTGTTCGAGAATGGCGTCGAAAATCTGCGGATAGATGTCGTCGACGCAGCGCTTCCTTTCGCTCTGGCGGCGCAAGGGCAGGGCGGCAGAAATCGAGAAAACGGGATTTTTCAGGGCGTAGGAACTCATGGCCTGTCTCCAGTCCGGTTGCCGATAAGGTTTTTTCTACAGCAGCTATTGGCCCAGATTGTCGTCCGGGATGTTCAGTTCAATGCCCATGCGTTGGCCTTCCTGAAGGATGTGCCGACGCATTTCGGCGCTGGCCAGAGCGCTGTTCTTGCTGCGGATCGCACGGACCACGGCTTCGTTTTCTTCCAGACGTTCGGCCAAATGCTCCGGCGAGTTGCGTAGCCCCTCGGCGCTCTGTTTGAGCGCATTGCTGGTTTGCTGCACGACGCTCTGGAAGATCGGATTCGAGGTCAGGGTAAACAGCTCTTCGTGGAATGCGATATAAGCGTTCATCCCGGCTTCGCTGTCGTTGGCTTCGAGGGCTTCGCGCATGTCCATCAGCGTCAGGCGCAGTTGCCCGATTTCCTTGCTGCTGATGGATTGGGCAACCAACCCGACAATGAACGGTTCGAGGGTGTAACGCAGTTGCAGCACATCCTCGAGGCTGGCACCGGCCACACCACTGTCATTGGTGGGCGCGTCATTGAGGCTGGCCTCCAGCACCACTACACCTTTGCCGGGCATGGAGCGTACCAGGCCAAGGGTTTCCAGCACGATCACCGCTTCACGCAGGCTCGGCCGGCTGATGCCCAGTTGTTCAGCCAGTTCGCGTTGCCCCGGCAACATGTCGCCAGAGCTCCACTGTCCCCGCGCCAATGCGGTGCGAAGCTTTTCAACCACTGAATTTACAACTGTCGACGAGGTGATCACTGTTCGCTCCATGAGAGACGGTAAAGCGTTGATTGTTGGGCCTGCCAGTGACAGGCACAAGGTTCGGTCAAAATTCTTGTTGATGGGCCGGCGGCGTGGTTTTACGTGGCTGGAAGGTGTAGCCCTGCTCGCCGGACAGTACCTTGTTGGCGCGCTGGACATCGATGTCTTTTTCCCAGCGGGCGATGGCCACCGTGGCGACGCAGTTGCCGATCAGGTTGGTCAGCGCGCGGCCGATGCCCATGAACCAGTCCACCGCGAGTACCAGCACCAGACCCACCACCGGAATCGCCGGGATCGCGGTCAAGGTCGCTGCCAGAATCACCAGTGCCGAGCCGGGAATACCGTGGGCGCCTTTGGAGGTGATCAGCGAGACCAACAGGATCGTCAGCAAATCGGTCATGGCCAGCGGTGTACCGGTGGCATTGGCGATGAACACGATGGCCAGGGTCAGGTAGATCGAAAAGCCGTCGAGGTTGAACGAGTATCCGGTGGGAATCACCAGTCCAACCGTCGAGCTGCCAATACCCAGGTGTTCCAGCTTGCGCATGATTTGCGGCAGCACAGCATCGGAGGAGGCGGTGCCCAGAACGATCAGCAACTCTTCGCGCAGGTACTTGAGAAATGGCAGCAGCCGCAGGCCGGAAAGACGCATCACCAGACCCAGGATCAATGACACGAACACCGCACACGTCAGGTAGAACAGACCGATCAGACTGCCCAGGTGTTGCAGGGAGTCCAGGCCATATTTGCTGGTGGTGAAGGCAATCGCACCAAACACGCCAATCGGTGCCAGACGCACGATCATGCCCATGATGCGGAAGATCACATGGCTGAGTTCGTTGATCAGCCGCGAGATTCCCGATGCCGCCTCACCTACCAGGTTCAGCGCGCTGCCGAACAACACCGAGAACAGCAGCACTTGCAGGATGTTGTTGTCGGCAAAGGCGCCCAGCACCGAGGTCGGGATCAGGTCCATCAGGAACTGGGTGGTGGTGTGCATGTGCTGGCCGCGCTGGGCGATGTCGCCCATGTCGGCGGTGGAAAGCTGATCCAGATGAATGTTCGCACCGCTGCCGATGCCGGTGCTGAACGCGAACACCAGACCGATCACCAAGGCGATGGTGGTCAGCACTTCGAAGTAGATCACTGACTTGAGGCCGATGCGTCCGACCTTTTTCAGGTCGCCAGCGCCGGAAATACCACTGACGACCACGCAGAACACGATCAGGCCGATGAGCATTTTGATCAGTTTTATGAAACCGTCGCCGAGAGGTTTTAGCTGGGCGGAGTATTCGGGAAGGGTCAGTCCGCAGACGATGCCAAGCACCAGTCCAAGGACAACTTGAAGGAAGATTGAGCGCGAGCACCATCTGAGCATGGGAGGAGTCCTGGTGAGTGTCCTGGTTGCTGTGCGCACGGCATCAGACTCAGGACTTAATTATTGTGGTCTTACCGGTATGTCCAGTGCAGGCGCAGTTTAGGCGCTGTTTTCAGATGATCGCAAGCAGAAAATGACGAATTGGCTTTACCGGTCTTACCAGTTGGATGGCAAGGCCCGGACTTGAGCGGTTTTGCAGGCAAAAAAAACCGGCCATCACTGGCCGGTTTCTTTGTGCTGCGGTTAAGCGGGCTGATTAAGCGCCGTATACCGGCAGCTTCTTGCAGATAGCCTTGACCTTCTCACGAACGGCGTCGATGACGGCGTCGTTGGAAAGATCTGCCAGGATGTCGCAGATCCAGCCGGCCAGCTCTTTGCACTCAGCCTCTTTGAAGCCACGAGTGGTCACAGCCGGAGTACCGAAACGCAGGCCGGAGGTGACGAACGGGGAGCGTGGATCGTTCGGTACCGAGTTCTTGTTCACGGTGATGAAAGCCTTGCCCAGAGCGGCGTCGGCGTCTTTACCGGAGATTTCCTGCTTGATCAGCGACAACAGGAACAGGTGGTTTTCAGTACCGCCGGACACCACGTCAAAGCCGCGCTCGATGAACACGCCGGCCATGGCCTGGGCGTTCTTGACCACTTGTTGCTGGTAGGTCTTGAACTCTGGCTGCAGTGCTTCCTTGAAGCAGATCGCTTTAGCGGCGATCACGTGTTCCAGCGGGCCGCCCTGGGCGCCCGGGAATACCGCGGAGTTCAGCTTCTTCTCGATATCGGCGTTGGCGCGAGCCAGGATCAGACCGCCACGTGGACCGCGCAGGGTCTTGTGGGTCGTGGTGGTGACCACGTCAGCGAATGGAACCGGGTTCGGGTAGACGCCAGCAGCGACCAGGCCGGCCACGTGAGCCATGTCGACAAACAGGTAGGCGCCGACCTTGTCAGCGATTTCACGGAAGCGCGGGAAGTCCAGGATCTGCGAGTAGGCAGAGAAACCGGCCACGATCATTTTTGGCTTGTGCTCAACTGCCAGACGCTCGACTTCGTCGTAGTCGATCAGGCCGTTGGCATCGATACCGTACTGCACGGCGTTGTACAGCTTGCCGGAGGAGGAAACGCTGGCACCGTGGGTCAGGTGACCGCCGTGGGCCAGGCTCATGCCCAGGAGGGTGTCGCCAGCTTGCAGCAGGGCCAGGTAAACGGCGCTGTTGGCTTGCGAACCGGCGTGCGGCTGAACGTTGGCGTAATCGGCGCCGAACAGCTGCTTGGCTCGATCAATTGCAAGCTGCTCAACCACGTCGACGTACTCGCAACCGCCGTAGTAGCGCTTGCCTGGGTAGCCTTCGGCGTACTTGTTGGTCAGAACCGAGCCTTGAGCTTCCATCACCGCTGGGCTGGTGTAGTTTTCCGAAGCGATCAGCTCGATGTGTTCTTCCTGGCGCTGAGCTTCTTGCTCCATGGCGGCAAAAAGGTCGGCGTCGTACTTGGCAATAGTCAAATCACGGCTGAACATGGCGGTCCTCAAGGATCGGGGGCAGAAAAGGAAGGCATTCTAACCCAATGGGTTTTGTCTGGCATATGAAAGGACATCATGTCGCAGACAAGTGGTGTTCATGCAGGGATCAGCGGTGATCGTGCCGGCCCAATCGCGAGCAGGCTCGCTCCCACAGGGGGAGCGCATTTCAAATGTGGGAGCGAGCCTGCTCGCGATGACGTCATCTGTGGCGCTAAAAATCTCAGTCGAACATGAACAACGCATCATTGCTGAACTGCGCTTCGAAGCGACCCGCCGGCATCGGCCGGCCGAACAGGTAACCCTGCACCTCGTCGCAGCCGTGTTCACGCAGGAAGTCGAGCTGTTCGTGGGTTTCCACGCCCTCGGCGATGACCGCCAGGTTCAGGCTGTGGGCCATGGCGATGATCGCCCGGGCAATCTGCGCGTCCTGTTCACCGGACGGCAGGCCGTCGACGAAGGTCCGGTCGATTTTCAGCACATCGATCGGGAACTGCTTCAAGTAGTTCAGCGATGAATAGCCGGTGCCGAAGTCATCGACCGCGATGCTCAGGCCAAGGTTTTTCAGCCCGGCGAGAATCTGCATGGCTTCGCTGACTTCACGCATCAGGATACTTTCGGTCAGCTCCAGTTCCAGACAGGCCGGTGGCAGGCCAGTGTCCTTGAGGATGGTGGCGATGCGCGTGCCGAGTTGGCCGTCGGAGAATTGCCGTGCGGAGATGTTCACCGAGACTTTCGGTACGCGGACCTTGCTCTGGTGCCAGCTCTTGAGCTGACGGCAGGCCTCGCTGATGACCCAGTCGCCGACATCCACCACCAGCCCGAGCTCTTCGAGCACTGGAATGAAGTCTCCCGGCGGCACCAGCCCGCGACGCGGATGACGCCAGCGCAGCAGGGCTTCGGCACCGGTCAGGCGTTTACCGTCGCCGCTGAATTGCGGCTGGTAGTACAGAACGAATTCGTTTTGCTCAAGGGCGTGGCGCAGGTCGCTTTCCAGCTCCAGACGCTCCAGGGCGCTGGCGTTCATGTCGGCCTGATAAAACTGGAAGTTGTTCTTGCCGCGCTCCTTGGCGTGGTACATCGCGGTGTCGGCGTTCTTCATCAGCTGGCTCAGCTCGTTGCCGTCCTGCGGACTCAAGGCGATGCCGATACTGGCGGTGACAAAGAACTCGCGACCTTCGAGGACAAACGGTTTCACCAGGCTGGCAAGAATCTGTTCGGCCACATGAATCGCCCGGTTCAGGGCGATCTCGCGGTTGACACGCGATTGCAGGAGCAAGGTGAACTCGTCGCCGCCCATGCGCGCCACGGTGTCATCTTCATCGACGCAGCCGAGCAGGCGAGTGGCCATTTCCTTGAGCATGCGGTCGCCGGCGGCGTGGCCGAGGGAGTCGTTGATCGGTTTGAAACGGTCGAGGTCGAGGAACATCAGCACCACCCACGACTTCTGCCGCTCCGCCGATTGCAGTGCGGTGTGCAGTCGGTCCTGGAACAAGGTGCGGTTGGGCAGGTGGGTCAGGGCGTCGTAGTAGGCGAGGCGGTGAATCCGTTGTTCGCTGGCCTTGCGCTCGCTGATGTCGCTGAAGAAGCACACATAGCTGGCGAGGTCGCCTTCGTCATCGAGTACCGCGGTGATGCCAACCCAGGCCGGGTAGTGTTCACCGTTGCGGCGTTTGAGCCAGACTTCGCCTTCCCAGGTGCTGTGCTGATGCAGTTGCTTGAGCACATAGCGCAGGTGAGCTTCCTGCTGATCATCGACGGTCAGCATATTTGGCAACTGGTCGAGGACCTGCGCCACTTCATAACCGCTGACGCGGCTGAAGGCCTCGTTGGCCTGCACGATGTAGCCGGCCGGGTCGGTGATCAGAATCGCTGATGTCGAGTGCTCGAAAACCGTGGCCGCCATACGCAGGTCTTTCTCGGCGCGGCGCTGTTGGCTGATATCACGGCCGACCCCGAGCACGCCTTCGAACGCGCCATGTTCATCCCACACCAATACCAGGCGCAGTTCGATCGGGATCTTGCGACCGTCGGCGCGCAAACAGTCGAACAGAAACAACTGGGTTTGCACCTGACTGCGCAGTTGCGCCAGTTGCTCGGGCTTATCCAGGGCCTTGCTGACCCGGTCCATCAGGCTGTAGATGCCGGTCAATTGTTGCGGGTTGGCAATGGTTGATTGCCAGCCGTTCTGGAAGATCCAGTCAACGTCATAGCCCAGTACAGCGTTCACCGACGGGCTGACGTAATTGAGCGAGAGTTTGCTGTCGGTGGAGAAAATCACGTCGCTGATGCTTTCAGCGAGCATCCGGTAGCGCTGTTCACTGTCGCGCAAGGATTCGCTGGCTTCGATCTGATCGGTAATGTCTTTGGCCACGCCAATGATGCGGGTGACCTGGTCGTGCTTGTCCCGCGCCAGCGCCTGCTCGCGGATTTCGAAACGCAGCCATTTACCGTCGCGGTGGCGGAAACGCAACTGGCACTGAAGCAGTTGGGTGTAACCGGCCTGGCGTTGTTCCTGACGCAAGCGGTGGTAATGATCGGCGTCTTCAGGGTGCAGCAGAATTTCCCAGAAGTACTCGCCCATCTGATGCAGTTCGGTTTTGCTGTATCCCAGCGTCTGGCCCAGGTGATGGTTGCTGAAAATCATCCGCTGGCTTATCACGTCTTGCACGTAGAGGTGATCCGGGACGGTGCGCACGACATCCGACCAGAAACCTTCACGTTCCAGCAGCGACAGCTCGACCAGTTTGCGGCTGGTGATGTCAGTGATGCTGAGGATCACCGCTTTGGCGTCGTGCTGTTCTTCCGGCAAACGCAGCACCAGCCACAAATGCTGGTCGCGGCCCTGGGTGTCCTTGAGCTTGATCTCCAGTTCCAGCTGTTTCTGCTGGTTGAGCACGGCGTCGAGTAGCTGGTTGCCGATGGCAGTGCCATCCAGTGGCCCGCCTTCGATCAACAGCTTCCAGGCGTGCTCGCAGGACTGAACATTGAGTAGGTGCAAGGCAACCTGGTTGACTTCAGTGATGCGCAACTCTTGCAGCAATTGCCGGCGTTGTTCGGCGTTCTCCAGCCACAGCCGCAATTGCTCGCTGGTCTGCAGTTGTGCCTTGTCGAAGCAGGCCTTGAGCCCGGACAGATCAAGCACGCAGAGCGCAACACCGGTACCGTCGAAGATGTCTTGATAGCGTCGACGGCCTTCATGCAATTGACGCTGGCGTCGGCGCATATTCAACAATGCGATGAGCGGTATCAGCGACAGGGCCAGCCCCAGCAGGCATTTACCGATAAACGCCGGCAGCAGTTGCTCGATCACCCGTTGCCGGTCAAACAGCCCGCGTAACTGCCAGTCGCTGTTACTGAGTGGAACGACCAGCACGCTGTTGGCCAGGTCATCGGCGTTTACCGTGTCCGGCTTGCTGGATGGCAACCCGTCGTCGCGGCTGATGATCTGTTGATTGATGCGGTTTTCCACCACCCACTGCGGACGGATTCCCGCCTCACTCTGTTTGGTCAATGAAGAGAAAAACGTCGGTCGCAGGCGCAAGACCCAGTAGCCGCGAGTGCTGCCGCTGGCCTGGTGCAGCAATAGATGCACCACCGAACCGTCGTTGGCGTTGCTGAAATAGTGCGCCTGGGCGCGACTGCGCCGGACCAGATCGCTCAGGTAGTCGGCATCCTGGCTGTCGCTGGTGCTGTCACTGAGGACTTTCCCCGAGGGGCTGAGCAGCGCCAGGCTGAGCGCGTCAGGCAAGGATTGCTGCAATTTGCGCAACAACGCCTGTTGCTGGTCGGCGGTTTGCGGTTGTTCGATGATCGGTAGCAGATTCAGCGCGATCTGGGCGTTGAGCGCCATGTTCAGGCTGACTTGCGCGGCCAGATCGGCGGTGTAGTCGATGGTGTATTGGCGCTGGTTTTTTTGGGTTTCGCTCAGTTGATCAAGTAACTGCCAGAACAGCAATCCGAGCAACAGCAGGGCAAGCGTCGCCAACGCGCCTTTCAAGGTGCCGCGCAGGGGCGATCCGGTCGCAGGGTGCAGTGCGCTCACGGACGAAGGCGGAGTGACATTGGACAAACTGTGATCCTGCGGTTTGGCTGGATTGGCGCGACGTGCACTATAAGCCGGACGCCCGGAGGGCGGCTAGCATGCCTTGAGTTGTGGCAAAGTGCCAGCCCCTCTCGGCTGGACTGCCTTTCATCATTAAGGTAGCTTTGCCGGTTACGCGGGAGCGTTCCAGCTCCTAGACTCAGGCTTTTTCCGCGCGCGCGCATTGATAACGATCAATCGCTGGCGGCGCGTATGGCCTGGCCCCGGCTTCGCCCGCGCTTAATTCATCAGTCACTGACCCTAGGTTCTCCATGGCTCAATACGTCTTCACCATGCATCGGCTGGGCAAAGTTGTTCCGCCGAAGCGGGAAATCCTGAAAAACATTTCGTTGTCGTTCTTCCCGGGCGCCAAGATCGGCGTACTCGGCCTCAACGGCTCGGGTAAGTCCACTCTGCTGAAAATCATGGCCGGCGTCGACACCGAGTTCGACGGCGAAGCTCGTCCGATGCCGGACCTGAACATCGGCTACCTGCCGCAAGAGCCGCTGCTGGATCCGACCAAGACCGTGCGTGACGTGGTCGAGGAAGCGGTCAGCGTGATCAAGGACGCCCAGGCGCGTCTGGATCAGGTCTACGCCGAATACGCCGACCCGGATGCCGACTTCGACAAACTGGCCGCTGAACAGGCCAAACTCGAAGCCATTCTGCAAGCGGGCGACGGTCACAACCTGGATCGCCAACTGGAAGTCGCCGCCGATGCGCTGCGCCTGCCGGCCTGGGATGCCAGGATCGAACACCTGTCCGGTGGTGAAAAACGTCGCGTGGCCCTGTGCCGTCTGCTGCTGTCCGCGCCGGACATGCTGCTGCTCGACGAACCGACCAACCACCTGGACGCCGATTCCGTGGCCTGGCTGGAGCATTTCCTCCACGACTTCCCGGGGACCGTGGTTGCGATCACGCACGACCGTTACTTCCTGGACAACGTCGCTGGCTGGATTCTGGAACTTGACCGCGGTGCCGGTATTCCGTACGAAGGCAACTATTCGGGCTGGCTGGAAGCCAAGTCCGATCGTCTGGCCGCTGAATCCAAGCAGCAGTCGGCTCATGAAAAGGCCATGAAGGAAGAACTGGAGTGGGTGCGCAAAGGCGCCAAGGCCCGCCAGTCGAAATCCAAGGCTCGTCTGCAACGCTTCGAAGAAATGCAATCGCAGGAATTCCAGAAGCGCAGCGAAACCAACGAGATCTACATTCCGGCCGGTCCTCGCCTGGGTGACAAGGTCATCGAGTTCAAGAACGTCAGCAAGGGCTATGGCGATCGCGTGCTGATCGACAACCTGTCGTTCTCCATGCCCAAAGGCGCCATCGTCGGCGTGATCGGCGGTAACGGTGCGGGTAAATCCACACTGTTCCGCATGCTGATGGGCAAGGAACAACCGGATTCAGGCAGCATCGAAGTCGGCGAAACCGTGCAACTGGCCTGCGTTGACCAGAGCCGTGAGGACCTGGATGGCAGCAAGACCGTGTTCCAGCAGATCTCCGACGGTTCCGACCAGATCCGCATCGGCAACTACGAGATCCCGTCGCGCACCTACGTTGGCCGTTTCAACTTCAAGGGCGGCGATCAGCAGAAGTTCGTCAAGGACCTGTCCGGTGGTGAGCGTGGTCGCTTGCACCTGGCGCTGACCCTGAAAGAGGGCGGCAACGTCCTGCTGCTCGACGAACCGTCCAACGACCTCGACGTTGAAACCTTGCGTTCCCTGGAAGAAGCCCTGCTGGACTTCCCGGGCGCCGCCATTGTGATCTCCCACGATCGGTGGTTCCTTGACCGCGTCGCGACTCACATCCTGGCGTACGAAGACGACTCGCAAGCGGTGTTCTTCGAAGGCAACTACACCGAGTACGAAGCCGATCGCAAACAGCGTCTTGGCGATGCGGCTTCCCAGCCACACCGGGTACGCCACAAGAAACTGGCCTGATCAGGCGGGTTGCATAAAGAACGGAGCCTTCGGGCTCCGTTTTTTTTTGCGTGATCGTTCCCTGGCTCAGGGTGTGGTTTGACCCGGTTCGATGCGGATGATTTCGATCAGTTGATTACCGGCCGGTCGCTGCCAGAGCACTTCGTCGTTCAGCTGTGCGCCGAGCAGTGCCCGCCCCAGTGGCGAGCTCCAATTGATCAGGCCTTTGGCGGCGGCAGCCTGATCTTCGCCGACCAGTTGCACACGTCGTTCGGTGCCCAGTTCATCGGCGTAGGTCACCCAACTGCCAATCTGAACCTTCTTGGTTGAAGTGGCCGGTGTCACCACTTGAGCGCTTTGCAGGCGTTGAGTGAAGTAACGCAGATCACGCTCAAGATCGGCCAGCCACTGTGGATCAGCCTCTTCGCGGGCCGCTTGTTCGCCGTGCAGGGTTTGCAACTCGGCGACTTTGGCCTGCAGCAAGGCGAGGCCTTCGGGCGTGACGTAGTTGGGCTGCGTGCTGACCTGGCGTTCTACCGGCTGGTCGGCTTGCGCAGCGGCGTTATCTTCATTGACGAAAGCGCGGCTCATGGCGGTTCTCCCTGAATGGGGTTCAGGCCATCGTCGCAGGCTTTTGGTTTCGGCGGTTGTCCGAAAACGACCTGTTGCGAGCGATAAGCCTATGGTGTCCTTGCAGCTTCAATAGTGATACCACTTCACCTCGAGCACCACTTCGTTCTCGGGTGAAGCGATATGGCTGAACTCACGCTGGGCACTCAGGCGTAGGCCGAGGTTGCGCGACAATTCCCACTGCTGGTTCAGGCTCAGGCTACGCCGCACTTCGCCGTTGGTGAAGTAGTCACCTTTGGTTTCCAGGCTCAGGTTGCCCAGTGGGTTCTTCCACAGCACGCCGCTATTGAAACCGACAGCCGGGGCGATAAAGCCGGCGAAGTCGTTGTTGTGTTCGATACGTACGGTGCCGAGGGCAAAGCCGAGCACGTCGTCGCCCAATTGCCAGGTGCCGCCGGCACCACCATTGACGTGGCTGACCAACGTTTCGTCGTCATGCTTGCCCGGCACCCGTTCCAGGCCACCGGTCACCTGCCATGACCAAGGTTGCAGCAGCTCATTGCGCGGGGTCAGTGAGCGGATGGTCGCCAGGTCTAGTTGCTGCAGTTGCCAGTGGTTGCCTTCGTACTGGCGCAGTTTCATCTGGAGAATTTCGATTTGTGCGCCGAGGGGGAAGCTTTCAGCGTTGTCGTTGAGGTCGTGATAGGCCATGCGCAGGCCATATTCGCCAAAGGCCTTGTCACCGCGGGTGCCGATGCCAGCCTGCCAGGTGCGCGATTCGTGGCCGTCTTCCGGCAGGCCGGGTTGAGGAATCTCTAGCTCCGGTGCCGGGTTCTGATTGATCGCCCGCAGCAGTTCGAAACTGCGTTGTGCGCGTTGTGGATCGCGTTCCTGACCGTTGGCGCGGTAGCGTTCAAGACGATAGGCCGCGTCAATAATCAGCGCCTGACGGTCACGTGGCAGGGCCTTGAAGGCCGGTTCCTGCAATTGTTTCTGGTCGGCGCTGACCAGAAGCACCCATTGCTGCTCATCGTCACTGAGCGGTGCGGCGCGGCTCAGCAACTCACGCTCGCGGGACGGTCGGTAATCGATCTTTTCCACCAGCCCTGCATCTTTCACCGCTTTGACGGTGTCGGTGGGAATCGCGGTCAGCGGGAATTGCTCGGTGAGCCTGAGGCTTGGCCGCGCCACTTGCAGCAACTCCAGCAAGCGGTAGGAGCAGTTTTCATCGAAGAAGAAGTAATCGAACTGAATCTGCTTGAGTTCCCAGATGTGCTCGACCATGCGCTCGGTCTCCACCTGCGTCAGGTTCAGCCGGTATTCCCACAGATCGCGGTTCTCCAGGCTGCGGTATTCCGAGAGTTTTTCCTGATAGGGCACCAGCGCGAACAACCCCGGATAGCCGCCCATCAGGCCTTTCCAGGCATACAGAATGCTGTTGTCCGACCCTTCGATGTAGGCGCCGAAATTGATCGCGTAGCTGAGCAGGGCAGTGTGGTCGGTTTGTACGTCTGCCTGATCGATGCGCAACAAGGTGTGGCCGAACATCGACGACGGGCTGTTCAGGTAAGCCGCCGGAAAGACCATCACGGCGCTGTGGGGCGACACGTCCTTGAACCATTGTTTGAACTCGCTGCAGTCGACCGTCGGCAAATCGCTCAGGTTCAGTTGCGCTTTCAACCAGCGGGTGCGTGCCGGGTAAACGCATTGCGCGTGCTGCTGGCCTTTGCTGGCCGGTGCGTAGAGCGCTTCCACGGTGGCCGCCAGCTCCGCGTCGGGATGCTCGGCGCCATGGGGGGCCAGGAAGAACTTCTTGTCGCTCACATAGCTGCGCCAGCCACCGAGTTTTGCGCTTTCGTAGTGGCCCAGGGAAATCCAGAACGGGTCATTGGCCAGTTGCTGCAAACGTTGGTTGTCGATGCGAGGCGCGGCAGACAGCGGGGCGCAGACAAACAGCGCCAGACAGGCAAGGCGTTTGAGCATGGTGGGCTACTTAATTCAAAAAAAAGACCCAAAGTGGGCTAGGTCAAAAAGACAAAACCCGCTCCGGTAACAGAGCGGGTGGGGTCGAGCTTAAGCCGGGGTGGCATATTTGGCCAGACGAGCATCGCCTTTGAGCACGGCGAGGGTATTGGTGTGCACGTCTTCAGCGGTCACGTCAGCCTTGGTGAATATCTGCTGGAAGTGTTCGTGGGTGACAGCGGCGAAATGCGCGCGGTCTTCTGGTGCGACGCCCAGTACCACGGCATAGGTGGTCAGCGCTTCGCCTTGACCTTTGGCCATGTCTTCGGACAGTTCGTTCATCATGCCGTTCATGGCGAACCAGGACTTGCCACCATAGGTCAGCGCGGAGTTGGTTGCGCAACCGTTGGTGCCGGACGTCATGCCGAAGGTGGCGTTGCCAGAGGTGCCATTGGTGGTGGATGCCAGGATGTGCGCCGGGGTGCCTCGCTGATCTTTGAACAGCATGTTGCCCCAGCCACAATCCGGCCCGCCTGGCGCCTGGGCCATGGCGTTGAGGGATGCAACGGTGAAGAGAGTACCAAGAAGAATCCGTTTCATAGCTGTGTTCTCTTTTGTATGCGTACCATTGGACAGGGGGTTCTGGCGCCACTCTGACGCCAGTGGGCCGGCGACTGGTCCAGCCGCGCAGTCTGGAGTTTAGGCACGATCCAGGGGTTCCGTGATTTTTTGCCAAACATTCCCTGAAACCATTGATTTAGCCCCGTCCCGCCCAAGGCCAGGCACTTGACTATGCTTTAACCCAAGGCACGCCTTGCCAGTCAGGTATGGCAGCGCCAGAATGCTTTCAACTGCCCCGCCTGATGTAAGGAAGCCCGATGCCTGATCCTGTTGCTGCCAGCTTGCGTCTAGCGCCTGAAGCGCTGACCCGTCCGTTTTCCGCTGAACAGTTCAGCTTCTCTACCACCAATGATCTGGAGCCTTTTCGCGGTGTGCTCGGCCAGGAGCGTGCGGTTGAAGCGTTGCAGTTCGGTGTGGCCATGCCGCGCCCCGGTTATAACGTGTTTGTCATGGGTGAACCCGGCACTGGCCGGTTTTCGTTCGTCAAACGCTACCTGAAAGCCGAAGGCAAACGCCTGCAGACCCCGGCGGACTGGGTCTACGTCAACAATTTCGATGAGCCGCGCGAACCGCGCGCACTGGAGTTGCCGTCGGGGACGGCCGGTGCGTTCATCACCGACATCAATGGTCTGATCGACAACCTGCTGGCGACTTTTCCAGCGGTCTTCGAACACCCCTCCTACCAGCAAAAGAAAAGTGCCATCGATCGCGCCTTCAACCAGCGCTACGACCGTGCCCTGGACGTGATCGAGCGTCTGGCGCTGGAGAAAGAAGTCGCGCTCTACCGCGACAGCACCAATATCGCCTTTACTCCGATGGGTGAAGGCAAGGCGCTGGACGAGGCTGAATTCGCCCAGTTGCCGGAAGCCGATCGTGAGCGTTTTCACACCGACATCTCATGGCTCGAAGAGCGCTTGAACGAAGAGCTGGCCAGCCTGCCGCAGTGGAAGCGCGAGTCGAGCAACCAACTGCGTCATCTCAACGAAGAAACCATCACCCTGGCCCTGCAGCCATTGCTTTCGCCGCTGTCGGAAAAGTATGCAGAAAACGCCGCGGTGTGCGGCTACCTGCAAGCGATGCAGGTCTACCTGCTCAAGACAGTGGTCGAGCAACTGGTCGATGACAGCAAGACCGACGCGGTCGCCCGTAAGTTGCTCGAAGAGCAATACGGCCCGAGCCTGGTGGTCGGTCATCCGTTCAGCGGCGGTGCGCCCGTGGTGTTCGAGCCGCATCCGACCTACGACAACCTGTTTGGCCGTATCGAATACAGCACCGATCAGGGCGCGCTCTACACCACTTATCGGCAGTTGCGTCCGGGTGCGCTGCACCGGGCCAACGGCGGCTTTCTGATTCTGGAAGCCGAAAAGATGCTCAGCGAGCCCTTTGTCTGGGATGCGCTGAAGCGGGCCTTGCAATCACGCAAACTGAAAATGGAATCGCCGCTGGGCGAACTGGGCCGGCTGGCCACGGTGACCCTGACACCGCAACATATTCCGTTGCAGGTCAAAGTCATCATCATCGGCGCACGCCAGTTGTATTACACGCTGCAAGACCTCGATCCGGACTTTCAGGAGATGTTCCGGGTGTTGGTGGACTTCGATGAAGACATCCCGATGGTCGATGAGAGCCTGGAGCAGTTCGCCCAGTTGCTCAAAACCCGTACTTCGGAAGAAGGCATGGCGCCGCTGACCGCTGATGCGGTGGCGCGTCTGGCGACTTACAGTGCGCGACTGGCCGAGCATCAGGGGCGTTTGTCGGCGCGCATTGGCGATCTGTTCCAGTTGGTCAGCGAAGCGGATTTCATTCGCGATCTGGCTGGCGACGACATGACCGATGCCGGACACATCGAGCGTGCGCTCAAGGCCAAGGCCACTCGTACCGGGCGCGTTTCGGCGCGGATTCTCGATGACATGCTGGCGGGGATTATCCTGATTGATACCGCTGGCGCGGCGGTCGGCAAGTGCAACGGACTGACAGTGCTGGAAGTCGGTGACTCGGCCTTCGGTATACCGGCGCGGATCTCCGCCACGGTCTACCCAGGCGGCAGCGGTATCGTCGACATTGAGCGAGAGGTCAACCTCGGGCAGCCGATCCACTCCAAAGGAGTGATGATCCTCACCGGGTATCTGGGCAGCCGTTACGCCCAGGAATTCCCGTTGGCGATCTCGGCGAGTATCGCGCTGGAGCAGTCCTACGGTTACGTCGATGGTGACAGTGCATCGCTGGGCGAGGCCTGCACCTTGATTTCGGCCTTGTCGAAAACCCCGCTCAAGCAATGCTTCGCCATTACCGGTTCGATCAACCAGTTCGGTGAAGTGCAGGCAGTGGGCGGGGTCAACGAGAAAATCGAAGGTTTCTTCCGTCTCTGCGAGGCTCGCGGTTTGACCGGTGAGCAAGGCGCGATCATTCCTCAGGCCAACGTCGCCACGCTGATGCTCGATGAGCGGGTGCTGGCGGCCGTGCGTGCCGGGCAGTTCCACGTCTATGCAGTGCGACAGGCCGATGAGGCATTGAGCCTGTTGGTGGGTGAGCCTGCCGGCGAGCCGGACGAAGAGGGTCAGTTCCCTGAGGGCAGCGTCAACGCGCGTGTGGTGGAGCGTTTGCGGGTGATCGCGGAAATGATCAGCGAAGATGACTTGAAAGAGGCCGAGAAGGAGCAGGCCCACGAGGTGTTGGCGTTGGCCGCAGCCAAGCCGGCCTGATTACACCCTACTGTGGCGAGGGAGCTTGCTCCCGCTCGGCTGCGAAGCAGTCGTAAACCGGAGCACGCGTTCTGACTGAGAAACCGCGTTACCGATTTTAGGGCCGCTTCGCGACCCAGCGGGAGCAAGCTCCCTCGCCACAGGTTTGTTTTGCCTTTGGTTCTCCCATCGCGTGGTAACGCTATTTGCCGCCCCGGTGGCGTCAAAAACCCAACAACGACCATTCGGCGCCTTCTAGCCCGCCGTCAACTTGCTGACTCGACTTTTCTTCTATGCTCAGGTCAAGGATATCGACAGTCATCACTGGATCGAAACAGCCTTCCCGTAGAGGCTGAATACCGGATTTACCGAGGGTCGCCGCCATGCAGCGCAACCTCTGTCTCACCCGCCAATGCTTAGGCTTGGTTACCCGTATCGAATGCAGTATTCGCCCGCTCGCGGGGGACACCGGTATGTGGACCTTGTTGTTTGCCGCCGGAATGGCTGGCGAGCAACCTTCCGCCATCAAAGCCCAAGGCCCGTTCCATGGTCCTTTTGTGGCCGAATCGATACTTGAAACCATCGTTGAAAGCCTGACCCTGCACGGCTACAAGCTGGCCGATGACCCGCAAATCTGGTGTTTGCACCTGCAAGCCCAACTGCGGGAAATCAACGGTGGACGCTGCCGCAACCTGGGTAGTTTTGACGAGCATTAGTGAGCTATTTGACAGGGTTTTGGTTTTCGGCCTTGTCGAGTTTGACCTCGAATCCATATTCGACGGTGTTGAGGTCGGTGCGCTGGTAGGTCTCCAGGCTGGTCGGCTGGCCGTAGAAATAATGCACCTCAAACACCGCCGGGCCTTCTGCGCTGGCGTCATGGCTGACAGCCAGAATCTCCTTCAAGTAGTTACCGCTTGCGTCCTTGGCGAAGAAACGCCAGTCCTGGGCGGGGAATACTTTCTGGTCAATGACCAAGGCATTGCCCTTGAGCTCCAGGCCTTTGGGCAGCTTCTGGGTGTCGAGGCTGTTTTTTGCAATATTGGCCAGAAACAGCGGCATCGAGCCGACGGCGTACGCTGGTGTTTCGGGGAACAAGGTCAGGTCGTACGTGATAGTGGCGTGCAGCGGGTCAATTTCGAAGGCTTCGGCTGGTAATTCGATGGGCTCGCCACGTTTGCCCTTATTGTCCTGGGTGAAGAAGGTCACTGGGGTGTCACCAGGGCTGAAGGAGGAGCCGAGCAGTTCGTCGTTGAAGCTCTTCGGGTGATTGAATTCGATGCGTGCTGCACTGGCGTCCTCGACGGACTGGCTGACGCGGATGTTCTTTTTCAGTTGTTCCTCATCCAGTGTGGCGCCTTTGAGCCAGGTTGCGGCCTGATCGTCATACACCACCACCGGCAAGCTCAGGCTCTGAATGGTTTTATCGGTGGTATTGCGGTCGAAGCGGCGAACCGGCAGTTCCAGTTCCTTGCGGGTGACGGTAACCGCCGAGAAATCGAGGACGTTGACTTCGAGGTTGTCGATGGGGCCGTTGAAGTACACCTTGGTGTAATGATGAGTCTGCTTGTGCTCGAACGCCTGCTGTTCATCGTCGAGTTGTTTTTCGAATTCATCGCTCCAGGCGGTCTGCTTCTGCATCTCGGCCAGTTGTTTTTCATAGAACGCGATTTGTGCTGCGTCTTCGTTGATCGAGCCCGAGCGTGAGAGAAACTGCCCGGTCGTGTCCCTGGCCTGGACGATCAGCGGGTTGAGCGGGGTGTCGCTGACGTCTGGCGCCAGTGCTGCACTGTTGTTGACTTCAACTTCGGCGTAGTTCTTTTCCAGGGCCCTCACGGTGACGCTGATGTTGTCGTCGGTGCGGGTTTGGCCCACGTCCTTTTTCGTCAGGTTGAAGGTGAATACCTTGCGCGGTGCGATGACTTCGACTTTGCCTTTCAGGGTCGCCGGTTGCGGCTGGTTCTTGTTGTCGACTTCCAGGCCCTCGACAAAAGGGTAGGCCACGGTCAGGTCGTCCGGGTTGGTCAGGCTGGCGCTTGAAGGGCTCAACTGAATACCGGGATCGGTTTCCGACCACTCGGGTTGAAAAGGGATGACTTTTTTGTTGCTCAGCGTGACCGACTGCCATTCCAGCCCATGAGGGAAGGGGAATTCGGAGGGCATGTTGAAGTTGAAAGGGAACACTGGCTGCAAGTCGGTCAGGTAGTCGGAGCTGGAGTCCTTGCGCAGTACGAACAGGCCATTGATGTAGGTGTCGACCAGGGTCTGCGGGGTTGGATAGTGCTTGAGCAGGGCCATGGCGTCTTCGCCGTACTCGGTAGCGATCGGCTTGATGGCAAGTTTTTGCTGTGCACGTTCAAGCAGCAGCAGCGAGCCGCCGAGGTTGGTCACGGCATCCTTGAGCTTGGGATCCTGAATCGCGTCCAGCGACTTCTCGAACTGTGCGGTCTTCTCTTCGAGGCTCTGCGGGCGCTTCTCATCGCTGGGGGAGCAGCCGCCGATCAGTACAGCAAGGCAAAGGCCGACAGTCGTTAAAGGCAATCGCAAATCCATTTTCCAGTTTTCCTGTACGACGCAAGTGAACAATGCGAATGCTTTGGACACTAGCAGAAAAACGCTTTGGCAGACTCGCAGGTTGTGGATTTGTCTGCGGTTTATGGGGTTTTGAGCGGCTGATATACTCGCCGCCGTTTTAAAGCCCTTGTGTGAGATTTAATGGAACGTTTTGTCGAAAATGCAATGTACGCCTCGCGCTGGCTGCTGGCGCCGATCTACTTTGGTCTGTCCCTGGGCCTGCTGGCCCTGGCACTGAAGTTCTTTCAGGAAGTCTTCCACGTTATTCCCAACGTGTTTTCGATGGCCGAGTCCGACCTGATTCTGGTGCTGCTGTCGCTGATCGATATGGCGCTGGTGGGCGGCCTGCTGGTGATGGTGATGATTTCCGGCTACGAAAACTTCGTGTCCGAACTCGACATCGATGAAGGCAAGGAAAAGCTCAACTGGCTGGGCACGATGGACTCGTCTTCCCTGAAGATGAAAGTTGCGGCGTCGATCGTGGCCATTTCCTCGATCCACCTGCTGCGCATCTTCATGGACGCCAGGAACGTCGATCCCGAGCACCTGAAGTGGTACGTGATCATTCACATGACCTTCGTGATCTCGGCGTTTGCCATGGGGTACCTGGACAAGCTGACCAAGCACTGATCTGCTTGGGAATGCTCCCTGTGGCGAGGGAGCTTGCTCGCGCTGGGGTGCGAAGCGCCCCTGACGTCCGTACCGCCCCATCAAGTTTTACGACTGCTGCGCCCGAGCGCGGACCGGCCGGCGCGAGCAAGCTCGCTCGCCACAGCCGTTGTGAAACGGACGGGCGGCGGCGTTTCTGGCTTGTGCTTTTGCGCGCCGAGGCATATCCCTGTAGGTGTCCTGGCTCGCCATTGCGCGGGGTGTGCTCATGAATTTGCACGAATTGAACGCCTATGCCGTCGCCGGGAAGGTCGATGAGCTGAACCTGATCTCGATGGAAGGCGGGATCTATCTGCTGGAGGCACGGATACATGGTGCCGCGCATCCGCTCGACGACGCCCATGGGCAAACATTGCGTCTGCGTTCGGTGGAGCATGCCCGTGAAGTCCTTCATGCCTTTCCCAAGCTGACATTCAACCTGATTCACACCTCGGTACACGACGAGATGTGCGGTCTGGGCATCAGCGCGGAAGAAAGTCTGAAGGTGCCTATCTCCTGATAGCGCTGACACCCCTGATCACCGCAATAGCATCTGTGCTAGTCTGCTGGCCCTTTTGGTTCCGGGCGCTCCGGGATGCGCTGTGTATGCACGGCAATGTCCCGAGTCGTCCACACAGCGGAGCAGTGTCATGTCCGAAGTAAATCTGTCCACCGACGAAACCCGCGTCAGCTACGGTATCGGCCGTCAGCTGGGCGACCAACTGCGCGACAACCCGCCACCGGGCGTTAGCCTGGACGCGATCCTGGCCGGTCTGACCGACGCATTCGCCGGTAAGGAAAGCCGTGTTGATCAGGAAGCGATGTCTGCCAGCTTCAAGGTTATCCGCGAAATCATGCAGGCCGAAGCAGCTGCCAAGGCTGAAGCGGCGGCTGGCGAAGGCCTGGCATTCCTGGCTGAAAACGCCAAGCGTGACGGCATCACCACTCTGGCTTCCGGTCTGCAATTCGAAGTACTGACTGCCGGTGAAGGCGCCAAGCCAACCCGTGAAGATCAAGTGCGCACTCACTACCACGGCACCCTGATCGACGGCACTGTGTTCGACAGCTCCTACGATCGCGGTCAGCCTGCGGAATTCCCGGTTGGCGGCGTGATCGCTGGCTGGACCGAAGCCCTGCAGCTGATGAACGCCGGTAGCAAATGGCGTCTGTACGTGCCGAGCGAACTGGCTTACGGCGCACAAGGTGTTGGCAGCATTCCGCCGCACAGCGTTCTGGTGTTCGACGTCGAACTGCTCGACGTTCTGTAATACCTGGCCCGATGTTGTGTCGGGCTAATGTGGGAGCGAGCCTGCTCGCGATGCGGTCAACTCGGTTTTCCTGTGAAACCGAGGTGATGCCATCGCGAGCAGGCTCGCTCCCACAGCTTTTTGCGGTGTCTCATAGTTCGATCTTGTGGTGCAGTTCATGCGACGGGCGCAATGCCCGCGCGTAGCAGAACAGAAACAGGTTGCGCACCAACTCCTTGAGCACCACCGGCTCGCTGGAGTTCAGGCCATTGAAGTCAAGGTCGCCCTGGTCTTGCAGCTCATTCAAGGCTTCTTCTTCCAATACCGCACACACTTCACCGGTCTCCCGATGCAGGATCCTGAGGTAAGGGTGTGGACGGTCCAGCCATGCATCGATCAAGTAAGTCATGATGCTCATCTCCTTTTGAATGGTTCGATGAGAATAATTCCTATTCAATTAATAGCAAGTACCTATTGCCGGGTTCTGCTGTTTTCTGTGTGGGAATTGCTGGAGATCAAAACGGCTGGCGTTTTGCTACTGGGCGGGATTGTTGGGGGGAGTAAGGCGAGGGTGAGGTGCCATCCCACGCGGGGCGCGGGATGGAATACAGCAGGATCAGACTTTTCTGACGAACTCGGATTTGAGCTTCATCGGGCCGATACCGTCGATCTTGCAGTCGATGTCATGGTCGCCATCGCACAAACGGATGTTCTTGACCTTGGTGCCGACCTTGACCACCAGCGAAGTGCCCTTGACCTTGAGGTCCTTGATCACGGTGATGGTGTCGCCATCTTGCAGGACGTTGCCGACCGAATCCTTTTTCACGGTGTCATCGGACGCAGCTTCGGCTTCACCATTGGCAGACCACTCGTGGGCGCACTCTGGGCAGATCAGCTGGGCGCCGTCTTCGTAGGTGTATTCGGAATTGCATTTCGGGCAGGGTGGCAGCGTGCTCACTAAGGCTCCTTGAGTTCAGGATGGCTAAAAAGCGCACATTATATAGGGTTTTGTACGAGAGGGGGCGCAGCGACGATAAACCTGTGGGAGCGAGCCTGCTCGCGATGCCGATTTAACATTCAACATGAGTGTTGACTGTCAGTCCGCTATCGCGAGCAAACGGAGCGCCGCCCGGCTGCTCCCACAAAGGGCAGTCTCAGTGCGTGCGGGCGACCGCAAACTCGCTCAGTTCGACCAGTGCATCCCGGTATTCGCTGGCGGGCAGCATTTCGAGGCATTTGATCGCGCGGGCCACGTAATCGCGGGCCAGCTGTGCGGTGTAGTCCAGAGAGCCCGAGGCTTCCACGGCAGCGCGGATGCTTTCCAGGTCTTCGATGCCGCCTTTCTGAATCGCCTGGCGCACCAGTGCCGCTTGCTCCGGTGTGCCTTCGCGCATGGTGTAGATCAGCGGTAGGGTCGGTTTGCCTTCGGCCAGGTCGTCGCCGACGTTCTTGCCCAGGGTTTCCGCGTCGCCACGGTAGTCGAGCAGGTCGTCGACCAGTTGGAAGGCCACGCCAAGATGGTCACCAAAAGTGCGCAAGGCTTCGCTCTGTTCCGGCGTAGCGCCGGCCAGGGCTGCGGCACTGTGGGTCGAAGCCTCGAAAAGCATCGCGGTTTTGCCGCGGATAACTTCCATGTAGGTTTCTTCGGTGGTGCTGGCGTCGCGCACTTTGGACAGTTGCAGGACTTCGCCTTCAGCAATGATCCGCGTGGCTTGCGAGAGAATCTTCATCACGGGCATCGAGCCCAGTTCGACCATCATCTCGAACGAGCGCGAGTACAGGAAGTCACCGACCAGCACGCTCGGGGCGTTGCCCCACATGGCGTTGGCGGTCGAACGGCCACGGCGCATGCCGGACATGTCGACCACATCGTCGTGCAGCAGCGTGGCGGTGTGCAGGAACTCGATGGTGGCGGCCAGCAGGCGCATGTCGTCGCCTTCGCGACCCAGGGCCTTGCCACACAGCAACACTAATAAAGGACGCAGGCGTTTACCGCCAGCCGAGGTAATGTAGTCGCCGATTTTCGATACCAGCGGCACTCGGGAAGTCAGCTGCTTCTTGATGATGCCGTCGACGGCGTTAAAGTCGTCCGCCACCGCGCGGTAGAAAGCTTGGGGTTGCATCAGCGACAGTTGCTCCAGAAGGGTTGCGCGGCATGCTAGGACCCACGTCAGCAGGTGTCAAGGCGCGATGGAAGGCCACTTGCAACGTGCTCGTGCCTTGCGTACAATCGCGCACCCTGAACTTCCTGGGCAGCACCTGCCTTACGCAATTGCATTTGGGTCGTTCCATCCCATGCAGCCATGCCAGCCAATACCTCTTCTTATAAAGAGCTGGGTGAGCAGGATTATCGGAGAAATACCATGTCGTACGCAGTAATCGTTACTGGTGGCAAGCAATACAAGGTCGCCCCAGGTGAATACCTGAAGATCGAGAAACTGGAAATCGCTACCGGCGAATCCGTAACTTTTGATCGCGTTCTGTTGGTCGCCAATGGCGATGACGTGAATATCGGTGCTCCAGTTGTTGCTGGCGCTACCGTTGTGGCTGAAGTGATCTCCCAAGGTCGTCACGATAAAGTCCGCATCATCAAGTTCCGTCGTCGTAAGCACCACATGAAGCGTATGGGCCACCGCCAGTGGTACACCGAGATCAAAATCACCGGTATTCAGGCTTAATTTCAGCCTAATTCCTCACTAGGAGAATTGAACTCATGGCACACAAAAAAGCTGGTGGTAGTACCCGTAACGGTCGCGACTCAGAAGCCAAACGCCTTGGCGTGAAGATGTATGGCGGCCAGGTTATCATTCCGGGCAACATCATCGTGCGTCAGCGCGGCACCCAATTCCACGCTGGCTACGGCGTTGGCATGGGCAAGGATCACACTCTGTTCGCTAAAATCGACGGCGTGATCAAGTTCGAAGTAAAAGGCGCCTTCGGTCGTCGTTACGTGAGCATTGTCCCGAAGACTGCAGTCGTCGCGGCATAATTACGTAGTTGCTGGAAAAGCCCTGTCTTGCGACGGGGCTTTTTCGTTTGTGGGGTGAGTCTCTTGCAAAACTGTTTGTATGGGCTGCCGGCGCTGGATTGTGCGGTCGTTGATTGAGGTCGCTGCGCTCATTTTTGCAAGAGTCTTATGTCTTAGTGTTTTTCGGCTCGTCCGTATGGCGAGAGGCGTTTTGTTATGAAGTTTGTTGATGAAGTATCGATTCGAGTAAAGGCTGGCGACGGCGGCAATGGTTGCATGAGTTTCCGTCGGGAAAAATTCATCGAAAACGGCGGTCCTAACGGCGGTGACGGTGGTGACGGCGGCTCGGTCTACATGATCGCCGACGAAAACCTCAACACCCTGGTCGACTACCGTTACACCCGGCACTTCGATGCCGAGCGCGGCGCCAACGGTGGCAGCACTGATTGCACCGGTAAAAAAGGTGAAGAGCTGGTGCTGCGGGTTCCGGTCGGTACCACGGTCATTGACTCGGCCACGCAAGAAGTCATTGGCGACCTGACCAAGGCCGGTCAGCGTCTGCTGGTAGCTCATGGCGGCTGGCACGGTCTGGGTAACACCCGTTTCAAATCCAGTACCAACCGCGCTCCGCGCCAGACTACGCCGGGCAAGCCGGGCGAGCAGCGTGATCTCAAGCTGGAAATGAAGGTGTTGGCCGATGTCGGTCTGCTGGGCTTGCCGAATGCCGGTAAAAGTACCTTTATCCGTTCGGTGTCGGCGGCCAAGCCGAAAGTTGCCGATTATCCGTTCACCACGCTGGTGCCAAACCTGGGTGTGGTCAGCGTCGATCGCTGGAAAAGCTTTGTTATTGCCGACATTCCGGGTCTGATCGAAGGCGCTTCCGACGGTGCTGGCCTGGGGATTCGCTTCCTCAAGCACTTGTCGCGTACTCGTCTGTTGCTGCACCTCGTCGACATGGCGCCGCTGGATGACACCAGTGCTCCAGATGCTGCCGAAGTGATCGTCAGCGAGCTGACCAAGTTCAGCCCGTCCCTGGCTGAGCGTGATCGCTGGCTGGTGCTGAACAAGTGCGACCAGATCCTCGAAGAAGAGCACGAGGAGCGGGTCAAGGAAATCGTTGATCGTCTGGAGTGGACCGGTCCGGTCTACGTGATCTCGGCCATTGCCAAAGATGGCACTGAGCGCCTGACGCGCGACATCATGCGTTACCTGGAAGATCGTGCAGATCGTCTGGCTAACGACCCTGTCTACAAGGAAGAGCTGGCTGATCTCGATCAGCGCATCGAGGACGAAGCCCGTGCTCAGTTGCAGGCCCTGGATGACCAGCGTGCTCTGCGCCGTAGCGGCGTGAAGTCGGTCCACGACATCGGTGACGATGACTGGGACGAAGAAGATGTGGATGATGAAGACGGTCCGGAAATCATTTACGTCCGCGACTGATTCGTTGCAGTAAACTACAAGCGCCGCTCACTGAGCGGCGTTTTAGTATCTGTAAAAAACAACTACGAATAATCGCATGGGTGGCGCTGGGTCGCGCCGCTCGCCGGCATAGGTTGGAAGATGATGCGGAGCAAGGTGACAGGTGCGCAGCGTTGGGTCGTGAAGATCGGCAGCGCTTTGCTGACGGCTGACGGCAAGGGTCTGGATCGCGCGGCAATGGGTGTCTGGGTTGAGCAGATGGTCGCGCTGCATGAGGCGGGTGTCGAGCTGGTGCTGGTGTCCTCGGGGGCAGTGGCGGCAGGCATGAGTCGCCTTGGCTGGACCGTACGACCCAGTGCGATGCATGAGTTGCAGGCGGCTGCCGCGATCGGTCAGATGGGGTTGGTGCAGGCCTGGGAGTCGAGCTTTGCCGAGCATGGCCGGCACACGGCGCAGATTCTCCTGACTCACGATGACTTGTCCGACCGCAAGCGTTACCTGAACGCCCGCAGCACCTTGCGTGCGCTGGTCGAGCTCAAGGTCATTCCGGTGATCAACGAGAACGACACGGTGGTCACCGACGAAATCCGTTTCGGCGACAACGACACGCTGGCGGCGCTGGTAGCCAACCTGGTCGAGGCTGATCTGTTGGTGATTCTCACTGATCGTGACGGCATGTTCGACGCTGATCCGCGTAACAATCCCGATGCCAAGCTGATTTACGAAGCGCGAGCCGATGATCCGGCACTGGACGCAGTTGCGGGCGGCACTGGCGGCGCGCTCGGTCGTGGCGGCATGCAGACCAAGTTGCGCGCGGCGCGCCTGGCGGCGCGTTCCGGGGCTCACACGATTATCGTGGGTGGGCGTCTGGAGCGTGTGCTGGACCGTTTGAAGGCAGGCGAGCGCATCGGCACCTTGCTGTCGCCTGAGCGCGGCCTGCTGGCGGCGCGCAAGCAGTGGCTGGCCGGGCACTTGCAGACCCGCGGCACGCTGGTGCTGGACGAGGGCGCGGTGGCTGCGTTGTCTCAGGGCAATAAAAGTTTGCTACCGGTGGGTGTAAAGCTGGTTCAGGGTAGCTTCCGTCGTGGCGAAATGGTGGTGTGCGTGGCGCCGGACGGTCGTGAGATCGCTCGTGGCCTGGCCAACTACAGTGCGCTTGAAGCGCAAAAAATCATCGGTCAATCGTCTGAAGCGATTGTCGGTCTGTTGGGTTACATGGCGGAACCGGAACTGGTTCATCGCGATAACCTGATTCTGGTTTAAGGAAAACGCGAATGCGCATGGCAAAAGGATTGTTGGGGTTGCTGCTGGCGATGCCGCTGCTGGCTTCGGCGGAAGAAATCGGTCAGGTATCGACCGTGTTCAAATTCGTTGGGCCGAATGATCGTATCGTCGTCGAGGCTTTCGATGATCCGAAGGTCGATGGGGTGACCTGCTACCTGTCGCGAGCCAAGACGGGTGGCGTGAAGGGTGGTCTTGGGTTGGCTGAGGATCGGGCGGAAGCGTCTATCGCTTGCCGTCAAGTCGGGCCGATCAGCTTCAAGGGTGAGCTTAAGGATGGTGAAGAGGTATTCAAGGAGCGTACGTCCCTGGTGTTCAAGACCATGCAGGTGGTGCGTTTCCTCGACAAGAAGCGCAATACCCTGGTGTACCTGGTCTACAGCGACCGCCTGATCGAAGGCAGCCCGCAGAATGCCGTGACCGCGATTCCGATTTTGCCGTGGACGCACAATCAGTAAGTTAGTGGAGATCCAATGTGGGAGCGAGCCTGCTCGCGATGGCGGTATAGCAGTCAACAATGATGTAGAATGTTACGACCTCATCGCGAGCAGGCTCGCTCCCACATTTTTTTGCGCTGTATTCACCAAATCGCAGGCAATAAAAAACCGACCCTGGGGTCGGTTTTTTAATGAGCGTGTCGCTTAGGCAGCAGCGGCAACGTTCAGAGCCTTGACGTGGCCATTCAGGCGGCTCTTATGGCGAGCAGCTTTGTTCTTGTGGATGATGCCTTTATCGGCCATGCGGTCGATAACTGGCACGGCCAGAACGTAAGCAGCTTGCGCTTTTTCAGCGTCTTTTGCGTCGATGGCTTTAACTACATTCTTGATGTAGGTACGAACCATGGAACGCAGGCTGGCGTTGTGGCTGCGACGCTTCTCAGCCTGTTTTGCACGTTTTTTGGCGGAAGGTGTGTTGGCCACCGTCGAGCTCCTCGAAAGACTTTTTAGGAAATAGCAAACAAAATAGGCCGCGAATCATGCCGATGAGTTGAAGTCTTGTCAAGGGCGGTTGAGACGTTCCGCTAAGTGGTAGGTGAGAGCGACGGGATATTTCTTTCCGGCGTGCGACCTGTAAACTCGCGAGCTTTGGCTCTGTGCTGTTGCGGCGCGGAGTATCGCATAAGTGGGCGGTTTGTTCGCCTGCTGTTTATCGACAGGCAAAAACTCTTCAATGAACCTGCTTAAATCGTTGGCCGCCGTCAGCTCTATCACGATGCTTTCCCGGGTTCTGGGGTTCGTCCGTGACACGCTCGTCGCACGTATTTTTGGCGCCGGGATGGCCACAGACGCCTTCTTTATTGCCTTCAAACTGCCCAACCTGCTGCGGCGGATCTTTGCCGAAGGGGCGTTTTCCCAGGCCTTTGTGCCGATTCTGGCGGAATACAAAAGCCAGCAAGGCGAAGAGGCGACACGAACGTTCATCGCTTATGTTTCAGGCTTGCTCACGCTGGTGCTGGCGCTGGTGACGATTCTCGGGATGATCGCGGCGCCTTGGGTGATCTGGGTCACGGCCCCGGGTTTTACCAACACACCGGAAAAATTCCAGCTGACCTCCAGCCTGTTGCGGGTGACTTTTCCCTATATATTGCTGATCTCGCTGTCCTCGCTGGCCGGGGCGATCCTCAATACCTGGAACCGTTTTTCGGTGCCGGCCTTCGTGCCGACCCTGCTCAACGTCAGCATGATCATCTTCGCGGTGTTCCTGACGCCGTACTTCGATCCGCCGGTCATGGCCCTGGGCTGGGCGGTGCTGGCCGGTGGCCTGGCGCAACTGCTCTATCAACTGCCGCACCTGAAAAAAATCGGCATGTTGGTGTTGCCGCGCCTGAATCTGCGCGATACCGGCGTCTGGCGTGTGCTGAAACAGATGCTGCCGGCGATCCTCGGAGTCTCGGTCAGCCAGATTTCGCTGATCATCAACACCATTTTCGCCTCATTTCTGGTGGCAGGTTCCGTGTCCTGGATGTATTACGCCGACCGTCTGATGGAGCTGCCATCCGGTGTTCTCGGTGTGGCGCTGGGGACGATTTTGCTGCCCACCCTGGCCAAGACCTACGCCAGCAAGGATCGCCAGGAGTACTCACGAATTCTCGATTGGGGCCTGCGCCTGTGCTTCGTGCTGGTGCTGCCGTGTTCCCTGGCGCTGGGGATTCTGGCCGAGCCGCTGACTGTTTCGCTGTTCCAGTACGGCCAGTTCAGCGCGTTTGATGCCTCGATGACCCAGCGAGCTCTGGTCGCTTACTCGGTCGGTCTTCTTGGGATTATTGTGATTAAAGTGCTGGCGCCGGGTTTCTATGCGCAACAAAACATTCGCACGCCGGTAAAAATCGCGATTTTCACGTTGGTCGTCACTCAGCTCTTCAACCTGGCCTTGATCGGCCCGTTGAAACACGCCGGTCTGGCCCTGGCCATCAGCGGGGGCGCGTGCCTCAATGCCAGTTTGTTGTTCTATCAGTTGCGCAAGCAGAAGATGTATCAGCCGCAGCCAGGCTGGGGCATGTTCGGGCTCAAGCTGGTGGTCGCAGTGACGGTGATGTCCGCGGTTCTGCTGGGGTTGATGCATTTCATGCCGGCCTGGGGCGAGGGGCACATGCCGGAGCGCTTCCTGCGTCTGGGGGCTTTGGTCGGTGCCGGTGTAGTGGCCTATTTCGGTATGCTGGCGTTGATGGGCTTCCGTCTGCGGGACTTCAATCGCAAGGCGCTGAACTGATCAATAATCACGGGTCGGGCGTCGGTTTTGTCGGTTCGATCACTTTGGGTTACGGTGTTGCCTGTCGTCGGCCGCCGGGTGTGGTTATAATCGACCACTTTATGAGCAAGAAGCGCGTTATGCAGCTGGTTCGAGGCCTCCACAATCTGCGCCCCCAGCATCGGGGCTGTGTCGCCACTATTGGCAACTTTGACGGTGTTCACCGTGGTCACCAGGCTATCCTGGCCCGGCTGCGTGAGCGTGCGCTCGAGTTGGGTGTACCCAGCTGCGTGGTGATTTTCGAGCCACAGCCGCGTGAATTTTTCGCCCCGGACACGGCTCCGGCCCGTCTGGCGCGTTTGCGCGACAAGCTGCAATTGCTGGCCGACGCGGGTGTCGACCGGGTTCTGTGCCTGGCCTTCAATCAGCGCTTGAGCAAGCTCAGCGCCGCCGAGTTCGTCGACACCATTCTGGTCGATGGCCTGGGCGTGCAGCATCTGGAAGTCGGTGACGACTTCCGTTTTGGCTGTGATCGGGTAGGGGATTTCGATTTCCTGCAACAGGCCGGAGCGGTTCAGGGTTTTACCGTCGAAGCGGCACAGACCGTGGAACTGGACGGTTTGCGTGTCAGCAGCACCCAGGTGCGTAATGCCCTGGCCGCGGCTGATTTTGCCTTGGCCGAGCGATTGCTCGGTCATCCGTTCCGGATTGCCGGACGAGTCCTGCACGGGCAGAAGCTGGCGCGCCAATTGGGTACGCCAACGGCCAACGTGCAACTCAAACGTCGTCGTGTACCGCTGACCGGGGTTTACCTGGTGAGCGTCGAAGTCGACGGCAAGACCTGGCCGGGCGTCGCCAATATTGGTGTTCGGCCAACGGTCGAAGGTGATGGCAAAGCCCACCTTGAAGTTCATATTCTAGATTTTGCCGGCGATTTGTATGACCGGCGTTTGACGGTGGTTTTCCACCATAAGCTGCGTGAAGAGCAGCGTTTCGCCTCTCTGGAGGCGCTTAAGACGGCGATCAATGCGGATGTCGCCGCCGCCCGTGCCTATGCCGCACCTAGCGCCAATCGCTAATGAAGAGCCTTAAATGACCGACTATAAAGCCACGCTAAACCTTCCGGACACCGCCTTCCCAATGAAGGCCGGCCTGCCTCAGCGCGAACCGCAGATTCTGCAGCGCTGGGACAGCATTGGCCTGTACCAGAAGTTGCGTGAGATTGGTAAGGATCGTCCGAAGTTCGTTCTGCACGACGGTCCTCCGTACGCCAACGGCACCATTCATATCGGTCATGCGCTCAACAAAATTCTCAAGGACATGATCATCCGCTCGAAAACCCTTTCGGGTTTCGATGCGCCTTATGTTCCGGGCTGGGACTGCCATGGTCTGCCGATCGAGCACAAAGTCGAAGTGACCCACGGCAAGAACCTCACCGCGGATAAGACCCGTGAGCTGTGCCGTGCCTACGCCACCGAGCAGATCGAAGGCCAGAAGTCCGAGTTCATCCGTCTGGGCGTGCTGGGCGACTTCGCCAACCCGTACAAGACCATGGATTTCAAGAACGAGGCCGGTGAAATCCGCGCCTTGGCAGAAATCGTCAAGGGCGGTTTCGTGTTCAAGGGCCTCAAGCCTGTGAACTGGTGCTTCGACTGCGGTTCGGCCCTGGCTGAAGCCGAAGTCGAATACGAGAACAAAAAATCCTCGACCATCGACGTCGCCTTCCCGATCGCTGACGAAGCCAAGCTGGCTGCCGCCTTCGGCCTGCCGTCGTTGGGCAAACCGGCTTCGATCGTGATCTGGACCACCACCCCGTGGACCATCCCGGCCAACCAGGCGCTGAACGTTCACCCGGAGTTCAACTACGCCCTGGTCGACGTCGGCGACAGACTACTGGTCCTCGCCGAAGAACTGGTGGAGTCCTGCCTGACGCGTTACGAGCGCCAAGGCTCGGTCATCGCCACCACCACCGGTGCGGCGCTGGAACTGATCAACTTCCGTCATCCGTTCTACGACCGTCTGTCGCCCGTGTACCTGGCTGAATACGTTGAACTGAGCGCCGGTACCGGCGTGGTTCACTGTTCGCCAGCCTATGGCGTGGAAGACTTCGTGATTTGCAAGCAATACGGTCTGGTCAACGACGACATTCTCAATCCGGTCCAGAGCAACGGTGTGTACGCATCGTCCCTGGAGTTCTTCGGCGGCCAGTTTATTTTCAAGTCCAACCCGGCGATCATCGAGAAACTCTCGGAAGTCGGTGCGCTGCTGCACACCACCGTCATCGAGCACAGCTACATGCACTGCTGGCGTCACAAGACCCCGCTGATCTACCGCGCTACCGCGCAGTGGTTCATCGGCATGGACAAAGAGCCAGTGGCTGGCGACACCTTGCGCAAGCGCGCAATCAAAGCCATCGAAGACACCAAGTTCGTTCCGGCCTGGGGCCAGGCGCGTCTGCACTCGATGATCGCCAACCGTCCGGACTGGTGCATCTCCCGTCAGCGCAACTGGGGCGTGCCGATCCCGTTCTTCCTGCATAAGGAAAGCGGTGAGCTGCACCCACGCACTGTTGAACTGATGGAAGAGGTCGCCCAGCGCGTCGAAGCCGAAGGCATCGAAGCCTGGTTCAAGATGGACGCGGCCGAGCTGCTCGGTGACGAAGCGCCGCAGTATGACAAGATCAGCGACACCCTAGACGTCTGGTTCGACTCGGGCACCACGCACTGGCACGTCCTGCGCGGTTCACACCCGATGGGCCACGAAAATGGTCCGCGCGCCGACCTGTACCTGGAAGGTTCCGACCAACACCGCGGCTGGTTCCACTCGTCGCTGTTGACCGGTTGCGCCATCGACAACCACGCGCCGTACCGCGAGCTGCTGACCCACGGTTTCACCGTTGACGAAGCCGGCCGCAAAATGTCCAAGTCCCTGGGCAACGTGATCGCGCCGCAGAAAGTCAACGACACCCTGGGCGCCGACATCATGCGTCTGTGGGTGGCTTCGACCGATTACTCGGGTGAAATGGCGGTTTCCGACCAGATCCTGCAACGCAGTGCGGACGCCTACCGGCGGATCCGTAACACCGCGCGCTTCCTGCTTTCCAACCTGACCGGTTTCAACCCGGCCACCGACATCCTGCCGGCAGAAGAAATGCTCGCGCTGGACCGTTGGGCCGTGGACCGTACCTTGCTGCTGCAACGCGAGCTGCAAGAGCACTACGGCGAATACCGTTTCTGGAACGTCTACTCCAAGGTGCACAACTTCTGCGTGCAGGAGCTGGGCGGTTTCTACCTCGACATCATCAAGGACCGTCAGTACACCACTGGCACCAACAGCAAGGCACGGCGTTCGGCGCAAACCGCGCTGTTCCACATCTCTGAAGCGCTGGTGCGCTGGATCGCGCCGATCCTCGCCTTCACCGCCGACGAGTTGTGGCAGTACCTGCCTGGCGAGCGCAATGAATCGGTCATGCTCAACACCTGGTACGAAGGCCTCAGCGAGTTGCCGGAAGGCTTCGAACTGGACCGCGCCTACTGGGAGCGGATCATGGCGGTCAAGGTCGCTGTGAACAAGGAAATGGAAATCCAGCGTGCGGCCAAGGCCGTGGGCGGTAACCTGCAAGCCGAAGTGACGCTGTTCGCCGAAGAGGCGCTGAGCGCTGACCTGGCCAAGCTGAGCAACGAACTGCGCTTCGTGTTGATCACGTCGACAGCGAGCATTGCACCGTTCGTGCAGGCACCGGCCGACGCAGTAGAAACCGAAGTCAGCGGTCTGAAACTCAAAGTGGTCAAGTCGAGCTTCGCCAAGTGCGCCCGTTGCTGGCACTGCCGTGAAGACGTCGGCGTGAACCCGGAGCATCCGGAAATCTGCGGTCGTTGCGTCGACAACATCAGCGGCGCCGGTGAGGTTCGTCACTATGCCTAATGCTGCTAGCCGTTTCGGACGGCTGAGCTGGCTCTGGTTGAGCGTGCTGGTTCTGGTCATTGACCAGGCCAGCAAGTTCTACTTCGAAGGCTCGCTGACCATGTACCAGCAAATCGTGGTGATCCCCGATTACTTCAGCTGGACCCTGGCCTACAACACGGGCGCAGCGTTCAGCTTCCTGGCTGACAGCTCTGGCTGGCAGCGCTGGTTGTTCGCCCTGATCGCCGTCGTGGTCAGTGCAGTGCTGGTGGTCTGGCTCAAGCGTCTGGGGCGCAACGACACCTGGCTGGCGATTGCGCTGGCACTGGTTCTGGGGGGTGCGCTGGGTAACCTGTACGACCGCATTGCCCTGGGCCATGTGATCGATTTCATTCTGGTGCATTGGCAGAACCGCTGGTATTTCCCGGCGTTCAACTTTGCCGACAGCGCCATCAGCGTCGGGGCCGTAATGCTCGCGCTGGATATGTTCAAAAGTAAAAAGACCGGAGACGCCGTTCATGACTGAACAGGTATTGGCTGAGCAACGCATTGGCCAGAACACGGAAGTCACCTTGCATTTTGCATTGCGCCTGGAGAACGGCGACACCGTCGACAGCACCTTCGACAAAGCCCCGGCGACCTTCAAGGTCGGCGACGGCAACCTGCTGCCAGGTTTCGAAGCGGCCCTGTTCGGCTTCAAGGCCGGCGACAAACGTAATCTGACTATCGCGCCAGAAAACGCTTTCGGCCAGCCCAACCCGCAAAACGTGCAGATCATCCCGCGTTCGCAGTTCCAGGATATGGAACTGTCCGAAGGCCTGTTGGTGATCTTCAACGATGCGGCGAATACGGAGCTGCCCGGTGTGGTCAAAGCGTTCGATGACGCTCAGGTGACCATCGACTTCAACCACCCGCTGTCCGGCAAGACCTTGACCTTTGACGTAGAAATCATCAACGTCAAAGCGCTATAACTGACCCAATGGGATCAACTGTGGGAGCGAGCAGGCTCGCTCCCACAGTAAGTTTTTTACTGTTTTCGAGCCCGGTGTTCGAATGACAGGCAGGCATTACTATTTTCTTGCGCGCAAGACACGAGGCACAGCATGCAAATCAAACTCGCCAACCCCCGTGGCTTCTGCGCCGGTGTGGACCGGGCGATCGAAATCGTCAACCGCGCCCTGGAAGTCTTCGGGCCGCCGATCTATGTGCGCCACGAAGTGGTCCACAACAAATTCGTCGTTGAGGACCTGCGCGCACGCGGGGCGATCTTCGTCGAAGAACTGGACCAGGTGCCGGACGACGTCATCGTGATTTTCAGTGCCCACGGAGTTTCCCAGGCGGTTCGTACTGAAGCCGCAGGCCGTGGCCTGAAGGTATTCGATGCGACCTGCCCGTTGGTGACCAAAGTGCACATCGAGGTGGCGCGCTACAGCCGCGACGGTCGTGAATGCATTCTGATCGGCCATGCCGGTCACCCGGAAGTCGAAGGCACCATGGGCCAGTACGACGCCAGCAATGGTGGTGCGATCTACCTCGTCGAAGACGAAAAAGACGTCGCCGCGCTGAACGTGCGCAACCCTGAAAAACTCGCCTTCGTCACTCAGACCACCTTGTCGATGGACGACACCAGCCGTGTGATCGATGCCTTGCGCAGTCGTTTTCCGGCCATTGGCGGCCCGCGCAAGGACGACATCTGCTACGCCACGCAAAACCGTCAGGATGCGGTCAAGCAACTGGCTGACGAATGCGACGTGGTGCTGGTGGTCGGCAGCCCGAACAGCTCCAACTCCAACCGCTTGCGCGAACTGGCTGAGCGCATGTCCACCCCGGCGTACCTGATCGACGGCGCCGAAGACATGCAACGCAGCTGGTTCGAGGGCGTCGAGCGTATCGGCATCACCGCCGGTGCCTCGGCACCGGAAGTGCTGGTGTGTGGCGTGATCGAGCAATTGCAGGCCTGGGGCGCCACCGGTGCCGATGAACTGGCCGGTCGCGAGGAGAACGTCACCTTCTCCATGCCCAAAGAGTTACGCGTTCGCTCCCTGCTCTGATTCCTCACCTCCCGCGCACAAGGCCTGCTCGGCCTTATCGCTGCGCAGGCTGACGCGGCCGCTTCTGGACAGCACCACCTGGTGATGGCTGACCGGCTCGCGGCCCGCGCAGATGTGCAACGTCCCGGCCTGAAACGCACCGCTGGGCAGCAGCGGCTCGCCGAGGCTGCTGAATCTCACATAACTCTTCACCGGTCGATTGCCCACGATCGGCACCCGTGCGCCTGCCTGGCGCTCGATCAGCAGCGGATTACTGCTGTCCTGATGACCCTCGCCATTGAGGTCCAGAATGATTCGCCAACCTTGGCCCCAATCGTCGTTCAGACCGTGGATGACAATGGTCTGATGACGCAGGATTGCCTCGGTGCGGGCGCTGCGCATGCCATTGGCAAGCGTTTGCGCCGCGTTCTCACGGCGCACCGATTCTGTGTACTCGCTGAACACCGGGCTGACCAGTTGCAGAGCGACCGCCGCGATTGCCAGTCCGAAAAGCAGTTCGATCAGACCGAAACCCTTCTGATGCATGACATCTCCTTCCCTGCAGAGGGCGTTGGTTGGCGCAATGGCTGTCAAAACAACCCTGCGGCCACCGGTTGAATGTTCTAGCGTGTAACAGCTAGGTGTAGTCGTTGGCAGCGGAGGGCAGCGATGAATCATCGTACAAAAGGTTTCACGTTGATCGAGTTGCTGGTGACCCTTGCGGTCATGGCGATTCTGCTCACCCTGGCGGTGCCGGCGTTCAATAGTTCAGTGCAGAACGCCAAGGCCGATACCGAGATCAGTGATCTGCAGCGAGGACTCAATTACGCCCGGTTGGAGGCAATCGACCGTGGTATCACCACGCGGATCCGGCCAACGGCTGGCGGCAGCGTCTGGACCGGAGAGTTGACGGTGTACGACAGCACTGGCACCCCGGCGAATGTATTACGGGTTGTTCCGGCAATGAGCAGCGGCGCCACTCTGACGCTACCCTCTGGAGTGACCAGCATCGACTTCAACAACCTGGGCGGGTTGTCGGCGCCGGCCACGGCGGTGGTGATCAATTACGTATTGGGGGCGCAGGGCAGGACGCTCAGCGTGTGTTTGAACGGACGGATTGTCTTGGGTGGAAGCTGCGGATGACAGGATCGGGATCGCGTGCACAGGACGGCATGACACTGATCGAAGTGTTGGTTGCGTTGTTGATTCTGGCGGTAGGGCTGCTGGGGGCGGCGGCGATTCAGCTCAATGCGCTGAAATACACCGACAGCTCGCTGATGACCAGTCAGGCGAGTTTCATTGCCTACGACATGATGGACCGGATTCGGGCCAATTCAGGGGCCGACTACACCGTCACGGCACCAACCTCGGGCAATTTGAATGTCGCACGGGATCAGGACCTGTATGACTTCACCACCAATGTCATAAGCTTCGGCGGCCCGACCGCCACAAGTAGCATTACCCTGAACCAGCGGGTGTACACCATCACCATCACCTGGGATGACTCGCGGGCCGCCGCCGCCAATTCGACTCGCAGCTTTGTCCTGAGCAGTCGCGCCACTGTCGATCCGGTGACGACGCCATGAGCCGTTCATCCCGAGGATTTGGCCTGATCGAGCTGATGATCGCGCTGGCGATCAGCCTGATCGTGGTACTGGGCGTGGCGCAAATCTTCATTTCGGCAAAAAGCACCTACGTCAGCCAGAACACGGCTGCCGGGATGCAGGAGGACGCGCGTTTTGTCCTGAGCAAAATGATTCAGGAAATCCGCATGGTTGGCATGTTCGGCTGCCTGGGGACGATTACCGATGCGAGCTCGGCCGGCGACTTCAACGCCAGCCAGATCACCCCCATCAGTTGGGATAACACAGCGCTCAAACTGACCCTGGTCACCTCGGATGTTGGCGGCAACGGCGGCGTGCCCTCCTGGACCGTAGTGTCTGATTGCCGAACCAGCGCAACGGCCTACACCGGTGCGCACGCCCCAACGGCCGGGCAGATGGGGTTCCCGATCCGACGACTGGCCTACAGCCTCAGTAACGGCCAGATCCTGATGACCACCGGCACCTCATCGGCGGTGCTGGTGAGCAACGTCAGCGCTTTCAGCGTGACCTTCGGCATGGCCGCCAGTGCTACCGATGTTGCGGCGTCGAGTTACAGCAGCAATCCGACCGACCCGACGCGAATCCGCAGTGTGCGCCTGACCCTCACCCTGACGGATCCCAACAACCGCGTGCGCAATCAAACCTTCAACGTGGTTGCCGCTTTGCGCAACCGGTTGATGTAGGGGCGATGCCGATGACCGTCTCATCCCTCAAGGTCAACTCCCAGCGCGGCATGGCGCTGCTGATGAGCCTGGTGTTTCTGCTGCTGTTAACGCTGATTGGCATTTCTTCGATGCAGAACGCCACGCTCCAGGAAAAAATGGCCGGCAGCGTGATGCTGCGCAATCAATCCTTCCAGGGCGCAGAAGCGGCGTTGCGGGTCGGCGAAAGCGCCGTGCAACTGAGCACATACACCCTGGCGGCGTGCGCCAACACCACCCAGTGTGCACCGCCGGCCGAATCTTCAGTGGTCACGGCTGCCGGGCTCAACGCTACCTCCGGGGTCACCTGGATCGCTGCCGGCAGCGGCTTTTATGGCGTACAGAACATCGGCACTACGCTGAGCGCCGTGAATGTTCCGAGCAACACCTCGGCGACGCTCTACCGAGTGACCGCCGTCGGGTTGGCGGGCACCTCGCGCAGTGTGGTGGAGAGCATCTATGCCAAATACTGATGTTCGTCGTAAGACGTGGCGCCACTGGTTGTCGCAACTCGTCTGCGGTGGGTTGCTGGGCCTGTATCTGGCCGCTCCGGTTTATGCCTTCACGCCATCGGATGCACCGCTGCTCAACGCTGCGGCAGTTGCGCCGAACGTGATGCTGCTGCTCGATAATTCAGGGAGCATGAACAGCATCATCTACGCCTCCGGTTTTGATCCGACGGTGTCGCGAACCCCGGCCCAGCAATGCAACGCGCTCTTGGGCCTGTGTTTGGGCGGCTCCAGTATCATCGGTGACCCGATCCTGCTGTCCAGCCTGCCGCAGTCCGGTTGTTCCAGCGGTTACTACGCGTTCTACAACAACAGCCTGTTCCCGCAGTGCCTCAAGCTTCCCGACCCGGTGGGCAACGGCAATACCCGCTACTACGACAACTACATCTCCTATCTGGTGAGCCTGGCCAACGGCAGCAACCGCGACTTTACCGACGGCTCGATACCCACTGACTACCGAATCAACGTGGCGCGCAATGTTGCCACGGCACTGGTCACCAGCAATCGCGGGTTGCGTTTCGGCCTGGCAACTTTTAATCCGCCGACCAGTAATGACAACGGCAACGGCAACGGCAATGGCAATGGCAATGGCAATGGCAATGGCAATGGCAACGGCAACGGCAATGGCAACGGCAATGGCAACGGCAATGGCAACGGCAATGGCAACGGCAATGGCAATGGCAATGGCAACGGCAATGGCAGTGCTGGTGGTGGCGGTTATATCGCCCGCGCTATCAGTGATCTGTCTCCGATCAGCGGTAGCGTGACCCAGGCCCAGGCGGACGCCAACTACAACGGGTTGATCGCTGCTATCAACGCTCTGAGCGCTATAGCCAACACGCCTCTGGCGGAAACCTACTACGAAATCACCCGTTATTTTCGCGGCATGACGCCGTACTACAACTCGACGCCAGCCATCTACACCAGCCCGATCCAGTACCGCTGCCAGAAGAACTATGGCGTGGTCATCACCGATGGTCTGCCGACCTACGACCGGACTTTTCCGACCAACGATCCACTGGGTGGCACCCGACTGCCCAATTGGGACGGGATCGACAATGACGGCAACAACCTGAACGGCGATAACGAGGGTGACACCCTGTACCTGGACGATATCGCCAAATTCGCTTTCGACATCGACATGCGCTCCACCGGCACCGATCTGGCGGGCAAAAGCTGGGGTTCGGCAGACTTCCCCAAGCAGAACATGAACACCTACACGGTGGGGTTCACGATCGCCAATCAGATGTTGTCAGATGCCGCAAGCTACGGGCAGGGCAAGTACTATCAGGCAACCGACGGCGCGAGCCTCAACACCGCGCTGTCTGCGGCCTTGAGCGACATCACCGCCAAGGCCGGCTCGGGTGGCAGCGGCGTCACCAGCAGCAACACGGTGGCCAGCGGCTCCAGTTATTACCAGACCAGCTATGACCCCAAGGACTGGCGCGGGATCATCAAATCCTTTGGCTTCACCTCCAGCGGTACGGTGAACACCGCCTCGGTGCTGTGGACCACCGACACGGCTATCATCCCCGGTGCAACGGCGCCGACCTATCAATCCTGGAACACCACGACCAATGCGGCGGTCACTCTGGCCTACGGCAACTTCTCCAGTACTCAGCAAACCAGCCTCAGCCAGAACCTGCCAACCGGCATCAGCGGCAGCGATCTGGTGGAGTGGAGCAAGGGCACCAACAAAACCGGCTTGAAAGTCCGCAGCGTGCTGCTCGGGGACATCATCAACTCGCCGTTGGCGCTGGCGTCGCCCACCGACAAAACCGCTTCTGACCTGGCTGGCAGCACCAGTTACAGCACGTTCCTGACCAGCAAGGCCGCGAACATGAACACCGGCCTGGTGGTGAATGCCAATGACGGCTTCGTGAATGTCATCAATGCCGGCAACGGCGCGCGGCGTTACGCCTACATGCCCTCCAGCGTGCTGCCGTCGCTGCACCTCATCGCTGACACGGGCTACATCAATGGCACCAGCCACAAGTTCCTCAACGATGGTCAGGTTGGCGTGTTCGATGCCCAGCTCAACAGCGCCTGGAAAACCCTGGCCCTGGGCGGAGTAGGGGCGGGCGGCAAGACCTTTTACGCCGTGCAGCTATTCGATGGGGCAGCGGGGAACGTGACCAACGCATTGTGGGAAATCAGCGCGCCGGCTACCGCCAACACCGCGAACGCTTTAAATGATCTGGGTTATGCCTACGCGCGCCCGGAAGTGGCACGCTTGGCCGATGGTCGGTGGGCGGCGTTCATATCCAACGGCTACGGCAGTAACTCGGGTGTTGCCGCGTTGTACGTGGTGGATATTCGCGACGGTTCGCTGATCAGGAAAATCGTTATCGACAGCACCGAAACCACCAATGGCCTGTCATCGGTCAAGCTCAAGGTCGACTCGCAAAGCATTGTGCAGGCGGCCTATGGCGGCGATTTGAAGGGGCGGTTGTGGAAGTTCGACTTGAGCAGCTCAAGCACCAGCAGCTGGGGCGTGGCCTTTTCCGGCAAGCCGTTGTTCACCACGCCGGGTGGTGCGACGCAGCCGATCACTGCGCAGCCATTACTGGCGGATCATCCCATCAATGGCAAAGAGGTATTTTTCGGGACGGGCAAATTCAACGAGACGGCCGACAAGGTCAGCAAGGACTTGCAAGCGTTCTATGGGGTGTGGGATGCCGATGGCGGCTCAGGGCAGATCGCCGTGTCGAGCTTGCAGGCGCAGGCCGTGACCGGAGTCTTCACGGGAACCGCTGGGGGGCAGTTCATCACCACCTCGCAGAACCCTGTGACCTATCCTGCGCAGAATGGCTGGTATTTACCGCTGGTGTACAACAATGTCCTGACGGGCGAACGGGTGATCAACCAGGCCGCTCTGGTGCTCGGGCGGATCGTATTTACCACGGCCAGCGTCGACACCACGGACCCCTGTTCGAGCTTTGGCACCGGCAAACTGGTCGAACTCGATGCGTTCAGCGGTAAGATGCTCAACTACGCGGTGCTCGACACCAATGGCGATGGCCTGGTCGATAGCACTGACAGCATCTCCAGCGGGGTGATTTTTGCCGGCGGTATCCCGACGCTGAACGCGATCGTCAACGGTGCAGCCCGCAAAATAGTGAACGACTCCAGTGGCGGCATCACCACCCTGGTTGAAAAATCCGGCGGCGGCAGCCGTCGAATCATGTGGCGACAAATACAGTAAGTGAGAGTTGAGGCAATGCGCAGATCCAACCAAGGTTTTACCCTGATCGAAATCATGATCGTGATCGCGATCATCGGGATTGTGGTGACCCTATCCGCTCCGCTCCTCACCGAGTACGTGAAGAAAAGCCATCGCACCGAAATTGCCGGGTTGCTGTCCGAGCAGGCGCAAAACCTTGAGCGGTTCTATTCGAAGAACAATGTGTACACCAACGCTACAGGCCTGAGCGCCGGTAACGACTACTACACCATCACCCCGACATTGACCGATCAGACCTTCCTGCTGACCGCTGTGCGTAAGGCCGGGTCAACCATGGCCAGTGACAAGTGTGGCGATTTCACAATCACCAATACCGGCGTCAGAGGCATGAACAATGCGACGACCGGGCTGACCACCAAAGATTGTTGGGGTCGCTGAGTACCTATCCTCGGGCGCGTTTGCGCCCACTGTCTCTTTTATTGTTGGATCAGATGATGGCCAAGCAACAGCAAGTGGTGATTGTCGGCGGCGGGGTGATCGGCCTGCTGACCGCGTTTAATCTGGCGTCGCATGTGCAGAGCGTGGTCCTGCTGGATCGCTCGAACGTTGGCCAGGAATCTTCCTGGGCGGGCGGCGGTATTGTTTCGCCGCTGTACCCGTGGCGCTACAGCCCGGCGGTCACCGCATTGGCTCACTGGTCCCAGGATTTTTATCCACAGCTGGCCGAACGTTTGTTTGCGGCCACCGGAATCGATCCCGAGGTGCACACCACGGGCCTGTACTGGCTGGATCTGGATGACGAGGCCGAGGCGCTGGCCTGGGCCAAACGGGAAAACCGCCCGCTGAGCCCGGTGGATATCTCGACCGCTCACGATGCCGTGCCGGTATTGGGGCCGGGGTTTTCACGGGCGATCTACATGGCTGATGTGGCTAATGTGCGCAACCCGCGACTGGTGAAATCCCTCAAGGCGGCATTGCTGGCGCTGCCCAACGTGATGATTCACGAGCAGTGCGAGGTCAGCGCGTTTATTCGTGATGGCGAGGCGGTGGTGGGGGTGGAGAGTTCAAAAGGCCCGATCCTTGGCGATCAGGTGGTGTTGACGGCCGGTGCCTGGAGCGGTGATTTACTGAGGACCCTGGGCCTGGATTTACCGGTCGAGCCGGTCAAAGGTCAGATGATCCTCTACAAGTGCGCCTCGGACTTCCTGTCGAGCATGGTTCTGGCCAAGGGCCGTTACGCCATTCCGCGCCGCGACGGGCACATCCTGATCGGCAGCACGCTGGAACACGAAGGGTTTGACAAGACGCCGACCGAGTCAGCGCTGGAAAGCCTCAAGGCCTCGGCGGTCGAACTGATTCCAGCACTGGCGCAGGCCGAAGTGGTAGGGCATTGGGCGGGGCTGCGGCCGGGTTCGCCGGAAGGGATTCCGTACATTGGCGCGGTGCCAGGGGTTGCCGGGTTGTGGCTCAATTGCGGGCATTACCGTAATGGTCTGGTGTTGGCGCCGGCCTCCTGTCAGCTATTTGCAGATGTGATGCTCGGCCATGAGCCGGTTATCGACCCGGCGCCGTATGCGCCGGCCGGGCGGATCTAGTTTTCAGGCAAAAGCACAACCTGTGGCGAGGGAGCTTGCTCCCGCTGGGGCGCGAAGCGGCCCAAAAATCAGATTGTGGATTTGCATTCTTGGCGGCTGCTGCGCAGCCGAGCGGGAGCAAGCTCCCTCGCCACAATAGAAAGGCGCGCTGATACACAGCGGTTTCAGTCCAATCCCAGTTTTTTCAGCCTGTAACGCATCGACCGAAACGACAGATTCAACCGCTGAGCCGCCGCTGTGCGGTTCCAGCGGGTTTCTTCCAGGGCCTGGAGAATCAGTTTGCGTTCGACGTTCTCCAGATACTGTTCAAGATCGTCGATTTTCGTCAGGTCCGGCAAACCGGTTTCGGTGCTGCAATTGCCGTCTGTCAGGCGCAGGTCGCTGGCCTCGATCTGCTTGTTTTCGCAGAGGGTGTGTGCGCGTTCGAGCATATTTTCCAGCTCGCGGACGTTGCCCGGAAAACGGTAACGCTTCAGCGCATCGAGGGCTTGCGGCTGAAGATGGGCGGCCGGCAAGCCGCTGCCTGCCGCAAGACGCTTGAGCACATGAGCGGCCAGTAACTCGATGTCGTCACGGCGCTCGCGCAATGGCGGGACCCGCAGTTCAATCACGTTCAGCCGATAGTACAAATCCTGCCGAAAGTGCCCGGCGGACACTTCGGCGTCCAGATCCTTGTGGGTGGCGCAGAGTATTCGCACATCGATGATGGCTTCCTGCTGTCCGCCGATGCTGCGTACCGCCTTCTCCTGTATCGCTCGCAGCAGTTTGACCTGCATTGCCAGTGGCAGGTCAGCCACCTCATCGAGAAACAGGGTACCGCCGTTAGCCGCTTGGAACAGTCCGGGTTTGTCTTCGATGGCGCCACTGAAACTGCCTTTTCGATGACCGAAAAACTCGCTCTCCATCAATTCCGACGGTATCGCCCCACAGTTGACTGGCACGAACGGCTGGCCACTGCGCGGGCCTTGTTCGTGAATCAGTCGGGCGACCAGTTCCTTGCCGCTGCCGGACTCGCCGCTGATGTACACCGGCGCCTGGCTGCGCGCCAGTTTGTCGATCTGTTTGCGCAGGCTGCGCATGGGCAATGAGTCGCCGAGCAGACGGCGCTCGATGGTGCTGCTGGCGCCGCCGGCGACTGGCAAACGCAGGGCGCTGACCACCAGTTCCCGCAGCCGGGTCAGGTCCACCGGTTTGGTCAGGAAGTCGAAGGCCCCGGCTTTCAGCGCGTTGATGGCGGTATCGAGGCTGCCATAAGCGGTAATCATTGCCACCGGCACGTGTGGGTGGGTCAGTTGTATGTGCTGTACCAGCTCCAGACCGGTTCCATCGGGCAGGCGCATGTCGGTCAGGCACAGGTCGAACCGTTCCTTGGCCAGCAACGTCCGGGCATCGCCGACATTGCGTGCACTCAGCGTGTCGAGCTTCATTCGGCCGAGGGTGATTTCCAGGAGTTCGCGTATATCCGGTTCGTCATCGACGATCAGGACTTTTTGCTGTGGGCTTATCTTCAACTTTGTTTCCGTCCGTGAGCAAAGGTGATGCGAAAGCAGCCGCCGCCTTGGCGTGGTTTGAAGTCTAGGCGGGCCTGGTTGCTTTCGCACAGCTCACGGGACAGATAGAGGCCCAGACCAGTGCCCCGGCTACTGGTGGTGAAGAAAGGCTCGAACAGATGCGCTTGCTGTTCCGGTGAAACGCCGGGGCCGTTGTCCAGCACATCAAGGGTGGGCAGTTGGCTGTCAGGGTCGACAGAAAGCGTGAGCCAGACCTCGGCCTGCTCGTGCGCAAGGGCGCTGTGACGCCAGGCATTGCGCAGCAGGTTGTCGAGCACCTGAGTCAATTGGTCAGGGTCCATCACGGTGGTGAACGGCCCTGTGCCCACGTGCAGACGAAGGTGCTGGCGATCCGTCGCACCTTCGCGCACGGTGCGCACGAACTGTTCCAGCCATGGTTGCAGGTCGAGCCGTTGCGGTACGGTTTGCTGGCGGCGGGAAAGTTGCAGGACGTTTTCTATCACCCGGTTCATGCGTTGAGAGTGGTCGTGAATAATTTGCGTCAAGCGCCGGTCCGCCCCCATCAGTTCCTCAGACTCGTTCAGCAACTGCGCCGCATGGCTGATGGCGCCCAATGGATTGCGGATTTCATGGGCGATCCCGGCGGTCAGCCGGCCCAGGGCTGCGAGCTTGAGCTGCTGGGCTTGTTGCGCAACCTGGGCGAGGTCTTCGAGAAACACCAGGGTCTGACGTTGTTCGTTCAGGCCCAGGGCAATGAAACTCGGTTGCAGTTCCAGGCCTGTACCGGCGACTTTCAGGCTTTGTGGACGCAGGGTCGGGTTGTTGAGCCAGAGTTGCAGGCGCTCGACCAGGGCTGTCGAGTAATCGTCGATGAGCTGGCCGTCGAGGCGTTCCTGACCAAAAAGGCTTAAGGCGCTGTGATTGGCCAGTTGAACCCGCCGCTCGCTGTCGAGCACCAGGATGCCGGTACGCATGCGTTGCAGGATCAGCGCATTGAGCGTTTCCAGGCTGACCACTTCGCTGGCGCGCTGCTCGGCCAGGCTCTCGCTGGCCTCCACTCGTCGGGTCAAGCCTTGCACCAGCAATGCAGCGGCAAAGCATAGAGCGCCGAGAGTGCCAGCTTGCAGGTAGTGATTGACGCCGGTCGGGTGGCTGTCACTCAGGTAAAAACTCAGGGAAATAATGCCGATGGCGGCGACTGCCGCGAGCAACAGGCCGAGGCGTCCGCGCAGCAGAGTATTGCTGATCGCCACCGACACAATCAGCAGATTGCCGATGGCGCTGGGCGCGCCACCTGCGGCATAGAACAGCACGGACAACAGCAGGATATCGGCCAGCGCGAGGCTGAAAACTTGTGCGGGTTGTCTGGGAGGGGCCAGAAACACCACGAGCAGGATATTCAGAATCAGATACAGCCAACTGCCGGTACGCAGCAAGTTGTCGTTGGCGAACTCCAGCAACTGGTTGTCCATGTTGCTGGAGATCAACAGCACCAGAAGGATGCCGATGCTTAAACGGTAGAGATGATAGAGGCGCAGCAGTCGCTGGGCCTGTTTGCCGCCGGGACTCGAGGTCTCAGCGATCACGTGAGCTCGGGCCTTGCTCAAGGTGAGCCTGGCTGCAATACCACTGTTGTTGAAGGCTCAGCGCGCGGTCGCGTGGCAGGTGAACACCGCAATGGGCGCAGCGAACCATGGGCGGCGCATCGAGTTCGCTGGGCGTATGGGAGGTATCGGCTGGGCGCTTGAACTTGCGCCAGAACCATACTGCTGCAGCAATCAGGACAATCCAGAACAGTAATCGAAGCATGATGAGCCGCTTTGCGATGAATAATCCGGCAGTTTAGCCAAGGACTACGGACGCGCACAGCTCAATAAAACGCGGAAATAAAAAGGGAGACTCGAAAGTCTCCCTTTTGGGTACCTGGCGGGTGTCAGTCGAACACACCGAAGGTCATGTAGCTGAACCAAGAGCGGTCGCTGTTGTTGCCTTGCGCTTCGTGCTGCTGTTCCTGAACCGCATCGCCTTCCTTAGGCTTGAGGTCGGAAGGAATCGCGTCCTTGGCATCCTGGAACTGCTTCATCACGTCCTGGTTGGCGCGGGTTTCGCCCGGCGGCAGCGGTGGACGGGACTCGATCAGGCCCAGGGTGGCTTTGCTCAGCCACGAACGGTTGTCGGCTTCGGCAACGCGCGGCACGAACTTACCGTCGACCAGGGTCGGGTGGTTCGGGTAGTTGAGCTTCAGGGTTTCGAGGCTGCTGTTGGCCAGTTCGTCCAGGTGCAGGCGCTGGTAGGACTCGACCATCACCGCCAGGCCGTCACCGACCGAAGGGGTTTCCTGGAAGTTTTCCACCACATAACGACCACGGTTGGCGGCTGCGACATAGGCCTGACGGGTCAGGTAGTAGTCGGCCACGTGGATTTCGTAGGACGCCAGCAGGTTGCGCAGATAAATCATGCGTTGCTTGGCGTCTGGCGCGTAGCGGCTGTTCGGGTAGCGACTGGTGAGCTGGGCGAACTCGTTGTAGGAGTCACGTGCAGCGCCCGGGTCACGCTTGGTCATGTCCAGCGGCAGGAAGCGCGCCAGCAGACCGACGTCCTGGTCAAAGGAGGTCAGGCCCTTGAGGTAGTACGCGTAATCGACGTTCGGGTGCTGCGGGTGCAGGCGGATAAAACGCTCGGCGGCAGACTTGGCAGCCTCAGGCTCGGCGTTCTTGTAGTTCGCATAAATCAGCTCGAGTTGAGCCTGATCAGCGTAGCGACCGAACGGATAACGCGACTCCAGAGCCTTCAGCTTGGCTGTGGCGCTGGTGTAGCTGTTGTTGTTCAGGTCGGTCTGAGCCTGCTGGTACAGCTCGACCTCGCTGAGGTTTTCGTCGACGACTTCCTTCGATGAGCAAGCAGCGGTCAATGCGAGGATGGCGATCAGCAGCAGGTGTTTCACTTGCATGGCGGCTTGCGTCCCTATGACGGCCGCTGTCTTGGGCGGGGCCGTCCTGTTATGATGAGTACCCCGTTGTAAGCCTCGGGGCAAAAGACGCCGTATTTAACCACAAGCGCGCAGCCGAAACCAAAGGCTGTGCCGACGCCTAGTCTGAGCATGTCCGATAAAATTGAACTTCGCGCAGAGGTGCCGTCCGAATTGGGCGGCCAACGCCTCGATCAAGTCGCCGCACAATTATTCGCTGAGCACTCGCGCTCGCGCCTTTCCGCCTGGATCAAAGACGGCCGCCTGACTGTGGATGGAGCGGTTATCCGCCCGCGAGACATCGTCCACGGCGGCGCCATTCTTGAGCTGACTGCCGAGCAGGAAGCTCAAGGAGAATGGATCGCTCAGGACATCGCCCTGGACATCGTCTATGAAGATGACGACATCCTGGTGATCAACAAGCCTGCGGGCCTGGTGGTGCATCCTGCCGCCGGTCACGCCGACGGCACCTTGCTCAACGCCTTGTTGCACCACGTGCCGGACATCATCAACGTGCCGCGCGCCGGTATCGTGCACCGTCTGGACAAGGACACCACCGGTCTGATGGTGGTGGCCAAGACCATTCAGGCGCAGACGCAGCTGGTCACACAGTTGCAGAGCCGTAGCGTCAGCCGGATCTACGAATGCATCGTGATTGGTGTGGTCACCGCCGGCGGCAAGATCAACGCGCCCATCGGTCGTCACGGCCAGCAGCGTCAGCGCATGGCGGTGATGGAAGGTGGCAAGCAGGCGGTCAGTCATTACCGCGTGCTCGAGCGTTTCCGCTCCCATACTCACGTGCGGGTCAAGCTGGAAACCGGTCGTACGCACCAGATTCGCGTGCACATGGCCCACATCAACTTCCCGTTGGTCGGAGATCCTGCCTACGGCGGTCGTTTCCGTATCCCGCCGGCAGCCAGTGTGACCATGGTCGAATCCCTGAAACATTTCCCGCGTCAGGCGCTGCATGCGCGTTTCCTGGAACTGGATCATCCGACCACCGGTAAGCGCATGAGCTGGGAATCGCCACTGCCGGACGATTTCGTCTGGTTGCTGTCGCTGCTCAAGCAAGACCGTGAGGCGTTCATCGGATGATCGACTGGCTGATTCCTGACTGGCCTCTGCCTGCCGGGGTGAAAGCCTGCGTCACCACCCGAGCGGGCGGCGTCAGCCTGGCGCCGTTCGACAGCCTCAACCTGGGCGATCATGTCGACGACAACCCTGAAGCGGTTGCCGAGAACCGCCGTCGCCTCACCGATCATTTCTCTATTCAACCGGCCTGGTTGCAACAGGTTCACGGCATTGCCGTGGCCCATGCCGACCCGACGATGGTGGCGACAGCTGATGCCAGCTGGACTGCCACACCGGGCATCGCTTGTGCGGCAATGACCGCAGACTGCCTGCCGGTGCTGTTTTGCGACCGTGCCGGTACTCGCGTCGCCGCTGCCCATGCTGGTTGGCGTGGCTTGGCGGCGGGTGTGCTTGAGGCCACCCTCGACAGCCTGGCGGTGGACCCGGGCGAGGTACTCGTCTGGCTCGGCCCGGCCATTGGTCCGAAATCGTTCGAAGTCGGCCCGGAAGTTCGCGAAATCTTTGTCCAGCAACTTCCAGAAACGGATCGGGCCTTTGTCCCGAGCCACAACGCTGGCAAGTTCATGGCCGACATCTATCTGCTGGCGCGCCTGCGGCTGGCGGTACGCGGCGTCACTGCCGTGTACGGTGGCGGCTTCTGCACCGTGACCGATCCACGCTTCTATTCTTATCGCCGCAGTCCTCGCACCGGTCGGTTTGCCTCCCTGATTTGGCTGGAACGCTAGACTTAGCTGACCTGCATCAACTGTAAGACGCTTGAAACTTCCAGAATCGACCGCATCTAGTGGGGTATCTGGCAGGTTTCTCTATTTAGGTGTGTCCATCGCTCCGGCCTGCTCAAAGGAAGGTGACTAATGCGTATAGACCGTTTAACCAGCAAGTTACAGTTAGCCTTATCCGATGCCCAATCCCTGGCCGTTGGCCTCGATCATCCGGGCATTGAACCTGCGCACCTGATGCAAGCGCTGCTTGAACAGCAGGGCGGCTCGATCAAGCCGCTGCTGATGCAAGTGGGGTTTGACATCAACAGCCTGCGCAAAGAGTTGAGCAAAGAGCTCGACCATCTGCCGAAAATCCAGAATCCCACCGGCGACGTGAACATGTCGCAGGACCTGGCGCGTCTGCTCAACCAGGCCGATCGCCTGGCCCAGCAGAAGGGTGACCAGTTCATCTCCAGCGAGCTGGTGCTGCTCGCGGCCATGGACGAGAACAGCAAGCTCGGCAAGTTGTTGCTCGGTCAGGGCGTCAGCAAGAAAGCCCTGGAAAACGCGATCAATAACCTGCGCGGTGGTGAGGCGGTGAATGACGCCAATCACGAAGAGTCGCGTCAGGCGTTGGACAAATACACCATCGACCTGACCAAGCGCGCCGAAGACGGCAAGCTCGATCCGGTGATCGGTCGTGACGACGAAATTCGCCGGACCATTCAGGTTCTGCAACGCCGTACCAAAAACAACCCGGTGCTGATCGGTGAGCCTGGCGTGGGTAAAACCGCGATCGCCGAAGGCCTGGCCCAGCGCATCATCAACGGTGAAGTGCCGGATGGCTTGAAGGGCAAGCGTCTGCTGTCGCTGGACATGGGCGCGCTGATTGCCGGTGCCAAGTACCGTGGCGAGTTCGAAGAGCGCCTGAAATCCCTGCTCAACGAACTGTCGAAGCAGGAAGGTCAGATCATCCTGTTTATCGACGAACTGCACACCATGGTCGGCGCCGGTAAAGGCGAAGGCTCGATGGACGCCGGCAACATGCTCAAACCGGCACTGGCTCGTGGCGAGTTGCATTGCGTCGGCGCGACCACGCTCAACGAGTATCGACAATATATAGAGAAGGACGCGGCCCTTGAGCGGCGCTTCCAGAAAGTGCTGGTGGACGAGCCGAGCGAAGAAGACACCATCGCCATCCTGCGTGGCCTGAAAGAGCGCTACGAAGTTCACCACAAGGTGGCGATCACCGACGGCGCGATCATTGCGGCGGCTAAATTGAGCCATCGCTACATCACTGACCGTCAGTTGCCGGACAAGGCCATTGACCTGATCGACGAAGCGGCCAGCCGCATTCGCATGGAAATCGACTCCAAGCCGGAAGTGCTGGATCGTCTTGAGCGGCGTTTGATTCAACTGAAGGTTGAATCCCAGGCGCTGAAGAAAGAAGACGATGAAGCGGCGAAGAAGCGTCTTGAAAAACTGCAGGAAGAAATCGTTCGTCACGAGCGTGAGTACTCGGACCTCGAAGAAATCTGGAACTCTGAAAAAGCTGAAGTGCAGGGCTCTGCGCAGATCCAGCAGAAAATCGAACAGTCCCGTCAGGAACTGGAAGCTGCTCGCCGTAAAGGCGACCTTAACCGTATGGCCGAGTTGCAGTACGGGGTGATCCCGGACCTGGAACGCAGCCTGCAAATGGTCGACCAGCACGGCAAGAGCGAAAACCAGTTGTTGCGCAGCAAAGTGACAGAAGAAGAGATTGCCGAAGTCGTGTCGAAATGGACCGGCATTCCGGTCTCGAAAATGCTCGAAGGCGAGCGCGACAAGCTGCTGAAGATGGAAAGCCTGCTGCATCAACGCGTGATCGGTCAGGACGAGGCTGTGGTGGCCGTGGCCAACGCAGTGCGCCGTTCCCGTGCCGGGTTGTCCGACCCGAATCGTCCGAGCGGTTCGTTCATGTTCCTCGGCCCGACCGGTGTCGGTAAAACCGAGTTGTGCAAAGCCTTGGCCGAGTTCCTCTTTGATACTGAAGAGGCGATGGTGCGCATCGATATGTCCGAGTTTATGGAGAAACATTCCGTGGCGCGGTTGATCGGGGCACCACCAGGCTATGTGGGTTACGAGGAGGGCGGTTACCTGACCGAGGCGGTGCGTCGCAAGCCGTATTCGGTGATCCTCCTGGACGAGGTCGAGAAGGCCCACCCGGACGTGTTCAACGTGCTGCTGCAAGTGCTGGAAGATGGTCGCCTGACCGACAGTCACGGACGCACCGTGGATTTCCGCAATACGGTGATCGTCATGACCTCCAATCTGGGGTCGGTGCAGATCCAGGAACTGGTCGGTGATCGTGAGGCACAACGTGCGGCGGTGATGGATGCGGTGTCGACGCACTTCCGTCCGGAGTTCATCAACCGGATCGACGAAGTGGTGATCTTCGAGCCATTGGCGCGGGATCAGATTGCCGGCATCACCGAGATCCAGTTGGGTCGCCTGCGCAGCCGTCTGGCCGAGCGTGAGCTGAAACTAACGCTGAGCAGCGAAGCGCTGGATAAGTTGATTGCGGTGGGTTACGACCCGGTCTATGGCGCACGGCCGCTCAAACGAGCAATCCAGCGCTGGATCGAAAACCCGCTGGCACAGCTGATTCTGTCCGGCGGCTTCCTGCCAGGCGCCACCGTGACGGCCACCGTTGCGAACGACGAAATCGTTTTCCACTGAGCGTTCGCTGCACGGTAATAGAGGAGGCCCCGCATCGCGGGGCCTTTTTTTTCTTAGGGTGTTGAACTGTAAGGAAAAGGCTTGTAAAGTGCGCCCCGCAGTAAGTCGCCCCAAGGGTTTCTACTCCCCAAGTCGAAATCTGAAATAAGTTGCAAATCATTGTCTTGAAAGCAATTTAGGGGGTTGACAGAGGTGTTTAAGATTGTAGAATAGCGCGCCTCAGACACACGAACGCAGCGATGCGAACGAGTCGAAGAGAGTGAAGCAAAGCGTCAAATGTTGTAATTGAAATATGTAGTTCCGTGATAGCTCAGTCGGTAGAGCAAATGACTGTTAATCATTGGGTCCCAGGTTCGAGTCCTGGTCACGGAGCCAATTTCAAACCGGGGTATAGCGCAGTCCGGTAGCGCGCCTGCTTTGGGAGCAGGATGTCAGGAGTTCGAATCCCCTTACCCCGACCATTTTTGGGTCGTTAGCTCAGTTGGTAGAGCAGTTGGCTTTTAACCAATTGGTCGTAGGTTCGAATCCCACACGACCCACCATTTTTGAAACCAGTTAGCGCTGGAATCGAATCTTAAGATCAGAGGCCAAAAGCGCTGATCGAAGAAGGCGCCTTTCAAAGGTGCCTTTTTTTTACCGGGGTATAGCGCAGTCCGGTAGCGCGCCTGCTTTGGGAGCAGGATGTCAGGAGTTCGAATCCCCTTACCCCGACCATATTAAAAATCCTCGTATCGAAAGATACGGGGATTTTTTTTGTCTGTTGAAAAATCCCCGCTGCCTTCAAGTCATCGTACAACTTGCCGATAACGAGCTGACGGGGGGCTGCCGCAGTAACGCCCCTTTACTCAAGTCACGACAAGAAAAAGGGCGCTCGTTATGTTGCTTCGTCAGTTGAATATCGCTCCTCGCGCAGCGTTGGGATTTGCTCTTATTGCGGTGCTGGTCGCCTTGCTCGGCGTGTTCGCACTGGGACAGATGTCGAGCATTCGCGACAGTGAGGTCGCGGTAGAGAACCAATGGCTGCCAAGCATTCGTGGCGGCGACGAGATTCGCGAGATCATGTTGCGCATCCGTACCATTTCCCTGCGCATGGCCCTGGATCCGGATCTTAAGAACATTGCGCAGTACCGCAGCCAGATGGACACCCGCGACAAGGAACTGAGCGACAAGATCGCCGCCTACGACAAGCTGGTCACCACCGCCGAAGGCAAAGGGTTGTATGACCAGTTCAAAAAAACCTTCGCGGCCTATCGTGCGGGCATCGCCCAGTCCTTCGTCCTGGCCGAGCAAGGTCGGCGTGACGAGCTGACCAAGCTGCTGCTGGTCGACATGAAAACCGTGGTCGACGGTTCCGGCAAGCAGCTCAATGACCTGGCAGAACTGTTCGCCAAACAGGTCGCCACTGAAAGCCAGAACTCCACAGCGCATTACCAAGCCTCGCGCCTGATTGTCAGCCTGTTCATCGGTCTGGCCGCTCTGGCCACCGTCGGACTCGCCATGTTACTGACCCGAAGCATTGTGCGCCCTCTGACCGAAGCCCTGAATGCAGCCGAAAACGTGGCGCGGGGCGACCTGACCCGCCCCATCGAAACCCATGGCAACGACGAAGTCAGCCGTTTGCTCAAGGCGCTGGCGACCATGCAGCAGAACCTGCGCGAAACCCTGCAAGGCATCAGCGGTTCGGCCACGCAATTGGCCAAGGCGGCGGATGAGTTGAACGCGGTGACCCTCGACAGCACTCAGGGCCTGCAACAGCAGAATAACGAGATCGAACAGGCGGCGACCGCCGTCAACGAAATGACCACCGCTGTGGAAGAAGTTGCGCGCAATGCGGTGTCGACTTCCGATGCGACCCGCCAGTCCAGTGAGTCGGCGCATCTGGGCCAGGAGCGGGTCAACGAAACCGCCAGTGCCATCAGCGCCTTGGCCAGTGATGTGCAGCACACCGGTGAACTGGTGCAGTCGCTGGCCAACCAATCACAGGACATTGGCAAGGTACTGGATGTGATTCGTGCCATCGCCGAGCAAACCAATTTGCTGGCCCTCAATGCCGCGATTGAAGCTGCCCGGGCAGGTGAAAGCGGTCGGGGTTTTGCGGTGGTGGCCGATGAAGTGCGGGCGCTGGCGCATCGAACGCAGCAGTCGACCCAGGAAATCGAGCAGATGGTGCAGGGCATGCGCAACGGGTCGAGCCTGGCGCTCGAGTCCATGCAGGCCAGTGCCTCCCGTGCCGCCAGTACGCGGGTACTGGCCGAGCGGGCAGGTGAAGCCCTGCAAACCATCACCGCGTCAGTGCATGAAATTCACGAGCGCAATCTGGTGATCGCCAGTGCCGCCGAAGAACAGGCGCAAGTGGCGCGGGAAGTGGATCGCAATCTGGTGAACATCCGTGATTTGTCGGTGCGTTCTGCGGCGGGTGCGGATCAGACCAGCGCGTCCAGCCATGAACTGTCGCAGTTGGCCAATGCGTTGCAGGGCATGGTACGGCGCTTTCAGGTGTAAATTTGAGCGATGAAAAAAGGTGGGAGCGAGCAAGCTCGCTCCCACCTTATTGGTTTTGTTAGTGGAGCTTCAAACGCGGCTCAGTCCCACGCCCAATCTTGCTGCCCAGCATCAGCATCGCCGTGCGGAACGGGCCGTACAGTGCGACCTGGTGCATGCGGTACAGCGATACGTAAAACATCCGCGCCAGCCAACCTTCGAGCATCACGCTGCCGGTCAGGTTGCCCATCAAGTTACCCACAGCCGAAAAACGCGACAGTGAGATCAGGGAGCCGTAGTCGGTGTACTTGTACGCAGGCAACGGCTTGCCTTCGATGCGCAGTTTCAAGGATTTGGCCAGCAGCGAGGCTTGTTGATGCGCCGCTTGTGCGCGCGGCGGCACGTTGCGATCGGTGCCGGGTTGCGGGCAGGCCGCGCAGTCACCGAAGGCGAAGATGTTTTCGTCGCGGGTGGTTTGCAGGGTCGGCAATACTTGCAACTGGTTGATCCGGTTGGTTTCCAGACCGTCGATGTCCTTGAGGAAACCCGGTGCACGAATCCCGGCCGCCCAGACTTTCAGGCTGGCCTTGATCTCCTGGCCGCTGGCCGTGATCAGCGCATCGGCGGTGACTTCACTGACCGCCGCGTTGGTCAGCACGGTGACCCCGAGTTTTTCCAGGGTTTTATGCACCGGGCCGCCGATCCGTTCCGGCAGGGCAGGCAGCACCCGTGGGCCGGCTTCGATCAGGGTGATGTGCATGTTTTCCGGAAGAATCCGGTCCAGGCCGTAGGCCGCCAGTTCGTGAGCCGCGTTGTGCAGTTCCGCCGCCAGTTCGACGCCGGTGGCACCAGCGCCGACGATGGCCACGCTGATCTGTTGTACTGCATCGGATTGCCCGGCGTGGGCGCGCAGGTAGTGGTTGAGCAATTGCTGGTGGAAGCGTTCGGCCTGTTTGCGGGTGTCGAGGAACAGGCAGTGCTGCGCCGCGCCCTGAGTGCCGAAATCGTTAGTGGTGCTGCCGACCGAAATGACCAGCGAGTCGTAAGCCACCTCACGAGCCGGCACCAGTTCCAGGCCGTTTTCGTCGTAGGTGGCGGCGAGCTGGATTTTCTTCTGCGCGCGATCGAGCCCGCTCATGCGCCCCAGCTGGAACTCGAAGTGGTTCCATTTTGCCTGGGCGACATAGTTGAGTTCGTCTTCGGAAGAGTTCAGGGAACCTGCCGCCACTTCATGCAACAGCGGTTTCCAGATGTGCGTCAGGTTCGCGTCGACCAGCATCACACTGGCCGTGCCACGCTTGCCCAGAGTCTTACCCAGACGGGTAGCCAACTCCAGACCGCCGGCGCCGCCGCCAACGATGACAATACGATGAGTCATGGGGATATCTCGCAAGGCTAAAGGAAATCGGTGCAATTACCCGAGCGAGCGTCAGGGTCAGTTGACGTTTGGTGACGAACCGCGTTGCGATGCCAACGTGTGCGAGGCAAGGCGCGGGATGCCGCCAATGGTTGTTCCCTTGGCAAATCCCGCAACGCAGCCTCGCGCACGTTGGCGCGCAACCCGAAGGGACGGCTGCCCATTTGGCGCAGGGCGGCGTTGCTCGGAACTTATTTGGAACAACCAAACTACGTTCCTCGCGCCTTGCCCTGCACCAAATGGGCAGCCGTCGCGGTCGTCTCCAAACGTCAACTGACCCTGAGCAGCTCATAGCGTCAGGTATCTCACTAGTCGGCTCAGCAGGCCCAGGCCAATGGTCACTGTCAGTACCATCACGAGGAGCATCCACGGCCGGAAAGGCCGGCGCTCGACTCGGTGTTGGGACAGTTGCAGGTACTCTTCGACACGCTGTTGGTCGTCGGGTTTCAGGCGGCTGGTCATAAAGGCCTCGTCAGGGGTAGACGTTGCTGAATGTGTAGAAGCTACAGGGAATTTATCCCCGTGTGAACGGAGCATAGCCGCTGGCAGGGAAGGGCTCGACGCTCACAGGCTGATCCCGACGTCGAAGAGGATGCTGCGTCCCAGATTGCCGCGCAGAAAGTCCGGCGCCTCGGGGTGGGCGAACAGCACGCGGGCGAAGGTCGGGCCCACCAGTGACAGCGAGCGCCAGCCCTGGCGCAGGTATTCGGTGGGCGGCGGAAAATGGCTGTTGAGGTCGAGCACTTCGCGCTTGAGGCTGGCGAAGGCGATGATGTCCAGTTCGCCCAGGTCCATGCCACGCTCTTTGTAGTTGTGCGCTTTTTTACGCAAGGTCGGCGCCAGTCTCAGCAGGAACTCGTTGGCTGGAATGCGCCTGGGTTTGGCTTCGCGACGCACCAGTTGGCTCAGGGAGAACGCACTGCGTCGGCGTTGCAGTTCGTCGCGCCACTCGTCGTTCAGCCGTCGACCTTCATCGAGTACGAAGAACACCTCGAAATTCGCCTCGCGAAACAGCACGTCCGGCGGCTCCCCTGCAGGGCTGAACTCGTCGACGCGGTAGGGAATGTTCAAGCCTTGCAGCAGGCGTTGGCAGACCCAACGCTCACGCTCCCATTTGCGGGCATTGGAAAGGAACGCGTTGGCTTGCTCGGCCGCGATGGTCAGCAGGCGCAAATAATCTGAGTCATCCATAGGCCAAGCTTAGCGTCCAAATGCGACAAGCTGAAGCTTTGCATCGAGTGGCTCGACTTGGGGGCGGTGTAGACTGCTGCGTATGGGGCTGTTGCCAAGGAGTCAGCTGTGGAGTCAAAGGATTTACCCTCATGATCACTGCCCAATTGCTCTCACCCGAAACCCTGACGGTCGGCTGGTTGATCTACGTACCGGTGTTGATCTGGGCCGTTGCGCGAGTGTCGTGGGTCGAATTGTTCACCGACAGTCGGCGTCAGCACTTGCTGTTTGGCACGGTGTTCGCGCTGTTCATCCTCTGGCTGGTGCGACGGGACTTCGATACAGGCGTGTCTTACCACTTTATCGGCATGACGGCGGTGACCTTGTTGCTGGACTGGCCGCTGGCGATTGTCGGCGGACTGGTGGCGCAGGTGGGGCTGGTGCTGCTCGGGCGTCAGGATCTGGCGGCGATGGGGGTCAATGGCACATTGCTGATTCTGTTGCCGGTGCTGGTCACCGAAGGCTGTGCGATCCTGGTGGAGCGGGCGCAGCCGCGTAATCCCTTTGTGTATATTTTTTGCTCGGGCTTTTTGGCCGCCGGGCTCTCGGCGTTGCTGTGCTTGCTGCTGGGGCTCGGTCTGCTGTGGTTCGACGAGCGTTTTGCGATGCCGGAATGGCTGGAGGATTTTGTCGGTTACCTGTGGCTGATCATTTTTCCCGAGGCGTTTATCAACGGCATGGTGATCAGTGCGCTGGTGGTGTTCTGCCCCGAGTGGCTGGAGACCTTTAACCGCACGCGTTATTTGTCGGCGCCGTGGAAGGACGATGACAAGCCTTGATCCACATCAAATGCTCAAACTGCCGGTGATCCCATGCTCTGAAAAATCCTCAGGAGCAGCGGCATGAGCGTTTACGAATGGGCAAGGCAGGAGTTGCGCAACAGTCTGGAGTCGGCGCAGGAAGCAGGGTTTGAGCCGGGGTTGAGCCTGCGTGCCTTGCTCAGTGCGGTGGTGCAGCAGAGCAAGGCGGTGCGCAGTGTCGAGGATCTGGCCGATGAGTTGCAGTTTCTGGCCGAGAACCTCGACGACGGCCAGGACTACGGGTTCATGCGACCCTGATGGTGGGGATCAGTGACGCGGGTCGAAGTCTTCCGAGAACAGATCATCTTCGGCATCCGGGCTGACCGGGATCTTGTGTTCTTCCGAGGCCCAGGCGCCCAGGTCGATCAGTTTGCAGCGGTCCGAGCAAAACGGCCGGAAGGTGCTGGTCGCGCTCCATTCAACAGGGGCGCCGCAGGTTGGGCATTCGACGACAGGGGGTTGGCTCATGACTGGCCTCCACGCAAAGTAAGGTAAAAATGATGCAGGCGTTCGACTTCGCTGTGCAGCCACGCGAGGTCGCGGTCGTTGACCACCACATCGTCGGCATGGCTGATGCGGTCCTGACGGCTGGCCTGAGCCTTGAGGATCGCCTGAACCTGCTGTTCGCTGGTCTGGTCGCGCTGCAAGGTGCGTTCGATCTGTAAGTGTTCTGGCGCATCGATCACCAGCACTCGTTGGGTCATGGCGTACTGCCCGGACTCGATCAACAGCGGCGAAACCAGAATCGCATAAGGTGATTGTGCGCGTGCCAGGTGCGCAGCGATTTCCTCGGCGATCAGCGGATGCAGCAACGCTTCGAGCCAGCGACGCTCTTCGGGTACTTCGAAGATCAGTTTGCGCAGTGCGGCGCGATCCAGTTGACCGTCGGCTTGCAGCACGCCGGCACCGAAGTGCTCGGCAATCTGCGCCAGCGCCGGGCGACCGGGCTCAACCACCCAGCGCGCGGCATGATCGGCATCCACCGCGTGCACACCCAGATCGATGAAGTGCTGGGCCGCCGCGCTTTTGCCGCTACCGATGCCACCGGTCAGGCCGAGAATCCAGGGTTTTTCCACAGGGGTATTCATTTGAAACCGACAAACTGCCAATAGAAGTCGGTTATTTGACCACCCCAGAGCAAGGCAATCCAGCCGGCAATTGCCAGATACGGTCCGAAGGGGATCGGCGTCGAGGTTTTCACTTCTTTCACACGTAGCAAAATCACTCCCCCCACAGCGCCTACCAGTGATGAAAACAGGACCGTCAGCGGCAGAATCTGCCAGCCGCCCCAGGCCCCGAGCAGTGCCAGGAGCTTGAAGTCGCCGTGACCGATGCCGTCCTTGCCGGTCACTAGTTTGAACAGCCAATACACCGACCACAGCAGCAGATAGCCGGCCACCGCTCCCCACATTGCCTCATGCAAGGATGCGAAGAGCCCGAAGCTGTTGACGATCAAGCCCAGCCACAACAACGGCAACACCAACACATCCGGCAGCAATTGGTGGTCGGCGTCGATCAGACACATCGCCAGCAACCCCCAACTCAAGACCAGCACCCACGCCGCCTGCCAGCCGAAGCCGAAGTGCCAGGCGACGAATGCCGAGAGCGCGCCGCAGGCCAGTTCAGTCAAGGGATAGCGGGCGCTGATCGGCGCTTTGCAGTTTGAGCAGCGACCACGCAGTGCCAGGTAACTGAGCAGCGGAATGTTTTCCCAGGCGCGAATTCGATGAGCGCAGTGCGGGCACTGCGAATGCGGCAGCATCAGGTTGAAGGCCGGGCCCGGTGTCTCGATTGGCAAACCCAGTACGTCCTGAGCTTGTTGCCGCCAATCGCGTTCAAGCATTTTCGGCAGGCGCCAGACCACCACGTTGAGAAAACTGCCGATCACCAGCCCAAGCACCAGCGCGGTTGACACGAAAGCCAGTGGGTAACCGGCCAGAAGCTCACTCAAGGGCATGATCAGATCGCTGTGCCGAGTTGGAAAATGGGCAGGTACATGGCAACCACCAGCCCGCCGACAATGACGCCAAGCACCACCATGATGAAGGGTTCCATCAGGCTGGTGAGGTTGTCGACCATATTGTCGACTTCAGCTTCATAGTAGGTTGCGACCTTGTCGAGCATGTCGTCCAGTGCACCGGATTCCTCACCAATGGCAGCCATTTGAACCGCCATATTGGGAAAAACCCCGCTGGTGCGCATCGAGAAGTTCAGCTGCATGCCGGTGGAGACATCTTGCTTGATGCGCAAGACCGCCCGTTTGAACACGATATTGCCGGTGGCGCCCGCTACCGAATCCAGGGCTTCGACCAAGGGGACGCCAGCGGCGAAGGTGGTCGACAGTGTGCGGGCAAAACGGGCCACCGCCGATTTGTAGAGCAGCGCCCCGACGATCGGCAGTTTCAGCAGTTGAGTGTCCAGCCCGTCGCGAATGCGTTGTGAGCGTTTGAGCGCATGGCGAAAGCCCAGAAACCCGACAATCAGGCCGCACAGCAACAGCCACCACCACGCCTGCATGAACTCGGACAGGCCGATCACCATCAAAGTGAAGGCCGGGAGTTCTGCGCCAAATCCGGCAAACACCGACTGAAACTGCGGGACCACTTTGACCAGCAGAATGCCGGTGACGATGACGGCGACAAAGACCACGGCCAGCGGATAGGCCATGGCTTTTTTGATCTTGGCCTTGAGGCTTTCGCTTTTTTCCTTGTAGGTCGCAACCCGCTCCAACAGCGTGTCGAGGGCGCCGGCCTGTTCGCCCGCGTCGACCAGGTTGCAATAGAGCTCATCAAAGTACTGCGGCTTTTTCCGCAGTGCGGTGGCGAAGCTGTTGCCGGCGGCGACTTCCTGTTTCACCTCATCCACCAGCTTGCGCATGTTCAGGTTGTCGAAGCCTTCGCCGATGATGTCGAACGACTGCAGCAATGGCACGCCGGCTTTCATCATGGTCGCCATTTGCCGGGTGAAGAGGGCAATATCCAGCGCCTTGATGCGTTTGCCGGCACTGAACAGCGACGCGGACTTTTTCCGCACCTTGCCCGGGTTGATGCCTTGTTTGCGCAGCTGGGCCTTGATCAGCGCCGGGTTATGACCGCTCAGCTCACCGGTTATTTTGCTGCCTTTTTTGTCGGTGCCTTCCCAGGCGTACACGCTGACCTTGATTGCTTTGACTGCCATTGCTCAATCCTTGGTGACCCGGTTGATTTCTTCTAGGCTGGTGACGCCTTGCATGGCTTTGAGCAGGCCTGAGGTGCGCAGGTCGTTGAAGCCGTCCTGGCGCATCCGGGCATCGATTTCCAGAGAATTGCCTTCAGCCATGATCAGCCGTTGGAGCTGCGGGGTGTTCTTCACCACTTCATAAATGCCGACCCGCCCTTTGTAACCGTCGTTGCAATGTTCGCAGCCGACGGGTTGGTAGGTCATGAAGGAACCGATGCGCTCCCGCGGGAAGCCTTCCTTGATCAGCGTTTCGTCGGGTATCGACAGGGCTTTCTTGCAGTGGCTGCACAGCTTGCGAGCCAGGCGCTGGGCAATGATCAGGTGCACGGCGGTGGCGATGTTGAACCCGGGGATACCCATGTTGTGCAGCCGGGTCAGGGTTTCCGCGGCGCTGTTGGTGTGCAGGGTGGACAGCACCAGGTGTCCGGTTTGCGCAGCCTTGATCGCAATTTCGGCGGTTTCCAGGTCGCGGATCTCGCCGACCATGATCACGTCCGGGTCCTGGCGCAGGAACGCACGCAACGCCTGAGCGAAGTCCAGGCCCTGCTTGGGATTGACGCTGACCTGGTTGATGCCTTCCATGTTGATCTCCACCGGGTCTTCGGCGGTGGAGATATTGATGTCGACGGTGTTGAGGATATTCAGCCCGGTGTACAACGACACGGTTTTCCCCGAACCGGTCGGCCCGGTGACCAGAATCAGCCCTTGAGGTTGCTTGAGCGCCGCCATGTACAGGTCTTTCTGATCGGGCTCGTAACCCAGCGCGTCGATGCCCATCTGTGCGCTGGACGGGTCGAGAATCCGGATCACGACCTTTTCGCCCCACAACGTTGGCAGGGTGTTGACCCGAAAATCAATGGATCTGCTTTTTGACAGGCGCATCTTGAGCCGCCCGTCCTGGGGCTTGCGGCGTTCCGAGATGTCCAGGCTGGCCATCACCTTGAGCCGTGCGGCGATGCGGTTGGCCAGTTGAATCGGCGGCTTGGCGACTTCTCGCAGGATACCGTCGGTACGTACTCGCACCCGGTAGGATTTTTCATAGGGCTCGAAATGCAGGTCCGAGGAACCGCCCTTGATCGCGTCCAGCAGCATCTTGTTGACGAAGCGCACCACCGGGGCATCGTCGGAGTCCTGGCCGGTGATGGTGTCCTGGTGCTGCTCGTCGATGGCTTCGATGTCCAGACCTTCGAGGTCGACGTCGGCCATGTCTTCCAGGCCCGGGTTGTGGGTGTCGAAGAACGTGTCGATGGCATCGCTGAGCTTGTCGTCTTCGACCAGGATCGCTTCGGTGGTGAGCCCGGTACTGAACTGGATATCGTTGATTGCCTGGTGATTGCTCGGGTCGGAAATGCCCACGAACAGTTTGTTGCCGCGCCGCCAGAGCGGCAGGGCGTGGTGCTGGCGAATCAGTTTTTCGCTGACCAGGTCTTTGGGCTGGGTGTCTTTGTCGAGGCAGTTGAGGTCGAGGAAGGCAACGCCGAAATGCTCCGAGGCGATTTCCGCGATCTGGCGGCTGTTCACCAGTTTGTTCTGCACCAGGTAGCTGACCAGAGAAATGCGGTTGCGTTGGGCTTGCTGATACGCCTGTTGCGCGCTTTTGTCAGTGAGCAGTTCGGCCAGCACCAATTGCTTGGCCAGACCGCTGAGGGCGATGTCATTCATTCGAATACCAGACACAGACAGTTCAAGACTTATAGCCTAGTCAACGGATGGAACCCCACCAGCGCTCTTGAGGTGACAAAAAGTGTCAGATAGTGCGGTTCCTCGGGGTATATGCCGGGCTATCGTCGATCTGACGCCCTGCAAACAGGGGCGAAAAGGCTTGGCATGTGCTGTGCTTTGGCTTGTTCAGGACATGAGATTTCGCCTCATGCATGGAGCCTGTTCTATGAATAATCAAAAAGGTTTTACCCTTATCGAACTGCTGATCGTGGTGGCGATCATCGGCATTCTGGCGACGTTCGCGTTGCCGATGTATTCCAAGTATCAGGCGCGGGCCAAGGTGACGGCAGGTGTGGCCGAAATTTCGGCGATGAAGACCGCCTATGAGGATGCGATGAATACCGGGACTGATCCAACGGTGGCTAACGTGGTGAACAGCGCGACGTCCACCAACTGCACGTTCGCGGTGACCGGTACAGCCGCCAGCGGCGCCGGGACGATCGTTTGCACGATTATCAATGCCCCGGCACAGGTTGTAGCCAAGACCATTACCTTGACCCGCACCATGACCACCGGTTGGACCTGCGGGACCACCGTGGCACCAGCTTACTCACCGACAGGCTGCGCGGCGACCGGTACATAAACCTTTGGCGCGATTTGAAAATGCCTTGTCTGCTCAAGACGAGGCATTTTTTTGCAGGCCGATCAGGCAAAGGGCTGCGCATCGCATTTTGTGTCTCGAGGAAGTGTCCTTGATTCAGGAGCCTGGAGGTTCTGAAAAAGCCGCAACTTGCATGTAGCGAATCGCGTGGTCATGCATTTTGCATGATTGCGCTGATTTGTGTTTTTTATAACGTGTTGATTTATAAATGATTGTTTTGATAATTGAAGTTGGCACAGCCTCTGCAACATCCCTCGTAACCCTGCTGAGAAGGCATACGGCAGGCTTTCTGGAAGAACAGGAGTGACTCGCATGAAGACGTTCGCTATCGCTGTCGCAACTGCTACCGCTCTGACCCTGACCATGGCCAACGCTGCATTTGCGCAGACCACTCAAACCACTCAGTCGCCAATGGTGGTCGCTGCCGGTGAAATGACCAAGGCCGAGGAAGCGACTTCCGATACCTGGATCACCACTAAAGTGAAAAGCGATCTGGTCACCGAGAAAGGCATTCCTGGCACCGACATCAAAGTCGAAACCAACAAAGGCGTAGTCTCGTTGTCGTCGACTGTGGCCCTTACCAAGTCTCAAAAGGATACTGCAGTGACCATCACCCAGAAAATCAAAGGCGTCAAAGCCGTTTCGGCTGATGGCCTGATGACCAAGTAAGATTCAAGGCTTCTCGCCTGAACCGGGAGAAGGTGCGGCAGGCGGGCCGAGCCATACGCCTGCCGCTACTTTAGAGTTCATGCGGCCGACCGCACGGATGTGGTCATTGCAGGAAGGGAATCTAACGAACACAGTAGAACTACTGTGGGAGCGAGCCGGGGCCCCCGTCCTGCCGAACAATAAAAAAAAAAGTTTA
>NZ_JANLNW010000016.1 GCF_025465945.1 Pseudomonas sp. 6D_7.1_Bac1 | reverse complement strand
GCGGCCGGTGCTTTTGCGACTCCTACGCCCGGGGGGGGGGGGGGGGGGGGGCCCCCCCCCCCTCCCCACAAAAGCCCCTCACCACATAGTTGGGGTTATCTCAGCGCGGCGATGGCATCCACCGATTCGCGAATCAGCGCCGGGCCTTTGTAGATGAAGCCCGAATACAACTGCACCAGGCTGGCGCCCGCAGCGATTTTCTCAGCGGCGTGCTTGCCTTCGGTAATGCCGCCCACCGCGATGATCGGCAAACGCCCGGCCAGCTCGGCTGCCAGCACCTTCACGGTGTGAGTGCTCTTGTCACGCACCGGGGCACCGGACAAACCGCCGGCCTCGTCACCGTGCTCCATGCCTTCGACGCCTGCGCGGCTCAGGGTGGTGTTGGTCGCGATCACCGCGTCCATCCCGGTGTCGATCAGCGATTGCGCCACTTGAACGGTTTCTTCGTCTGTCATGTCCGGGGCGATCTTGATCGCCAGCGGTACACGCTTGCCGTGGCGCTGAGCCAGGTCTTCCTGGCGCTGACGCAAGGCTTCGAGCAATTGCTTGAGCGAGTCACCAAACTGCAGGCTGCGCAGACCCGGGGTGTTCGGCGAGCTGACGTTGACCGTCACGTAACTGGCGTGGGCGTAGACCTTGTCCAGGCAGATCAGGTAGTCGTCGACCGCACGTTCAACCGGCGTATCGAAGTTCTTGCCGATGTTGATCCCCAGCACGCCCTTGTATTTGGCAGCCGCTACACGCGCCAGCAAATGATCGACGCCGAGGTTGTTGAACCCCATGCGGTTGATGATCGCCTCAGCCTGCGGCAAACGGAAAATCCGTGGTTTTGGATTACCTGGCTGCGGGCGCGGGGTAATGGTGCCGATTTCGACGAAGCCGAAACCCAATTGGGCAAACCCGTCAATGGCCGCACCGTTCTTGTCCAGACCGGCTGCCAGACCCACCGGGTTCGGGAAGTCCAGGCCCATGACATTCACCGGCATCTGCGCTGGCGCCTTGCACAGCAAACCATTGAGCCCCAAACGCCCACCTGCGCCGATCAGGTCCAGGGACAGATCGTGGGAGGTTTCCGGGGAGAGTTTGAACAGCAGTTGGCGGGCCAGGGTATACATGGGCGGGTTTGACTCGGTTGGCGGCGAAATAAGGCGGCGATTATAGCCGGGCATCGGGGTCGCAAGCGAGGCGCACGACGAAATCAGCCATCAGTGGCATATGCCTTGCACTAACACACTCATCTGCACCCATGCCAATGGCGGGATGAGTGCCTGGTTGCGAATCGAAAGGACAACGGCGTCGTCACCTGGCCTGGTTTGCACACGGGCCATGGGTACGGCGCTTTTTTAATGCAAGGTGCTTATTTGATGACTGAACCCGAAGCAGGTCCGCTGGCCTGGGTCAACGGCAGCGATGCCCCGGAAAAAACCACGATCAACCTTGGCTTCATGGCCCTGAGCGACTGCGCGTCAGTGGTGGTTGCCGCGACTCAGGGCTTCGCTCAACCCTACGGGCTGACCCTGAACCTCAAGCGCCAATCGTCGTGGGCTAACCTGCGGGACAAACTGGTCAGCGGCGAACTGGATGCCGCCCACAGCCTCTACGGTTTGATCTATGCAGTGCATCTGGGCATCGGCGGCGTCGCGGCAACCGACATGGCGGTGCTCATGGGCCTGAACCGGAACGGCCAGAGCATCAACCTCTCTCACGGCCTGCAAGGGCTGGGCGTGACCAGCCCTGAAGCGCTGGACCGTCACGTGCACCAAAGTCGCCCAAAACTCACCTTCGCCCAGACCTTCCCCACCGGCACCCACGCCATGTGGTTGTATTACTGGCTGGCGAGCCAGGGCATCCATCCGTTGCAGGATGTCGACAGCGTCGTGGTACCACCGCCACAAATGGTCGCGCACTTGCAGGCCGGGCGTATCGACGGTTTCTGCGTTGGCGAACCGTGGAGCGCCAGCGCGGTGAAGCAGAACCTCGGCTTCACGATGGCGACGACTCAGAGCATCTGGCCCGACCACCCGGAAAAAGTCCTCGGCTGCACCCGCGCCTTCGTCGAGCAGTACCCGAACACCGCTCGGGCGCTGGTCATGGCGATCCTCGAGGCCAGCCGCTTCATCGAACAAAGCACGGAAAATTGCCGCAGCACCGCGCAACTGTTGAGCGCTGCCGAATACCTCGACGCGCCACTGGACTGCATCGAACCGCGCTTGCTGGGCGACTATGCCGATGGCCTCGGCAATCGCTGGCAGGACCCTCACGCACTGCGCTTTCATGGTGACGGCGACGTGAACCTGCCATACCTGTCCGACGGCATGTGGTTCATGACCCAGTTCCGTCGCTGGGGCTTGCTGCGCGAAGACCCGGACTATCTGGCAGTGGCACGCCAGGTCCAGCAACTCGGTGTCTATCGCGACGCAGCCATGGCGCTGGGTGTCGCGGACCGAGGTCAGGACATGCGCAGCAGCCAGTTGATCGACGGTAAAATTTGGGACGGTTCGGAACCGGCAGCGTATGCCCGCAGTTTCAAACTGCACGCCATGGCCGACACCCCAGCCCTTCTCGCCCGCCGCTGACAGGAGCCTGCAAACATGCTGCGTATCCTGCTGATCAACGACACCGCGAAAAAGGTCGGACGGCTCAAGGCGGCACTGAGCGAGGCCGGCTTTGAGGTGATTGATGAGTCCGGCCTGACTATCGACCTGCCCGCACGCGTCGAAACGGTGCGTCCGGACGTGATCCTGATCGATACCGAGTCACCGAGCCGCGATGTGCTGGAACAAGTGGTACTGGTCAGCCGTGACCAGCCACGACCGATTGTGATGTTCACCGACGAGCACGACCCGCAGGTGATGCGTCAGGCGATCAAGTCCGGCGTCAGCGCCTATATCGTCGAAGGCATTCATGCTGCGCGCCTGCAACCGATCCTCGACGTGGCCATGGCGCGTTTTGAAAGCGATCAGGCCCTGCGCGCCCAGCTCCAGGCCCGCGACCAGCAACTGGCCGAGCGCAAGCGCATCGAGCTGGCCAAAGGGTTGCTGATGAAAATGAAGGATTGCAATGAAGAGCAGGCCTACACCCTGATGCGCCGCCAGGCCATGAGCCGCCAACAGAAGCTGATCCAGGTGGCCGAGCAGATCATAGCCATGAGTGAGTTGTTGGGCTGAGGCCTTCTGGCGCCTGTAAGGGCGCCAATCGCGAGCAGGCTCGCTCCCACAGGTGATCTGTGTACGACGCAGTTTCCCCTGTGGGAGCGAGCCTGCTCGCGATTGGCCGCAACTCGGTTTCACCTGTTGGCACAGATCTCGCTATGTAAACCACACAGGTAACCAACGGCGGTTGCCCCACCTACGACAAAGACGTCGCACACCCCTTTCGCGCAAGCGCAACGGGTTGCGGCGTTTTTTCGTTTTGGCCCCACAGCCCGGGGCCGGTGGTGCGGCCGTCGCGGCGCCCCACCGCAAAGCTCATGACTCCCTTCGAGACTCTTCACAGCTGAGGTGCGCGATGAATTCAAGTTTCTGGAAATCCGGCCATACCCCGACATTATTCTCAGCCTTTCTGTATTTCGACCTGAGCTTCATGGTCTGGTACCTGCTCGGCCCGCTGGCGGTGCAAATCGCCGCCGACTTGCACCTGACCACCCAGCAACGCGGACTGGTGGTGGCTACGCCGATTTTGGCCGGGGCGTTCTTGCGCTTCGTGATGGGCTTGCTGGCGGATCGTCTGTCGCCAAAAACCGCTGGGCTGATCGGCCAGGTGATCGTGATCTGCGCGCTGTTCGGCGCCTGGAAACTCGGCATCCACAGCTACGAGCAAGCGCTGCTGCTGGGCGCTTTCCTCGGCATGGCCGGCGCCTCGTTCGCCGTCGCCCTGCCCCTGGCCTCGCAGTGGTATCCGCCACAGCATCAGGGCAAGGCGATGGGCATTGCTGGCGCGGGCAATTCGGGCACCGTATTCGCGGCGCTGATCGCCCCGCTGCTGGCAGCGTCATTTGGCTGGAGCAACGTCTTCGGCTTCGCGCTGATCCCACTGATCCTGACTCTGATCATCTTTGCCTGGCTGGCGAAAAACGCGCCTGAACGGCCAAAAGCCAAATCCATGGGTGACTACTTCAAGGCCCTCGGTGACCGTGACAGCTGGTGGTTCATGTTTTTCTACAGTGTGACCTTCGGCGGCTTCATCGGCCTGGCCAGCGCCCTGCCCGGTTACTTCAACGACCAATACGGCCTGAGCCCGGTCACTGCTGGTTATTACACTGCTGCCTGTGTGTTCGGTGGCAGTTTGATGCGGCCACTCGGTGGTGCTCTGGCGGATCGCTTCGGCGGCATCCGCACCCTGTTGGTGATGTATACCGTTGCGGCGATCTGCATGGCTGCCGTGGGTTTCAACCTGCCCAGTTCCTACGCTGCACTGACGCTGTTTGTCTGCACCATGCTCGGCCTTGGTGCGGGTAACGGCGCGGTGTTCCAGTTGGTGCCTCAGCGCTTTCGGCGCGAAATCGGCGTGATGACCGGATTGATCGGCATGGCGGGCGGCATCGGCGGTTTCGCCCTTGCGGCGGGTATGGGTGCGATCAAACAGAGCACCGGCAGCTATCAGATGGCCTTATGGTTGTTCGCCAGTCTCGGTGTTCTGGCCTGGTTTGGCTTGCACGGGGTCAAACGCCGCTGGAGAACCACCTGGGGTTCGGCCGCTGTGACCGCAGCGCGGGTATGATGCATCAATGAGCCTGCAATTGAGCTTCGCCGAGGCCAGCGCCATCGGCCCACGAGACGAGAATCAGGACGCCCTGCGCCTGGTCACACCGGCCGCCGAACTGGCGGCGAGCAAGGGGTTTCTGTTCGCCATCGCCGACGGCGTCAGTCAATGCGCCGATGGCGGGCTCGCAGCCCGGACAACCTTGCAGGCTTTGGCCCTAGACTACTACGCCACGCCGCAGACCTGGGGAGTGGCGCAAGCGCTGGACCGCCTGCTGCTGGCGCAGAATCGCTGGTTGCAGGCCAATGGCGGTGGGCAGCCATTGCTCACCACCGTCAGCGCGCTGGTGCTGCGGGGTCGACGCTTCACCTTGGCGCATGTCGGCGATTGTCGGGTGTATCGCTGGCACGCCGACCAATTGCAGCGCATCAGCGAGGACCACGTCTGGGAACAACCGGGCATGCAGCACGTGCTCAAGCGCGCATTGGGACTGGATCAGCACCTGGTGCTGGACTTTCTCGACGGTGAGCTGCGGGCGGGCGAGAGCTTCATCCTGCTGAGCGATGGTGTTTGGGCGACCTTGGGCGACACGGCAATCGCAGCCATTCTGCGCGATCAGCCCGACCTCGACAGTGCTGCGCAAACCCTGGTCAACGCCGCGCACCTGGCCGGCAGTCAGGACAACGCCAGCGCGCTGCTGGTGCGGGTCGACACCCTCGGTGAAACGAGCATCGGTGATGCACTGATCCAGTTGCAGCAATGGCCATTGCCGCCGCCGCTCAAACCCGGTCAAGCCTTCGAGGGCTGGCATGTCGAGAGACTGCTCGGGCAGAGTCAGCAGTCGCTGATTTACCGTGTTCGTGATGGGCAGCAACAGCCCTGGCTACTGAAAACGCTCCCTTTGCAGTTGAACAACGACACCACGGCCGCACAGGCGCTGCTCTGCGAAGAGTGGTTTCTCAAGCGCGTTGCCGGTCGAAGCTTTCCGGAAGTTCACCCGGCGACTCAACGTCAGCACCTGTATTACGTGATGCGCGAGTATCCGGGGGTGACCCTGGCCGAACTGTTCGCGCAAAACGGTCCGTTGCCGCTGCCCCAATGGCAACACCTGGCCGAACGTCTGCTGCGGGCCGTGGGGATGCTGCATCGGCGGCAGATCTTCCACCGCGACATCAAACCGGAAAACCTGCTGCTGGCGGAAGACGGTGAGTTACGACTGCTGGATTTCGGTCTGGCGTACTGCACGGGTTTATCCGAAGACCCATCGAACGCGCTGCCGGGCACTCCGAGCTACATTGCCCCGGAAGCATTCAATGGGGACTTGCCGACGCCGCAACAGGATTTGTACTCGGTCGGGGTGACGCTCTATTACCTGGCCACCGGGCATTATCCCTATGGGGAAATCGAAGCCTTTCAACGCCCACGTTTCGGCTCGCCAATCAGCGCCAACCGCTATCGACCGGATCTGCCGGACTGGTTGGGACAAAGCCTGGAACGTGCGGTATGCGCCGACCCGGCGCAACGTTATGAAACGGCGGAGGAATGGTTGCTACTGCTGGAGCAAGGTGAACGGCGCAGTTTGAGTGTGCGCCCCAGACCGTTGCTGGAGCGCGAACCGTTGAAGGTGTGGCGCACGTTGGCGCTGGTGTTGTTGCTGATCAATCTGGTGTTGGTGTTTTTTGTGCTGCGTTCATCGTGAGTCGAACGCGATTCCCTGTGGCGAGGGAGCTTGCTCCCGTTCGAGTGCGCAGCACTCGTAACACCTGAGACCGTGGTCTGTCTGAAACACCACGCGTGAAGGTTTTGGGGTCGCTGCGCAACCCAACGGGAGCAAGCTCCCTCGCCACAGGTTCTCACCGCGCCATGACTGTGCGTCACGCCTTGAATCGGTGCAAAAACGCCTGAATCACACTGACTAGCAGCGCGTAAACCCAACAAAACCGCGCCTCCCCCAACTTGGCACAACCGCTGCATTACCTTTTTCACCATACATAAAGTTCAGCCTTCAACGACGAAGGCCGGGCTTCCCGAGAGAACGGGACCAGGACAAAGGCGTCCTCGCTAGGTAACTAGCGGGACGCCTTTTTTTGTTTGCGCAAAATATGTCGAGCCAGCCTGACCGCCCTGATGAGGCAAGTCTGAGCTCCCCGGAGAACCTGATGAAAAAGCTAAAACTGGTGATGATCGGCAACGGCATGGCCGGGGTTCGCACCCTGGAAGAATTGCTCAAGCTGAGCAGCGAGCTGTACGACATCACGGTCTTCGGTGCCGAACCCCACACCAACTACAACCGCATTCTTCTCTCGCCGGTGCTGGCGGGTGAGCAGACCTTTGAAGAGATCGTGCTCAACGATCTGAGCTGGTACCTGGACAACAACATCAAACTGCTGCTCAACCGCAAAGTGGTGGAGATCGACCGGGTCAAACGCCGGGTCATCGCCGAAGACGGCAGCGAAGCCGAATACGACCGCCTGCTGATCGCCACCGGTTCAACGCCGTTCATCCTGCCGATCCCCGGCAACACCTTGCAAGGCGTGATCGGCTACCGCGACATCGCCGACACCCAGGCCATGATCGACACTGCCAAAACCCACAAACACGCGGTGGTCATCGGCGGCGGCCTGCTGGGCCTTGAAGCGGCCAATGGGCTGATGCTGCGCGGTATGCACGTGACCGTGGTGCATCTCGGCGAGTGGTTGCTGGAACGGCAACTGGACAAAACCAGCGGCCAGTTGCTGCAAACCGCCCTGGAAGGTCGCGGCCTGCACTTTCGCCTGTGCGAACAGACGCAGGCCCTGCACGACGCCGGCAATGGTCGGGTCGGGTCGGTGCAGTTCAAGAACGGTGACATCATCCCCGCTGACCTAGTGGTGATGGCCGCTGGCATTCGCCCCAACACCGAACTCGCGGAAAAATCCGGCATCCCGTGCAACCGCGGAATTCTGGTCAACGACACCCTGCAAACCTATGACCCGCGTATCTACGCCATCGGCGAATGCGCCAGTCACCGAGGTATCGCCTACGGCCTGGTGGCGCCGCTGTTCGAGCAAGCCAAGGTCTGCGCCAACCACCTGGCGCAACTGGGGTTTGCCCGCTATTCGGGCTCGGTGACCTCGACCAAATTGAAAGTCACCGGCATTGACCTGTTCTCCGCTGGCGACTTCATGGGCGGCGAAGGCACCGAGACCATCACCCTTTCCGACCCCATCGGCGGGGTCTACAAAAAACTGGTGATCAAGGATGACGTGCTGGTCGGGGCCTGTCTGTACGGCGACACGGCAGATGGTGGCTGGTATTTCCGGCAGATTCGAGAGAATCACGCCATCGGCGAGATCCGCGACCATCTGATGTTTGGCGAAAACACCATTGGTGATGTAGGCCACCAAGGCCAGGACAAAGCCATGAGCATGGCTGACAACGCCGAAGTCTGCGGCTGCAACGGCGTCTGCAAGGGCACCATCGTCAAGGCGATTCAGGAACACGGGTTATTCAGCGTCGACGAGGTCAAGAAACACACCAAAGCGGCCAGTTCCTGCGGTTCCTGTGCCGGTTTGGTGGAACAGATCCTGATCAACACCGTCGGCGGTGCGGCGGACGTCAAACCGAAAAGCGAAAAAGCCATCTGCGGTTGCAGCGACCTCAATCACGGGCAGATCCGCCAGGCGATCCGCGAAGAACATCTGCTGACGATCGCCGGAACCATGAGCTACCTGAACTGGCGCACCCCGAATGGCTGCGCCACCTGCCGTCCGGCGCTCAACTATTACCTGATTTCCACCTGGCCGGGCGAGGCCAGGGACGATCCGCAATCGCGGCTGATCAACGAACGGGCCCACGCCAACATTCAGAAAGATGGCACTTACTCGGTAGTCCCACGGATGTGGGGCGGTGTGACCAATCCTTCGGAGCTGCGGCGCATCGCCGACGTGGCAGACAAATACAACGTGCCCATGGTCAAGGTCACCGGCGGCCAGCGCATCGACTTGCTGGGGATCAAGAAGCAGGATCTGCCCGGCGTCTGGAAGGACCTCGACATGCCGTCCGGCCATGCCTACGGCAAATCGATTCGCACAGTCAAAACCTGCGTAGGCAGCGAGTTCTGCCGCTTCGGCACACAAAACTCCACGCAACTGGGCATCGAACTGGAGCATGACCTGTTCAACATGTGGTCGCCGCACAAGGTCAAGCTGGCGGTCTCTGGTTGCCCGCGCAACTGCTCGGAAGCCGGGATCAAGGACGTAGGGATCATCGGCGTCGACTCTGGCTGGGAGATGTACATCGGCGGCAACGGCGGGATCAAAACCGAAGTCGCGGAGTTCTTCGTCAAACTGAAAACTGCCGAAGAAGTGCGCGAGTACAACGGCGCCTTCCTGCAGCTGTATCGCGAAGAAGCCTTCTACCTCGAGCGCACCGTGCACTACTTGCAACGGGTCGGTATGGAACACATCAAGAAAGCCGTGCTGGAAGACCCGGAACGCCGCAAAGCCCTCAACGACCGGCTGCAATTCTCCCTGTCGTTCGAACAGGACCCGTGGAAAGCACGCCTTGAGCAGCCGCTGCTGAAGAAGGAATTCGATGTCATCCCCGTGAAAAACCTGGAGGTGTCGGCATGAACTGGCTGGATATCTGCGCACTCGAAGAAATCAACGCCCTGGGCTCGCGCATCATCAGCGGGCCAAAAGGTGACATCGCGATTTTTCGCACCAGCGACGATGAGGTTTTCGCCCTCGATGATCGCTGCCCGCACAAGGGCGGACCGCTGTCCCAAGGGCTGATCTACGGCAAACGCGTCGCCTGTCCATTGCATAACTGGCAGATCGACCTGGAGTCCGGAGAGGCCCAGGCGCCCGACGTCGGCTGCGCCCATCACCATCCGGCGCGGGTGGAGAACGGTCGGGTCATGCTGGCTGTGCGGGACGCAGGCTGATGAGCCGCCAGACGACCGCCTCGACCTGCTGTTACTGCGGGGTGGGCTGCGGCGTACTGATCGAGCATGACGGCGAGCAAATCCTCGGCGTCAGCGGCGACCCGACGCACCCGGCCAACTTCGGCAAGCTGTGCAGTAAAGGCTCGACCTTGCACCTGACCGGCAACCTCGCGGCCCGGGCGCTGTACCCGGAACTGCGCCTCGGCAAAGGCCTGGCCCGCAGCCGTACCGATTGGGGCACCGCCCTTGATCACGCCACCAGCGTTTTCGCCGAGACCATTGCCGAGCACGGCCCGGACAGTGTGGCGTTCTATATCTCCGGGCAACTGCTGACCGAGGACTACTACGCCTTCAACAAGCTGGCCCGGGCGCTGGTGGGCACCAACAACATCGACAGCAATTCACGACTCTGCATGTCGTCAGCAGTGGTCGGCTACAAGCGCAGCCTGGGCGCCGACGCTCCGCCATGCAGCTACGAAGACCTTGAGCTAAGTGATTGCGTGATGATCGTCGGCAGTAACATGGCCTACGCCCATCCGGTGCTGTTTCGTCGCCTGGAAGAAGCCAAATCCCGCCGACCACAGATGAAAGTCATCGTCATTGACCCTCGGCGTACCGATACCTGCGACCTGGCCGACCTGCATCTGGCCATACTGCCTGGAACCGATGTCGCGCTGTTCCATGGAATATTGCATCTGCTGTTATGGGAAGACTGGGTCGACCGTGAGTTCATCAAGGCTCACACCGAAGGCTTGGCCGAGCTGAAAAACCTGGCGCGCGACTACACCCCGCAAATGGTCGCGCAACTCTGCGGGATCAGCATTGAACAATTACAGCAATGCGCAGAGTGGGTTGGCACTTCGGCCAGTTTTCTGTCGCTGTGGTGCATGGGCCTCAACCAGTCCACCGCCGGCAGCGCAAAAAACAGTGCACTGATCAATTTGCACCTGGCCACCGGGCAAATCGGCCGTCCAGGTGCAGGCCCCTTCTCTCTCACCGGTCAGCCAAATGCCATGGGCGGACGCGAAACCGGCAGTTTGTCGAACTTGCTGCCAGGGCATCGCGAAGCGGCCAATGCTGAGCATCGCGCCGAAGTGGCGGCTTACTGGGGTGTCGAAAAACTGCCCGACACTACCGGGCTGACCGCCATTGAACTGTTCGAGCAGGTCCAGAGCGGAAAGATCAAAGCACTGTGGATCGCCTGCACCAACCCGGCGCAGTCGCTGCCGGATCAGCAAACCGTTCGCGCGGCATTGCAGGCCTGCCCATTCGTGGTTCTGCAAGAAGCCTTTCGCACCACCGAAACCGCCCCTTTCGCCGACCTGCTGCTGCCCGCCGCCAGTTGGGGCGAGAAGGAAGGTACGGTGACCAACTCCGAACGGCGAATTTCCCACGTCCGCCGCGCCATAACCGCCCCGGGCGAAGCGCGTCCGGACTGGGCGATTACCGTGGATTTCGCACAACGTCTGGAACGGCGCCTGCGCCCGGGAATGCCCAGCCTGTTTGCCTTCGAACAACCGGCGCAGGTCTTCGATGAATACAAACAACTGACGCGCGGACGGGATCTGGATCTCTGCGGGATCAGCCATGCGCTGCTCGACCGCCTCGGCCCCCAGCAATGGCCGTTCCCGGACGGCGCCTTGAGCGGAACCCCTCGGCTCTATGTGGACGGAGTTTTCCCCACGGCGAGTGGTCGCGCACAGTTTGTTGCCGATCCCTATCGCGCCGCCAAGGAGCAACGCGACGCACGCTTTCCGCTGACCCTGATTACCGGACGCCTGCGCGATCAATGGCACGGCATGAGCCGCACAGGCACCGCCGCGCAATTGTTCGGCCACGTCAGTGAAGCCTTGTTGAGCCTGCATCCTGATGAACTGCGTCGGTATCGCTTGCAGAGCGGTGGCCTGGTCAACCTCAAAAGCCGTCGAGGCAGCCTGATCGTCGCCGTCGACAGCGATGACAGCGTGCGCCCAGGCCAGGCGTTCCTGCCGATGCATTGGGGAGACCGCTTCCTCAAGGGCGGCGTAAATGCCGTCACGCAGCCGGCGTTCGATCCTCTGTCGAAACAACCCGAACTCAAACACAGCGGCGTGCGTATCGAACCGGTAAAGCTGCCATGGCATTTATTCGCATTGGTTGAGGGCGATGTTCAGCAGCATTTCGAGACCTTACGACCGCTCTGCGAGGACTTTGCCTACGTCAGCCTCAGTCTGACCGGCCGTGAACGTCCAGCGCTGCTGATTCGCGCTGCCAGCCCCCAGGCGCCCGATCCACAACGACTGCATGACATCGATCAACTGCTCGGACTCAACGAGGGTCCAGTCTTGGCCTACGACGATCCACGCCGCTCGATTGGCAAGCGGGTTCGCATCGAAAATGGCCGGATTACCGCCATCCGCCTGGCCGGTGAAACCCTTGCACAACACTGGCTGCAAAACCTGTGGCTGGAAGGCCGGGCCGACGAGCAGCTACGACGCTGGTTGTTGGCGCCGTTGAGCTCGCCACCCGGCAGTGCGGGCTCATCCGTCAGCGCCAACAAAACCCTGTGCAACTGCAAGAACGTCAGCGAAGGCGCTGTGTGCGCCGGTATTCGAAGTGGCCTGGATTTGCAAGGTCTGAAACAACAACTGGGTTGCGGCACGCAATGCGGCTCCTGTGTCCCGGAAATCAAGCGTCTGTTGGCGGCCAGCGTGCAGCCCATCGCAATCACGTCGTGAGGAATAGAACATGAGCGCAAAAGTCTGGTTGGTGGGTGCAGGCCCTGGTGACCCTGAATTGCTGACCCTCAAAGCCGTACGGGCGCTGAACGAAGCCGATGTGGTGCTGGTCGATGACCTGGTCAACGAAGCAGTGCTGGTGCATTGCCCGCAGGCGCGCATCATTGCGGTCGGCAAACGCGGTGGCTGCCGCTCTACTCCGCAGGCGTTCATTCATCGCTTGATGCTGCGTTACGCTCGCCAAGGCAAGTGCGTGGTGCGGCTCAAGGGCGGCGACCCGTGCATTTTCGGGCGCGGCGGTGAAGAAGCGCGGTGGCTGCGCGAGCGTGAGATTGAGGTGGAGTTGGTCAATGGCATCACTGCAGGCCTGGCCGGCGCTACGCAATGCGATATTCCCCTGACCCTGCGCGGTGTCGCTCGTGGCGTAACCCTGGTCACCGCACACACTCAGGACGACAGCGAGCTCAATTGGCGAGCCTTGGCCCAAAGCGGTACGACGCTGGTGATTTACATGGGCGTGGCGAAATTGAGCGAGATCCGCGAGCAATTGCTCGCCGGCGGGATGACAGCGGATACACCGGTGGCAATGATTGAAAACGCTTCATTGCCACACCAGCGCGAATGCCGGAGCAACCTGACAGCAATGCAGGAAGACGCCCACAACTTCCAACTGAAAAGCCCCGCCATCCTGGTGATCGGCGCGGTGGCAGCCTATGACAATGCTAAAAGATCGCAGCCTGCGGCAGCTACAGAGGAGCGCTGGAACGCTAATCTAGCGTAGGAGCTGCCGCAGGTTCGGGCCGCGTTCGGACGATCCTTTCAAAAAACCAAATCGCAGGCAAAGAAAAGCCCGGCCTAAGCCGGGCTTTTCCGAACTACACGCTAATTACTTAGCGGTAGCTTCAACCTCTGCTTCTACGCGACGGTTCATAGCGCGACCAGCTTCAGTGCTGTTGTCAGCAATTGGGCGGGACTTGCCATAACCAACCGAGTGAACGCGGTTAGCTTCAACACCATCCTTGACCAGGACTTGTTTCACAGCGTCGGCACGACGCGCGGACAGTTTCTGGTTGTAAGCGTCAGGACCGACGTTGTCGGTGTGACCTGCAACAGTGGTGGTGGTGTTCGGGTACTGCTTCATGAAGTCAGCCAGGTTCTTCACGTCGCCGTAGCTGTTTGGCTTAACAACAGCCTTGTTGAAGTCGAACTTCACGTCCAGCTGAACTTTAACAGTTTCAGCAACTGGAGCTTCTGGCGCTGGCTCTGGAGCCGGTGCTGCAGCTACTGGAGCTGGGGCAACTTTGCCACCGGTGCCACCGAAGTTAACGCCCAAGCCGATCAGAGCCTGGTAGTCCCAACGACCGCTGTCCAGCTTGTAGTCGGCTTCAACGCCAGCACGAGCGTACAAGTTGTCGGTCATGTACCACTTGGCGCCAGCACCAGTGGTCAGGTAGGTCGAACCATCACGGCCGGTGTGGCCGTCAGCAGCGACGTTGGTCATGCTACCGTGTTGAGCACCGCCTTCAACGTAAGGACGGATGGCATCGCCAACAGTACCGAAGTGGTACTGGGACTTCAGACCAAAGTGATCGCCACGGATTTTCTGGCTACCAGTGTCGGAATCAGAACGAGTGTAGTCGTCCGAACGGTAGGTGGCATTCACAGAAACGTCATCGGTCAAGAAGTAACCGATCGAGTAGCCAGGACCAGTGCGGCCGTTCTCGTAAGAGTCAATACTGTGGTTGAAAGTTTTGCCGTAGAACAGCTCACCTTCGACCGCGCCTTGGCCTTGTGCCAGAGCGCCGAACGAAGTAGCGGCAATAAGAGTACCAATGGCCAAGCCCAAGGTGTTTTTCAGTTTCATCCGTTAAATCCCCATCTGGTGATTGTAAAGCAGTCCCGCAAACCGGGGGACAACTCGGCGGCAAGTCTAACAGAACTTGCCTACACGTAAGAGATATTTGCGCCGAACTAAGTTTCGGCAATGCCCGCAAATTTCTCACGCAATTTGTCGAGAGCGCGTTTGTACCGCATTTTCGTTGCGCTCAAGCCCATGTGCATGATGTCTGCGATCTCCTGAAACTCCAGCTCTGCGACAAATCGTAGCACCAGAATTTCTCGGTCAATCGGGTTCACATACACCAACCAGCGATCAAGTCCACCCTTTTCCTCAGGTTTCGGCGTCTTTTCCTCAGACGCTTCCTCAAGGGGGTCCAGACTCAAAGCGTCCATCAAGCGACGCTTACGCCGTTCCTTCCGATACTGTGTGATGCATTCGTTGTACGTGATGCTGTAGAGCCATGTCTTGAACTTCGATTTCCCCTCGAAGTTCTTCAGGCCGTACAACACCTTCAACATCACTTCCTGACAGACATCATCTGCGTCACGATCGTTCCCAAGATACCGTGCACAAACGTTAAATAATGTTCTCTGATAACGCCGCATCAGCTCTTCGTAGGCGCGCGTCACGTGAAACAGCTCCGTGTGCGAGCGCGCGACCAACTCCTCATCAGAGAGCTCGCGGGGGTCGTAGCGCATGGATAGCGATTGGGCTTTATTCAAAACAAGTCGGGCCGACAGTCAGGTCAATGTCCGCCGCTACCCAGGGTATCGGGCATTTTGCGGCGGCATACATTAGCAGGGTTTGCCGGGTTAGCGGCTACTTACATGCTGTTCCAGGAGGATCCGATTGGAAAGTGAGACTAGCTCACCCTCATCGGTCAGCAATGTAGTTTTAACCGTGCCGATCTCTTCGATCTGACCTTCGACCTCACCAACACGCACTTGTTGCCCAACCTGATACAACTCACGCACATAGATTCCAGCAAGAATCTGGCCGGCAATGTCCCGGCTTCCCAACCCCATGGCCAAGGCTACTGCCAGACCAACGGTAATCAACACAATCACGATCACATGGTTCAGCAGGTCGGTTTTGACCTCCAGCTGACTGATCGCAACCGAAATACTGATGATGATCACCAGGCCTTGAGCGATTCGCCCCAGGCCCGATGCGTAATCAAGCCCTACACCCTCTGCGGCGCCGCGCACCAGCCCATTGGCCAATTGTGCGAGCAACACGCCCACCAGCAACACCAGCGCAGCACCGAATACTTTCGGCACATACAGCGCCAACATATCGAGCGTAGCCGAAACTCGCTCCAAGCCAAGGGATTCTGCAGCAGAAACCAGAAAAATCAGCAAAACGAACCAATAAACGATCTTGCCGATCAGGGTTGAAATCGGCACCTGCAGGCCTGCACGGGCCAGCAGCTTGGTCAAACCAGTACCGCCCATCAAGCGGTCCAGGCCCAGTTTTGCGAGTAATTTGGAGAGCAGGGTGTCGAGCAGCTTGGCCACGACAAACCCCAGTAACAGCACTACGAGTGCGCCGAACAGGTTAGGAATGAAGTTCGCTACCTTGGTCCACAACGCTGTCATTGCCGTGACGAGGCTCTGAGTCCAGAGATCAAGTTCCATATTCAATCAGCCTTATCAGCAGTGCGAGCAGTAGGTTTACGACGGGAAACCGGCGATATATGGGCCGATCCGTTATTCAGGGCGATCATCAGCGCGGGCAGCCAGCGGCCCAGCAGGCTGAACAGATCACCGGCGCCGACCTGGCGGTTGGCGGTTTTCAGTACACGCCCCAGACAGGCATCGTCGTCACGGCTGGACGGTGATGCCTTGAGCATGTCACGCAAGGACTGTTCAAACGGATCGTGCATACGCACCTCTCGTGATATCTGTGAAAGACGCGATCAAAATTCTTCGGGTCACATGGCGCTCCTTCATACCCAGCGTAAACGTCGGAACAACCACCACTGCCCCACCGCCACTGTCACCATCATCAGACAGGCAATCACGAAGCCATAAGGGTTCCCGGAAAAAGGAATTCCACCGACGTTTATGCCGAGCAAACCGGTCAGGAAACTCATCGGCAAAAAGATCCCGGTGATGATCCCGAAGCGGTACATAGTGCGATTCATGCGCACGCTCAAACGCCGATCTTCAGTCTCAAGCACCAGTCCTACGCGCTCCCGGGTCAACTCCAGCTCTTCCAGATAACGCGTCAGGCTGTTGTACAATTCGTTCCAGTAGTCGCCGTCATCGTCGACGAACCATGGCAGTTTTATCCGCGTCAGCTGACCGAAGATATCCCGCTGCGGAGCAAGGAAACGCTTGAGTCCTGCCGCTCGCCGACGGATCTGCAAAATGGCGCCATGCTCCGGAGCATACCGTTCGTCGGTATCCAGCTTTTCTTCTTCATCATCGACGATTTCGGAGAGATCGCTCACCAGATCCTGCACTTTATGGGTGAGGTACTGAGCCATATACAGGACCAGTTCCGAGGTGGTTTTCGGCCCCTTGCCCTCATTCAGTTGCACCAGCAACTCATCGGTGGCACGCAATGGCCGTAAACGCAGGGAAATGACCCGCTGAGCAGAGGCGAAGATCCGCACCGACACCATGTCTTCAGGCTCGGCTCCCGGATTGAGATTGATTCCGCGCAAAAACAGCAACAGCTCGGAGTCCGGCAGCGCCAACAGACGCGGCCGGGTGTTTTCTTCGAGCAACAGATCACAACTGAACGCACTCAGACCACTGGCTTGACGCAACCAGGTCTGGGTTTGCGGGTGACTACGGTCCCAGTGCAGCCAGAGGCTTTCATGGGCTTGCAGTTGCAGGTCATTCAGTTCAGTCCGGGCAATAGAACGCGCACCGCCTTTTCCATCCAGCACCAGGGCATGCACCAGCCCCCACTGCGCGTTTTCTTCCTCGAACATCCTCACCCCTTTCTTGAACATCGACAGCTATTCGATGTTTTATTCCGGCATTTTCAACGGACTCGGCGAGATGATCACGCCGTTATTATCCGCATAGATGTATTCACCCGGACGGAAAGTCACACCGGCGAAGGTCACTGCGACGTTCAGATCACCGATACCACGCTTGTCGGTCTTCATCGGGTGACTGGCCAGCGCCTGCACGCCCAGATCGGTTTGTGCAATGACGTCGACGTCACGGATGCAACCGTAGATCACCAGCCCTTCCCAACCGTTTTTCGCGGCTTTCTCGGCCAACATGTCGCCCAGCAGTGCACGACGCAGCGAACCACCGCCGTCGACCACCAGCACCTTGCCATTCCCTTTGAGCTCGACCTGCTCCTTGACCAGTGAGTTGTCTTCGAAGCATTTGATGGTAACGATTTCGCCGCCGAAGGAATCACGGCCACCAAAATTGCTGAACATCGGCTCCAGCACCTGCACCAGTTCCGGGTAGGCGTCGCACAGGTCGGGAGTGAGGTAATGGTTCATCGAGAAACTCCTGTAAGAGAGAGAACACAATTGTGGGCTGTCGAAAATCGCAGGGGTTGCAGTACTCAAACGAGTAGTCGCAAAAGATTTAAACATCAATCCCTATGCGATCACCCTCGTAAGCCACCCTCAGTATGCTCAAGCCAGGGCACGGTGCCTGTACCGGAACGCCGCTGGGCAACTGAAACTCGATTCCGTGGCGCTGACAACGCAGGATATTTCCCGAGAGTGTCGCGCAACTCAACGGAGCGCCTTGATGTGGACAGCTGTCTATCAGCAACAACGGCTGATTATCCAGCACCAACAACAGCAGGCTACGCCCTTCGACCTGGAACGTCCGCCGATAACCTTCATTCAGATTGATCAGACGCTCAAGAGGCACGAACATAAGGCCGACCCAGTAACCGTTTGTGACCAGAACAGCTCAATGCGTCATATCTTAGCCGTTAGCTGATCGGAGCGAAACGCTCTTGTTAGAGCATTCGCACTCAGACCGCTGTCGCCAGATCCGACTTGCCAGCCAGTAACGGCGCCTGCTGATCGGTCAGCCAGCGCTGCACCAACGGCCAGACTTCGGCTTGTGCAGCTTTGCTGACCAGCATTTCAACATGACCAAAATTGTCCGAAAAGCCCTGCTCACGCCCCAGGCAGACAAACTGCTTGTGCTCGGAGCCGATCTGATCGAACAGCTTGCGACACGCCCAATCAGGGTCCTGATGATCGCTCGTCGCGCTGACGCCCAATACCGGCACCTGAACCTCAGCCAGCCCGGCCCACCAGTCTTTCTCGGCATCGCCAAAGCGCCCGAACAAGCCGTACCAACGCATGCCTTCCAGGGCCAGGCCTATCGGCTCGTCCTCCGGACCACGCTTGAGGCGAGAGCCAGAAATCTGCGCGAAACGCTTCAGGATGAACCGCCCGCTCCATTCCACCGGGGGAATTTTCAGCGGCCAATAGGTGCGACTGACCTGCGTACCAAAAAATGCTGCGGAGGCAACCGCTGGCTCACCCAGGTACTGCCCACCCAGCGCTGCCGCCAGGGTGATGCCACCCAGTGAATGACCAATCCAGTGCGGAATCTGTCCACTTTGCTCGCGAACGAACGCGGCAATCGCGGGTAGATCGTAACGGGCGTAGTCGGCAACGCGGTTCTTTCGATAGTTCTGGTTGCGCTGAGACAAGCCGTGACCACGCATTTCCGGTATCCACACATCAAAACCGGCGCGCGCCAGGTAGGCGCCCAAGCCGAGGCCTTTGGGGGAGAACCAGAAACGCCGGTTGGAAAAACTGCCGTGAAGCAAAATCACTGGAACACCGCGCACGGCAGGCTCATCGGCTATGCCCAGGCGGGTGACCGCCAGTTCGACGGTGCCATCCGGGCTGTTGCCGGGTTTCAAGCGATAGACGTCCTCGCTCAGATCGCCGCGACGCTCGGCGCTGATCAAGGCGACAGGAAATAGGTTGCTGCTGCTTTGCATAATGCTCTTGCACAAAAAAGGGCGGGCTCCATCTGGATGCCGCCCACGTGCCCTATCTCGGCAATGACTGTTCAATTTTGACGGCGGCTTTTGCCAGCATGCTGCGTTGCCGCTCCTCGCCATAGCCAGCTATGACTCGTCGCGGCGCCTTGCCTGCCAGCAAAATCCACACGTCAAAATTGAACGCATTGCCGAGATAGGACACAGAACTCTAAAGGGCCGATCACCGATCGGCCCTTCACTCAACGACTTAGACCGCAGTCTGACCTTCAGCCAGGAAGAACCAGGTTTCCAGTACGGAATCCGGATTCAACGAAACGCTTTCGATCCCCTGTTCCATCAGCCACTTGGCCAGGTCCGGGTGGTCGGAAGGGCCCTGACCGCAAATACCGATGTATTTGCCAGCCTTGTTACAGGCCTGAATCGCGTTGGACAGCAGCTTCTTGACCGCCGGATTACGCTCGTCGAACAGGTGCGCGATGATCCCGGAGTCACGGTCCAGGCCCAGGGTCAGCTGGGTCAGGTCGTTGGAGCCGATGGAGAAACCGTCGAAGAACTCGAGGAACTCTTCAGCGAGGATCGCGTTGGACGGCAGTTCACACATCATGATGACGCGCAGACCGTTTTCGCCACGCGCCAGGCCGTTCTCGGCCAACAGGTCCACGACCTGGCTGGCTTCGCCCAGGGTACGGACGAACGGCACCATGATTTCGACGTTGGTCAGGCCCATCTCGTTGCGCACGCGTTTCAGTGCGCGGCATTCGAGCTCGAAGCAGTCACGGAACGACTCGCTGATGTAACGCGAAGCGCCACGGAAGCCCAGCATCGGGTTTTCTTCTTCCGGCTCGTAGAGCTTGCCGCCGATCAGGTTGGCGTATTCGTTGGACTTGAAGTCCGACAGACGCACGATGACCTTTTTCGGCCAGAACGCGGCGGCCAGGGTGCTGATGCCCTCGACCAGTTTCTCGACGTAGAAACCAACCGGATCGTTGTAACCGGCGATGCGCTTGTCGACGCTTTCCTTGATTTCCGACGGCAGACCGTCGTAGTTCAGCAGCGCTTTAGGGTGCACGCCGATCATGCGGTTGATGATGAACTCCAGACGGGCCAGGCCCACACCGGCGTTCGGCAGCTGCGCGAAATCGAAAGCACGATCCGGGTTACCGACGTTCATCATGATTTTGAACGGTAGTTCCGGCATGGCGTCGACGGAGTTTTTCTTGATGTCGAAGCCCAACTCGCCTTCGAAGATGAAACCGGTGTCGCCTTCAGCGCAGGAAACGGTCACGCCCTGGCCGTCTTTCAACAGCTGGGTGGCGTTACCGCAACCGACGACAGCCGGGATACCCAGTTCACGCGCAATGATCGCCGCGTGGCAGGTACGCCCGCCACGGTTGGTGACGATGGCGCTGGCGCGCTTCATGACCGGTTCCCAATCCGGGTCGGTCATGTCGGAAACCAGAACGTCGCCTGGCTGGACTTTGTCCATCTCGGAAACGTCTTTGATGATGCGCACTTTACCGGCGCCGATGCGCTGGCCAATGGCGCGACCTTCCACCAGTACGGTGCCGGTTTCTTTCAACAGGTAACGTTCCATGACATTGGCCGAGGTACGGCTCTTCACGGTTTCAGGGCGAGCCTGAACGATGTACAGCTTGCCGTCGTCGCCGTCTTTGGCCCATTCGATGTCCATCGGGCACTTGTAGTGCTTCTCGATGATCATCGCCTGTTTGGCCAGTTCGCTGACTTCAGCGTCAGTCAGGCAGAAACGCGCGCGTTCAGCCTTGTCGACATCGACGGTCTTGACCGAGCGACCGGCCTTGGCTTCGTCGCCGTAGATCATCTTGATGGCTTTGCTGCCCAGGTTACGGCGCAGGATCGCCGGACGACCGGCTGCCAGCGTGCCTTTGTGGACGTAGAACTCATCCGGGTTCACCGCGCCTTGTACGACGGTTTCGCCCAGGCCGTAGGCGCCGGTGATAAACACCACGTCACGGAAGCCGGATTCGGTATCCAGGGTGAACATCACGCCGGCAGTGCCGGTTTCCGAACGCACCATGCGCTGCACGCCAGCCGACAGGGCCACCAGCTTGTGGTCGAAGCCCTGATGCACACGGTAGGAAATGGCGCGGTCGTTGAACAGGGAAGCAAACACTTCCTTGGCGGCGCGAATGACGTTTTCGACGCCACGGATGTTCAGGAAGGTTTCCTGTTGGCCGGCGAAGGAAGCGTCCGGCAAGTCTTCGGCAGTCGCCGAAGAGCGCACGGCCACGGCCATGTCCGGGTTACCGGCCGACAGCGTGGCGAACGCGGTGCGGATCTCGGCGTTGAGCTTCTCCGGGAACTCGGCTTCCATGATCCATTGACGGATTTGCGCACCGGTTTTCGCCAGGGCATTTACGTCGTCGACGTCCAGCGCATCGAGCGCGGCGTGGATCTGGTCGTTCAGACCACTTAATTCGAGAAAATCACGATAAGCCTGAGCCGTCGTGGCGAAGCCACCTGGGACCGATACACCGGCGCCCGCAAGATTACTGATCATCTCGCCCAGGGATGCGTTCTTGCCCCCCACATGCTCTACATCGTGGACGCCGAGCTTATCGAGGGAAACTACGTACTCTACCAAGGTGATCTCTCCACTAACTGTGTTGGAAAAGCTCAGGGCGCTGGCGGCTCATCAGGAGCATTTGCCAGCGATATGGCCTGGACCTGGAAAATAAGTGAGAATGCGGGCCAATCCAGGCCGGCAAATCGCGCCTATCATATCCAAGAATCGTCACCAGCTTAAGGCCCAAGGCGCAAATGAAACGATCTGCTTTCTTTATCTCCGATGGCACGGGCATTACAGCCGAAACCCTGGGTCAAAGCCTGTTGGCGCAGTTCGAAAACATTACCTTCAGCAAAGCTATTCGACCGTACATCGACAGCGTGGATAAAGCGCGGGCCATGGTACAACAAATCAATATGGCCGCCGAAAAGGACGGATTTCGTCCGATCATCTTCGACACGATCGTCAACCAGGATATTCGTGAGATTCTCGCGACCTCCAATGGTTTCATGATCGACATCTTCTCGACCTTCCTCGCGCCGCTCGAGCAGGAGTTGAGCGAGCACTCGTCGTATTCGGTCGGCAAGTCGCATTCCATTGGCCACAACTCCAATTACATGGAGCGTATCGAGGCGGTGAACTTCGCCCTCGACAACGACGATGGCGCCCGTACCCACTATTACGACAAGGCTGACCTGATCCTGGTCGGCGTGTCGCGCTGCGGCAAAACCCCGACCTGCCTGTACATGGCCATGCAATTCGGTATTCGCGCGGCCAACTACCCGCTGACCGAAGACGACATGGAACGCCTGCAACTGCCAGCGGCATTGCGCGCCCATCAGCACAAGCTGTTCGGCCTGACCATCGACCCGGACCGCCTCACCGCGATCCGCAACGAGCGCAAGCCCAATAGCCGCTATTCGAGCTACGCCCAGTGCGAGTTCGAAGTGCGCGAAGTCGAGAACCTGTTCCGCCGCGAAAACATCGCGCACATCAACTCCACGCATTTTTCCGTGGAAGAGATTTCGGCGAAGATTCTGGTGGAGAAAGGTGTGGAGCGGCGGTTCAAGTAGTTTTTTGGCGCCTGTTACACCGCTTTCGCGAGCAAGCCCGCTCCCACATTTGACCGCGACCTCAAGGTAGATACGGTCCAGTGTGGGAGCGAGCCTGCTCGCGATGAACGATTACGCGGTTTCTGCGCCCTGCTCCAACGCCTTCGCCACCGCCTCAAACCCCGCCAGTAACAACCGATCATCCCCAGACGCATTGCAAACACTCACCCGAATGAACTGCGGCACGGTCACATGTCCGACAGCGAACGCTTCGGCAGTAGCGATCAGGTAACCGTTCTGTTTGAGCTCAGCCTCGATCTGCGACGCACGCCAGGGCTCGGGCACTTCGATCCAGAAATGAGGACTGTGAGAGTGGGTTTTGTACGCAAGCCCGTTGAGCAACCCGGCGACCAAGGCTTTGCGGCGACTGATTTCTACTATTTGTTGCCCCAGCAACTGCTCGGCGACACCGCGTTCAATCCATGAAGTAGCCAGCTCCAGTGTCAACGGCGTGGCCATCCAGCACGTCCCCCGCACCGCCGCCGACACGCGACTGATCAAGGGTTGCGGCGCATGCAGATAACCGACGCGCAATCCGGCCGAGACTGCCTTGCTCAAGCTGCCAATCAGAATCGTGCGCTCCGGGGCGAAAAAGCTCAGGGGTAACGGACGCTCTTGCGCCAGCACGGCATGGGCTTCGTCCTCCAGGATCAGCAGATTGTGCTCTCGACAGACCTCAGCGATAGCCTCGCGCCGCGCCACAGACATCACCGCCGCCGTGGGATTCTGGATCGTCGGCGTGCAATACAGCGCAGTCACCCGGTGATTGCGGCAGGCCTCATCCAGCATGGATGGCAACAATCCTTCGTCATCCATCCCCAGACCCATGAGTTTTATCCCGAGCATGCGTGCGACGCTGATCAGCCCCGGATACGTCAAATGCTCGGTCACCAGCGTGTCGCCCGCCTTGAGCAATGCCATCAGCGCGCATAGCAGCCCGTGCTGGCCGCCATTAACGCAAATCACCTGCTCCGCACTCGCAATAAACTCCTTGTGGCTGAGCCAATGTGCGCCAGCAGACCGATAACGCAGCAACCCGGCATCGACGGTATACCCACTGATCCCCTGCAATGTCTCGGCATCGCAGGCCAATGCCTGCAAGCTTTGACTGAGAAACAGCGCCGCCTGCCCGGGAATCGGCTGGTTGCGGCTCATGTCAAAGCACTGCTGTGGTCCTTCGCTGACGTTACGAAAACCACCGTCGCGCGGACGTTCCATCCCGCGCCGACGCACATAAGTGCCATCTCCTACGCGAGCAACCACCAGGCCCACGCGCTCCAACTCGGAGTAAGCACGACTGATGGTCCCAACGGTTAAGCCCAGGCTGTCAGACAACAACCGATGGGGCGGCAACTTGCAGCCGGGCTCGATCAACCCCTCATGAATGCCCTTTTCGATGGCCTCTGCCAGACGCTTGTACTTCACGCCAAGACCGTCCGCGAGCCCGGCACGCATGATTGACACCATAGCAATACTTACTTTGACAGCCATTATCTTCCCTAATAGCGTGCTGGAAACAGGTTCAATCAGGGATAGACCTTTTCCATGGACAGGTCAATTTCCTCTCACGAAAGGAACTCGGCCATGCCCATGTCCGTTGCCATCGATGCCACGCAAAAGAACCAAAAAACCTGGCTGGCAGGCCTGATCACCAGCGCACTGTTTCTCATCGTTTGCCTGAGTTGGGGCACCACGTGGCTGGGAATCAGGATTGCGGTCGAAAGCGTGCCGCCCCTGACCGCTGCGGGTCTGCGCTTTCTGATTGCTTTTCCACTGTTCCTGACGTTCGCGAAGCTACGCCGGGAGCCGTTGTTGTTTCCCAGGGAAAGCCGCTGGTTTTTTGCATTCGTCACGCTGTCATACTTCAGCCTGCCCTACTACCTGCTGAACTACGGCGAGATGCACGTTTCATCCGGCCTGACCGCTCTGCTGTTCAGCTGCATGCCGGTGTTCATCCTGATTTTTTCTGCGGTGTTTCTGCGGGAAAAAATCTACACCTCTCAGGTGCTCGGTATCGCAATCGGTTTTGGCAGCCTGTTCATGATTATCCGTAGCCAAGGGCTGCATCTGGATCACGCGGAATTGTTCGGGGTGCTGGCGATTCTTGCGGCCGCGATCCTGCATGCGCTGTGTTACGTGGTGACCAAGAAACAAGGCAGCGCCATCAGTGTCATCACCTACAACACCCTGCCCATTGGCCTCGCCGGACTGATGTTGTTCGTGGCCGGGCTGCGCTTCGAAGCACCGACTTTCAGTGACATAACGCTGCGCTCCTGGAGCGCCCTGCTCTACCTCGGACTGGTCGCCTCGGTCGGCGGTTTTATCGTGTATTTCATGCTGCTCAAACGTCTGAGCCCGATCATTCTGTCCTTCGTCTTCATCATCTTCCCGGTGTTCGCCGTGGTCATCGGTTCCTGGTACGAAGGTTTGGCGATTTCCTCGGAGTTGATGCTCTATTCATCGGTGCTGTTGACAGGATTTGCAATTACCAAGCTTCCCGTTGAAAAGCTGTTGGCCAAACGTTCGAAAACCTGACTACCCACCTGCGCAAAAGCCCGCTTTCGCTGGCTTTTTTTGGCAGGCAATCGCTGTCTCAGATCACGAACAAATCGACAAAGCGGTTCACCGGCGTTGCCTCAAGTTTTGCCTGATCCTTGCACAGGGCAAAGATTTGTGCCGAGCGTTGCGCAGTGAAACGGGTCGCCAGATTGGCCTTGAATTTGTCCTCCAGCAAGGGAATGCCTTCGGCACGACGACGGCGATGGCCAATCGGGTATTCGACCACGACCTGCTCGGTGCTTGAGCCATCCTTGAAGAACACTTGCAGGGCATTGGCGATAGAGCGTTTGTCGGCCTCCAGGTACTCGCGGGTGTAGCGTGGCTCTTCGACAACGACCATCTTCTCGCGCAGCACGTCAATGATCGGGTGCGCGGCGTGGAACTCGTCTTCGTACTGTTCAGCCACCAGATTGCCGAAGGCCAGAGGCACGGCAGTCATGTACTGGATGCAGTGATCGCGGTCCGCGGCGTTGGCCAGTTGACCGACCTTGGAAATGATGCGAATCGCCGACTCGTGGGTGGTGATGACGATCTTGTCGATTTCATGCAGACGATTCCTCACCTGCGGGTGCAAGGTTACCGCAGCTTCGCAGGCGGTTTGCGCGTGGAACTCGGCCGGGAAGCTGATCTTGAACAGCACGTTTTCCATCACATAGGTGCCGTATTTTTGCGAAAGGCTGAACTCGCGCTTGTCCTCAGGCTTGAGCGCCAAGTCCTTGTTGGTATGACTGAACAGCACGTCGTAGAAGCCCCACTGCTTTGCCGTCAGCACGCCCGGAATGCCCATCTCGCCACGCATGGCGATGTCCGCCAGCCGCACGCCACGACTAGAGGCGTCACCTGCCGCCCAGGACTTGCGCGAACCGGCGTTCGGCGCGTGACGGTAGGTGCGCAATGCCTGGCCATCGACAAACGCGTGGGACAGCGCCGCCAACAGTTGCTCGCGATTTGCGCCCATCAGTTTCGCGGTCACCGCCGTCGAGGCGACTTTAACCAGCAGCACATGGTCCAGGCCAACCCGGTTGAAGGAGTTTTCCAGGGCGATCACCCCCTGAATCTCGTGAGCCATGATCATCGCGTCCAGCACCACTCGCACGGTCAGCGGTGCATCGCCATTGGTCACGCGTTTCTGCGACAGGTGATCGGCAACCGCGAGTATTGCGCCAAGGTTGTCGGACGGATGGCCCCACTCGGCGGCCAGCCAGGTGTCGTTGTAGTCGAGCCAGCGGACGATACAGCCGATGTCCCACGCAGCTTTGACCGGATCGAGACGAAAGCTGGTGCCTGGAACACGTGCGCCAAAGGGCACGACTGTGCCTTCGACGATCGGCCCCAGGTGCTTGGTGCATTCGGGAAAACGTAGCGCCAACAGGCCGCAACCCAGGGTGTCCATCAAGCAATTTCGAGCCGTATCCAGGGCCTCCTGGGACTCGATCTTGAAGTTCAGTACGTAGTCGGCAATGTCCTTAAGGACCGTGTCGTAATCGGGGCGGTTGTTCAGGTCAACGTTGGCGCTCATGTTCGATTCACTCTGCAAGTGGTTCGTTGATGGGACCTCGGTTCAGGAGCAATCTCAGTCGGTTACTACTTTCTTATTATTGAAATGCAATGAACTGTGGGAGCAGCCGGGCGGCGCTCCGTATGCTCGCGATGGGGTCGACACAGTCAACATTGATGTCGCCTGACACAACGCTATCGCGAGCAGGCTCGCTCCCACATTGGTTCGGTGTCGGGATCAGAACGCGTCGCCCGGCACCCGTACCCAGCCTTCCATCAACACCCGCGCACTGCGGCTCATGATGGCTTTGGTCACGGTCCATTCGCCGTCGACCAGATGAGCTTCAGCGCCAACGCGCAAGGTGCCCGACGGATGCCCGAAACGCACGGCGTTGCGCGGGTTGCCACCGGCAGCGAGGTTGACCAGCGTGCCGTCAATCGCCGCAGCGGTGCCGATGGCTACGGCAGCCGTGCCCATCATCGCGTGGTGCAGCTTGCCCATGGACAGCGCCCGGACCAGCAGATCGACATCGCTCGCGGCCACCGGTTTACCGCTGGACGCGAGGTAATCGGCAGGCCGTGCGACGAACGCAACCTTGGGCGTGTGCTGACGTTTGGCGGCGTCATCGAGGTTCGAAATCAACCCCATGCGAAGTGCGCCGTGAGCACGAATGGTCTCGAACATCGCCAGCGCTTTCGGGTCGCCATTGATGTCGCCCTGCAACTCGGTGCCGATGTAGCCGATGGCATGCGCGTTGAGGAAAATGGTCGGAATGCCGGCGTTGATCATGGTCACCTTGAGGGTGCCAAGGCCGGGCACTTCCAGGTCATCGACCAGATTGCCGGTGGGGAACATCGAACCACCCGCGCCCTCTTCCTCGGCCGCCGGGCTCATGAATTCGAGCTGCACTTCGGCGGCCGGAAAGGTCACGCCGTCGAGTTCGAAATCACCGGTTTCCTGCACCGCGCCATCAGTGATTGGCACGTGGGCGATGATGGTCTTGCCAATGTTGGCCTGCCAGATGCGCACCACCGCCACACCGTTGTGCGGAACGCGACTGGCATCTACCAGACCGCTGCTGATGGCGAACGAACCAACCGCTGCCGAGAGGTTGCCGCAGTTGCCGCTCCAGTCGACAAAAGGCTTGTCGATGGAGACCTGACCGAACAGGTAATCGACGTCGTGATCGGCCTTGATGCTCTTGGACACGATCACCGTTTTGCTGGTGCTGGAGGTCGCCGCGCCCATGCCGTCGATTTGCTTCTCATACGGGTCAGGGCTGCCAATTACCCGCAACAACAGCGCATCGCGGGACGGGCCCGGAACCTGTGCCGATTCAGGCAAATCCTGCAGGCTGAAGAACACGCCTTTGCTGGTGCCGCCCCGCATGTAGGTGGCGGGAATCTTGATCTGAGGTACGTGGGCCATGTGGGTCCTTATAGGCCAGCGCGGGACTTAAAATCCCGCGCGGCTCGTCGTATTAAACGGCAACAGCCGATTCAAGGAAGTCCTGGGCGAAACGCTGCAACACGCCACCGGCTTCGTAGATCGAGACTTCTTCAGCGGTGTCGAGGCGGCAAGTGACCGGCACCGAAACTTGTTCACCGTTCTTGCGGGTGATAACCAGGGTCAGTGTGGCGCGCGGAGTGCGCTCGCCGATCACGTCGAAGGTTTCAGTACCGTCGATGCCCAGCGTCTTGCGGTCGGTGCCCGGCTTGAACTCCAGCGGCAACACGCCCATGCCCACCAGGTTGGTACGGTGGATGCGCTCGAAACCTTCGGCAGCGATGGCTTCGACGCCAGCCAGACGCACGCCCTTGGCGGCCCAGTCGCGGGACGAACCCTGACCGTAGTCAGCACCCGCGATGATGATCAGCGGCTGCTTGCGCTCCATGTAGGTTTCGATGGCTTCCCACATGCGCATGACCTGGCCTTCCGGCTCGACCCGCGCCAGAGAACCCTGCTTGACCTTGCCGTTTTCCTTAACCATTTCGTTGAACAGTTTCGGGTTGGCGAAGGTCGCACGTTGCGCGGTCAAATGGTCGCCGCGATGCGTCGCGTAAGAGTTGAAGTCCTCTTCCGGCAGGCCCATTTTCGCCAGGTACTCACCCGCCGCGCTGTCGAGCATGATGGCGTTGGACGGCGACAGGTGATCGGTGGTGATGTTGTCCGGCAGCACTGCCAGCGGGCGCATGCCCTTGAGCGGACGCGCCCCGGCCAGTGCGCCTTCCCAGTACGGCGGACGGCGGATGTAGGTGCTCATCTCGCGCCAGTCGTACAGCGGCGTAACTTTCGGGCCGGTGTCTTCGTGGATCGCGAACATCGGAATGTAGACCTGGCGGAACTGCTCCGGTTTGACCGACGCCTTGACCACTGCGTCGATTTCTTCGTCGCTCGGCCAGATGTCCTTCAGGCGGATTTCCTTGCCCTCGGCGGTCAGGCCCAACACGTCTTTTTCGATGTCGAAACGGATGGTCCCGGCGATGGCGTAAGCCACCACCAATGGTGGCGATGCGAGGAATGCTTGCTTGGCGTACGGGTGGATACGTCCGTCGAAGTTGCGGTTACCCGACAACACGGCGGTGGCGTACAAATCACGGTCGATGATCTCCTGCTGGATCACCGGGTCCAGTGCACCGGACATGCCGTTGCAGGTGGTGCACGCGAACGCCACCACGCCGAAGCCGAGTTGCTCCAGTTCGGTGGTCAGACCAGCTTCATCCAGGTACAGCGCTACGGTCTTGGAACCTGGAGCCAGGGACGACTTGACCCACGGCTTGCGGGTCAGCCCCAGCTTGTTGGCGTTGCGCGCCAGCAGGCCGGCGGCGATGACGTTGCGCGGGTTGCTGGTGTTGGTGCAACTGGTGATGGCGGCAATGATCACCGCGCCATCCGGCATCTGGCCAGGAACATCGTCCCACTGGCCAGAGATGCCTTGAGCAGCGAGATCAGAGGTGGCGACACGGGCGTGCGGGTTGCTCGGACCTGCCATATTGCGCACTACTGAAGACAGATTGAAGCTCAGCCCACGCTCGTATTGCGCGCCCTTCAGGCTGTCGGCCCAGAGACCGGTCTGCCGAGCGTAGTTCTCCACCAACTGCACCTGCTCATCTTCACGGCCGGTCAGTTTCAGGTAGTCGATGGTTTGCTGGTCGATGTAGAACATCGCCGCGGTGGCGCCGTATTCCGGAGCCATGTTGGAAATGGTTGCGCGGTCGCCCAGGGTCAACTTTGATGCCCCTTCACCGAAGAACTCCAGCCACGCGCCGACCACTTTTTGCTGGCGCAGGAACTCGGTCAGCGCCAGCACCATGTCGGTGGCGGTGATGCCGGGCTGCAATTTGCCGGTCAGTTCGACGCCAACGCTTTCCGGCAAGCGCATCCAGGACGCACGGCCGAGCATGACGCTTTCAGCTTCCAGACCGCCAACACCGATGGCGATCACGCCCAGCGCATCGACGTGCGGAGTGTGACTGTCGGTACCCACGCAGGTATCGGGGAAGGCCACGCCATCACGCACCTGAATCACCGGAGACATTTTCTCCAGGTTGATCTGGTGCATGATGCCGTTGCCCGGCGGGATCACGTCGACGTTCTTGAACGCCTTCTTGGTCCAGTTGATGAAGTGGAAACGGTCTTCGTTGCGACGGTCTTCGATAGCACGGTTCTTTTCGAACGCCTCCGGATCGAAGCCACCGCGTTCGACAGCCAGGGAGTGGTCGACGATCAGTTGCGTCGGCACCACCGGGTTGACTTGCGCAGGATCGCCGCCTTGCAGGGCGATAGCATCGCGCAGGCCGGCGAGGTCCACCAATGCGGTCTGACCCAGAATGTCGTGGCACACCACACGGGCCGGGAACCACGGAAAGTCGAGGTCGCGCTTGCGCTCGATAAACTGCTTCAGGGATTCGGTGAGCGTGGCCGGGTCGCAGCGACGCACGAGGTTTTCCGCCAACACGCGGGAGGTGTACGGCAGGGTGTCATAGGCGCCGGGCGCGATAGCCTCGACTGCCGCGCGGGTGTCGTAGTAATCCAGGTGGCTGCCGGGCAGTGGTTTGCGAAATTCTGTGTTCATCGTCAGGACTCGGTCACGGTGATTACATAGGAGGCGCCTGGCACAGGACTTGAACTGAACACAATCCACTGTGGGAGCGAGCCTGCTCGCGATAGCGATGTAACTGGCGACATCCATGTTGAATGTCAGTCCGTCATCGCGAGCAGGCTCGCTCCCACAGGGATCTGCATTGAATTCAGATCCCGGCGCCGGCTCCCACCGGTCAGCGTTGTTCGATTGGCACGAACTTGCGCTGTTCGACGCCGACGTACTCGGCGCTCGGGCGAATGATGCGGTTGTTGGCGCGCTGTTCGAACACATGCGCCGCCCAGCCGGTCAGGCGCGAGCAAACGAAAATCGGCGTGAACAGCTTGGTCGGAATGCCCATGAAGTGGTACGCAGAGGCATGGTAGAAGTCGGCGTTGGGGAACAGTTTCTTCTGTTCCCACATAGTCTTGTCGATGGCTTCGGACACCGCGAACAACACCTTGTCGCCGACTTCGTCAGCGAGCTTTTTCGACCAGCCCTTGATCACTTCATTGCGCGGGTCGTTGTCTTTGTAGATCGCATGGCCGAAGCCCATGATCTTGTCTTTGCGCTCAAGCATGCCGAGGGTGCCCTTGATCGCCTCCTCCGGCGATGCAAAGCGTTCGATCATTTCCATCGCCGCTTCGTTGGCACCGCCATGCAACGGGCCACGCAGGGAACCGATGGCCGCGGTGACGCAGGAGAACAGGTCGGACAAGGTCGAGGCGCAAACGCGAGCGGTGAAGGTCGATGCGTTGAACTCGTGCTCCGCATAAAGGATCAGCGAAACGTTTATCACCTTGACGTGCAACTCGCTCGGCTTCTTGTCATGCAGCAGGTGCAGGAAGTGGCCACCGATGGACTCTTCATCGGTCACGCAGTTGATGCGTTTGCCGTCGTGGCTGAAGCGATACCAGTAGCACATGATCGCCGGGAACGCGGCCAGCAGGCGGTCGGTTTTGTCGTGTTGCTCTGAGAAGTTCTGCTCCGGCTCAAGGTTGCCGAGGAACGAGCAACCGGTGCGCATCACGTCCATCGGGTGGGCGTCCGCCGGAATGCGTTCGAGCACTTCCTTCAGCGCTTGCGGCAGATCACGCAGCTTGCTCAGTTTGCTGATGTAGGCCGCCAGTTGCGCCTTGTTCGGCAGTTCGCCGTATAGCAGCATGTACGCCACTTCTTCGAAATGCGCTTGTGCCGCCAGTTCGCGAACGTCATAGCCGCGATAGGTCAGGCCTGCGCCTTCTTGTCCCACGGTGGACAATGCGGTTTGCCCGGCCACCTGGCCACGCAGCCCGGCGCCACTCAATACTTTTGCTTCGGCCATTGCTGTCTCCAATCTTGAATTTGTTAGGGAATCGGCAAGCTTTAAATGGTCATCTTGCTTTCGTAGCAGTTGCCGAGCCTGCGAGGCTACGTTCGAGGCCGAAGGACTCGCCAATCAGCCGACGCGATATTTCAGATAAACCGCGTCGTCAGATTTTGCGACCGCTTCGTCCGAACGCGGCCCGGGCCGAACGCAGCCTCGCGGGCTCGGCAGCAGCTACAGGGATGCGTCCATCGTTACTTCTTCGCGGCAAACAACGCATCGAGCTTCTGCTCGAAGGTGTGATAGTCGATGCGATCGTAAAGCTCCATGCGGGTTTGCATGGTGTCGATGACATTCTGTTGTGTGCCGTCGCGGCGGATCGCGGTGTAGACGTTTTCGGCGGCCTTGTTCATGGCGCGGAAGGCCGACAACGGGTACAGCACCAGAGAAACATCGGCAGATTTCAATTGCTCGACGGTGTACAGCGGCGTCGAGCCGAATTCGGTGATGTTGGCCAGAATCGGCGCTTTGACGCGGCTGGCGAACAGTTTGTACATGTCCAGTTCGGTGATGGCTTCCGGGAACACCATGTCGGCGCCGGCTTCGATACACGCCGCGGCGCGATCCAGTGCCGATTCCAGACCTTCCACCGCCAGGGCGTCGGTGCGGGCCATGATCACGAAGCTGTCATCGGTGCGCGCATCGACGGCAGCCTTGATGCGGTCAACCATTTCCTGCTGGGAAACGATTTCCTTGTTCGGACGGTGACCGCAGCGCTTGGCGCCGACCTGGTCTTCGATGTGAATCGCCGCCGCGCCGAACTTGATCATCGACTTCACGGTGCGCGCGACGTTGAACGCCGAGGAACCAAAACCGGTGTCCACGTCCACCAACAGCGGCAGATCGCAAACGTCGGTAATCCGGCGTACGTCGGTCAACACGTCATCGAGGCCAGTGATACCCAAATCCGGCACACCGAGGGAGCCGGCAGCGACCCCGCCACCGGACAGATAAATAGCCTTGAAACCGGCGCGCTTGGCCAGCAGTGCATGGTTGGCGTTGATCGCGCCGACCACTTGCAAAGGTTGCTCGCTGGCAACCGCATCGCGGAAACGCTGGCCTGGTGTGCTCTTGTTGGAACTCATGACTCACCTCGTGGAGTGGCTGTCTGATGGGCGCCGTCCTGATAGTGACGGGCGATATTGCGTTTTGAAGCGCCGATGTGACGACGCATCAACAACTCGGCCAACTCACCGTCTCGGTCGGCGATGGCATCGAGAATCCGGTGGTGCTCGGCGAACGCCTGGCGCGGCCGATTGGGCGTGGCGGAAAACTGGATGCGGTACATACGCACCAATTGATACAGCTCGCCGCAAAGCATTTGCGTCAGCGTGCGGTTGCCGCTGCCCTGAATGATCCGGTAATGGAAGTCGAAATCGCCTTCCTGTTGGTAATAGCCTTTACCTGCCTGAAACGCCGCATCGCGCTCGTGGGTTTCGAGCACCCGGCGCAGCTCGTCGATCTCTTCGGTGGTCATGCGCTCGGCGGCCAGGCGACAGGCCATGCCTTCCAGGGACTCGCGAATTTCGTAGAGTTCAAGCAGCTCGGCGGGGCTCAGCGACACCACCCGGGCCCCCACATGCGGGATGCGAACCAGCAAGCGCTGACCTTCCAGACGATGGATCGCCTCACGCAACGGCCCCCGGCTGATGCCATAGGTGCGCGCCAGCTCAGGCTCGGAGATCTTGCTGCCCGGTGCAATTTCGCCCTTGACGATGGCTGCCTGAATGCGTCGGAAGACGTTTTCGGAAAGGGTTTCCGAATCGTCTGACGCCATCACCGGGGGTTCGAGCTGACCCAACATATTGTCGACACCTTATAAGCCAATGCGGCAAAAACTAACCAATATCACGCAATCAGTCAAAGGAAAAAGACCTATTGTCGACAATCGTCTAATAAACGCCTTTAGTAAAACCTAAGTAAAGGTCCACCCCGCGGCTGGCGCCATAAAACCACCGTGCTAGAATGCCGCCCGCATTTGTCTGTCATCTTTTTATGGCAGGCATTAGAAGGAGCTTGTGCAGCAATGCCAGTCGCCTTGAACTGAAGAACAGACGGCATTGCGCCAGGATTTATGAGACTCAAGCCCTTCACCTTGTTGCTCTGCCTACTCTGCCTGCCAGGTCTCGCCATCGCGGGCGAAAAGACTGTGTACGGCCTCAACGAGTACGCGCAACTGGCAGGGATTGACCTGGAAGTCGCGGCCAAACTCGACACCGGGGCCAAAACCGCCTCCCTCAGTGCCCGCGACATCAAACGCTTCAAACGCAATGGCGAATCCTGGGTGCGCTTCTATCTGGCCATCGACGCCGCCCACTCGCACCCGATCGAGCGCCCTTTGGCACGGGTCAGCAAGATCAAACGCCGCGCCGGTGACTTCGACCCCGAGGAAGGCAAGCAGTACACCGCACGCCCGGTGATCGAGCTGGATATCTGCATGGGCACGGCGCTACGCAGTATAGAAGTGAACCTGACCGACCGAAGTGCATTCCAGTACCCGCTCTTGATCGGCTCCGAAGCCTTGAAACGCTTTGATGCACTGGTCGACCCCAGCCTTAAATACGCTGCTGGCAAACCTGCCTGCGCCACCGACGCACATACCGCAGAGTAATACCCATGCGCTCTCTTACCCTCCACCTGAAAATCCTGATCGCCATATTGATGGTGCTGGGCATATCAGTTACGGCCTATCAGATTTTCGTGCTGGGCATTCCGGTGACCGAAGACGCCACCGACGACTTGTGGAACATCGACGCCAAAGTCGAGTTCGTCGCCAGTGCCAAGGACCCGGTCAAGATCCAGATGTTCGTGCCGCCGCTGAGCCGCGATTACGTCAGCCTCAATGAGAGTTTTATCTCCAACAACTATGGCGTTTCGGTCAACCGCGTTGACGGCAACCGCAAAGTCACCTGGTCGGCACGTCGGGCCAAGGGCAACCAGACGCTTTATTACCGCCTGGTGCTGACCAAGCGCTACACCGGCGAAAAGTCCAAGGTCAAAGGCCCGACCTTCCGCGACAGCATCGCCGTCGAAGGCCCGGAAAAAATTGCCGCCGACGCCCTGCTCGCACCGATTCGCCAACACTCGGCGGACGTTGAAACCTTCATCAGCGAAGCGATCAAACGGGTCAACAACACCAACGACGACAACGCCAAAATGCTCCTGGCAGGCGATCCTTCGCCTGCGCACAAGGCGAAAATCATCGAGCTACTGCTGTCCATCGCCCACGTACCGATGGAAAAGGTCCACACCATCCGCCTGGTGGCCGATCAGCCGCAAATCCCGGAGCTCTGGCTGCGCAGCTTCAACGGCACCGACTGGCTGTACTTCAACCCGGAAACCGGTGAACAAGGCCTGCCAACCGACCGCCTGCTGTGGTGGACCGGCGATGACAACCTGATCACCGTCGATGGCGGCAAAAAAGCCAATGTCACCTTCAGCCTGAACAACAGCGAAATGAACGCCATTCGTCTGGCCAAGCTGACCGACGAAAACACCAACGCCAGCTTCCTTGATTACTCGTTGTACGGCTTGCCGCTGCAAACCCAGCAAACCTTCATGATCATGGTGATGATCCCGATCGGCGTGCTGGTGATCCTGATTCTGCGCAACCTGATCGGCTTGCAGACCCTGGGCACCTTTACCCCGGTGCTGATTGCTCTGGCCTTCCGCGAAACCGGGTTGGGCTTCGGTATCGCGCTGTTTACAGTGATCACTGCGCTGGGGCTGTCGTTGCGCTCCTACCTTGAGCACCTTAAGCTGCAAATGCTGCCAAGGTTGTCGGTGGTACTGACCTTCATTGTGGTGCTGATTGCCGCCATCAGCCTGTTCAGCCACAAGCTTGGTCTGGAGCGCGGGCTGTCGGTGGCCTTGTTCCCGATGGTGATTCTGACCATGACCATCGAGCGCCTGTCGATCACCTGGGAAGAACGCGGCGCCGGACATGCGCTGAAAGTCGCGATCGGCACGCTGTTCGCCGCCGCTCTGGGACACCTGATCATGAGCATTCCGGAACTGACCTACTTCGTGTTCACCTTCCCGGCGATCCTGTTGATCCTGGTGAGTTTCATGCTGGCCATGGGTCGCTATCGCGGCTACCGCCTGACCGAGCTCATGCGCTTCAAAGCCTTCGTCAAGGCTGATTCGTAATGTTCGGTCTCTGGAAAGCCTGGAAGGCCCTGGAAGCCCGGGGCATCATGGGCATCAATCGGCGCAACGCGGATTACGTACTCAAGTACAACAAGCGCAGCCTGTACCCGATTGTCGATGACAAGATCATCACCAAGGAACGCGCGATCAAGGCCGGCATTCATGTGCCGGAAATGTACGGTGTGATCTCCACCGAGAAGGAAATCGAAAAGCTTGGCGAGATCATCGGCAACCACAGCGATTTCGTGATCAAACCGGCCCAGGGTGCCGGCGGTGACGGCATCCTGGTGATCGCTGATCGCTTCGAGGGCCAGTACCGCACGGTTTCCGGAAAGATCATCAGCCATGAGGAAATCGAACATCAGATTTCCAGCATTCTGACCGGCCTGTATTCCCTGGGCGGTCACCGCGACCGCGCGCTGATCGAATACCGGGTGATTCCCGACCAGATCTTTAAAAGCATCAGTTATGAAGGCGTACCGGACATTCGCATCATTGTGCTGATGGGCTACCCGGTGATGGCCATGCTGCGCTTGCCCACCCGGCAGTCAGGCGGCAAGGCCAACCTGCACCAGGGCGCCATCGGCGTCGGTGTCGACCTGGCCACCGGCCTGACGCTAAGCGGCACCTGGCTGAACCGAATCATTGCCAAACACCCCGACACCACGAACCCGGTGGATGGCGTGCAACTGCCCTACTGGGACGGTTTCATGAAGCTCGCCGCCAGTTGTTATGAGCTGTGCGGCCTGGGCTACATTGGCGTCGACATGGTGCTGGACCAGGAGAAAGGCCCGCTGATTCTCGAACTCAACGCGCGGCCCGGGCTGAATATTCAAATTGCCAATGACTGCGGGCTGACCCAGCGTACTCATGCCGTCGAGGCCCGTCTGGAAAAGCTGAAGGCCAGAGGGATTACCGAAACGCCGCAAGAGCGGGTGGAGTTTGTTCAGGAAATGTTTGCGCATATTCCTCCGGTTGAGGGCTGATTCAAGACCGAGGCGCGCCCATCGCGAGCAGGCTCGCTCCCACATTTAGATCTTTGGTGTGATACAAATCCAATGTGGGAGCGAGCCTGCTCGCGAAGGCGGCCTGACATTCACCAAAACCTTCAGCCCTGCCTCCAACCTGCCAATCCCCGACATCCCCTCTAGGAGCAAGTCCTACAGAGGACTACAATCGCCACCCCGCCTCGATGGCTGATCTGCCCCGCTCATGTTGACCTGCTCCGTATACCCGCTTCCCTATCGCGCCAACCCCGCCGAGTATTTCGCGGCGATTCGTCATGCCCCGGGCAGTGTGCTGCTCGACAGCGGCCGGCCGAGTGCCGAGCGCGGCCGATATGACCTGCTCAGCGCCTGGCCGCTGGCAACACTGGCGGTGTCGCCTGACGAAAGTGGCGGCGCGTTCCTGCAACGCCTGCGCGACACTCTGGGCCGACTCGGCGATGCCGCGATACCAGAACCCTACGCGTTACCGTTCGCGGGCGGCTTGATCGGCTATCTCAGTTACGATTTCGGCCGCCACCTGGAGTCTCTGCCCTCCCAGGCTCACGATGACCTTCAGCTACCCGACGCACGCTTCGGTCTGTATGACTGGGCACTGATCAGCGATCACCTGATCGGCAGCAGCCAGTTGGTGTTCCATCCACACCTGATCGAAACCGAGCGCCAGCGTCTGATCGAACTGTTCAGCCAGCCCACGACCGCAGCCGCCGGGACGTTCACCCTGAACGGCGCCATGAGCCCCGACCTCAGCGCCAGCGACTATCAGCAGGCGTTCGTGCGTATCCAGCAGTACATCCAGGCCGGCGACTGCTATCAGGTCAACTTCGCACAACGCTTTCGCGCGCCGTGCCAGGGTGACCCGTGGACCGCGTATTGCGCACTGCGGGAAGCCTGCCCAACGCCGTTCTCGGGTTTCCAGAGCTTGCCCGACGGCGGCGCAGTACTGAGCTTGTCGCCGGAGCGTTTCGTCAAGGTCAGCGACGGTCATGTAGAAACCCGACCGATCAAAGGCACCCGGCCGCGTGGGAAAAACGCCGCCGAAGACGCGGCCAACGCCGCCGAACTGTTGGCCAGCCCCAAGGATCGTGCGGAAAACCTGATGATCGTCGACCTGTTGCGCAACGATCTGGGCCGCACCTGCCGTATTGGCTCGGTGCGCGTGCCAGAGTTGTTCAGCCTGGAAAGCTACCCGAACGTGCACCATCTGGTGAGCAGCGTCACCGGCGAATTGGCTGACAACAAAGACGCCCTTGATCTGATCGCCGGCAGCTTCCCCGGCGGCTCGATCACCGGCGCGCCAAAAATCCGCGCCATGCAAATCATCGACGAACTGGAGCCGACCCGCCGCGGTTTGTACTGCGGCTCGTTGCTGTATCTGGACGTACGCGGGGAAATGGACAGTTCGATCGCCATTCGCAGCTTGCTGGTCAAGGACGGTCAGGTCTGCTGCTGGGGCGGTGGCGGGATCGTCGCCGATTCTGACTGGCAGGCCGAGTATCAGGAATCGATCACCAAGGTGAAGGTGTTGCTGGATACCCTGCAAGGCCTTTAAAAGCATCGCGAGCAGGCTCGCTCCCACAGGTACAGCGTTGTCCTTGTGGGAGCGAGCCTGCTCGCGATAGCGCCATCAGCCCCGACACATGACTTACAGGCTCAGTTCGCGGTTTGAAGCCTTGAGGAATTCCTGCTTCAGCTCGGCAAAGCTGTGCACTGCCGGGAATTGTGGGAATTCGCGGATCACATTGTCAGGCGCGTGGAACAGGATGCCTGCATCCGCCTCACCCAGCATGCTGGTGTCGTTGTAGGAATCTCCGGCAGCGATCACGCGGTAGTAGAGGCTCTTGAAGGCCAACACCGACTGACGTTTGGGATCCTTCTGACGCAGTTGATAGCCCGTCACCCGACCGGTGTCGTCAGTCACCAGACGATGGCAAAGCAATGTCGGGAACCCCAGCTGACGCATCAGCGGCTGGGAAAACTCATAGAACGTGTCCGAGAGAATCACCACCTGGAAGCGCTCACGCAGCCAGTTGACGAACTCGATGGCACCGTCCAGCGGCTTCAGGGTGGCGATCACTTCCTGGATATCGGACAGCTTCAGGCCGTGCTCGTCGAGGATGCGCAGGCGCTGCTTCATCAGCACGTCGTAATCGGGAATATCCCGGGTGGTTGCCTTGAGGGATTCAATTCCGGTTTTTTCGGCAAAGGCGATCCAGATTTCCGGGACCAGGACACCTTCCAGATCGAGACAGGCAATTTCCACAAGACACTCCCATTTGTATTGATTATTGAATTGAGCGAGCAAAAGGACTGCCGAACTCTAGCGAGTCGTACTGACCGACGCAACGCAGACGAGCGCACCTGTCGCCTCGGGTTTTTGCTACCATCGCCACTATATAGAGCGCTTAGCGCCACCGACCTGTAGGAAACCGCCCTGATGAGCCCATCGTTCGACGTCGCTGAACTCGCCGCAGCCTATGCCACCAAATCCGCCCAGGACATTCTCAAACTGGCTTTTGCCGAGTTCGGGGACGACCTGTGGATCTCCTTCAGCGGTGCCGAAGATGTGGTGCTGGTGGACATGGCCTGGAAGATCAACAAGAACGTCAAAGTCTTCAGCCTCGACACCGGACGCTTGCATCCAGAGACCTACCGCTTCATCGATCAGGTGCGCGAGCACTACAAGATCGAGATCGAACTGGTCTCGCCGGACTACACCAAGCTCGAACCTTTCGTCAAAGAGAAAGGCCTGTTCAGTTTCTACAAGGATGGCCATGGCGAATGCTGCGGCATCCGCAAGATCGAGCCGCTGCGTCGCAAGCTGTCCACCGTCAGCGCCTGGGCCACAGGCCAGCGCCGCGACCAGAGCCCGGGCACCCGCAGCCAGGTTGCCGTGCTGGAAATCGACAGCGCGTTTTCGACGCCGGAGCGCACCCTGTACAAATTCAACCCGCTGGCACAAATGACCAGCGAAGAAATCTGGGGCTACATCCGCATGCTGGAGCTGCCGTACAACAGCCTGCATGAGCGCGGTTTCATCAGCATTGGTTGTGAGCCGTGCACCCGCCCTGTGCTGCCGAACCAGCACGAACGCGAAGGCCGCTGGTGGTGGGAAGAAGCCACGCAGAAAGAGTGCGGCTTGCACGTGGGTAACATCATCAAAAAAGCATAACCCCCTGCCCTGCAAAATCCCCTGTGGGAGCGAGCTTGCTCGCGATGACGGACTGACATTCAACATTGATGTTGAATGTTGATTGTTACACCGCTATCGCGAGCAAGCTCGCTCCCACAGGATCTGCACTCGGCCAGGAGACGTGCTCAAACGGCACTGAACCGCTGCGCCAATTGCTGCCCGGCAAACTGTTCGATGATGAAATCAACGAATGCCCGTGTCTTGCCTGGCAGCAGTTTGTGTTCGGCGTAGTAGATCGAGATGTTGCCGTCATCGACGTACCAGTCCGCCAGCACGCGCTGCAAGGTGCCGGCATTCAGGTAGCCAACCGCGAACGGCATGCTCACCAGCGCAATCCCCAAGCCTTGCACGGCGGTAGCGCAAGCCGCTTCGGAGTCACTCATGGTCATCCGCGCCTTGAGGCTCAGCGGGCTGTGCTCCTGGCGACGGCTGGTCAGTTGCCAGGAACGCACGCGGCCGGTCTGCGGTGAACGAATCAGAATCCCGTCGCAGTGGCGCAAATCATCCGGCTCATGAATCGTCTCGCGTTGCGCCAGATAATCCCTGGAGGCCACCAGCACCCGGTGGGCCGGCGTCAGCTTGCGCGCGACCACTCCTTGCGGCAACTCAAAGCCGCCACCAATCGCCGCGTCGAAGCCTTGGCCGATCAGATCGACCTGGCGGTTATCGAAATGCCAATCCGGGTTGATCGCCGGAAAACGCCGCAGAAACTCGCCCAGCAACGGCACGATGTACAGCCGCCCAAACACCGTGCCCATGCTGACTTTAAGTGTCCCGGCCGGACGTCCTTCGGCGCTGGCCAGATTGGCCACGGCATTTTGAATAGTGTGCAGACTGGCACTGACTTCGCCGAGAAACAGCTGACCGGCTTCAGTCAGCGTCAGGCTGCGCGTGCTGCGCTGAAACAGCCGAACGCCCAGGCGCGCCTCAAGCTTGGCGACACTTTTACCCACCGCGGCCGGGGTCAGGCTCAAGCGCCGCGCGGCTTCGGCAAAGCTGCCGACCTCGGCGCTGCGCACGAAGCATTCGATACTGCTGAAGGTTTCCATGGTCGTCACTATAAACTTTTGGTTTACACAGACTATAGCAATGACCGTCTACACGGCAGGTAATCCGAGGCTGATACTCGATTCCAACAACAAGGCAGTCCGCCTTGTACTTTTGGAGAACGACATGACCACTCAGAACCTCAGCAGTAAAGTAGCCCTGATCCAGGGCGGCTCCCGCGGCATCGGCGCCGCCATCGTCAAACGCCTGGCCGCTGAAGGCGCCGCGGTTGCCTTCACTTACATCAGCTCCGCTGCCAAGGCTGAAGAATTGCAGAACAGCATCAGGGCTATCGGCGGCAAAGCGCTGGCCATCAAGGCCGATAGCGCTGATGCAGTAGCTATTCGCAACGCGGTAAACAGCACCGTCGAAACTTTTGGTCGCCTCGATATTCTGGTCAACAACGCAGGTGTGCTGGCCGTTGCCCCACTGGAAGATTTCAAACTCGAAGACTTCGACCAAACCCTGGCAATCAACGTACGCAGTGTGTTCATTGCGACTCAAGAAGCCGCCAAACACATGACCGAAGGCGGTCGGATCATCAACATCGGCAGTACCAACGCCGACCGCATGCCCTTCGCGGGTGGCGGCCCTTACGCCATGAGCAAGGCGGCGCTGGTCGGCTTGACCAAAGGCCTGGCCCGCGACCTGGGTCCACGGGGCATCACCATCAATAACGTGCAGCCTGGCCCGGTCGATACCGACATGAACCCGGCCCACGGCGATTTCGCCGAGAGCCTGATCCCGCTGATGGCCGTTGGTCGCTATGGCAACGCCTCCGAGATCGCCAGTTTCGTCGCCTACCTGGCCGGCCCGGAAACCGGCTACATCACCGGTGCCAGCCTGACCATCGACGGTGGTTTTGGCGCCTGATTCACGGCCCTCGTGCCGCAAAAAACAAAACGCCGGGCAACCTTTGATCAGGTTGCCCGGCGTTTTGTTGTTCAGTGTTTACCCGTCACACCCGCTCGAGTGCCGGCAAACCGTACGCGTGCGGTTGGAACGCTTTTAACGTACGAAGAATGCTGTCGGCATGCGCATACTTTTCGTCAGCCATGGCGGCATCCGGCACGGCAATCGCGGTCATCCCCGCCGCTTTCGCTGCAGTGACGCCAAACGGCGAGTCTTCAAACACCAGACAATCCTGCGGTGCCACACCCAAGCGGCGCGCAGCGGTCAGGAAAATATCCGGTGCAGGTTTGGCCGCGCCCACTTCAGGGTCATCAGCCGTCACGATGGTGTCGAACAGCGCAAACCAATCGCCATGCAACGTGGTTTTCTGCCCGAAGGACTGACTCGAGGAGCTGGTGCCCACGGCAATCGGAATGTTGTTCGCTTTCAAATGCTGGACCAGCTCTTGCGCACCCGGCATCGCCAGCGCACGCGGAAAGCGCTCACGCATCAACGGCTCGCGGATCACCAGAAACTCTTCAGCGCTGATCGGCAGGTCCAGCGCCTCGACGACATAGCGCGCCAGATCACCGGCGCCGCGGCCGATGATGTTCTGCTTGATGCTCCAGTCAAAGGTTCGGCCGTAGCGTTCGGCAATGATTTGCGTGACCTCGGTGTAAATGCCCTCGGTATCGAGCAGCAAACCATCCATATCGAAAATCACGGCCTTGATCGGGCCGAAGTCGAGCGGTGCATTCATCGCATCTGATCCGTTATCAACACAACATTCCGGGAGGCGGCTCAGGTACGGCCAGTGCCTTGATCGATCAAAGAGGGATCGATCAAAGGGTTCGGCAGCATAGCGAGCGCGATTCACATGCAGCAACTGTTTGCCGCCCCTACCCTTCAGATCACGGCCTAGGGTGAGTGGAGAGCGCAAGGAAAGCGCCGCACGGTTACTTATAGAAATATAAGAAAATCATTGCATAACTTATGGAAGACTTATTAAGATCTCATGAACGAAATCTACTGGACCCGCAAAGCCGTAAAGCAACTGCTCAGGGTACACACGGAGCACCGGGCGCAAATCCGCGATGCCGTAACGCAGCTGGAGCGCATGCCCGACGCAATCAACGTCAAGGCGCTGGCCCTGCATGATTGTGGGTATCGCCTGAGAGTCGGTCACTATCGGGTTCTGTTTGACTGGGACGGCTCGGTCCAGGTGGTCAGCATTCAAGAGGTAAAAAAACGTGACGAACGCACCTACTGACATACAAATCATCAACGGCCCGGACGGTGAACCGGCCTTTGTGGTCATCCCCTACCAGCAGTATGTCGCTCAACACGGCGACACCGAGCTGATTCCTCATCAAGTGGTCAGTCGTATCGTCGACGGTGCCACCCCGATCCGCGCCTGGCGCGAACACCTGAACCTGACTCAGGAGGAAGTGGCAAAGCGGATGGGAATTTCACAACCTGCGTTCGCCCAGCAGGAGGCAGTGAGCAAACCACGCCGTGCCACTCGAGAGAAGATCGCCATGGCATTCGGGATCAGGGCTGATCAATTGGAGTTGTAAAATCAGCCTCATTGCAGGGTCAGGACTCAGGCCGCGCACTAGCATGGGGTGCTAGTGCGCGAGTCACCTGGAATGAAAAAGCCCGGCAATTAGCCGGGCTTGTGCGAATCGTACCGCTGGAATCAGTGCCCCCTACTTGCCCATGAGCGCACCGCCGGCTGCGCCACCAAGGCCAGCACCGATGGCGGAGCCGGTCTTGCCGCCCAGCGAGTTACCGATAACCGAACCACCCGCCGCGCCTACACCACCGCCGATTGCAGCTTTAGCGCGGTGGCCCTTGCGCGCGCCGGCAGCACTGCCCGCTGCGCCCGCAACGCCTGCACCAATCGCTGCGCCGGTGCTGCCACCGAGCTTCTGACCGACCACATTGCCCAGCGCACCACCCAGACCACCGCCGAGCGCTGCGGAGCCGTCACCGGCAGCCATTGCGCCTTGAGCGACCAAAAGACCCAGAACCAGAGCAGGCAGAGTTAAACGCATGACATGAACCTCAAAAAGGGTACTGATTAGTAATAAATTGGATGCTCTGAAAAGGCAGTCGGTTCAGTCAATGAACCAGCTCAACTCTCCTGAGCGCGAGGGTTGGACAGCTATTATGCCAAGAGTTTTATCGCAGGCAAAAAAAAGCCCGCTGGGGAGACGGGCTAATGGAATTGCTTTGTAACGGATGAGCTGAGCCTACGGACGTGCTTGTGAAAGAAGCGTGAAAGAAACCCGACAATCGCTCACTTTGATACCGCGTATGACACGCCTTAAGCCCTCCCCTAACTGCTATGCGTCCAAACATCACTCACAAAAAACCCCGCTCAATGGCGGGGTTTGCGTACCTTTCGGTTACTTGCGCACGGGTGCTGCAACCTTGGGCATAAACGGCTTTGCGGTGGTTTTTGTCATCGCTGGCAACTTGGCCTTGCCCGGCTTGGTCGGCGTTTCACCAAACCCCGCCACATAATCCGTCTGACCACACTGCACACAGTTGTTAACCGGGTACTCAGCTCCATCGTCTTCAATGTAAGGATTGCTCATCTATCAGTCCCTCCAAACAGATCGATACCGGCAAGCAACTGATTGCCTAACTAAAAAGTACCGACCTTCAAGGTTTTTGAGACTAGCCGGTCATTCTCGGACCAATGATTCAAATGCGAAACACCCGACGAACGGCCCGAAAAAGACTCCGACCTCACCGACCTCTTTCCGACAGATAAAACGCCCATCAGCTTTACTTGCTAAGTACTGTTGCGACCCGGGTTTAGCTGATGGTTTTGGTGTTACGCGCACAGGAGGTTGTATGACGGTATTTTTACTGCTGTACCTGTGCACTGACGCATCTCGCACGGACTGCCAGGTGATAGCCGTCGAACACTGGGCGCAGGCTAACGCTTACAAGCAGTGCACCGCTGCCGCCAAGCAGCTGACGGCTGATCTCACGGCCAAGAATCGCAAGACCAATTACTTTGTCTGTGAAACTCAAGTCAACCAGTGAAAGCAAAGGACGAGACCCATTAGCCGGTCTCGGGTCAAGGCTTCAGGAATTCATCGCTACAGCGTCTCGACTGATACACCCCACCCCTACCAGCGCTGCCTCAACGGCCTCATCCAAAGGCGTATGCGGCTCACTCCCCAGCACTTCGATCAATCGCGCATTGTCCATCTGCACCGGCGTGCGCCACAGATAGCGCATCTCCAGCATTTCACGGAAAGTGACGACAAAGGGTGCAGCCACGTTCAGCAACCACCACGGAAACGCTGTCACACGCGGCTGCGTGCCCGTGTGCTGAAAAACAACTCGCTGGATAGCGCGACTCATCTGAGTACCGTCGATGTCCAGATGACCCGCCATATGAAAACTTTCGAAGGCGTCGAGCATGGTACGGCGCTCCAGCAACTGGACCATGGTCCGCGCAACGTCGGGCAGGTAGGCCCATTGGTGAGCAACGCCTCGCTCACCCGGATAATTCACTGCCTTGACGGGCCTTCCCGGTTTGATCAGCCCCATTGAAAACCAGTTGTTGCCGGCTCGGGGTCCAAAAAAATCTCCGGCGCGCACAATCAACACACGAGCGCCATCGCCGGCGGCCTTGCGCAAGCGCTGCTCCATTTCCACCCGAATGGCGCCCTTGCGCGTTTGCGGATGCTGGCGTGAATGTTCATGCAATACCGGAAAGGCATCAGGGCCAAAGTTGTAAACCGTGCCGGGCAGAACGATGGTCGCCCCTTCAACCAGGGCCGCCGCGATGGTGTTATCAAGCATCGGCAGCACCAGTTCCGACCATCGGCGATAACCCGGAGGATTGACCGCATGCACGATCACCGAGCATCCCTTGGCCGCCTCGGTAACATCCTGCCGATTCAACGCATCGCCCTGCAACCACGTGAGCCCCTCCAGTTGATCGATCCCCTTCTCGACATGACGCGATAGCGCACAAACCTCCCAACCGGCGGATTTCAATTGGCGCGCCACTTCCCCGCCAATCCCTCCCGTCGCTCCCAGCACCAACACTTTATTGCTCTTCATGCCCGACGCCTCAAGGTTATAGAGAGCTTGATCCTAGGCGGTCGAACACTATAGATAAATTGCAGAAAACAGGCGTGATGCTATACATTTATGCATGGCATCGAATATTGCTTGGGAGCTTTATCGATCCTTCCTGGGGGTACTCAATGAAGGATCGCTGTCGGGCGCGGCGCGCTTGCTCGGCATCACACAGCCAACGGTCGGCCGGCATATCGCCGCGCTCGAAAAGGCCCTGGGTGTTGCCTTGTTTACACGATCACAAACAGGACTGATGCCCACCGAAGTGGCGCTGACCCTGCGCGCCCACGCACAAACCATGGAAAGTACAGCCGCCTCCATTGAGCGAGCAGCCTCAAGCCGGGGCACGGCAGTACACGGGATTGTCCGTATTTCAGCCAGCGACGTGATTGGCGTGGAGGTATTGCCACCCATCATCGCGCGGCTTCGCCAACAACATCCCGCGTTGAAAGTAGAGCTCGTACTGACCAACCGCGTCGTGGATCTCTTGCAGCTTGAAGCCGACATCGCCGTGCGCATGTTGCGTCCCCGCCAAGAGCAACTCGTGGCGCGCCGTATCGGTCGACTCGAACTTGGGCTGTATGCGCGCGCAGAATACTTGAGCCAACACGGAACACCGTGCGACCTCAACGAACTGGCCAGCCATTCGATCATCGGTTACGACCAGTCGAATGCCTTTATCCGTAGTATCGGCAAATCCATAAAAGGCATTGACCGCCACCTCTTCTCACTGAGCAGCGACAGCGACCTTGCGCAGTTAGCGCTGATACGTGCAGGCGCGGGCATCGGTTTCTGCCAGGTTCCGCTGGCCAAGCGTGACGCAACGCTGCAACGTGTGCTGACGACCTCGGTTTCGCTGGGGATGGAAACCTGGGTCACGATGCACGAGGACTTGCGCAACAGCCCGCGATGCCGCACGACCTTCGACGCGCTGGTTGAAGGGTTGCTGCAATATGCCGATCAGGATGCGCCGGGATATTGAGTGGCCAAAGGGGATGGCTTACCCGGTATCGCTTCTAAAGAGAGTGTTTTTCTGTGTAAGCACCAACGTGACTGGCGTGCTTCAAATCGCAACTGGCAAACCGTGCTCGCGCAGGATTCGCCAGCCTTTAGCACACCATCAAAGGGGTTAAGCTTTAGTGTTGATGAGCGCGCCGATGGTCTGCCCGCTGCCATTCACAACGCCAGTAGCAGGCGCCTTGGACGGCGTTGCAGCACCTACATGTTGCTGATGCTGTTTTTGCATCAATAGCTGAGCTTGATGATCGCCACGCCCAGCCTCTTGAGCGGTTTGTGCAGCGGTTTCGGTTGCTTCTTTCAGTGCCGCCGCAACGTTGCTGGCAACGGTGGTGACGCTTGTGGATGCAGTTGCCTGATCCGCTTGCGCCTTGGGCTGACTTTGGGCAGAACGGAGCCCGTTAATAGTCACTGGGTTGGAAGCCGAGATTGCTCCGATGGACATAGGTAACTCCTGAATGAGTGGATTACACGCGCGTTAATCGTTAATGCGATTTGCGTCAACGTTACCCTTTGAGTCCTGTCCTTTGCCTGGTCCTCCTCACTGTCAGCCACGGCGCCGAAGAGCTTAGATTTGGGGTTGTAGGGTTACCGTCGGATAAAGGTGAAAACTTCATGGTTTCCAAGAACAAAAGTCCGAGAACGCCTCATTGAGATAGCGCCTTTAGCAAATACTACCGTTACAATTTGACACTTATTCACTCCTCAAAGACCAAAGTCCATGACTGAAGACTTCGAAGTCCCTAGCCCGCACGAACAACATCTGGAACACGCGACCGAACACGCCCAGGCGCGTGGTGACAGTTTCGCCAGCAAGATAGCGGTGATGACGGCGATCATGGCCACCATCGGCGCCATGCTCAGCTATCAGGCGGGCTCCACGGAAAGCGAAGCGGCAATGGACAAGAACAACGCCGCCATCAAGAAAACCGAAGCCTCCAACCAGTGGAATTACTACCAGGCCAAATCCAGCCGACAAAACCTGTCGGAACTGGCGATACACATCCCCGGCCTCGATGCCGCGCACTACACCGCCGAAGCGCAACGCTACAAAACTGAAAAAGAAGCAGTGCGCAAGCAGGCAGAGGCACTCGAAGCGGAAGCTCGCGAGTGGGATGAAAAATCAGAATTGGTATTGCACCAGCATCACCGCTGGGCCCAGGCAATGACCGCCATTCAGATTGCCATTTCGCTGGCGGCGATCACTTTGCTGACGCGCAAGGAGTGGCTGAAAAGGGTTGCGTACAGTGCGGCAGGCATTAGCGTCGTACTGGGCTCGCTGGCGTGGTTGCATCTATAAGTTTTTTTTGGGGAGGGGGCGACATTCAGTCATAGCGCCCCCGCCCTGCATCTTGGCGAGCGAGCACAGGCAATCAATACACGAGCGTGACCAAGACAGACAGCCAAAGCAGCACAAAACACCTATCGCAAACGCCCGCCTGCCCGGCAAAACCCTTTCCAGCGACTTCATAATGGGCTCCCGCCCACACGCTAGCACCTGCGCTAGACACTGCCATGCCACTGAGCGCCTACCGGCAGGTTTTCGTGGTAAGCCAGACGCCCTTCGAGATCACGAACTCCTTGTCGCCGCATGAGACGTGTTGAACTACAAACAATCGTGCACGGACTTCATCAGAGCGCCCGACTTGGCCCATGGCGGGCCTTGATAGAGTGATATGCGACTCCCATTCTTGTACTTCACGATATCCAGGGTCTCGTCGGCGGTAATAATGCTTGGCGCAGTGATCCTGTAGCCGTTAGCAATCGCAGCCTGAGTGGTTTTAGGGATCTCGCGCTGCCAGGCTGGCAGAACGCACAGGGCGTAGTCCTTGGGAACCTTGGCAGAAATCTCGCTGACATTCGGTTCACCCGGCACCAAGGACGCCGGCAAAGAGCACCCCGCCAACGTCGCAACAGCAAGCGCACCGATCAAAATTCGCATGATTGTTCCTTGCAATAAAATGTGGCAAATGTAACGCGAGGCCGAGTAGACATCCAGTGTAATTGAGGGCTAGCAGTGCAACGCCCGGTTTCAGAGTTGAGAGCGAATCGATCGAAAAGGAACGTTTTCGCACGCTTCTGAAAGTCCGTCCGGCTCCTTTTCGCAAGTCCCGCCTTCAGCCCTTACGTTTCGTCGCCTCGTCGTTGATCGCGTCAGGGCCGTGGAGCACACTCCAAAGCGCTGACGGAACCAGCCCCCAAACAAACAGCCCACCCTCAAGTGGGCTTTTTGTTGCCTGCCCTTCCCAGGCACGCCAATGCCTCAGCCCTGAGAACATTTAGCGTGCACCGCAGAACTCGACTTTACTTTTACTGATGCACCCAGGAGTTTCTTCACGACACTCACTATCGGGAGCCCGGTCATGAACACCCCTCTATTGGCACTGGTCGCCGTGTTGTCTGCGGTAGCCGGATGCAGCTCTGAAACACAGGTCTATCGAGAACAACCGCTGGTCGCAAAGGTCGAGATGGGCATGAGCAAGGATCAAGTCCAGCAAATCGGCGGGAAGCCTTTATCGATCAGTGATCGCACCGTCGAGCCCGGCACCTGCTTTGACTACATGCTCACGCAAGCCGGCCAGAAGCATACGTTCAATGTCAGTTTTGATGGTCGAGGCAAAGTCGACCATAAGAGCTTTATGACGTGCGCGGAATGGAGTCGCGTGCAGCAAAAGGCCAGAGAGCCGTCCGGCAGTATGGGGGGGATGGGCGGTGGCGGAGGGTATTAGTGCGCCGTAACGAGGATGGATTTGTTCTGGAGGCAAGTCCTCGCGCCAAGTGCAAATAAATCCAAGAATCATCTGGCCAGCTGGATGCTGCGGCCGGGAAAACTGACCTTGTAGGGCCTGGTAAGACGGTATATTTTTTTCAGGTGGGCAGGCGTCCGGGATGCTCGCAACCCACCTCAGGACATTACCAAGAGGAGCGGTGAAAATGACTAACACCGTAAAGAAAATGCAGATCAACACTGAAGACAAAGCCAGTCAGCACCCGGTAACGACTGACCTTTGGCGCCCACTGGAAAAACTGCGGCAACAGGTCGATCACCTGTTCGAAGACTTCAATCGAGGCCCAGGATTGTCGCCGTTCAGCCGCGGACTGTTTGATGCCGAGCCGTTCTGGCGGCGGGATTTCATCGGTCGCGGCCTACCTGCCGTGGATATTGCCGAGAAGGAAAAAAGCTTCGAAATCACTGCCGAATTACCCGGCATGGATCAGAAGAACATCGAAATCAAACTGTCCAACGGCAGCCTGATCATCAAAGGCGAAAAGAGAGAGGACAAGGAAGAGAACAGGAAGGGCTATCACCTTTCCGAGCGTCACTATGGTTCCTTCGAGCGTGTGTTCAATCTGCCAAAAGGGGTTGATGCCGAAAAGATTGAAGCAAAATTCAGCAATGGTGTGTTGAGCATATCGCTGCCGAAAAAGCCCGAAGCCATAAAACCGGAAAAGATCGTGCAGATTAAAGCCGAATGAGTCGGTGACAGCCCCGCCTCTTGCAGGGAAAACGGCAAGGGGCTTACTGCGATGGTCACCTCCACACCCTGCGACGGTTACGCTTTCGCAGGGTGTTTTGTTTTCGGGCAGGACAACTCGAGTGCGGAAGGCGAGCTAAGGGAACATCTTGCAGGATGACCTTGCCGGTCTATTTCGCTATTGGCTGGAGCGAATAGCGCCGCCGTCAATCAACAGATTCTGCCCGGTCAGGTAGCCTGCGTGAGTGCTGCAAATAAAGGCACACAGCGCACCGAATTCTTCGGGAGAACCGAAGCGTTTTGCCGGAATTTCTGCACAGCATTCAGCCAGGAAGGCCTCACTGTCTTGCCCCATCTCTTCACCGGCAGCAACCAAAGTATTACGCAGCCGATCGGTGTCGAACGAGCCCGGTTGCAGGTTATTGACGGTCACGTTGCGGCTGGCGATGTTGTCTTGTCGGGCGAGCCCCGCGATGAAGCCCGTTAGCCCACTGCGCGCACCGTTTGAAAGTCCCAGGCTCTCAATCGGTGATTTGACGGCGCTCGAGGTGATGTTGATGATTCGGCCAAAACCCCGTGCTGCCATGCCGTCCACCGTCGCCTTGATCAGTTCGATGGGAGTGAGCATGTTGGCATCCAGTGCCTTGATCCAGGCATTCCGGTCCCACTCGCGGAAGTCCCCCGGAGGTGGCCCGCCAGCGTTGTTGATGAGAATGTCGAAATGCTCATGGGCAGCCAGGGCCGCAGCCCGACCCGCGGGGGATGAAATGTCCCCTGCGACGGCTATTACGGTCACGGCAGGGTTGATCGCTCTCAACTGATCGGCGGTTTCATTCAGCGCCTGTTCACCTCGGGCCGTGATGACAACATTGACGCCTTCGCTGACCAATGCCTGGGCGCAAGCTTTGCCCAGGCCTTTGCTGGCCGCACAAACCAGAGCCCAGCGCCCCGCGATACCAAGGTTCATAAGTGTTCTCCTGAAGGGTGCTTAAAAGGAAGTGCTTGCCGAAAGCTAAACAGGGTCGTGCATGCCCCACTGCGATAGACGACGATCAAGAGTTGAGCCCATGAAGCGTCGCACATGTTCCGCATACGTATCACGTCGAGTCGTTTCCGCTGAAGCGCTGGAGAAAGTATCAGCCAATGGGCTGTTTTTTCCGGCCTTAACGGCACTCACACAAGTCCAGGCGTCTCAATCGAAAGGCCTGTGGGGATTAGAGAAGCTTGATCAACACTGCAGTGACGGCAGCCACCGTGCCGATCAGCCCCGTCGCAACGGCTACCGGATACCAAAAAGTTTCACGGGTCATCTTGCCGGTCTCGGCGTTAAGCTTGCGCTGCTCAGCCATCAGCTTGACGATTTCCACGTGAACCTTCTCCAGTTCGGCCTGTTGCATGGTCAGTTCCTGCATAACGTTCGTCCTTTCGGGTGGCGGGGCGCGTGCGCTACGCTTTGATTCATTTTCTACCCTGAAGGTGCGAAACGAATCCCCCTTCCCGACTCGCTTCGTTTGAAGCGCTAAAACCAATGAAAGCACTCAAGCACCTGGCTTTCCAGCGTTACTTCCCACGCTCCAGTCATATGTCCTACATCCATTTCGGAAGCCTCTTCGCCTATGCCGTGAACGCTTTTAACAAGAAATAAATCCGGCTTATTTTCGCCATACAAAGGAAGCAAAAATAGCGACTTTGTCGTTCCTGCCCCCACATCAGCGTGTTCCTACATCACAGTCAGAAGTCTTGCCCCCCTTCACACCTTGCACCACTTCGAGCATGAAACTTATAGTCCGCCCGTCGCCCACATGGCGGCTCGGGTTTGGCGACTCGACGACAAATGTGCAGAAGCCTCCCGGTTAGTTTGCGGAGTGCTTCTGCGCGCAATATGCTGCTCTATGGCGGCTGTGCGTGGGAGACCTTTAGGTCTGCCGGTTTTTCCATTTGTCCCGGTTCGCCAACCTGCGTATAGCTGCCACCTTTTCGTTTGGCGACGATTGAGTGGTAGCTCTTCTTAATCAAATGGAGCTCCACATATGAATCAGTACATGGCACTCACCAGCAACGCTGACGACCAACCCACCCTGTTCGTCGATACCACGGCGCCCTTGCACATATTGCTCGATGCAGCCGGCTACCGAATCCGCGCCGTCACTCAAGTCCTAGAAAACCTCGCGATGCGCGGTGAAATCGCCAGCGACTAGGTGATCCTTAACGACTTTGCACTGCTTTGCGCGATTCCTCTGCGCGACGGTGCGATGTGCTCGATGTCATTGGACGGCGTTTGGACGCGCTACCGTCCTGAACAGGATGAAAGGGGCGACGTTTGAGTCGCCCCTTTGCAGTAAACAGCTCAATGACAGGTGGGCAAAACACCGCAAGCGAAGCACCTGCCTCGATTTACCCGAACAGGGTTAATCACATAAGCTGGTCAGCATGAATACACATCCTTCGGAGGCCCCAATGGCCACCTCCAAAAAGATCGACAAGCCGCGCAAAAAGGTCGTCAACGCAGATCTGACGCTCCTGGATGTTTGGCAAGCCGCGTGTGATGGGCAGAAAGTGTTCGACGCCTTTGTGATCACTGGCAAGCTACCCATTACGAAGTAGGCCTCGATGCCGACAGTCAAATTTTCTCCGTTTAGCGTTTGAAATCACGGATCGGCATGACCTCTCCAGATTGCTCCTGGGCCATGCGATGCAACGTCATGGCGGAGAGTTCGATGTCATCACCCCACGTCACGTCAAATCCCCACTCGCCTACCGCGACCTGGCTGAACAGCGCCAGGTCTTGTAACGGCTTGAGCACAGGGAATGTCTTGATGTGCTCGGTGACATCAACGGTATGCCGCTTGCTGTTGTTCCACTCGACATTCAGGCCATGTTTGCCGGCAACTGGTTGCACAGCAGAAATACGCAGCTTGCTGATCATAAGTCAGTACCTCCGGCTTTGCTCATTCTATATACGCCAGAAATCGGCGGTATGTGCCCTTGCCCAGAGCTAGAGAATTTTTTCCCTGGCACAACCGACTTTTTCAGACGCCAGAAACCACAAAACCCCTGACTTCTTTCGAAATCAGGGGTTTTGTGTACATCGAATTTGGCGGTGAAGGAGAGATTCGAACTCTCGATACAATTTCTTGTATACACACTTTCCAGGCGTGCTCCTTAAGCCACTCGGACACTTCACCGTATCTCTTCAAACATGTTCTGTCTGTCGAGGCGCGCTAATGTAGTCGAAAGCTTTTCCGATGGCAAAGGTTTTTTTCAGAATTTTCATGCGGTTAAGGCATTTGTGCGTTCGGGCAGGTCTGGAGGCAGGGCAAACCTGCCAATCTTCGGCCGGGTGAATGCTTCTATATAGAGGGCAATGCGTGGTGTGTATGGCCGGCTACGCTTGGCGGGGGTGAATTGGCTGACTGGCCGGTCAGTCATGGCGCTTTACCTGGCCTACGGCGGTGGGTAACGTCTGCTCCACTTCAATACAAGGAATAGCGTCATGAGTGAGTTGATTTCGTACCACCTCGAAGACGGTATCGCGACCCTGACCTTGAGCAACGGTAAGGTCAATGCTATCTCGCCGGACGTGATTGCCGCGTTTAATGCTGCGCTGGATCGTGCGGTGACGGATCGTGCGGTGGTGATCATCACCGGTCAGCCGGGCATTTTGTCGGGCGGTTATGACTTGAAGGTGATGACGGCCGGTCCTAAAGAAGCGGTGAGTCTGGTGACCGCCGGTTCGACCCTGGCCCGTCGTCTGTTGTCGCACCCATTCCCGGTGATCGTCGCGTGCCCTGGGCACGCGGTGGCCAAGGGTGCGTTCATTCTGTTGTCAGCCGACTACCGGATTGGTGTCGACGGCCCGTTCAGCATTGGCCTGAACGAAGTGCAGATCGGCATGACCATGCACCACGCTGGCATCGAGCTGGCCCGCGATCGTCTGAGCCAGTCGGCGTTCCACCGTTCGGTGATCAACGCTGAGATGTTCGATCCTCAGGGTGCTATGGATGCTGGTTTCCTCGACAAGGTCGTATCGGCCGAAGAACTGCAAAGTGCCGCACTGGCCGTAGCGCGTCAGTTGAAGAAAATCAACATGACCGCGCACAAGAACACCAAGTTGAAAGTGCGCAAGGCCCTGCTGGAGACACTGGACAACGCAATTATCCTGGATCAGGAACATTTGGTTTAAGCAGCCCGAAAGCGCTGCAACGAAAAGCCCGACCGCCGAGTCGGGCTTTTTCTTGCTCCATCGGTTAATCGTCCTTCGGCCGCTCTAGCCCGCATATGACACTACAGGTCAGAAACATGCGCTTAAACATCGCCTATCTCCTACCTCTATAGCGGCAATTGCCGAAAACAGTGCACATCCGTACACTGCGCCACCTTTTGTCCCGGTGGGCCTGTAAATGCTGTATCTGTTCCGCATGTTATTGATGGGTCTGCATTTTTTTGTAGCAGGTGTGCTGGGTGTATTGCTGGGCCTGTGCCGGCCGTTCAATCCGGATAACAGCCGTTTGTGCGCGCGCCTTTATGCCTGGCCGGCGATGTGCATTTTGCGCCTGCGAGTGAAGACCGATGTCGAGCCGCTGACGAACAAGACGCAAAGCTGCGTGGTGATCGCCAACCATCAGTCCAACTACGATTTGTTTGTGCTGGGCAATGTGGTGCCGCACCGCACTGTGTGCATCGGCAAAAAGAGCCTGAAGTGGGTGCCGTTGTTCGGGCAGCTGTTCTGGCTGGCCGGCAATGTGCTGATCGACCGCGGCAATGCGCACAAGGCTCGGCAGGCGATGCTCACCACCACCGACACCTTGCAGCACAAGGACACGTCGATCTGGGTGTTCCCGGAAGGCACGCGCAACCTGGGTGAAGAATTGCTGCCGTTCAAGAAAGGCGCGTTCCAGATGGCGATCGCCGCCGGCGTGCCGATCGTGCCCGTGTGTGTCAGCAGCTACATCAACCATATGCGCCTGAACCGCTGGCGCAGCGGCAAGATCCTGATCCGCTCGCTGCCGGCGATTCCTACCGCCGGTTTGAGCCTGGACGACATGCCGATGCTGATCGCGCAGTGCCGCGAGCAGATGCGTGAGTGCATCGAGACGATGGACCGACAGCTGCAAGCCGCCTGAATGAAGCCCGCCCCGTGCGGGCTTCTTTTTGCCGGCGAACTTCGCCGATTCTGCTGACTCTCACACTCTGGAGCAGGCTAAGCTGCACGCTGCTTGTCACTGTCATTTGCCAAGAAGAAGTGAATAAGAATTATGGGTAGAGTCGTTGCGGCTGCGGTCTACAGCGCCGGTAAGAAAGTCACCAGTATCACCCCCAATGAAGGCGCGGCCTGGGCTGCAAAACCCGACCATTTCGTGTGGATCGGCCTCGAAGAGCCAAACGCCCTGGAGCTGGCCAACCTGCAACGCCAGTTCGGCCTGCACGAGTTGGCGATCGAAGACGCCCTGGAAAAACACAGCCGTCCGAAGCTTGAAACCTTTGGCGATGCGCTGTTTATCGTCACGTACTCGCCGGTGCGCCATGAAGGCAAACTGGAGTTCATTGAAACGCACATCTTTGCCGGCAAGGGTTACATCATCACCTGCCGCAACGGTCACTCGGCGTCCTACGCCCATGTGCGCCAACGCTGTGAGGCACGTCCGCTGTTGCTTGAGCACGGCGAGGATTTCGTACTCTATGCCCTGCTCGATTTCGTCATCGAAAACTATCAGCCGGTGAGTGAAGCGATCCATGCCGAGATCGATGAGCTGGAGCGCAACGTGCTGTGCAGCGCACTCAACGAAAAGGACATCCAGAACCTGCACGGTTTGCGTCGCGACGTATTGCGCCTGCGACGTTATGCGGCGCCGATGGTGGAGATCAGCGAAGAGCTGCAGAAGCTGAGCTTCCCGTTTATCGACAAGAACATGCGCCCGTACTTTCGTGATGTGCAGATCCATGTCACGCGACAGATGGAGGACCTTACAACGTTACGCGACATCGCCAGCCAGACCATCGAGATCGGTGTGTTGCTGGAAGCGGCGCGGCAAAGCGTAGTGCAACGCAAGTTCGCGGCCTGGGCGGCGATTCTGGCGTTCCCGACGGCGGTGGCCGGGATCTACGGGATGAACTTCCAGAATATGCCGGAGTTGAGCTGGCACTACGGCTATTTTTCGGTACTGGGGTTTATAACCGTGGGCTGTGTCGGGTTGTGGGCGAGCTTCAAGCGGTCGGGGTGGCTTTGAACAGCTGTTGTGGCGAGGGGGCTTGCCCCCGTTGGAGCGCGAAGCGGTCCTCAAATCGGGGGGGATTATTCGGAGTCAGGTAGACGCGACTGGTTTTACGACCGCTTCGCGGCCGAGCGGGAGCAAGCTCCCTCACCACAGGTTTCTTATCGAGACTACACCTTATACGGATTTGGTCTGCGGCTTATGAGCCACAAACCGCATCATCCACTCGGCGACAGTGGCGCCGTGGTGCTCATGCGCCAGGCTGGCCACGCCTTTCTGATAAACCTGTTCGCCCAGGTGCTGTTGGCGGATTTCCAGCAACGCCCGCGAGTAATCGTGAATGAACTCCGGATGACCCTGGAAGCACAGCACCTGGTCGTTGATGTGGTACGCGGCGTACGGGCAGAAATCGCTGGAAGCGATCACCGTGGCGTTTTCCGGTAGTGCGGTGACCTGATCCTGGTGGCTGATCAGCAGCGTCAACTCTTCCCTCACCGGGCTCATCCACGGCGCTTTGGCGGCGAGTTTGTAGCTGTGGGTGCCGACGCCCCAGCCCTGGGTCGCACGCTCGCTTTTGCCGCCCAGCAGCAGCGCCAGCAATTGATGGCCGAAGCACACGCCCAGCAGCTTGTCGCCGCGCTCATAGCGCGCCAACAGGTAAGTCTTGAGGGTTTGAATCCACGGGTCGGTACCGAACGAGTCCGCCTTACTGCCGGTCACCAGATAGGCATCGAAACTCAGTTCATCGCTCGGGTAATCGCCCTGCATCACGTTGTAGACAGTGAACTCGGCAGCGATGGGTTGCTGCGAAAACAGGCGCTGGAACATCTGCCCGTAACCCTGATATTCATCGACCAGTTCTGGACGCAGGATGTCGGTTTCCAGAATGCAGATGCGTAACGACATAAAAAATACCTGACACGATAGAGGCGATAGTGCACACCTCAGAGCCTGCCTTGAAACGCGGGGTCAAGGCAAGCCCGGTGCACGCCGCTAATCCGTCAGAACAACGCTCCCTTCGCGGCTTTTTCCAACAGCAGCGCAGGCGGTGTAAAGCGCTCGCCGTATTGCTCGGCCAGGTACTGGGCGCGGGCGACGAAGTCTTTCACCCCATACTGGTTGATGAACTGCAACGCCCCGCCGGTCCAGGCGGCGAAGCCAATGCCGAAGATCGAACCGATATTGGCGTCGGCCGTCGACAACAGCACGCCCTCCTCCACGCAACGCACGGTTTCGATGGCCTGCACGAACAACAGGCGATCGCGTATATCTTGTGGCGATATTTGCCCGTCAGCCTTCTCGAAGCGAGTTTTAAGCCCTGGCCACAAATGTTTCTGCCCATCGACCGGGTATTCGTAGAAACCGCCGCCAGCAGCTTTACCAGGACGCTTGTATTCGTTGAGTAGCAGATCGATCACGGCAAACGCCGGATGCGCGGTCAGCGCTTTACCTTCGGCTTGCAAGTCCCTGGCAGTTTGCTGACGGATATGGCTCATCAGGCTCAGGGACACTTCGTCGGAGATCGCCAGCGGGCCAATCGGCATCCCGGCCTTACGCGCCTCGGTTTCGATCATCGGTGCCGAGATGCCCTCGCCGAGCATGGCGATGCCTTCGTTGGTGAAGGTGCCGAACACCCGCGAGGTGAAGAAGCCACGGCTGTCATTGACCACAATCGGGGTTTTCTTGATTTGCAGGACGAAATCAAAACCGCGAGCCAGTGTTTCATCGCTGGTGCTGGCGCCTTTGATGATTTCCACCAGCGGCATTTTGTCTACCGGGCTGAAGAAGTGCAGGCCGATGAATTTCGACTGATCCGGCACGGCCGTTGCCAGGCCACTAATTGGCAGGGTCGAGGTATTGGAAGCGATGACCGCGTCTGCACCGACGACTTTTTGCGAGGCTGACGAGACCTTGGCTTTCAGCTCGCGGTCTTCGAACACCGCTTCGATGATCAGGTCGCAACCCGCCAGATCGGCGTCCTGCTCGGTGATTTTGATCCGCGCCAGCGTGGTTTCCCGCTGCTCCACGCTCAGTTGACCACGGGCGACTTTCTTGTCCAGCAACGCCGCCGAATGGGCCTTGCCCTTCTTGGCCGCCGCCAGGTTGATGTCCTTGAGCACTACGTCGATACCGGCCACGGCGCTGACGTAGGCAATCCCGGCGCCCATCATGCCCGCACCGAGCACCCCGACTTTCTTCGTCACGTGAGGTGCAAAGCCCGCAGGTCGCGAACCACCGGCATTGATTTCATTGAGCTGAAACCAGAAGGTGCCGATCATGTTCTTCGCCACCTGGCCGGTGGTCAGCTCGGTGAAGTAGCGGGCTTCGATCAGTTGCGCCGTGTCGAAATCGACCTGAGCGCCCTCAACTGCGGCGCAGAGGATCTTCTCCGGTGCTGGCATGCAGCCCTGGGTTTTGCTGCGCAGGATCGACGGCGCGATGGCCAGCATCTGCGCGACTTTCGGGTGCGACGGTGTGCCACCGGGAAGCTGGTAACCGCTCACATCCCAAGGCTGTTTGACCGCCGGGTTGGCGACGATCCACGCACGCGCCTTGGCCAGCAGTTCATCACGATCCGCCGCCACTTCATCGACCAAGCCGGCTTGCAGCGCTTGTTGCGGCCGAACCTTCTTGCCTTCGAGCAGATACGGCAGTGCTTTCTCCAGCCCCAGCATGCGCACCATCCGCACCACCCCACCACCGCCCGGCAACAGACCCAGAGTGACCTCCGGCAAACCGATTTGCACCGACGGATTGTCCAGCGCAACGCGGTGATGACAGGCCAGGCAGATTTCCCAACCGCCACCCAGTGCCGCGCCATTGATCGCCGCGACTACCGGTTTGCCGAGCGTCTCCAGTGTCCGAAGTTGAGCTTTGAGTGTCAGCACCATATCGTAGAAGGCTTTGGCCTGGGGCTTGCCGACTTTGATCAGCTCGTTGAGATCGCCGCCGGCAAAGAAGGTTTTTTTCGCGGAGGTGATGATCACCCCGGCGATCGAGTCCTTGTCGGCCACCAGACGCGCAACGCAGCCCGCCATGGCGTCGCGGTACACCGCGTTCATGGTGTTGGCGCTCTGGCCCGGCATGTCGATGGTCAGGACGACAATCTGGTCCTGACCTTTTTCGTAACGAATGGCATCAGTCATGGCAATTTTCCTTGAAGTCGGGTTTCCCTGAAGTCGGGGGCTCAGAGGCGTTCGATGATGGTGGCGATACCCATGCCGCCGCCGACACAGAGGGTCGCCAGGCCGTAGCGCAACTGCCGCACTTCCAGTTCATCGAGCAAAGTGCCGAGAATCGCGCAACCGGTAGCGCCCAGCGGGTGGCCCATGGCGATGGAGCCGCCGTTGACGTTGACCTTGGCTGGATCAATGGCCATGTCCTTGATGAATTTGAGCACCACCGAGGCAAATGCTTCATTGACCTCGAACAGATCGATGTCCTCGACCCGCAGCCCGGCTTTGGCCAAAGCCTTGCGAGTGGCCGGCGCAGGGCCGGTGAGCATGATGGTCGGATCGGTGCTGGTGACCGCCGTGGCGACTATCCGCGCCCGTGGCTGCAAGCCCAGCGCCCGGCCCTTCGCTTCGGAGCCGATCAGCATCAGCGCCGCGCCATCGACGATCCCTGAACTGTTGCCCGGCGTGTGTACGTGGTTGATGCGCTCGATGTGGCTGTAGACCCGCAGCGCGGTGGCATCGAAGCCCATTTGCCCGATCATCTCGAAGCTCGGTTTGAGCTTGCCCAGGCCTTCCAGGGTCGACTCGGCGCGAATGAACTCGTCATGATCGAGCAGGATGATGCCGTTCTGATCCTGCACCGGCACCAGGGACTTTTTGAACGAGCCGTCTGCCCGTGCCCGCGCCGCTTTTTGCTGGGAGTGCAGCGCGTACGCATCGACGTCCTGACGACTGAAGCCCTCGATCGTGGCGATCAGGTCTGCACCCACGCCTTGCGGGGTGAATTGGCTGTGCAGGTTGGTCTGCGGGTCAAGCGCCCAGGCACCACCGTCGCTGCCCATCGGTACCCGCGACATGGACTCAACCCCGCCGACCACCACCAAGTCCTCGAAGCCGGAACGCACCTTCATCGCCCCGAGATTCACCGCTTCCAGCCCTGATGCACAAAAACGATTGATTTGCACACCGGCGACGCTGACGTCCCAATCAGCCACCAACGCTGCGGTTTTGGCGATGTCGGCGCCCTGATCGCCAATCGGTGTAACACAGCCGATCACGAGGTCATCGACCTCGCGGGTGTCGAGTTGCGTACGTTGTTGCAGCGCGCCGAGCAGGCCTGCCAGCAGGTTCACCGGTTTGACGCTGTGCAAGGCGCCATCGGCCTTGCCTCGGCCACGGGGCGTGCGTAACGCATCGAAAATCAAAGCTTGGGTCATGACGTCCTCGTACCGCTGGGCAGGTGAAGGTTAGCGAGTTCTCACCTTAGGCTTAGCCGCGATGGATTCAATGACCGAAGCGCTCAACGACCTTGACGGTCACGCTCAGACGGACGGTAGTGAGCTATCGGATTAACCGATTCAGGTCACCGAACTGTCTAGCAAAAGGGCGTCAAAGCAGCTGGCAATACGCCTCATGCCTTTATAGAAGCTTTTTGCGCTTACTTGATACGAAATGGATCTAAACCACAGCCTGCGGGGCCCCTAAGGTAAACATTACGAGGTTGTCGTCGGGTTTTGCCGAGGCGCTCGTGAGAAGGGAACTACAGCGCTTTGCCGTCATGGAGAAATGCAGGCAAGCATTCGACGCTCAGGAAATAACAAAAAAAGGCAGACAGCCATGTTCAAACATTCGAAAGTGCGTCAAGCCGGGCTCATTCTATTCGCCACTACGCTGATACTGATTTTGCCGAACCTTACCAAAGTGATCGGATAATCACGCGTGGTTGTTGACGGCGCCTCAACAAAAAACTGACTCGTTCGCTACCTGGGTCAGCGCGCGTGTGCCAATCTTCAGGCATACCCACGACAGGATGCCGATCACTTGAAAGCTCTACTTTTGCTTTGGGCCTCGCTGCTCTGCACGCCCTTGTATGCCGCGCAACTGGTGCTCGATCTGGGCACCGGCAGCCGAACCTGGCAGACCGAGGAATTGCTCAAGCATCCTCAGGTTCAGACCATCCAGATCACCGACGACGTGTCCTACAAACGGGACATGATTTATCGCGCTGTGCCGCTGGCGGCGTTGTTGACCGGCATTAAAGCCGACGACCACTTGCAAGCCGTGGCCCTGGACGGTTTCGCCGCCGAGCTGGCTGCCGCGCCGTTGCTCGATACGGTGGGCGCGCAGGCGTGGTTGGCCATTGAAGACCCGGCCAAGCCCTGGCCAGCGCTGTCGGAAGGCAAGCCGAGCGCCGGGCCGTTTTATCTGGTGTGGACCAACCCTCAGGCCGGGCATATCAGTCCCGAGCAATGGCCTTTCCAGGTCGCCAGTATCAAACGCCTGGCGGCTGTCGGCGTACGCTTCCCTGCCCTGCTTCCAGACCCGGCGCTCGCAGCCAATGACCCGGTGAATCTGGGCTACGCGTTGTTCCAGAAAAACTGCCTGGCATGCCATCGCTTGAACGGCGCGGGTGATGCGCAGTTTGGTCCGGACCTGAACATTCCCTTCAGCCCGACCGAGTACTTTGGCGCCGAATTCCTCAAGCGCTATATCCGCGACCCACAAAGCTTGCGCCAATGGCCACAGGCGAAAATGCCGGGGTTCTCGACGGCGGTGTTGTCGGATGAGGAACTGACGTTGTTGGTGGGGTATTTGAAGCATATGGCGGGGCGTAAGCATCAGCCCTGATAGTTTGAGAGATGCGGTGTTAGTAAGGGCCTCATCGCGAGCAAGCTCGCTCCCACAGGACTTCCGACACAATGGAGATCCAATGTGGGAGCGTGCCTGCTCGCGATGCGGTATCCCCCAATCTTACTGCTGTTGCACCGAAATCACTGGCGCCGGGGTTGGTGAAACGAACACCTTGGCATGCATCTGCTCACCGCCGCCGCCACGGCGCATGCCGCGTACCGGGCAGGCATCCAGGTAGTCGAGGCCTACTGCCAGTTTCAAGTGACGCTCAGGTTTGGCCAACTGATTGGTGACATCGAAGCTGTACCACGCGTCGTCCAGCCAGGCCTCGGCCCAGGCGTGACTGGCCAGGTGCTCGCTGTTTTCGCTGTACAGGTAACCCGACACATAACGCGCTGGAATGCCCAGGCTGCGTGCGCAAGCGAGAAATGCGTGGGTGTGATCCTGACAGACGCCCGCGCGCCCGGCGAAAGCCTGAGCGGCGCTGGTGTCGACTTCGGTGGAACCCGGCGTGTAGGTCATGTGCTGGTTCAGGCCATGCATCAAGTCGATCAGCGCTGTGCGATCACGGCGTTGGCGACATTCCTTTGCAGCGAACGCACGCAGAGCTTCATCCGCTTCAGTCAGTCGAGTGAAACGCAAGAATGGCAGCGCCGACTGGCTCTCATGCTCGGCCTCACGCAACTCATCGATGTCCACCTGACCCCGCGCGCCGATGATGATCGCCTCATGGGGCTCGTCCATCGTCAGCACATGCAGGATGTTGCCGAACGGATCGAGTTGCGCGCGCACCGGCCGTGGTAGGTCGAGTTGCCAACTGAGCACGTGCTGACGCTCGCTGTCGTGGGGGGTCAGACGCAAATACTGGATGCTCGCCCGCACCTGATCTTCGTAGTGATAGGTGGTTTCATGGCTAATGGAAAGTCTCATGCAGCCTCCAGGTAGGAACTGTGTATGGCGTTGCCCAACTGGCGCACCAGCGGGATGAACTCGGTCAGCCAGGCATGCAGGCCTTCGGCGAGGATTTCGTTGATGCCGGTGTAACGCAGCCGCGCGTCCATTTCTGCCGCCAGACGTTGCGCGGGACGGCCGTTGGCCCCCGGCAGGCTGGCGAGGATCTGGTCGATTTCTTCAGTGCAGGCACGCAGCGAACGCGGTACGTCGGCACGCAACAGCAGCAGTTCGGCGACATGCCTCGCGCCAGGTGCGTCGCGGTAGATCTCGGTGTACGCCTCGAACGACGACAACGCCCGCAGCAACGCGCTCCACTGGTAATAGGCGTGAGCCGTGCCATCGCTGACAGCCTCTGCCTGATCGCCGGCCATTTCGTAGCGGGCATCCAGCAGGCGCAACGTGTTGTCAGCCCTTTCGATGAACGTCCCCAGACGAATGAAGCGAAACGCATCGTTGCGCATGATGGTGCCGTAGGACGCGCCCCGGAACAGGTGGGAACGTTCCTTGATCCACTCGCAGAAACGGCTCATGCCATAACGGCTGAGACCCTGTTCGGCGATACCGCGAATCTCCAGCCAGGTCGAGTTGATGTTTTCCCACATGTCGGCGGTGATCCGCCCACGTACCGCATGAGCACTGGCCCGCGCGGCGCCGAGACAGCTATAGATGCTGGCCGGGTTGGCCGCATCGAGAGCGAAGAAGTGCAGTAAACGCTCGGCATGCAACTCGCCGTGGCGCTCCAGGTAATCATCCAGTGTGCCGGTGATCAACAACGGCATCGCTAATTCGTGCAGACCGTCACCGCGACCATCCTGCGGCATCAACGACAGTGAATAACTGACATCGAGCATCCGTGCGAGGTTTTCCGCCCGCTCCAGGTAACGCGACATCCAATACAAATCCGAGGCAGTTCTACTTAACATGGCAGGCTTCCTTCAATCCTCGACCACCCAGGTGTCCTTGGTTCCGCCACCCTGGGACGAATTCACCACCAGGGATCCTTCACGCAGGGCTACACGGGTGAGGCCACCGGGCACTACCCGGGTTTCGCGGCCAGACAGGACAAACGGGCGCAAGTCGATGTGCCGCGGGGCGATGCCGTTTTCGACAAACGTCGGGCAGGTCGACAGGGACAACGTCGGTTGTGCGATATACGCGTGGGGCTTGGCCTTGATTCGTGCGCGAAACGATTCGATCTCCGCCGCAGTGGCAGCGGGTCCGACCAGCATTCCGTAACCACCGGAACCCTGGGTTTCCTTGACCACCAGCTCAGGCAGGTTCGCCAGCACGTGAGAAAGTTCTGACGGATTGCGACACTGCCAGGTCGGCACGTTTTTCAGGATCGGTTCTTCGTCCAGGTAGAAACGAATCATGTCGGTCACGTACGGGTACACCGACTTGTCGTCCGCGACACCGGTGCCGATGGCATTCGCCAACACCACATTGCCGGAGCGATAGGACGACAACAGTCCTGGAACACCCAGCATCGAATCCGGGTTGAACGCCAACGGATCGAGGAACGCGTCGTCGAGGCGACGGTAGATCACGTCGACGGCTTTCGGCCCGTCGGTGGTGCGCATGAACACCTTGTCATCGCGTACGAACAGGTCCGCGCCTTCCACCAGCTCCACGCCCATCTCCCGCGCCAGAAACGCGTGCTCGAAGAACGCACTGTTGAAGCGCCCGGGGGTCAGCACCACGACACTCGGATCGTCCAGCGGGCTCGAGCTTTTCAGGGTGTCGAGCAACAGGTTTGGATAATGATCGATGGGCGCGATGCGCTGGGCGGCAAACAACTCGGGGAACAGCCGCATCATCATCTTGCGGTCTTCGAGCATGTAGCTGACGCCACTGGGTGTGCGCAAATTGTCTTCGAGCACGTAGTACGTGCCGTCGCCATCGCGCACCAGATCGACGCCAGAGATGTGCGAATAGATATCGCGATGCAGATCCAGTCCTTGCATGGCCAGCTGGTACTGCTCGTTGGCCAGCACTTGTTCGGCCGGGATGATGCCGGCCTTGATAATGCGCTGCTCGTGATACAGGTCGGCGAGGAACATGTTCAGTGCCTTGACCCGTTGAATGCAGCCGCGCTCGACGATCCGCCATTCACTGGCGGGGATGCTGCGGGGAATGGTGTCGAAGGGAATCAAGCGCTCTGTCCCCTGCTCATCACCATAGAGCGTGAAGGTTATCCCGGCACGATGAAATAACAGATCGGCCTCGCGTCGCCGTTGTGCCAAAAGCTCGTCAGGCGTCTCAGCTAACCAACGGGCGAACTCCCGATAGTGCGGGCGGACCAGGCCGCCGGCGTCGTACATCTCATCAAAATAGGTGCGGATCATGCCGTACTCCTTGTCACCCGGACACCTAGGCTTCGCAAGGCCCGTGCCAGCGGCATAAACGCTTTATTATCAATCGGTTGGATAATCGCCCAACTCGCACCGCACCAATCCTGTGCGGCAAATGCCCCAACCTGATCGCCCCCGCTTCATTGCGAAGCAATGCCCATGGCAATTACCAGCATAGCCAGAGTTGATTCCACTGCCCGCGTACGGCTGCGGTCTTTTGATTTTTTATTCACCACAAACGAAAACGGCCAACCCTGAGGTCAGCCGTTGCTGAGTGTTGTCGCTGTTCATAGTGTTATGCGAGTAGCCCTCGTACCTCCTGCTTGACGCCCCATCCTTCGATAATCCCGCCCAGAGGCCCGACCACCGCCTCAAAGTCCTGTTCGAAGTCGCCGATGCCGCCGTAAGTGGCGTACATCACCTTGCTCAACTCCAGATGCCAGGCACCGTCATCACGCACGCTGACCTGTGCATTCAAGGACTCACCGCGAAAATGCCCTGCCGCCCTGCGTGCCCGCTCCTCATCCGGGAAAATGGCGTAGAACTCGATGGGATGGAATCTTGAAAAGTCAAAACCGCCTTCTTTCATGCGGCGCAACACACTGCTGCTGATGTCTTCTTGATAGGCTGTGCTCATGAAACGTCCTCCTCAAACCGATGGATAGACTTTCCGTACTCCCTGCGCCCGCAACCGAATGGTGGGGGCGATACGGCAATCAGATTGCCGCCGGGAAACAAGCATGTAGCTGACAAGACCAGACCTTAGCGATTCATTCGCTGATCTCGATTGCAGAGTAGCCCCAAGTCAGAGTTGCTGCCAAGGCCTGGTTTCGAGTGGCATCAAGAGGTTATGCACTTGGAGTGATACTGAGGATTTCAATGCTGCACTGATCTTTCAGACTTTTGACTGTCGGATCATCGGTTCGACCCTCCAGATCATTGAGATCGAGCTCGGCCGGAACAGGGAGGAGTTTTGCACGAATCAATTGCGCGGCCCGCTCCATCGTGGGTTCTTGTTCGCAATCGAATTGCTCCACGGTCTGCACGCCGTGATTATCAACGAAGGTGACTTCCCACTTTTGCATCGGTGCCTCCTCGATTAAGCCCATTAATGGGCTTACAACATCTCGACCCCGAACACCGGTCAATCGTTCCCGCGAACCCATTTGGTTTGAGATGAAAAAGGCCGCCTGATGGCGGCCTCATTCCAAAGAGCGCGGGATTACTTCTCGGCGCGTTCTTTCAATGCTTTCAACGTGTCGAATGGCGCGTCGACAACGAACTTGTTGGCCAACCAGGACGGCACGCTACCGCCTGGCTCGGTGTGAACCTGGTAGGTCACTTCAACCTGATCAGCGCCCTTCGGAACAAACTTCCAGAAGCCTTGAACCTGGGTAACACGAACATAGCCCTTTTCTTCAGGGATGTAGGTCGGCACACCTTCAAGCTTACGGGTCAGGCTGCCATCGGCGCCCTCGACGGTGGTCACGTGCAATACCGAATCACGCACCGTCACCGGCCATGGGGTATTGAACTGAGTGTAGGTCCAGCTTTGGTCACCTTCGTGCTTGAGCAACTTCTGCGATTTGCACTCATGAATCCAGGCACATGCGCCGACTACATCTTCCTGCAGAGCGCGCAATTTGGCCACGGAGGTCTTCATCACGGTCACGCCGCGGTAGGCCTTGTATTGGGAGCCCGCGACTTCACTCAAGGAAACCTTGATACCGTCTTCGTCCTTGGCAGTTTTCCAGTCTTCAGCCTGGGCCGTGGTGGCCAGCAGAACCGTCAAGCCACACAACACAGCAATACGATGCAGCGAACCCATAGTCTTATTCCTTATTGTTGAAGTTCCGTTCGTTGAACACACTACGCCGCCGTCATTGCCTCCCACCAACCGAGCAACTTGATGGCTTCTTCCTGGCTGTTGCCGCAGACCTCGATATCCGCCTGAAATGCGCCACAAACCGCCGGACGTTCAGGTTTCCCGAAAATGCTGCACAGATTATCGACAGACAGTTGCACACAACGTTCTCCCGCCGCTTTGCCGTTTGGCATGCCAGGAATGGGTGTGCTGATGGAAGGGGCAATGCAACAGGCGCCACAGCCTTCACGGCAGTTCATGACGACACGCTCCTAGCGACGGGTAGTGTGTTGAATAACGTGGACTAGAGTACCCGCTAAAACAGCCGTTTGAAATTGGCCGGGCAGCGGTTTTTTCATTCAAATGCGTGTGACTGACCAGTCTCCGACAAAGCGTCTGGTTCGGGGGTCACAGATCTGCAGGTGATTTAGTGCTTGAACTCGAACTCAAGTGCCGCGCCTTCTACTTCTCGGTGTTCTTCTTTGCGCAGTTGCAACTGCATTTCGTTGCTGAGCAGGCGTCCGTTGAGCTGGAACGGGCTGTCATCCTTGGTTTTTTCACCAAACATGGGCGGCAGCAACGGGGCATGCTTGACTATCGGGATGCTGCCAATAGGCTGCAATTGCTTGACCATGTCCGGTGGCAAACTCAAATCCAGCGTGGCCGGAGGCAAGTACGTGGTTCTGACCACCTCACTCGCGGATTTTGATTTTGAGGCAACCGGTGGGCGTTTTTTTTGTGGCGTCGGCTTCTTTGCCGCTTCGGTCTTTTTGACAGGCGTGTGTGTTTTTGCCGGAGTAACAGGCTTCACCTTCGCCTCGGACGTGCTGGTTACCCCTTTATCCGGGGCGGCCGCAGCCATCGCGCTCCCCGGAATGAAAACACTCAAGAGGCACGCCAAGATCAAACCAGCTGGAAAAATCGCTTTCATAAACACTACAGCACTAACAGCAGAGGGCCATATGCTCGCTTGTTGGAAGGTCTCTGACAAGCTCACATAGCAATCCAGCCCTCTGATCCGCGTCAAAAACCGCCTGCGGTCTCCTGACAAAGCTGAGTGGCCAGCATCCCGAGTGTCATCAGTGCCCGCTCGGCTTCACGATTCCACGCAGTGCCGCAGTTCAAGCGAATGCAGTGATTGAACTGCTCGGTGTTACTGAAAATAAGTCCTGGCGCGATACTGATACCCTGTTGCAACGCACGTACGTGCAATTCTTGCGTGTTGACCCGCCCCGGCAAGCTGACCCACAGAATGAAACCGCCCGTGGGCCGGCTCATCTGCGTTCCTTCAGGGAAATACTGCTGCACCGCCAACTGGAAAGCGCTGAGGTTCTTGCGGTATTCCTGACGGATGTAACGCAAATGGCGATCGTAGCCACCGTTCTCCAGATAGGCCGCGATCCCCATTTGCGTCACGCTGCACGCCGAATGGGTGCTGAAGGTCTGCAAACGCTGGATTTCCTGCTGGTACTTGCCAGCGATCATCCAGCCGATACGCACACCGGGTGACAGAGTCTTGGAGAAACTTGAGCAATAGATGACCCGATCCAGTCGGTCATAGGCTTTGAGCGATTTGGTACGGCCCTGCTCGAACATCAACTCGCCGTAGATATCGTCCTCGACCACCTGGATATCGAAGTCCGAGGCCAGGCGCAGCAGTTGCTTTTGCCGTTCTTCCGGCATGGTGCCGCCCAACGGGTTGCTCAGGCGGGTGGTCAGCACCAACGCCTTGATCGACCACTGGTTGGCGGCCAACTGCAAGGCTTCCAGGCTCATGCCTGTCGCAGGGTCACTGGGGATCTCGATGACTTTCAAACCCAGTAAATCGGCGAGTTGCAACAGACCGTAGTAGGTCGGTGACTCCGCCGCGATCAGATCGCCGGGACGCGTCAAGACGCGTAACGACATTTGCAGCGCATCGACGCAACCATGGGTGATAACCACCTCTGATGGATCGACCACTACACCGGCATCGCGCATGCGGATCGCCACCTGGCGACGCAACGGCTCAAAACCCGGACTGAACATGTAACTGAATGCCCGCGGGCTGTGAAACCGCGTGACCTTGGCCAACTGCTGGTGCAGCGCCCGTACCGGCAGGTAGTCGACACTGGGCACTGCCGCGCCTAGCGGGAACACTCCGTCACGACGCGATTCGACCAACACTTGCTGAATGATACTGCTGCGCGTGACCAGGCCCGGGCGCTCGACACGCGCGATATCCGGCGTCGGCGCGGTCAGTGCCGGGGTCTGGTGGACGTAGTAACCGGACTGCGGACGCGCGCGAATCAGCCCTTGATCTTCGAGATTGGCATACGCCTGAAGCACCGTCGCGTGGCTGACATTGAGCTGTGAGCTCATCTTGCGTACTGAGGGCACGCGCTCGCCTGGCTGATAGACACCACGCCGGATATCCTCAGCCAGTTGCTGAGCAATTCGTTGATAGAGCAAGAGATTGGTCATGACGCAGCACTCGATTTCACGGGCATTTTATTCTTGTGTGAAACAATACCGGAACAGTTTAGAAGTGTACGGGGACAGTTGCCACAATAGTCGACCGTACAGTGCAGTGACAGCAAAAACTGTACTGCTTTTATGGGTATGGCGCGATCCAATTCGCAGACATAAAAAAACCCGGCACCTCTGAGGGGCCGGGTTTTCCAGTAACGCTGTCCTTAGCGGGCAGCGCCGAGCTGGCCTTTTGCATCGGAGAACACAATTTCGACCCGGCGGTTCTGCGCACGGCCCCGCTCGGAAGCGTTGGCCTCTACCGGGTATTCATCGCCGTAGCCTTCGACCTGAATGCGTTTATCGTCGATCCCCAGATCGATCAGCATATCCGCCACTGACTGGGCACGGTCGCGAGACAGCTGGAGGTTGTCCTGCTTGCCGCCTGTGCTGTCGGTATAACCTTCGATCCGCACCACACGCTTGGGGTTGAGCTGAAGGAACTGGACAATTTTCAGCACGGTGCGGTTTGCCGAATTTTTCAGCTCGGCTTCACCGGTGTCGAACAATACATCTCCCAGAGTCATGACCAGACCGCGATCGGTCTGGGTCGTGGCCAGGCTGATGATTTGCTCTTCCAACCATTTACCCTGTTGCTGCACGCTGAGCAGTTTGTTCTCGCGCAATGCCAGTTGCAGGCGCTGACGTTCCAACTCAAGCTTCACCGCACGTTCATTATTAAGCGCTTGTTCGGTGTGTTGACGGGCAATTTCGCTGTAACGCTGACTCAGGTACGCGTAATGCTGAACATCCGCGCCGCTGCCCCAGTAGGTCGACAGGCGATCCGCCCGGGCAAGAGATTCACCCGCCCGAATCACATCCTTGGGCGCGATGCGCAACACATTCGAATCTTCCTTGACCTTCTGAAAGTCGGCGCCGGCTTGTTGCAAAGCAACCGCGCTCTGTTGACCCGCGCAGCCGGCGAGCCCTGCACAACCGACCAACAGCAAACCGCCCAGCATTGTATTTTTCAGGCTCATTGGGCATCTCCCAGTTGCTTGCGCAGGCGAGTGATGCGGGTATTGAGCACGTTCAGTTTCTCCTGACTTTTCAACGTCAGCACCTTGGCCTCGGCCAGACGCGCGTCCAGCTCCGCCTGTTCGGCCTGAATGCGCGCATCCTTGAACGATTGATGGGTCATGTCAGCCTGAGCCTGAGCGAACTTGCTTTCAGCGAGTTTCAGCTCGGGCACGTCTTCAGTGGCGGCCCCAACAGCGGCGGCCTGCTCCAGCGCTTGTTCGGTCAAACGCAATTGTTCATTCGGCGCCGGATCGGCTGCGCAACCCGCCAGAGCCAGAACGGCCAGGGCAGCGAAAAGAGGTCGAATAGTCACTAAGAATCCCTACTGTTTTGAGGTGCTGACGGGTTGCTGCAATTGTGCTTTCCAGCGCTCCAGATTGCGCTGCAGCACAGTCTCCGTCAGACCGGACGCGGGCAATTCTGTCATCTTTTTGGACAGCTGTCCGCGTAACCATGGATCGTTGCCGGCAGAGTTATGGGAAATGGCGAGGAACAGCCCAGGATGGTCGATCGATTGCGCAAACGCCTGTACATCGTTGGCAAGCAACGCTAATCCATCGCGTACTTCCCCACACTCAAATTGCAGACAATAAAAAGCCCGGCCAAAAGGCCGGGCTCTTTATAAGTGAAGCCGCTGGATTAGACCAGCTTCTCAAACTCAGGGATGGCTTCGAACAAGTCCGCCACCAGGCCGTAATCGGCCACCTGGAAGATTGGTGCTTCTTCGTCCTTGTTGATCGCAACGATCACTTTGGAGTCTTTCATACCGGCCAGGTGCTGGATCGCGCCAGAGATACCGACGGCGATGTACAGCTGCGGTGCAACGATCTTGCCGGTCTGACCGACCTGCATGTCGTTGGGTACGAAACCTGCGTCGACCGCGGCGCGGGAAGCGCCAACAGCAGCGCCCAGCTTGTCGGCCAGAGCGTACAGGTGCTTGAAGTTGTCGCCGTTCTGCATGCCGCGACCGCCGGAAACGACGATCTTGGCAGCGGTCAGTTCCGGACGATCAGACTTGGCCAGCTCTTCGCCAACGAAGCTGGAAGTGCCCGCGTCGTGAGCAGCAGCCACCACTTCAACGGCAGCCGAACCACCTTGAGCTGCAACCGGGTCGAAACCGGTAGCACGAACGGTGATGACTTTTACCGAAGCGTTGGACTGAACGGTAGCGATGGCGTTACCGGCGTAGATCGGGCGCTTGAAGGTGTCAGCGCTTTCTACCGAGATGATCTCGGAGATCTGGTCAACGTCAAGTGCAGCAGCAACGCGCGGCAGGATGTTTTTGCCGTTGGAAGTCGCAGCAGCCAGGATGTGGCTGTAGCCCTTGCCCAGCTCGGTCACCAGCGGTGCAACGTTTTCCGGCAGTTGATGAGCGTAAGCAGCGTTGTCGGCTACCAGCACTTTGGCCACGCCAGCGATTTTCGCGGCAGCTTCAGCTACAGCGCCAACGCCCTGACCCGCAACCAGAACGTGGATGTCACCACCAATTTTGGCGGCAGCGGCAACGGTGTTCAGCGTGGCCGGGGCCACTACTTTGTTGTCGTGTTCAGCGATTACCAAGATAGTCATGATTAGATTACCTTCGCTTCGTTTTTCAGTTTCTCGACCAGTTCAGCCACCGACTTGACCTTGATGCCCGCGCTGCGTGCAGCCGGCGCTTCGACTTTCAGGGTTTTGTTGGTGGAGGCGGTGGAAACGCCCAAAGCATCAGGAGTCAGCACTTCAAGCGGCTTCTTCTTGGCTTTCATGATGTTTGGCAGGGACGCATAGCGCGGCTCGTTCAAACGCAGGTCGGTGGTGACGATGGCCGGCAGTTTCAGGGAAACCGTCTGTGCGCCGCCGTCGATTTCGCGAGTCACGGCAACGCTGTCGCCGCTGACTTCGACTTTCGAAGCGAAGGTGCCCTGACCATAACCGCTCAGTGCAGCCAACATCTGGCCAGTCTGGTTGTTGTCGCTATCGATGGCTTGTTTGCCAAGGATCACCAGCGAAGGCTGTTCCTTGTCGACAACAGCCTTGAGCAGCTTGGCAACGGCCAAGGAAGTCAGATCTTCAGCGGATTCGACGAGGATGGCGCGGTCGGCACCCAGAGCCAGCGCGGTGCGCAGTTGCTCTTGAGCAGTGGACGGGCCGATGGAGACGACGACGATTTCAGTCGCAACACCTTTCTCTTTCAGGCGTACGGCTTCTTCCACTGCGATTTCGCAGAAAGGGTTCATCGACATCTTGACGTTAGCGAGATCGACGCCGGAGTTGTCCGCTTTGACGCGAACCTTGACGTTATAGTCGACTACTCGTTTGACAGCTACAAGAACCTTCATGGATTCCTCGTTACTCTCCGGTGAAAAGAAAGTCGCCTAGGCGAACCTGGCGGTTGATGCTCATCGGGTACAAGGGCACCTCTAAAAACGCCGGCATGTGTAATGGATGACCCTGCTCACGAGGCTGATGACCGTTCGTCAGTGGTGACTGACGAGTCATTCATTGTCGTGGCGTGTAAACTTCGCGCCAAACCTGCGCTGCGCGTCACCTTGTACTGCCTTCCGCCCTGTCTTTAGAGGTGCTCTTGAAACCAACAGTCAGCCTACGGCGAGCGCAAAACCGCCCGTATCTTGACCGGAACGCCTATTGCGGTCAATACGCCAAAATGGCCAGTTATAAGCCGCGCTTCTTTGATTTCTCTGGCCTTGAGCAAATTCAAACAAACGTTTGTATTGGACGCTGAGAGTGGTGTAGATATAATGCGCCACCTAGAGAGAAAGGTGGTTCATTGATTGTCCCTTCCCCCGCGTTGCGCAGGGGGTTCATGGATGCGACACCAAACCTCCAATTAGAAAAAAAACTGTTGAGCCTTGAGTAGGAGATAACCTGTGGAACGCGAATACATGGAATTCGACGTAGTCATCGTCGGTGCCGGCCCCGCTGGTCTTTCCGCCGCCTGCCGATTGAAGCAGAAGGCCGCCGAAGCCGGTAAGGAAATTAGCGTCTGCGTGGTCGAAAAAGGCTCCGAAGTCGGCGCTCACATCCTGTCTGGCGCGGTGTTCGAACCTCGGGCTCTGAACGAATTGTTCCCGGACTGGAAAGAACTCGGCGCTCCGCTGAACACTCCGGTCACTCGCGATGACATCTTCGTTCTCAAGAACGCCGACGGCGCGATCAAGATTCCAGACCTCTTTGTGCCCAAGACCATGCACAACGAAGGCAACTACATCATCTCCCTGGGCAACCTGTGCCGCTGGCTGGCCCAGCAGGCCGAGAACCTGGGCGTAGAGATCTACCCAGGCTTCGCCGCTCAGGAAGCACTGTTCGACGAAAACGGCGTGGTTCGCGGGATCATCACCGGCGACCTGGGCGTTGACCGTGAAGGCAATCCAAAAGAAGGCCTGTACACCCCAGGCATGGAGCTGCGCGGCAAGTACACGCTGTTCGCCGAAGGCTGCCGTGGCCACATCGGCAAGCAGCTGATCAAGCGCTTCAACCTCGACACCGATGCCGACGCCCAGCACTACGGAATCGGCCTGAAAGAAATCTGGGAAATCGATCCGGCCAAGCACCAGCCGGGCCTGGTGGTGCACACCGCCGGTTGGCCGCTGGACATCATGGGCACCGAAAACACCGGTGGCTCGTTCCTCTATCACCTGGAAAACAACCAGGTGGTGGTCGGTCTGATCGTTGACCTGTCCTACAGCAACACTTACCTGTCGCCGTTCGACGAGTTCCAGCGCCTCAAGCATCACCCGGTGCTCAAGCAATACCTGGAAGGCGGCAAGCGCATCAGCTACGGCGCGCGCGCAATCTGCAAAGGTGGCCTGAACTCTCTGCCGAAGATGGTCTTCAAGGGCGGCGCGCTGATCGGTTGCGAGCTCGGCACCCTGAACTTCGCCAAGATCAAAGGCAGCCACACCGCGATGAAGTCCGGCATGCTCGCCGCTGACGCCGTGGCCGACGCCCTGTTCGCAGGTTCCGAAGGCGCTGACGAACTGAACAGCTACGTTGAATCGTTCAAAGCCAGCTGGCTCTACGAAGAATTGTTCGCCAGCCGCAACTTCGGCCCGGCGATCCACAAGTACGGCGCTATCGTCGGCGGTGGTTTCAACTGGCTCGATCAGAACATCTTCGGTGGCAAACTGCCGTTCACCTTGCACGACACCAAGCCGGACTACGCCTGCCTCAAGCTGGCAGCCGACTGCAAGAAGATCGACTACCCGAAACCGGACGGCAAACTCAGCTTCGACAAACTCAGCTCGGTGTTCATCTCCGGTACCAACCACGAAGAAGAACAGCCTTGCCACCTGAAGCTGGCTGACGCGAGCATCCCGATCAGCAAGAACCTGCCGCTGTACGATGAGCCTGCTCAGCGTTACTGCCCGGCCGGCGTGTATGAAGTGATCACCAAGGAAGACGGCGAGAAGCGCTTCCAGATCAACGCCCAGAACTGCGTGCACTGCAAGACCTGCGACATCAAGGACCCTGCGCAGAACATCACCTGGGTCACACCGGAAGGTGCTGGCGGCCCGACTTACCCGAACATGTAAGTCGTACGCTTGAACATCAAGGCTCCCGAATGGGGGCCTTTTTGTTGCCAGGAGAAAACGACACCGCTCTCTGTAGCGCCTGAAATCTAAGCCACCCGTTCATCCCCCGGATTGCGCTCGAAATAGCGTTTGTACTCGCGACTGAACTGCGACGTACTCTGATAGCCCACTCGATGCGCGACCTGCGCCACTCCCAGCCCCTCCGACAGCAACAACTGCTGCGCCTTGAGCAGACGCAAGCGCTTCAGATACTGCACTGGCGATAACAAGGTGCTGCGTTTGAAATGCTCGTGAAAGGTCGACGTACTCATGTTCGCGCAGCTGGCCAAAGTCTCGACGTTCAGTGGCTCGGTGAAGTGCGCATGCAAGTGACTCAACGACGCCGCAACCCGGGCAAATTGCCCCTGCTGTTCGACCAGTGCTCGCAACACATCAGCCTGCGGGCCGCGCAAGGCAACGAATAACAACTCACGCAACCTTGCCTGGCCCATGACCTGACACTCCAGCGGATCGTGCAGGCAGCGCAACAAGCGCTCCACACAGCCGCGCATGCCGTCATCGAGCACCGCCGAGGTCATCGATTCGGGTGTTTGCGCCGGGGTATTGCGTCCTGGCACCAGCCCCATGGCCAACACCAGCTCACCCAGCAGCGACCGGTCGATGGCAATCGACACCCCCAGCAACGGCGCATCGGCCATGGCAAAGGTTTCGCATTCGAAAGGCACCGGCAACGCCTGAATCAGATAATGCCCCGCGCCGTACTCCAGCGTGCGCGCGCCCAGATAGGCGACTTTGCTGCCCTGGGCAATGATCATCAGGCTCGGCTCATAGATCTGCGGGCCACGCGCCACATCGCAACTGGCTCTGAGCACGTGCACGCCGGGCAAGCGCGTCGGGACAAAACCATCACGGGTAGCCAATGGCTGAATCAGCGCAACCAGCGCGGCATTGGCATCAAGATGACGGGTCAACAGCATGGCAAAAACTTCACGAAATAAGGGATGAAAGCATCATCGCAGGTCTGAGTGCCAATGCGACCGATCCACCGCGGATGCCGGAGGAATAGGCATGAGACGCGGAGGAATCGTCATGGCCGGCCCAGCGGACGGCGCGGAAAATGGCCCACCTCACCCGTCACTGCTTTTGCGAGGTTCACCATGTACACCGCCATCGGTTACGCCGCCCAGTCAGCCACCACGCCCCTCGCCCCGATGACCTTCGAACGTCGCAGCCCACGGGCCGATGACGTTGCGATCGAAATCCTCTACTGCGGCGTCTGCCATTCCGACATCCACCAGGCTCGCAACGAATGGGGCATCGCGGTTTACCCACTGATGCCGGGCCACGAGATCGTCGGCAAAGTCACCGCCATCGGCGCCAATGTCACTGCTCATAAAGTCGGCGATCTGGTCGGCGTCGGTTGCATGGTCGACTCATGCCGCCACTGCGAAGCCTGCCATGCCGATCTGGAGCAATATTGCCTCGAAGGTCCGACCTTGACCTACGCGACCCCGGACCGGGTCGACGGCAGCAACACCATGGGCGGTTACTCCGACAGCATCGTCGTCAGCGAACGCTTCGTGTTGCGCATTCCGGCAAAGCTCGACCTGGCCAGCGCTGCGCCGATCCTCTGTGCAGGCATCACCACCTACTCGCCGCTCAAGCACTACGGCGTGAAGGCCGGTGACAAGGTCGGCATTCTCGGCATGGGTGGCCTCGGTCACATGGGCATCAAGTTTGCCAAAGCCATGGGCGCCGAAGTGACGCTGTTCACCCGCTCGGCCAGCAAGGCCGAAGAAGGTCGCCGCCAGGGCGCGGACCACGTGATCGTCTCTACCGACGCCGAGCAGATGAAGGCCGCCGCCGGGCAGTTCAACTTCCTGCTCGACACCATTCCAGTGCAGCACGACCTCAACCCGTACCTCGATACGCTGCGCTTCGACGGCGTGCACATCCTGGTCGGTCTGATCGAGCCGATCGATCCGCCCGTCCACGCAGCCAAACTGGTGCTGGGTCGTCGAGTGCTGGCCGGCTCGTTGATTGGCGGTATCGCCGAAACCCAGGAGGTGCTGGATTTCTGCGCCGAACACAACATCACCTGCGACATCGAAATGCTCGACATCCGCCAGATCAACGAAGCTTACAGTCGCATGATCGCCGGCGACGTGAAGTACCGTTTCGTCATCGACATGGCGACCTTGAAAGTCTGATCAGACGTTAGCGGCTTATATCTTGGCCCCTAGCTCCGCCGACAGCCGAGCCGTGACCCCTTTGATCAGGGGAATCAGCTCGGCCATTTTTTCCAGCGGCATGTACGGTACGGTGCTGGCGATGCTGATGCCGGCAACGATCCGCCGACTGGCATCGCGAACCGGAGCAGCCACACAGCGAATCGACGGTTCGTTGTCCTCCAGATCGAAAGCGTAGCCACCCGCCACATATTCCAGCATGCGCTGCTGAAACTGCTCCCAGGATTGCTCGGGGTGCTGCGGCCAGAACTGACTCTTCCCACCCGCCGGCAAGCTGATCTGATACAGCCGCTGCCACTCTTGCTGCGCGTCATCGAGCATCAGCGCCTTGCCGATCCCGGTGCGTGCCAACGGCATGCGATGACCCACCCGCGAGCGCATTTCCGGGCCATTGCGCCCCGGAATCTTCTGCAGGTACAGCACCTCGTCGCCTTCTCGGATTGCCAAGTGGATGGTGTCGCCGGTCAACACCGACAACTCGTCCAGATACGGTCCGGCCAGGGTCACCAATGGCAGCTCTTCACGAGCCTGAAAACCCAGCTCGATCAGCTTCGGCCCTAGCAGGTAACCCACTTGCGGCACCACTCGCAGATAGCGCTCGTCCACCAGGCAACTGGCCAGGCGATGCGTGGTGCTGCGGGTGGTGCCGATCAGCCGGGCGATTTCCTTGAGGTCACGAGCTCCACCGGCCACGGCATGCACCACCGCCAAACCGCGCAGCAACGTTTGGGTGCCGGTTGGCGCAGCATTTTTCGAGAGTTCTTCCTGCATAGTCCAGCCTTACCGTTGAGCGAGTGAACGGGCGGCATTATGGTTGCCCGTGTGCCGCCACTACAACTCGAAGTGCAGCGCGTTCCAGGCCGCGACATACGCCCTCGCCCGAACGGCCACTTCCTCAGGCGTGAGGCCCGGTTTGAACAACCCGGAACCCAGACCAAAGCCTTTGACACCTGCCTCGAAAAACACCTGCATGTTGTCCGGAGTAATCCCGCCCACCGGTAACAGCACGGTCCCGGCCGGCAACACTGCGAGCCAGGCCTTCACTACCGCCGGCCCCATCTGCTCGGCTGGGAACATCTTCAACACATCCGCGCCTTCGGCCAGTGCCGCGAACGCTTCGGTCGGTGTCGCCACACCCGGCGACAGGTACAAGCCGGCCGCCTTTGCCGCACGCAGGACCTTGGCGTCGCTGTGGGGCATGACAATCACCTGACCACCGGCGGCTTTCACCTGCGCAACCTGCTCCGGGGTCAGCACCGTACCCGCACCGATCAGGCAATCGGCAGGCAACGTGCTGCGCAGGATGCGGATGCTTTCATAGGGTTCAGGAGAATTGAGCGGCACTTCGATAACCCGGAAACCGGCCTGGTACAGAACCTCGCCGATGGCTGCCGCCTCTTGTGGGCGCAGGCCGCGAAGGATCGCGATCAGACCGTTTGTTGCCAGCGCTTGCTTGAGCATGTCAGACCTCTAGTCAGGTTGAACGGGAGCGGTTTTACCGAGCAGCCCAGCTGCGACCGCCAACTGCCACAAACCGCGTTCGGTGGCCTGTTCGGCCAAGCTCACGTGAGGAAAACCGCAGGTGTCGAGGGCACGCTGATAGCGCGCGCAGAGTTGAGCGTTGCCGATCAGGACGATTGAAGGTAGGTCAACGCTGTTGCGCCGACGGCGCTGAACACTGGCCAGCGCCGACAGTTCATGACCGATCAGCAGGCCGGACAGATAGTCCGGCTGTTGCTTGGCGCTGAGTTCACCGGTCAGACCGAGACTGCGAGCGCTGAACAGCGTCGACAGCGGACCGATCTCACCATCCGCCGACAACGCCACCTGCACGCCGCGATCAAAAGCCCCGCAGTCGAAGGCGGCGCCACGTTGTTGCGTACGCCCGAGAATGCTGTGCTCGCTGAGCACTGCGAACAGTTCACCTGTCATGAACGTGTCGAAATGAGTGATGCAACCTTCGACCACCTCGACCCATTTCGAATGGCTGCCCGGCATGCCGATCAACAGATTCTCCCCTGCCCCGGCTGGCAGGTTTTGCAGCACGCCAAGGACCTGGGTTTCCTCGCCACGCATCACATTTGGCAAGCGCGAACGCTGGATGACGCCGGGCACGATATGCACATCGACACCGCGTAGGCTGCGCACAACTTGTAGGGAGTTACCGAGATTGGCGACATTCGCCGGCGTGTCGCAGTAGGCGGCTTCACGCCAGCCCTGAGCACTGCCGACCATGCCGCAGGCAATCACCGGAAGACTGGGTTGCGCATCGAGCCAATCACCGCAGGCCTCGTCGAATGCCAGTTCAAAACCGTCTGTGCATGACTGGCCAGCAATCATCCGTGGCGCACCCGGCAACTGCATGATCCCCGATGCGAGCGAACGCTGTTCGAGTACCTGACCATTGGAGCCGAGTTTGTAAGCACGAAGGGAGGTGGTCCCCCAATCGAGCGCGATCAATTGCGCCTGCATCGCTTCACCCGTTTTGTTTTTGGTAGTGAGTGAGCTGGACTATAAACCTCGCGGAATAAAAATCTCAATATGTAAATATAAATCCCATATTGCGGGATTTACAACTGTGACAAGTTTTTCTCCAGCAACGCTTTTAAGATGCCAGGCCATTTCCAGCGATGGTGCTTACCGCCGCACCCGACACTCAAGGACGAAAACATGATGAATGCTTTAAAGGCGCTGCTGTTCTGCGGCGTGCTCTGGTCCACCGCCGCTCTTTGCGCATCGGAAAAATTGAAGGTTGGCGATATCTGGGCCTATAAAAACAGGCCGGGAGAGGAGACATCGACCCTGACCATTCTGAAAATAGAAAACTATCCAAAACTAGGCAAAGTCGTTCACATCAGGGTCGACGACATTCGGATGATCAATCCGGTGAATGGCGGTGAGTTCAACGAAATGCCTCACCTACCCTTTCAGGCAAGGGGAATCGAACGCAGCATCACCCAAAGAGTCGGGAAAACCGCAGGGATTCCAGACTTCAGTAAAGGTTATGAGGCTTGGAGGGCGGCCTTCGATGAAGGGAAGGCCGGTGTTTTCAAGATCACGGTAAGACAAACGCTCGACGGTATGATTAGTGGTAACTGGGAAGCAACGGACTAACCCTCGGCAAACTCCCGCAACACCGCCCCATCCATGCGATAACGCACCCACTCTTCCTGCGGCTGGGCGCCGAGGGATTTGTAGAAGTCGATGGCTGGGGTGTTCCATTCCAGCACGCTCCATTCGAAACGGCCGCAGTCGTTGGCGCAGGCAATTTTGGCTAGGTGGCGCAACAGTTGTTTGCCGGCGCCGCCACCGCGTTGTTCGGGGGTGATGTAGAGGTCTTCGAGGTACAGGCAGTTGCTGCCCAGCCAGGTCGAGTAGCTGAAGAAAAACACTGCGAAACCAATCGGCAAACCGTCGCGCAGGCAGATCAGGCCATGGGCGGTGGCACCTTCGCTGAACAGGCTGCGCTCGATGTCGGCGACGCTGGCGATGACTTCATGCCGGGCGCGCTCGTAGTCGGCGAGTTCGGTGATGAACGCAAGAATTTGTGGCGCATCGCTGGGGGTGGCCGGACGGATCTCGATCGACATGGACGTGCCTTGTGAACAGTTGAAACCGCCATACTATGTCGGCGATCAGCGCTCGTCACATGTCACTTCAAAACTTAATCTACGGGCGCCGTCACAATAGTGTTCTGCACAAAAGGATTTATATGAGCCTCACCGCCTTCGCGCCACTGCAAGCCCTCGCCTCGTCCTTGTTGCCCCACGCACTGGAGCCGTCCAAGGACGGTGCATGAAATCGGTTTACCGCCCAGCGCCGCCTGAAATGATTACTCCGTTTTCCGCTAACCCTGAAACCGCAAACCTCAGAACATACGCCACGGCCGCCTGTGTTAGATAAGTACCCTATAAAACCAACAGATAAAGAGACTTATCCATGCCCAGTCGCAACACCCCGGACACTGCCGTTTCAGGAAAACTGTTTGGCTTGTTCTGCCTCGCCAGCTACCTGCTTTCGCTGTCCTATGGCTCGACCTTTTTGCTCTCACTGCTGATCAGTTCACGCGGTGGTAACGAGCATGATGCGGGTAGCGTGATTTCGGCGGCGATGCTCAGCACCTTTGCAGCGGTGATCCTCTCGGGGCATTTGTCGGACCTGCTCGGCGCCGCCCGTTCGATTGCGGTGTTCGGTGGTTTGCTGGTGCTCGCCAGCCTGGGCTTTGCGCTGACCCCGGGCTTCGGCAATACCCTGCTGTTTTTTGGTCTGACGTTGGGTCTGGGCTGGGGCGTGTTTTACACCTTGGGGCCGATTATCGTGGCGATGCTGGTAGCGCCTGCACAACGTGCCAAGTACTTCGCACTTCTCTCGGGCAGCATGATGACTGGCATCGGTTCCGGGCCATTGCTCGGGCGGACAGCCAGTGCCCTGGGTTATCCGGTGACCAGCGCGTTTTACCTCGCCGCATTGGCGAGCCTGATCGGCGCGGTGTTGTTCTGGCGTCTGGGCGTCGCGCTCAAACAGCGCCCGAATCAATTGGGTACGGCGGCAGTTTCACGGATTTCCTGGGCGGCCGCCGCGCGGGTGATGTCATCCAAAGCGTTGTTTCCCATCATCATGGTCGGCCTCGGCGGCTGCGTGTTTGGTGGCCTGTCGAGTTTCCAGACCAGCTACGCCGCCTCCCGCTCACTGGACTACTCGCTGTTCTTTCTTGGCTTCATGAGCGCTGCGATCACCAGCCGAATGCTGATCGCCGGCTTCGTGGTCAAGCGCGATCCCTATTGGGCATCCTGCATTCTGTCGGGGCTGATGGTGGTGGCGATTCTGATGTTCCGCTTCGTGGTCGACGATGCCTTCACTTACTTGATGGCCGCTGCTGTGCTGGGTATCGGTTACGGGCTGACCTACTCGGTGATCAACGGCCTGGCCGCCAATGAAGCACCGGCGGGCAGCACCTCCCAAGCCTTGTTGCTGTTCAGCCTCGGGTACTTTGTAGGGGTGTTTGGCTTTCCCTTGCTGGCCGGCAAAATCATTGTCGAGCACGGTCTGCCGACGCTGTTGCTCACCGTTCTGACAGTGGCGCTGCTGAACTGGTCGATCACCATTGGCCGCCTGCTGTGGCGCTGGGCGATCGCCGGCAAGTTGCTGCAAGAGGCGTAGATAGAGGCGTGTCCTGCTCGAAGCGATTTGTACCCAGCCGCTTTGTAAACTACGGTTAGCCGCGACAGATCAAGCAGTCAATAGCATCTGTTCCACTTGAATCCGCTATCGACAGGTATAAGCATGAACATGGACGCGTCTACGCAATACCCGATTGTTTTGGTTCACGGTCTTTTCGGCTTCGATACAATCGCCGGTTACCCCTACTTCTTCGATATCAAGGAAGCCCTGGAGCACGCTGGCGCTCGGGTATTTGCCGTGAATATTCCAGCCGTCAACGGCAACGAGGAACGCGGTGAAAAACTGCTCGAACAGGTCAACCGCATTTTGCAGGAAACGGGCGCCGCCAAGGTCAATCTGATCGGCCATAGCCAAGGCCCCCTGGCTGCACGCTACGTCGCGGCGCTGCACCCGGAAAAGGTCGCGTCGGTCACCTCTGTCAGTTGCCCCAATCACGGCTCCGAGATTGCCGACCAATTGCATAAGGCACTGACGCCTGGAGAGTTGCCCGAAGCGCTCGTACTGGCCCTGTTGAGCGCAGTCGGCACCTTCATTTCATTGATCAGCGGCCATCCGCAAAACCCTGTGGACCCTCAAGCAGCTTTCGAATCGCTGACCAGCGAAGGACTGGCTGCATTCAATCGCAAGTACCCGCAAGGGGTGCCGAAACACTGGGGCGGTGAAGGCAACGAAATTGAAAACGGTGTGTATTACTACTCCTGGAGCGGGATTCTGCAGAACTTTCAAACCCCGCAACTAATCGATCCGACCCATATCAACTGCATCGTGCTGTCGAAGTTATTTTATAAAGAGAAAGACGCCAACGACGGGCTCGTCGGCCGATACAGTTCGCATCTGGGGAAAGTGATTCGCTCGGATTACCCTATGGACCATTTTGACGCAGTCAATCAAATGGCCGGGATCACCAGTTGGAACGTAAGTCCGGTCGGGCTCTATCTCGAACACGCCGCTCGACTCAAGAGCAAGGGTTTGTAGGCCCATCGGCAACGGCCCGGTTTAGACAACGGGCCGTTTTCCAGATCACATAAGCGCAGCGCGTTATGGCTCAAGGCCGATGGGGAAAAACTCTCCGCCACTCCAGACGCCCAACCAGCGCTGCCCATCTATCTCGCGGGTCACGGCCAGCTCGACCAACTGATAAAACACATTGCGATGGATCAGCGCTTCAAGGTTGGTGCGTACATGCACGTAAGGCGCCGGCTCCTGGGTCAGTGGATCGATCACCACCCGCAACGGATGCTCGGCACCCGCCTCGGCCTGCTCTTCGACGTTGGTGGTAAAACGCAAAACCTGCGCCTCGCCCTCGCCTTCAACCTCCAGTGCAACCGCCACGAACGGCGCGTCATCGACCTTGATCCCGACCTTTTCGACCGGGGTAATCAGAAAGTAATCATCACCGTCGCGGCGAATGATGGTGGAAAACAGTTTGACCATCGGCTTGCGCCCGATCGGTGTGCCCAGGTAATACCAGGTACCGTCGCGGGCGATGCGCATATCGATGTCGCCGCAGAAGTCGGGGTTCCATAAGTGGACCGGCGGCAAGCCCTTGGACTTGGGGATCTGCCCCAACAAATCGTTAGCTTTTTGCGGACCACTCATGCTGCTCTCCTGGTGAATTACTGGCTGCTCAAACCCAGCAGACTACGAGCGTATTGCTCCAGCGGCGGGCCGATCAAGTCTTCTGGTTTGTTGTGGAACGCCAGCAAACCGCTACGACTTTTGATCCGTGCAGTATCGATCAAATACTGGGTGCTGGTCTCGATCAGCATGATCTGAATCACCCCGCTGTCGGCCCCCTGGTGATCTACGGCTTCCTGGTCGAGCCAATCATCCGCATCGGCCTTGGCAAAACGGGTGTAGAGCAGGTAATGCGCGCCAGCAGCACGTGCCTCACCCATAGCGGTGTCAAGACCTTCGGGCGCGCGGGCGCGGCGAACCATCGGGAAATATTCGATGAAGCCGTTGAAAGCCACTTCAGCGACCACGTTCGGCCGCGGATAGGCACTGCCCAGCGGCGTAAAAGCGCCTTGGGCGATGTAGATAAACGAGTCCGGCTGAATGCGCAGATTGTTCACGCGACGGCTGTCGCTATGATCGAGCAAACCTGCGTCGCTCATGTGGTAGTGAACCCCTTCGCCCATATCGCTGACATTCATGCAGCCGCCAAGCGCCAAAAAGGCCAGCAGCAAAACCAGGCTACGCATCCTACCCTCCAGAGGCCGGTGACGGAAAACCGGCGAATGTCCGCAGGATGCAGCTTCCGCGCCAGTCCTTGAGGACATGGAAAATTCCGGTTTGATAATACGAACCTGTGGCGAGGGGGCTTGCCCCCGCTCGACTGCGCAGCAGTCGCAAGACCAGAAAACGGGGTATGTCTGACGGATGGTGGGAGACTTTACCGGGGTCGCTTCGCGACCCAACGGGGGCAAGCCCCCTCGCCACAAAAACCGAGTCAGCCGCCGATAATCTTCATGATTGTTGCGCCACCAGAGAACGCCACTTCCTGTTTGTCACCCAACGCCTTCACCAGCAAACGCTGAAGCGCCGGAAGTGCTTCATGGCGCGGCTTGTCCAGCAGGTCACCGACATAGTGACGGTTACTCGACGACAGGCAGCCATGCAGCCAGCCAGTGGACGACAGGCGCAAGCGCGAGCATGTGCGGCAGAACGGCACGCTTTCATTGGCGATAACGCCGAAATAGCCGTGCCCGGGAATTTCGTAACGCACCGCTGTAGCATCCACCGGTGCATCGGCCTGCAAGTAGTTGTAGCGCTCACCGATCAGGCTCAACAACTGTTTGAGGCTGACAAACTGCTGCAGGAATGCGTTCGAATCGCTGGCCAGATGGCCCATGCGCATCAGCTCGATGAAGCGCAATTCATAACTGCGCTCCAGGCAATAATCAAGCAGCGGCATCACTTGATCGAAATTCTGCCCGCGCAATGGCACCATGTTGACCTTGATTTTCATGCCCGCTGCGCGAGCCTGGTCCATGCCGCTGAGCACTGTCGCCAGATCGCCACCGCGCGCAATGCTGCGGAACGCATCGGCGTCCAGGGTATCGAGGGAAACGTTGATCCGCCGAATACCGGCGTCCACCAGCAAGGGCAATTTCTTCGCCAGCAACTGACCGTTGGTGGTCAGGCTGATATCGGCAAGGCCCATCTGCCCGACTGCCGTCATAAAGGCTTCCAGCTTTGGACTCACCAGCGGCTCGCCACCGGTAATACGCAAACGCTCGATACCCGCGGCTTCGATCAGGTAGGCAACGCCGCGCGCCATGGCCTCGGCCGACAGCTCATCCTGCGCAGCCACCAACCGCTTGCCATTGGGCACACAGTAGGTACAGGCGTAGTTGCAGGCGGAGGTCAGACTGACCCGCAAATTGCGGAAACGTCTGCCTTGTCGGTCAACGATCATGGATCACTCCGGCGGAAGTAATTTCGGAAGCACCAAAACTTGACTCACAAATCAAGTTTTGGCAATACCTAAGCCTGAGTATATTCCTGGGGCACTGCGCCATACAGGGAAAACATGGCGCAATAAGGCATCTGAATGAGTCAGCTGCTCGGTGTGTCGGTATCGCGCTTGCGCTTGTTGCCCATGCGCACGCCGATGTCCATCAGGAACTGGAAGAAACCTTCCTGATCTTCCAGCACATTGCTCCAGAACGGCGAGTGGTACAGCGCGACAGCGCCGTGCACCAGCGCCCAGGACGCGCAGTAATGGAAGTACGGCGGCACGTCTTCAAGCTTGCCTTCGCTGATGCGGCCCTTGATCAATAAGGTCAGGCGTTCGAAGTTGGAGGCGCGAATCCTGTGCAACTCCTCGACCATCTCCGGCACCTGATTGCCCTTGACCACCTTCTCTTCCAGACGATCGAACAACCGATAACGTTGTGGATCGCGCATGCGGAATTCGAAGTAGGCCCGGGACAGGGCTTCCTTATCCTTGTCGACATCGGCAGAGTGCAGCAGCTCGTTCAAGTCGCGCTCGTAATCGAGCATCAGGCGCAGGTAAATCTCCGCCTTGGACTTGAAGTGCTTGTAGATGGTGCCTTTGCCGATACCCACGGCATCAGCGATCATCTCGACGGTGACACTGTCTTCACCTTGTTCGAGGAACAGCTTGAGCGCGGTGTCGAGAATTTCTTGCTCGCGGCGACGAAACTCACGGACCTTACGAGGTTCTTTATGCATAAGAAAAGGTCTGTAGGGGTCAAAATTCTAAGCCGCGTATTATGCCTAACTTGCGCCAAATTGCACGGATCATCCGACCATGTCTACGTTTCTTGATGAATTTGTACAGGCTCCGGGCCTGCGTTATTTGAATCATGCGGCCGTTGCACCCTGGCCAAATCGCGCAGCCACGGCAGTGGCGCGCTTCGCCCAGGAGAACGTTTTACTGGGCGCGCGGGACTATTCGGACTGGATGGCGCTTGAACAACGCCTGCGTGAACGACTGATGCGACTGCTCAATGCACCGTCGACGGATGACGTGGCGCTGGTCAAAAATACTTCTGAGGCATTGTCTTTTGTCGCCTTCGGACTGCCATGGGCAAGCGGCGACCAGATCGTCATCAGCGATGAAGAATTCCCTTCCAACCGAATTGTCTGGGAAGCCTTGGCCTCCCAGGGTGTGGAAGTGGTACAGACCAGTCTAAAGGGTGATGACCCGGAAGGCGCCTTGTTGGCTGCCTGTGGACCGCGCACCCGCTTGATGTCGGTGAGCGCGGTGCAATTCGCCAGCGGTCTGCGCCTGGACCTGCAACGCCTCGGCGCCGGCTGTAAACAACAGAACGTACTGTTCTGCATCGACGCCATCCAGCAACTCGGCGCCCTGCCCTTCGATGTCCAGAGCTATCAATGCGATTTCGCCATGGCCGACGGCCACAAATGGCTGCTCGGGCCAGAGGGCCTGGGGGTGTTCTACGTGCGCAGCGAACTGCGTGAACAGCTGAAACTGCACGAGTTCGGCTGGCACATGCTCGAGCACATGGGTGATTACAACCGCACCGAATGGGAGCCGGCCAAGAGTGCACGACGTTTTGAATGCGGCAGCCCGAACATGCTCGGGGCAATGGCGCTGGAGGCAAGCCTGTCGTTATTGGAAGAAGTCGGCATGGAGCACGTCGCCGAACTGATCGCCGAGCGAGTGAAATGGCTGCAGGATGGCCTGAGCGCGATTCCCGGCGTCAAACTGCACAGCCCGCTCAATCCAGCCCGACGCGGGGGGATTTTTTCGTTCAGTATCGATGGCATCGATAACCAGACCGTTTACGAGGCCCTGAAAGCCCAGCAGGTAGTCTGCATCCCGCGCGGTCCAGGCGTACGTTTTTCACCGCACTTCTATACCGAAAAACGCGTGATCGACGAAACTGTGGCCATTGTCGCGTCAATTGCCAAGCAGTGAGAACTCAAGCGAAGCGCCTGTATTCCAAATTTGTTTAAGAAACAGGCGGGGCAAACTGGACTGAACGCAATAGTGATCAATACTTGAACTGTCGGCGTGACATCTCCCCCAAGTGGCGCGCCGATGAAGGTACCAATGGACCGCGTGCCTTTGTTTTACTCCTAATGGTCTTAACCCGGATTCACCCCCCAGAACCCGGGTTTTTTTTGCCTGCGATTTGAGCCTTGAACTCGACCCTGTCAATTCGGCTTGACGTGCGCCAACGGAAACAGCCGCTTGAAGTTCTCCGTGGTCTGCTCGGCAAAGCGCTCGTAGGACTCGCCGCGCAACATGGCCAGAAACTCCGCCACATCCCGTACGTACTGCGGAAGGTTCGGTTTGCCGCGATGAGGGATTGGCGCCAGGTACGGCGAATCGGTTTCCACCAGCAGGCGATCCGCTGGTACTTGCCGGGCCACATCACGCAAGGCATCGGCATTGCGGAAAGTGACAATTCCCGATAACGAAATGTAGAACCCAAGATCCAGTGCAGCCTTGGCCATGTCCCAGTCTTCGGTGAAGCAATGCAACACACCGGCCTGCGGCAACGCTGCCTCACGCAATAACGTCAGCGTATCGGCGCGGGCGCCCCGGGTGTGGACGATCACCGGCTTGGTGGTCTGCCGGGCCGCTTGCAGGTGCAAACGGAAAGACGCCTGCTGCAACTCGGCCGCCTCCGGCTCGTAGTGGTAATCCAGGCCGGTTTCGCCGATCGCCACCACCCGCGGGTGATTGAGTTCCTGCAACAGCCACTCCAGCGCCGGAGCGGCGCCCGGCTGAACATCCAGCGGATGCACGCCCACCGAACAATCGACATCGTCGTAACGCTCGGCAAGGGCTTTGACGTCCTTGGCGTTGTCGACACTGACGCCGATACAAAGGAAGTGCCCTACCCCGCGCTGACGAGCGGCATCAAGCGCAGCATCCAGGGAGCCGTCGTGCGCGGCGAGGTCGAGACGGTCAAGGTGGCAATGGGAATCTACGAGCATATAAGGCTGCAACTACATCGTATGAGTGGGACGGTCGGACTTCAGGGCTCCGACCAGATAGGTTTCAATTCGGCTTCGGGCGGTGTTGTCGCCTGCATTGAACTGTACGCCGACACCGGCAGCGCGATTACCCTGCGCGCCCCTGGGGGTCACCCAGGTCACTATACCGGCCACGGGAATCTTTTCCGGCTCATCCATCAAGTGCAGCAACATGAAGACCTCGTCGCCCAACTTGTAGCTTTTGTTGGTCGGAATGAACAGGCCGCCGTTCTTGATGAACGGCATGTAGGCCGCATACAGCACGGATTTGTCCTTGATGGTCAGGGACAAGATGCCGTTGCGCGGTCCCGGGCTGACGGGTTCGTTCATGCTGACCTCCATGGCTGATGATCAGAGTCTAGGGTCTGTTGACGTTTGGTGACGAACCGCGTTGCGATGCCAACGTGTGCGAGGCAAGGCGCGGGATGCCGCCAATGGTTGTTCCCTAGGCACAGACGTTCACTTCTGAGCAGGCAAGGACACCCATTGCACCAACAGCGCTTCCAGCAACAACGCCGGATTGAGGTTGGCCTTACTCATCACTTTCTGCCGCTGGGCGAGAATCCAGTCCTGAATATTCAAGACTTTTTCCTGGGCGGTTTTCTGCGCCAGGTACTGAACTACTTTGCGCATGTCCGCCAACCCCAACCCTTCTTCATCCTGGGTCAACTGGTAGCGCAGAATCAGGCTCGACCAATCGCAGAACCAGTCGAACAGCTGCAACATCGGAATGGATTTCCACTCTTCGGCCAGTTGCGTCGGCGACTGTTGCTGCTTGAGCAACTTCTTCACGCCCTCGACGACCAGCGCACGCTGCTCGCGCACGCCCTGCCCTTGCAGCTTGACAGCCGCCAGCGGCGAACCGGCAGCCAGGGTCAGCAGCTCGATACGCTCTTCTTCAGCGCAATCGGGCAAGGCCTTGGCCAGCCATTGCAGGCTCATGGCCTCGCTCGGCAACGGACAGGCCTGTTGCACGCAACGACTCTTGATGGTCGGCAGCAAACGGCTGGTCTGGTGACTGACCAACAGCAATACCGTATCGCCTGACGGTTCTTCGAGGCTTTTGAGCAAGGCGTTGGAGGCGTTGATGTTCATCGACTCGACCGGCTCGATCAGCACCACTTTGCGCCCGCCCAACTGCGCGGTCTGGACCACGAAGCTGACCAGATCACGAACCTGATCGACCTTGATCGCCTTGTCCGCCTCTTCCGGCTCCAGTATGTAGTTATCCGGATGACTGCCAGCCTTCAGCAGCATGCAGGATTTGCACTGCCCACATGCGTCCAGCCCTTCTGGCCGCTGACACAACAGACGCGCCATCAGACGCTCGGCCAAGGCGCGCTTGCCGATGCCCATCGGGCCGTGGAGCAAATAGGCGTGCGCGTGCTGTGCGCGACCGGCCAGTTGCTGCCAAAGGCTGTCCTGCCACGGATAGGCTTCAGCCACGGTGACGCTCCAGCAATTGCGGCATCAAGGCATCCAGCGACTGCTGAACCTGTGCCAACGGCTGCGAGGCGTCCACCAACAGGTAGCGTGCCGGATCAGCCTCAGCGCGCTTGAGGAACGCACTGCGCACCGCCTCGAAAAACACTCGACCTTCCAGCTCGAAACGGTCCAGCCGACCACGAGCACTGGCACGCGCCATGCCGATCTCGATCGGCAAGTCGAACACCAGTGTCAGGTCCGGGCGCAGGTCGCCTTGAACGAAAGTTTCCAGGGTCGCGATACGCTCCAGCGACAATCCGCGACCCCCACCCTGATAAGCGTAAGTCGAATCGGTAAAGCGGTCGCACAACACCACCGCGCCTCGCGCCAGTGCCGGGCGGATCACCTCGGCCAGATGCTGCGCTCGCGCTGCGAACACCAGCAACAGCTCGGTATCCGGGTTCATGACTTCGTCGACCGGGGCCAGCAGCACATCGCGAATTCGCTCGGCCAGCGGCGTACCGCCCGGTTCGCGAGTCAATACGACTTCGATACCCTCGGCGCGCAGACGCTCGGCCAGGTATTCACGATTGGTGCTTTTGCCGGCGCCTTCCGGGCCTTCCAGGGTAATAAACAAGCCAGTCACAGGCAGTCCTTAGTCAGAGTCATTGCGGGCTTTGCGGCTCATCGGCACTGGGTGCCGGAGCTGAAGCCGGTTGCGATGACGGCAATTGCGGTGCCGCCTCTGGAGCCGTGTCGGGCGACGCTGGAGCAATCGGTGCCTGCGCGTCAGGCGTCGTGGCCCCATTAGTCGGCGCCGGGCTGGAGCGGTAATCGGCACGTCGCTTGATCTGGAACTCGCGCACAGCACTGTTGTGGGCATCCAGATCGTCGGAGAACACATGACTGCCGTCACCGCGCGCCACGAAATACAAACTGCTGCCGGACACCGGATTCAGCGCCGCATGAATCGCTTCACGACCGACCATGGCAATCGGCGTCGGCGGCAGCCCGGCGATCAGATAAGTATTGTAGGGCGTCGGCTCCTTCAGGTGGGCACGGGTCAACTTGCCGTTGTAGCGCTCGCCCAGGCCATAGATCACGGTCGGATCGGTTTGCAGCAACATGCCGATCTGCATCCGCCGTACGAACACCCCGGCAATCTGCCCGCGCTCCTGCGGCACACCGGTTTCCTTCTCCACCAGCGAGGCCATGATCAGCGCCTGATAGGGCTCGGTGTAGGGTGCGTCAGGGGAACGTTTGCTCCACTCTTTCGCAAGGACATCGTCGAGGCGCTCGTAGGCTTTTTCCAGCAGCTCGGCGTCGGTCATGCCACGGACAAAACGGTAGGTGTCCGGAAAAAACCGGCCTTCCGGAAACACGCCAGCGTGACCGAGCTTGTTCATCACATCGCTGTCGCTCAGTCCCGCCAGGGTTTGCTCGAGCTTGTCATTTTTCGCCAGCGCCGCACGGACCTGGCGGAAGTTCCAGCCCTCGACCAGAGTCAGACTGTACTGAACCACTTCGCCGCGCTGCCAAAGACCGATCAAACCCTGCGCGCTCATGCCGGGCAGCATGCGGTATTCGCCGCTGTGCAACGGCTGCGTGGCAAGATTGAAGCGCCAGTACAGGCGCAGCCAGAAGGCGTCCTGGAGAACGCCATCGGCTTCAAGGCGATTGAAAGTCCCGGACGGCGTCGCGCCGTTCGGTACATCCAGTAACTCTTCCTGAGTAATGTTGAGTGGCTGCTCCAGCGCCGAGTTGATCTTCCAGGCTGAAGTGCCCAGCAGCAGCCCCGCCAGAACCAGTCCGGTTTCCAGCAGCAGCAAGAATTTACGTCTCACAAATCAAGCATCCAGTAGCGCGCGGGCAATGCCTTGCAGTTTACGGGTGAGCGGCCCAACCGACCAGCTCAGTGCAGCATAAGCGCGTACCGGCCAGATGCCGTACACGCTGTTGCAGACGAAAACTTCATCAGCCTGTTGCAACTGATCAAGGGCGATATCCGAAACGAGTGTGGGGATCCCCAGCATACTGGCCTGGGACAAGAGTTCGGCGCGCATCACTCCCGCCACGCCGCAACGACTCAGATCAGCCGTCAGCAACGCGCCATCGCGCACCAGGAACAGATTACTGAATACACCTTCGATCACCCGCCCCTGAAGATCCAGCATCAAACCTTCGGCGTGCTCGGCGTCTTGCCATTCGGAACGAGCGATAACCTGTTCGAGACGATTCAGGTGCTTGAGGCCGGCGAGCAGCGGCTGCTCGGAAAGTCGTGTGGTGCAGGGAAACAACCGAATACCTTGCTGCGCGTGGACCGCAGGATAAGCAGCCGGAAGATTGCCTTGCAGAATTCGTCGCGGCGACACCGAAGGATCGGCCGCATAACCACGCTGGCTGTCGCCACGGGTCAGCATCAGCTTGAGCACACCGTCGCCGAGGACGGCGGCGTAGGTCAGTAGCTCACGGCGAATCAAGGCGTGATCCGCATTAATCGCCAAGCGCGAGCAGCCATCGGCCAGACGACTCAAATGTCGATCCAGCAGCAATGGCTGCCCGCCCTTGACAGCGATGGTCTCGAATAGACCATCGCCATACGCCAGGCCGCGGTCTTTTAGCGACAGTGCGTCAGCCGGCTGACCGTCGACCCAGCTTTCCATCAATCAACGAACCGGCGGAACACCAGCGAGCCGTTGGTACCACCAAAACCAAACGAGTTGGACAACACCACATCGATGTTCATGTCACGCGCAGTGTGCGGCACGAAATCAAGGTCGCAACCTTCGTCCGGCTCATCAAGGTTGATGGTCGGCGGTGCCACCTGGCCATTGATCGCCAGTACACTGAAGATCGCTTCAACCGCGCCCGCCGCCCCCAACAGGTGACCGGTCATGGACTTGGTCGAGCTGACCGCCAGCTTGTAGGCGTGATCGCCAAACACCGACTTGATCGCGCAGGCTTCGGCAAGGTCTCCGGCCGAAGTCGACGTGCCGTGGGCATTGATGTACTGGACCTGATCGACATTCAGCTTGGCATCACGCAGCGCGTTGACGATGCAACGTGCGGCGCCGGCGCCATCGGCCGGTGGCGAGGTCATGTGGTACGCATCGCCACTCATGCCAAAGCCAATCAGCTCGGCGTAAATGGTCGCACCACGCGCCTTGGCGTGCTCCAGCTCTTCGAGCACCAGTGCACCGGCACCGTCGGACAACACGAAGCCATCACGGCCCTTGTCCCACGGACGGCTGGCGCGGGTCGGTTCGTCATTGCGGGTCGACAGCGCACGAGCAGCACCAAAGCCGCCCATACCCAGACCGCAAGCAGCCATTTCGGCACCACCGGCAATCATCACGTCGGCTTCGCCGTAGGCAATGTTGCGCGCCGCCATACCGATACAGTGCGTACCAGTGGTACAGGCTGTCGAAATGGCATAGTTAGGCCCCTGCGCACCCAGATGGATGGACAGGAAACCGGAAATCATATTGATGATCGAGCCTGGCACGAAAAACGGAGAAATCCGCCGTGGTCCCGAATCATGCAGCGTACGGCTGGTTTCTTCGATATTGGTCAGACCGCCAATACCCGAGCCCATGGCCACGCCGATGCGCTCACGGTTGGCGTCGGTGACTTCCAGGCCAGAGTTGCGCACCGCCTGAAACCCTGCCGCCAGACCGTATTGAATGAACAGGTCGAGTTTGCGAGCTTCCTTGACCGACAGGTATTCCTCGACATTGAAGCCCTTTACCGAGCCGCCAAAATGGGTGGAATAGGCAGAAAGGTCGGTGTGTTCGATCAGACCAATGCCACTGCGGCCAGCCAGAATGCCCTGCCAGCTACTCGGCACATCCGTGCCCAGTGGCGACAACATACCCATACCGGTGACTACGACGCGTCTACGCGACACAGCACTCTCCTTTTTTCAAATGACGACTTTGCATCAGGCCTAAAGAAAAAACCGCACGCCGTGACGGCAGTGCGGTTTTTCCATGACAGCTAACAACGGCTACAAACTATTACGCCTGATGGCTAGTAACGTAGTCGATGGCAGCTTGTACAGTAGTGATCTTCTCAGCTTCTTCGTCAGGAATTTCGGTCTCGAATTCCTCTTCCAGAGCCATCACCAGCTCAACGGTGTCAAGGGAGTCGGCACCCAGGTCTTCAACGAAGGAAGCAGTGTTCACAACTTCTTCTTCTTTAACGCCCAGTTGCTCAGCAACGATTTTCTTGACGCGCTCTTCGATGGTGCTCATACCTTGTTTTCACTCCTAATGGACAAATTCAGGCAGCTGGCCAGTGGGTAAGTGTATAGAAAGGCTTTTCAGTTTTTCAACTGAAAGCTTCACTCCTCAAACCCTGACGACCATCTGCCTATAAATAGATTGCAGCTTTATAACGGATTTTAGACAGCTCGTATGACATTTTTTTGAAGCAACCCGTCACATTTAACTCATGTACATCCCGCCGTTCACCGGGATTGTAGCCCCAGTAACGTAAGCCGCACCGTCCGACGCAAGAAAAGCGACCACAGACGCGATCTCTTGAGCTTGCCCCAGACGGCCCAGCGGAATTTGTGTCTGCAAGGCTTCACGCTGCGCTTCTGGCAGTTCGCGGGTCATATCGGTGTCGATGAACCCAGGGGCCACCGAATTGACCGTAATCGAGCGCGAACCCACTTCACGCGCCAGAGCGCGGCTGAAACCTTCCAGACCTGCCTTGGCGGCTGCGTAGTTTACTTGGCCTGCGTTGCCCATGGCACCCACAACTGAACCAATACTGATAATTCGACCCCAACGCGCCTTGGTCATGCCACGCAAAACACCCTTGGACAGGCGAAACAGACTGTTCAGGTTGGTATCGATGACGTCATGCCACTCGTCATCTTTCATGCGCATCATCAGGTTATCGCGGGTGATACCGGCGTTATTCACCAGAATCGCCGGCGCACCGAACTGCTCCTGAATGCTTGCCAGCACAGCCGCTACAGACTCGTCGCTGGTGACATTGAGCTCAAGACCGGTACCTTGAATGCCGTTTTCTTTCAGGGTTGCCGCGATGCGCTCGGCGCCCGAAGCGGAAGTCGCGGTACCCACCACGATAGCGCCCTGACGACCCAGTTCCAGCGCGATAGCCTGGCCAATACCACGGCTGGCGCCGGTAACCAGTGCAACTTTACCTTGCAGACTCATGCAGGCTTCTCCTAATTCAGGCCAACGCTGCACGAGCGGCAGCGAAAGCATCCGGGGTGTTCAGGTTAGAGGTCGACACGCCTTCGGCGCAGCGCTTGTTCAGGCCGGCCAGGACTTTGCCCGGACCGCATTCAACCAGTTGAGTAGCGCCTTTGGCGGCCAGCGCCTGGACCGATTCAACCCAACGAACCGGCTTGTAGAGCTGCTCAAGCAGATCGCGCTTGAGGGTTTCCAGATCTGGCGCCACATCAGCGCTGACGTTCTGCACCAGCGGGATTTGCGGAGCCTGCCAGTTGATCGCAGCGATCGACTCGGCGAAACGCTCGGCAGCCGGGCGCATCAGTTCGCAGTGCGACGGCACGCTGACCGGCAGCGGCATGGCGCGCTTGGCACCACGTGCCTTGCAGCCTTCGATGGCGCGCTCGACAGCCGCCTTGGCACCGGCGATCACTACCTGGCCCGGCGAATTGAAATTGACCGCGCTGACCACGTCCCCTTGCGCCGCTTCGGCACAGGCAGCCAGCACATCAGCATCTTCCAGACCGAGGATTGCGGCCATGCCACCCTGCCCGGCCGGCACGGCTTCTTGCATCAGCTGACCACGACGCTCTACCAGCTTCACCGCGTCGCCCAGGCTAAGGCTGCCAGCCGCGACCAGCGCGCTGTATTCACCCAGGCTATGACCGGCAACGTAAGCCGGACGTGCGCCGCCCTCAGCCAGCCACAGACGCCACAAGGCAATCGAAGCGGTGAGAATCGCCGGTTGGGTTTTGTCGGTTTGATTGAGTTGCTCTTCCGGCCCTTGCTGGGTCAGTGCCCACAGGTCGTAACCCAGAGCATCGGAAGCTTCTTTGAAAGTTTCGAGGATCAACGGATATTGCGCGCCCAACTCGGCCAGCATGCCGAGGGACTGCGAACCCTGTCCTGGAAAGACGAATGCGAGGGAAGCAGACATGTAACAAGCCCCTAATGATCTTGTCGTCGGAGAATTGACGTCCTGTACGGCTGGACGCAAGAAACTGACAGTTGGATGGCTAATTGAACTGAGCGGTCACATTTAAGCATTGTCCGACGAAAATGCCTAAAGCAACAAATCCTCAAGACGACCGTGGAGCCGCTGCGGCAGGTTCTCCTGAATCTCGATCAAGGCACGCTGAATCGCACTTTGAAAGCCCTGCACACCGGCCGAGCCGTGACTTTTGACGACGATCCCCTGCAAGCCGAGGAAACTTGCGCCATTATGTCGCGCCGGCGCCAGATCGGCCTGCAAGCGCCTCATCAGCGGCAACGCCAAAGCCCCGACCACTCTCGACGCCAGGTTTCGCTTGAACAACGCCTCGATTCGACCGGCAATCATGGTCGCCAGACCTTCACTGGATTTGAGCAGGATATTGCCGACAAATCCGTCGCAGACCACCACGTCAGCCTCACCACGGTACAAGCCATCACCCTCGACGAAGCCGATGTAATTCAGCCCACGAGCATTTTGCAGCAGCGTGGCTGCCAGCTTGACCTGCTGATTGCCCTTGATGTCTTCCGTGCCGATATTCAACAGCGCGACCTTTGGACGAACAATACCCAAGGTTTCAGCAGCCACCGACCCCATCACCGCGAACTGGAACAGATGCTCGGCACTGCAATCGACATTCGCCCCCAGATCAAGCAACTGGCAATAACCGCGCTGCGTCGGGATCGCCGCCACCATCGCTGGCCGATCGATACCCGGCAAGGTCTTGAGCACATAACGCGACAACGCCATTAGCGCACCGGTATTACCGGCACTGACGCACGCTTGAACCTTGCCATCGCGCAACAACTCAAGGGCGACCCGCATTGACGAGTCCGGCTTGCCACGCAGGGCCTGGGAAGGTTTTTCGTCCATGCCGATGACGTCGCTGGCTGGCGCAATGGTCAGGCGCGCGCGATCCACAGCCAACTGGCCGGCAATCAGTTCTTCTAACAGGGAAGGTTGACCGACGAGGGTCAGGTGCAGCGAGGGCGTAGCAGACAGACAAGCAAGGCTGGCCTGAACAATGCTGCGGGGACCGAAGTCCCCGCCCATTGCGTCAATCGCGATGACTTGAGCGGACAAGGATTACTCGTCAGCGCCCTTGTCGATCACTTTACGGCCACGGTATACGCCTTCTGGCGATACGTGGTGACGCAGGTGAACTTCACCAGTGGTCTTTTCTACGGACAGGGTGCTTGCCTCGAGAGCATCGTGCGAACGACGCATGTCACGGGCGGAGCGGGATTTTTTGTTCTGCTGAACAGCCATAATTGATTAACTCCTAAACGTTTGGGTCACGCTTTAACTGCGCCAATACACTGAACGGGTTGGACCGCGTTACCTCGTCCTCGCTCGGTTCGGGCTCATCGAGACCCGCCGGCTGCTGGCATTCTTCCGGATGATGAGCAGGCACAATGGGCAAGGCGAGCAAAAGCTCCTCCTCGATCAGTGACTGCAGATCCAAAGGATCTTCGCCCAGTTCCAGCACGTCATAACCTTTCGGCAACGACTGGGTATTCGCACCCTCCTTCACCACAGCATAACTGCATTCGCTGTGAATCGGCAGGGTGACCAGCTCAAGACAACGCTGGCAAACCATTTTGACTTCGGTGTCGATAAAGCTGTGGATTACCACAGATTTACGTTCATCTCGCTCAAAAACGAATTTAGCCTGCACCGTACCGACAGTGTCGGAAAGCGGGTCGCAGAGTCTCTCCAAATCGGCCAGCAGCATTTCACCTTGAAGGGTGGTGCCACGATCAGCCAATTTGCGCGGGTCAACGTGAGGTGGAATCGGGTCATTCAACATAGGCGCAGCATTATAGGGATGCACCCAGCCATGTCAAAGGAAATTCAGCCCTGTCCGTCACTTGGAAGCCCCGCTAGAATTTGCGACTGACTTTTGGAGAGCCGTATGCTGCCTTTATTACTTGCTTCAAGCTCGGTCTATCGCCGCGAATTACTGGCCCGCTTGCAACTGCCGTTTACCTGCTGCTCACCGGATATCGACGAAAGCCATCAACCGGGCGAGTCAGCCCGCGAACTGGTAAAACGCCTGGCTCATGAAAAAGCCCAGGCACTGGCCGGCAGTCATCCTGCCCATTTGATTATCGGCTCTGACCAGGCGGCGGTACTCGACGGACAGATTATCGGCAAACCCCACACCTTCGAGAAGGCCCGTGAGCAGCTACTGGCCGCCAGCGGCGCCAGCGTGACCTTCCTGACCGGCCTGGCACTGCTCAACAGCCAGACCGGTCAGTACCAGCTCGACTGCATTCCTTTCACCGTCCACATGCGCACGCTCGACCAGGCACGCATCGATCGCTACCTGCGCACCGAGCAGCCCTACGACTGCGCTGGCAGCTTCAAAGCCGAGGGATTGGGTGTAAGCCTGTTTCAAAGCACCGAAGGCCCGGACGCCACCAGCCTGGTCGGCCTGCCGCTGATTCGCCTGGTGGACATGTTGCTGGCCGAGGGCGTGCAGATCCCCTGAACGCACACATCACCCCATCACAAACACAAAAAACCGGCCACGCAGGCCGGTTTTTTTGATGCTGCACAATGATCAGCGCAATGCAGGTCCCTGGAAGCCCATCCACATTGCCAACTGCTCAGCCACGCCGGCGCCGAGCTTTTTCGAGAAGCGGTCGAACGTCGACTCTTGAACCGTGAAGTCGACCAGCTCTTTCTCGCCAATCACGTCACGCGCCACCGAACTGGCGCTGCCCAGGCCATCGATCAAGCCCAATGGCAGCGCCTGCTCACCTGACCAGACCAGTCCGGAGAACAGCTCTGGATGCTCTTTGTCCTTCAGGCGATCGCCACGGCCCTTTTTGACGCTGGCGATGAACTGCTGGTGAGTGGTGTCCAGCACGCTCTGCCAGAACTTGGTCTCTTCAGGTTTTTCTGGCTGGAACGGATCGAGGAACGACTTGTGCTCGCCCGAAGTGTAGGTCCGACGCTCGACACCGAGCTTCTCCATGGTGCCGACAAACCCATAGCCGGCCGCTGTCACGCCAATGGAGCCCACCAGGCTCGCCTTGTCGGCGTAGATCTGGTCCGCCGCGCTGGCAATGTAGTAAGCACCCGAAGCACCGAGATCGGAAATCACCGCGTAAACCTTGATCTGCGGATGCAGGGCACGCAGACGACCAATTTCATCGTAGACATAACCCGACTGCACCGGACTGCCGCCCGGGCTGTTGATCCGCAGCACGATACCCTTGACCTTCGGGTCCTCGAACGCAGCGCGCAAACCGCTGACGATATTGTCGGCGCTGGCCGACTCCTTGTCGGCAATCATCCCGCTCACGTCGATCAGTGCCGTATAACCCGACCCACGGGTCGCGCTTTTTTCAATGCTCACCAGTGGCGTGAAGAGGATCAGCGCGGCAAGCAGATAAACGAAGGTCAGCAGCTTGAAGAAAATCCCCCAACGCCGCGAACGACGCTGCTCCTGCACGCCTGCAAGCAGGGTTTTCTCAAGCAGCTTCCAGCTCTTGTCATCGCCACCTTCGGCGCTGGCCTTGGCTGGCGCCTTCCATTCGTCAGTCATTTCACCCACCCCAACAAGAACTTAATTGGCCCGCCGACCCAGCCAGGCGTGCAATTGCGAAAAATGATCAATGGCCAGACGCGGCTCGAACACGCGCAAGGCTTCTATCGATTGAGCGCCATAGCTGACGGCAACCGAATCCATCCCGGCATTGCGTGCCATCTGCAGATCGAACGACGAATCCCCCACCATCAACGCCTGCTCCGGGTGGACGTCGCAATGGGCCAGAATCTGCTCAAGCATCAACGGATGCGGCTTGCTGGCGGTTTCATCGGCGGCGCGGGTGATATCGAAATAATCCTCCCAGCCGTGAGACTTCAGCACACGATCCAGTCCGCGACGCGCTTTGCCGGTCGCCACAGCCAGGCGATAACCCTCAGAGCGAAACGCCTCAAGCGACTCGACGACACCTTCGAACAAAGGCGAAGGCACAGCTTCCGACGCGATGTAGTGATCCGCATAGTGCTGACGAAACGCTACCAGCTCATCATCGCCAATCTCCGGATACAAGGTCCGAATCGCTTCCGGCAAGCCCAGACCGATGATGCCCTTGACGGCCAGATCATCGCGCAACTGAAAACCGGACCGTTGCGACGCCACATGCATGGCCTCGACAATCCGACCAATGGAATCGGCCAGCGTGCCGTCCCAATCGAAGATCAGCAGTTTGTACTCAGGGTGCAACACTCAGGCGCTCCACGGTCTTGGCCCACATTTCATCGACAGGGGCCTGAAGCTTCAACTCGCCACCATCAGGCAGCGGTACAGTGAGCATGTAAGCGTGCAGGAACAGGCGCTTGCCACCCAGATCACGAATTTCCTTGGAGAAACCCTCGTCGCCGTACTTGGTATCGCCGGCGATACAATGACCAGCGTGCAGGGTATGGACGCGAATCTGGTGAGTACGGCCGGTAACAGGCTTGGCTTCGACCATGGTTGCGAAGTCGCCAAAGCGGCGCAGTACCTTGAACAGGGTCAGCGCTTCCTTGCCCTCCTCATCCACTTCCACCATGCGCTCGCCGGAACGCAGATTACTCTTCTGCAACGGCGCTCGGACGCTCTTGATGGAAGTAGCCCAATTGCCGCGAACCAGCGCCATATAACGCTTGTCGACACCATCGCCACGCAAGGCAGCGTGCAGATGGCGCAGCATGCTGCGTTTTTTCGCGATCATCAGCAGACCGGAAGTATCGCGGTCCAGGCGGTGAACCAGCTCAAGCTCCTTGGCGTCCGGACGCAACTGCCGAAACGCTTCGATCACCCCGTAGTTCAGGCCGCTACCACCGTGCACAGCAATCCCGGCGGGCTTGTTGATCACGATCAGCGCCTTGTCTTCGAAGACAATCGAGGCCTCGAGTCGCTGCAACAAACCTTGCGCCAATGGCACAGGCTCGTCGCGTTCCGGCACACGCACCGGCGGCACGCGCACGATGTCGCCCGCCTGCAGCTTGTATTCGGGCTTGATCCGACCTTTGTTCACACGCACTTCGCCTTTACGCAAAATGCGGTAAATCAAGGTCTTGGGCACGCCTTTGAGCCGAGCGAGAAGGAAGTTATCAATACGTTGGCCGGCATATTCCGGCGAGACCTCAAGCAGTTGTACGCTTGGAGTCGAGGGGGCAGTAGTCGTCATGCCGCGAATGATAACAATTTTTTATGGAATTGAAGCACTTAATCATTGCTGCTATAGTCGCGAACACCGCCAAAAGCGGCCCGGACAGAGGACAAGCGGCAGATTGCCGGCCCTGACCAACGCAATTCATCAGGACGCGAGGCCGTCCTACGGGGCTTTCGCAACGATTGGAAGGTTCGTGATTGTAACAAGCGCAGGTGACATGAGGCCTGAAGCGAGCGCAGCAACAGAGTAACCACTCGTCTGATGCGCCGATATTTACGGCCAGTTCACAAAGTGCAGTCAGTCTCGAACCAGCCCTTAAGCGAATGCTTCGGAAACAACGCCTGTTACAAGCTGAGTGCCAGCAAAACAGCTATCACCCAGTCTTGTGTAGCCATGAGCGTGAACTCCCCACTGGAGAACACGGTAAATGCCAACCCGCTGCGGATTCTGCGCGCGGCAGCACCCGAATTATCAGGGATACGTGTAGGGTGGAGATGCACAACCGTCGGACTGTGTAGCACTAGGCTTATATTTAGACGCTTCATCTCGTCCACAGTCGCCGGTTGATTCCTCCTCCTGACTGAGTGCTTAAGTAGCCACAGCAAGCAGGACGCGTACGTCGCGACGCCGACCCAATTGGTCGGACCTCGCTAGACACGGGAGTGGCCAACCACTCCTGACGCACCTGACACCGACCGTGAGAAGTCGTGTGTGCCGAACGCCGTTTCCGGCAGCCCGGAAACCGACGGTACTACATGAAAAGAATGCTGATTAACGCAACTCAACCTGAAGAGTTGCGTGTTGCACTGGTAGACGGCCAGCGCCTCTACGACCTGGACATTGAATCCGGTGCACGCGAGCAGAAAAAGGCCAACATCTATAAAGGCCGGATTACTCGCATCGAACCAAGCCTTGAGGCTGCCTTTGTCGATTTCGGCTCTGAGCGCCACGGCTTCCTGCCCCTCAAAGAAATCTCCCGCGAATACTTCAAGAAAGCCCCTGAAGGCCGCGTCAATATCAAGGACGTCCTGAGCGAAGGCCAGGAAGTCATCGTTCAGGTCGAAAAAGAAGAACGTGGCAACAAGGGCGCCGCCCTGACCACCTTCATCAGCCTGGCCGGTCGTTATCTGGTTCTGATGCCGAACAACCCGCGTGCTGGCGGTATTTCCCGTCGCATCGAAGGTGAAGAGCGCAACGAACTGCGCGAAGCCCTGAACGGCCTGGTTGCCCCGGCTGACATGGGTCTGATCGTGCGCACTGCCGGCCTTGGCCGCAGCAGCGAAGAAATGCAGTGGGACCTCGACTACCTGCTGCAACTGTGGACCGCTATCAAAGAAGCCTCGCTGGATCGTTCCGCGCCTTTCCTGATCTACCAGGAAAGCAACGTAATCATCCGCGCAATCCGCGACTACCTGCGCCAGGACATCGGCGAAGTGCTGATCGACAGCGTTGAAGCCCAGGACGAAGCCCTGACCTTCATTCGCCAGGTGATGCCGCAGTACGCCAGCAAGATCAAGCTGTACGAAGACAGCGTTCCGCTGTTCAACCGCTTCCAGATCGAAAGCCAGATCGAGACCGCCTTCCAGCGCGTCGTTGAACTGCCTTCCGGCGGCTCCATCGTTATCGATCCGACCGAAGCCCTGGTGTCCATCGACATCAACTCGGCGCGCGCCACCAAAGGCAGCGACATCGAAGAAACCGCCCTGCAGACCAACCTTGAAGCCGCTGAAGAAATCGCCCGTCAGTTGCGCCTGCGCGACATCGGCGGCCTGATCGTCATCGACTTCATCGACATGACCCCTGCCAAGAACCAGCGCGCCGTGGAAGAAAAAGTCCGCGAATGCCTGGAAGCCGACCGCGCTCGCGTGCAAGTCGGTCGCATCTCGCGCTTCGGCCTGCTGGAAATGTCCCGTCAGCGCCTGCGTCCATCGCTGGGCGAAAGCAGCGGCATCGTCTGCCCACGTTGCAACGGCACCGGCATCATCCGTGACGTTGAGTCGCTGTCGCTGGCCATTCTGCGCCTGATCGAAGAAGAAGCCCTGAAAGACCGCACCGCCGAAGTTCGTGCACAAGTGCCGATTCCGGTTGCTGCGTTCCTGCTCAACGAAAAGCGCAACTCGATCACCAAGATCGAACTGCGCACTCGTGCTCGCATCGTCATCCTGCCAAACGATCACCTCGAAACCCCGCATTTCGAAGTTCAGCGTCTGCGCGATGACAGCCCGGAAGCCCACACCAACCAGTCCAGCTACGAAATCGCTGCTGCCGCTGCTGAAGTGGAAGAAGTTCAACCGGCCGCCGCCACCCGCACCCTGGTTCGCCAGGAAGCTGCTGTGAAAACCGCTCCAGCCCGCGCCAACGCTCCGGTTCCGACCGAAGTCGCTGCCGCCCCGGTTGCTGCACCGGCCGCAGCCCCTGAGCCAAGCCTGTTCAAAGGCCTGGTGAAGTCGCTCGTCAGCCTGTTCGCCACCAAGGAAGAGCCAGCGGCTCCGGTTGTGGTTGAAAAGCCAGCCACCGAGCGCCCGGCACGCAACGAAGAGCGCCGCAACGGTCGTCAGCAGAGCCGCAACCGTAACGGTCGCCGCGATGAAGAACGCAAGCCGCGCGAAGAACGTGCCCCTCGTGAAGAACGCGCACCACGCGAGCCTCGTGAAGAACGTCAACCACGCGAAGCCCGCGAAGAGACTCCGGCAGTCGCTCGCGAAGAACGTGCACCACGTCCACCGCGTGAAGAACGCGCACCACGCGCTCCTCGTGAAGATCGCAAGCCACGTGGCGAGCGTGAAGAACGCCCGGTTCGTGAACTGCGTGAACCTCTGGATGCCGCTCCAGCCGTTGCCGCTGCCGCAGCTGTGACTGCCGCGACTGAAGAGCGTCCGGCTCGCCAGCCACGTGAAGAGCGCGCACCGCGCCCACCGCGTGAAGAGCGTCAGCCACGTGCCGAACAGACCGCTGCGGTCGCCGAAGAAGAGTTGCCGACCAACGAAGAGCAACTGCAGGAAGACGGTCAGGACAACGCCGAAGGCGATCGTCCACGCCGCCGCTCCCGTGGTCAGCGTCGTCGCAGCAACCGTCGCGAGCGTCAACGCGATGCCAACGGCAACGTGATTGAAGGGTCGGAAGAGTCCGAAACCGGCGAAGAGCCAAGTGGCGCTGAACTGGCTGCCGGCCTGGCCGTTACTGCCGCTGTTGCCAGCACGGTGATCAGCGCCCCCGCTGAAGCCCAGGCTCACCAGCAAGCTGAACGCGCTACCGCTGCCGCGACTGAAGAAGCTGTTCAGGAAGTGGCTCAGGTTGAAGCGCCTGTCGTAGAAGCAACCACTGCAATCGAAGCGCCAGTCGCTCCTGCCGTCGAAGTAGCTCCAGTTCGTGAAGCACAGCCTGAAGTTCACGCTGCTGTTGAACCAGCCGTAGTTGCCGAACAGCCAGTCGTCGCTGCCGAGCCTGTGGTTGAAGCACCGGTCGCTGAAAAAGCACCTGAGGTTCGCGAAGAGCAAACTGCGTTCAACTGGGTTGCAGAGACTGCAGCTGTCGAAGCTCCAGCGCCAGTCGCTGAAGTGGTTGCCCCGGTCGTTGTTGCCGCCGAACCTGCTCCAGTAGCCGCGCCAGTGGTTGCCGAAGTGGTGGCGCCGGTTGTCGAAGCAGCGCCTGTCAGTGCCCTGACCGAAAGTGGTCGTGCGCCGAACGACCCACGTGAAGTGCGTCGCCGCAAACGTGAAGCCGAGCTTCTGCAGAAGGAAGCCGAACTGGCTGCCGCTGCTGCACCGGTTGTTGCTGCCGAGCCGGCTCCGGTTGTCGCTGAAGTTGTCGAGGCAGCCCCTGCCCCGGCCGCTGAAGTCGCTGCCGAACCTGCTGCCCCAGCCATCGACGAAAACCTGCGTTCCGTCGAACACGCGGTAGAGCAAAAACCTGAGGCCCTGGAAAAAGAGCACGAGCCTAAACCCCTCGCCTGATTCCATCAGCCACTAAAAAGCCCCGCCTGGTAACCCAGGCGGGGCTTTTTTATGCTTTTGAACATCACACCAATCCCCTGTGGGGGGGGGGGGGGGGGGGGGGGGGGGGGGGGGGGGGGGGGGGG
>NZ_JANLNW010000008.1 GCF_025465945.1 Pseudomonas sp. 6D_7.1_Bac1 | reverse complement strand
GCGGCCTGCGCGAGCGGGCTCGCTCCCACAGGGATTTCATCGCCCTTGTGGGAGCGAGCCTGCTCGCGATTGGGCATCACGCCATTTTTATGCCTGGGGTCAGGGCGGCCGGCAAGGTCAGGCTCGGGGTTTCCAGCGAGGCCACCGGGTACGCGCAGTAATCCGCCGCGTAATAGGCACTGGCGCGATGGTTGCCCGAGGCCCCCACACCGCCGAACGGTGCGCTGCTCGCAGCACCCGTCAGTTGCTTGTTCCAGTTGACGATACCGGCGCGGCTTTCCAGCCAGAACTGCTGATAACGCGCTTCGGAATCCGACAGCAAACCGGCGGCCAGGCCGTATTGGGTGTCGTTGGCTTCAGCGATCGCTGCTTCGAAATCAGCATAGCGAATCACTTGCAGCAACGGACCGAACAGCTCTTCGTCAGGGCGATCGGCGACTGCGCTGACGTCAAGAATGCCTGGGGTCAGCAACGCGGCGTTGGCCTGTGGCTGGGTCATTTCCAGCAGCGACACGGCGCCGTTGGCCAGCAAGTGTTCTTGCGCGTCCATCAGTGCTTTTGCGGCCGCCAGCGAAACCACCGAACCCATGAACGGTGCCGGTTGCTGATCAAACGCGCCGACTTCGATCGTCGCGCTGACCGCTACCAGACGCGCCAGCAGCGTATCGCCCCAGGCGCCTTGCGGCACCAGCAAACGGCGGGCGCAGGTGCAACGCTGTCCGGCAGAAATGAACGCCGACTGAATAATGGTGTACACCGCCGCATCGAGGTCTGCGACCTGATCGACCACCAGCGGGTTGTTGCCGCCCATCTCCAGCGCGAGGATCTTGTCCGGACGACCGGAGAACTGCGCGTGCAGGTGGTTGCCCGTACGGCTGGAACCGGTGAAGAACAGACCGTCTAGCCCTGAATTGGCCGCCAGCGCGATCCCGGTTTCACGCGCGCCTTGCAGCAGGTTCAGTACGCCAGCCGGCAGACCGGCTTCGATCCAGCACTTGACCGTCAGCTCGGCGACTTTCGGGGTCAGCTCGCTTGGCTTGAACAGCACGCTGTTACCGGCCAGCAGTGCCGGAACGATGTGACCGTTCGGCAAATGCCCAGGAAAGTTGTAAGGACCAAACACCGCGACCACGCCGTGAGGCTTGTGGCGCAGCACGGCGGTGGCGTCGCCCAGCGGGCCGCTCTTCTCGCCGGTACGCTCGCGGTAGCTCTGCACCGAAATGGCGATCTTGTTGACCATGCTGGTCACTTCAGTCGCCGCTTCCCACAGCGGCTTACCGGTTTCTTCACCGATGCAGTGAGCCAGTTCGTCCGCATGTTTTTTCAGGCTGGCGGTAAAGGCTTCCAGCACGCCGATGCGATCTTCCAGGGAACGTTTGGCCCAGGCCGGGAACGCCTGACGTGCAGCTTGCACGGCGCTGTCGACCTGAGCGGCGCTGGCGCCCTGCCCCGACCACAGCACGTGCTGGGTCACCGGGTTCAGCGACTCAAAAGCCTCACCCTGGCCAGCCAGCCATTCACCAGCAATATAAAGCGAATTCATTATTTCGACTCCCGAGCAGCAGACAACGGCACGGCACGTACTTGATCGCCGGCATTGAGTTGAAGACGTTTGGCGGTCAGTTGGTCGACCACCAGGGTACCGGCAGCAAAGCGTGCTGGCGCGGCAGTGATCCGGCAGTCTTCGCGTTTGCGGTTGTGAATCAAAAATGGCGTCGCGTCGTCACCTGGGGTGCCGATGGCCAGCACCAGCGCCTGACTGTCGCGGACCGCACGGATCTTGCCGGTTTCGCATTCAACGGCCGGGCCTGCGTCGAAGATATCGACGTAACCCTGGTAGCTGAAACCTTCGCTCTTGAGCATCGCCAGCGCCGGCTCGGTGTCTGGGTGAACCTGGCCGATCACGCTGCGTGCGTCTTCAGAGAGGAAGCAAGTGTACAGCGGAAACTTTGGCATCAGCTCGGCGATGAACGCCTTGTTGCCCACACCGGTCAGGTAGTCGGCCTGGCTGAATTCCATTTTGAAGAAGTGCCGACCCAGGCTTTCCCAGAACGGCGAGCGCCCGGCTTCATCGGACACACCACGCATTTCGGCGATGATCTTGTTGCCGAACAGCTGCGGGAATTCAGCGATGAACAGCATCCGCGCCTTGGCCAGCATGCGGCCATTGAGACCGGTGCGGTAATCGGCGTGCAGGAACAACGAGCACAGCTCGGAATTGCCGGTCAGGTCGTTGGCCAGGAACAGCGTCGGGATTTCTCGGTAGATGTTCAGCTCTTGCGATGCGCTGACGGTCAGACCGACCCGGAAGTTGTACCAAGGCTCACGCAGGCCGACGGCGCCGGCAATGGCGGAGATACCCACCACGCGACCGTTATCGTCTTCGAGCACGAACAGGTAGTCCGCGTCGCCGCGCCCCGCTTCGCCGCGAAAGGTCTTTTCAGCCCAGCCAACACGATGAGACAGACGCTCTTCGTTGGCCGGCAAGGTGGTCAGGCCGGTGCCGGTGCTGCGGGCCAGGTCGATCAGAGCGGGTAAATCGCTGCTGCGTACGGGACGAACGATCATGCTATCTCCTCAAACGGGCCGCTTGCGCCACCCGTGAAACTCGCTGCTTTCCAGGATTCTTTCCAGGCACTCTTTCTTTATAGGCACGGCGGCAGGCGTTAAACCGCTACCAGGCGCACGCTGGCACCTTCACCGACGCCCAGGGCCTCGGCTGCTTCAAGATCCAGCGTCACCGGTTTGCCCGGCGCATAGTCCAGCTCGAGCAATACGGCGCGGTAATCCTGCAACTGGGCGTTGGCCACCAGGTACTGACGACCGGCGCCTTTGACAGGTTCACCAATCTTCACCGGCACTACACGGCTCTGGGCGATCGAACGGATCCCCGAAACACGTGCGTGCAGCGTTGGGCCACCGTCGAAAATGTCGATGTAATGATCGGTCTCGAAGCCTTCGCGCATCAGGATGTCGAAGGTGATCTGCGCACGCGGGTGTACCTGGCCCATCGCCTCTTGGGCAGAGTCCGGCAGCAACGGCACGTAGATCGGGTAATGCGGCATCAGCTCAGCGAGGAACGTCCGGCTCTTGAGCCCGCACAGACGCTCGGCGGCGGCGTAGTTCAAGTCGAAGAAGTTACGACCGATGGCGTCCCAGAACGGCGAGTCGCCATTTTCATCGCTGTAACCGACGATCTCGGTCACCACCGAATCGGCGAAACGCTCCGGATGGCTGGCGACGAACAGCAGGCGACCGCGGGAATTGAGTTCCGACCAGGCCGACCCCACCAGCTCCGGCAGCATGTAGAAGCTGGTCAGCAGACTGTTGCCGGTCAGGTCGTGGCACTGGGAGAGCACGTGGATCTTGTTATGAATCTTCAGCTCGCGAGAGGCGTGCACGAAGGTTTCATTACGGAAGCTGTAGAACGGCTCGGAATAACCGGCCGACGCGACGATGGCCGAGCAGCCCGCCAGTTTGCCGGTGGCGGTGTCTTCAAGGACGAAGAAATAACTTTCTTCACCGTTGAAGCTGACTTCGGCGGCGAACGAGGCTTCGGACGCGGCGATCTTGTCGCTCAGGCGTTCGACATCATCCGGCAAGGAAGTGACACCAATCGGGCTGTCCGCAGCCAGACGCTGTACCTCGCCCAGATCAGCCATTTGCGCGGGGCGCATCACCAGCATGGTGTCACTCCTTTCTCGAAAAACACACAGAGGAAAAAAAGGCCGGGCCGATCCTTGAGACACTGTGGGAGCGAGCCTGCTCGCGATGGCGTCCTGTCAGACAACAATGATGTTGGCTGTCAGGCCCTCATCGCGAGCAGGCTAGCTCCCACCTGGATCTTGCCCGGACTAAAAATTTGGTTCGACGCCTGAATGATCAGGCGTCGATGTCACTATCAGGCTTGAGTCAGTTTGGCCACGGCGCGTTCGAAACGCTCCAGACCTTGCTCGATGTCCGCGTCTTCAACCACCAGGCTTGGCGCAAAACGAATCACGTCCGGGCCGGCTTGCAGAATCATCAGGCCTTCTTTTTCAGCGGCATTGAAGATGTCCTTGGCCTTGCCTTTCCAGGCATCGCTCAACACGCAACCGAGCAGCAGGCCCAGGCCACGCACTTGAGTGAACAGGCCGTACTGGGCGCCGATCTGCTCCAGGCGGGTCTTGAACAGATCGTGCTTGGCTTTGACACCGTTCAGCACTTCTGGGGTGTTGACCACGTCGATGACCGCTTCAGCCACGGCGCACGCCAATGGGTTGCCGCCGTAAGTGGTGCCGTGGGTGCCGACCACCAGGTGTTTGGCCAGGTCTTCGCTGGTCAGCATCGCCGCGATCGGGAAACCACCGCCCAGGCTCTTGGCACTGGTCAGGATGTCCGGGGTCACGCCGTAATGCTGGTAAGCGAACAGCTCGCCGCTGCGGCCCATGCCAGTCTGTACTTCGTCGAAAATCAACAGCGCGTTGTGCGCGGTGCACAGCTCACGAGCGCCTTGCAGGTACGAAAGCTCAGCGGGCAATACGCCGCCTTCGCCCTGGATCGGCTCCAGTACTACCGCGCAAGTCTTGTCAGAAATGGCGGCTTTGAGCGCTTCCAGATCATTGAATTTTACGTGAGTGATACCGGTGATCTTCGGACCGAAACCATCGGAGTACTTCGACTGGCCACCGACGTTCACGGTGAACAGGGTACGGCCGTGGAAGCTGTTGAGCGCGGCGATGATTTCGTACTTCTCGGAACCGAAGCGATCGTGAGCCACACGACGGGCCAGCTTGAAGGCGGCCTCGTTGGCTTCGGCGCCAGAGTTGCAGAAGAACACACGCTCGGCAAAAGTCGCGTCAATCAGCTTATGGGCCAGGCGCAGGGCCGGCTCATTGGTGAACACGTTGGACACGTGCCACAGCTTGTTCGCTTGTTCGGTCAAGGCACCGACCAGCGCCGGGTGGGCGTGGCCCAATACGTTAACCGCAATCCCGCCTGCGAAGTCGATCAGCTCGCGGCCAGACTGGTCCCAAACGCGGGAACCGGCGCCACGCACCGGAATGAAAGCGGCAGGCGCGTAGTTGGGAACCATTACCTGGTCGAAATCGGCGCGTTGTACCGCAGCGTGCTCAACGGACATCGGAGTCTCCTGATGAGAAACACCCGCCTGAAACTGGCGAGCGATGGGGGGATTGTAAGGACAGTTTTCAGCCCGGCCTTGCCGCCAAGCGACAACTTCTTATAGCGCAAACCCCGTATTTGAACGGGTTTACGGCAATGCGACAAATAGCGTCGCAAAGGCGCAGTTTAAACTGCTGGCACAGGTTATAGGCAGGCTTGTCGAGAACTAACTCATCCCGGTTTGACGAGGGCGGTAATCATGTAACACCTGCCGCTTGCGTGCGTGAGTTTTCCTAGGCGCCTCTTAAACGCGAACGGCCCCACCCATGAGCCTCACAAACGAATCCCCAAACGCCACGCTTCTCGACCTACTGCCGCCCTTCAGACAGGACGTTCACTATCAGCACCTGATGAGCGTCATTCCTCCGTGGCTGACCCAGGCAACGCCGCAAAAGCGAGAAACCTTACGCAAGGTCAAACCGCGCCTGCCCATCGGGCTCAAGGACGCGCCCCAGAACCAGCACGCCGAATTATGCAAACTCAACGCACAACACTGGACAGCGCAGAACCGTGTCGATCAGACCCTGGCACATTTACAGAACGCCAGCACATTCGCCGAGCCACTGCTTCATGCCGCGATCAAGGAACGCTTTGGCCTGGAACTGGACGTCAGCAACACCTTTTTGCGTCTTTACATCCCGGCGAACATCCCCTGGCTGCGACTGAAATCGGGGGCGGCACGCATCTGGACGGTTTCCCTGCTGGATGCCGCGCTGCACAACTTCGAAAGCAGCGAGACCGAGGACGACGCCTTTGAGCCCGCCTCGACCTATATCAGCGCCCCTTCCACCACGGGACAATTCAGTGAACTGCCGCATATCCGGCAAACCATGCCTATCGCAGCGTTTACCGAACTGTGCCGGGAACTGGACATCGGCGATCGCTACAAAACCTACCTCGAAGACAATCTGGGGGTCAGCAACAAACTGGTCGCCGCCATCCTGCAACCCAAGGTGCGCGACAGCCAGAAAGCCGCACTCATCGCCGCCCTGCATCTGGCGAGTATGCAAAACAACCTGGGCGCAGGCATGCAGCAACTGATCCTGGGAATCGCCGACGGCGTGCAGCACCTGCGCCTGCACGGACAACAGTGGCTTTGCCACGACCTGACGATCATGAACGCCCGCCTGACCGGGATCGTACTGTTTGCCCCGAATCTGGAACACGCACGTGAAGCGGTTCCGGTGGTGGCCTACATTCCCGACGACCCCGAACACCCGATCAAGGAGTACCCCACTGCCAGCGCATTCGCCGAGGCGTTGATCCAGCGCCTGCGCAGTCACGACTACCAGAGGTTTTTCAGTCGCTTCATCGACCATGAGGATCGCGGGCACTTCTTCGCTCAGTTGAACAACCGTCTCACCCCCTTCACCTGGCAACCGGTTCAAGCGGGTGACCCGCGCCCCACCTGGAGAGAAAACCCGACAGAGCGCCCCGATCTGCAACTGGCTGCAACGCCAATCACCGGCAATCTGTGGATTCATCTCTACCAGCGAAAGCTCGACAAAATCCTCAACGATGCCCGCGTCATCGCGGTGTCCACCGCCACTGTCGACCAGCGGGTGCGATGGGCGCTATGGGATTCCTTCAGTGAAATTGCTTCGGCACTGCTCAACATTGCCGCCTTCGTCGCCCTGCCGTTCGTACCGTTTCTCGGCGAACTGATGCTGGCCTATATGGCCTACCAACTGCTCGACGAAACCTTCGAGGGCATCGTTGACTGGGCAGAGGGTCTGCCCCTTGAAGCTTTCGAGCATTTCATGGGGGTCGTTGAATCCGCTGTACAGCTGGGAACGTTTGCGGCGGGCGGCGCTATCGCGGCAGGTGAGTTTCGCGCGGTGCTACCCCGGGAAATCGTTCAGTTCATTGACCGCTTTAACATGGTGAAAACACCCAAGGGAGAAACCCGCTACTGGAAGCCCGACCTGGCCCCGTATGAGCATTCCGCTGAGCTGCCCAAGGATTCAACACCCAATGAACTGGGGCTGCACCGCCATCAAGGCAAGACCCTGTTGGCACTGGAAGACAAACGCTACGCCGTCATCGAGGATCCAGAAACCGGCCAGCATCGCATTGAACACCCCACTCGCCCCGAAGCCTACCAGCCAGCACTGAAACACAACGGTGCCGGAGCCTGGCAGACCGAGCTCGACCAGCCACTGAGCTGGGACCAGGCCACCCTGCTGCGCCGCATCGGGCCAGACATGGAGCGATTCTCTGCCGCCGAGCACGAACGCATGCTCACCATCAGCGGCTGCCACGAGAACGCCCTGCGCAAGGTGTATGTCCATGTCGACCGACTACCGCCGTTGCTGGCCGACACACTCAAACGCTTCAAGATCGATCAGGACATTCAAACCTTCATCGAACGGATCGGCAGCGACCGGCCGGAAGACTTCCTGAAGGCCGATCCGGTGACACAACTCGAGTTACTCAACGAAAACGGTTACTGGCCCGAAAACAAAGGGTTGCAGCTGATCAACGAAAAAGCGCAAACCCTCTGGCAAAGCCCCAACCCGGACGTGCCCGTCACGCAAATCAACGTCTCCAGGCTGAACGACGGCGACCTGCTCAAAACCTGGCTCCTGACACTTGAGGACAGGCAAATACGAACGCTGTTGAGCGAAGACTTCGGCACCCCCTCCCCCCGCCTCGAAACCCGGACTCGCACCCTGCGTCACACACTGGCAGAACTGGCCGACCGCAAGCGAGAAACCCTGTTCGACAATCGCTACCGCAAGCTCGAACGAGGCGCCCGTCCACTGGTGCAAAGAATCATTGATGCCGAACACGGCTTGCCAAAAAGTCTGGCCGAAGCCGTGCTCGATACCGCCAGCGAACAGGAACTGCAACAACTCCAGCGCGGCACACTGTCCAAACGGCTTGCCGACTTGACTCAAGAGGCCGGGTTACAAGTGCGCACGACACGCGCCTACGAGGGTCTTGAGCTGAAATCGACCGCCAACAACCTCGATACCGATCGACTGGCCTTGCACACGCTGGAACGACTGCCGGGCTGGTCGGGGCAACTGCGGCTCGAAATCCGGCACTACGCCTATGAAGGACGCCTGATCGACAGCATCGGCCAAGCGGACGCACCCACCCACAAGGTGTTGGTACTGACCGAACAAGACGCGTATCAGGCCTTTGACAGTGAAGGCCTGGAGCTCAGCGGTGCCGACACACCCTATTCCAGCCTGCTGAATGCGCTGCCAGATACAGAGCGCGTGGCGCTGAACATTCGAATCGGCGAAGGCGAAAGACTCAAACAGTTGATCCGCGAACATGCCCTGAACCGTGACGAGTTACGCTCGTTGCTATCGCAACACCCGATCCTCAAACCCGCTTACGACCCCAGCGTCATGCGCCTGCTGGGCGGCTCGAATGGCTATCGCCGTATGCCGACCAATACGCCGACCTTACAGGCCCGGACCCATATGCTGTTCCCCCATTTATCGCCCGAGGAGCTCCAGGCCTTTGTCGAACAATTGCAGCGCCATCCCGGCGGACCACGCGCCGAGCTTCACCGACTCACACTCGAGCACACACAACTCAACGACATCCTGAATCCCTGGATCGACAATATCCCGCTGTTTAGTCCTGACACCCAAGCCAGACTCACCACCGAGCAACTCGTCATTCAGAGACAAAGCCGTCGGCATTTCAGTAACGAGTTACTGGACTGCTGGCGACGACAAGCAACCCTTCCGGACACCCCCGATCAAAGGTTCGATATCAAGTTCTCCCGACCGATACTGGGCGAACTGCCGCAACTGAACATCAACTTTACCCGCGCGGACTCCCTGACAATGTATGGTCATAGCGCCACACGAGGCGTGCACCAGTTCCTGCGGAGCTTTTCCGGCTTGCGTCGCCTGTCATTACGCGACTTCAACCTGGGCCACCTCCCGGACACCTTCAGCCAATCGCCGCAGATCAACGAACTGATCCTCAGCGATTGCGCTATCACTCTCACCCCCGAAAGTCTGGCGACGCTGTCTGCGCAGAGCCAACTGATGACACTGGACCTGTACAAAAACCCGCTGGGACTTCTCCCCAATGTCGAAAACATGGCGAATCTGAACTACATCGACGTGGCGGACACCGGAATATCTGATTTCCCGACAGGTTTGCTGACCCGCCCACGCCTTCGAACCGCCTTGCTCAATGACAACAGGATCCAGGAGCTGCCCGCCGCTCTCTTCGAGCTGCCCAGCAACACCCAAAATGGCTTCGACCTGGGAGGTAACCCGATTTTCGCCGCTGACCGCGAACGGATAAAAATCCATTTCGTCCGAATCCGTCATGACCTCGGGGTCTTTGCCGAACAAGCTGATATTCGCCGAGCGCAAGCGCTTTACCCGCGAATGGATCAAGAGGAAGCCAGTGAGTTTGTTTACCTGTTGCCCGGCACTCTGACCGACGGCAGGACAGAACTGACACGCCTGGAAACCGAGCTCGAAACACTGAGAAACGACCTGTCAGCCTGGACAGCGGACATCCCGGCCGTGCATCCGGTCAGCGGCGTCCCCTTCACCGCTCAGCAGTTGCTGGAAGAACATTCGATCCGGGATGAATTCAATCGGATTGTAGAGCGTTGCTGGCGCCGGCAAACCGACCTGGACGAATTCAATCAGCATCTTCAGTCGACCTACGAACTGACCTTGCCGACCATCATCACCGGTGACCTGCCGGTGCTGCGCGCAGACTTCAGTCACGTCTCGCTGCTGTATCTGCACAGTGACGAAGGGCTGACCTCCGGAGTCGGGGGGTTTCTGCAAAGCTTCCCCCGTCTCAAGGGCCTGACCATTCGTAACTATCGACTGGGCAACGTACCCGAGGAGGTTTTCAGGATGGGCGATTTGACGGCATTGTCCCTGACCGATTGCCAGATCACCCTGACAACACAGACAACGCTGGGGCTGGCGCAGATGGACCGACTGGACTATCTGGATCTGAGCGACAACCCGCTGGGCATCACTCCGGACATCAGCCAGATGCCCCATCTCACGACCCTGTTGCTGAACGACACCGGCATCACCGAACTTCCACCGGGGCTGCTGCAATTCAAGGACATGGAAACGGTGGACCTGAGCGCAAACGCGATCACTCACATACCGACCGATATTCTGGAACTGCCGGTGGATGTCAGCGAAAGCATCAATCTGAGGGGTAACCCACTGTCTGAAGAAAGCGTGCAACGGCTGATCAGCTACTTCCAGCAGACAGGCGTCGATGCGGTCATTGACCAAGCAGAAATGGAGGTGTCATCGTCCGGGGACTCCGACGCCGACGAGTAATCGGCGCCAGGCTCTACGACTTGTCAGAGCGAAATCAACCGCGCTCCGACGGCAACGACGACAATTCGAACGGGCTGCTGCTGCGCCGCTGGTTGCGATCTTCCCGCGGCGTGGCGCCGAAGAAGTTGCGGTAGGCGCTGGAGAAGTGCGGCCCCGAGGAGAAGCCACAGGACAAACCGATCTGGATGATCGACTTGCTGGTTTGCATCAACATCTGCCGGGCCTTGTTCAGGCGCAGTTCCAGGTAATACTGGCTCGGCACACGGTTGAGGTACTGTTTGAAAATCCGCTCCAACTGCCGACGGGACACGCACACGTGCTGGGCGATTTCGTCGGTGGTCAGCGGTTCTTCGATGTTGGCTTCCATCAGCAACACCGCTTGGGTGAGCTTCGGATGGCTGGAGCCGAGACGGTTCTGCAATGGAATCCGCTGACGCTCGCCACCTTCGCGAATGCGCTCCACCACCAACTCTTCGGACACCGCACCGGCCAGTTCAGCACCGTGATCGCGAGCCAGCACCGCCAGCAACAGGTCGAGCACCGACAGCCCGCCGCACGCGGTCAGGCGATCGCGATCCCAATCGAACAGATGGCTGGTGGCGATGACTTTCGGAAAACGTTCGGCAAAATCGTCCTGCCAGCGCCAATGCACCGCAGCGCGGTAACCGTCGAGCAGACCCAACTGAGCCAGCGGATAGACACCCGCCGACAAACCACCGATCACACAACCGGCACGCACCAATTGCTTGAGCGCGCTGCTGAGCGCTGGCGCCAGAGTGGTCGGCGGCTCATCCGCGAGCAGAAACAGTTTCTGGAAATTTTCCAGCTTGCCGGCCCAGGGCTCACCCGGCAATTGCCAGGCACCGTCGACAGGCGTTTCGGCCTGCAGGAACGACAGTTCGTAAACAACTTCCGGATGCACCCGCTGAGCAACACGCAAGGCCTCCTCGGCCAGCGCCAGCGTCAAGGCTTTAGTGCTGGGCCAAATCAGGAAACCAATTCGATGGGCAGTCATGGCGGGCAATCCGAAACGAAAACAGTGTTAAAGCCGAAGGCGGCTGCAACCAAATTAGACCATCTGGCGCGCGGTGCGCAGCATGACCTAATTTGGTGCGTAACGGGAGCGATTACTTCAGGCTGCCCGAGAGGAATTGTTGCAAGCGTTCGGACTGTGGATTGACCAGCACTTCACGCGGGTTGCCGCTTTCTTCAACCACGCCTTTGTGCAGGAACACCAACTGGTTCGACACTTCACGGGCAAAGCCCATTTCGTGCGTCACCACGACCATGGTCCGGCCTTCCTGGGCCAGTGCCTGCATCACTTTCAATACGTCGCCCACCAACTCAGGGTCAAGCGCCGACGTCGGTTCGTCGAACAGCATCACCTCAGGTTCCATCGCCAACGCACGGGCAATCGCCACGCGTTGTTGTTCGCCGCCAGACATATGGCCTGGGTAAGCATCTTTGCGATGGGACACGCCAACCTTGGCCAGGTAATGCTCAGCCTTTTCACGAGCTTCGGCCTTGGACATGCCGAGCACGTGGACCGGCGCTTCCATAATGTTTTCCATCGCGGTCATGTGCGACCACAGATTGAAATGCTGGAACACCATCGACAACCGCGAACGCATGCGTTGCAGCTGTTTCGGGTCGGCGGCTTTCAGCGCGCCGTCCTTGTTCGCCACCAGTTTCAGCTCTTCGTTGTTGAGCAGAATCTTGCCGGCGTGCGGTTGCTCAAGCAGGTTGATGCAACGCAGGAAAGTACTTTTGCCGGAGCCACTGGAGCCGATGATGCTGATCACATCGCCGGCTGCCGCTTTCAGGGACACGCCCTTGAGCACTTCGTGACTGCCGTAGCGTTTATGCAGGTCTTGGACTTCAAGTTTGTACATGCTGTCGGTTCTCACAAAAACAGTCAGTCAGTGGTATTTCAGTGCTTGCGCGGGGCCAGGTAGCCCAGCCAGCGGTGCTCGGCCATCTTGAACAGACGCACCAGAATGAACGTCATGCACAGGTAGAACACGCCTGCGGTGATGTAGGCCTCGAACGGCAAGTAGTACTGAGCGTTCACGGTACGCGCGGCACCGGTGATGTCGATCAGGGTCACGATGGACGCCAGACTGGTGGTCTGCAGCATCATGATCACTTCGTTGCTGTACTGCGGCAGCGCCCGGCGCAGGGCCGACGGCAGCAGGATGCGCTTGTACATTTTGAAGCGCGACATGCCCATGGCCTTGGCCGCTTCGATCTCACCGTTGGGCGTTGCCCGCAGGCTGCCGGCGATGATTTCAGCGGTGTAGGCGCTGGTGTTGATCGCGAAGGCCAGGCACGCACAGAACGTCGCGCTGGACAGCCACGGCCAGAGGAAGCTTTCACGCACCGCTTCGAACTGCGCCAGACCGTAGTAGATCAAAAACAGCTGCACCAGCATCGGTGTGCCGCGGATCACGTAGGTATAGAGCCAGGCACTCATGTTGACGATCGGCTGCTTGGAGACGCGCATCAAGCCCAGCGGCAACGCGGCCAGCAAACCGAACAGCAGCGACAACGCGAGCAGTTTAAGGGTGGTCACCAGGCCGCCGAAGTACAGCGGCAAGGCCTCCCAAATGACGTTGTAGTCGAAGATCATAGATCAGCCGCCCTTACGCCTACCGAGTAGCGCTTCTCAAGGTGACGCAATGCCAGCAACGAGACACTGGTGATCACCAGGTACATCGCCGCCACTGCGAGGAAGAAGGTGAAAGGCTCGCGGGTGGCATCTGCCGCCTGCTTGGCCTTGAACATCATGTCTTGCAGACCGACCACCGAAATCAGCGCGGTCGCCTTGGTCAATACCAGCCAGTTGTTGGTGAAGCCAGGAATCGCCAGGCGAATCATCTGCGGCACCAATACCCGGAAAAACACCTGAAAACTGCTCATGCCGTATGCCGCACCGGCTTCTGCCTGGCCTTTGGGGATCGCCATGAAGGCGCCACGGAAGGTTTCCGACAGGTACGCACCGAAGATGAAACCCAGGGTGCCGATACCGGCGACCAACGGGTTCAGGTCGATGTAGTCGTCATAGCCGAGCAATGGAGCAACACGGTTGAGCAAGTCCTGACCGCCGTAGAAAATCAGCAGGATCAGCACCAGATCGGGAATCCCGCGGATCACCGTGGAATACAGATCGCCCAGCCAGGCCAGCCAGCGCACCGGCGACAGGCGCAATGCGACCCCGATCAGACCCAGAACAATGGCCAGGGCCATGGACGACAAGGCGAGCTGAAGCGTCAGCCATGCGCCATCGAGGATGACAGCCCCGTAGCCTTTCAACATGATTCAGGTCCTCGAAAGTTGGGATGAAAAAATGGCGCAAACCTCAGAGATCCTGTTGCTTGCGCCATTTCGGACTTACCGCTGCGAGCTATTTACTTGCCGTAAATATCGAAGTTGAAGTATTTGTCCTGGATTTGCTTGTACTTGCCGTTCGCACGAATGGCGACGATGGCGGCGTTGATCTTGTCCAGCTCAGCCTTGTCACCTTTACGCACGGCGATACCAATGCCGTCCCCGAAGTATTTCTCGTCGGTGAATGCAGGACCAACAAAAGCGAAACCTTTGCCAGCGTCGGTTTTCAGGAAGCCGTCATCCAGCAGGGTGGCGTCTGCCACGGTGCCATCGAGGCGACCGGCAGCCACGTCCAGGTAGATTTCGTTCTGCGAGCCGTAAGGCTTGATTTCAGCACCCAGCGGCTTCAGGACTTCTTCAGCGAAACGGTTGTGAATCGAACCGCGTTGTACGCCGATTTTCTTGCCCTTGAGCTCGGCCAGGTTGTCGCTGACCTGAGTACCGGCCTTCATCACCAGACGTGCCGGGGTGTTGTAGTACTTGTTGGTGAAGTCCACGGACTTCTTGCGATCGTCAGTGATCGACATGGACGACAGGATCGCGTCGATCTTGCGCACCTTGAGTGCCGGGATCAGACCGTCGAACTCTTGCTCGACCCAAACGCACTTGACCTTCATCTCTTCGCACAGGGCGTTGCCGATATCGTAGTCGAAACCGACGATGCTGCCGTCCGGCGCCTTGGACGCGAACGGAGGGTAAGCCGCCTCGATACCAATTTTCAGAGGCTTTTCATCGGCGAACGTTGGCAGGGACAGCACGGACAGTGCCAGGGCGCCAAGAAGCACGAGTTTCTTCATCTTAGGACTCCATCGGTATAGGGCGAAAACGGCAGAGTGAGCGACAGCCCAATATGCGAATGGGTGGAAACGGAAGCGGCGCTGCATCGTGGGAAACCGGTGCTGAATTCAACACTGATTTCAACGCCTGATTTCAACGCAGGCGACGACGAGCGAGTGATCGGCATTCTAACGACAGGCCCGAAGCCGATATTTCTTCAATGCGACAACAAATTACAGAAGCACCGAGAAACCCGACCGAGCACATTGACAGCCCTTGAAGTTTATGCAAGAGCAAAAGACAGTGAACCGATCTATGTTGCAAATAGCGGGCCTATTATTCGCAAACCCTTCTAATCCGGCAAGCGCAGCGTTATGTCTTATTTTTCAGGTGACCTGAACGGGCTCTGAAACGGGGCTTTACGTTTCCCAACGCCCCGAAATCGGGCGAACGGTTACACATTCGATAGCGCCGGTAACATTCAGAAACATCGCACCGTCAAATCGATATTTATTCGCCCGAGGTTTGCGGGGGCCTGACAGGACGCCATCGCGAGCAGGCTCGCTCCCACATTTGACCGAGTAATTGCACAGATTTTTCACCCTCCACAAATCCCCTGTGGGAGCGAGCCTGCTCGCGATGAGGCCGGCCCAAGCAATAGAGAATCCAAACCTGATCACCACAAAAAAGCCCCACCAGGCTCAACACCGGGCAGGGCTTCGATGACTCAAGAACGGCCGTTAAGCGACGCTCATGGTCTTGTGCGTATCAATCAAATGCTGCACCACACTTGGGTCCGCCAAGGTGGAGATATCCCCCAACCCGTCGTATTCAGCCGTGGCGATCTTGCGCAGGATACGGCGCATGATTTTCCCCGAACGGGTTTTCGGCAGGCCTGGCGCCCACTGGATGACATCCGGCGAGGCAATCGGGCCGATCTCTTTGCGCACCCAGTTTTTCAGTTCCAGACGCAACGCTTCGCTCGGCTCTTCGCCACCGATCAGCGTGACATAGACGTAAATGCCCTGCCCTTTGATGTCGTGCGGCACACCGACCACCGCCGCTTCGGCGACTTTCGGGTGGGCAACCATCGCGCTTTCGATCTCGGCCGTGCCCATGCGGTGGCCGGAAACGTTGAGCACGTCATCCACGCGACCGGTGATCCACCAATAGCCGTCTGCATCGCGACGCGCACCGTCGCCAGTGAAGTACATGCCACGGAAGGTCTTGAAGTAGGTGTCAACGAAACGGTCGTGGTCGCCATACAGCGTGCGCGCCTGACCTGGCCACGAATCGAGAATCACCAGGTTACCCTCGGCAACGCCCTCGATGATGTTGCCCAGGTTGTCCACCAGCGCCGGCACCACCCCAAAGAACGGCCGCGCCGCAGAGCCAGGCTTGAGCGCGTGCGCACCCGGCAGCGGGCTCATCAGGGTCGCGCCGGTTTCGGTCTGCCACCAGGTATCGACGATCGGGCAACGGGATTGGCCGACGTTCTTGTAGTACCAGTCCCACGCTTCCGGGTTGATCGGCTCACCCACCGAACCCAACAGACGCAGGCTGCTGCCATCAAAGCCTTCAACGGCGGCCGTGCCCGAGGCCATCATGGCGCGAATCGCGGTCGGCGCGGTGTAGAGGATGTTGACCTTGTGCTTGTCGACGATCTTCGCCACCCGGGTGATGTCCGGGTAGTTCGGCACACCTTCGAACAGCAAGGTAGTCGCGCCATTGGCCAGCGGGCCATAGACGATGTAGGTGTGGCCGGTAACCCAGCCGACGTCGGCGGTGCACCAGTAAATTTCGCCCGGACGGTAGTCGAACACGCGCTCGTGGGTCAGCGCGGCGTAGAGCAGATAGCCGCCAGTGGTGTGCTGCACGCCCTTCGGCTTGCCGGTGGAGCCCGAGGTATAAAGGATGAACAGCGCTTCTTCGGCGCCCATCTCTTTCGGCGCACACACAGTGCCCGCGACTTTCATCAGGTCTTCGTACCAGATGTCGCGGTGCGGGTTCCACTTGATGTTGCCACCGGTGCGCTTGCACACGATGACCTTCTGGATGCTGCTGGTTTCCGGGTTGGTCAGCGCGTCATCGACGTTGGCCTTGAGCGAGATTTTCTTGCCGGCACGCAGACCTTCGTCAGCAGTGATTACCACTTTCGATTTGCAGTCGATGATCCGACCAGCCAGGGCTTCCGGCGAGAAGCCGCCGAATACCACCGAGTGAATCGCACCGATCCGGGTACAGGCCAGCATGGCGACCACGGCTTCGGGGATCATCGGCATATAGATAGTCACCACGTCGCCGCGGTGCACATCCTGACCGCGCAAGGCGTTGGCGAACTTGCAGACTTCTTCATGCAGCTCGCGATAGGTGATGTTGCGGCTCTCGGCAGGGTCATCGCCCTCCCAGATGATCGCGATCTGATCGCCGCGCTCGGCGAGATGGCGGTCCAGGCAGTTATAGGAAACGTTCAGGGTGCCGTCGGCGAACCACTTGATGTCGACATGGTGATCATCGAAGGAAGTCTGCTTCACCGTGGTGAAAGGCTTGATCCAGTCGAGGCGCTTGGCTTGCTCGCGCCAGAAGCCGTCGGGGTTGACGACCGACTGCTGGTACATGGCCTTGTAGGTCGCCTCGTCAGTCAGCGTGTTGGCCGCAACCTCGGGACGAACGGGATACAGGGAAGCCGCACTCATCTTTCTTACCTCGGTGGAATAGTTGTTTTTGTATGACCCCGTTGTAGCCCGAGGCGAGCCTATAGAACCATTCGACGATGGTAGTAACAAGCCCCTACAAAACGTCGCAATTACCGACAAAACCGCTCAGACCCGCCGGTTTCAGCGGGTTTCAGCCGTTTTTCGAAAGGTGATTATGGAGTGTACGAGGTCGTTTTTACGAGATTATTACAGGATATGCCAATAGTCTTTATCAAAAGCACACCTATATACGTGCAACTCGCACGCCTAAAATCAGCCTCGCCAACAAGGCAACGTGATTAACCCAGTTGCAGCCCCCACGAAGGCAGTTAATCCAACACTCAGTAATCAAGTTCCACACGCAACCCCAAAAAGGTTGCGTGACCCCATTCGACCTCAGAAAGGTAAAATTGAAATGAAAGCTTTATTGGTTCTGGCCCTCAGCAGTCTGTGCGCAACCGCCATGGCAGACGAGATCCCGACTGATGTTGCCAACAACACCGTACCGGTAGAGGAATACACTTACTCGACTCACCTGGACATCGCCAAGGTAGTTTCCATGAGCGAAATTCCCGATGTTTGCGAAGTTGTACCGGCCCGCATGGAATATGAAGACTCGAACGGCCAACGGCATATTCTGCGCTACAGCGTGATGGGTAACGGCTGCTCTAACGGCTGATCATCAACGCTGACGTCTTGCCCATTGCCAACCCGACATCACCGCCCGACCTTCGTCGGGCGTCGTTGTGTCTGGAACCACAGAAACCCGAACCAAAACACTACATGTAGTGTAAATAGCCGTTTTTGGTTGTTTTTTGAACAGAAAAGCCTCTCAACAATTTCCGCTCAACACTGAACACAATCCTGCCCACCCCCACACCCTATCTCCCCTGTAAGTCCCGGCCCATCAGGCTTGCGGCGTTTTGACAGCAAACACCGACGCCATAACCTCTCCCCTGTCGCTAAAAATCGCCAAAAAAAATCTTGATCGGCCAAAGCCCTGTAAACCCTTGCTCCGCCTTGATTACGCGGCCTGCCGAGGGTTCTCTGAGCCATTTCGTCGCACCACAACCACGAAAAAACACCTATAATGCGCCCGTAAATCGGGCCTGCAACATCCCCTTACAGGAGGATGCAGGACGCTGAGGCCACCGCAGGAGCTGACGACGTTATCTCCGCCCTTAGCGACTTCAGGACACCCGTACACATTTCTGTTTTTTGCCTGCGTATTGCTGCAACAAACGATTCCTTTTAGAGACAACGCGGCCACCGGGCCGTGTGAAAAACCGACCATCAGAGTTTTCACACGGGCGACTGGCCCTCACGCAGGAGACGACACGTCATGCTGAGCTGGGACGAATTCGACAAAGAAGACGGCGAAGTTGTCGCCAAAGGCGCCAATGCTGGCCACGCAACCGAAGCCAACATGGACCGCCTCGACAGCGCCGGTGGTGCTGCAGCGCTTGAAGCCCGCGCCGTAACCGCCTCCGACTCGGCTGCGATCATTCGCGCCAAAGCCGCCCTCGACAAACTCGACGTCGCCGAAGGCCTGGCCGAACTCGAAGGCGCTTCCGCCCGCGTTGCGGTCGACGAAAAGCGCATGATCAACTGCCGCGCCGACCTCAACCAACTCGTCCCGTTCAAATACGACTGGGCCTGGCAGAAGTACCTGGACGGCTGCGCAAACCACTGGATGCCGCAAGAAGTCAACATGACCGCCGACATCGCCCTCTGGAAAGACCCGGAAGGCCTGACCGACGACGAGCGCCGCATCGTGATGCGCAACCTGGGCTTCTTCTCCACCGCCGACTCCCTGGTTGCCAACAACCTGGTCCTGGCCGTGTACCGCCTGATCACCAACCCGGAATGCCGCCAGTACATCCTGCGCCAGGCGTTCGAAGAAGCGATCCACACCCACGCCTACCAGTACTGCATCGAATCGCTGGCCATGGATGAAGGCGAGATCTTCAACATGTACCACGAGATCCCATCGGTCGCTAAAAAAGCCACCTGGGGCCTGAAGTATACCCGTTCGATCTCCGATCCGAAGTTCGAAACCGGCACCGTCGACACCGACAAAGAACTGCTGCGCAACCTGATCGCCTACTACTGCGTTCTGGAAGGCATCTTCTTCTACTGCGGCTTCACCCAGATCCTCTCCATGGGCCGCCGCAACAAAATGACCGGCGTCGCCGAGCAGTTCCAGTACATCCTGCGCGACGAATCCATGCACCTGAACTTCGGCATCGACGTGATCAACCAGATCAAAATCGAAAACCCACATTTGTGGGATGCTGAAATGAAGGAAGAAGCGACCCAGATGATTCTGCAGGGTACGCAGCTGGAGATCGAATACGCTCGTGACACCATGCCTCGCGGGGTTTTGGGCATGAATGCGGCGATGATGGAAGATTATCTGAAGTTCATCGCTAACCGTCGTTTGAGCCAGATTGGTTTGAAGGAAGAGTATCCGGGGACTACTAACCCGTTCCCTTGGATGAGCGAGATTATGGACTTGAAGAAAGAGAAGAATTTCTTTGAGACTCGGGTTATTGAGTATCAGACTGGTGGGGCTTTGAGCTGGGATTGATTCTTCGCTCAACAATGCTCCCCTGTACAAAGCCTCGCTATTGCGAGGCTTTGTACATCTGGAGCAATTCAATAAAATCAGACTTAATCTTCATATAGCTTAAATCAGTAAAGCCTTAAAAATTAGGAACATACATGCCGTCGACAAAACCTACTATTATTGACCTATTCTGTGGCTGCGGCGGGCTTGGATTAGGTGCCGAACTAGCAGGTTTCCATTCCCTAGCGGCAGTGGATATTGACCAAGACTTACAATCTGCCTACCGTCTAAACTTTCCAAACACCAATGTTATTCAGGCAGATATTGGCCTGCTCGATAGACGCTCGTGGAAGGAAATAATCGGCGATATTCGCCCAGATGGAATAATTGGCGGCCCACCATGCCAAGGCTTTAGTAGGATTGGACGGAGACAACCCAATGATCCCCGCAACAACCTAATAGGTCATTTTTTTCGTCAGATAAACGAGTTACAACCATATTTTTTTCTTATGGAAAACGTGGAAGGAATACTCGACGACGGGAACAGGGAGATTCTTGACGCAGGCTTAGCAACCGTTCCTGGCAACTATAAAATATTAGGCCCAGTTCGAATAAACGCTCTTGACTGCGGGGCCGCCACCTCACGAAAAAGAATTGTGATAATTGGCTTTGATCCGGCCTATGTTGGAAACATCGAACTTCATTCATTGCTAGAGGAAATCAAGCACCCTCCAACCACCGTTAGAGAGGCACTTATCGATTTACCTCCTCCGACCTTTGAAAAATCCAACTCTAAAAACGACTACACATGGGCTAAGTACCCAAGCAGAAATTTAATCTCAGATTACGCTAAGCATTTGAGATCATTACCACCCAGCGGACTCGGTTCCCAGTTAGCAATCGACAGCTTACTACTAGGGAAAGTTTCAGGTCTAATGGGAACCAAACATACAGAAGTAGTAGTAGATCGCTTCCTGAATACAATTCAAGGAAAGATTGAGCCAGTCAGCCGCTACCCTCGCCTGAACTTAAATGGTTTTTGCCCTACACTTAGAGCCGGTACAGGCAGTGACAAAGGCAGTTATCAAGCCATGCGCCCAATACACCCAACAGAACCACGAGTTATTACAGTAAGAGAGGCCGCTCGTTTGCAAGGGTTCCCTGACTGGTTCTTGTTTCACCCTACTATCTGGCACTCTTTCAGAATGATCGGAAACAGCGTATCCCCAATAATGTCAACACAACTTCTAACTGCCATCCGTAAAAAACTCGAACGAAAGCTAGCCGCTTAACGGGATAATGACAAATGACAATCGAAGACAATGAAGTCAATATTAGTTTTGCCTCAGATCCTGATTATGTAATAAAAGGACTTACGTCAGACGTAACCACAATTGAATGTATCTATGACCTTATTGACAATTCAATTGATGCAGCTCGTAACTCTCTTCTAAAGTTTGACACACAGAAAGATAAATTTAGCTTACCTGCATCTTACAGCGGATACGAAATTAAAATATCCATCAACAACAAAGACATAGCCATTCACGACAACTGCTCCGGCATAGACGAAAACACTCTATCCAAAAAGACTTTCACCATTGGAAGCAGATCTCAGCACCCGTATGGAATAGGGCACTATGGCGTCGGATTAAATCGCGCAATATTCAAACTTGGCAGCCGAGTAAACCTGACAACGGATGATGGCAGAGATCAATTTTCCCTGTCTTTTTCCGAAAACGAAGTCCGAAAAGCAGTAGAAAACACTTTAACAATAAAAGCAAAGCGCCTTAAAACAACAAATGAAAAATTTAACATTATAAAGATTAGCGACATACATAGAGAAGTTTACTCTGACTTAGGCTCGGCAATCTGGATAAAATCCACCACCGACGAAATCAGGAAGAGATATGGCATCTTTACCGCCAAAGGTTTAAAAATTTTCATCAACAATGTTCCTATCGGCACCTTTGGACCAGAAATACGCAATCCCGACTTTCTAAAAAAACGAGAGAAAACTTTGCTCTCGGAATCTGGCGTAAACATATACATGGAGGCAGGTCTTCATCAAGACTATCGCATAAAAAGCGTTGATGCGGATTACGAAGACTTAAAATCGGGGATCGCGGAACTCACCAAAGAGTATGGCTGGTATATAGTTTGCAATGATCGAATAATTCTAGTTGCAGACAAAACCAAAACAACAGGATGGACTACCAGTTGGCACAATGAATACCACGGTTTTTTAGGGTGGGCTTTTTATGTCTGTGAAGATCCGTCACTTCTTCCATGGGACAGCAAAAAAACAGGAATAAATTCAAACAACAAAGCCCATGAAGAGAGCTTAGCTTTATTAAAAAGCCTTGCCGACCTATATAGAACAGAAAATCGAAAGCTAAGAAGACCTAAGACTCCAAGTTCACCATCGGCACCGGCACCTTCTGGCACTCAAGCCCCCCCCTCTAACATTGCCTGGAGGGAAGAATGTTCGACCAACCAATTCACCTATAAAGCCTATGCAGGGAAGCTCTCCAGACGCTAAACCCGGTAACGAAAAGAACACAATACACACAAATGACATGGATTACTTAATCTATGAAATCAATACTATATCCAGCTCCCCTCGTATAACCTCCTTGCTACGAGAAGCCAAAGAAATATCGATAAAAAAGTTTCCTTACACAGCAATTGTACTGCTAAGAGTTCTATTCGAATGTGCCATCCGTGAGTTTTCAATTAGACATAAATTCTACAGCGAAATTAAAGAGTCATACTTCCTAGAGCAAGATTTCGCAGATAGAGCCCTCACAGAAAAACAAAAAAAAGACTACTCTCCTAACTTACAAAAGATGATTAGCTGGCTGTTACAAAACACAGAAAACTTACCTGGCGATCATAGACGCTCATCAGCACTATCTCTAGGGAAGTTCAAGAAAGACCTCACGACAATAAATGGAATAATACACGAAGACGGCGTACTAACCGATCATACGGAAGTAAACCAAATACGAAACAACGCTTACAAAGCGCTTCAGACCCTCTTAGAAAACTAACTATTTCTATTATGAGGTGGGCGGCCCATAGAAATGTCGTCCACCTCAATGCTGCAACAAGGCTTTAACCTTGTCACCAAGCCTTCCTGGAAAATTCTTACTAGAAATTATTCCTTTTCCTAATTGACCGATATCGAGTCCCTATCTAGGCTACTTGCAGGTGCCTAAGAAACGCCCAACGTAGACGCTAAGCCCCACCACACAGACATGAACCCACGTACCGTCTCAAGGTCATGCGGATTTCAAGCTGTGTATAGGGTGTAGCCGGTTGGAGTTTCTTAAGTCCACTCTCTACGTTGGGTACCTACCTTACCCAGGTTCATACGTAGAGGTCATGGAAAATGTCTAATCGATATCCGCTTGATGCACCCGTTTCTCCGGGGGCCCGCCATGTCTGATCCCTACATCCCTCTAGTCTTCTCTCGCCACAACCTCAACCTTCACGCCCTACTCCTGGAAAACCAGCCATGGTTCTGCGCACGAGATCTGGGTCGGTTAATGGGCGTCTATTTGAACGAGCGTATGGTCAGCAAGCTGGACGAGGATCAGCGGCATACGCTGACGATTCGCGACCACGGCCAACCGGAGAAGAGGCTGATGCTCAGCGAGTCCGGTGTGTATGCGTTGTTGGTGTATCACTACACGCCGGGGCATCGGTTGTTGCGCGAGTGGTTGACCCATCAGGTGGTGCCGGCATTACGTGATGCGGGGCAGTCGAAAAACACAGATCGGCCGATGTTGAGTTTGCTGGATTGGCCGGAGATGTCGTTGAGCCTGTTGCATTGGCAGGATGAGGGCTGGATTCGGTTGCGGGATATGCCTTATCTGTTGCTCAACCGCACGCGGCGGCGGGTGCCGGTGGTTAGGCCTTGGTGGAGGAAGGTGGTGGATTGGTTTCAGTGGTCCAAGACTTCGGCGGGTTAAAGCGTAGTTTCTCGCTACGGCAGTCGAGCGGAGAAATGGATTTTTCTGTAGGAAATTTCGTAGACGGAGTAGTGGCCACTCAGTATCGTCCGAGGGTTTTCAACCCTCGGCGATTGTATGGACACTGGAAAGAAGAACAGCGATTGGAGCGACTCGGAGATTAAGGCTGCGGTCGATGCCTATTTGAAGATGCTCGATCTAGAGCAGAGCGATCAGAAGTTCAACAAGGCCCTTGAGAATCGCCTATTGCGTCAAGGTGCCTTAGCGAGCCGCACCAAAGGTTCTGTTGAGTTCCGGATGCAGAACATCTCCACCGTCCTGGAGCAGATGGGCCGTGCTCGCATCAAGGGATACAAGCCAGCCAAAAATGTAGGCGCTAATGTTGAACTCAGTATTCGTGCAGCGCTTGCCTCTGAAAGTGTTGTGACCGCTGACGTCTTTGCCCCCACAGCCGATGAGGAAACACTAGAGTTACGAGCCTCTATACTTCAGAAACAACCGCTTAAGGGTCAGCCAAAGGGAATTTTGAAACCAAAGCAAGGACTCACCACCAACACGTCTTATGTACGCGATCCAGAGGTGAGAGCCTGGATTCGGAATGAGGCTAACGGCACCTGTGAAGGCTGTGGCCAGCCTGCTCCGTTTGAGAAAAACGGATTGCCGTTTCTTGAGGTGCATCACGTTAAGCATTTGGCACAGAATGGTTCGGATCGTATTAGTAATGCGGTCGCGCTGTGCTCGAATTGTCATCAGCGTTGTCACCATTCGAGCGACAAGGACGAATTCACGCTGTCGCTTTACAAGAAGGTGGCGCGTCTGATTACCGAATAACGAGGTGAAGCGAAATCTTCGTCGAGACGACCCGACGACGAGATCTCGACCTGTAAAGGGTGATCAAAATTCATATGCTGAATTACCAAATAGGTAACCAGAGTGGATGTCGTAGACCAAGCGACTCGATCAAGAATGATGTCAGCCGTTCGGAGTATAAACACCGGTCCTGAGCTCGTGGTCAGGAGGTTCCTACACGCTCACGGCTATCGATTTCGGATACATAAAAAAAACCTACCTGGAAAGCCAGACATTGTATTGGCCAAATATCGGGTCTGTATCTTTGTCCATGGATGCTTTTGGCATCACCATCCAGAGTGTCGATATGCTTCGACCCCAAAGACCAGATGTGAATTCTGGAATGAAAAGTTTTCACGTAACGTAGCTAGGGATATTGAAAACGTTGAGGCGTTGGAGGTTCTGGGCTGGCGAGTTCTAATCATTTGGGAATGCCAGCTCAAAAAGGGCCAAGACACGCTTGATCAACTGCTTCAACAGCTACGCTCTAAAAGCCATGCGGTGCTGTAGCCGTCGTGATCAACCGACACTCAATCATCGGTGGATGATCCGTTCAATCAACGTCAATCCTGGTGGCGGAAGGCGTCACGGGTGCTGCGAGGGTTTTGATTATTCGTAGCTGAAATGAAGAAATCCGTTGCCTGAAGTTCGGGCGGCGGATTTTGTTTATGTGACATATTTACCGACGCCATCGCGAGCAGGCTCGCTCCCACAGGGGATCTGCGGCGGGTTTGGAAATCTCAGTGTTCCGCCCCCATCACAATCGTGCCGAAACCAGCCGCACCCCATACTGCGGAATAATCCCGTCAGCGCCTCATAGGCTGCCCTCAAATCCTTCGATGACGTCCTCGGGCGTCTTGTCAAAATCCGCAGACATCCGAATTTTCCCCTTCAACCGCCCAGGCTTGCGTACCCGAGGCGTATCGACATGGGGCAGCAGATCCAGATAAGGCTTGCCGGCCTTGGTGATCACAACCTTGTCGCCATGCCATGCACGCTCAGCAAGTTGGGAGAGCTGGGATTTTGCTTCGTGCATGTTGACTTGTACCCGTTCAGTCATATGACACCTCCACAGAGTTAGCCAAGCTAGCCGAAGCCGTAGATTTTCGATAGGCAAGGTGTTGAGCTGACCGTCTGTCAAAAATGACTTTTCAAGACCGCCGACTGACGATGAAGCAATTTGAACTGTTGTGCTCTGCCCCAAGTGCCATCGACGTTGTCACCATTCAAGTGATCGGGAGGACTACACCGCTTCGCTTTATACAAAGGTGAAACGGTTGAATCCCGAATAATCGAGCAGAACAAAAAACCGTGGCGAGGGGGCTTGTCGGAACGCCGCACCGCCCCGTTCGGCTGCGCAGCAGTCGTCAATCCGCACAATTCAGTTTGTCTGATGCTCCCGGGTTACAGAATTTGGGGCCGCTTCGCAGCCCAACGGGGGCAAGCCCCCTCGCCACAAGATTGGTGGCTGGCTTGATTGTTGTGTTGGTTTTGCGAATCGCGAGCAGGCTCGCTCCCACAGGGGATTGGCGGCGGGTTTTGGAATTTCGGTGTTAATAGGGCCACAGGATCATCCAGCGGCCCTTTTTCTTTGGCTGTAATTCAGCTAAAGCGTCACTTCCCCAACCCACTAATCCGCCACGGGCACACCGCTTCCCTCACCCCGCTCGGCCCAACAATCTCCGGTGTTTGCCCCAACGATCTCGCGCTCAGCACTTTGCCCACCTGTGCAATCAACTGATCAAACCCCAACGTCGCATTCTCCTGCTGCAACTTGCGCAGTTGCTCTATCACGGCGTAGGTGAAGGCGCCGTAGCTGTTGGAGCCCACCTCGTATTCGCTGGCTTTCTGGTTTTCCCGGGCGGCGTAGAGCATCAGCGGCATGTAGGGGCCGTGGTGGCCGTAGAGTTCGCTTTGGTGCAGCAGTTGGGATTCTTTCTCGGGGCGCAGGCCGGTGGCGGCGCCTTGGGTGCTGCGGGTGCGGGTGAGTAGGCGCGATTTGTTGTCGTGTTCGCTGAAGTCGCGGCCGTCGCTGTCGGTGGCGTAGAGTCGGCGGTCCCAGTCGCCGGCGTAGGGGTCCCAGCGCAGCATGCGGTGGCGGATGTCGCTGGGTGGGGTGATGCCGCGCACGCGGCCGTTGCCGCGGCTCATGCCGCCGGCGTAGCAGCAGTCGAACATGACGGTGAGTTTGGCGCCGTGGCCGCTCGGGTCGAACGGCAGGTGGCTGTAGAACTGGCGGAACAGTTTGTCGGTGAAGTGGGTGTTTTCGTCGTCCCAGTTGAAGTCGTAGAGCACCAGGCTTTCGTCCATGCGGTCGGCTTCGCCGCTGCTGCTGTAGGCCGGCAGTTGGGTGCCGTGGCCGGAATAGAACAGTACTCGCTCGTCTCCGGCGCGGGCGCCTTCCACCAGCCATTCGAGGCGCTCGACAAAGTTCGCCCGGGTCGCTCGGGCGTCGTGCAGCAAACGAATGTCGCCGGCGTCGTAGCCGCTTTCCTGGAGCATGCGGCTGATCAGGTATGTGTCGTTGATACAGCCGTCGAGGCGTGCGCTCGGGTCGGGGTAATCGTTGATGCCAACCACTAGAGCGCGGCGTTTGCATTGGCCGCTGCGGGACAGGAATGCCGGCACCTCAAGAGCGCGGGCCGCCACCACGTCGCGGGCCAGTTGTGGCCAGAGGCCGGTTTGGCTGGTGGGTGACGACAAGTACGCCTGGGCGGCGTGATTGAGGTCAAGCAGGTCATCGCGCAGCGGCACGCTGAATTCGGTTTGCAGGTCGACGCGCGCGGAGTCCGGCGAGGTGATCGGTCGGGTCAGCAGGCCGTCGTTGGGGTTGTAGAGGTGGAACCAGCGGCGGATGCCTCGACCGTTTTCGCTCAAGCGCATGACCCGCCCGCCCCACACTTCGCGCATCACCAGCGGCAACGCGATGGGTGAGCCGAAGCTGACGAGCACCCGGCCGTCGATGCGCTCCAGTGCCGAACCTTTTTTGGCCACCGAACGGCGCAAGGCGTCGTAACCGATCAGGCTGCCCAGCCCTTGGGCGAAGATGATCTGCGGGTCGAACGCGTCGATCTTCGCCAACAGATGCTGGGTCAGTGCGCTGCGCAACTCGGCGTCTTCGATCCATTGCACGATCGCGCCGACGGTGGTGCGCAGCATCTGATTAACCGGCAGGCCCCAGCTACCAAAAGTGGCCTCGTCGGCCTTGTCACTGGCGTCTGCCCGCAGCATCGCCAGGCCTCGGGTGATCTGGGCGAAGTCCGGCCCATTCTTGAGTTGGTCATCGAAGGGCAGAAAATCGATGTCCTGGTCATCAATGACGCGACCGTTCTGCGCCAGTTGGCTGCGAATCAGCGTGCGCCATTGTTCCTGCCAGTTCGCGTCGGTGCTGCCCTGCCCGTTGGCGGCCTGTGTGAATCCCACACCGGGCAGGCACAGGACTTTCAGTCGAGCAGGCGCAACACCCGGCCCCGGTTCTACCAGGCCTTTGCTGGCAGGCTGCGCAACGGCTGGCGCTCCGGGGGGTTGGCTGTACGCGGTGACCATCAGGTCCTGCAAACGCCGTAGTTTCGCCTGCAGGTTGTCTGCACTAGGCGCCGCAGATGTGGGGATAGTCTGGCCGGGATCAACCAGTGCACGGGTACGGTTGTCGAGGAAACTGCTGACGCTTTGGGCGCTGTTCTTCCAGATCTGCTCCGGGTCAAGACCATCGAGGTAACCGGTGGCGCTGTCCACCACCTGCCGGCTTTGGGTCGCCAGTTCGGACTCGATCAATGGCAGCCCGGCGCGGCTTGGCACGACGGTGGCTGCCAGTTTCGGCGCAGGGGTAACGGTTGCGGCAGTGCGCCAGATCTGCGCGTTGCCGAAGTGCTGGGCAGCCACCACCCGTGGGCCAAGAGCGCTGCGCGGCAGTTGGAAATGATCGCAAAGAAAGGCCAGCAGACTGGTGTGATCGTAATGCTGCGCCTGGAGGCTGTCGGTCCAGGGAATCAACCCCGGATTGAGCCATGGCGAGGCGAGGATCGCCGGAACACGAACGCCGAGCCGGGTGAAGGGGTTCGTCCAGTCGACATCGACCGTTGAACCGGTCGCCACGCAAGTCGGTGGCACCACATGGTCATGGAAACCGCCATGTTCGTCGTACAGCAGCACGAACAGCGTCTTGTTCCACAGGTCTGTGTTGGCCGACAAGGCGTTGAACACTTCACCGACAAACTGATCGCCAAAACGCAGGTCTTCCGGTGGATGGTGCGACACGTTGGGCCCGAGCTTGCCGTTGAGCAGGCCATAGCTCGGCTCGACCCAGGACAGCTCCGGCAGTGTGTTACCGGCGACATCCGACTTGAAGTCGTCGATGCTCAGGTGCTGCAAACCACCCTTGACCAGCGCCGCCAGCGGGATGGCGCCGTCGGAGTAAATGCGCACATCGTGGCCCTTGTCCCGCAGCAGCGAAAAAATGCTGTCGCCACCAAACTGCGCAATCAGGCTTTTGATACCAGCCAGCACGGTGCCGGTGGACGGCATCAGCAAGTGGCCGTTGCAACTGCCGAGCATGGCGAAAAAACGGTTCGGCCAGGTCGGGCCCGGCACCGAGGCAAACCAGCGGTCGCACACGGTAAAGTTGCGCGCCAGTCCCTGGATCGCCGGCAGCGGATCGGCGGCGGGCGTTGCGCCGAACGGGATGTAGTTCATCGCCCGCTGGGCCATGGATCGGGACCAGGTTTTGTACACCTTGAGATCCGTGCGAGCCTTGTCGTAAGCGTCCTGCGCAAAGCCATCGAGCTTGGGTGCGGTCAGGCTGGTCTGGAGTGACACATCCAGCTGCTTCACCACATTGACGAACTCATGGCCGAGGTCGAAACCTTCGCTGTCCTTCGCGGGTGTTGCCGGTGGTGAAGGCGCGGGCGGCGCCCACAGGGCGAAGTAATCCGTTATTTCCGCCGTTTGTGTGATCACCGTTGAGCCGCCACTGGCGTCCGTCAAAGGATTGGTGCTGGGGGCGTTACGGTCGATGCCATCGCACGCAGGATTGATACTTTTGTAATCACCCAGCAGATGATCGAACGAACGGTTTTCCATCATCAGCACGACAACGTGCTCAATCTCGGCGGGCCAGTTGTTCGACATGTTGCTCTCCCTGAGTTGATGTGCCCGATAGCGCTCAGGGCTTGAGCTGTGGGGCGGTTTTGCTGCCCGTCAGGCGAATCATCTGGCTCAACATCTTGAACCAGAAATCGCCGCCCAATGAGGCCGCCAGCGCCGCCGTCATGACCCCAAGCAACCAGTAGCCGAACCAGGCGGTTTTGTTTTTCTGATCGTGATGCAAAAACGCCGGCTGGTTATTCCAGCCGATAGCGCCCTGAGGCAGCGCCTGCAAACCGCTCAATGCCGACTCAAACTGGCACTGGGCCTTGTCGTCCCGATTTGCACAGAGCTGATCGAGCGCCGCAGACGAGTTGTTGGTCACCAGATTGCTGGCCATCTGCATGCCCGCCGCGCGCAACGTGTCATTGCGCACCAGGCCCTGCATGAGGTCGAACGCGTTGACGTTGAGCACCAGGCAAATCACCAGCGAACAGCTCAGTGACACGACTTTGGCATTACGCCGCATCCAGCCTTCGGCGCGGTCCATGACCGCATTGATCCAGTGCTCCAGCCGGGTCTTGAACGAGCACAGCAGTTCCTGAGCCGTGGTGACTTTGGCCTGGGCCGCCGCAAGTAACGTCGACAGTGCGCGACGCAAGTGCTCGGAGGGAACCTGCGCAATGCCTTTGGTCAGGGCTGCATTGAGTTCGTCGAGGGGAATATCGAGGGTCGTGGTGTCGTCTTTGTGCAGTAGCAGCGTGATCACCACCTGCGCCAGCATCGCCGGATCCAGGTAACTGGGGCGTTGGCCCGGTGGCGCCATGGACTGGATCACCGGGTGTTCGAGTACCTGCTGGAAGAACGCCAGGTCGCTGTCGTTCAGCCCCTTCAATTTGCCGGTGAACAACAGCTTCAGGGCGTCATAAAGGTACTTCGCCCGGACCTTCTGGAAGAATGATTGAATGATTTCAGTGAGGGTGGTGACGAAAATACCCAGCAGCGTGAACAGCGCCAACATCCCGAGAATCGCGTCCAGAACGACCGAACCAAACATCTGACCTCCTTGTAGATGCAACTGACTGTCAGCTCGGAGCGGCGCCTCAGCATGAGGCATGGAGCAATGCGATCCGTCTCACAACGCTAGTCAGGCAATGGGGTCTTGTCCAATTACGGAGGGGGTTGATGCGACGAACGTGAATCAACAGGTGCGTCATCACGCGCCACCCGCTATTAATACGCCACCTATCTCTCAAGGACCCGAGCGCCCATGAAATTCGACACCGCCTACTGCATCAGCCTCGACGACAAACTGTCGATCTATGACGTGCGCGATCTGAACTTCGACGAAACCATGGACTTCGACTCGGCCAAGGAGCGCTTTCAGTGCCCCAACGATGACTGTCGCACGGCGTTCGATGCGGCGAACGGGCTGGGGACGTTCAACGCGAAAAACGTCAATTACATCCGGACACCACACTTCAAGAATCTGCCCGGCACCCGGCATATCGAGGGCTGTCCTTATGTCAGCCTCAGAACGCCAGGGTCAGAAAGCGCCGAGGTGGATGACGGACCTGAGGAGCACTTTCCGTCAGAGCTGCTGCTGACCCGGCGTCAGTATGTGCGCAAGCCGTCCCCCCCAGTGCCGGATGTCGATGCGCCTCGGGATCAGCCGAAACCTTCTGCCACGACCAGCACCACCGAGCACCCGCCCCGCGAATCGGCACCGGACAAAACCAGCGTCTTCGCTCACCCGGTGGAGTGCTTCGTGTCGAATTTCGATGACAAGGACCTGCTCAAACGCATGCCGCTGAAGATTGGCGAGCAAACGGCGTCTTACGGCGCGTTCTTCAAGAAGATCGAATACCTGCAGGACAACAAGGGGCTGATTTACTGGGGCAAGATCAAAGCGATCAAGGACTACAAAACCAGTTTCCGCATCGATTTCGAGAAGAAGGTCTGGCTCGACAAGAAGCCCTACTCGGTGAACGTCTACCTGAGCAAAAACCTGATCGAGAACTACCGCAAACGCAAAGCCTTCCTGGAGGAAATCAAGGGCGCCATCGGCAGCGAGCGGGAGCTTTACTGTTTCTTCTATGGCGTGACACCGGAGCTGAAGCAGGTGCCGAGCAAGAAAAACCCCGAGCAGACGTTCGGGGTGTTCAGCGGTGATATCGAGAATCTGGATCACTTCATTATTCGGGAGGTGCCGGGGTTGGAAGCGAAGTAGAACCAATCAAAAAATTGAGTTTGATCCGGGTCGAAAACAACTGTACAAAAACACAGTACTTATTGAATGACCAATTTCGAACCCGGAGAAAACCATGGCCTCTCTTGCGATGAAAATCACCCTGGAACGTATCGCCCTTTTTCAATTCACCCCTGAACACAGCGCGCAGGCACGTGCGATGTTGGGCTGGTCGCTGGAGGAGTTTTCCAGGGAGTCCGGGGTTACCGTTGAAGCTATCCGACGGTTCGAGGCTGGCGGTGAATTGCTCGACGTCACCCGCCTGGCCCTCGCCTATCGGTTTGAAGCCGAAGGTCTGGTGTTCTTCCCGGGCTTTGCACCGGGTAGAGGCATGAGCGTTAAAGGCTCTACGCCTGACCCGGTGGGGCGGGCGGATTACGCGATGATTGAGTGATCCCCGCAAAATTTATCAAGGATCTAGACATGATAGAGATCGAAGGAAGCACCGGAAATATTTATGACGACCTGGAAAGTCGAAACACCATCGAAATGCGCCTTAAAGCCCAACTCGCGGCAAAGATCGGCGAAATCATAAAGGCCCGTCACCTGACCCAAGTTCAGGCCTCCGAGATCCTGGGGTTATCACAGCCCAAACTTTCCGAAATGCTTCGCGGAAAATTTCGGGGCATCAGTGAAGCCAAGATGATGGAGTGTCTCTCACGGCTCGGACGCGATGTACAGATCATCGTCAAACCAGCGCCGAGATCAAGACGCGAAGGTCGGATTGAAGTGGTTTTTCCCTGATAGGGGGTTCCCTCCCCCCAGCACTAGCAGAGTCTGCCGTACCAGCATCTGCGCAGAACAATCCGTGAAATAGACGCACGCCCTAGCTGTTAACGACCAACTGATCTGTCGCCTCTTCAACCTCCAGCCACCAAGCCCGTCCGCACTGCGGTTGACTCAGGCTGAACGCTTCGCCCATCTGTGGCGTGGTGATGGAAACATTGCGTTCCCAGGCCAAGGCCAAAATGCGGTCGAAGGGTTCGTGCCAGGCGTGCATCGCCAAGTCGAAAGTGCCGTTGTGAATCGGCAGCAGCCAATGGCCCTTGAGGTCGATGTGTGCTTGCAGGGTTTGTTCGGGTTGCATGTGAACGTGCGGCCAGTCGACGTTGTACGCGCCGGTCTCCATCAGTGTTAGATCAAAGGGACCGAACTGTTCGCCGATCGCTTTAAAACCGTCGAAGTAGCCGGTGTCGCCGCTGAAGAAAATCCGTTTGTCCCCGTCGATCATTACCCACGAGGCCCAGAGCGTGCTGTTGCCATTGAACAACCCGCGCCCGGAAAAGTGCTGCGAAGGCGTCGCGATAAAATGAATGCCGCTGACCTGAGTCCCCTCCCACCAATCCAGTTGACGCACTTTGCTCGCATCGACGCCCCATTTGATCAGCGTCTCACCCACACCCAGTGGCGCGAGGAAGTGTTTGGTTTTGTCCGCCAGCTTGAGGATCGACTGATGGTCGAGGTGGTCGTAATGGTCATGGGACAGAATCACCGCCTCGATTGGAGGCAACTCCTCAAGGCTGATCGGCGGTTGATGAAAGCGCTTGGGGCCAGCCCATTGCACCGGCGATGCGCGTTCGGCGAAGACCGGGTCCGTCAGCCAGAACTTGTCGCGCAGTTTCAGCAACACGGTGGAGTGACCCAGGCGAAACACACTGTGATTCGGCGCGCTGAGAAGCTGTTCGCGAGTCAGTGCTTGAACCGGAATGACACCGGCCGGTCGCGTGTTACGCGGTTTGTGGAACAGCATGTTCCAGAAAATACGCAAGGTCTTGCGAAAACCTTCCCGCGGTACGGTCACATTATTGCGGTACTGCCCCTGCTCCTGCCGGGACGTTTTCAACTCAGTGGCGCTATCAGCCTGGGAATAGAAAGTGGCCATGTTTGAGTGACTCCAGAAAAACCGACGAGGTTCGGGCTTTCTTTTTCGGACGATAAATGGCCAATGCACGCACGCGTCAGCCGCAAACTCTATTTTTGACTGCACAAATTACACTGCACAGTGTAGTTTCAAGATTGCAACAAAGCCGGGAGTAAGTAAACTGCCTGGTGTAATTCTCTTTCAACTCTGCCGAAGCGTATTTATGACAGCTCCGCAACGCCTCACCGACCGTAAGCGCGAAGCCATTGTTCAGGCGGCGATTGCCGAGTTCCGCGCCAACGGATTCGACATCACCAGCATGGACAAGATTGCCGCCACCGCGGGTGTGTCGAAGCGTACGGTGTACAACCACTTCCCCAGTAAGGAAGAGCTGTTCGCCGAAATTCTGCAAAGATTGTGGACCAACGTCACCGCTCAGCAGGACAACAGCTATCGCGCAGACCTGCCGCTGCGCGAACAGCTCGGCCAGTTACTGCACAGCAAATTGCAGTTGCTGGGGGACAACAACTTCCTTGATCTGGCACGGGTGGCCATCGCTGCCACCATCCATTCGCCAGAACGGGTCCAGGACATGGTCCTGCGCATTGGCGAGCGTGAAGAGGGGCTGACCACCTGGATTCGCGCAGCTCAAGCTGATGGTCGTCTCAAGCCTGCAGACCCTGGCTTCGCTGCCCAGCAGGTGCAGGGAATGCTCAAGGCATTTGCCTTCTGGCCGCAGATATCCCTGAACTGTCCACCCCTGTCACCCGAAATGCAGACCACTGTCGTAGAGTCGACCCTGGACATGTTTCTGGCTTGCTATCAATGCCAGGGCGGCCACGCCGACAACGAGTGAAGTGAACACTCAATAGTGCTCGTGGAATAAATGACATTATTCGCGTGTTTTAACCGCTGGGCGGAAGCTCTGAATAAAACGCAACAAAGTGTTTCAGCGCGAATCGGATGCAGGGATCTATAAGGTTATAGTGTGCCCAGTCCCACGGTATTGAAGAGAGCATCATGAATTCAACCAAACACGAGAAAGACCCCGCAGCCCCCGTCGATCACTTGCGCTTCCACCGGCCGCACGCCCATTTGGCATCAACTTTCGGCAACGACACCTTTGCATTGAAGGCCGAAGCCTTTGCACGCTTCTTCGGCACCCCGACCTTTCTCGGCGCGCAAACCCTCATCGTCGGGGTCTGGATTGTTCTGAACGTCGCCGGGATAACGACTTTCGACGTCTACCCGTTCATCCTGCTCAACCTCGCGTTCAGCCTGCAAGCCGCCTATGCCGCACCGCTGATTCTGCTGGCGCAAACCCGTCAGGCCGCGCGCGACAAAGCGCAGTCCGATGCCGACGCGCAACACCGCGAGGCCTTGGCCGTCGCCAATACCGAGCGACAAACCCAAGCCGCGCAGCACTCCGCGCAGTTGCTCTCGCTGCTTGAACAAAACACCCGACTGACCGAGATGACCAAGTCCCTGACCGAGCGCATCGAAAACCTGACCTCAGAAATGCATCAACACTTTTTGCAGGATCAGCAACGTTCCTGATCAGGCAATCGCACCCAGCGCGATAACTCATCGAACAGCGTCACCACCGAGCGCAACGCTCGACAGTCCGGGCGCGTCAGCAACCACAGGCTGGTGTCGTAACCGAGCAGGGGTTCGCTCAATGGGCGCAGCCCCTGCGCGGGGTCGATCAGAAAGTCCGGCAACGCGGCAATGCCAAGCCCGGCGCGCACCAACTCAGTGACCGAGAGCATGCTGTTGCAGCGATAGCTCGGCAGCACACCGGGAAATTGCTGACGACGCCAGGTGACGGTCGGATGGTCGGGCAGGAAGTCATCCGGAGCGATCCAGCTCAACTGCGCCAGATCATGCGGCTCAACCGATTTCAGATACGCCGTACTGGCGCAGACTCGGTACGACACCGCGCCCAATCGCCGTCCGACCAGATGCTCCGGGGGTGAGCGGGTCAAGCGCAGGGCAATATCGGCATCGCGGCGGCTGAGGTTGGCGAAATCGTTGGAGGTGCTCAGCTCCAGGGTCAGCGCCGGGTATGCGGGCATGAACTGCGAAAGTGCCGGCAGCAGCAAGGCGTGCAGGACCGAATCGGTGCAGGTCAAGCGCACGGTGCCGCTGATGACTTCACCGCCCTGCTCCACGCCAATCCGCACCGCTTCCAGCGCCTGCTCGGCGCGCTCAGCTTGCTCGGTCAGGGTTCGGGCCAGGGTGGTCGGCAAGTAACCTGCGCGACTCTTCTCGAACAGCGCTTGGCCCAACGCGGCTTCCAGGCGCCGAACCGCACGAAACACTGTCGAAACATCGACCTTCAACAATCCCGCCGCCCGTGCCAGGGAGCCGCCGCGCACCAAAGCGAGAATCAGGGCGAGGTCCGGGTAGTCCAACTGATAGTGCGTGGGTGCATTGAACACTTGGGTAAACGCCAATATTGATTGCGTGAACGCCAATCTATAGTGGGTTCCAGGAATCAACAAGTCTTGGGAGACCCCATGGAAACGCCCCCTCAACTACGCATTGCACTGATCGGTGACTACGACCCACAGGTCACCGCCCATCAGGCCATTCCCCTGGCACTGAACATGGCGGCGCTACACAATGAAGTCGATCTGCACTTTCAGTGGCTGGCCACCGACCGCATCAACGCAAATACCCCATTGGCTGGCTTCGACGGTTTCTGGTGCGTGCCTGCCAGCCCCTACCGCAACATGGACGGTGCGCTGTCAGCGATTCGCTTTGCCCGCGAACAACAGCGGCCCTTCCTTGGCACCTGTGGTGGCTTTCAACACGCGGTGCTTGAGTACGCGCGCAACGTCCTGGGTTGGGCCGATGCCGAACATGGGGAAACCTCGCCGGACGCCACCCGCGCAGTGCTCACGCCGCTAGCCTGCTCGTTGGTCGAGGCGGTAGACGGTATTCACCTGACTGACGGATCGCTGATCGCCAACGCCTATGGGACCTCAGAGATTCGCGAAGGCTATCGTTGTCGTTACGGAGTCAATCCAGCGTTCGGAGAACAACTGCTGACACACAGCCTTAAAGCCACCGGTCACGATTCGGCGGGTGATCTGCGGGCCATCGAACTCAGCGATCATCCGTTCTTCGTCGCGACCTTGTTTCAACCCGAACGCGCGGCGCTAACCGGCACCCTGCCGCCCTTGGTCAGCGCCTTTATCAAGGCCTGCGCGAGGAACCGCAGATGATCGCCAACACACCCTCGCCGCCTTACTACGCGGTGATGTTCACTTCACTGCGCACCGCCGTAGACCAGGGTTACGAGCAAGCCGCACAACGCATGGTCGAACTGGCTCGCGAACAACCGGGGTTTCTCGGTGTGGAGTCAGCCCGGGGTGAAGACGGACTGGGCATCACCGTTTCCTACTGGGCCAGTGAAGCTGCGATCCTCGCCTGGAAACAGCACGCCGAGCACAGTGCGACCCGCGAACGCGGGCGCTCGACCTGGTATGAAGCGTTCCACACGCGGGTGTGCAAGGTCGAACGCGCTTACGCGTTCGAGCGTCAGTCGGTCTGAACCAGGCTGCGCAGGGCGGTTATCTCCGGCAAATCCTCACGGCGCATGTAGACCCGCAGCGGCTCGGTGATGTTGATCCGGTCGTCGATGTTCTGCTCCAGCAGCAACCGGATCAGCTCGCGCTTGAGGGTCATGGTTTGATCGTCCTCAGGCGCCCAGACGAACTCGCAGGCGGGGATGATTGCGTCATCGGCGACATCCATGCCGAACGAGTCTTCGCTGAAGCGGACGATGTAGTGAGCGGTCTTGCGATTGAAACCGACGAAGCCTTTGAGTTGGTCGGCGGCCTGGCAGATAAGCTCGGACGTGATGCGCATGGTAAACCTCACGGATGCGTCCCGAAGGACGGCTGAACGATGGTTTACACGCAGGGCAGGAAGAAAAAATATTCAGGGATTTCCCTCTGGCGGGGAAACTGCCGAGGTGGATCGTACTGCAAAGGGCTGCACAAAAGCGCGGTAAAAATAGCCCTCGAACACGTTTATGTCGGTTTGGCGATGGCACATCCGGCGTTCAATTGTTAAAAGGTACGTCTTTGATATCGCTTCTTACGAAAGGACCTCGACTATGCCTGTTACCTACACCAAAAGTGCCCTGTTGCTGAGCCTGCTGCTCGGACTTGGCCAGGCACAGGCTTCCAGCCAACAGAGCCCGTCGGCTCTGGCCAGCGCCACCGGGATCCCGCACCCAGCGGTAATCGCCCACCGTGGCGCCTCTTTCGATGCACCGGAATCCACCGCCCCTTCCTACAAACTGGCGCGTGACCTGGGCGCCGACTACCTGGAAATGGACCTGCAACGCAGCAAGGACGGCGTGCTGTTCGCCTTGCATGACAACAACCTGCAACGCACCACCGACGTGGCAACCAAATTTCCTGAGCGCAAGGACAGCCCGGCCAATGCGTTCACCATTGCCGAACTTAAAACCCTCGACGCCGGCAGTTGGTTCAACGCCGCCCACCCGGATCGCGCTCGCCCTGCTTACGTCGGTCTGAAAATCCTGACCCTGGACGAAATCATCGATATCGCCCAGGGCAACCCGCTGCACAAGCCTGGCCTTTACATCGAAACCAAGGAGCCAAAACAGTTTCCCGGCATTGAACGCGATCTGAAGGACAAGCTTCAGGACCGCGGCTGGCTGAGCCCGGCAGGTTCCAAGCTGGCCAAAAGTGAACTGGCAGTCGGTCAGGGCAAAGGCAAAGTGATCCTGCAAACCTTCGAGAAGAGCAGCCTCGAACTGCTGCAAAAAGAAATGCCGCAAGTGCCAAAAATTCTGCTGCTGTGGGTGGGCGAAGGCAGTATCGAGCCAAAGTCGAAGATGACCTTCGCCGAATCCGGCGACAAGGATAAAGCCACTTACTACGCCAGGCAGGAACCCAAGGACAACACCGAATTCGAGCAATGGGTCGACTACGCCAAGGCTCAGGGCGCCATCGGCACTGGCCCTTCGGCAGCGCTGACCAACGGCGGTGATCAAAGCTATTCCGATCTGGTGCAACCGTGGATGAACCAGTACACCCACGACAAAGGCATGTTGGTGCACGTCTACACCATCGACGATGCCGAGGACTACAAGAAGGTGATGGACGCCGGTGTCGATGGCATCTTCACCAACCGCGCCAGCGAACTGCTCAAGTACTACAAGCGCCCGGCCTCAGCCAGTGTTGCAGACTTGCTCAAGGTCAATGGTTACTGAGTCGGCTGCTGCTAAGGTTCAGTCGTCCTGCAAGATTACTCCTACAAACGTTGGCTTCTTTTCGCGTTGAAACGAAGCCAACGGCTCAAGCAAATTTAAGGATGAGTTAAGTTGCGCTGGTTAGCCTGATGCCACTTAAACAGCTAAACCCAAGGAATGAACCGATGAAAAAACTGACTGCCCTTTTCACTGCCGCTGCCCTGACCCTGACTGCCGGCTTCGCCATGGCCGATGTACGTCCGGACCTGATCCCGGGCCTGCTCAAGGACGGCACCATCATGGACATGGAGAAACTCAATCAGGCCGCGCTCGCCGAGCACCCAGGCAACACCGCTGCGAACATCACCGACACCGAACTGGAGCACAAGACCAAGACCGGTACTTATGTGTACAAAGTCGAAATCCGTGATGCAAAAAATGTTAAGTGGAACGTGAAACTGGACGCCAAAACCGGCCAGGTACTGAGCAAAAAGCAAGACAAGTAAGTCGACATCCAAAAAAGCCGCGTGACCTTCGGGTTGCGCGGCTTTTTTTGTTAACTGTGTCCCATCAAGCCGTCGTACTGACCAACGACCCCGACGTACTGCTGCCCGATTGCTGCAACGCTTGCAACAACGCCGCGCTAGCGGTCTGTAACGAACTCGAGGTGGATGCGATCTGCGACTGGGCGGTCGCGACTTTCGCCACTTTGGCATCCGCACTTTCCTGACTGGCCTGAGCCGCTTGCAGTTGTTGCTGTTGTTCCTGCAATTGCTTTTGCAGCTCGGCAATCTGCTTGCGCAGCTCTTTTACCGCATCCGATTCACCGCTGCTGCTCGAACTGCTGGTGCCCGACGCGGGTGCACCACCGGCGGCGACTTTGCCACTGTCGGCGGTCGAACTGCCCGTCGCGGTTGTGCTTTGAGTGGTGTCGCTGATGGCTGTATTGCTGGCGGGAGTGGACAGAGTCTGATTGATCGAGACCGAAGTGATGCTGACCATGGGCGTTTCCTTCAATGCGGTTCAGGGATAAACCCATCATCGACGCGCAACGCCCACTCTTGAGAGGGATTGTGTACCGACACGGTCAGCGTGCCGATACACAGTTTGTTGCCTAGGCGCTCAGGCTCGCCGTCACCGCGCTCAACTGCCCCGACAAGCCGTGCAGGTTATTGCTCGCCGCTTCAGTGCGCTGCACGTTGTCCAGATTGGTACTGGCGATGCTGGTGATCTCGGTCAGGTTGCGCGAAATGTCTTCGGCTACCGAAGTCTGTTCTTCGGCCGCCGTGGCGATCTGACGGTTCATGTCGCGAATCGCTTCCACCGACGCGGTGATGCGCTCAAGCATGGCCCCGGCCTGAGTGACCTGTTCGACACTCTCATCGCTGCGCGACTGACCGCTTTCGATGGCTTGCGCCGCGTCTATCGCACCGGTCTGCACGCTCTGGATGATCTGGTTGATTTCGATGATCGACGCCGCCGTGCGCTGGGCCAGGCTGCGTACTTCGTCGGCCACCACGGCAAACCCGCGTCCGGCTTCACCGGCCCGAGCGGCCTCGATGGCGGCATTGAGTGCCAGCAGGTTGGTTTGCTCGGCGATGCCGCGAATCACTTCCAGCACTTTGCCGATACGCCCGCTGTCGGTTTCCAGTTGGCGGATGACGGTGGCGGTATTGGCGATTTCACCGCGCATCCGGGTGATGGTATGAATCGTTCCCTGCATGACCTTCTCGCCCTGCTGGGCCGACTGGTCGGCATCATCGGCGGCCCGCGCCGCGTCGGCGGCATGACGAGCAACTTCCTGGGCAGTGGCGGACATTTCGTTCATCGCCGTGGCAACTTGATCGGTGCGGTTGAACTGTTCGTTGGTGCCATGGGCCATCAACGTCGCAATCGAGTTCAACTCGCCGCTGGCGCTGTCCAGATCCGACGCGCTGCGCTGCAAACGACTGAAGGTCTCAGCAAGGAAATCGCGCAACGTGTTGGCCGCGACCGCCAGCTTGCCCAACTCATCCTGACGATCGCTCGCCACCCGCTCAGCGAAACGGCCCTGGCTCAATTGCGCAACGTATTCAATCAACTTGCGGATGGGTTCCACCAGATTGCGGTTGACCAGCCACAGGCTGAACAAGCCAATCAACAGACCCGAAGCCAACATCACCAGGATTCCCAGCAACACCGTGCGATCGGCGCTGGCACTGATCAGCGTCGACTGCTCACGCCCCTGCTTGCGCAATTCGTTGACCAACTCGCTCATCTGTTCACTGGTGGCGCGGTCCACGCCTTTGACCGCGCTATCACCCGCCGTAGGGTCGGCACCAGTCGCCAGGAAAGCCTCCCGACCTTTTTGATAAGCGCCACCGAGAGCACGGTGCGCATCACGCAGGCTTTCAAGGCGAGCCTTGAGCGACGCTTCGATGCCCGGTTGGCGGGTCAGCTCACCGAGAATGTTCTGTACGTCTCCCTGACGATCCTCGAACTGCTTCCAGTATTTGTCCAGGTCAGCCGGTTGCTTGCCGCGCAACAGGACGTTTTTCCATTCCTGCACCTGAGCCTTGAATTGCAGATTGGCTTCATCGATCAGTTGCGAGGTATGCAGCGGACCTTCGATCAGGTTGCGATAGTTCTGCACCCCGCTGGAGAGAAAGTGAAAACAGGCCAGGGCGATCAGCAACATCGCGATCAGGCTGCCGCTCAGCAGTGCGAGGATTTGCGCTCTCAGGGATTTTTGCAAAAACATCGAGTGATACTCATGACAGGGATAAGACACGCACCGAAGGGGCACGCAGGATGTCCGGACCTCCCTGTCAACAACGTGCGGGCCAGGCACCAAAGTGCCTGATCCTGCCTAGGCGTCATCGGCGCGGCTCAGGGTTTCTTGAACCGACCCGACCACCGGTAGAGGCTCCATTACATAGGCCACCAAACTGTCACAGAACCGTCAAACAGCGTTGCCATGCTCTGCGTGGGAATGCATCCATTGACGCTCCGAGTACGTACGCAGCAAGAATGATTCAGCGCAATCGGGCTTCAGTTTGTTAGCCTCATGCCGACTCATATAAGACTCGATGCACTCAGGAGGGGAACCGTGAATCTGTACATCAATCAGCTTCAGAAGAAAGCTGACTTCAAAGAAGCCATCTATGCAGGCGACATTTTCCTGAACACCGAGCTCACCTCGGCCAAAGAGCTGTGCGCCTTTGCCCAAGAGAGCATTACCGCCGCATTCGACGGCGAGACCGATCACCACGCCCTGCACCGCATGATGCCGGTCGAGGATTTTGTTGCGCTGGTGACCCGCCTCAAGGGCCAGTTCACCAACAGCCAACGCGCCAAGGACTTGATCCGCGCGTTTACCCTGGAAATCGGCGTTGACCCGCAGGACTACATTTTCGATGTGCCGCGTGTTCGCGTCGTACCCAATTACAACTACTTGCACGCGGGTGTCAGCTACGCCTACAAGCCGCACCGCGACACCTGGTATGGCAGCGTCGACTGCCAGATCAACACCTGGATGCCGGTGCACACCATCAAGCCCGAGCAGACTATGATGATCAACCCGGCCTACTTCGACGTGCCGGTGAAGAACACCTCGGCCGACTGGAGCCTGTCTGAGTGGATCAACACCCAGCGCCATCGCGCCAAGGACAACCTCACCGAAGAGCGTCGGGTGCATCCGGTTCCTCAGGAAGAGATCAACGGTGCCTCGGAAGTCCGCATCGCCGGCAACACCGGTGAAATGCTGATTTTCTCCGGTTCACACCTGCATGGCACTGTTCCCAACTACACCGATAACACCCGCTTCAGCGTGGATTTCCGCCTGATGCACCTCGACGACCTGAAGCACAAGCGCGGCGCAATCAACGTCGACAGCGCGTGCCCGGATGTCGGCGCCGGCTTCAAAGACTATTTCCACGCCCACGACTTCTCGAATTTCCAAGGAATCAAATAATGACCAAGCGTCGCATTACGCCTGCCGAGGCCCAATACAACGAAACCCGCGCTGGCGTCCTCAAGCGCGTCGACGCCGAGTACGTGGCCGATGCCCCTTTTGTGTTCGCCAACCGCATCGGCGTCACCGCTGCGTTGTCGCGCATGGAGTTGTTCAAGAAGGTCGCCGAAATCCCGGGCGCGATCGTCGAGTGCGGCGTGTACAAGGGCAACTCGCTGATGCTCTACATGCACTTGTCGATGATCCTGGAACCCTACGCGATCAACCGTTCGATCGTTGGCTTCGACACCTTTGAAGGCTTCCAGAGCATCAACAAGGACGAAGACCCGGCCGACGTCAACGAGACCATGTTCTCCGACACCGACCAGTCGCTGATCCAGGACATGATCGACGCCAACGACCTGCTGCGTCCGGTCAACCGCATCCCGCGTTGCGAGCTGGTCAAGGGCGATATCTGCAAGACCGCACCGGAGTGGGTCAAGACCCGTCCGGACCTGGTCGTGGCGATGCTGATCCTCGACACCGACCTGTATGAGTCGACCAAAGTCGCGCTGGAAACCTTCCTGCCGTACATGCCAAAAGGCGCCATCGTGGTACTGGACGAAGTCGCCTACCGCAACTTCCCGGGCGAAACCAAAGCCCTGCGCGAAGTCTTCGACCTGAACAAGATCGAACTCAAGCGCCTGCCGTTCGATTCCTGCGTGGGTTACTTCCACGTCTGACGCATAACCCAAGTGGGAGCGAGCCTGCTCGCGATGAGGTCTAACATCCGACATCTATGTCGACTGTACTGCCGCCATCGCGAGCAGGCTCGCTCCCACAGGGGGATTTGCCGTTCTTCAGGCCATGGGCTGGATCACCTGCCCCAGCCAGTCCATGAACGCTCGAACCCGCAATGGCAAATGCCGTTGCCGGGCATAGAGTAGCGAAACCTCCAGGGACGGTGCGCTCAGCTGCGGCAAGACCGCCACCAGCTCACCGCTGAGCAGGTACGGCTGCATCCCCATCAGCGGCGCCTGGATCAACCCGAAACCACCCAGACACGCTGACTCGTAAGCGTCGGTATTATTGACCGTCACACTGCCGCTCATCGGCATTCGATGCAACGTGCCCTCTTCCTCGTACAAGAAACCTTCCGACCGCGAACCCAGTACGCCGACGTAATGGACCAGCCGATGCTGCGCCAGGTCTTCCGGCCGTTGCGGAACACCGTAGCGCTGCAAATACGCCAGGCTTGCACAGTTGACCATCGAGAAATCGCACAGGTGACGAGCGACCACCGATTGATCCGGTTGCGCGCCGACCCGTACGACGCAATCGAAGCCTTCACTGAGCAGATCCACCCGACGATCGGTGCTGCTGATTTCCAGCGCCAGGTTGGGGTGCAGCGCCATGAACTCCGGCAGGCGCGGCATCACCACCCGCCGGGCGAGGATGGTGGGCATGTCGATCCGAATACGCCCGGTCAGCGAGGCCTCGTCCTGGCGAAACAACCCTTCGATTTCATCCATGTGCGACAGCAAGTCCTTGCTGCGCTCGTACAACACCAGACCGTCCTGGGTCGCCTGAACCTTGCGCGTCGTGCGTTGTAGCAGGCGTGTGCCGAGCAGGGTTTCCAGGGCCTGGACGTGCTCGGAAACGGTGGAACGGGGCAAGCCGAGGCTTTCGCCCGCGAGGGTAAAACTCGACATTTCGCTGACCCGGACGAAAGTGCGCAACAGTTCCAGTTTGTTCATGCGGCCGACTCTTTATTGTTCGGTTAATCCGACCAGTGATTCCGATTTAAGCCTGTTTATCACCACAAGGCGGATAAATAAACTTTCTCCCATCATCACTCACTGCTCTGGAGAATGTCCCATGAACCGCAAAATCGCATTGATCACCGGCGCCAGCCGCGGCCTCGGCAAAAGCACCGCCCTGCACCTGGCAGCCCAGGGCATCGACATTATCGGCACCTACAACAGCCGGGGCGACGAAGCCCAGGCGCTCGTCACGCAAATCGAAAGCCTTGGCCGTCGCGCTGCCATGCTGCAACTCGACGTCGGCCAGAGCGAACGCTTCGCCGCTTTCAGCACTGAGGTCGGGACGCTGTTGCAGCAACACTTCGACCGTCAGCACTTCGACTTTCTGATCAACAACGCCGGGGTCGGCGTCCATGCGAACTTCGCCGACACCACCGTCGCGCAGTTCGACCTGCTGATGAACATTCATCTGAAGGGGCCGTTTTTCCTCACCCAAAACCTGCTGCCGCTGCTGAATGACGGTGGCCGGATCATCAATATTTCCAGCGGCCTGACCCGCTTCAGCCTGCCGGGTTACGGGGCTTATGCAGCGATGAAAGGTGCGATGGAAGTGCTGACCCGCTATCAGGCCAAGGAGCTTGGGGCACGCAACATTTCGGTGAACACCCTGGCACCAGGCGCCATCGAAACCGACTTTGGCGGCGGTACCGTGCGTGATAACGCAGACATCAACCAATGGGTGGCGAGCAACACGGCGCTGGGGCGCGCTGGTCAGGCGGATGATATCGGCGCGGCCATTGCGCTGCTGCTGGCGCCGGGCAGCCAGTGGATCAATGGGCAGCGTATCGAAGCTTCGGGTGGGATGTTTTTGTAATCAAGCTCAAAAGATCGTCCGAAGGCTCAGGCCACGTTCGGACGATCTTTGCTGTTATCCCTCGCAAGACTGGCGCATGACAAACCGCTCCCGCATCACGTCATACGCCCAGTGATAGACGTAGGTGTAGGGCAGGAAAAACAGCAACACGCCGATGTCCAGAATCAATGCCTGCAACAGGCTGACGTTCAGCCACCAGGCAATCAGCGGCACGCTGACGGCCACCAGACCGCCTTCAAACATCAAGGCGTGCAGAACCCGCGTCCAGGCGCTGGGGACAAGTGCAAAACGCTTGAGCAGACGGTCGAACAGGCCGTTGAACAGCACGTTCCAGGCCAGGGCGATCAGGCCAATGGCAATGGTCGCGACACCCATGTCGACCATGGGTTTGTCCATCAGCCACGCCAGCAGTGGCGTACACAGCAAGACAGCCAGCAGTTCGAAACCAATGGCCTGTAAAACACGTTCGGTAAAGGATTTATTGATGCTCATGATCAAGCTCCCTGGGTGAATGTGTTGCCATCATCCGTCACCACACCGATACTTCATAACCAGTAACCATCGATCAAGGCGATAGTTCATGGCCTCACATGAAGTGCTGCTGGCGTTCGTCCAGGCGGCGACCCAAGGCTCGTTTTCCGCAGCCGCACGCAAACTCGGCAAAAGCCAATCGACCATCAGCGCGGCCGTCGCCAGCCTGGAAATCGACCTGAACGTGACACTGTTCGATCGCAGCAGTCGCAAGCCCAGCCTGACGTCGGCCGGGCATGTCATGTTGCAACGCGCCGAGGACATCCTGGCCGCCACCAGCCGCCTCGAAATGACCGCCGCGCAGCTTTCCCAGGGCGTCGAGGCGAAACTGACGGTAGCGATTTCCGACACCTATCAATCCGACCGCTTTGAAGCCGCATTGAGCGACTTCGAGCAGCGTTACCCGGACCTGGAACTCGAATGCCTGATTGCCGAGTGCGACGACTTGATCGCGTTGGTGCAACGCGGTCGCGCGCATATCGCGTTCGCCGAAATGCAGTCTGACTACCCGGCAGACCTGAACAGCGCGACGGTCGACGAGCGCACGGAAATTGCCTTGTTCGTGTCGCGCGAACATCCGCTGGCGGCACTGCAACATGTCGACAAGAACATCCTGCAACAGCACCGCGAGTTGCGCCTGGCAACCATCATCAATCCATACGAAACCCGCGCCCAAGGCCGGGTCTGGTCGGCGCCCAGTTATCTGATGCTGTTGGAAATGGCTCAAGGCGGCTTCGGCTGGGCCCCCTTGCCACGCTGGCTGGTCGGGCGCTTTGGTGCAGGTTCGTTGCAGGAACTCAAGGTCCGCGGCTGGCCGAAACCGGTGGCAGTCGACGCGCTCTGGTCACGCCTGCATCCGCCGGGGCCGGCGGGGAGCTGGTTGCTGGGCAAGATGCTGGAGTGAAATACGCTGCGAAACCACCTCCGTATCCGTAGCAGCTGCCGAGCCCGCGAGGCTGCGTTCGAGGACGAAGTCCTCGCAAATCCTGAGTCCACGGTTTGCCTGGAAACACGCGTTGCCCGACTTTACGACTGCTTCGCAGCCGAACGCAGCCTCGCGGGCTCGGCAGCTGCTACAAGCTCGAACGTGGCTCGGCAGCTGCTACGGGCGATGAGTGCGGCCATCATTGCAACTCACTCAACCGCCGCTCGATAAACCGCCGTTCCGGCACTTGCTGAGTCAACTCAAGGGCGCGCAGATAAGCCGCCCTCGCCTCTTCAACACGCCCCAACTGCCGGCAAAACTCTGCGCGCGCCGAATGGGCCAGGTGATAGTCGAGTAACTCGCCACGCTGCAGAATCTCGTCGATCAATCTCAGCCCCGCCAACGGCCCATCGCGTCTGGACAGCGCCGCCGCGCGATTGAGCTCAATCACCGGCGACGGCTGCACCCGCAGCAACACGTCATACAGCCCCACAATCTGTGGCCAGTCAGTTTGCTCGGCCGTCGTGGCTTCGGCATGCACCGCCGAGATCGCCGCTTGCAAACAATACGGTCCAAAACCACGCGTGCTCAGCGCCTGCTCGATCAACGCACACCCTTCGTCAATCATCCGGGCATTCCACAGCGAGCGATCCTGCTCATCGAGCACGATCAACTCACCCGACGCCGAGGTTCTGGCCGGGCGCCGCGATTCATTGAGCAGCATCAGCGCCAGCAACCCCATCACTTCAGGCTCCGGCAACAGTTCCATCAGCAAGCGGCCAAGACGGATCGCTTCGCGGGTCAGGTCTTCGCGGGTCAGCTCACTGCCGACCGACGCCGAATACCCTTCGTTGAATACCAGGTAAATCACCCGCAACACACTGTCGAGGCGCTCGGGTAACTCGGCAATGGAAGGCACTTGATAGGGGATTTTTGCGTCACGGATTTTGCTTTTGGCACGCACGATACGCTGGGCAATGGTGGACGGTGCGGCGAGAAAGGCCCGGGCGATTTCCTCCGTGGTCAGGTCGCAGACTTCGCGTAGCGTCAACGGCACCTGCGCATCCGCCGCCAGGGCCGGGTGGCAACAGGTGAAGATCAGCCGCAAGCGATCGTCTTCCACATCATCCACACTCCAGTCGGCCTCTTCGAGTTCTTCGAGCTGTGCGACCAACGCCGCTTGCGAGGCCGCAAATCGCGCCCGACGGCGCAAGCCGTCAATGGCCTTGAAACGCCCGGTCGACACCAGCCAGGCCCGTGGATTATCGGGCACGCCATCGCGCTGCCAGCGTTCGACCGCGACGAAGAAGGCTTCATGCAAAGCCTCTTCGGCGAGGTCGAAATCACCCAGCAATCGAATCAATGTGGCGAGAATGCGCCGCGACTCGTTGCGATAAACCCTCTCGACCAACGCCTTGACCGACTCGCCCGGCATCAGTCCGACATGCCTGTGGTCACCAGGGTCACCAACCGATCCAGACTCTGCCCCCAGCCGTCATGAAAGCCCATGGCTTCATGGTTCTTTCGATCCTCTTCGGTCCAGTGCATGGCGCGGGCGGTGTAGAGCGTTTTGCCGTCGACCTCATCGAACATCACTTCGGCGGTCATGAACGGCTTGCCCGAAGGAATCCAGCCAGGCTTGAAGGCATCGGTGAACACAATCCGCTGCGGCGCAACGATCTCCAGGTACACCCCCGAGGTCGGGTACTCACTGCCGTCCGGTGCGCGCATCAGCGTGCGAAATTGGCCGCCGACCCACAGGTCCATCTCACACTCCGGCGTGGTCATGCCATGGGGCCCCCACCACTGGGCGAGCAATTGCGGTTCAGTCCAGGCGCGGAACACTTTGCTGCGTGGCGCATCAATCAAACGACAGATGGATAACTCGTGTTCGGCAGGCTGGCCGCCTGCTTCGGGAAAGCTCATGGCAAAACTCCTGTTTTTGGTGGTTATCAGGGATTCAACTCACGTACTGGGCGCACTTCAACGCTGCCGACCCGGGCCGCCGGGATGTTGCCGGCAACCTGAATGGCTTCGTTCAGGTCCTTCGCATCGATCAAATAGAAGCCGGCCAATTGCTCCTTGGTTTCGGCGAACGGGCCGTCGGTAATCGACAGCTTGCCGCCACGCATGCGCACCGTGGTCGCGGCCTGAACGGATTCCAGTGCCTCGGCGGCGAGCATCCGGCCACTGCCCTGCACGGACTCGGCGTAGGCCATGCACTCGGCATCTTCCGGGCTGTCGGGCGAGGTGTGCAGCAGGCGTTCGTCGCTGTAGACCAGACATAGGTATTTCATAAGGCTCTCCGTGATCGGGCTGATCAACTATGGCTGCAGATTAAGCATTTGGCGAAAATCCCGACGATCTGGGTTGCAACTCGAGCAGTGCCGCGACGACATCGAAGTGACGCATTCATGATGAATCTGCGAGTGTTTTCTGTGTGAAGACACCCTTAGTCGTCTGGCCAAAAGCCAAATCGACAGCTCAAATAAAATAAATGTCGACGCGGCAAACTGGCTAAAATCCGAACTTCATATTTGTCGGAACACGGACACCGCCAGTGACCACCCAACTCGTTCCCTACGAACAGCTGACACTCGCTCAGCGCCAGCAACTGGAAGCCATCGAAATCCCTGCGCAGCAGCAGCAATTTTCTGGCGATATCGACACGGCGTTGCACACCTTGTTGTCTGCACCGGGCGATGGCATCAAAGGTTTTGCCCTGCTTGCTCACGATATTCCTGTCGCCTTCCTGATGCTGAAACGCCCGCCGTTCCTGCCACACTGGGCCCATGAAGACACGGCGACACTGCACGCGCTGCAGGTCGATCACCGCCACCAGGGCAGGGGTTATGGCAAAGCCTTCCTGCAAGCCCTGCCACAGGTAGCGCGTCAGGCCTGGCCAGAAATCAAAGGCCTGGAGCTTTCGGTGGATGCGCAAAACGAATCGGCGCTCGGGCTCTATCTCAAGCAAGGCTGGGTCGACAGCGGTAACGCTTACAAGGGCCGTATCGGCTATGAGCGGCGCCTGACCCTGGCCTTCTGAACCGTTACAGATCCAGCGCCATTTCATGCCAGGCCATGCCGCCGTGGTCAGACGCGGAAACCTTGAGGTAGGCAAAACCAAACCCGGCATACAGCGCAATGTGCCGTTCCTTGCACATCAGGTTGATGCGGATCTTGTTCAACTCACGCATGCGGGCGATGAACTCGGTCATCAAGCATTTTGCCAGGCCCTGCCCCTGAAAGTCCGGATGCACCACCACCGACATGATCACCACCTGCGGGCCATCCGGGTCATGGCCGACCATTTCCTTGAAGGCCTCATCAGCCATTTCCACCTGATACGCCGCACCCGAATTGATAAACCCCGCGACGACACCCTCGACCTCGGCCACGATAAAACCTTGTGGCCAAGTGGCAATCCGCGTGGCAATTTTCTCGCGAGTGGCCGCCTCATCACCTTCATAGGCCTGGATTTCAATAGCGAAGCAGCGGTCAAGATCAGCGGGCGTAACCTGGCGAATGACGGTCGTAGATGGGTTCATGGCGTGGCCTGGTCAGCGAAAAAAGGGGGAGCGAATCATAAATTAATAAGGACTGCATATCGATCATCTGCGGGCCCGTAAAGCCTTCGTATAGCGGCTTTCTTTCGCTTAAGGTTCGGACTATTTCTTGTTTCTGTCTCTCGACATGAATAGGGAATCTCACCATGAGTAGCGTTCAGATCGGTCTTCTTATGCTGTTCACCATCAGTGCTTTTGGCTTTATCACGCTGTCGATCGACGTGCTGCGAGCGCGCCGAATCGGCAAAGGTAAATAGTGCAGATACCGAGAGGCGGTGACGCTTGAGTACCCCGCCTCTCACCCCATTCAGGCAGTTTTGAGCGGCACCCAGATTTCCAGCACACCGGTATTGAGTTTCGGATTGAAGTCGTCGCTGTAGCGCTCGAACTCCGGAGCATCGGCAGCCTCATGACCCGACTGCGGCAACCAGGTTTTCCAGATGTACTGAAAGGTTTGCGGCAAAGTATCCAGCCCACCTTCGTGCTTGAACACCGCGTAGTGCTGAGGCTGAATTTCGATCCAGCGGTAGAGTTCTGGCAGATCATCGAGCTTGCTGATCTCGACACCCGCGATGTACTCAAAACCGCCTTTACCATCCGGGTTGCAGCAGATGCCGTAGGTTACCTCGCCTATTTGCCCTGGAACATTGCCGATATGCGGTTCGAATTTCTTCCAGAGTTTGGGAATGCCTTCGGTGGTATCCGCGCTAAACCGCCCGCCAAGCCCGGCGATCAACAGAAAATGCCCTGTTTCGAAGCGCGGCTCAGCGATCACGCCTTTTTTTGGCTCGTCCATGAATCATCTCCTGCAACTGAAGGTGGGTTCGGCTAAAAGTATAGAAGCCAAACCGGATTCCCCCAGTCAAAGGCCTGGAAGTTCTGCAACAGCCGCAGGGACGATAAATTCCTGGTAGCCGGAAACGATCACGTAGACCGCGAAATAGCAGAAGATCGCTGCAGATGCCAGGTAAGAGTAGCGTAGAAGCTTGTCACCCAAGAGCTTGCCGCCCTGGCTTGCCGCCAGGCACAGGGCCACGCACCAGAGCAGCCCGGCGCAAAAGAACCCTGCCAGAAAGAGTCCGGCACTGGCCAGGCTGCCGCCCCCGGAACGGGCAATCAACGTACCGCCGACGGCAGCGAACCAGAGAATTGCGCTGGGCGATGACATCGCCAGAAAAATCCCACGGAAAAACTCCCGGCGATGGGAGCCGGCACTGACCTCACCCGCCTCCGCCAACGCGGCGCTGTGATGGATGGCCGAATAAATCATTTTCGCGGCGAAGTACAGCAGCAGCGCCGAACCGCCCACCCACAACACCCAGCGCACTGCCGAGTACTGCAGCAGCACCGTCATGCCGGCCAGCGCCAGCACCGCGTAAACCAGGTCGCCGACACAGGTGCCGAGCCCCAACGCGAAACCCTGGAAATACCCGCGCTGCATGGCCAGTGTGATCATCGCAATATTAGCCACGCCGATATCCAGGCACAGCGAAAGGCTCAGCAAAAAGCCGCTGGAAAACTCCATTTTTCATCCCGTCTGGTGGTGTTTTTTTAAGTGACAGCCGTGTTTTGCAAAAAGCGCGCACGCGCCGGCGCACAGCAAAAATTTGCACGTTCGGTCAGCAGTGTCATCGAAAATAGTTGAACCTGACCACTAGACAATCGGCCATCAGCGCCCTTATCTTCCGCCACAGGCCACCGCAGTGGCCAGCGTCGCTCGGACGGTTCCGGGCGCTTACGTTATTCGAGGCAACAATGGCCGAACATGGTTCGCCGCGCCGCTTTGCGCGCATAGATCGACTCCCCCCTTACGTATTCAACATCACTGCCGAGCTGAAGATGGCCGCCCGTCGTCGTGGCGAAGACATCATCGACTTGAGCATGGGTAACCCCGACGGCCCGACGCCGCCGCACATCGTTGAAAAACTGGTCACGGTTGCCCAACGCGAGGACACCCACGGCTACTCCACGTCCAAAGGTATTCCGCGCCTGCGCCGGGCGATTTCCAACTGGTACAAGGATCGCTACGAGGTCGACATCGACCCGGAAACCGAAGCCATCGTCACCATCGGTTCCAAGGAAGGCCTGGCGCACTTGATGCTCGCCACCCTCGACCAGGGCGACACCGTGCTGGTGCCCAACCCGAGCTACCCGATCCACATCTACGGTGCGGTGATTGCCGGCGCCCAAGTGCGCTCGGTGCCGCTGATTCCTGGCGTGGATTTTTTCGCTGAACTGGAACGGGCCATTCGCGGTTCGATCCCGAAACCGAAGATGATGATTCTCGGCTTCCCGTCCAACCCGACCGCACAGTGCGTCGAACTGGACTTCTTCGAACGCGTGATCGCCCTCGCCAAGCAGTACGACGTACTGGTGGTGCACGACCTGGCCTACGCCGATATCGTCTACGACGGCTGGAAAGCCCCATCGATCATGCAGGTGCCGGGCGCCAAAGACATTGCGGTGGAGTTTTTCACCCTGTCCAAAAGCTACAACATGGCTGGCTGGCGGATCGGTTTCATGGTCGGCAACCCGGAACTGGTCAACGCCCTGGCGCGGATCAAGAGCTACCACGACTATGGCACCTTCACCCCGCTGCAAGTGGCGGCCATCGCTGCGCTGGAAGGTGATCAGCAGTGCGTCAAAGACATCGCCGAGCAATACCGGCAACGTCGCAACGTGCTGGTCAAAGGCCTGCATGAACTGGGCTGGATGGTCGAAAATCCGAAAGCCTCGATGTACGTCTGGGCCAAGATCCCTGAAGCCTACGCGCACCTGGGCTCACTGGAGTTCGCCAAGAAACTGCTGGCCGAGGCCAAGGTCTGTGTTTCGCCGGGGGTGGGGTTCGGTGAATATGGCGACGACCATGTACGCTTCGCGCTGATCGAAAACCAGGACCGGATTCGTCAGGCCGTGCGCGGGATTCGCGGGATGTTCCGGGCGGATGGGCTGGTCGCCAAACCTAACGTCTGACACATAACAAGGTGGGAGCGAGCCTGCTCGCGAAAGCGGTCTGACAGTCAACATCATCGTTGAATGTCAGGTCCTCTTCGCGAGCAGGCTCGCTCCCACATTTGTTTTTGCGGTGTACTTAGACGAACAACGACAGCAGCATGATGAAGCCCAGCGCAACGACGGACAGAATGGTTTCCATCGCGGTCCAGGTCTTGAAGGTTTCGGCCACGGTCATGTTGAAGTACTGCTTGACCAGCCAGAAGCCTGCATCGTTGACGTGAGACAGAATCAACGAGCCCGCACCAGTGGCCAGCACCAGCAACTCGCGGTTCACGCCCGGTATCATCCCCACCACTGGCACCACAATGCCCGCGCCAGTAATGGTCGCCACGGTCGCAGAGCCCGTCGCTACGCGGATCACTGCCGCTACCAGCCAGGCCAGCAAAATCGGTGAAATCTGTGCGCTCACCGCCATGTGACCAATCACATCCCCCACACCGCTGGTCACCAGCATCTGCTTGAAGCCACCACCGGCACCGATGATCAAGATGATCGCTGCGGTCGGCGCCAGACTCGCGTCGAGCAGTTTGAGAATTTGCTTGGAACCGATGCCCTGGCGATGCCCAAAGGTGTACAGCGACAGCAGTAACGCCAGCAGCAACGCCGAGATCGGGTGACCGATCATGTCCATCCACGTACGGAAGAAATGCCCGTCCGGCAGCGCGATGTCGGCAAAGGTTTTGAGCAGCATCAGGAATACCGGGAGCAGCACGGTGATCAAGGTGATGCTGAAGCTCGGCAAGGTGCTGGACTGAGGCTCGCGGGACAACTGATCGACCAGTTCCTGATTAGGATGACCGGGGATGTACTTGGCAATGAACGTACCGTAGATCGGGCCGGCAATAATGGCCGTCGGCAGCGCGACGATCAGACCGTAGAGAATGGTTTTACCGATGTCCGCGCCAAACACACCGATCGCCAACAACGGGCCAGGGTGCGGCGGAACCAGGCCATGCACGGCAGAAAGACCGGCCAGCAACGGGATACCAATCTTGATGATCGACACGCCGGTGCGGCGGGCAACGATGAACACCAGCGGAATCAGCAGCACAAAGCCGATTTCGAAGAACAACGGAATGCCCACCAGAAAGGCGGCGAACATCATGGCCCACTGCACGCGCTCTTTACCGAACGCGCGAATCAGGGTCTGGGCGATCTGATCCGCCCCGCCCGATTCGGCCATCATTTTGCCGAGCATGGTGCCCAGCGCAAGGATGATCCCGACAAACCCGAGTACCCCACCGAAGCCGTCCTGGAACGCCTTGATGATGGTGCCAATCGGCATACCTGAAGTCAGCCCGAGAAAAGCGGCAGCAATGATCAATGCAATGAAGGGATGAAACTTGAACCGGGTGATCAGGACAATCAATCCGATCACGGTAACCACTGCATCAAGCAGCAGAAACGACTCGTGGGACATGCCAAACATGGGGGGGTATCTCCTGTTTGTTGTTGTTATTAAAGCGGGTTTAAACCGTCTGCGAATGGGACAGCGCTATCTATTGGAACAAAACTTAAACCGGGCGTTTCAGCCCGTGTTCGATCCACCAGCCATTGGCCTGTTCGGCCAGCTGTTTGACAGTCTGCGTGGAAGCGTCGAGCGCCAGGGTCAGCGGCTCGCCCACCGGTGATTCAAGGGTGGCGAACTGGCTGGCGATCAACGTCGAAGGCATGAAATGACCCGGACGATGGGCCACACGATCGGCGGCGACTTCAGGGGTCAACACAAGGAACACAAAACCCAGGCCCGGCAAGGCGCTGCGCAAGCGTTCACGGTAACTGTGCTTGAGGGCCGAACAGGTCAGCACCGGGCGTTGGCCCGTGGCATCCACGCGGCGTAACTCATCGCACAGGCTGTCGAGCCAGCCGGCACGGTCGTCGTCGTTCAGGGGAATGCCCGCACTCATCTTTTCGATATTGGCAGCAGGGTGAAAGGTATCGCCTTCAATGCCGGTCGCGCCGCTGAGCTGGCACAGGGCCTCGCTGACGCTGGACTTGCCGCAGCCGGCCACGCCCATGATGACCAGGGCGGTGATAGGTTGACTCATGTAACACCTCAGCGCGCAGACAGCGCTACCTTTGCCAAATGAAACGCTAGTGCAAAAGCAGGCATTGCCGACGCCTTCTTGTCATTTTTATGGGTTGTAGCACGTTCTTTCCCAACGCCAAAAAGCAGGGATCAGGCAAACCCTGCTCAAGCATTTGCAGCTGCATCGAGACAGCGCTACCTTAGTGCCTTGAATTTTGTTTGGCAAGCCGCCCGATGACCTCCTCTAAAAACGATAAAAATACCCGCACCACTGGCCGCCCTACCCTCAACGAAGTTGCTCGTCTGGCAGGCGTCAGCCCGATCACCGCGTCCAGGGCTCTGCGCGGCATCAGCACCGTCGCCACCGAACTGGTGGAAAAGGTCCAGCAGGCCGCTCTCGAACTGAACTACGTGGTCAACCCCGCCGCCCGCGCCCTGGCCTCGGCCCAGAGCCATTCGGTGGTGGTGCTGGTGCCGTCGCTGTCGAACCTGCTGTTCATCGAAACCCTTGAAGCCATCCACCAGGTGCTGCGTCCAAAGGGCTTCGAAGTGCTGATCGGCAACTATCACTATTCCCGTGATGAAGAAGAAAACCTGCTGCGCAACTATATGGCCTATCAGCCTCGCGGCCTGCTGCTGACCGGTTTTGATCGCACCGAAAGTGCCCGCCGGATGATCGAGACCAGCAATATTCCCTGCGTCTACATGATGGATCTGGACCCGGGTGCCGGCCTGAACTGCGTCGGCTTCTCGCAACTGAGCGCCGGTGAAACCGCCGCTGGACATTTGATCTCGCGTGGCCGTCGGCATCTGGCCTACATCGGCGCACAACTCGACCAACGCACCTTGCTGCGTGGCGAAGGCTTCCGGCGTGCCTTGCAGCAAGCGAACCTGTACGACCCGGACCTCGAGTTGCTGACACCGCGCCCTTCATCGGTAGGGCTTGGTGGCGAGCTGTTTCTGCAAATGATGGCTGCCCACCCGCAGGTCGACGCCATTTTCTTCGGTAACGACGACCTGGCCCAGGGCGCCCTGCTCGAAGCCCTGCGCAACGGGATCAAGATCCCCGAGCAAGTGGCGATCCTCGGCTTCAACGACCTGCCGGCCTCGGCGCACATGGTGCCGCGCCTGAGCAGCATCAGCACCCCGCGTGAGGCCATCGGCCGCCGTGCTGCCGAACACATGCTGACGTTGATGGCCGGTAATTCGATCGCTAAGCCGGTGGTCGACATGGGGTTTGAATTAAAGGTTCGCGAGAGTACCTGAGCCCGACAGCTCTAGATGCAAGTGTGAGCGTTGCCCTTGACCCCGCTGCGTCGAGGGCAGCCAGGCCAAACGCTGAAACAGCTTTATCCGGCACACCCGCTGTTACGGGCGAAAAATCCGCAACTTTCAACATCGGATAACGCCATGTACGCCCTGAAAACAGCAATGGCTCTCGTCACTCCAGGCGCTACGGTGTCAATGCCGACGCTCGCATCCGAGCCGGCGAGCTTAAGCGCACTATCGAGTATTTAAGATCGCCCATTGCAGGGGGGCTGATAGATTCCAGACGCTCGACTCCTCCCCAGAAAGAGACAGACATGAACGGACTCAAGGTACTGCTGACCGGCGCCTGCGGCAGAATTGGCAAAACTTTTTTCGAGGCTTCGAAGGACCGCTACACCTTCGTCCTCACCGACCGGGTCGAGCCCGGTTTCACGGTCGACGCGCCGCATCGGTTTCTCTGCCTCGACCTGAGTGACGCGGCAGCCGTCGGTGCCGTGCTCGAAGGCATCGACGTCATCGTGCACCTGGCCGGCATTCCCCACGCCACGGCATCGTTCGACGAGTTGTTACCCAACAACATCCTGGCTACCACGTATCTGTTTGAGGCCGCCGTGACGGCCGGTTGCAAACGGTTGGTGTTCGCCAGCAGCGCACAAACCATCGAAGGCTACCCAGTGGACCGGCAGATCACACCGGGCATGCCCGTCATGCCTGCCAATCTTTACGGTGTCAGCAAATGTTATGGCGAAGCCCTGTGTGCTTTCTATGCGGCCAAGCGTGGTCTGTCGACTATCGCGCTGCGCATTGGCGCATTCGAGTTCCCGGATCGTCATGAACTGACCAATGCCCGGGACCTGAGTGCATGGCTCAGCCCGCGCGACGCGGTGCAGCTACTCCAGCGCTCAGTGGAGGTTGAAGGTGTGCAGCACCTGATCGGTCACGGGATTTCCAATAACCGCTTCAAGCGTCTGGACCTGAGCGAAACCACGCGGGTGCTTGGCTATGAGCCGGTAGATGATGCGTTCCAGCTGTTTGATATCCTCATCGCGCCCCTCTGAATACCTCGCCCGACAATGAGCGAAATGCCTCGCGCCAACCGCTCTCGGACCTTCCCGCCAACACCATAGGATGCGTCTCACACACTTGCCGGAAATGCTTGCCATCAATTTTTTCGCGCATGCCATAGCCTCTTTGGAGCTGCTTTTAATCGCCCCAAGGAGTCGTCTGTCATGCACATGGACCCGCAAAAACAGCAATGGTTACTCTCACGCTGGAGCGAAGCCCTGGCGACCGAGGCATTCACGTCTCGCCAGATAAACCTCGGCCACCTGGCCGATACGCTCGAGCTCAGCGCCCGCGCAAGCTTTCAGCGCTTGTTGCAAGCGCTGCTACGCGAAGGCCTGCTCAATCCCAACGCCTTGCAAGCCGATGGCTCGGTGTATTGGCTCACGCTGCCCGATGGTGCCCGACTCTGTTTCGAAGGGCTCACCCCGGCGCGGATGAACAGCTGGGACATACAGGGCAGCATCACCTTGCATCGCTCTGAATGCCCGGCACAAAAGCTGCTGTTTCCTTCACAGTTGCTGAACGTGCTCAGTGCGCAACTTGACCCTTTGCCGCCACCCGAAGTGCTCGCTCGGCTGGCCGAAGAGCTGGATGACAGCTTCTGCAACGCCACCTTGTGCCAGGCCTTTCACCAGGGCTGGAGCCGGCAACTTCGCGAACAGTTCAAGCATGCCGATGGCGATAACCTGCTGACCTGGCTCAAGGGCAACCCCGCCCGGCAGAACCCGACATCGGTGCTTGAGCAGTGGGGCACGCTGGGTCATCCCTGGCACCCTAACTACAAAACCAAGCTGGGTTTGAGTACCACCGAGGTCATCGCTCTATCACCCGAATTCGAAGCCTGCGTGCCTGTCGTCCTGTGCGCTTTGCATCGACAGTGGGCTCACGTCGAATCGTTGAGCGGACCTGAGCAGTACCGCGACTGGTGGCAAGGGCATTTCCCCCTCGCGGCCGAACAATTGACCCAGTGCCTTCTGGCCAGAGGCCTGGACCCGGATGACTACCTGCCCCTCCCCGTCCATCCGTGGCAAGCCGCTGAGGAGCTGCCGCGCTCGTTTGCACGCGAGATTGCCGATCACCTGCTGGTCGTGACCACCCTCATTGCGTTCAACGGTCAGCCCACCCTGTCGTTTCGCACCGTGGTGCCCGATACGGACCGCTGTTCACCGATGGTCAAACTGCCGGTGGCGTTGCGACTGACCAGCGTGCAGCGCACCCTTTCACCACGCTCGGCGCGCATGGGGCCAAGGGTCAGCGGTTTAGTGCTGCGAATGCTCGAGCGAGAGCCGCAGATCCGCGCCGTGCTGAACATCGTGCCGGAACGAATCGGCGTGCATTACGCGCCGCAACCGGCGGATGACGAACGCTCCCGGCATCTGGCGGTGCTTTATCGGGACAATCCGTCGAGCCTGTTGCAGCCAGGTGAAATGGCCGTGCCCGTTGGCAGCCTGTTCGCCCTCGATGAGCACGGACAACCGTTGCTGCGCCAGTGGGTCAGGTTGGCCCAAGGGGGTGACAGCAGGCCGGATCTGCTGCGTTTTTTCCGTGACTATCTATCGATCGCCGTTCCCGGATTACTCGGTCTGTACCTGCTTTACGGGGTAGCATTCGAGGCCCACCAGCAGAACAGCTTCATGGTAATGAGTGCCGAGGGGCAGTTGAGCCGGTTGATGGTGCGTGACTTCGGCGACATCAGGATTCACCGCCAGACCTTGCATCGGCAAGGCCTCGACCTTCAGTTGCATGACCCGCAGATGACGCTGTATGACGATGCGGACTTCGTGCGCGACAAACTCTTGCACACCACCTTCATGTGCCATCTCGGAGAACTGACGCTGCTCTGCGCTCGGCATTGGAAGGTGCCGGAAGATACGCTATGGAATGAGTTGGCCAGCCACGTCAGTGACTGCTTTGACAATCTGCGCGAACGGGTCGAGCCACAGCGCTGGGCAAACGAGCGATCGGCCTTGCTTGAACAGGACTGGCCGGCCAAGTCCTTCGTGCGTATGCGTTTGCTCGACAGCGCGCTCGACATCGTGGGTCGTCTGAACAACCCGCTTCGCAGGCACGCTTAAAAGGCGCGCGAGATCGGCCAAAAGGGGGCTCGACCCAGTCGTAGCACTTGATCGAGCACCCTTTTTAGTTACGCGAGATTTTAATTAAGTTGCAACGTCGAGTTGAACTGACTGATGGCGTCTACCACATGCCGTGAACCCTGTTGAATTTCCAGGATCACCTCTCCCGCTTCATTCGCCAACTCCACGCCAAGTCCAGTACGGCTCAAACTTGATTGCATGCTCGACACTGCACTCAAGGACAAATCGTGGTTCTTGCGCACCACGTCGACAATTTCCAGTGTCGCCTGACTGGTACGTGCCGCCAGGCTGCGCACCTCGTCGGCAACCACTGCAAACCCTCGTCCATGTTCGCCGGCCCGCGCCGCTTCAATGGCGGCGTTGAGTGCCAGCAGATTGGTCTGATCGGCAATGCCGCGAATGGTCTGAACAATGGTGCCGATGATGTCGGACTGTTTGCTGACCGCATCGATGCTGAGGGCCGCTTCGTTGAGATCCCTGGAGATCTCTTCGATGATCTGCACGGTCTGCTGCACCACCTGAGAGCCTTTCTGGGCGCAAGCGTCGTTTTGCACCGAGGTTGAATGGGCCGACTCGGCAGCGGTCTGCAATGTCGTCATTTGCGAAGTGATGTCACTGGCAAACTTGACCACTTTGTACAAGCGGCCCTTGGCGTCGAAGATCGGGTTATACGAGGCTTCGAGAAAGACCATGCGGCCGTATTTATCAACCCGCTCAAACCGGCGGGAATGGTACTCGCCGCGATTGAGCGAAGCCCAGAATGCCTTGTAGGCCGGGGACTCACTGACGGATCGGTGACAGAACATGCTGTGATGCTGGCCGACTATTTCGTTAAGCGAATAGTGCATGGTCTGCAAGAAGTTATCGTTGGCGGTAATAACCCTGCCGTCGGGGGAAAATTCGACCACCGCCATGGAGCGGCCCAGGGCATTCACCAGGCTCTGGTTTTCATGCTCTTTATTGACTCGGTCGGTGATGTCCGCCGCTACCTTGATCACACTACGAACGCGCCGATCCGCCCCGATCACCGGCATGTAACTGGCCTCAAGCCAGACTTCCTTGCCAGCCTTATTCAAGCGCAAGAATGTTCCGCTGTTGGGCTCGCCACGATCCAGCTCGCGCCAGAACCGCTGGTAGTCTTCACTTTTGGCGTAATCCTCTTCACAAAATATCCGGTGATGCTTGCCGCGAATCTCCTCGATGGAATAGCCGACGGCCTTGCAGAAGTTTTCGTTGGCCTCAAGGATCACGCCAGTGGCGTCAAACTCGATCATTGCCATGGTGCGGCTGACCGCCGCCAACTTGGCATTGGCCTCAGTCAACGCGCAGCTGAATCGCTCTATCTCAAGCAAATCCGACTTGTGATGTAGATTAAACATGGTGGTATCACCTTCAGCACTGTCTTTTGATTAACGGAAGTTCCTAGTCTTTCACCGGACTACGACGACTCTTCACAGAACAGGCAAACGCATCCTCAACATAAGGATAAGTGTCAGGTGATAAATGATGTTTAATCGGAGAGTCCTTAAAGCAACGCCCTTATCAAGCCATCCTTTTCTTGACGCCCCGCACAGGGGGCCGACCCAACATTCACAAGTAACTCCCTCTAATAAACATTCCCTTTCACCGGGGTGCCTTTAGTTGCGCACTCTTACCCACGATTCACCGTTCAACTTACTGCCGGCCACAAAGCGCTGACTCAAGCACAATCAGCCTGAGGCATTGACACTTTCATGCTTCATATTTCAACCGACATAAGTAGTTACGAGTGAGCATAGACAGCAACGCTACGGATGCAAGGCCATCAATAGGCCATCCTTTACCGACGGTCAGATAACCGCAGGTTGGAGCATCGCCAGCAGCGCCTGTACCGCCGCAGACGGTTCCCTGAGCGGTGTGGCGACCAGCGCAAACTCTCGATGAACGGGCACCGCCAATGGCAGCACCCGCAACCCCTTGCGATGGGTCGGCAAGGTCATTTCCGGAACCAGCGTCACCCCGACGTTTTCCCGAACCAGCGTGAACGCACTGCCCCACTCTCGAACTTCAACCCGTACATCAAGCAGCGCCAGGCCAGCATCCGCTGCCAGGCTGCGGGCATTGACGCTACAACCACCCGTGGCCAACACAAACGGCTGTTCGACCAACTCCGCCAGCATCAACCCGTGCTCGTGGGTTCGGCGAGCCAATGGATTCGCAATCGGCAGCACCGCGACCCAGGTATCGCGCCCCAATATTCCGGCATTGCGCTCAGGTGGCGGATTGAGCACCACGCCCAGATCAATCAAGCCAGTACTGAGCAAGGCTTCGACTTCGTTGTCGCTAACCTCCAGCGCTACCACCTGAATACCGGGGTAAAGCTGTTTGAACTGGCGTAACAGTGGCGGCAGAAAAGTCGCGAGCACCATCGGGAAACTGGCCAGGCGGATCGTGCCACGCTGAATATCCCGAGCCGCATCGGTAGTGGCCCGGATGATCCCGAGAGCCTGGAGCATCACCCGCGCCTGTTCGATCACTTGCGCACCGACGGCGGTCGGCAAGGTCTGACGGTTTTCCCGGACAAACAGTTGAACGCCGAGCATGTCCTCAAGCAGCGCCAACGCCTGGCTGGCGCCCGACTGAGTCATGCCAACCTGCTCGGCTGCGCGGGTGATGTTGCCCGTGTCGGCGATGGCCACCAGCATCCGCCAATGCATCAGGTTCATCATGGCAGTAGCTGTCCTTATGGCTGATGTCTGAAAGATTAATTGTACGAAGTGCGCGGGCGACTATGACACTGATCAAAATCCTCACCTAGAGCCCTGATCATGAAGTTGTACTTTTCGCCTCAAGCCTGCTCCCTCGCACCGCACATTGTTCTGCGCGAACTGCAACTGGCATTCGAACTGGTCCGCGTCGACAACCGCACCAAGAAGACCCGGGACGGCGCCGACTTTCTTGCGATCAACCCGAAAGGCTATGTCGCAGCGCTGCAACTGGATAACGGCGATGTGCTGACCGAGGGACCGGCAATCCTGCAATACCTGGCCGATCTTCGCCCCCTTGCCGGCCTTGCACCGGCGTGCGGATCCTGGGAAAGAGTGCGTTTGCAGGAACTACTGAACTTCATTTCGAGTGAGATTCACGGTGGCCTGGGACTGCTGTTCAATGCGCAGTTTCCTGATGAGGTAAAAGCGCTCTTCAAGGAGAAACTGTTCAAGCGGTTTGCCGTTCTGACCCAGACACTGGAACTACAGGAATACCTGCTGGGCGAGCGCTTCAGCATCGCTGACGCCTATCTGTTCACTGTGCTGCGTTGGACTTCTTTGTTTGATATCGACCTGAAGCAATGGCCGTCGCTGGAACGTTTTCAGGCGCGGATTGGCTCACGGCCCGCCGTGGGCGAAGCGCTGGCGGCGGAAGTGGCGCACGCCTGAAGACTCACCGCCCACCCACAACTGCGTCACAAACTGCTGCTGACTTTCGTCGCGACCTGCGCCGGCACCCAGCCTTGCCACACCTGCGGTTGTTCGCGCAGGAAGGCTTGTGCGACTTCACGCGGTTTTTGGTGTTTTTCGCTCATTTGGCCGAGGGTCTGGTTCAGCAAATCGATCGGCACATCAACCTTCTCGAAGAACGCCACCAGATCCGGGTAGTGGGCCTTGAACGGTGCCGAGACGCCGATGGCCAGGTTGGCCGGCATCGAACGCGTCCCTTTGGGGTGCGGGTTGTTGACGTCGGCCAGGGTCTTCCAGGCCTCGGCGTCGAAGGTCGGTTCGTCGAGCTTTACCAGTTTGAAGCGTCCCAACAACGGTGTCGGTGACCAGTAGTAGAAGAGCACCGGTTTGCCACGACGAATCGACGAGCTGATCTCTGCATCCAGCGCCGCGCCCGAGCCGGTGCGAAAGTTGACGAAGTTCTCGGTCAGGCCATAAGCCTTGAGCTTCTGGCTGTTGACGATCTCCGACGTCCAACCGGTCGGGCTGTTCAGGAAACGCCCGCGCGTCGGGTCTTCCGGATCACGAAACACGTCCTTGTAGCGCGCCAGATCAGCCACCGATTTCAGCTCCGGCGCCAGCGGTTTGATCCCGCGTTCAGGGTCGCCCTTGACCACGTATTCCGGCACCCACCACCCTTCGGTGGCGCCTTTGACCGTATCGCCCAGGCCGAACACTTTGCCTTCGGCCTGAGCCTTGATCCAGGCCGGACTGCGCCCGGCCCACTCCTCGCCGATGACCTGAATGTCATCCTTGGCCAGTGCCGTTTCAAGGCTGACGGTGCTGCCCGGCAGCGTGTCGGTCGGGTAGCCGTAACCTTTCTCGACGATCAACCTCAGGATCTCGGTGATCAGGCTGCCGCTTTCCCAGGTGATGTCACCAAAGTGGATGGGCGCGACATTTTCTGCGGCGCGAGCCTGTGTCGCCACAAGGCTCAAGACCAGCAGCGAACTGCCGAGCCAGGTTTTGATTGATCTCATGCGGACCTCTGCAAAGTGGGGGGTGTGAGCAATAGTTGATGGGCGTTGCGCTGGCAAAGCGCCTGGCAGCGGGTCATATAGACGCTGACCGAACGCTGGGAGATGCCCAGTTCGGTGGCAATTTGCGGGTAAGTCAGGCCTTCGAGCCGCGATAACAGGAACGTCGCCCTGACCTTGCCCGGCAAGCGGTCAAGCGCCTGATCGAGAACGCTCAGGGTCTGCCACTGCTGCGTCAAGTCTTCCGGTGACGGCCCAAGGCCTGGCTGAATGTGCTGCAACTGATCGAGGTGTACGCGCTCGCGGTCCCGTCGGTACCAGAGACGATAAATCACCCGCTGAGCCAGGGTGGTCAGCAAGGCACGGGGCTGTTGGATCGGCGCCAGGTTCGGCGAGTCGAGGAGCTGCACAAAGGCCTCGGCGGCGACGTCTTCGGCGCTGATGCCCGCGTCGAGGTAGCCGCGCAAGCGACTGCACAGCCAAACATAATGACTGCGAAACAATCCGCCCACGTATTCGCTGTGAGAAAGGTCGGTGCCGGACATGGAGGCTCCAATAAATAGGGTTGCGCTGGATGTCCGGTGGTCCGGTGCAGCGATCCTAGCAAGGAGCCTTATTCTTTAATAATACTTAAAAACTATTTTTATATATTTTTTAGAAATATAAATGTTCACGTTGCCCCGCGCTCGCTTCAACCCTCAGCGCAAGTGTCCAAACCCAAGTTCTTCGGCCTCTTGCTGGTAATCGAGGATGATCTGGTAGTCGCTTTCAGTGGCCGGTAAAACCTCGCTGAGCCCCAGGGTCTCAGTCACCTCAGGCAGTTCATTCAACGTTTGATTCATCACCTCGCGAAGGTGCTCGACGTGATCATCCGTCAGGCTTGCGAGGCCGATATACGGCAAGGTCGGGCTGAATGCACTGCGCGCCACCACCTGTAAGCCTTCGACTTCCTGCGGCGCATGCCGCGCCAGATAAGCAAAGGTCACGCTGTCGATGGCCGCAAGGTCCGCGCGCCCGTCTCGCAGCCAGCGCATGCTTTCCCGGTGGCTGCCGCTGACCGCGACGCCGGAGAAAAACTGACCATTGCGTTGCAACGGAGCGATGCGGTGGCGCAGCAGATTCATACCACTGTTGGAGTCCTCGCCATTGATCACCGCTCGACAACCCAGCAGCGCCGGCAAGGTCCGGCGCGGGTCATCGGCACGGATCAGCAGCACGCTGCAATGGCTACCGCCGCTGCTGTCGGGCAGTTCATAGCGTGGTCGACCAATCACCCGCACCTGCCCGCGCAACGCCGTCATCAGTGGGTAGCCACAGGTCTGAGTGAGCAGCAAGTGTGGCGCCCGCCAAAGCGCCATCAACGACAGGCCTTCAGCACTCAAGCGGGTGGCGCCGAGCCGCTCGACGATGCGGCCCAGCCATCGTTCATTAGCCAGGCGTATGGGCTCGGGGGCGACGTACATCAGTAACTCTGCAAAACCTGAAGTCATGCTCGGTTCTCAACTGAAAGGATGCTGAGGGCTGTCCACGGGCCTGAGCCCGTGCTGACGCAACAGCTCACCATAGCCGCTCACCAGAAACCCGCCACTGCGTGCCTGCCATTGCTCGCGCCGCGCGCGATAGACCTGCGGCAAATAGAACCACGGCAAGCCCGGCAGATCGTGATGCACCAGGTGCAGGTTCAGGTTGAGGAACAACCAGCGCCAAGGCCACGCCGCCTCGTTGAGCACGGTGCGTTTTTGCGACTCGGGATGCGGGCGATGTTCATAGTAGGAACGGATCGCCCCTACCGACAACGCCGGCACGCTGATCAACAACAGGTAATGCCAGACGGGAACAATGCTGTACCGAGCGATGAACGCCAGCATCAGCACGGTCAACGCGCCGTGGGTCAGCCACATCAACCAGGCCTGGCGATCCCCCTGGCGCAGGCGCTGGAACTCCTCTCTGGCCAGCGCCAGCAAAGCCAGCGGCGCACCGACGGCGAAACGCCCCAGCACGGTTTTGTTCAGCCAGAGCAAGCTACGCTCGAACACTGAACTGCCCTGCCACTGCTGTGCACTCACGTAGCGACTTTCTGGGTCGCGGCCCGGTAACGTCAAGTCTTCGTCACGGTGATGCACAAGGTGGCTGTCGCGGTACAGGGTGTACGGATACCAGACCGCAAAAGGCGCGTAGCCGAGGAGTTTGTTCAACGCAGTAAAGCGCGTCGGGTGCCCATGCAGCAGCTCATGCTGGACCGACATCCACAGCACTACAATCGGTATCAACAGCAACGTACTCAGCCACACTCCCAGCCAGGCACTGGCCAGCAGCACGCCAAACCAGGCAGCGTAGACGCCGATCAGCAGCAGCCAGGTCGGCCATTCGCTGCGACCGGCAAACGTTCGGCGCAGGGTTTCGATTTCTTCACGCAGGTTTTGATCAAGGTAATGGGGCATGGCTCGGCTCAGAAGAGGATAAGCCAACAGACGAATGTTGGCCTTATCCCCTTCTGTGCAGCGGCGCAGGGAAATCTTGCAGATCGATGGGTTATTTGCTTGGAAGTGAACGCGGAGCCCGATTGCCGGGCTCCGTCAAAGCGGGCTCAGTGCCCGAACACACCGACCTTTTTGGCCTTTTTGTCAGCGCGTTTTTCAACGGCGGTCTTGGTCGGTTTCTTTTTCGCCGCTTTCTTCGAATCCATGCCTTTGCTCATGATGCACGCTCCATCAACTGGGAATATGAGATCAGGTATACACCTATCTCGCAGCGTTGGTTCTTTTATAATAGGCGCATTTTTCGCAGTGACCCTCTCGCACATGCCCAACACCCAGTACACCCAGCTTGCCGAGCCGCTGTGGCCTTTGCTGAACAAGTTCTACCGTACTCATCAGTCATCGATGAAAGCCGTTCGCGACGCTCAACTGTGGGTGGGCAAGCGCGGCGAGATCATCGCCGGGCTCTGTTTACGGCCAATGGCAGAGGGGTTTTGGTTGACGGGGCTATTTGTCGACCCGGCCTTGCGGGGACAAGGTATTGCGGCGGCGTTGATGGCCCAGGCGCTATTGCCGATCACGGCACCGGTGTGGCTGTTCTGCCACCCGGACTTGCGCGCTTTTTATGAACGCAATGGTTTCACTGCAAACCCATTGCTGCCCTATGCACTGGCCGAGCGTCTGGCTCGCTACAACCGCAGCAAGCCGATGATTGCCATGGGCCGAGTGTTGGGGATCAGCCCGGTTTAGTCGTCTGCCGCGGGGTCCAAGTCTGGGAACATCACCTCGGTAAACCCGAACTTGCGAAAGTCAGTGATCCGCGACGGGTACAACCGGCCGATCAGGTGATCGCATTCGTGCTGCACCACACGGGCGTGGAAACCCGAGGCAATTCGTACGATCGGCTCGCCCTTGGGATCGAGGCCTTCATAGCGAATGTGCTGATAACGCTCCACGGCACCGCGCAGTCCCGGCACCGACAGGCAACCCTCGAAGCCCTCTTCCAGCGTCGGATCAAGCGGGGTAATCAACGGATTGATCAGGATCGTTTGCGGTACGGCGTCGGCGTCCGGGTAACGTTCGCTGTGTTCGAAGCCGAAGATCACCAGTTGCAGGTCGACACCAATCTGCGGGGCCGCCAGGCCAACGCCGCCGACGCTTTCCATGGTCTGGAACATGTCGTCGATCAACTGCCACAGCTCGGGGCTGTCGAACATGTCGGCCGGTACCGGCGCAGCGATGCGCAGCAGGCGCTCATCGCCCATTTTGAGAATTTCACGGATCATCGTCAGGCTTCGTCAGTGGTCGGTTTGAGCGAGTGGTCCCGGCCCAGTCCCGAAACGTGTTGTTTTTCGTCGTGTTCGCCGAAGTCCTTTTCGCCAGGATTCTTGCCTTCGGTCGACATGTGATCGATCACCGCGTTCATCTCCGCGCCAAGCAACAGCACCGCAGCGGAAATATAGAAGTACAGCAACAGCACGATGATCGCGCCGATACTGCCATACATGGCGTTGTAGTTGGCGAAGGTTTTGACGTAAAAACCAAAGCCCAGGGAAGCGATGATCCACACCACCACAGCCAGCACCGAGCCTGGGGTTATGAAGCGAAACTTCTGCTTCACATCAGGCATCACGTAGTACATCAATGCGACTGCGACCATTAGCAGGACCACGATCACCGGCCAGCGCAAAATCGTCCATAGGGTGACGATGAACTCTTCCATGCCGATCTGCGACGCAATCCATTCCATCACCTGTGGCCCCAGCACCATCAATGCTGCAGCGACCAGCAGCATGCCGGCGATACCCACGGTGTAGAAAACCGACAGCGGAAAGCGCTTCCAGATCGGCCGGCCTTCGACCACATCGTAGGCGGCGTTCATCGCGCTCATCATCAACCGCACACCTGCCGAGGCGGTCCACAGGGCAATGACGATACCCACCGAGAGCAATCCACCCTTGGATTGCTGGAGCTGGTCGATCACCGGGTTCACTTGCTCCAGCGCTTGCGGCGGCAATACCAGTTCCGACTGAAGGCGCAGCCAGGTAAAGAAGTCCGGCAGGTGCAGGAAACCGATCAGGGCAATCAGAAACAGAATGAAGGGAAACAACGAGAACAACATCTGATAGGCCAGCGCCGAGGCATACGTCGACATCTCGTCATCGATGAACTCGGTGACGGTGCGCAACATCACGCGGTGCAGGGGCAAGCCTTTCAAATCCGGGAATATCATAGCGTCTCCTTTCGCCGCAAAAAGGTTGAAGTCGGGGGCGACTCAAGGGCCGTTTTCTACATCAAAGTAACCTGTTTGGCAGCTTTGAGACAATTTCGCAGGGGAGTTAATTAACCATAGTCGCCATGAAAACGGCCATCCGCAGGTGGGCGTTGCACAACGTTTCATTTATTTTCATCAAGTCATTTCATCAGCAAAGACAGGTTGGGCTTTATGTTTGCCAGCCAACCCCCGAGAATGCGCAACGTATTCAGGCCGTGGCGCTGAAGATCCAATCCCGTAGGAACGTTATGAAACTCGATAAAAAGCAGGCCATTGCCCGCAGAAACCAGGAACTCGGCGGTGCAGTGCTTGGCGTCAACAACTGCCATTTCAGCGAATTGAACCGCAACCGCAATATCTGGTGGTTTGATATCCCGGTGGCTCGTCTGGCCATTGGTCAGTACGAATGGGTTCATCTGCTGATGCACACGCCAGCCACCGACGAACTGCTGCACCTGAAAGTGCCGACAGTGTTCCTGCGCGAGAAGCTCGAAGGCCTGGTAGTGCGCAATGAAGGCAAGCGCAAGGCAGCCTTGAGCCTGGAACTGAGCGCCGACAAGGACTCGTACCTTCAGGACATGCGCCCGGCCGGTACCAACGTCAATTTCGCGCCGTTCCGCCTGTAAGCGTCGATCCCTGTGGCGAGGGAGCTTGCTCCCGCTGGGACGCGAAGCGTCCCCAAAACCAAGCGGCGTCTATTCAGTATCTGAATGACGACTGCTTCGCAGCCGAGCGGGAGCAAGCCCCCTCGCCACAAAGGCAATCCAGGTATCGCTGAAAACAAAAAGCCCCGCATCTGCGGGGCTTTTGTTTTACGCGCCTACCTTCTTCACGCCGAGCTTCTTCAGCTCTTCGTCGCGCAACTCACGACGCAGGATCTTGCCCACGTTGGTGGTCGGCAGTGCATCGCGGAATTCGACGGATTTCGGCACTTTATAGCCGGTGACGTTGGCACGCATGTGCGTCATCACCTGCTCTTTGGTCAGGGTGACACCCGGTTTGGCGACGATGAAAATCTTGATCGCCTCGCCCGACTTCTCGTCCGGCACGCCAATGGCCGCGCATTGCAGCACGCCCGGCAAGGTGGCCAGCACGTCTTCAAGCTCATTCGGGTAGACGTTGAAACCGGAGACCAGAATCATGTCTTTCTTGCGATCGACAATGCGCATGTAGCCGTCTGGCTGGATCAGCGCGATGTCACCGGTCTTCAACCAGCCTTCGCTGTCGAGGATCTCGTCGGTGGCTTCCTGGCGCTGCCAGTAGCCCTTCATCACTTGCGGACCTTTCACGCACAGTTCACCGATTTCGCCCAGCGGCTGTTCAACGCCGGCGTCATCGATGACTTTGCACAGGGTCGACGGCACCGGAATACCGATCGTGCCCACCTGAATGTTCTGGTTTGGATTGACGGTGGCCACCGGGCTGGTTTCGGTCATGCCGTAGCCTTCGCAGATGGCGCAACCGGTCACCGCTTTCCAGCGTTCGGCAGCGGCCAGTTGCAGGGCCATGCCACCGGACAAGGTGATTTTCAGGCCTGAGAAATCCAGCTTGCGGAACGCTTCGTTGTTGCACAGAGCCACAAACAAGGTGTTCAGGCCGACAAAACCGCTGAACTTCCACTTCGACAGCTCCTTAACCATCGCCGGCAGGTCGCGCGGGTTGCTGATCAGGATGTTGTGGTTGCCGATCAGCATCATCGCCATGCAATGAAAGGTGAAGGCATAGATGTGGTACAGCGGCAGCGGCGTGATGAGGATTTCGCAACCTTCATTCAGGTTGGAACCCATAAGTGCCCTGCACTGCATCATGTTCGCCACCAGGTTGCGGTGGGTCAGCATTGCACCCTTGGCCACGCCGGTGGTGCCGCCGGTGTATTGCAGCACGGCAACGTCGCTGCTGGCCGGGTTGGCTTCGGTCACGGGCTGGCCGTGGCCTTTGCTCAACACGTCATTGAACTTGACGGCCTTGGGCAGATGGAACGCCGGGACCATCTTCTTCACGTACTTGATGACGCTGTTGATCAGCAGGCGCTTGAGCGGTGGCAGCAGGTCGGCCACTTCGGTGACGATAACGTGCTTGACGCCCGTCTTGGGCACCACGGTCTCGGCCAGGTGCGCCATGTTCGCCAGGCACACCAGCGCCTTGGCGCCGGAATCGTTGAATTGGTGTTCCATTTCCCGCGCGGTGTACAGCGGGTTGGTGTTGACCACGATCAAGCCGGCGCGGATAGCACCAAACACGGCGACCGGGTATTGCAGCAGGTTTGGCAGTTGCACGGCGATTCGATCGCCTGGCTGCAAATCGGTATGCTGTTGCAGGTAAGCGGCAAAAGCACCCGACAATTCGTACAGCTCACCGTAGGTGAGTGTCTTGCCGAGGTTACTAAAGGCCGGTTTGTTGGCGAAGCGTTGGCAGGATTGCTTTAACACTGCCTGAATATTCGGATACTCGTCTGGATTGATGTCGGCAGCAATTCCAGCTGGGTACTTATCCTTCCAAAAGTCTTCGATCATGGAAGCCCACTCCTCAGCAACGCGAATTCTTCACCGCATTTGATGCGATTATTATTGGTGTGTGTTTTGTATTGATGACTTTTTGTTGATGGATCCGGCTTTTACATAGGCCGAGAAGTCACAAAGCGCGCCGAGAGTAGCAGCTTTGCCAAGGGCCTACTAGAGCCAAAGAAAGCCCCTATAGTCACTTTCATGACTCAAGACAATTCAATAGTCAATTTTAGAGTAAAGGTTCTATACAGACCTTAAACCCCTCTGGAATCGGCGTTTCACCCCCCAAAAAGCATCGCGGGCAAGCCCGCTCCCACAAGGTCACCGTTGATCCCTGTGGGAGCGGGCTTGCCCGCGAATGCGCGAAGCGCAGCCTTCAGGAATTACGCGATATCGCGCAGCTCCCGTCGCAATATCTTGCCCACGGGTGTCATCGGCAGCGACTCGCGCAGCACGATGTGTTTGGGCACCTTGTAGGCGGTGAAGTTTTCCTTGCAGTAGGCCTTCAGCTCTTCAAGGCTGATACCCGCTTCACGCGCCACCACAAACAGTTTCACCGCTTCCCCGGAGCGTTCGTCCGGCACACCGATCACCGCGCAGTTGGCAACTTTCGGGTGCGCCATGACCACATCTTCGATCTCGTTCGGGTACACGTTGAAACCCGAGACAATGATCATGTCTTTCTTGCGATCGACAATCCGCACAAAACCATCGGGGTCGATCACCGCAATGTCGCCGGACTTGAACCACCCCTCGGCATCCAGCACTTCGGCGGTGGCCTCGGGCTTCTGCCAGTAACCTTTCATGATCTGCGGGCCCTTGATACAGAGCTCGCCGCGCTCACCCAAGGGCTGCTCGACGCCTTCGTCGTTGATGACTTTCAACGTAGTGCCCGGCACTGGCAGGCCGACCGTGCCAATCCGTGATTTGTCGCCATACGGGTTGGTGCAGGCCACCGGCGAGGTTTCGGTCAGGCCGTAGCCTTCGGTGATCCGGCAACCGGTCATTTGTTCCCAGCGCTCGGCGGTAGCCTTGACCAACGCGGTACCGCCGGAGTTGGTCAATTTGAGGCTGGAGAAGTCCAGGGTCTTGAAGTCCGGATGATCCATCAGTGCGACGAACAGCGTGTTAAGCCCCAGCAGCGCCGAGAACCGCCAGTTTTTCAGTTCTTTGATGAAGCCGGCGATATCCCGCGGATTGGTGATCAGCACATTGTGGTTGCCGGTCACCATCATGCACATGCAGTTCGCCGTGAAGGCATAGATGTGGTACAGCGGCAGCGGCGCGATCATCACTTCCTGACCTTCACGCAACAGCGGTTTGCCATCGCTGCCGAACTGGCCGAGACAGGCACGGGCCTGCTGCATGTTGGCGACCAGGTTGCCGTGGGTCAGCATCGCGCCCTTGGCCAGGCCAGTGGTACCGCCGGTGTATTGCAGCACGGCGACATCGTCGAGGCTGACCTTCAATGGCTTGATGCTCTGGCCGCGGCCCAGGCGCAACGCACTCTTGAAGGAAATCGCCCGCGGCAGGTCGTAGGCCGGCACCATTTTCTTGACCTTGTCGACCACGGTGTTGATCAGCCAACCCTTGGCGGTCGGCATCAGATCGCCCATCTTCGCTTCAATCAGGTACTGGATCTCGGTGTCGGGCAGGACTTCCTGGACCTTCTGCCCGAACATGTTCAGGTACACCAGCGCCCGGGCACCGGAATCCTTGAACTGGTGACGCATCTCACGCGCGGTGTACAGCGGATTGGTATTGACCACGACCAGGCCGGCTCGCAGTGCACCGAACACGGCAATCGGGTAATGCAGGACATTGGGCATCTGCACCGCGATGCGATCGCCAGGCAGCAGGTCAGTCTGTGTTTGCAGGTAGCCGGCGAAGGCCGCGCTGTAGCGCTCAAGCTCCGCGTAGGTGAGCGTCACGCCCATGTTGCTGAACGCCGGACGGTCAGCGAATTTCTTGCAGGAACGCTCGAACACCTCGATCACCGACTTGTAGGCACCCAGATCGATATCATTGGGTACGCCGACCGGGCGTTTGTCATTCCAGAAATCAGGTTGCATTGTTCTTATCCTCTTTACCTGAGCGAATCCGGGGCCGCATCTCTGTGACGCTGAAAAGCGGGGCTTCTGGGACACTAGCAGTTATGGCGATTCAGGCAAATATGCGCACGAGCCTCATTGATAATGTGAATCTTGCTGCTGAGGGACACCCACATCGCACGCCCTACGGTTGATGAGTTATACAATGCAACGACGCCGCGCCTAAACAAAACCGTGCAAAGGAATCGCCATGATCCACGACACTTTCTGGTTGACCGCGAGTGACCACAGTCGACTTTTCGTCAACCAGTGGCTGCCTGAAGGCCCGCTTAACGCGGTGATCCTGCTGTCCCACGGCATGGCTGAACACAGCGCCCGTTATGCGCGTCTGGCGCAGGCTTTATGTGCCCAGGGCTACGGCGTCTATGCGCCGGACCAGCGCGGCCATGGCAAAACCGCCGAAAACGGTGTGCTCGGGCATTTTGCGGACAAGGACGGTTGGCGCAAAGTGGTCGGAGACCTGGCCTGCCTCAATCAGCACATCGGCCAACACCATCCGGGCACACCGATTGTGCTGCTCGGCCACAGCATGGGCAGCTACATCGCCCAGGCCTACCTGCTGCATCACAGTGCCAGCCTCTACGGCGCGGTGCTCAGTGGCTCGAACTTCCAGCCGGTGGCGCTGTACCGCGTGGCGAGCCTGATTGCGCGTTTCGAACGCTGGCGCCAGGGCGCTACCGGTCGCAGTGCGTTGATCGAGTGGTTGTCGTTCGGTTCATTCAACAAGGCCTTCAAGCCTCATCGCACCGCGTTCGACTGGCTCAGCCGCGACCCGGCCGAAGTCGACAAATACGTCCACGACCCGCTCTGCGGCTACCGTTGCACCAACCAGCTGTGGATCGACCTGCTCGGCGGCTTGCAGCAAATCAGCAAAGCGTCCAATCTCGCCCAGATCGATCCGGGCCTGCCGTTGCTGGTGATCGGCGGTGAATGTGATCCGGTGAGCGAAGGCAAACGTCTCAAGGCTCTGGCCCATGCGCTGCGCGAGGCCGGTAACCAGTGTATGCAACTGAACATCTACCCGCAGGCCCGGCACGAACTGTTCAACGAGAGCAACCGCGATGAAGTGACCGCGGACCTGCTCAACTGGCTGGCCCAGGCACTGAGCCATCGCCGGCCGCCCAGAACCGAATAATGCTTGGTTATTTCACTTAACTCGTCACAGGATTCAAGACACATGACCCAGGTTACCAATACCCCGTACGAAGCCCTCGAAGTCGGCCAGACCGCCAGCTACAGCAAGACCGTCGAAGAGCGCGACATTCAGTTGTTCGCGGCGATGTCCGGCGACCACAACCCGGTGCACCTGGACGCCGAGTTCGCCGCGGCGAGCATGTTCAAGGAGCGTATCGCCCACGGCATGTTCAGCGGTGCACTGATCAGCGCCGCCGTCGCCTGCGAGCTGCCTGGGCCGGGGACTATCTATATCGGTCAGCAAATGAGCTTTCAGAAACCTGTGAAGATCGGCGACACCCTGACCGTACGCCTGGAAATCCTCGAGAAGCTGCCGAAGTTCCGCGTGCGCATCGCCACTCGGGTATTCAACCAGCGCGATGAGCTAGTCGTGGATGGTGAAGCCGAGATCCTCGCACCGCGCAAACAGCAGACCGTGACCCTGCCAACATTGCCGGCTATCAGCATTGGCTGATGCCGATCGCTCCCGTTCCGAGTGCCACGCCCGGGACCGGGAGCGAGCCATTCAAGGCACAAAAAACGCCAGACTGACTGGCGTTTTTTACAGACTGTATGAATCAAGACGACTGATCGATGAATCCCGAAAAGCTCGAACTGCTGGTCACCCGCGAAATGCCCTTCGGCAAATACAAGGGTCGCATCATTGCCGACCTGCCCGGACAATACCTGAACTGGTTCGCCCGCGAGGGTTTCCCCCAGGGTGAGTTGGGTGGTTTGTTGGCCCTGATGCAGGAAATCGATCACAACGGCCTGTCCGACTTGCTCGACCCGCTGCGCGCCAAGCACGGCAAACCCAAACCTCGCCACTGATCCCCTTCACGAGTCGCTCCATGCCCGAAAACACCCGCCGCGCCCATGATGAAGCCTTTTGGCAGACGTTCGCCGACCGCTACGAGGTCCAGCCAGGTCCCATCAACCTGGAAAACGGTTACTTCGGCCGCATGTCGCGCACCGTCGTCGAGGAATATCAGCGCAACATCGAACTCATCAACCGTAGCAACTCGGTGCATGTGCGCCAGCGTTTCGAAAAGCTTGAAAGCGTGGAAATACGCGGGCAGTTGGCCGAACTCTTACGGGTACCCGCGCAAGCGGTTGCCCTGACCCGCAGCGCCTCGGACGCGCTGCAATCGCTGATTCGCAACTACAACGGTTTACAGCCGGGTGATCAGGTCCTGCTCTGCGATCTGGAATACGACACGGTCAAAAGTGCGATGCGCTGGCTGGCACACCATCGCGGTGTCGAAGTGATCGAGATCGAGCATTCCCATCCCGCCAGCTTCGAATCATTGGTCGCCAGCTACCGCGAGGCGTTCGTGCGTTACCCACGGCTCAAGCTGATGGCGCTGACCCACGTCACCCATCGCACCGGTCTGGTGATGCCGGTCAAGGCGATCGCCGCCGCGGCCAAAGAGCACGGGGTCGATGTAATCCTCGACGGTGCCCACGCCCTCGGCCAGATCGAATTCAACCTTGATGATCTGGGTATCTCCTTTGCCGGCTACAACCTGCACAAATGGATCGGCGCGCCACTGACCCTGGGGTTCATCTACATCGCCCCACAGCGCCTGGCCGATATTGATCCCGACATGGGCGAGTTTCATTTCCCGGTCACCGACATCCGCTCGCGCACGCCTTACAGCACACCCAACATCCCGGCGTTACTGACGTTACCACTGGTGTTCGAAGAGCATCGTTCCATCGGCGGCGCGGCCGCCAAAGGTGCGCGACTCAATTACCTGCGCAATCTGTGGGTCGAGGCTGTTCGCGACGTGCCGGGCATTGAAGTCATGACCCCGGATGACCAGCGACTGTATTGCGGCATCACTTCGATGCGTTTCACCCGGCAGGCCGACCAGCAAGCGATGGTCGACCGTCTGCTCAACGAGTACAGCCTGTTCACCGTAGCCCGCAGCGGCTCAGCGTGCGGCACCTGCATTCGCATTACACCGGGCCTGACCAGCACCGCACGGGACATGCATCGGGTAGCTCAAGCACTGATCGATCTGAGCTGATGTGCGGCGATGTGCACCGGGGTTTGACCGCAACCCCGGTGTTCACACGGTATAGATGTCGAAGTCTTCGGGTTTGATTTGTGCGGACATCGCGTGCTTGTCGATACCAATGGTCAACTGCCCGAAAAAACCGTCTTCCCAGGAATCACGGCCAATGGTGTGGACGTTCAATATCGAGTCCTCCCCATGCATCCGGGTAAAGAGCTCGTCCTGATCGTTGCGCAGCGGCGCAATACTGCGCCCGGAATAGTCTTTGGCGCCCAGTACCGGACGTGACGTCACTTCGGGGAGGTACAGTTGGCCGACCCAGGCCACGTGCCGTGCGTCCAGGTAATTGCTGCCGGAAACGATTCGAACGGCAACGTGGATGTGCACGCTTCGCCCTGCATAGAAGCCCGGATAAATCGTGGTAAACCTGACAACACCTTTGCGGTCGGTGAATTGCCCACCGCGCAGGTAAGTGTCGTCATCCGTACGCGGGACTGAGCCGATATCGCCGACATCGACCTCTTTATCCGGATCGATCTTGCTCCAGCCCGAATAGGCCCCTCGCGCATTGCAGTGCCAGATGTCCACCAGGGCATCCGTCACCGGCTCGCCATTTTTGACATCAATGAGGCTCAGTTTGAGCAGCAAGGGAATGCCACTGGCGCCTTCACTGATGTTCCTTCGGATCAACCTGGGGTTTCTGAAGTAAGGGCCGGCGATCTGTTCAGGGGCCAATAAACAGACTGGCTCGGGTGCCGTGATTGCTGCGTTTTCGTCCATGAGTCGCTCTCTTCCATAAGTTGCTCGCAGGATAAAGAGCTCTCCGGGGTGGGTTGCGGTAACTATGTATGCCTCTGAAGCATAGGTATCTACACAACGTTGAAATACGGTGAAGGACTACGTCCGTAGCAGCTGCCGAGCCCGCGAGGCTGCGTTCGAGGACGAAGTCCTCGCAAATCCTGCATACGCGGTTTGCCTGGAAAAACGCGTTGCCTGATTTCACGACCGCTGCGCGGCCGAACGCAGCCTCGCGGGCTCGGCAGCTGCTACGGGGGTTAGAACGAAAAAAATCGTAGATTTTCTGTAGGCAAAAAAAACGGCGCACCGACCAAGTGCGCCGTAAAGCCGTAGAACACAACTACAACGATTCTGCGTAAAAACAGCCGGTAAAACCAATCAGTCCAGCAGGGCCAGCGCCTCGGCGGTGCACTCCTGAATGCGTGCCCAGTCGCCGTTCTTGATCCACTCAGGATCAAGCATCCAGCTACCGCCGACGCACATTACGTTTTTCAGCGCCATGTAGCTCTTGATGTTGGCTGGGCCAACACCGCCAGTCGGGCAGAAGCGCACTTCGCCGAACGGGCCGCCAAGGGCTTTGATCGCTGCCACACCACCGCTGACTTCCGCCGGGAACAGCTTGAAACGGCGATAGCCCAGGGAGTAGCCCTCCATGATCCCGGAGGCATTGCTGATACCCGGCAACAAAGGAATCGGGCTGGCAACGCTGGCTTCCAGCAGGTCACGGGTAATGCCTGGCGTCACGATGAACTGCGAACCCGCGGCTTCAGCGGCGGCGAGCATGTTGCGATCAAGCACGGTGCCGGCACCGGTGACCAGCTCCGGGCGCTGCTCACGCAGAACCTGAATGGCCTTGAGACCGAACTGCGAACGCAGGGTCACTTCCAGGGCCGTCAACCCACCCGCCGCCAGGGCATCGGCCAGCGGCAAAATGTCTTGCTCGCGAGCAATGGTGATCACCGGCAAAATCCGCGCCTTGACGCAGAGGCTATCGATCAGGGCAACTTTGTCCGCCATGGAAACGGTCGGTTGGGTGTTTGTCATAGCGGCTGATCCTTGGCTCATGGGCACCAGTAAATCTCTAACGTGGGTTGCAGAAACGCGCGAATCGGCATTGCGGCGACATCGTCACCGGCCAGTGCGGCACTCAGGGTGGTCAGCTTGGACTGACCGGAAATCGAGAGAACAGTGAACTGTGCCGAGGCCAGCAGCGCGCGGCTCATGGTCAGGCGCTGATGCGGCACGGTCGGCGCCAGCATCGGCCAGCAACGGCGTGTGCCGTCGACCCGCAAGGCTTCGGCCAGGTTCGGGCTGTTGGGGAACAACGAAGCGGTGTGACCGTCGTCGCCCATCCCCAGCACGAGCACGTCGATTGTCGGCAACTCGGCAAGCAAGCGGTCGGCGTGCTGCGCAGCTTGCTCAAGGTTCGCTTGAGCGCTATAGAGGCTCAGGAACTGCGCCTGGGCCGCCGGACCTTGCAACAGGTAGCGCTTGAGCAGACCGGCATTGCTGTCGGCGTGCTCCACGGGTACCCAACGCTCGTCGGCCAGGCTGACGACCACATTCGACCAATCCAGCGCCTGTTTGGCCAAGTGCTGGAAAAACGCCACCGGGCTGCGTCCACCGGAGACCACCAGCGTCGCGGTGCCCCGCGCATCAATCGCGTCGCTCAGTTGCTTGGCCACCGTCAGTGCCAGGCCTTCGGCCAGCAGCACAGGGCTGCGAAACTCATGGGCGCTGACGCCCTGAGGCAGTTTGAATTCAGATATCGCCATACCAAGACCTCCCGTCCCGCGTGATCAGTGCAATGGAGCTCATCGGTCCCCAGGACCCGGCCGCGTACGGCTTGGGCGCATCACCGGACTTCTTCCATCCGGCGATCAACTGGTCACACCATTTCCACGCGGCTTCGATTTCATCTTTACGGACAAACAGGTTCTGATTGCCACGCATCACTTCCAGCAACAACCGCTCGTAGGCATCGGGAATCCGCGCGCTGCGATAGGTATCGGAAAAATTCAGCTGCAACGGGCCGCTGCGCAGCTGCATGCCCTTGTCCAGACCTTGTTCCTTGGTCATCACGCGCAAGGAAATACCTTCGTCCGGCTGCAGGCGGATGATCAGTTTGTTGCTGATCTGCAAGCGCTGCTCGGGGGCAAAGATGTAATGCGACGGCTCCTTGAAGTGGATGACGATCTGCGACAGCTTCTGCGGCATGCGCTTGCCGGTACGCAGGTAAAACGGTACGCCGGCCCAACGCCAGTTGCGAATATCGGCACGCAGGGCGACGAAGGTTTCGGTGTCGCTCTGGGTGTTGGAGTTTTCTTCCTCCAGATAACCCGGCACCGACTTGCCTTCGCTGTGACCGGCGATGTACTGGCCGCGCACGACCTGAGTGGTCAGGCCTTCCGGGCTGATCGGCGCCAGCGCCTTGAGCACTTTGACTTTCTCGTCACGGATGCTGTCGGCCGAGAGGTCGGCGGGCGGGTCCATGGCGATCAGGCACAGTAGCTGCAGCAGGTGGTTCTGAATCATGTCCCGTAGCTGGCCGGCCTTGTCGAAGTAACCCCAGCGGCCCTCGATCCCGACCTTCTCGGCGACGGTGATTTCCACGTGGGAAATGTAGTTCTGGTTCCACTGGGTTTCGAACAGGCTGTTGGCGAAACGCAGGGCGATCAGGTTCTGCACCGTCTCTTTGCCCAGGTAGTGGTCGATGCGATAGGTGCGATTTTCCGGGAAGTACCGCGCCACCGCATCGTTGACCTTGCGCGACGACTCCAGGTCCGAACCGATCGGTTTCTCCAGCACCACACGGGTATTTTCGCTCAGACCGACCTTCGCCAGGTTCTCGCAAATCGCGCCGTACACCGCAGCCGGCGTCGCGAAGTAGGCAATCATCCGCTGCGCCGTGCCGGCCAGTTCCGCCAAGGCGATATAGTCGTCAGTCTTGAGGAAGTCGACATGCAGGTACGTCAGACGTGCCAGGAAGCGTTCGACCACGGCTTCGTCGAGTTCCTTGTCCTCGACGTAATGGCGCAGCTCGCGGGCAATAAAGGCCAGATGCTCTTGCTCGCTGCCCGGTTCACGGGCCAGTGCGATAATACGCGTGTCTTCGTGCAGCAGACCGGCGCCATCAAGTTGGTACAAGGCAGGAAACAGCTTGCGCAGGGCCAGATCGCCCAAGGCGCCGAACAAGGCAAAGGTGCACGGTTCAACCGTAATCGAAGGCATGATGTTTGTTCTTTTATCAAGTTAAGCTACAAATACCTTTTTTTAAGGCATCGCTCAAGGAAAAATGTAGTAATAACCACAACATTTTTCCAAAATACAGATTCCAAGTGGTGGTCGGTCGGGGCCATCAGTAGGATAGGTCACCATTATGGGCCGCTTCACAGGCCCAATCTGCATAGCCGACCTAAGGAACATGAATGGACCGCGTGCGAAATTTACTGGAACAAATCCAGAATCGCCTTGCAGACCTGAACAAGGCCGAACGCAAGGTCGCCGAAGTCATCCTGCTCAACCCACAGCAGGCCACTCGCTTCAGTATTGCCGCCCTCGCCCAGGCCGCCTCGGTCAGCGAGCCGACGGTCAACCGTTTCTGCCGTTCGTTCGGTGTCAGCGGCTACCCGGAACTCAAACTGCAGCTGGCTCAAAGCCTGGCCAGCGGCGCGGCGTATGTCAGCCGTGCGGTGGAAGCGGACGACAATCCTGAAGCCTACACCCAGAAAATCTTTGGCAGCGCCATTGCTTCACTGGACAGCGCCTGCCAGGCACTGGACCCGAACCTGATCAGCCGCGCCGTGGACTTGCTGATCCAGGCCCGGCAGATCCACTTCTTCGGCCTCGGTGCGTCAGCCCCGGTGGCCCTGGATGCGCAGCACAAGTTCTTCCGCTTCAACCTGGCGGTCACCGCCCACGCCGACGTGCTGATGCAGCGGATGATTGCGTCGGTGGCCCATACCGGTGAGCTGTTCGTGATCATTTCCTACACCGGACGCACCCGTGAACTGGTGGAAGTGGCGCGCATTGCCCGCGAGAACGGTGCCTCGGTGCTTGGCCTGACTGCCGAAGGTTCGCCACTGGCCAAGGCCAGCACCCTGAGCCTGAACATCCCGCTGCCGGAAGACACCGACATCTACATGCCGATGACCTCGCGGATTATCCAGCTGACGGTACTCGACGTGCTCGCCACCGGCATGACCCTGCGCCGCGGCGTCGACTTCCAGCCGCACCTGCGCAAGATCAAGGAAAGCCTCAACGCCAGCCGGTATCCGATTGGGGATGAGTTTAACTAAGGTCGGCGAGCGAGATAAGGCGCAGGACCTGTGGGAGCGAGCCTGCTCGCGATGAGGCCATCACATTCAAGATCAATCTTGACTGTCAGGCCGCCATCGCGAGCAGGCTCGCTCCCACAAGGTATTCGCCGACTGGCTCCAGGCACTTGCGCCTGCAGGTTTGGCGTTACTTCGGGGTATCGGGCTGATTCGCCGGATGGGCTTTGATGAAGGCCGGATGCTGCGCCGCCAGCGCCGCCACCCGGCGAATCCGCGGATAAGCCTCAAGAGAAATGTTGAACCGCTCGGCCGCATACAGCTGCGGGATCAGGTAGACATCCGCCAACCCCGGCGCACTGCCAAAGCAGTAACCCTCATCGCCAATCAACTGCTCGACCGCCGCCAACCCCTGAGTGATCCAGTGGCCGATCCACTGCACCACTTGCGGCTCATCATGACCGAGTTGGCGCAGTTGATTGAGCACGCTGACGTTATGCAACGGATGAATGTCGCAGCCAATCAACGACGCCACCGCTCGCTCATGCGCGCGTTTGGCCAGGTCCTTGGACAGCAGCGGCACCTGCGGATAACGCTCTTCCAGGTACTCGATGATCGCCGGGGACTGGATCAGCAACTCGCCTTCATCGGTGCGCAAGGCCGGAACCCGGCCTTGCGGGTTGATCTGCAAATAAGCCGGTTGCTTGTGTTCGCCCCCCTGCGGCGCGATCAGATTGACCGGCAGTGCCTGGTAATCCAGGCCTTTGAGTGCCAGGGCAATGCGCACCCGAAAGGACGATGTCGAGCGATAGTAGGTAAAGAGTTCCATAGCCTGAGCCTCTTAGCGCGCTGGCAGGATTTTGCCGCGGCATTCGCCGAAACCAATGGAGGCGAAACCGTCACGGCTGCAACGTGCACGCAGGATGATTTCGTCGCCGTCTTCAAGGAACTTGCGCACCTCGCCCGAGGCCAGTTCGATCGGTTTTTTACCGCCTTCGGTGATTTCCAGCAGACTGCCGAACTGACCGTTTTGCGGCCCCGACAAGGTGCCCGAACCGAACAGGTCGCCGGCCTGCAACTGGCAACCGTTGACGCTGTGGTGCGCGACCATTTGCGCCACGGTCCAGTACATGTGTTGGGTGTTGCTCAGCGTCAGGCGATGGGCGGGCAGATTCTGTTCACGCATGGCTTCAGTGATCAGCAGCACTTCCAGTTCGATATCAAAGGCACCCGCCGCCTGATCGCGTTTGTCGAACAGGTACGGAAGCGGCTGCGGGTCGCCTTCCGGACGCGCCGGTTGGGCACGGCGGAACGGTTCCAGTGCTTCAGCGGTGACGACCCATGGCGAGATGCTGGTGATGAAGCTTTTCGACAGGAACGGACCCAGCGGCTGGTATTCCCAGGCCTGGATGTCGCGCGCCGACCAGTCGTTGAGCAAGCAGAAACCGGCGATGTGCTCGGCAGCATCACCGATGGCAATCGAATCGCCCATCTCATTGCCCTGGCCGATCCAGATGCCGAGCTCCAGTTCATAGTCCAGGCGAGCGCATGGGCCAAACGTCGGCTCGGTCTGGCCGGCCGGCAGGGTCTGGCCTTTCGGACGACGCACGTCAGTGCCGGACGGGCGAATGGTCGACGCACGGCCGTGATAGCCAATCGGCACGTACTTGTAGTTCGGCAGCAACGGGTTGTCCGGGCGGAACAGTTTGCCGACGTTTTGCGCGTGCTCGATGCCGACGTAGAAGTCGGTGTAGTCATTGATCTTTGCTGGCAGGTGCATCTGGCAATCGGCGGCCAATGGCAGCAGTTTCGCGCCTTGGGCTTCGATCTTGCCGTGCAGGGTGCTGCCTTCGGCGAACAGTTCCAGTAGACGCTCACGCAAGGCAACACGAGCACCACGACCGAGGTCGAAGAAAGCGTTCAACTGACCGCCACGGGTGGCTTCCACTGCGGTGCGCGCGGCACCGTCAAACAGACCGGCTTCGAGCGCCGCTTGCAGATCGAAAATATGCTCACCGATCGCCACACCGCTGCGCGGCGCCGAACCCTGTGTGCTGAACACGCCCAGCGGCAGGTTTTGCAGCGGGAAGTCTGCGTGGCCGTTGGCGGAGGCAACCCAGCTACGAGTGGGGGTGGTCTGAGTCATGGGTTATCTCCGATTTGGGTTGAAAGTAGCGGGCAGCGAGGCCCAGCAAGCATCGTAAGTGTTTTGCAATTGCGGGCAATCGAGGGCGAAACGGCTTGGGCGCAATACCTGGCTGGTCTCAAACATGAAGGCCATGGTGTTGTCGATTTTGCTCGGCGCAAGCTCGGCGTTAATGGCCTTGGTGCAGGTATCGCCATCCGGCCCGTGAGCACTCATGCAACTGTGCAACGATGCGCCACCCGGCAGGAAGCCTTCAGCCTTGGCGTCGTAGGTGCCCTGGATCAGGCCCATGAATTCGTTCATCAGGTTGCGGTGAAACCACGGTGGACGGAAGGTGTTTTCGGCGACCATCCAGCGCGGCGGGAAGATCACGAAATCGAGGTTGGCCAGACCGTGAACACTGGTCGGCGAGGTCAGCACGGTGAAGATCGATGGATCCGGATGATCGAAGCTGACCGTACCGATGGTGTTGAAGCGGCGCAGGTCATATTTGTACGGCACGTTATTACCGTGCCAGGCGACCACGTTCAGCGGCGAATGGTCGAGCTCGCAGCCCCACAACTCACCCAGGAATTTCTGCACCAGGGTGGTCGGTTGCTTGAGGTCTTCGTAATAAGCGACCGGGGTCAGGAAGTCCCGTGGATTGGCCAGGCCGTTGCTGCCAATCGGCCCGAGGTCCGGCAGGCGCAGCGGCGCACCATGGTTCTCGGCCAGGTAGCCACGGGCTTGTGGGTCAAGCAGTTCGATGCGGAACTTCAAACCGCGTGGCAGCACGGCGATTTCCAGCGGTTCCAGTTCCAGCACGCCAAGCTCGGTGACGATGCGCAACCGACCTGACTCCGGCACCAGCAACCACTCGCCATCGGCGTTGAAGAACACCCGCTCCATGGAGCGATTGGCGCGGTAGTGATAGATGCTGATCCCGGCCGGTTTTTCCGAACCCGAGTTGGCGGCCATGCTCACCAGACCGTCGATGAAGTCGGTCGGTTCGCCAGGAATGTCCAACGGGTTCCAGCGCAGGCGATTGGGTGTCACTTCGCCCAACGGTCCGCCAGCCAATTGCCGCTCCAGCTTGACGAACGCCGGGTGATTGGCCGACGGCTGAATGCGGTACATCCAGGTGCGTCGCGCTTCGCTGCGCGCCATGGTGAACGCGGTGCCAGAGAACAATTCGGTGTAGAGACCGTAAGGGGCTTTTTGCGGGGAGTTCTGGCCGACGGGCAGTGCGCCGGGCAGCGCTTCACTGCTGAATTCGTTACCGAAGCCTGACTGATAAGCCAGCGCCGGCGCCGTTGAATCGAGGTTCATGGAGCCTCCTGAACAGGGAGTAGGCCGTAGCCCATGGCTTCTTGTTCAGAAGTCTTGGCAGGCCCAGGTTATTTTTATCGTAATCAGATTACGCATAACGTAATTTGATTGGTATTGACCGTCAAGTTATAAAGACGCCCATTCGTCCCAGGATTACACCGCCTCCATGAGCACCAGCGACAGCAACGGTAAACAGAAAGTCCGCTCGGCAGAGGTCGGCACCGACATCCTCAAGGCCTTGGCCGAGTTGTCGCCGTCGACGTCGTTGTCGCGTCTGGCCGAACACGTGCAAATGCCAGCGAGCAAGGTTCACCGCTATTTGCAGGCGCTGATCGCCAGCGGTTTTGCCGAGCAAAACACCGCCACCAACCATTACGGCCTCGGCCGCGAAGCCTTGCGCGTTGGCCTGGCCGCTTTAAACAGTATGGACGTGCTGAAAGTCGCCGCCCTGCCGCTGGCCGAGTTGCGCGACGACTTGAATGAAACCTGCTTTTTGGCGGTGTGGGGCAACCAGGGCGCGACCGTGGTGCATATCGAACCAGCGGTGCGGGCAGTGACGGTGGTGACGCAACTGGGTTCGGTGCTGCCCCTGCTCAGTTCATCCACCGGTCTGGTGTTCAGCGCTTTTTTGCCGAATCGCGAAACCGTTGAACTACGTGCGTTGGAACTGCAAGCAACGACCGCCCATCCCTTGGCTGACGGGCAGGCCTACGCAACCTTGTGCGAACAGATCCGCGAACGCGGTCTGCATCATGTCCATGGTTTGCTGATGCCGGGAGTCGATGCGCTCTCGGCACCGGTGTTCAATGCGGTCGGCCAGGTGGCGGCGGTGCTGACAATCGTCGGCCCGACTTCGTTGTTTCACGCCGACGAAAACGGCCCGGCGGCGCAGCGATTGCTGGCGGCGACCCGGGCCGTGAGTTGGCGGATGGGCTATGAGCCCGTCGTCGGTTAAATCGTTCGGCGCTGAACGCCTGTGTTTACTCCAGCAGCGTCTGCTCGCTGGATTCAGGCTCCTCAAGTGCCTCCTTCATCAACGCCGTCATCACCGCCAGATCCACTGTTTTTCCGGTGCACGCAGAGACCACGCTCAAACAGGTATTCGCATCGCCTAACCGCTTGGCAATCGCCTTCTGCACCTGCGAAAAACCCAACTTGCCAATGCGCATCGTAGTCAGTTCCAGCATGCAATCCAGGTAGCTGGAGAACAGCGCCTTATAATCACCTTCGTGATAAGCCTTGGCCCCTTCGAACACCCCTTTTGCAATCACCACGGCGCTCAGTCCAAAACCGATCGGCGGGAACACACAGCCTACAACAGTGACTGCCGCTACTGCCGCGTCGTAAACCAGCTTGCCAACCAACTCGGCAAGACTCGTGGTTTGAGCATCCACACCATCAATGACCTGATTGATCATATCAGCGTAAGAAAGAGAAAAGTCATGTACACGGTTATCAAGTTGCAGCCGCGGCGGCTCGACGTAGGCACTGCTGCGCTGCACTTTTTCGATGTAAGTGTTAACCTTCCGCTGGTCAGTGAACTTGGCGCGCTTACAGTAATAACTGCCTAACCCTTTCACCTTCACCGACTTGGCGAACTCGGCCAACGGTCGAAACCATCGGTCATCCGGGGCATGAGGGGTATACAACAAGTCCTCGGCCACACCGTTGTTCATCAGGCGAAAAACATAAACGCCCTCGATCCTGCCGCCCTCCAGATGAAACGTGTACACACCGTTGCGCTGAGGGGACTCGGGGTCTTCATACGCCCCCTCATCGCGCAACCGCTCAACGGCCTCATAGATACTCCAACGTTGTTGCTGATCAAGCCTACCGCTGAAGAGTTCCGATAACGCGGCGCGCTGCATTTCATGCAGTTGCACGTTCACATGCACGTCGCGCTTCAGTGCGTAACCAGGCGCATTTTTATCCAGATAGTCCGTGGACAGCATGTCGATATAGCGCTCACCCGGACGCAAGGTCTTCGACCAGCCCACGATGTATTTCATCAATACGTCGGACATCAACTGATCAGAAATGGCTGGATGGCCATATGACAAACGCAGTCTTGGGTAGAGTCCCGGGTTATGGATCGGCCCGCTCTCTTCCGTAATGTGATGTTCTTTGATGATGAGTTGAGACAAGCTCATCTCTTGCGACTCATCCAGTTCCACCACCATCAGATCGGGATTCACGACGACTGTTTCATCGTATTCCGTCAGAACATCTTCAACCCTCTGTTTAACGAGGTTGAACGCAAACTTCTCGTAGCTGATCAGCGCTGTCTCGCGGGTGGCAAGCCGGGTCAACGCTTTAAGCTCGGTGTTCAACCGGGCGAAATACCCTTGTTGGTCAGACGAGGCCGAGCTATAACCAGCGGGAATGACCGCTGCCATTTCACCCCTCAGCCAACCGACATCGAGCAAAACAGCCTGGCGTAACGCGCCGGGACCGGACACCGGCCAAGGGTCGCGCTGGATACCGCCCCACTGGCTCGGTAACTCCTGTACATCCCTGAAATACGCATCGAGACCAGCGTCTCGATCACTGACATGAGACTGCTGGAGCAGGTAGCTGCGTCCTTCGGGCTGACGCGTCAGGTGGATGATATGGGTATTCAGTTGCCTGATGCTGATGAACTCGTACCAGACCTGGCCCCCAGGAGCTTCCGGCGAATAGAGAACGCAAGGACCGTCTTCACCTTCCGGTCCGCAATAAACGATCATCCCCCGGAAGGCGACTTTTGAACCAATAAGCGAAAGACTTCCCAGGGAGTTTTGTCCGATACCCTGACTGGCACGATCGACGATGTCGAAGCTATCGGTGCTGATATGCCCCTGCAGTTTGGCGCTGAACGAGCTCAGGTCCGTACGACTGTCCAACACCGCCTGCAGAGCGTGCAATACGGCTTCATTTCGGTATTTCTCTTCAAACTTTTCGGCATACCACGGACGCAGACGCGGGCCTCTCATCGCCTCCAGGAGGTCTTCCTCAGTAAAGCCTGAAGGCAGCGCCTCACCTTCGAGGACGATCTCCAGAGGAAAAGAGGCCACATCATGCAGACCATTGAGCAGGAACTCGGGAAGGGTCAGCCGATTGCGCTGAACGACCTTCTGCTGCCCGACATAGAACGTATGGCGAGCATTGACGAAAATCCGCTCCGGGTCGATGAGTTCCCCGGTAAGCGTTCTGACCAACTCTTGAGCAAAGAAATGTGCGCAAGCCTTGAGGGATTTGATTTCTGCCAGCAGCTTCTCCAGCACCTGCTCATTTTTTGCCAGGGATTGTTCTGTATTAAGATAATACTGACGATCTTCTTCACTGGCACGCTGCAACCAGTCCGGTATATGGTGAGGTTGCTCAGCCATTACTCGTTTCGATGGACGTGGAAGTTCTTCCTGAACCCTGTCAACCGGCATTGTTATTGGAACCTTGATATTCATGCACTCTTCCTTTTGGCACTTTATAAAACGGCAAACCGCCGCTCACTTATTTAAGAGCGCCAATCTAGAGCACAACCCATCAGGTATCAAAACCCAATATCTTTCCAATCTTGTATTACAAGCCTCCCCATAAACACCACTATAAATTTTAACTAACCCAGCACCCCCAAAAACTTTGCCTGAGCAACAGCCTGAGTTCTACGCTCCACACCCAACTTCCCATTAATTCGTCGCGCATGGGTTTTTACTGTATGTAAGGATATGAATAACAGATCGGCAATTTGTTGGTTCGAGTTACCTTGGGCCACTAGCTTGAGCACCTCTATTTCACGCTGACTCAACGGACTGTGCGCAAGGGCCTGGGCCTGCGGACGACTACCCGACTCGACACATTCAAGAGCGTCCAGTAACCGTGGCTGACGCAACTGCACATCACGCAACGCCTGTTGCACGTTGCAGCGCTCGACCAGTGCCAATCCTTCTTGCAACGACTGCCGGGCAGACAACAGGTTGCCCGTCAGCCAGGCGACTTCGGCCATCACCAGATGCACTTGCGCTTGCAGCCCCGACATCCCCCGCTGTCGTGCGCACTGTAACTGGGTCTCGAGTCGGGCCAAAGGTGCTTGCGCCTGCCCCAGATGAACCTCGGCCAGTATCAACAGATATTCCAGACCCGGGATCAACTCCAGCGTCGCTGGCGGAGCCTGTCGTGCGTCGGGCCCGTGATAGTGGCGTAGCACCCGTGTCAGGGCCTCGTGGGCCAACTCCGGGCGCCCCTGCTGCAACCAGAAGTGGCTGCTGACTTGCAGCAGCACACCGCGATAAACGGTATCGGGAATGTGCTGGCGCTGCATCATTCGCTCCGCATCTCGCAAGCAGACGAAGGCCTGCGCGTAATCGCCCCGATTGGCGGCCACTTGGGCCAGCCCCAGAAAACCGTACAACGCACGCTTGTCCTGACTGTGCACACACGCCTGGAGTCCCGACTCAAAAAACTCGGCAGCTTGCGCGTCATGGCCTTGACTCAGGGCCAGCCGCCCACGACGCAAGGCAATCCGCCCCAGCAATGGCGTAGCGTATTTGGCTTGCTGGCAAAGCAATTCATTGATGCTGCCTAACAGGCTTTCGGCGCGATGCGCAGCACCGCGCTGCTCAAGCAACTGCGCGTGATCAAGCTCCAGCAAGCCCTCGAACAGCAGCGCCCCCTGGGCTCGCGCCAGGCACAACGCCTGGCGATTGAACGCCTGAGCCACATCGAGTTCACCCTTGAGCAAGGCTTGCTGAGTCAACCCGGACAAGCACAGCAAACGTGCCGGCCAGGCGATGGCTGGCAGCTCGGTCAACGCCTCGAGAAAATGTGCACGCGCGGGATCCATCTGCCCTTGCAGGTGCAACAACCAACCCTGCTGCGCCTGCCAGCGCGCCACCAGTTGACGCTGCAAACTGGCCGACGGTTGCGGTGCGAATCGCGCCATTTGCTCAATACAGACGCCCGCCTGCTCGAAGCGGCCAGCGAACAACAATGCAGCCGTGATCAACCCGACCAACTGCGCACTGCCCAACATCAAGTCGGCACCTTGTCGTTCATGCAGGCGCAGCAGCAACAGCACATTCTGATGCTGGAACAAATGCTCGAAACTGAAGTGCTGCAACAGGCTGACCGCGACCTCGAACTCTTCGGCCAATAGTGCCTGCTCGAACGCCACTTGCCAGTCTTGCCCGGCCATGAACCACTGACAGGCCCGACGATGCCACGAGCGGCCTGCCTCCCATTCAACATCGCGCACCAGCTTCGCCAGCGGCGGGAACACCTGCAGCCAGTCTGCCGAGTCCTCCCAGGGCTCGATGAAGCAACCGAGTTCCTGCAAGGTTCGTAACCATTGCCCCCCCTCGCCCGCGCCAAACAGATGCTCGCAGAGCCCGACGTTGAATCGTGGCAGATGGGCGAGCACTCGCCAGGCTTCGGACAGTTCCGGTGACAGAACGCTGAACAACTCGTAATCGAGGTAATCGAGCAAGGTCGCCGAACGCTCTTGCTTGAGTTCAGTGGCACTGCTCCCGCTGCCATCGAGCAAGGCGACCCGCACGCTGGCGCACCAACCACCACTGCGCTGAAAGATTCGTTCACTGGCGTTCGCACACATAGGGTGCGGGAGCTTATCGATCAACTGCTGGATTTCTTCACGGTTGAATGCGAGCTCAGCGCTTGCACACTCGTACAAATCGTCATCAAGCAACAAGCGCGGCCAGTTGCAATGCGGACGTCGTCGCCCACCCAGCCACCAGATCAGGGCCGGGCTGCTGAGGGCCAGCAGGCGATCAAGCAAGGCGTCCAGCTCCGGAGCCGGTTCGCGGCAATAGTCATCGAGAAACAACCAGGTCGGTGTCTGCAATCGCATCAGGTACGCCAACAGACTCGGCTCGTCTTGCACCGCAAGCCCTAACGCTTGCGCCAACGTTCGACAGAACTCGGCGGGAGTTTGCAGCACGCCGTTCAAGGGCAACCAGTAAACCATGCACTGCGGTGGCCTCTGCAGCAGGCACTCGGCGAACAGCGCACTTTTACCGCTGCCTGCGGGAGCGCAGAGCCATTTCACCCGTGCAGTTGACGTCAGCAACGGCTGGGTCAGGCGCTTGCGCGGCAGGTGCAGGGAAGACAAACGGGGCAGGAATCCTGGACGGTCCAGACACTGAGTCATGGCGGTCATTGCAGTGTGCCTTTTTATAGTTGTGACGCAACCCTATCCCTCTGCCAGTGCCTTGTTGAGAAACATTCAGGGCGCTGATTGGTGCCCATAAAAAAGGTGACCCGCAGGTCACCTTTTACTCAGCCGATGGGTCAAAAACCTTACCGAACGCCCTCGGCGCGCAAGGCTGCCGGGGTGTAGTCGGCAGCCTTGGCGTCGAAGCCGAATTCGAAGCTGTGCTTCTCTTCGTTCTTCATCCCCAGGGCAATGTAACGGCCGGCGATGATGTCGTAGAGCGCTTCCAGCGTGTAAGCCGGTGTCTGGTGATCGTAGTAGAACTGGGCATGCCCCTCGGCCACACGCCAGAGTTGACCGCGACCGTCGTAGTGGTCCACCAGCGCCACCTGCCAGCTGTCTTCGTCGAGGTACATGTGGCGTTTGGCGTAGATGTGCCGCTCGCTCGGTTTGACCGTGCCGACAATTTCCCAGACCCGGTGCAGCTCATAGCGGGTCAAGTCCTGGTTGATGTGCCCGGCCTTGATCACATCGTCGTACTTCAGGCTCGGTGAATCGAGCTTGTAGCTGTTGTACGGAATGTACATTTCCTTCTTGCCGATCAGCTTCCAGTCATAGCGATCCGGCGCACCGGAAAACATGTCGAAGTTGTCCGAGGTCCGCAGACCGTCGGCGGCGGTGCCCGGCCCGTCGTACGCCACTTGCGGAGCACGGCGTACGCGACGTTGTCCAGCGTTGTAGATCCACGCCAGGCGCGGCTCTTTCACCTGATCAAGGGTTTCGTGAACCAGCAGGACGTTACCGGCCAAGCGGGCCGGCGCGGTCACCGACTGCTTGAAGAAGGTCAGCACGTTGGCGGCCTTTTCCGGATCAATATCCTTGATCAGTTGCGGTACGGCGATCTCCTCCTCGAAGCGAATCGGTGTGTAGGCGCCGTTGGTCTGCGGGGTCACCTGAGTGATGATGCGTTTTAAATTACCGCCGTGATAACGGGTGATGTGGTTCCACAACACCTCGACGCCGTTCTTCGGAATCGGGAAGGCGTAGTAACGGTTACCGGTGAAGTTGGCCAAACCGTTACCGTCGTTGATGCTGGTGACGTTCAGCGCGCTGCGCTTGGCCGACTCGTAGATGTCCGGCGGCACGGCCACCGTGCGGTGGGTCGGGTAGACCGGGATCTTGTAGGTGTCCGGGTAGCGTTTGAACATCGCCACCTGACCGTCCGAAAGTTTGTCCTTGTATTTGTCGACCGTGGCCGTGGTGATGGTGAACAGTGGTTTTTCACTGGCGAACGGGTCCGCCAAAAAGCCTTTGCTGTCTACCGCACCGGCATTTTTAGGGATGCCACCGGTCCAGGCCGGAATCGAACCGTCGGCGTTCCCGGCTTTCTCGGCGCCAAGCGGCGTCAGGCTGGTACCCAGTTTTGCGGCTTCTTCAGGCGAGACTGCCGCCATCACGTTGGCTGCCAACAAGCTCAGGGCCAGGGCACCGCATTGCAGAATCATCTTGCGCATAAAATCATCCTTCTCAGACAAATCAGAAGTTCACGCCGACGCTCAACGCGAGGAAGTCGCGGTCCGTCAGGGTGTTGTAATGGCCACCGAAGAAGTCGGTGTAACTGAGGCTCGCGGTGTAGGTGTTGCGGTAGTCGGCATCGACCCCAAGGCTCACGGCCTTGGCCCCCTCGTTGAACAAACCGTTGGGGCCGTAACCGCTGACGTCGTGGGACCAGGAGAGGTTGGGCTTGAGGTTGATCCCGCCAATCACGTTGGCGTAATCAAGGATCGCCCGCGCGCGATACCCCCAGGACATCGAGGTGACAAAACCGTCGGTGTCGCCGCCGAAGCCGTACTGGCCGTAGACCGAGTCCCGGCCGTAACGCAATTGGCTGCGCGGCTCCAGACCACCGACCCGCACCACCGCCGCCTCGCCGACTACGGTCAAGCGTTCCGCGCCGAGTACCTGGTCGAAGAAGTGCGTCAGGGTGCTTTGCACCTGGGTCACTTCCTTGCGCCGAAAGCCACTGTTATCCGCGCCTGGCGTGGTCTTGATCGGCGACGCGGCGCCACCGGCAATCGGGTTGAGCAGTGCCAGCGTCAGGTCATTGGTGTTGACCTGAATCGGAGCGTTTGGCCGATAGCTGATTTCTCCGGTCCAGGCTGTGCCTGTGGGCAAGGTGGTCGCGAAGCTCGCGCCGTACAGGCGAATGTCTTCCGGGTATTGGAGGTAGTACTGGCCGCGTCCGAGCATCACGCTTTGCGCCAGGGCGGAACCGGTGCCCGGGGCAATCGAGTTGGCGGTGCCGACAATGCCGGGGAGCGCTGACAGCGTCGAGCGGCCAGCAGTGATGGTGCCGACAATCGGGGTGCGACTGTGGTAATTCATGAAGTACAGGCCGTACTCGGTATCGTCGCCGAGCCAGCGCAGCGCTGTACCCCACTGCCCGGAATTACGGGCATCACGGTCGCTGGCGCGCTGGACGATCACCCCTTCGCGGCTGACTTCGAAGCCCTGGCCATAAGCTGCGGCAATCGGCTGCAACGGTGCAATCGCCGGGCTGCCGACGGTGTAACCCTTGGTGCAGCCTTCAGCCGCCACGTCGACGCCGAAGAAGGTGCCGCAGTTATCCAGAACGGTCTCGTCCCACTGCAACTGATAGAAACCTTCCACCGTGAGCTGGTCGGTCAGCCCTTGGGAGGCAAACAGCATGTTGACCGGAATCAGGCCTTCCTTGATTTCCGCTCCGGGACGGCGAAATGCCGAGACGTCGATGGGGTTAATGCTGTTGATCGAGTTGCCGATGAAAGTACTTTCGCCCCAACTGACCACCTGCTTACCGGCGCGTACGGTGCCCGGCAGGTCGGCGATGGAGTAGTTGTGATAGACAAAGGCATCGAGGATCTCCCCACCGGAAGATTTGGCGCCCTCCTTGCGGTCGTCGTTGCTGACGTTCTTGAATTCCAGGTCGCGGTTTTGCAGCGCGAAGTCGTACCAGTATTTACCCCGCAGGAAGACGCCGCTATCGCCGTATTTCAGTTCGAGGTCATGGATGCCCTTGAAGATTTCCGAATAGGCTTGCCCTTTCTTGAAGTTCAAACGCCCATCGTCACCGGTCGATGACTGGCCGGTGCCGCCGTTGACGATGCCAACCAGCGATTTGTCGGCATCACGCATGCCCCAGCTTGCGCCGATCGACAGCGAAGAATCGAATGTGCCTTCGATTTCCCCGATATTGAAATCGACGGCCTGCGCCTGGGCGCAACAACCCAAGGCAACCGCAACGGCGAGCGCCTGCGGCGTGAAGATGGCGCGCATTATTGTTTTTGTCATGCGTCTTCCCCGGTGAGTGACAGAAGGCCTCACCCTACTGCCGCCTTATGGGCGAGATAAGCGCACCAAGGAGGTATTCGCGTTGTACCTCCAAAGGATGAATCCCCGCATGGGCCGGGGTTTTACGCCGGGCATGGATGGGCTGGATGAAGGGTTATCAGTGGCGCGCATGGCGTGGTCCAGACACGGATTCCGTCGCAGCTGGCGAAGGCTGCGTTCGGCGGCGAAGCCGTCGTGAAATCAGGCACCACGATTTGTCAGGACAACCTTGCAGTCAGGATTTACGAGCGCTACGCACTCGAACGCAGGCTTCGCCAGCTGCTACGGTGTATGTGGCCGCGACTGTTGTCGAGGTTGTAACAGTCATTGTACCGAATCGCTATTTTTCCTTTGGCGATAAGCACTTATTCTTGCCGGGCGTTCAGGGCAATGGTGGGGCCGAAAGCACTGAGTACCGAGGTGTGACCCTCCCGCCTGATGAGCGACAGAATCCAGATGAATTGAAACCTTTTCAGCTCATCGTCCCGTGTTCACTGACGTTGATTTGTAGCTCCTGGATCCAACGTCTTACCTTGGCCGCTGCGTTTGCAGCGGCCTTTTTTATGGGTGGCATTCCGGTAAACGACGACCTTTCGTTTTCCTACAATAAGTTTCCGCAAGTCCTATAAGAAACATCTTTTTACTCCAGCGATAATCCTGTCTTTATTCCCGTGCCGTCGAAACCTCACTCAACATTGCGTGTAACGACTCACGCACCTCTCAGACCCACAACCTCTATTTCTGATGTAACTTTAAATCACACAAAGCAACATCCCCATATACAACAAGACTATTACTTTTAAAACATCGCGCACATTCAAAAGGATATGAATATGCAAAACCCTCCCCTGGAACTTCAAGCACTCTACATTGGTGCTCAGCCACCACCCGGTATAGATCTCATAGGTGGAGGTTTCAGCAACGACTTTGCAACCATTCCTTACAGCGGTCACTTCGGTTTCCATTCGATAGTCGATACAACTTTTAACACCTTGCTGGCCGTCATCCAGACTTCGGAGCAGGAGTATGCAATCCGAATAAGTCAACTACCGCAGACCATTGAGCATGAACTGGCCGCAACAAGACTGGAAGGTTCAACCGCCCCGCTTCCACCCGCCGACGCGATCATTCGCGAGTTGGGCGTGCGTCACACGCTGTTGCTTCGAAAGACCGCTGAGTTTCATGGCAAAACGGCGATCGCCAATAGTTTTTATGGCGTCGACCCCATTGGCAGGTCTTTGCATGAGTTCCACCCAAGAGCCTCGACCATGGGAAAGTCGGTCGACTCTGCGATGCAGGCCTGGACCGCGTCATACAGGGCGGCCCACGACGCACGCCTGTTGTCCCAAACGATCCAGTTGCTCAACCAGCAATCCGTCAATGTGCAGAACTTTCTCCGCGCTGTTCAGGCAGATGATCAGGCCCGTATGGCTGCGGAACAGGAAGCTCAGAGGGTCGCAGCACAATTGGCACATATGAACGCGCAAGCAGAGGCCCAGACTCGAGAGCAGGCGCGGGTTGCAGCATTGGCACAAGCTCAGCGATTGGCCAACGAGCAGGCTCAGGTTGCAGCAGAAGCAGCCGCGCGGCACGTCGCTGCCGAACAAGCGCATCTCGCGGCGCTAGCCGAACAGGTGCGCATAGCGCAAGAAGCTAAAGCACGAGAAGAAAATGCGGCAAAGGCACGAGCAGAACGAGAGGCACAGTCCGCGAGGCTTAGATCGCTAATAGCGTCGCTTGAAAACGCCCAGATCAATCGCCCGTTTCCCGTATCAGGTCACGCTGCCGCGGTTGGACCGGTTTTTACTGTTGCAGCGGGAAACCTTGCCACAAGCATAGAGACCAATCTTGCCTTGAAAGCGGCTCTGCGAACGGCTGTGTCGGCCGTGATCACAGCAGCAACCGCCTCGGCAGGCGCGATTATTGGCGGGTTTGCGGCGCTGCTGTTCCCCTCACCATTGGCTAACAGTGACCTTCACGCCTTGAGCGTTCCGCTTTCAGATCTCACACCCGACGATCTCCATGACTTGCACGTCATTGCGGCGGTGAATGGAGAAATTGAACTGCCGGTGGCTATTGGCTCCAAAGCTGTGGGCAACACAACGGAGTTCTTTGTTGCAGTCACGAACGGAACGACGGTGCCTTCTAAAGTGCCGGTGCGGCTCGCCACCCGCGATCCGGATATAAACGTCTACAGGTCCTACACCCCCGATGCGTCGTCCACCGGCATGACCTGGACGCCAATTGTGGAACCGGACAACGCGTCAACTACGCTTCCAAAGAGCGAGCCGAACATTTTCGTTTATAACGGCACTACCGTGACTGCCGTCGAAGGACGGATCGATGTATTTCCGGAGTTGGATCTCTATAGTTTTGGTGGCTTCATCACGGTGTTTCCGGCTGATTCGGGCATTCCGCCGCTCTATGTTGTGTTCAACAGCCCATATGAGGGAGCAGTTGTCGAGGGAGAACACAGCGGACGTGATTTCAATCCTGAACAGACAGGTGGGCCAGTTTTAGAAATGGAGTGGCGGTCTGCAACCGCCTCCCAAGAAGGAGTCAATATGGTCAATTTGCATACGTCTCGGTTTCTTCCGTCTGATGCCAATAAAGTGATGATCGATCGGCTGGAGAGAATTCTCAAAGGAGAGCTTGAGATAACTGACACCGATAAACGCTTCTACACTCATGAAATAAGGGAACTCGAAAGATTTAGAGCTCTGGGCTATGGAGACACTGAGATGCCTGATGCAGACTCCTCGGTATGGAATAATGTTCATACTGCAACGTTGGAAGACTTCAAACTGAAAGACGATCCCTCGCTACTCTATACGCCGAATGCACTAGCCGCCGCAGAGGAACAAGATAAACGCGACTATCAAAGATTTCTGAAGGAGATGTGGTAATGAATACTATTGAGCAAATTGTGAAGAATGAATCTCTGGAAGATATCGTTACGGTCTTCGCACTGGTAAAAGCAACGCCCCATTTGGACATGATGATAGGGAGATACAAACCTGAAGCTACCCGACACGGAGAACTTCAACGCGTCTATGCACGACTCTTCGAAAACGGGGTATTGGCAAAGGGAGAAAAAGGGCTGGCGACTAAAGGCCTTAATTGGAAAGCCCCCAGCTTCGTAACAGAAAATCGATACGGCTAGCCAAACACGCCGGAGAAGCCACCAAGTCGCATCTGTGCGGCTTGGTGGCCCAGATTTCTTAAAGCGAATACTTCTGCAAATTCGCCATCATTTCCTTCAGCGCCTCAATGTTGTCCTTGGGATGCGCTGCACCTTCGAAGTCGCAAATCTGCTCCCAATGGGCAGCAACGTCTTCTGGCGAGAACCCCTCACGCGGATCAAACCCGGCGCCGAGACTGCGCTCCCAGCGCACTTTGCCCATCCAGCCACCACCGACTTCGAACAGGCCGGAGGTTTCCTGGCAGTTTTCGCTGGCCAGATACACCACCAGTGGGCTGACCAGTTCCGGTTTCAGCTGTTCAAAGACTTGCGGCGGGATCAGGCCTTCGGTCATGCGCGTACCGCCCGTGGGTGCGATGGCGTTGACCAGAATGTTGTTCTTGCGGCCTTCGATGGCCAGGGTGCGGGTCAGACCATACAGGCCGAGTTTGGCCATACCGTAGTTGGACTGGCCGAAGTTGCCATAGATGCCCGAGGTCGAAGCGGTGAAAATCACTCGACCGTAGTTTTGCTCACGCATGTGCGGCCACGCGGCGCGGGTGACTTTGTAAGCACCTTCGACATGGACGCGGTAAACCAGGTCCCAATCGCTGTCGTCCATTTTGTGGAACGTCTTGTCGCGCAGAATCCCGGCGTTGTTGACCACCACGTCGATGCGGCCAAAGGCATCGAGGGCGTGCTGCACCAGTTTGTCGCCGTCGGTCACCGAATCGTGGTTGGCCACGGCAGTGCCGCCAGCCTCACGAATCTCTGCCACCACACGGTCGGCTGCCGACGCATTGGCACCTTCACCTTGAGCCGAGCCACCGAGATCGTTGACCAGTACCTTGGCGCCCTGCCTGGCGAACAACAGCGCATGAGCCCGTCCGAGGCCGCCGCCTGCACCGGTGACGATCACGACTTTATCTTCGAAGCGCACAGACTCTTTCATTACCAAACTCCAGCAGGCCAGGGACAGTGAGTCCGAGTGTCAGGCACGGTGCAAGTGGTCACAATCAACAGGGCTGAGGCTGAATGGTGCGCAATAAGGCTGGGGGATGATGAGTCCAGGCTGCGATTTTTTCGAACCGGTCAGGAACAGGCAGTCTTCAGCGCGGGGGGATTCAGTTGCTCACGAAATGCCAAGTAGTGTTTGAGCACCTGAACCGGCGCCTCGATTTGCGGGTAATGGCCAATCCCGGCCAGCAACACCGTGTCCGGATTGGGAATCAGCAGCCGATAACGTTCGACCATATGGGCGCCGGACACCGGATCGGCTTCGCCATCAATCACGCGTAGCGGGACGGCGCCAGCTTGCATGGCCCGGAGCCAGCGCTCCCGCTGCATGCGGCGTTGCGGCACGTAGTTGATCAGCTTGTGCATGATGTGTGTGCCGTGGTTGTTGTCGATCAGGCTCCAGAAATCATCCAGCTCGCTTTCACTCGGACGGGTCTGGGGGCCAAAGATCTGTCGGAAACTCCTGACCAGCCCATCCCGGCTAAACGCCCGCCCGATCATCCAGCCCAATGGGCTGAGCAACAGTTTCTGCATCAACACCGGCCGATGAGTCTCGGGAAACAGGCCTCCGTTGAGGAACACACAACTGCCAATCTCGATGCGCGCTTCAGCATGCCGGGCCAGTAATTCCTGAGCCACGCTGTCACCGTAATCATGCGCCAGGAGGTGAACTGGCGACCGGACGCCCAAATGCTCCAGCAGTGCCTGCTGCAAATCGGCTTGCTCCAACAGGCAGTATGCATGGTCCATCGGCTTGGCCGAATCGCCAAAACCGAGCATGTCGCAAGCGATCACCCGATAACGCTGGGCTAACGGCTGCCACAGGTAATGCCAATCCCAGCTGGCGGTGGGGAAACCGTGGAGCAGCAACAGAGGTTCGCCCTGCCCGGCGACCCAATAGCGGATGGTCTGGCCACGGAAGACGAAGCTCTGGCCGCGTTTGCGCCAGACGCATAGTGGAATCTCGGCGAGTGGCATTAGAGTCTGAAACCCGGGGCTTGTTGATCGAGTTTGCGCAGCAACGCCGGCCAGGCCAGCGCGCCGCCCATTCCTTGAGCGCTCTTGGTCACGCCGGCAATCATCGCCTTGGCGCCTGCCAGGATCTGCGGTTCGATAGCAATCAGTTGCGCCCCGCCGTTCTGCGCCAGCACCTGGATGTCGCAGGCACGCTGGAAGGTGAACATCATCAAAAAGGTGTCGGCAATGGTGCTGCCACAGGTCAGTAGCCCGTGGTTGTGCAACATCAGGAAATTGTTTTCACCGAGGTCGGCTTGCAGGCGCACCTTTTCTTCATGGTTGAGTGCGACACCTTCATAGGCGTGATACGCCAGGCTGGACAGGACAAACAGTGACTGCTGACTGATGGGCAACACGCCCTGCTTCTGCGCGGAAACCGCCACACCGGCAGCCGTGTGGGTGTGCAGCACACAGACCACGTCGTGACGCACCTCATGCACGGCACTGTGGATGGTGTAGCCGGCGGGATTGATCTCGTAGGGGCTGTCCATCAGCTTGTTGCCGGCCTGATCGACTTTGACCAGGCTGGACGCGGTGATTTCGTGAAACATCATCCCGAACGGATTGATCAAAAAATCTTCAGTACCCGGCACCTTGGCCGAGATGTGGGTGAAGATCAGATCGTCCCAGCCATACAGGGCCACCAGCCGATAACAGGCCGCCAGATCCACACGGGTTTGCCACTCGGCGGCACTGACCTGGCCTTTGACATCGGGTGTCGGTTGAACGGGGGCTACACTCACGGCAAGGACCTCCGGTTTTTATTATTTTATGGGTGTGAAGGCAGTTTAGTCAGCTGTCGGGACTCGTGTAGTTGCATTGGCAGCCAGCTTACTGACCTACCGGGTCAGCAAGCCGTCGGCCGCTAAATGGCGTGAACGCTGTCACAACACCTGGGCCAACAGCGGCGCTGCAAACAGGTTCAACAACCCGGTCAGCCGCGCAGCGCGCTGATCAGTTCCGCCAGCCAAGGTTCGGCGTCGGTTTCCGGGGTCACGCTTTCGCTGGCGTCCAGGCGCAGCATGGGCAGCACTTCACGCACGCCCAACTCACCGAGCAGCTCGCGCATTTGTTCGCCGCCACCGCAAAAGGTGTCGCCGTAGCTCGCATCCCCCAGACCGATCACCGCTCCCGGCAAACCGCGCCAAGCGGCGGGCAACTGATCGCGAATCATCGAATACAGCGGTTGCAGGTTGTCCGGCAACTCGCCCATGCCGGTGGTCGACGTCACGACCAGAAAGGCTTCGGGCCCAAATGCCTGAACATCGGCCAGGGTTGCACGCGGGTTGTGCCACGTTTCAAAACCTGCAGCCTTGAGAAGGGTGGCGGCATGCCGGGCGACTTCTTCAGCCGTGCCGTACACCGAGCCGGAAAGGATGGCGACTTTCATCAATCTGATCCTGAAGCTGAGTAAAAGGCCGGGATATTAACAGCTGGCGTAAAGAAACTGCGATTGCCTCTCCCCTGGCGCTGACGGCCAGTGGACAGCTGGTAAACATGTCATAAAATGCAGTACCTCATTCAACACAGAAAATGAACGCACTCAAAGCGACAAACGGTCAAAACAAGCTGTCGAATTAATGGTCATTAACTACAATCACCAATGACTTTGTAATTATATCTTTCGAGCAAGCCATGCACCGCGATGCCCTCCTGACTCAGGATGAATTGGATTTCATCCAGACCATGCAGCACAACCCGCAGCTCAACGTGCGCGATGCGACGTCGAGCCTGTTGGTTAATGGGGGATCGCAAATCCGCGACTTGCTGACACGCCTGGCGGCCAATGAGCAGGTGACCCTCCAGGCACACTTCGAAAATCAGCAAATAACCTTTCCACTGCACCTGGTGGAGGATGAGTTTCATGCCCTGCATTTGCGCCTGGGCGTACCGAGCATTTACGAAGACGGGCCGATGGTTCGCCCTTGGCGCCTGGCGCTTGAGGAGCCCGTAGCGCTAGAGAATGCCAAAGGCCAGCCCGGCACGCTGTGGGTGCACGAAGTGTCGTTCAAAGGGATTTTGCTGGAAGTCCGTAACCGGACCAAACCGCCGAAGAGTTTTGCGTTGTGGTTCAGCCCTTCGGGCTACGAACGCATTGCGTTACGCGGGGCTTACGAACGAGAAACCGAACAGGGCTATTACGCCTATCGGCTCAGCCAGAGCGACAAGGATGAAACCGAACGCCTGCGCCAGTACATCCTTCAGCAGCATCGCCTGACACATCCCGCCTTGCACATCTGAGCGTCAGGTATCGAGCGTTCCCGCGAGATACTGCTGCAGACGCTGCTGCATCAACACCCCTTCACTTCCCAGACAACCAATCGACGACCCGGACAGGCTTTCCTGTGCCAGATCCGCCGAATCACCGGCGAGCATCAGGCGGCAATCCAGGCCCATCGCCAGGCGATTCAGACGGCGTATGAAGTCAGATGTCGGCGCTTGATTGGAGAACAGCACCAGCGCGTGCGGCTTGATCTTTTCACAGACCAGGGTCAGCTCATCAAATGGCTGCCCCAGTGCCAGCACCCTGACGCCCACCTCGCTACTGCCCAGATACAAAGCAGCCAACAGCAACTCAAGCTCACGACAGTGCCCCTCGATCGCTGCGATGACTATCCGTATCGACTGCAAACCTCGCATCAAAACCAGACGCTGGAGAACCCTGGCTCGAAGGAAACCATCCAGCATCACCCACTCGCTGGCTTGTCCAAACAGGTCATGTTGCTGGAGTAACTGCGCCCACAGCGGCATTAAAATGTCCTGGAACGTCACCGTCAGTGAGTAGGTAGAAAATACCTGGCCGTAAATCTGCCCCAACTCCACATCGTCAAAATGGCTGAGCGCTGCTTTGATCTGAGTTTGCCACTGGACATAGTCGGCCTGAACCAGCTCATCCGGGATGCTGCTCGACAGCACCTGAACCGCACCGGTCTTCGCCAGAATCCTGGCCACTTTGCTGACTGCCACGCCCCGTCCGATCCAGCCAAGAATGCTGCGAACCCGCTCTATATCGGTTATGGAATACAGCCGATGTCCACTTTCAGTGCGTGTCGGCTGAATCAAACCATAACGTCGCTCCCAGGCCCTCAGGGTCACTGGATTGACTCCCGTCAGGCGCGCCACCTCCCGAATCGGGAACATTCGCTCCTGTTTTTCCAGGTGAGAAAACTGCAAGGCCTGGGGAGGTTCAGTGATAGTCACCATAAATCTTGGAACGTCCGTACCAGATTGGATCCTATTTATCCCTCATCATCTTCCTACATTGCAAGAGGTGTATATCTGACAAACATATCTGGCGCTTTTCACAAAACCAGGAATAATCCTTGCTTGTTTTTAAACGCAGCCCTCTAGTACGCCTCCTACCCTGAGCTAAGCCCCCGCCCGCGCCTGCAAACTCAAATGCGCCCGCTCCCCGGGGGCCAGGCTCAAGCTATCGCTGCCACCACTGGCCGCCTCTACGCAGATAAACTCCGAGATCTCATTCCAGCTCACGCCCAGCAGCGGCCGTGACCCGGGATGCCAGACCACCGTGTCGGCGCTGTCACCGGTGTCGATGCACAACTGGCGCTGCCAGGCGTGATCCTTGAGCTGCAACTCGCCCTCGTGCTGGAACACCCGCTGACAGCCACCCTCAACCCGCAACTCGCCTTTTTGCTCACAAAACTCACGCTTGAGCTGGTCATAACCTTGCACGCCATCGAGTCCAGACAGCGCTACCTCACCAACGTCACCAATACGCCAGTAGGCGTGCAATGCATGGCTCAGTTGGCACGGCAGACTGTCCTGATGCTCGGTGCTCAGGCGCAAATCCATACGCTCACCCAAGTGCGCGTGCAGGTCCACCTGCCAGTCACATAGCTGCAATTGCCAATGCAGACGCACGCCGTCGTCATCGCTGCTGCTGTCGATCAGCTTCCAGTCGATCAGCCGTGCCCAACCATGGGACGGCCAGGCGTTTTCGCTCGGATGACGGCCATACCACGGCCAGCACACCGGCACGCCACCGCGAATCGCCCCAACCTGCGGCCACTTCGCCGCGCACCAGAGCCAGGGCTTTTGGCCCTTGGGCTGGAAATGCAGCAACTGCGCACCCTGACGACTGAACACCGCCTGACACAGCGGATGGTCGATCACCAGCACCTCGCGCTGCTGATAGCGCTCCCAGGCAAACACCGGGCGCTCGCGCAGGGATTTGAAGAAGCGTTGTAGCGGATGCTCATGCATGTGCCGCGGTCCTGAAAATCATTGCCATACCGATAGGAGCTACGGGGCTGCGCCGCCCCAAAAAAAAGCGGACAGCCTTGGCCGTCCGCAAAATGCGCACATGGAGAGGAGCTTATCGCAGCTGCGTTAGAACACCGACTGAATTTTCAAACCGGCGACCACCGCGTTGTCGACTTGATCGACACCGCCCGGGTGAGTGATGTATTGCAGGTTAGGACGCACAGTCAGCCAGTTGGTAACGTGGAAACCGTAGTTGATCTCGTAGTTGTACTCGGTGGAACGCAGTGGCGAGAACAGCGGATTGTCGTAGTCGGTGACACCATTGGCGGCGTTGACCAACTCGGCGTTTTTCTTCACATCGTCGTTGACATGGATACGGGCAAAACCGATCCCGACGTCATCTTTTGGACGTGCGTCGAATGGGCCCTTGTACACAAACATCAGCGACTGGTAGTTGTCGACGACGTTGGTGTCCTTGTCATGGAAAGTGGCGTTGGCCGCGATGTTCAGACCGCGTGAAGCGTCACCGTTGTGGCTGGTGAGTTGTTGCTGCGCAACGAACCAGTAGCCGTGCTTGCTATCGTGAACGCGGTAGCCGTTACCGGTGGTCGCGGCGTCCTGACCGTTGTTGTCCTTGAGAACGTCATTGGCGTCGGCCGTGCTCTTGTAGTAACCCACACGGTATTCGCCCGGCAGGTCGTTGACCTTCGGCGACCAGACCAGTTCGACTGGCAAGACGGTGCCCTTGGTGCCACTGCCGCTGAGCTTGAAGCCGTTACCGTGCTCCAGTTGCGATGGGTTCTGGTTGTACGCGCCGATCTGCGCATAGAACTCAGGCGTGATGTTGTACTTCACGCGCAGCGCCGCCTGCATGACCGGCCAGTTGAACCAGATACCGGTCGCCCAGTTACCCGCTTGGGAACCGCAGAATGCCAGGTTCTGGAACTCGCAAGGGAAGGTGTTGAAGTCTTCGCCTTCGCCGAAGTAACCGGCTTTGACGTCCAGTTTATTGTCGAGGAACTGATGCTGGACCCACAATTGAGTCAGACGGACCATATGGCCACGGCCGTAGACTTCCTGCGAGGAACTCAAGGTGCCGGCACGCGGGTCGCCGACACGGTCATTGGAGATGTTCTGACCGTTACGATTGGTGAGCTGGATCTTGGCCTGGGTGTTATCCCAGCCCATCAGTTTTTGCAGGTCCAACGCCACGCCCAGGCCAAACTGGTCGGCGTAACGCGCAGTCTTGTCGTCGTTGTAGCCGCCGCGCAGGTTGCCACCCACTTCACCGACGTAGTCCGCCTTGATGTCGATACCTTGTTCGATCAGCTTGGTCCGCTCGCCCCCCCAGTCACCCGTCATCCACTTGGAGTCGGCGCTGAACGCGTCAGCCGCGTGTACGTTACCGGCCATGGTCATCACCGCAACAGCTGACAACTGGCAGATAAGCTGAGCGTTGTTTTTCTTCTTCATCCCTACATCCTCGTCTTTATTGTTATTAACTGTTTTTATCTAACGCGGTTTACAGCGGTTGCGGCGAGTGACAAACAGCGCGCCGCATATCCCCCTGTGGGAGCGAGCCTGCTCGCGATAGCGGACGTTCATTCAACATCGATGTCGACTGACACACCGTCATCGTCGGAACGCCGCCCGGAGCCGGCTCGCTCCCACATTTTTGATCTTCATCTGCCTTTGAATTGAGCGACGTTGTCGCCGCGCGCTTCGGTTTGCGCTTGACCGGCCGTCCCCAGACGCTCACCCGTCTTGGCATCGAACAGCAGCACTTTCGATGGATCGAATTGCAGGGTCAGGGTCTCGCCCACGGCCGGCGCAACGTCAGGCGCCAGGCGGCAGCAGACTTTGGTTTCGTTGAGATTGACGAACACCAGGGTGTCGGGACCGGTCGGCTCGGTAACCTGGACTTCAGCGCGAATGGTCGGCAGGCCGTTGGCCTCGCCGTTCGCCAAAACGATTTGCTCCGGGCGCATGCCAAGGATCACTTCGCGATCCTCAAGGCCGGCGTCCTGCATGCCCAGCGGCAGCTCGCAACGCGCCTGGCCACTGTCGAGCAGCGCCAGCAGACGGCCGTCCTTGCGCTGCAAACGCAGAGGGATGAAGTTCATCGGTGGCGAACCGATGAAGCTCGCCACGAACAGGTTGGCCGGGTCGTTGTAGATCTGCTTTGGCGTACCGAACTGCTGAATGATCCCGTCCTTCATCACCGCAACCTTGTCGCCCAGGGTCATGGCTTCGATCTGGTCGTGCGTCACGTAGACCGTGGTGGTTTTCAAGCGCTGGTGCATCAGTTTCATTTCGGTGCGCATCTCGACCCGCAGCTTGGCGTCGAGGTTGGACAGCGGTTCGTCGAACAGATAAATCTTCGGCCGCCGCGCCAGCGCACGGCCCATGGCCACGCGCTGTTGCTGACCACCGGAAAGCTGACCCGGCTTGCGGCTGAGCAGGTGTTCGATTTGCAGCAGCTTGGCGACGCGAGCGACTTCTTCGTCGATCTCGGCGGCCGGCATTTTGCGTATCTTCAGGCCGAAGGCGATGTTGTCGCGCACGCTCATGGTCGGGTACAGCGCGTAGGACTGGAACACCATGGCGATATCGCGATCCTTGGGGCTCATGCCGCTGATGTCGGCGTCGTCCACCAGAATCGCCCCGCCGCTGATGTTTTCCAGGCCGGCGATGCAGTTCATCAAGGTCGACTTGCCACAACCGGACGGGCCGACGAGGATCAGGAATTCACCGTCATCGATCTTCAGTTCGATGTTTTTCAGGGTGTCCGGCAAGCCGCTGCCGTAGGTCTTGTTGACGTTACGTAATTCGAGAGTTGCCATGTTCTACCCCTTGACCGCGCCGGACGTCAGCCCACGCAGGAAATACTTGCCAGCGAATATGTAGACCAGCAGTGTCGGCAACCCGGCGATCATCGCCGCCGCCATATCAACGTTGTATTCCTTGACCCCGGTGCTGGTGTTGACCAGGTTGTTCAGGGCCACGGTGATTGGCTGGGCATCGCCACTGGCGAAAACCACGCCGAACAGGAAGTCATTCCAGATCTGGGTGAATTGCCAGATCAGGCAGACCATCACGATTGGAATCGACATCGGCAGCAGGATCTTCCCGAAGATGGTGAAGAACCCCGCGCCATCCAGCCGCGCCGCTTTCACCAGCGCATCCGGAATGCTCACGTAGTAGTTGCGGAAGAACAGCGTGGTGAACGCCAGCCCGTAGACGATGTGCACCAGCACCAGGCCGGTGGTGGTATTGGCCAGGCCGAGCTTGCCGACGGTGAAGGAAGCTGGCAGCAGCACGGTCTGGAACGGCAGGAAGCAACCGAACAACAGCAGGCCGAAGAACAATTGCGAGCCACGGAAGCGCCACATCGACAGCACATAACCGTTCATGGCACCGATGAAGGTCGAAATCAGCACTGCCGGCACGGTGATTTTCACCGAGTTCCAGAAGTAGCCACCTACCACGTCCCAGGCCTTGATCCAGCCAATGCCGTCGATCACTTGAGGCCAGCTCAGCAGGTTGCCGGTGCGGATGTCTTCCGGGGACTTGAAGCTGGTCAGCAGCATCACCACCAGTGGAATCAGGTAGACCGCCGCCGCCAGTAACAAGGTGGCGTAAATGGCCACGCGACTGAAGCTCAAACGCGGTTGATTAATCATGGCGCTTGCCTCGCAGTTCGGAGTACAGGTACGGCACCAGAATCGCCAGGATCGCGCCGAGCATCATCATCGCGCTCGCCGAACCAATGCCCATCTGGCCACGGCTGAAGGTGAAGGAATACATGAACATCGCCGGCAGGTCGGAGGAGTAACCCGGACCACCCGCCGTCATCGCCGCCACCAGGTCGAAGCTCTTGATCGCGATGTGCGCAAGGATCATGAAGGCGCTGAAAAACACCGGACGCAGGCTCGGCAGGACGATCTTCAAATAGATGGTCGGCAGGCTCGCACCGTCGACCTGAGCGGCACGGATGATCGACTGATCGACACCACGCAGGCCGGCCAGAAACATCGCCATCACAAACCCGGAGGCTTGCCATACCGCGGCGATCACCAGGCAATAGACCACACGATCCTGATCCACCAGCCAGTCCAGGCGAAAACCTTCCCAGCCCCAGTCACGCAGCATCTTGTCCAGCCCCAGGCCCGGGTTCAGCAGCCATTTCCAGGCGGTACCGGTGACGATCATCGACAGCGCCATCGGGTACAGGTAGATGGTGCGGATGAAGCCTTCCTTGCGAATGCGCTGATCCAGCAGCACCGCCAGGAATACCCCGAGCACCAGGCTGATACCGATGAACATGCCGCCGAAGACCGCGAGGTTTTTGCTCGCGACCCACCAGCGGTCGTTCTCCATCAACCGGATGTATTGCTGCAGGCCGACCCACTTGTAGCTCGGCATGAAGCTGGAATTGGTGAAGGACAGAACAAACGTCCAGATGATGTAACCGTAAAAGCCAACCAGGACGATCAGCATGCTTGGCGCCAAAACCAGTTTGGGGAGCCAGCGCTGCAGTGCGTCGAACGGTGAGGCTTTGCTGAAAACCGCCACAGAGCTCATCGGGATAATCCAGGTGAAGAGAAGTGAATGCGCACAGTGACCCC
>NZ_JANLNW010000055.1 GCF_025465945.1 Pseudomonas sp. 6D_7.1_Bac1 | reverse complement strand
GGGGGGCCGCCACGCCCGCCCGCGGGCGCCGGCTCGCTCCCACAGGGTCATGCGTATGGGCCGAACAACATGATGATTCCTTCTCCCTGGCGCGCCGACTTTCCGGCCATCGCCGCTCTGCAACGGCAAGACCAGACCTATCTGGACAACGCCGCCACCACCCAGAAACCCCAAGCCCTGCTCGATGCGCTGGCGCACTACTACGCCAACGGCGCGGCCAATGTTCATCGTGCGCAACACCTGCCTGGCGCCCACGCGACCCAAGCGTTCGAAGACAGCCGCAGCAAGGTCGCGCACTGGATCAATGTCGGTGACAGCGGGCAGATTATCTTTACCCACGGCGCAACCTCTGCGCTGAACCTCCTGGCTTATGGCCTGGAACACCTGTTCAATCCGGGCGATGAGATTGTCATCAGCGCTCTGGAGCACCACGCCAACCTGTTGCCATGGCAGCAATTGGCACACCGTCGCGAACTGAAACTGGTGGTGCTACCACTGGACATGGACGGCCTGATCGATCTCGACGCCGCCGCTCAGTTGATCGGCCCGCGCACTCGATTACTGGCGGTCAGTCAGCTATCCAACGTACTCGGCGCCTGGCAACCGTTAGCGCCATTGCTGGCGCTGGCCAAGGCGCAAAACGCCCTGACCGTGGTCGATGGTGCCCAAGGCGTGGTCCATGGTCGCCATGACGTGCAGGCGCTGGGCTGCGACTTCTATGTCTTTTCCAGCCACAAGCTTTATGGCCCGGATGGCCTCGGCATACTTTACGGCCGCAACCAGGCCTTGCAGCACTTGAACCCATGGCAGTTCGGCGGCGAGATGGTGCTGGACGCCAACTACCACGACGCACGTTTCCGCCCTGCCCCGCTGGGTTTTGAAGCGGGCACGCCGCCGATTGCCAGCGTGATTGGCCTGGGGGCGACCCTTGACTATCTGGCAGGACTGGATCAGGACGCAGTGTCCGCCCACGAAGCCGCGCTGCATGATTACCTGTTGAAGGGTTTGCAGGCGCGCAATGGCATTCGCCTGCTGGGCAAGCCGCAATTGGCGCTGGCCAGTTTTGTCGTCGAAGGCGTGCACAACGCCGATTTGGCGCATTTGCTCACTGAGCAGGGCATCGCCGTACGCGCCGGTCATCACTGCGCCATGCCGCTGCTGAAAAGCTTCGAGCTGGCGGGAGCGATTCGGGTTTCGTTGGCGCTGTATAACGACTCGGAGGATCTTGAGCGTTTCTTCGAAGCCCTGGATCAAGCGCTGGAGTTGCTGCGATGAGCCTGCCTGCGGAGGCCTTGGTGGCACTGGAAACCTTTCAGGCCGCCGCAGGCTGGGAACAACGCGCCCGCCTGCTGATGCAGTGGGGTGAACGGCTTCCGACGTTGAGCGATGAAGACAAGACCGACACCAACCGCGTGCACGGCTGCGAAAGTCAGGTGTGGCTGGTGGGTGCGTTGCAGGATGGCCATTGGCAGTTCAACGCCAACAGTGACGCACGGTTGATTCGCGGGTTGGTGGCGTTGCTGCTGGCGAGGGTCAACGGGTTATCCGCCGAAGAACTGCGACAGGTCGATCTGCCGGACTGGTTCAATCAGTTGGGCCTGTCGCGACAGCTGTCGCCGTCGCGCAGCAATGGCCTCAATGCCGTATTACAGCGAATGAATGAGTTGGCTGGTTAATCGCCATCGCGAGCAGGCTCGCTCCCACATTGGAATGCGTTCCCCCTGTGGGAGCGAGCCTGCTCGCGATGAGGTCATCAGCCACACCGATCAAACCTGAGGCTTGACCCGATCCGCCGGGCGTCGCATGCCGGCCACGATCTTATCCACAGCCTTGGTCGCGGCAACCATCCCAAACGTCGCGGTCACCATCATTACCGCGCCGAAACCACCGGCACAGTCGAGTTTCACGCCATCGCCGACAAAGCTCTTCTGCAAGCAAATACTGCCATCGGGTTTTGGATAGCGCAGTTGCTCGGTGGAGAACACGCACGGCACGCTGTAGTGACGGGTCACGGTGCGCGAGAAACCATAATCGCGACGCAGGGTGGAGCGCACTTTCGAGGCCAGCGGGTCATTGAAGGTACGGTTCAGGTCACAGACTTGGATCAGCGTCGGATCGATCTGCCCGCCCGCGCCGCCGGTGGTGATGATCTGGATCTTGCGACGTTTGCACCAGGCGATCAGCGCAGCCTTGGCGTTGACGCTGTCGATGCAGTCGATCACGCAGTCGATGTCTGGCGTGATGTACTCGGCCATGGTCTCGCGTGTGACGAAATCCGCCACTGTGTGCACGGTGCATTCCGGGTTGATCCCGCGCAGGCGCTCGGCCATCACCTCGACCTTGGGCTTACCGACGGTGCTGTCCAGTGCATGCAACTGACGATTGACGTTGCTGACGCACACGTCATCGAGGTCGAACAACGAGATTTCGCCGACACCGCAACGGGCAATGGCTTCTGCCGCCCAGGAACCGACGCCACCGACGCCCACAATCGCCACATGGGCCGCGCGCAAACGTGCCAGGCCTTCGATACCATACAAACGGGCGACGCCAGCAAACCGCGGATCTTCTGTACTCATGACCATTACCCTAAAAACCGGCGCGCATTATAGGGCCGATGCGTGCCAAGCACATCTTTGCGCTATAAACGGCAGCGAGTCCTGCTTTAATTAGGCCAGCACTTGTACATTTTTTGTCACACAAAGAACTTAAGTGAAGTTGACTTGCCCAATGTCCGGCTTTTTTCTGTCTGCTGTACGGTCAGTAGAAGGCCAGTGTAGGATGCGCGCCGATTGGCGCACGCCGACCGTCCCCTCGTTCCACACCTTTTGGAACCCGAAATAGCTATGTCATCGCGTAAATTTGGACTCAATCTGGTGGTAGTGCTGGCGATTGCCGCGCTGTTCACCGGTTTCTGGGCGCTGATCAACCGCCCGGTCACGACCCCCAACTGGCCTGAGCAGATCTCCGGTTTTTCTTACTCGCCGTTCCAGCAAGGCCAGTTCCCACAGAAAAACCAATTCCCGTCCGACGATGAAATGCGTCGCGACCTGGAGATCATGAGCAAGCTGACCGACAACATTCGGACCTACTCCGTCGACGGTACGCTGGAGGACATCCCGAAACTGGCGGAAGAATTCGGCCTGCGCGTAACGCTCGGGATCTGGATCAGCCCGGACCTTGAGCGAAACGAACGCGAGATCCAGCGCGCCATCGAGCTTGCCAACAGCTCGCGCAGCGTCGTGCGCGTGGTGGTCGGTAACGAAGCGATCTACCGTAAGGAAATCACTGCCGAGCAATTGAGCGTGCTCCTCGATCGCGTACGCGCAGCGGTAAAAGTGCCGGTGACCACGTCCGAGCAATGGCACGTCTGGGAAGAAAACCCGATGCTGGCCAAGCACGTCGACTTGATCGCGGCCCACATCCTGCCGTATTGGGAATTCGTCCCGGTGGACCAGGCCGGTCAGTTTGTTCTGGACCGTGCCCGCGACCTGAAAAAGCTGTTCCCGAAAAAGCCGCTGCTGCTCTCCGAAGTGGGCTGGCCGAGCAATGGCCGCATGCGCGGTGGTGCGGATGCGACCCCGGCTGACCAGGCCATTTACCTGCGCACGCTGGTGAACAAGCTCAACCGCCAGGGCTTCAACTACTTCGTGATCGAAGCGTTTGACCAGCCATGGAAAGCCAGCGACGAAGGTTCGGTAGGCGCCTATTGGGGCGTGTTCAACGCCGCGCGTCAGCAGAAATTCAACTTCGAAGGCCCGGTGGTCGCGATTCCGCAATGGCGAGTGCTGGCTATCGGCTCCGTCGTGTTTGCGTTGTTGTCCCTGACCCTGCTGATGATCGACGGCTCGGCTCTGCGCCAGCGTGGTCGCACCTTCCTGACCTTCATCGCGTTCCTCTGCGGATCGGTGCTGGTGTGGATCGGTTACGACTACAGCCAGCAATACAGCACCTGGTTCAGCCTGACGGTCGGGTTCTTGCTCGCCCTCGGTGCGCTTGGGGTGTTTATCGTCCTGCTGACCGAGGCCCACGAATTGGCCGAGGCCGTCTGGACCCGCAAACGCCGGCGTGAATTCCTGCCGGTAGAGGGTGATTCGAACTACCGCCCGAAAGTCTCGATCCATGTGCCGTGCTACAACGAGCCGCCGGAGATGGTCAAACAGACCCTCAACGCCCTGGCCAACCTCGACTATCCGGACTTCGAAGTCCTGATCATCGACAACAACACCAAGGACCCGGCGGTCTGGGAACCGGTGCAGGCCTATTGCGAAACCCTCGGCCCGCGCTTCAAGTTCTTCCACGTCGCGCCACTGGCCGGTTTCAAGGGCGGCGCGCTGAACTACCTGCTGCCGCACACCGCCAAGGATGCTGAAGTCATCGCCGTGATCGACTCCGACTACTGTGTCGATCCGAACTGGCTCAAGCACATGGTTCCGCACTTCGCCGATCCGAAAATCGCCATCGTGCAGTCGCCGCAGGATTATCGCGACCAGAACGAAAGTACCTTCAAGAAGCTCTGCTACGCCGAATACAAAGGCTTCTTCCACATCGGCATGGTGACCCGTAACGACCGTGACGCGATCATCCAGCACGGCACCATGACCATGACCCGCCGTTCGGTGCTCGAAGAGCTCGGCTGGGCTGACTGGTGCATCTGCGAAGACGCCGAGTTGGGTCTGCGGGTGTTCGAAAAAGGCCTGTCGGCGGCGTATTACCCCAACAGTTATGGCAAGGGCCTGATGCCCGATACCTTTATCGACTTCAAGAAACAGCGATTCCGCTGGGCCTACGGAGCGATTCAGATCATCAAGCGGCACACCGCCAGCCTGTTGCGCGGCAAGGACACCGAACTGACCCGCGGCCAGCGTTACCACTTCCTCGCGGGCTGGTTGCCGTGGGTGGCAGACGGCATGAACATCTTCTTCACCGTCGGCGCCCTGCTGTGGTCGGCGGCGATGATCATCGTGCCGCAACGGGTCGATCCACCGCTGCTGATCTTTGCAATCCCGCCCTTGGCGCTGTTCGTGTTCAAGGTGGGCAAGATCATCTTCCTCTACCGCCGTGCGGTCGGGGTCAACCTGAAGGACGCATTCTGCGCGGCACTGGCCGGCCTGGCGTTGTCTCACACTATCGCCAAAGCGGTGCTGTACGGCTTCTTCACCAGCAGCATTCCGTTTTTCCGCACCCCGAAAAATGCCGATAACCACGGCTTCTGGGTAGCGATTTCGGAAGCTCGCGAAGAGCTGTTCATCATGTTGCTGTTGTGGGGCGCGGCGCTGGGGATTTACCTGGTGCAGGGCATCCCGAGCAACGATATGCGTTTCTGGGTGACCATGTTGCTGGTGCAGTCGCTGCCGTATCTGGCCGCGCTGATCATGGCCTTCCTGTCTTCGCTGCCAAAACCTGCGCAAGAGACCGAGCCTCTAGCGGCCGCCTAAATCTGCGCAAACCACTAAACGGCGGCCTCTGGCCGCCGTTTTGCTTTAAGATATCCGCCATTTTGCGCGCCCTGCCCCAGATGGCCTGCCCATACCTGTGGGAGCGAGCCGGCTCCGGGCGGCGTTCCGACGATGAGTCCGTCACATTCAACCTCTATATTGATTGTCATGGCCCCATCGCGAGCAGGCTCGCTCCCACATTGACAGCTTTCGGAGTTCTCACATGACGGCCCACGCCGACCTTTCGCCGACCCTCCAACTCGCCATCGACCTGATCCGCCGTCCATCCGTGACGCCGGTCGACGCCGATTGCCAGAAGCAGATGATGCAGCGCCTGGGCGATGCCGGTTTTGCGCTGGAGCCCATGCGCATCGAAGATGTGGATAACTTCTGGGCCACCCACGGCAAACACGAAGGCCCGGTGCTGTGCTTCGCCGGTCACACCGACGTGGTACCAACCGGCCCGGTGGCGGCCTGGCAGATCGACCCGTTCGACGCGGTGATCGACGAGCACGGCATGCTCTGCGGCCGTGGCGCGGCAGACATGAAAGGCAGCCTCGCAGCAATGACCGTGGCGGCCGAACGTTTTGTCGTCGACTACCCGGACCACAAGGGCAAGGTTGCGTTTCTGATCACCAGTGACGAAGAAGGCCCGGCGCATCACGGCACCAAGGCGGTGATCGAGCGTCTTGCCGCGCGCAAGGAACGTCTGGACTGGTGCATCGTCGGCGAACCGTCGAGCACCACCCTGGTCGGTGACGTGGTCAAGAACGGCCGTCGCGGTTCCCTCGGCGCCAAGCTCACCGTACGCGGTGTGCAAGGTCACGTGGCCTATCCGCACCTGGCGAAGAACCCGATCCACCTCGCCGCTCCCGCCCTGGCGGAACTGGCCGCCGAGCATTGGGACAACGGTAACGCGTTCTTCCCGCCGACCAGCTTCCAGATCTCCAACGTGAATTCCGGCACCGGCGCGACCAACGTGATCCCGGGCGATCTGGTGGCAGTGTTCAACTTCCGCTTCTCCACCGAATCGACCGTCGAAGGCCTGCAACAGCGAGTCGCTGACATCCTCGACAAGCATGGCCTGGACTGGCACGTGGACTGGGCGCTGTCCGGCCTGCCGTTCCTCACCGAACCGGGTGCATTGCTCGACGCGGTATCGGCAAGCATCAGGGCCATTACCGGTCGCGAGACCAAGGCGTCCACCAGCGGCGGCACTTCGGATGGACGCTTCATCGCGACCATGGGTACGCAAGTGGTCGAGCTTGGCCCGGTCAACGCGACGATTCACCAAGTCAACGAGCGAGTGCTGGCCAGCGATCTCGACGTGCTGACCGAAATCTACTACCAGACCCTGATCAAGTTGCTCGCCTGATGCTTGCCTGTCCTATCTGCAGCGCGCCGCTGAATGCGGTCGACAACGGCGTGGCGTGCCCGGCCGGGCATCGCTTCGACCGGGCCCGCCAGGGTTACCTGAACCTGCTGCCGGTACAGCACAAGAACAGCCGTGATCCGGGCGACAACCAGGCGATGGTCGAAGCCCGTCGCGACTTCTTGAACGCCGGGCATTACGCGCCGGTGGCCAAGCGTCTCGCTGAGCTGGCCGCTGAACGTGCGCCGCAGCGCTGGCTGGACATCGGCTGCGGCGAGGGTTACTACACCGCGCAAATCGCCGATGCCCTACCCAATGCCGAAGGCTACGCACTGGATATTTCCCGCGAAGCGGTGAAACGCGCCTGCAAGCGCAATCCGCAACTGACCTGGTTGATCGCCAGCATGGCTCGGGTACCGTTGGCCGATGCCAGCTGCCAGTTCCTTGCCAGTGTGTTCAGCCCGCTCGACTGGCAGGAAGCCAAACGCCTGCTCAGCCCTGGCGGCGGCTTGATGAAAGTCGGGCCGACCAGCGGTCATTTGATGGAGCTGCGTGAGCGTCTGTACGACGAAGTGCGCGAATACACCGATGACAAGCACCTGGCGCTGGTGCCGGAAGGCATGACGCTGCAACACAGCGAAACCCTGGACTTCAAGCTGACCCTGACCCATCCTCAGGACCGCGCCAACCTGTTGGCCATGACGCCTCACGGCTGGCGCGCCAGTGCCGAACGCCGGGCGGCCGTCATCGAACAGGCCGAGCCGTTCGAGGTCAGCGTGTCGATGCGCTACGATTATTTCGTTCTGCAGTAATTGTTTGAGAGCAACCCTTTAACTTTTGGTCTTGAGCAGTGGCTTGAGACCGGCTAAATCCGCGAATGGATTTTTCGAAACCCGCAGTGAGGAACATCCATGCGCCAACCCGATATCGAGATTTACCTGAAAGACGCCGACGTCGACTACAAGGCCATCGCCACCTGGCTCGGCGCGGCGCTGGGCCCTTGCACCGACTGGGTTCAGAAAGGTCAGACCTACAAGTGCAAGGCCGGCAACGTGCCCGTGACCTGGCTGCCAAAAGCCGTGGGCAAGTGGAACAGCCTGTACCTGGAAAGCGACCAGACGCCGTGGGACGACGACATCGCCTGCGCCCGCGCCGCCTTTGCTGCGCTGAACGTCGAAGTGCGTTGCGCGCCGGGGACCTGGGTCGAGGAAGAAGGTGAAGAAACGGCTGATCGCTGGATTCGGATCAGCGTCGACGGTGAAGAAGAGATCACCTGGAAAACTGCGTAAAACCTGAATCTGTGGGATGCCCAAAATGGCTACCCAACAGAGATCAAATGTGGGAGCGAGCCTGCTCGCGATAGCGGTATTAGACGCACAACCTTTGGCGCGTCGAATGGCGTCATCGCGAGCAGGCTCGCTCCCACAGTAGTTTTGCGTGATCTGAAGCGCGGGGTTACAGACCCACTACATCCTCAGCCTGCAAGCCTTTCTGCCCGTCCACCACCGCGTATTCAACCTGCTGGCCTTCGGCCAACGAGCGGTGGCCTTCGCCACGGATCGCGCGGTAGTGCACGAACACGTCTGCCCCGTCTTCACGCTGAATGAAGCCGTAGCCCTTGGCGTCGTTGAACCACTTCACGTTGCCGGTCTCGCGCGTTGCCATCAATCAATACCCCATCTTCTTATTATTGAGTCGGCCTGTTCACGGACAAGCCTTGAGAACGTTTGCCAGCGCTCGGTTTACTGTAAGAAACAGCGCCGATAGTGGCAAACGGCTGGCCGAGTATATGACAGCCGCAAAAACTCTCAACTCAAGATTACATCGGCGCTTTTTTGCCGATTTTCGACGAATCCGGCACACTACCGGCCCCGAGCGCTTGCTCGGTTTTTTCAACTAAAGCAGAAGCCGTATGACCCGCTCCCCGTTCCGCCGTCTTGTGTTTGGCACCTTGCGCCGACTGCTGTACCTCTGGGTTCGCTCGGAGACGATCAACCAGTCGTCCTTTACCCTCAACCTCGACCGCAGTCGTCCGGTGTTCTACGTCCTGCAAAATCCTTCGCTGACCGAGCTGGCCGTGCTCGATACCGAATGCACCAAGGCCGGTCTTCCACGTCCGGTACTACCGGTATCGGTGGGCAACCTGCTGGAACCCGCTGCGTTCTTCTACCTGACGCCGGAGCCCGATTGGCTCGGCCGCCAGGACAAACGCGGCGCGCCACCGACCCTGACCCGTCTGGTCAGTGCCCTGAGCCAGAATGCCGCCGAAGACGCGCAGATCATTCCGGTCAGCGTGTTCTGGGGCCAGTCGCCGGACAGCGAATCGAGCCCGTGGAAATTGCTCTTCGCTGACAGCTGGGCGGTGACCGGCCGCCTGCGCCGGCTGCTGAGCATCATGATTCTGGGGCGCAAGACCCGCGTGCAATTCTCCGCGCCGATCAACCTGCGTGAGCTGATCGAGCACAACAAGGGCTTTGAGCTCACCGTGCGCATGGCTCAACGCATTTTGCGGGTGCACTTTCGCAACCTCAAAGCCGCGGTCATCGGCCCGGATATTTCCCACCGTCGCAACCTGGTCAAAGGCCTGCTGAATCAGCCGCAGGTCAAACAGGCGATCCTCGACGAAGCCGAACGCGAGAACATTTCACCGGAGAAGGCCAAAGCTCAAGCGCTGCGCTATGGCAACGAAATCGCCTCGGACTACACCTACACCGCGATCCGTTTTATGGAAGTGGTGCTGAGCTGGTTCTGGAACAAGATCTACGACGGGATCAAGGTCAACCACATCGAAGGCGTGCAGAAAGTCGCCCAGGGTCACGAAGTGATCTACGTGCCGTGCCATCGCAGCCATATCGACTACCTGCTGCTCTCCTATCTGCTGTTTCGCAACGGCCTGACCCCGCCGCACGTCGCCGCCGGAATCAACCTCAACATGCCGGTGATCGGCGGCCTGCTGCGCCGTGGCGGGGCGTTCTTCATGCGCCGCACCTTCAAGGGCAATCCGCTTTACACCTCGGTGTTCAATGAATACCTGCACACCCTGTTCACCAAAGGCTTCCCGGTGGAGTACTTCGTCGAGGGTGGCCGTTCGCGCACCGGGCGCATGCTGCAACCGAAAACCGGGATGCTGGCGATCACCCTGCGCAGCTTCCTGCGTTCATCGCGCATGCCGATCGTCTTCATCCCGGTGTACATCGGTTACGAGCGGGTGCTGGAAGGCCGCACCTACCTCGGTGAACTGCGTGGCGCGAGCAAGAAGAAAGAGTCGATATTCGACATCTTCAAAGTCATCGGCGCGCTCAAGCAGCGCTTCGGCCAGGTGGCGGTGAACTTCGGCGAGCCGATCAAACTGGCGGAGTTCCTCGACAGCGAACAACCGGACTGGCGCAGCCAGGAACTCGGTCCGCAGTTCAGGCCGGCCTGGCTCAACGAAACCACCAACCGCCTCGGCGAGCGCGTGGCGCGGCACTTGAACGAAGCGGCGGCGATCAACCCGGTGAACCTGGTGGCGCTGGCCCTACTGTCCACCAGCCGTCTGGCGCTGGACGATCGCGCCATGGCGCGGGTGCTCGATCTGTACCTGGCGCTGTTGCGTCGCGTGCCTTACTCACCCCACACCACGCTGCCGGAGGGTGACGGCCGGGCGTTGATCGAACACGTCAAGGACATGGACCTGCTCTCCGAGCAAAGCGATGCGCTGGGTAAAATCCTCTACCTTGACGAGCAAAATGCCGTCCTGATGACCTACTACCGCAACAACGTACTACACATTTTCGCCCTGCCAGCGTTGCTCGCGAGCTTCTTCCAGAGCGCCTCGCGCATGAGCCGCGAACAGATCCTGCGCTATACCCGCGCGCTGTACCCGTACCTGCAATCCGAGTTGTTCATCCGCTGGTCTCTGGACGAACTGGATGCGGTGATCGATCAGTGGCTCGAAGCCTTTGTCGAACAAGGCCTGTTGCGTTTCGAGAACAACGTGTACCTGCGCCCGGCGCCGAGCTCCCGGCATTTCGTGCTGCTGACCTTGCTGTCCAAGAGCATTGCGCAGACCTTGCAGCGCTTCTACATGGCCATCTCTTTGCTGCTCAACAGCGGCCAGAACACCCTCAGCGCCGAAGAACTGGAAGACCTGTGCACGGTCATGGCCCAGCGCCTGTCGATCCTGCACGGCCTGAACGCCCCGGAGTTCTTCGACAAGAGCCTGTTCCGCCATTTCATCCAGACCCTGCTGAATCTCGACGTGCTGCGTCGCGACGAAGCCGGCAAGCTGAGCCATCACGAACTGCTCGGCGAACTGGCCGAGGGTGCGGCCAAACGCGTGTTGCCGGCGGAGATTCGTTTGTCGATCCGTCAGGTAGCGTTGCATCGCAGTGAAGATGCGGCAGATCAACCCGCGCCTGCGCCGCACGCCGACTAAATGCTTAAGGCGCCATTGCGGATCCGTGTCGATTCCGCCCGGTAATTTTTTCACTTCTCGAATAAGGAAGCTTTCCATGCTCCGTCCTTCCCTACGTCTAGTCGGCCTCTGTGCCGGCCTGCTGATCTGCGCCAACGCGCTGGCCCTGTCTCTGGGCAGCCTTTCCCAGGGAGAAGCCTCGGGCGGCCTCAAGGACGCCCTGGCCCAGGGGGCCGTAGCGGCCGTCACCACGCTCGGCAAACCGGGCGGTTTCAGCAACAACCCTGAAGTGAAGATCGAACTGCCGGGCAATCTGGGCAAGGTCGCCAGCAAGATGAAACAGTTCGGCATGGGGGCCCAGGTCGATCAACTGGAAACCAGCATGAACAAGGCGGCGGAGGCGGCCATGCCGCAGGCCCAGGCTCTGCTGGTGGATGCGGTGAAAAAGATGACCGTGACCGATGCCAAGGGCATCCTCACCGGCGGCAAGGATTCGGCCACCCAGTACCTGGACAAGACCAGCCGCGAACAAATCCGCACCAAGTTCCTGCCGATCGTCAAACAAGCCACCGACCAGGTAGGCCTGGCCAAGCAGTACAACTCGTTCGCCGGGCAGGCGGCAACCCTCGGCGTGCTCGATGCCAAGAGTGCCAACATTGAAGGCTACGTGACGGAAAAGGCCCTGGACGGCCTGTTCAAGATGATTGCCCAGAAGGAAGAAGGCATCCGCGCCAACCCGCTGGAAGCAGCGACCAGCCTGGCGAAGAAGGTTTTCGGCTCGCTGTAACCCGCGAAAACACACCCCGAAACTGTGGCGAGGGAGCTTGCTCCCGCTGGGCCGTGAAACGGCCCCAACCTGCATTTACATGTTGCCAGGTTCAGCGCATTGGTTGGTTTGCGACTGCTTCGCCCGAACGCGGACCGGCCGGCGGGAGCAAGCTCCCTCGCCACAGCCCCGTCAGCCCAGGTCTGTTTTGATGTGAAATGACTCACGTAAAAAGAACACCCACTCACGGCCCATTTTTTTCTTCTCGAACACCTTCAACTCGACCAGACCGTTCAAGGTCGTGGCCGCCGTGTTGTAGGAGCAGTTCAGGTTTTCCTTCACATTGACCGCGGTGAACTCCTTGGCCATGCCGCTCTTGGCGACCTGGAACACCGTGCGCTGTTTCTCGGTCAACTGCTTGAAAAGCCCGGACTCCTCCAGCCAACGATCAAAACCTTCGGCGTAGACCAGACTCTTTTGATACGCCGCCGTGAACTCGGTCACGGCACGCAAAATCACTGAGCACTGGTAATCGATGAAGTACGTCAGGTCCAGCCCATCGCTCTCGGTGTACAGATAAGACCGGCCATACTTCACCGGCGCATTACGCAACAGAATGCTGATCGCAATATAGCGAAATGCCGAGAAGTCATTCTTGAACATGAACCAGTAAAACAACGCCCGCGCCACCCGGCCATTGCCATCGCGAAACGGATGCTCGTAGCCCAGGGCAAAATGCAGGGCGATGGCCTTGATCATCGGGTGCACATAATCAGTGTGCAGCGGGTCGTTGTGGGACTGGTTGATCCAGTTCGCCAACCCGCTGAGTCGCGCGTTGATGCCCGCTGCAGGCGGTGGTGTATGAACGGTATTACCTTCACCATCCTGCACCACCACCTGATCATTGCTGCGAAAAAGTCCCGGACAGTACAGCGAATCATCAATGCCTTCGACGCCGACGCGATGAAGCTGCTGGATCAACTCGACACTCAATGGCTCATGACGTCTTTCCCAGGCGAAGATCATCATTTTGTAGTTGCCTATGACCATCCGCTCGTCCGGGGTACGCGGCTGGCGATTGCGCTTGAGCATGTCCTTGGCCACCAGCGTGGTCGTTGCTGCGCCCTCAAGCTGGCTGCTGCTGATGGCTTCGTCTTCGATCAGGTCATTGAGTAAATAACTGAAGTGCGCCGTCTCACCGATGTGGTGAGTCATGTACTCCAGCGCGGCGGTCGTTGCCTGGCGGTCAACCGTCGACAGGGTTTTCTGCGCCAGCGGTGTAAGAATGAATTGCCCCCACTGAGTCGGTTCACCCAGCGGCAACAAGCACACGTACTGCGCCACGCGAGCCTTTTTCACCAAGGCCCAACACAAGGTCGTATCAAGACCGGGCGGCCAGCGATAACGCAGATCATCGAAAGGCAGATAACGCCCCTGATCATCCAGCGGCTTGAGCAGTGCCAGATAGTCGACCAGCTTTTCCTTGTGAGGCGATTGCCCAAGCGTGTCGAAAAGACCGGGGTCTATGGGCGGAGGAGCTTTTATCATCGCTGTCTCAAAAACTCGCAAAACTGAGTCAGGAGTACAGCACAGAAAGCACCTTGTCTCAATATTTCAATAAATTGAGACAAGGTCGGCAGTTCCTACGGCTACTGGATCACACCGGCTCTTTCTTGACCCTGAACCACGCCGCATACAGCGCCGGCAGGAACAGCAAGGTCAGTGCCGTCGCGACGATCAGCCCGCCCATGATCGCCACTGCCATCGGCCCGAAGAATACGCTGCGCGACAGCGGAATCATCGCCAGCACGGCGGCCAGTGCGGTCAGCACGATGGGCCGGAAGCGTCGCACCGTGGCTTCGATGATCGCTTGCCAGGGTTTGAGCCCGGCGCGGATATCCTGTTCGATCTGATCCACGAGGATCACCGAGTTACGCATGATCATCCCCGACAGCGCGATGGTCCCGAGCATCGCCACGAAACCGAACGGCTGACGGAACACCATCAGGAACAGGGTGACGCCGATCAGCCCCAACGGAGCAGTCAGAAACACCATCGCAGTACGTGAGAAGCTGCGCAGTTGCAGCATCAGCAAGGTCAGCACCACGACAATGAACAACGGCACGCCAGCCTTCACCGAATTCTGCCCACGGGCCGAGTCCTCCACCGTGCCGCCGACATCCAGCAAATAGCCGTCAGGCAGTTCGGCGCGAATCGGTTCCAGGGTCGGGAGGATTTGCTGGACCAGGGTCGCCGGTTGTTCCTTGTCATAGATGTCGGCGCGAACCGTCACGTTCGGCAAGCGGTTGCGGCGCCAGATGATGCCTTCTTCAAAGCCGTATTCCAGAGTTGCAACCTGCGACAGTGCAACGCTTTTACCGTTGTCGGTCGGCACCGCCAGACTCGACAGCAACGACAGTTCGGTGCGTTCGTGCAAGGTGCCGCGCAAGAGGATCTCGATCAACTGGTTGTCTTCGCGGTACTGGCTGACGCTTACACCTGTCAGTGAGCTTTGCAGAAACTTCGACAAGTTCGCCGTGCTCACGCCCAAGGCCCGTGCGCGGTCCTGATCGACGTTCAGGTACACGACCTTGCTCGGCTCCTCCCAGTCCAGGTGCACGTTAACCACATGGGGGTTCTCGCGAACTTTCGCCGCGACTTTGCGCGCCAGGGCGCGGACCTCGTCAATGTGTTCACCGCTCACCCGGAACTGCACCGGATACCCCACTGGCGGACCGTTCTCCAGACGCGTGACCCGTGAGCGCAAGGTCGGGAACTGTTCGTCAAGGGTTGCGATCAGCCAGGTACGCAGGCTTTCACGCTCCTCGATGGTTTTCGCCAACACCACAAATTGCGCGAAGCTCGCCGCCGGCAATTGCTGGTCCAGCGGCAGGTAGAAACGCGGCGAACCGGTGCCGACATAAGCCACATAGTTGTCGATGCCCGCGTGTTCCTTGAGCATCGCTTCCAGCCGTTCGACCTCCCCGGTGGTGTTGCTCAAGGAGGCGCCTTCAGCCAGTTTCAGGTCGACCATCAGTTCCAGCCGTCCAGAGGCGGGGAAGAACTGCTGTGGCACAAAACGGAACAGCACCACCGAAGCCACGAACAGCACAACGGTCAGCGCGATCACGGTTTTGCGACGGTGCACGCACCACTCCACCAGACGCCGGACCCGCTGATAAAACGGCGTGCCATAAGGGTCCGACTGACCCGCGCCATGTTTGGCGGCGTGAATCTTCGCCAGATCCGGCAGCAGCTTTTCACCGAGAAAGGGCACAAACACCACGGCAGCGATCCACGAGGCCAGCAGCGCAATAGTCACCACCTGGAAGATCGAACGGGTGTATTCGCCGGTGCTCGACTGCGCGGTGGCGATCGGCAGGAAGCCGGCAGCGGTGATCAACGTACCGGTGAGCATCGGGAACGCGGTGCTGGTCCAGGCAAAGCTGGCGGCCTTGAGCCGGTCGTAGCCCTGCTCCATTTTGATCGCCATCATTTCCACGGCGATGATCGCGTCATCCACCAGCAATCCCAGGGCCAGCACCAGTGCACCGAGAGAGATCTTGTGCAAGCCGATTCCCAGGTAATACATGCAGGCAAACGTCATCGCCAGCACCAGCGGAATCGCCAACGCAACCACCATGCCGGTGCGCACACCGAGGGAGAAAAAGCTCACCAGCAAGACAATCGCCAGCGCCTCTACCAACACCTGGACGAACTCGCCGACGCTGGTTTTCACCGCCGCGGGCTGGTCGGAAACCTTGCGCAGTTGCATGCCGGCCGGCAGGTTGTTCTGGATACGCTCGAACTCCTGCTCCAGCGCTTTACCGAGCACCAGAATATCGCCGCCATCCTTCATGGCCACGGCAAGACCGATAGCGTCCTCGCCCATGAAACGCATGCGCGGTGCCGGTGGATCGTTGAAACCACGGCTCACGTCAGCCACATCGGCGATGCGGAAGGTCCGGTCGCCGACGCGAATCGGAAAATTCCTGATCTGGTCTACGGTCTGGAAATTACCCGTCACCCGTAGCTGCAAACGCTCACTGGTGGTTTCAAAGAACCCGGCGTTGGACACCGCGTTCTGTTCTTCCAGCGCTTGCTGCACGGCGGCCAACGGTAAACCCAGGGTGGCGAGTTTGACGTTCGACAGCTCGATCCAGATCTTCTCGTCCTGCAGGCCGAGCAAGTCGACCTTGCCCACGTCCTTGACCCGTTGCAGCTGGATCTGGACGCGGTCGGCGTAGTCCTTGAGTACTGCGTAGTCGAAACCTTCACCGGTCAGCGCGTAGATATTGCCGAAGGTGGTGCCGAACTCATCGTTGAAAAACGGCCCCTGGATACCTGGTGGCAAGGTCTGGCGGATGTCGCTGATTTTCTTGCGCACCTGATACCAGAGCTCGGGAATCTGCGCCGAATGCATCGAGTCCAGGGCCATAAAGGTCACCTGGGACTCACCGGGGCGAGAGAACGAGACAATCCGCTCGTACTCGCCGGTTTCCATGAGCTTCTTTTCGATGCGCTCGGTGACTTGCCGCGAGACTTCCTGGGCCGTCGCGCCCGGCCAATTGGTCTTGATCACCATGGCCTTGAAGGTGAACGGCGGGTCTTCGCTCTGGCCCAACTTGGTGTAAGACAACGTGCCGACGACCGCCAGCAAGATCATCAGGAACAGTACGATCTGGCGATTGTGCAGCGCCCATTCGGAAAGATTGAAACGCATCGGGGATTACTCCTTGACCGCCAGATTAACCACGCGGTTGGAGCGATCCACCGGTCTCACTTGCTGACCGTCGTGGAGCACGTGAACGCCAGCGGCGACCACCCAGTCGCTGGGACTCAGACCTTCAAGCACCGGCACGGTTTTCTCACCGAAAGCGCCTACGCGAACGGGGGCTTTTTTCAGGGTGTTGTTGGCGCCCACAACCCAGACGTACGTTGCGCCGTTTTCTGCGGTGAGCGCTGAAAGCGGCACCGACAGCGGCACCACGTCAGCGGTTTGAATGAATACTCGGGCACTCTGGCCAAGCTCGGCCGGGACCTTGCCGGCGGTAAAGGTGATACGTGCGGCAAAGGTTCGCGACTTTGGATCGGCGGCAGGCGACAGTTCGCGAATGCTGCCGGCGAACCGCTGACCTTGCTGGGTCCAGAGTTCAACAGTGACGGGCTGACCGACCTTGAATCGGCCGAAGCTCTGCTCTGGCAGGCTGATCAGCACTTCACGCTCGCCGTCGGTGGCCAGGGTGAAGACGGTTTGCCCGGCGGCCACCACTTGCCCGACTTCCACGGCACGCTTGGCCACCACACCGTCATGCGGGGCACGCAGCACCGCGTAGCTGGCCTGATTGCTGGCAACGTCGAACTCAGCCTTGATCTGCTTGAGTCGTGCTTCACCGGATCGGTAGAGGTTTTCAGAATTGTCGTACTGTGAGCGGCTGACCATCTGACGTTCCATCAGGGTCTTGTAGCGATCACGTTCGGCACGTACCAGGTTCAGATTGGCCTCGGCGGCAGCAACCTGGGCACGAGTCGCTTCCAGTTGCAGGCGCACGTCCTGGGGATCGAGTTCTGCCAGCGGCTGGTTGCCTTTGACCCGCTCACCTTCCTCGACCAGTCGTCGGCTGACTTTGCCGCCAATACGAAAGGCCAGGTCTGGCTCGTAACGCGCACGGACTTCGCCGGGATAGCTGTCCATCGCCTGCGCCGAAGGCTCTGGCTGAACCACCATGGCCGGACGCACGGTGACTTGCGCCGGCTCTTCGTGACCGCACGCAGACAACAAGAATGCCAGGCTGACTGGCAAGGCATAGCGGAACATGATGACGGACCTTTCGCTAATGATGCTGGGAATAATTATACTGCCCAGTATGTTATTAATAGCAAACTCACCAGTCCAGTATTAAAGCGAAGAATGTCCAACAATCTTTCTGCACCCAACGGCCCCGGCCGCCCGAAGGATCTCGCCAAGCGCGAGGCGATCCTCGAGGCGGCGAAACGTCTTTTTCTGAGCAAGGGTTACGCGAGCACCAGCATGGACGCGGTGGCAGCTGAAGCCGGCGTATCGAAGCTGACGGTTTACAGTCACTTCAACGACAAGGAGACACTGTTCTCCGCCGCCGTGGTGGCCAAATGCGAAGCGCAATTGCCCGAGCTGTTCTTCGAACTGCCCGACGGCATGCCGATCGAGAACGTCCTGCTGAACATTGCCCGCGGTTTTCATCTACTGATCAACAGTGATGAATCGGTGAACCTGCATCGTCTGATCATGGCGCTGGGCAGTCAGGATCCGAAACTCTCGCTGATCTTCTTCGAAGCAGGTCCCGAGCGGATGTTGCAGGGTATGGAACGCTTGCTGACGAAGATCGACCAGGTCGGCGCCCTGAGCATCGACAAGCCGCGCAATGCCGCCGAGCACTTCTTCTGCCTGCTCAAAGGTGCGGGGAATTTTCGTTTGCTCTACGGCTGCGGCGAGCCCTTGACCGGGGATGCGGCCGAGGCTCATGTGCGGGAAGTGGTGGGGTTGTTTATGCGGGCATATCGGCCGGGTTCAGCCTGATAGGTTTCTGGCGACTGGGCTAACTCTATCGCGAGCAGGCTCGCTCCCACATTAGACCGAGTCTTTAAATAAGAACGCGGTCAACTGTGGGAGCGAGCCTGCTCGCGATGGGGGCGACGCGGTCTTAAGGCTTGAGGGCCTTCTTGGGGTAGATGTCGTACCGGCTGGACTTGCCATCCAGCGCATGGCTCGGCTTCGGCCCTTCGATGCACGGTGCCTTGCGCGGGCGTTTGACCACCACCCGGTGGCTGGCCAGTGCGAGTGCAGCTTGAAGCAGGGCCGGCGCGTCCGGGTCATCGCCTACCAACGGGCGAAACAGGCGCATTTCCTTCTTCACCAACGCAGTTTTCTCACGATGCGGGAACATCGGGTCGAGGTAGATCACCTGCGGCGGCTCGCCTTCCCAGTTGCGCATCAACTCGATCGAGTTGCCCTTGAGCAACGTCATCCGCGCCACAATCGGCGCCACCTCAAAATCTTCCGCCGCGCGGGCCAGACCGTCTTCCAGCAACGCGCCAATCAATGGCTGACGCTCGATCAGGCTCATTTCGCAGCCCAGACTTGCCAGCACAAAACCATCCTTGCCCAGCCCCGCCGTGGCATCCAGCACCTTCGGCCGCACGCCTTGAGCGACGCCGACAGCCTTGGCGATCATCTGACCGCTGCCACCGCCATACAACCGGCGATGGGCAGCGCCGCCCTCGACGAAGTCCACCCGCACCGGTCCCGGCGCGTCCGGGCCAAGCTGTTGCAGCTGCAAACCGTGCTCACCCACTTGCAGCGCAAACTCGGCATCGTCCAGCAGCAACGGCAGGTTCAATCGCTCGGCCCAATGTTCGGCTCGAGCCTGGAACGCCTCGGCCAGGGCCTGGACTATGATGCGGCTGGCCGCGGGTTGCTCACTCATCAGAAAACACACTCAAAAAATTAATGATCGGCAAAAACGGCCGATAACAAAACTATCGAGCATTTTGCCAGAGCTGAGCGTCGACCGAGAGAAATGTCAGACATTCAACGCACATCAGTAGGCTACATTTCGCGTCACGGCGATTATGGCCTGCGTAATTCCCAAGCACTGAGCGGCGTCAGTCACCTGTGGCAGGATTTTTTTGCCCAGGCACTGGCCGATCATTTGGGCGATGCTGCACCCGCTCCTGGCAGTTACACCCCCGTCGCCGTCGATGGTCCGGTCGAACCGACCGCTGGCGCGGAGCTGCATGCGCACATCGTCACGCAGCGCGCGTGCGACGTGAAGGACACCGAAGTCCGCCCGCCTGAGCCACTGTTCCTGCCGATTGCCGAGTTCGAAATGGACCTGGCCGACAAACCGGCTCCGCCGTTCCCGCCGCAAGAAATTCTCGCGCAACAGAAACAACAAGACTTCGAAAGCACTTGGGTGCGCCCGATCGTCCTCGCGGCCGGCCAGCCACTGCCTGCGCCAGGCCCGGCACCGCAACCGCGTCCGTTGCACCTGCCGATTGCCGAATTCGAACTCGATCTGCTGGACAAACCGGCAACCCCCTACCCGCCCGAAGAGCTGGTGGAACAACAGAAACAATTCAATTTCGATACCGGCTGGGCTCGCCCGATCGTTCTGCAAAACCTGCGCATCGCCGCTTAAGCCTCAACCTCAGCGACAAACCCACCACGGCCCGACATCCGCGATGGGCAGCGCTCTAGCCTCCTGCCAATCAACCCTTGAACATTTGATTGATCTGCCCGAACGGCAGCGCGCGGTCGGCGAAGTCAAAGGTTCCTTGCCCCTGAATTTCCTGCGCGGCCTGATAAAACGCTCCGTAGGCGGCACGGGCCATCGCCGAGCCGACGCTGATCCGTTTGACGCCCATTTCACTGAGCTGCGCCACGTTCAGCTTGAGACCGCCGGACATCAACACATTGACCGGCTTCGGCGCCACCGCACGCACCACCGCCAACACCTCTTCAGCGCTGCGCAGGCCCGGCGCATAAAGCACATCGGCACCCGCCTCGGCAAAGGCCTGCAAGCGGCGAATGGTGTCGGCCAGATCCGGATTGCCGTGCAGGTAATTCTCGGCACGCGCGGTCAGGGTGAACGGGAACGGCAAACTGCGCGCTGCCGCGACGGCCGCTTCAATCCGCGCGACGGCATGTTCAAAGCAATAGATCGGGCCGTCTTCGCGGCCGGTGGCATCTTCGATCGAACCCCCTACCGCGCCAGCAGTGGCGGCGCGCAGCAGGCTCTCGGCGGACGCCTGCGGGCTGTCAGCAAAACCGTTTTCCAGATCAACCGCCACCGGCAAGTCTGTCGCGGTGACAATCGCCCGAACGTTGACCAGCGTCTCTTCGAGTTTCACTGCGCCATCCGGGCGGCCCAGCGAAAAAGCATAACCGGCACTGGTGGTCGCCAGCGCCTGGTAACCCAGACTGGCGAGCATTTTTGCCGAGCCGGCATCCCACGGGTTGGGAATCACAAAAGCCCCCGCACCTTCGTGCAAGGCCTTGAACACCTGGGCTTTAAGGGTTTGCGCATCCATTGGCTCACTCCTGTAGAAGGGAAAGACCCGACGTCAGAGCAAACCAAGCTGCTCGGCGGCGGGCTCTCTGTATAGCTCAGGCAGGGCCGGCAAGCCAGGTAAACGCGCCATCAAGCGAGTATGAAAGCGTTGCGCCAGGGCGGCGGCCAGCAGGTTGTCGGCGGTGTGCAGAAAGATGTACGGCGTACGGCCCTCTTCGATCCATTGGGCGATTTTCTCGACCCACGGCGACAGGAACGAATCGTTGGCTTCAAGCACCGGATGGCCGATGAAGCGCACTTGCGGGAACTGGGTAAAGGCCGCCGGACGCGGTGGCACCTTGGGCTTTTTCGCTTGCGCGTGGAGCACCGAGGGCTCGGTCGATGTGCAACTGAACAGCGCCCGTGGATCGAGGCAAATGCGCTCTACACCACGATCCAGCAACAGGCGATTGAGCCTGCGCTCGGCATCGCCTTTAGCGAAGAAATCCCGATGCCGCACTTCAACCGCCAAGGGCCGCTGCAAGCCATCGATAAACCCGGCCAGCTCAGCCAGTCGCATCGGAGTAAACGCTGTCGACAGCTGCAACCAGAGCGGTGAAACCCGTTCGCCGAGCGGGCTGAGCAATTGCACGAAGGTTTCGGCGGCGCTCAGTTGCTCGCGCAGGTCACCGCCGTGGCTGATGTCGCCGGGGAATTTGGCGGTAAAGCGAAAGTGTTCCGGCATCGTCTGCGCCCAGCGTTCTACCGTCGCCTGCGCAGGGCGCGCGTAGAACGTGGTGTTGCCTTCAACGGCGTTGAACACCTGCGAGTACAGGCCGAGAAATTCGTTGGGACGGGCGTTTTGCGGATACAGGTACTCGCGCCAGGCGTTTTCGCTCCAGGACGGGCAACCGAGGTAGTAAGGCAGCCGCATCAGATGTACAGGTCGAGACCCAGCACTTCCATATCCCAATCGACGAAACCGGAGGTGCTCAAGTAACTGGCCAGGGCCATCGCCACGCTTTTGCTCATGGCGCGGTGGTAGATCATGTCCTGCTGCCGGGCGGGAAGATTGCTCAGGCGTTGCGCAGAAGCCTTGGCGGCGCGGGCAGCCAGTTGCTCTTCAGAAGGGATTTGCAGCTCGCCATCGATATCCTCGAGGGACTCGTCCACCGACACATTGCCTTTGCGAGGCTTGCGCTTGATGGGGTAGGACTGAGAGGAAAGGCCGTCTATACGCATAATTGCATGCTCGCTATCGATGATGGCAATTTAGCGGCACTTACCGATCTTCGCAAATTACCAAGTGATAACTAGAACACAGAAAATGCAAAAGGTTTGAAAGCCGGGTGTAGAAACTGACGATTGGCAGCAACACACACCAATGTGGCGAGGGAGCAAGCTCCCTCGCCACAAATGCACTCGGATTCAGCGGGCCTTGGGAGTCGCCACTTTGTCGCGCAGGTAAACCGGTTGTGCGTCGTCCGCCGGAATGCCTTCACCGCGTTCCCAGGCAAAACGCGCCAAGGTCAGCAAGTCTTCGGCGTGGGGCAACATGCCAGCATCCTGGCCAGTCAGCTTGACTGCGATTCGCTCGCCATAGCCCCAACCGGTGCCCGCGCCGAACCAGTCGCCCGTGGCCTCTGCCGGCAATGCGGCCACTTGCGGCGGCAATACCGCTTCAGCCCCCACCAGACGCATTTCGCCGGCGGTTTCGCGGTAGCAGCCCCAATAGACTTCATCCATCCGTGCATCGATGGCCGCCGCGACCTGATGTGCACCGTGCTCACGCAAGGCACGCTGCGCCAGCACCGCCAGGTTGGACACCGGTAACACCGGACGATCCAGAGCAAACGCCAGGCCTTGCACCACGCCAATGGCAATTCGCACACCGGTGAACGCCCCCGGGCCACGACCAAAGGCAATCGCGTCGATCGCTTGCAAGGTGGTGCCCGCATCAGCGAGCAACTGCTGGATCATCGGCAGCAACTTCTGCGCATGCAGGCGCGGGATCACCTCGTAATGGCTCGTGACCTTGCCGTCATGCAGCAAGGCAACAGAGCAAGCTTCAGTCGCGGTGTCCAGGGCCAGCAAGGTGCTCATCGATGTTTCCGTCAGAGAGGTAGGAAAAAGTGCGCCAGTATAAACAACAACGGCCCGCAAGCGGGCCGTTGAACGTAAAGCCAATCAGCTTTCTCAGTTAAGCGCTTCAAGCACCTTGCCGGTGATGGCTTCAACCGAGCCAACGCCCGCGATGTGGCTGTACTTTGGCTTGCCTTTGGCAGCCGACAGCTGCTGATAGAAATCCACCAGTGGCTTGGTCTGGGAATGGTAGACCGATAGACGATGACGCACGGTTTCTTCGGTATCGTCTTTACGCTGCACCAGCGCTTCGCCAGTGATGTCGTCCTTGCCCGCGAGTTTCGGCGGGTTGTAGACAGTGTGGTAAACGCGGCCGCTGGCTTCGTGCACACGACGACCGGCGATACGTTGAACGATTTCTTCGTCATCGACGGCGATTTCAACCACGTGATCCAGTTCTACGCCCGCATCAACCAAGGCTTCAGCCTGAGGGATGGTGCGTGGAAAACCGTCGAACAGGAAACCGTTGGCGCAATCAGGCTGAGCGATACGATCCTTGACCAATGCGATGATCAGGTCATCGGAGACCAGGCCACCGGCATCCATGATGCCCTTGGCCTTGATGCCCAGCTCGGTGCCAGCCTTGACCGCAGCACGCAGCATGTCGCCGGTGGAAATCTGCGGAATAGCGAATTTTTCAGTGATGAACTTAGCCTGAGTACCTTTACCGGCCCCGGGAGCTCCCAGCAGAATGACGCGCATCGATGTGCTCCTCAATTTTTTATTAATAAACGATCGGATTCGCCGCGTGGGGCCAATCTCAAAATAGGGTCGTGGGCCGCCCAAACGGCCAAGGGCTGATCAAGATACACAGCAGGCCCGGACCACACAAGCCGCCGAAAGTCGGAGCAACCCGTGCCTGTTACGCCCGTGCGACGAGGCGACCCAAGTCGCCCCCCCATAACAAAGTGTCGCCTGACAACCGCGACCCGCCCTCGCGGACCGGTCGCTTGAAGCCGTGAACCGGCCTTTTACACTGCGCAAAAGACCTTAGCCGGTATTACGCAAACCGGCGGCAATCCCCGCCACAGACACCAGCAAGGCCTGTTCCACCGGGCTGCCTTGCGCCACTTCCTGCTGCCGCGAGCGGGCCAACAGTTCAGCCTGCAATAGATGTAGCGGGTCGAGGTAGGTGTTGCGCAAACGGATGAACTCCAGCGTCTCAGGGCTATGGGCCAGTAGCTGCGACTGGCCAGTCAGGCCCAGGACCACGGAACACGCCTGCGACAATAGGTCGCGTAAATGCACACCCAAAGGTAACAAATCAGGCGTAACCAATCGCTCATCGTAGGACTGGGCGATGTCCGCGTCGGCCTTGGCCAGCACCATCTCCAGCATGTCGATGCGGGTGCGGAAGAACGGCCATTGCTCACGCATCTGCGCCAGCAACTCGCCCTCGCCACGGGCCAGGGCCTTGCTCAACGCCGCCTCCCAGCCGAGCCAGGCCGGCAGCATCAGACGGGTCTGGGTCCAGCCGAAGATCCACGGAATCGCCCGCAGGCTTTCGATCCCACCGGCCCGACGCTTGGCCGGACGGCTGCCGAGCGGCAGACGCCCCAGTTCCTGCTCGGGGGTGGATTGACGGAAATATTCGACGAACTGCGGATTCTCCCGTACCACCGCGCGATAAGCGTTGACGCCATCGCTCGCCAATTCGTCCATCAAGCCACGCCACGCGGGTTCCGGCGGCGGAGGCGGCAGCAACGTCGCTTCCAGCACTGCGGCCAGGTACAGGTTGAGGTTTTGCTCGGCGATGTCTGGCAGACCGAATTTGAAGCGAATCATTTCCCCTTGCTCAGTGGTACGGAAACGCCCGGCCACCGAACCCGGTGGCTGCGACAGAATCGCCGCGTGCGCCGGGCCACCACCACGGCCCACGGTGCCACCACGACCATGGAACAACAGCAGCTCGACTTGCTGTTCGCGGCAGATATCCACCAGACGCTCCTGCGCCCGATACTGAGCCCAGGCCGCCGCCGTGGTGCCGGCGTCCTTGGCCGAGTCGGAATAGCCGATCATCACTTCCTGTGGGCCCTGCAAACGCGAGCGATAACCCGGTAGCAGCAAGAGTTTCTCGATGACCGGGCCGGCGTTGTCCAGGTCGGCGAGGGTTTCGAACAGCGGCACCACACGCATCGGCCGCAATACACCGCTCTCTTTGAGCAACAGCTGCACGGCGAGTACGTCCGACGCGGCGCCGGCCATGGAGATGACATAGGAGCCGAGTGACGCCGCTGGCGCCGCAGCAATTTCGCGACAAGTCGCCAGGACTTCGGCGGTATCGGCCGATGGCTTGAAATACGCGGGCAACAGTGGCCGACGATTGTTCAACTCGCCCATCAGGAAGCGAATCCGCGCTTCCTCGTCCCAGTCTTCATAGCGACCGAGCCCCAGGTAATCGGTGATCTCGGTCATGGCCGACGAGTGCCGCGACGAATCCTGGCGTACATCCAGCCGCACCAGGAACAGGCCGAAGGTCACCGCCCGGCGCAAGCAATCGAGCAACGGACCGTCAGCGATCACGCCCATGCCGCACTCATGCAGCGACTGGTAGCAGAGTTCCAGCGGGTCCAGCAGTTCGCGGTTGTTTTGCAGCACGTCGGCCGGTGCCGGTGTGGTCGCGGCCAAGGAAGCCTGCGCCCAGTTACGCGTCGCGCGCAGGCGTTCGCGCAGTTGCTTGAGCACGGCGCGGTAGGGTTCGGCGCTGTCCCCGGCCTTGGCTCGCAGGGCATCGCTGGCCTGCTGCATCGACAAGTCGGCGGCCAGATGATCGACGTCACGCAGGTACAGATCAGCCGCCATCCAGCGCGCCAGCAGCAAGACTTCGCGAGTGACCGCCGCCGTGACGTTCGGGTTGCCGTCACGGTCGCCGCCCATCCACGAAGCGAAACGAATCGGCGCGGCTTCCAGCGGTAAACGCAGCCCGGTGGCAGCATGCAGGGCCAGATCGGCCTTGCGCAGGTAGTTGGGGATCGCCTGCCACAGCGAATGCTCGATCACCGCAAAACCCCATTTCGCCTCGTCCACCGGCGTCGGCCGGGTGCGACGGATTTCTTCGGTGTGCCAGGCTTCAGCGATCAACCGCTGCAAACGTGCCTGAATCTGCTCGCGCTCGGCTGTCGTCAGGTCACGGTGATCCTGGGCGGCGAGTTGCGCCGCGATGGCGTCATATTTCTGGATCAAGGTCCGGCGGGCGACTTCCGTCGGGTGCGCGGTGAGGACCAGCTCGATCTCCAGCCGCCCCAGTTGCCGCGCCAGCGCGTCGCTGCCATGGCCTTCAGCACGCAGTCGGGCGAGCAACTCAGGCAGCACACGGGATTCGAAAGGCGCCGGTTGCGACTCTTCACGACGGTGAATCAACTGATATTGCTCGGCGATGTTCGCCAGGTTGAGAAACTGGTTGAACGCTCGCGCCACCGGCAGCAATTCATCTTCAGTCAACTGGTTGAGGCTGGCGCGCAGTTCGGCGTCCATTGAGCCGCGACGGTCGGCCTTGGCGCCCTTGCGGATCTGCTCGATCTTGTCGAGAAAACCATCCCCGTACTGCTCTCGAATGGTGTTGCCCAACAACTCACCCAGTAGGTGAACATCCTCGCGCAAGCGTGCATCGATATCAGTCATCAGCAGTTCTCCAGCGAATGGCGGTCGACCTCAAGAGTGCCGCCCGCAGCGGGTTCTTACAAGTCAGGCGACGAATCGACTTTAAACTCTGACGGTTGGGGCTAGTCTCAGAGTAAGCCGTACAAAGGCTGCCGCCGGCCACGGCCGGACACTCATCACATCCTGCCAGGAGCAGGTGCTTATTGAGGTCACTATGAAAATCCGTGAGTTAGCCCAACATTGGGAAGAAACCGCCAAAGGCCGTTTGACCAAGACCGGCTACACCATTCACCTGGACGTCGAAGCCGCTGCGCGGCTGGCGGCGATTACCGAGATGTACCCCAAACGTCACCCCGAAGAGCTGCTGGGCGAACTGATCGGTGCAGCGCTGGAAGAGCTCGAAGCGAGCTTCCCTTACATCAAGGGTCAGCAGGTGGTCGCAACCGACGAGGAAGGCGATCCGCTCTACGAGGACGTCGGACCGACACCGCGCTTTCTCGAATTGTCACGGCGCCATTTGCACGATTTGTCGGCGCAGAGCGGCAAGCAAAAACATTGAAGACCTGTGGCGAGGGAGCTTGCTCCCGCTCGGCTGCGCAGCAGTCGTAACTCGACTGAGGTGGTCTATCTGAAAGAACGAGGTGACAGCTTTCAGGCCTGCTTCGCAGGCCAGCGGGAGCAAGCTCCCTCGCCACAAAGGTTCACGTCGCTGGGGTTATTGCTCCAGCTGCGGCGTCTCTTGCCCCATGCAACGCACGGCTTTTTTCTGGTTGTTGACCAACACGCCGGTCAGGCCTTTCTGTTCGGTGTCGAACAACACCAGCACGCCATCGACACACTGGGCGACTTGCGCAGCCGGCTCCAGGGAGACTTTGTAGTCTTCGCCCGGTACGGTCTTGAGCATGGTGAAGTCGTTGAGCAGCAGCGCGTCTTCCGGTTTGGCGAAGTGCAGGTAGCCGTAGAACCACAGGGCCCCAACTGTGCCGAGGATGCTGCAGATACCGGTAATGATCAGCGGGATAGCGTTACGTTCTTCACTCATTGCGGACTCTCTAAAGGTTCAACTTCTGAATTCGGGGGTGCCGGGTAGTTGGGGATTTCTCCCAACCGGCGCAAGCCGTTGAAATGCTGCGGGTCATCGAGATAGCGCAGCATGACCTTGCGCCAGACCGGGTCGCCGAAGGTCTGCACATGGCCGCCACGGACCAATTGCAGCACCTTCGGCGGGGGCGCAGCTTGATACAGGCGAATGCCATTGGAAAGAGGCACGAGCGGATCGTCGATGCTCTGGTACAGCAGTTTTGGCACGCCAGTCAGCTTTGGCATGGCGTTGATCGCACTGTCCGCGTCCGGCACCAGCCAGGACAACGGCACCTGGAACGGCCAGGTCAACCAGGACGTGCTCAGGGCGTACTGCCCGATATCGCGATAGCTGGCCGGCGCACCGTCCAGCACCAGCGCCTTGAGGCGAGATTGACGCTCGGGATGCTCGACCAGATAGTGCACAGCCAACGAACCACCCAGACTCTGGCCAAGCACTACCAGCGGCTTGCCTTTGACCTCGGGCGCGGCATCCAGCCATTTGAACGCGGCGTCGATGTCCTGATAGATCGCCGGCAAACGCGGTTCACCTTGCGACAGACCATAACCGCGATAGTCCACCAACAGCACCTGATAGCCCTGCTCCGGCAGCCACCAGCTCCCACCCAGATGGAAGGCCAGGTTGCCGCCGTTGCCGTGCAAATGCAGCACCGTGCCTTTGACTTCAACGCCCTTTTTGGCTGGCAGCCACCAACCGCGCAGCTTGAGGCCGTCGGCGGTGGTCAGGGTGACATCGCGGTATTCGAGTCTGGCTCGTTGCGGGGTGAACGGCAGCCCGGGCTCGGGGTAGAACAGCAAGGCGCTGCAACCGCCCAGGGTCAGGAGAACGCAAAGGATGCCGAGGATTCTCATCCGTTGAAACCTCGCAAAAAGGACTTGAAATACACAACCCTGTGGGAGCGAGCCTGCTCGCGATAGCGGTGGGTCAGTCAACATTGATGTTGAATGTAATGCCGTCATCGTCGGAACGCCGCCCGGAGCCGGCTCGCTCCCACATTTGGACTGTGGTGCTCTTACAAAATGTTGGAGTAATCCGCCTCGATCCGGTCCAGGCTCAGGTGGTTGAGGAAGTTGGAGAAGCACATCCAGGCCGACAAGGCGTTCATGTCACGGAACTGTGCCGGCAAGTATTTGGGCGGTTCTACCAAGCCTTCATCCACCAACTGACGCAGGGTTCGCATGTCTTCCAGGGTGGTTTTGCCACAAAACAGCAAAGGGATCTGCTCAAGCATGCCTTTACGCACGGCCAACTGAATGTAGTTGTAAACCATGATAAAGCCCTTGAGGTAGGACAAGTCTTTGGTAAATGGCAGGCCATTTGGCACCGAACCACGGAAAACCCGACTGGCATTGCCATAACTTTCAGCCATCTCGAAGCCTTGTGCGCGGAAGAACTCGAAGATCTGCATGAAGTCCGCGCCCTCCTCGACCATGTGAATGGCACGGGTCCGGTTGGTCAGTTTGCGCAAGCGACTCGGGTAGGAAGCGAAGGTGATGATTTCCATCAGGATCGCCAACCCTTCCTGGGTCACGGTCGAGGACGGCGGCCCCTTGGACAGGAAGGTGCAGATCGGCTGGTTCAGACCGTTGAGGGTGGTGCCGACATGCACCAGCCCTTCATGGACTTCCAGGGCACGCACGTCACGGTCGTTGAACATCGCGTCAGCGCGGATCTTGATGTAGTCGGCACCCGCCGCCGCATCCGCGACGATGCCGTCGGACTCGAACACCCGAATGGTTTCCTCGGCTTCGCCAAAGACCTTGTTCAAGCGGGTTTGCAGCAAGTGCACGGCCTCTTTGGCCGTGAGAATCTTCGGTTCGTCCTTGAGGTCGCCCCGGCCATCGATGTTGTTCAGGTAGTCGGACATCATCAGGCCAAGGTCGGCCAGGGTCGGGTCGCCCGCGTGGAACGCATCGGAGGCCGCGCCGTAAAGCTCCTGGGAGATCAACCCGAAATCTTCGGTGCCACGTGCTTCGAGCATCCGCACCACCATGCGGTACTCCTTGCACATGCGCCGCATGATCTGCCCGACCGGGTTGAACTGACCGAGCTGACGGGTGATGTCGCGCTCGATGTTCTGGAACTCCAGCTTCACTTTGCTGGAGTCGAAGGACAGTGGCCGATTGAGGTAATAGTCACGGTCCACCGCGGGCATTTCCTTGCCTTTGGCTTTGAGGAAACCCTTGCGGATGTTGTCGTCCCACTTGACCGCATCGAGGACGCGGATCGGCGTCTGCGCCAGCACTATGCGATCGGACAAGGTGCGTATCGTCTGCTGGTATTCGTCCACCCGGAACTCCCTGAAATAAATTGGACGGTTTGGCGTAAGAGGTTGTGTTACACCGACGCCAGCACCAGGTGCATGTACCGGTTGAGAATGCCGAGCATCTCTTCCTCGGCCAGCGGTTCTGCATCGTTGAGCAGGCCCTGATATTCCATCCGGCCGACAATCGCCGTCAACACTTTGGCATCCTGCTGTGGCTCTCGGGAACCCAATACATGGAAAAGCTGGCAGGTACCCTGTAGGAGAATTTGCTGATGCGAGCGCACCAACAGTGCCAGACGCGGATTGAGCAACGCTTCCTGGCGGAAGGCCTGCTCGGCCATCAAGTGCTCGCGGCGGTTGATCAGTTGCCGTTGGACATAGTCAGCCATCAGCCGTGCAATATCATCAGCCAACTGTGAGCGGGACTCGGGGCTGCCATCGCCGCTAACGACCATCTCGCGCAACAGGCCTTCGTTGCTGGACCACAACCTGGCCATGAAGGCGGCACTGCGCTCCACGTATTGAGCGAAGGTATCGGTGAGCAGGTCATCGATATCCTTGAAATAGTAAGTCGTCGCCGACAGCGGCACACCGGCTTCGGCGGCGACTGCACGGTGACGTACCGCACGGACACCATCGCGTACGACGATGCGCATCGCGGCATCGAGAATTTCCTGTCGACGCTGCTCACTTCCCTGTCGGCTGGCCTTGCGGCCCTGGTACTGAACGCTTTCAGCGACCGCAGTGGCGATGCCAGCTGCTCCTTCTTGAGCAATTGCACGATTCACGACAGATATTCCTCTCTAACGTCAAAAGTAACTAATTGATACATTTGTACCAGACAGGCAATAAAAAGCCGCCTGTTATAGGCGGCTTTTTAATTAAAACACTTACGCTTGCGGTCGCATGTGCGGGAACAGGATCACATCGCGAATCGACGGCGAGTTGGTCAGCAGCATCACCAGACGGTCGATGCCGATACCTTCACCCGCGGTCGGCGGCATGCCGTACTCCAGCGCGCGAACGAAGTCGGCGTCGTAGTGCATGGCTTCGTCGTCGCCGGCGTCCTTGTCAGCCACCTGAGCCATGAAACGCTCGGCCTGGTCTTCGGCATCATTGAGCTCGGAGTAGGCATTGGCGATTTCACGGCCACCGATGAACAGCTCGAAGCGGTCAGTGACACTTGGGTTCTCGTCGTTACGACGGGCCAGCGGCGACACTTCGAACGGGTACTGGGTGATGAAGTGCGGCTGCTCCAGCTTGTGCTCGACCAGCTCTTCGAAAATCATCACTTGCAGCTTGCCCAGACCTTCAAAGCCAAGCACCTTGGCGCCGGCCTTCTTGGCAATGGCACGGGCCTTGTCGATGTCCTGCAGGTCGGCGGCGGTCAGCTCCGGGTTGTACTTGAGGATCGAGTCGAACACCGACAGACGCACGAACGGCTCGCCAAAGTGGAACACCTTGTCGCCGTAAGGCACGTCGGTGCTGCCCAGAACTAGCTGAGCCAGCTCGCGGAACAGCTCCTCGGTCAGGTCCATGTTGTCTTCGTAGTCGGCGTAAGCCTGGTAGAACTCCAACATGGTGAATTCCGGGTTGTGACGGGTCGAAACGCCTTCGTTACGGAAGTTGCGGTTGATCTCGAACACTTTTTCAAAACCACCCACAACGAGCCGCTTGAGGTACAGCTCCGGCGCGATACGCAGGAACATTTCCATGTCCAGCGCGTTGTGGTGAGTCTCGAACGGCTTGGCCGCAGCACCACCGGGAATGGTTTGCAGCATCGGCGTTTCCACTTCCAGGAAGTCACGCTTCATCAGGAAGCTGCGGATGTGCGCGATCACTTGCGAGCGCACGCGGAAGGTCTGGCGCACGTCATCGTTGACGATCAGGTCAACGTAGCGCTGGCGGTAGCGCTGCTCGGTGTCGGACAGGCCGTGGTGCTTGTCTGGCAGCGGACGCAGGGACTTGGTCAGCAGACGCACGCTGGTCATTTCAACGTACAGGTCGCCTTTGCCGGAACGGGCCAGGGTGCCTTCGGTGGCAATGATGTCGCCCAGGTCCCAGGTCTTGACCGCGGCCAGGGTTTCTTCAGACAGGGTTTTACGGTTGACGTAAACCTGAATGCGCCCGGACATGTCCTGGATCACCATGAACGAGCCACGGTTGAGCATGAGACGACCGGCAACCTTGACCGGGATCGCAGCTTCTGCCAGCTCTTCCTTGGTCTTGTCCGCGTACTGTTTCTGCAAATCTTCGCAGTAGGCGTCGCGGCGGAAGTCGTTGGGGAAGGCCTGGCCCTTGGCGCGCTCGGCAGCAAGCTTTTCCTTGCGCAGGGCGATCAGGGAGTTTTCTTCCTGTTGCAGGGCTTGCGGATCGAGTTCTAGGTCGCTCATGTCTTTAAATTTTCCATCACAGGTTCGTTGCCCCCGCCGAAGGCAGGGGACTTAAGGTCTTGACTGGCGGTTTACAGGCCTTGTTTCAGGCTCGCCACCAGGTATTCGTCGATGTCGCCGTCGAGCACCTTGTCGCAGTCGCTGCGTTCGACGTTAGTACGCAAATCCTTGATTCGCGACTGGTCGAGCACGTACGAGCGAATCTGGTGACCCCAGCCGATGTCCGACTTGGTGTCTTCCAGGGCCTGGGAGGCAGCGTTGCGTTTCTGCACTTCCTGCTCATACAAGCGCGCCCGCAACATTTTCATCGCGGTGTCTTTGTTGGCGTGCTGCGAACGTTCGTTCTGGCAGCTGACCACGGTGTTGGTCGGTACGTGGGTGATACGTACGGCCGAGTCGGTGGTGTTTACGTGCTGACCACCGGCACCCGAGGAGCGGTAGGTGTCGATGCGCAGGTCCGACGGGTTGATGTCGATTTCGATGTTGTCGTCGATTTCCGGCGACACGAATACCGCGGAAAACGAGGTGTGACGACGGTTACCGGAGTCGTACGGGCTCTTGCGCACCAGACGGTGCACGCCGATCTCGGTCCGCAGCCAGCCAAAGGCGTATTCACCCTTGATGTGCAGGGTGGCGCCCTTGATCCCGGCGACTTCACCAGCGGAGAGTTCCATGATGGTCGCGTCGAAACCGCGCTTGTCCGCCCAGCGCAGGTACATGCGCAGCAGGATGTTGGCCCAGTCCTGGGCCTCGGTACCGCCGGAGCCGGCCTGGATGTCCACGTAGGCGTTGTTGGCGTCCATCTCACCGCTGAACATACGGCGGAATTCGAGTTTCTCGAGGGCTTCGCGCAGACGCTCGACTTCGGCAGCGACGTCATCGACGGCGGCCTGGTCTTCTTCTTCGGCGGACATCAGCAGCAGGTCCTTGGCGTCGGCAAGGCCAGTGTGCATCTGGTCGAGGGTTTCGACGATCTGCGCCAGCAGCGAGCGCTCGCGGCCCAGTTCCTGAGCGTACGACGGGTTGTTCCAGACATTCGGATCTTCAAGCTCGCGATTGACCTCAGTCAGACGCTCATGCTTTTGATCGTAGTCAAAGATACCCCCGAATAGTTTCGGAGCGCTCGGACAGGTCCTTGATACTGTTAAGGATCGGGTTGATTTCCATGGCGGGCAGCACTCGTTGGCGAACTTTTGAAAGCCGACGAGTATAACGTAATCACGCTGTCACGGCAGCCCGCCTGGCGGCTTTAGCAGTGAATGAACACGTTGGTTCATTCGATTCCGACCTGATTGCGCCCATTGTTCTTCGCCAGGTACAAGCCCTTGTCCGCTGCCGAGATCAATTGACGACAATCAGTGCTCTGCTGCGGGGTCAGGGTCGAGAGGCCGATACTGATGGTCAGGTACGCACCTTCGACCGGAAAAGTATGCGGGATCTTCATCCCGGCCACGGTCTGACGGAGTTTTTCCGCCATCAGTCGCGCACCGCCCGGTGAGGTATTGGGCAATACCAGGGCGAACTCTTCACCGCCATAGCGCGCCGGCAGATCGGACGGTCGGCTGCTCGCATCGCGGATCGCCGAGGCGACTTTGCGCAGGGCTTCGTCGCCTTCCAGGTGACCGAAACTGTCGTTGTACGACTTGAAGTAGTCGACGTCGATCATCAACAGCGACAGTTGGGTCTGGTCGCGCAGGGCCCGGCGCCACTCCAGTTCGAGGTACTCGTCGAAATGGCGGCGGTTTGACAGGCCGGTCAGGCCATCGGAGTTCATCAACCGTTGCAGCACCAGGTTGGTGTCGAGCAATTGCTGCTGGCTGACCCGCAGCGCCCGGTAGGCCGCGTCGCGCTGGATCAGGGTGGTGTAGGAGCGCGAGTGATAACGAATGCGCGCCACCAGTTCGATGTTGTCCGGCAGTTTGACCAGGTAATCGTTGGCACCCGCGGCAAACGCCGCACTCTTGATCAGCGGGTCTTCCTTGGTCGAGAGCACGATGATCGGAATGTCTTTGGTCGCCGGGTGGTTGCGGTATTCGCGTACCAGCGACAGGCCGTCCAGACCCGGCATGACCAGGTCCTGCAGGATCACCGTCGGCTTGATGCGGATCGCCTGGGCGATGGCCTGGTGCGGATCGGCGCAGAAATGGAAGTCGATGTTGTCTTCGTTCGCCAGCCCGCGGCGCACGGCTTCGCCGATCATGGCCTGGTCATCGACCAGCAGCACCATCGCGGCATATTCATCGGTTTTAAAAGCGTCGAGCTGTAAATCATCCATTTGCGATCACCTGAATCAGGCCAGAACAGCTGCAATGATGAGTCATTTTGCAAAGATCTCCAGCAATCTTGGCGCTATCTTGTCCAGCGGGCGAATTTCCACAGCGGCGTCGATGGCAGCGGCCGCTTTCGGCATGCCATACACCGCGCTACTGCGCTGATCCTGAGCAATGGTCAGGTAGCCCTGCTGGCGCATTAATTTAAGTCCCTGGGCACCGTCGCGCCCCATGCCGGTCAGCAGCACACCCACTGCATCCCCATTCCAGTAAGTGGCCACGCTTTCGAAAAACACGTCGATCGAGGGACGGTAGATCTCGTTGACTGGCTCAGCGGTGTAGGCCAGCGTACCGTTCTTCAACAAACGAATATGGTGGTTGGTGCCCGCCAGCAAAACCGTCCCGCTTTGCGGTGGCTCGCCTTCCTCGGCCAGGCGGACTGTCAGGCCGCACGAGCTGCCGAGCCATTCGGCCATGCCCGCCGCGAACACCTGGTCGACATGCTGAACCAGCACGATGGCCGGCGCAAAATCGCGCGGCAGGCCCTTGAGCAAGACTTCCAGCGCCGCCGGCCCACCGGCGGAAGAACCGATCGCCACCAGGCTCTGGCGTTGCCCGCTGCTGCGCAATGCGGTCGGCGCTGAGCGTACGCGGTTACCGCGCTCGCCGATCAGCCAGCCGATATTCAGGATCTTGCGCAGCAACGGCGCGGCGGCTTCCTTCGGATCGCCCGCGCCGAGGGCCGGGGTATCGACCACATCCAGCGCGCCATGGCCCATGGCTTCGAACACCCGATGGACATTCTGTTGCCGATCCACCGTGACGATGACGATGGCGCACGGGGTCTCGGCCATGATCCGGCGCGTCGCCTCGACCCCATCCATGACCGGCATGATCAGGTCCATCAGGATCAGGTCGGGGGTCAGCTCGGCGCAGCGTTGCACCGCCTCGGCTCCGTTGCTGGCGACCCAGACCACCTCATGCGCCGGCTCGAACGCCAAGGCTCGACGCAGAGCCTCCACGGCCATGGGCATATCGTTGACGATAGCGATCTTCATGCACGCGCTCCTCCTATGAGCTCAACCACTGCATCGAGCAGAGCATCGTCATGAAAGCTGGCCTTGGCTAGATAATAGTCGGCCCCCGCTTCCAGCCCACGACGACGGTCCTCTTCACGATCCTTGTAGGACACCACCATCACCGGCAGCGATTGCAACCGGTTGTCACGACGCAACAGCGAGACCAGTTCGATCCCGTCCATGCGCGGCATATCAATATCGGTAATCAGCAGATCGAAATTCTCGGCACGCAACGCGTTCCAGCCGTCCATGCCGTCAACCGCAACGGCCACGTCATAACCCCGATTGAGCAGCAGCTTGCGTTGCAACTCACGAACCGTCAGCGAGTCATCGACCACCAGAATGCGTTTGCGCGCAACGATGGCGGCCTGTTGGCTGTGCCGGGCGATCCGCTCCAGGCGGCCGGTATTGAGCAGTTTGTCCACCGAGCGAAGCATGTCTTCGACGTCGACGATCAACACCACCGATCCGTCATCGAGCAAGGCCCCGGCAGAAATGTCCTGAACCTTGCCCAGTCGTTCATCCAGCGGCAACACCACCAGCGTACGCTCACCGATAAAGCGCTCGACGGCCACGCCGTACACCGCATCGCGCTCACGGATGACCACGACTTTGAGGGTGGCCGGGCTGTTCTGACTCGCCGGACGCTGTAACAACTGGCTGGCCGCGACCAGGCCAACGTGTCGACCTTCATGCCAGAAGTGCTGACGACCTTCCACCTGGACGATGTCGTCCGACGCCAGATCGCACATACGCTCGATGTGCGCCAGCGGAAAGGCATACGCCTCCTCGCCCACTTCCACCACCAGACTGCGGACCACCGACAGCGTCAGCGGCACCTCAAGATGGAAACGGCTGCCCTCGCCCACCTTCTGTTCCACCACCACCGCACCGCGCAACTGGCGGACCATGTGCTGAACCGCATCCAGGCCAACGCCACGCCCGGACACTTCGGTGACCTTGTCGCGCAGACTGAAACCGGGCAGGAAGAGGAACGTCAGCAGTTCTTCTTCGCTCAACTGCTCAGCAGTCTCGGCCGGTGACAGCTGACGCTCGACAATGCTGCGACGAACCTGCTCCAGATCGACCCCATTGCCGTCGTCGCTCAACTCCAGCACCAGCAGCCCCGCCTGATGGGATGCACGCAAGCGAATCAAGCCTTCGGCAGGCTTACCGGCCAGCAAACGTTGCTCGGGCGTTTCGATGCCGTGGTCCACGGCATTACGCAGTAAATGGGTCAGAGGCGCTTCGAGTTTTTCCAGCACATCGCGGTCGACCTGAGTCTTTTCGCCCTCGATTTCCAGGCGCACCTGCTTGCCCAGGCTGCGACCCAGATCGCGCACCATCCGCGCCTGCCCGGTCAGCACATCGGCAAACGGCCGCATGCGGCAGGCCAGCGCGGTGTCGTACAGCACCTGAGCGCGCTGACTGGCGTGCCAGGCGAACTCATCGAGCTCGGCGGTTTTCTCCGCCAGCAGTTGCTGGGAGTCGGCCAACAGCCGCCGCGCATCGCCAAGCGCCTCTTGGGCCTCAAGGCTCAGGGTTTGCTCTTTGAGATGAACGTTGAGGCTTTCCAGGGCGCGCAGGCTGTTGTTCTGCACACGCTTGAGGCGCTGCATCGTCGCCAGATACGGCTTGAGACGCAGGGTTTCCACCAGTGACTTGCTCGACAGGTCGAGCAGGCTGTTCAACCGTTCAGCGGTCACCCGCAACACCCGCTCGCCACCCTCGGAGATGCGCTTGGATTTACGCGACGCCTCTACCGATGCCGCTAGCGACGACTCGAGTTCTGACACAAGGTCTGGCGGCTCAACCCGCAGTGACGGCGATTCGAGTTGCAATGGGGCCATTGGCGCATCGGGCGGTAACAAGGGCTGTACTGCGGCAGGTGCAACGACGGCCGAAGGATCAAGCAAATACCCCAGCAACGCCACGTAGGCCTCGATATCGCTCGCCCCCACATTGGCACTGTCTGGCGTGGCGATGCGCATCAGCAAGTCCGTGCCTTGCAGCAGCGCATCAATGTGTTCGGGGTGCAGAAAGAGTCGACCTTCCTGCGCGCTGACCAGGCAATCTTCCATCACATGGGCAACGCTGACGCCAGCATCCACGCCAACAATCCGTGCCGCACCCTTGAGCGAATGCGCGGCGCGCATGCAGGCCTCCAGATGATCGGCCTGGGTCGGGTCGCGCTCCAGCGCCAGCAACCCGGCGCTGAGTACTTGAGTCTGAGCCTCGGCCTCCAGACTGAAGAGTTCCAGCAGTGACGCGTCGCGCATTTGATCAGGGGTCATGTCAGGCTCCGGGTCACGGCGGACAATAACTGCTCTTCATCCAGCCAGCGCAGGCTGCGACCTTTGAATTGCAACACGCCACGGGTGAATTTGGCGCTGGCCTGCGGGCCAGACCGGGACGCGGCGTCGAGGATCCGCTCATCAATGGCGTGTATCCCGTCCACCTCATCCACCGGCACCACCACCGGGCCACCGTGAGCGGCGATGATCAACAGGCGCGGCATGATCCGTGTGCCCGAGGCGACACCCGTGGTCGCTTCCAGCCCCAGCAACTCCACCAACGACAGGCAGGCCACCAGCGCGCCACGCACATTCGCCACCCCCAGCAACGCCCGCGAACGCTGATGCGGTAACGAATGAATGGCCTGCAAGGGCGCGACTTCCACCAGGCTGCGGGTGGCCAGGGCTAGCCATTCTTCGCCGAGGCGAAACATCAACAACGAGCGCGTGACCACCTCCGTTTCGACGGCAATGGACGCTTGCACGCGGTCGTCCTGCTGCAACGCATAGCGATCCAGCAAACGTGTGGCTGCGGCGGAATACACCGCGCAATTGCGGCAGTGAATGTGCTCGACCAGCAGTGGGCAGGATTTGTCGCCGTGGATACCGATACGGTTCCAGCAGTCGTCGATAGCCTGGGCATCTTCATGGGTCACGTTCAACGAAACAGAACCGGTCATCGTTTACGCTCACTGTCAGCGGCGCGCTCACTACGGGCGGCGCGTTCCTGCAATCGACGGGCACCGACCGCATCGCCCTGGGACGCCAGCAACACCGCCAGGTGCATCAGCGCTTCGGGGTGCTGCGGTTGCAAATAAAGGGCCTTGCGATAAAACCCCTGAGCTTCCAGCGCGTTGCCGGCAACATCGCTGAGCAGCCCCAGCCAGTAAAACACCTGCGCCACCGGCTCGTGGCTGCGCAGATACTGCTCGCACGCCGCCCGCGCCTCGGGGCTTTTACCTTCGTTGGCCAGGGTCGCAATATTTGCCAGCAGCGCGGCGGCGTCTGTGTTTGAGTCTTTCTCAACGCTGGCACCCAGCACCGACGCAGCGCCGGTGCTAAAGGGTCGGCTGCGTACCGGCGAAGGGGGAACGCTGCGCACCGGCAAACTCTCCGGCAACGGCGATGCAATAAACGCCGGCAGTGGTTCGGGCTCAGGTTCGCGGTGCCGTTTGAAGGCGAAGGATTGGGGAATACCGATCGAACGCATGCCCAGACGTCCCAACAAACTGCCTTCGGCCGGGCCGATAAACAGCACACCGTCCACGTGAGTCAGGCGCTTGAGCACTTCAAAAACCTGCTTCTGGGTTGGCTGATCGAAATAGATCAGCAGATTGCGGCAAAACACGAAGTCATAGGCCGGCTCATTGGCCAGCAACATCGGGTCCAGCAGGTTGCCCACCTGCAAACGCACCTGTTCGCGCACCCGCTCGCTGAGGCGATAGACGTCGTCTTCGGCACTGAAGTGCCGTTCGCGAAAATCGGTGTGCTGCCCACGAAAGGAGTTCTTGCCATACAGCGCACGCTTGGCGCGCTCGATCGACAGCGGGCTGACGTCCAACCCCTCGACCTTGAACTGATGCGGCGCCAGCCCGGCATCGAACAACGCCATGGCAATCGAATACGGCTCTTCACCGGTGGAGCACGGCAGGCTGAGAATCCGCAGCGCGCGCATCCCGTTGATCTCGGCCAGACGCTTGAGCGCCAGTTTGGCCAGGGTGGCAAAGGATTCCGGGTAACGGAAGAACCAGGTTTCCGGAACGATCACCGACTCGATCAACGCTTGTTGTTCATCCCGCGAGCCTTGCAGGCACTGCCAATACTCATCGGACGTTCCCATCTGCTGCGCCGCTGCGCGCTGACGCACCGCGCGCTCGATAAGCGCCGGACCAACCGAGGTCACGTCCAGGCCGATGCGTTCTTTGAGGAACTCGAAAAAGCGCAGGTCGCTGCTCACGGGCGCTCCTCAAGCGACGCCAGGTCCAGCAGCGGCGACGGAAACAACAACGCCCGCACCTGGGCATCGAGCAAGTCCGCGACGCGCACCCATTGCAGCAGTCCGTGTGCGTCTTCACGCACCGGCCCCAGGTACGGCGCCTGTCGATTGTCCAGGCCATAGGGCTGGAAGTCCGCCGGGTTGCAACGCAGTGTGTCGGTGGCCTGCTCAAGAATCAGCCCGAGCAATTGCCCTGGCGTAGCGTGATCCGGCTGATAGTGCACCAACACCAATCGAGTGCTGGTGCGCGCCTGAGCCGGCTGACCGAACGCCAGGTCGCCGACATCGATCACCGGCACTACCGCACCGCGATAGGCAAACACCCCCGCAACCCAGGACGGTGCCTTGGCAATCGGCTTGAGCGGCAGACGCGGCAGCACCTCAGCCACCTCGATGGCTTGCAATGCATAGCGCTCGTCGCCGATGCGAAACACCAGAAACAACGACTGCTTCGGTGCCATGCCGGCACTGCGTTTCGCCACAAGCTCGCTCATCAGACTTTAAATCGCGAGACACCGCTGCGCAGCCCTACGGCCACCTGACTCAGCTCGTCGATAGCAAAACTGGCCTGGCGCAGGGACTCGACGGTCTGGCCGCTGGCATCGCCCAACTGCACCAGCGCATGGTTGATCTGCTCGGCGCCCGTGGCCTGGGCCTGCATGCCCTCGTTGACCATCAACACTCGCGGCGCCAGCGCCTGAACCTGGTGGATGATCTGCGACAACTGCTCGCCGACCTGCTGCACTTCGGACATGCCACGGCGCACTTCTTCGGAAAATTTGTCCATGCCCATCACACCGGCCGACACCGCCGACTGGATCTCGCGAACCATCTGCTCGATGTCGTAAGTGGCGACGGCGGTCTGGTCTGCCAGACGCCGCACTTCGGTGGCGACCACGGCGAAACCGCGACCGTATTCACCGGCCTTTTCGGCCTCGATGGCCGCGTTCAGCGACAGCAGGTTGGTCTGGTCGGCGACCTTGACGATGGTCACCACCACCTGATTGATGTTGCCGGCCTTCTCGTTGAGGATCGCCAGTTTGGCATTGACCAGATCGGCCGCGCCCATCACCGAATGCATGGTCTCTTCCATGCGTGCCAGGCCTTGCTGACCGGAACCGGCCAGCACCGAGGCCTGATCGGCGGCGGTGGAGACTTCGGTCATGGTGCGCACCAGATCGCGAGAGGTCGCAGCGATTTCACGCGAGGTGGCGCCGATTTCCGTGGTGGTGGCGGCGGTTTCCGTGGCGGTCGCCTGCTGTTGTTTGGAGGTGGCGGCGATTTCGGTGACCGAGGTGGTGACCTGTACCGAGGAGCGTTGAGCCTGGGACACCAGCGAGGTCAGCTCGGTCATCATGTCGTTGAAGCCGGTTTCCACCGCGCCGAACTCGTCCTTGCGCTCCAGATTCAGACGGCTGCTGAGGTCGCCGGTGCGCATGATTTCGAGGATATGCACGATGCGGTTCATTGGCGCCATGATCGCGCGCATCAACAACAGGCCGCAGAGGCCGGCGGCAAATACCGCCACCAGTAAAGACACCCCCATGCTGACTTTTGCCGCGGTGACCGCTTGGCGGATTGCCTCGATGGCGTTATCGGCCTGTTCACGATTGCTATCAATCACGCCATTCAACTGCTTGCGCCCATCGGTCCACGCGGGTGTCAACTCTTGTTCCAGCGCTATACGGGCCTGTTCGAATTGTTTGTGCTGATACAGATCGACGACTTTATTCAACACCTTTTCGAACGCTTGATAACGGACCTCAAACGCATCGAATTCGGTCTTGTCCCCGTCAGTGAAGATCGTTTTCCGATAGTTATCCATCTGCTCTTTTAGGCGCGTTTCGTAGCTTTTGTACAGCTCCAGGTCAGCAGCGGTCATGTCGCTATGGTCAGAGAGGCCAACAATCCGCTGGGTCAGGACGTAGCTGTCGACCCAGGCACTGCGAATCATCGAACTGTAATACACCCCGGGAAGCGCATCAGTGCGGACCGTTTCTTCACTGGACTCGATCTTCAGCTGACTCGAAAACGAGACCATGACCATCAGCAGCATGATGGCGATAATTACCGCAAAGCTCGCCAAAATGCGTTGGCGCAACGTCCAGTTCTTCACAGTCAGTCCTCGGGGCCGTTCAAATGGAGGGGAGTATAGCCGAGGGTGCGCCACGTTTTATAAGCGGTTGCGCACTGCGTCTCATCCTGAGCGAAAAGCGTGTCTGCGCTCTGGGAGGGCTACTGTCCAAGCTACACAACGTTGAAATACGGTGCAGGACTGATCCCGTAGCAGCTGCCGAGCCTGCGAGGCTGCGTTCGGCCGCGTAGCGGTCGTGAAATCAGGCAATGCGTTCTTTCAGGAAAACCGCGTACGCAGGATTGGCGAGGACTGCGTCCTCGAACGCAGCCTCGCAGGCTCGGCAGCTGCTACGGGCGCTGTTACTCCGGTGGATCGAGGTGATCCAGTGCGCGATTCACCGCCAACTCGGCCAACGAAATCATCTGCTGAATCGCCAGCGCGGTATTGCGTTTGGGGCCGTCAAGGTCGAACGCCAGATCGCTGGCCATGACATTGGCCGAGGCGAGGGTTTCGCAGGCGTGGGCCAGCAGGGTTTCGCTGTCGACGTCGGGGGCGATGACGAAAATGCAGCCGGGGCGTCGGTCGGCCAGCAATGCCTTGGTCTCAGGCAGTACCAGGTAATGATCGAGCGCACGGTGTGCGGCGGCGTGGAGTTCTTTTGAATCGAGGGAGGCGTAAGGGGAAACGGGGTCGGTTTCGGGGGGATTTGGAGTTGGTTTGAACATGGTGAAGCTCCTTGATAAGTGGAGCCGCCACCGTTCGCGGTCAAACGAGTTGGGGTGGCAGCTGTACGCGGGTTGACCGACCGGGAATCAAGGAACCCGGCACACCCGAAGGTGTCCCGCGCACAGCTGCCGCGACACGATACCTCAGACGCGAAAAAAGCGCCTGGAATAGGTCTTGGGCGCTGGTGCGCCTTGATTTACACGGACGGTCAAATCCGGTCGCTGAATGGGCAGCGACACGGAAACGATAGAGGTGGGCGACAAAGCGTACAAGCCGGGGAGTTCTGGTGGAGTTGTAGGCAGCGACGCAAGGCGACGTAGCCTCGGACCGAGGCTTTGGGGAAGGAATAAACAGGTCAGAAATTGCACAACCAATGTGGGGGGCATGCCCTAATACCGGTAAGTAAAGCCGTTACGCGAACCGTAGCAGCTGCCGAGCCTGCGAGGCTGCGTTCGAGGACGCAGTCCTCGCAAATCCTGCGAGTGCGGTTTACCTGAAAGAACGCGCTGCCTGATGTCACGACTGCTTCGCAGCCGAACGCAGCCTCGCAGGCTCGACAGCTGCTACAGGGAATGTGTCGAGCTTGCCCCCCTGCCCTCCGACCCAGGTCATCGATTAAAAAGATATACACTCGGGCAAATCTATAAAAACCGCCCACCGGGTAATGTCCCCATGATGACCTTGCGTCAGATCCGTCACTTCATCGCCGTGGCCGAGACCGGCTCGATCTCGGCCGCCGCGCAAGCGGTGTACATCTCCCAGTCCACGTTGACCCTGGCCATCCAGCAGCTTGAGCAGGAAATTGGCGTCAGCCTGTTCAATCGCCACGCCAAGGGCATGACCCTGACGCACCAGGGCCATCAATTCCTGCGTCAGGCGCACTTGATTCTGGCCACGGTCGACAACGCCAAACGCAGCCTTCAGCAAAGCACCGATCAGGTCGCCGGCCAATTGATCATCGGCGTGACCAGTCTGGTGGCCGGTTATTACCTCGCCGATTTGCTCACCCGTTTTCAGCGCGCCTACCCCAACGTGGAGATTCGCGTGATGGAAGACGAGCGGCCTTACATCGAGCACTTGCTGGTCAGCGGCGAAATCGATGTCGGGGTACTGATCCTCTCCAACCTTGAGGATCGCCATGCATTGCAGACCGAGGTGCTGACCCATTCGCCGCACCGCCTGTGGCTGCCGGCCCAGCACCCGTTGCTGGAGCACGACAGCATCAACCTCGCCGATGTCGCCCGCGAGCCGTTGATTCAATTGAACGTCGATGAAATGGACCGCAACGCCCAACGAATGTGGTCGGCAGCCTCCTTGCAGCCGCGCATCACCTTGCGCACGGCTTCCACCGAAGCCGTTCGAAGCCTGGTGGCGGCCGGCCTTGGCGTGTCGATTCAACCCGACATGACCTATCGCCCCTGGTCACTGGAAGGCGACATCATTGAAGCGCGAGCGATAGCGGACCTGAGCCAGACGCTAGACGTCGGCCTGGCCTGGCGCCGCGGCACTGCGCGCCCGGCGCTGGTCGATCCGTTTCTGACCGTGGCCCGTGAGCAACCTCACGGCGGGCGCAAGCCATCTATTTAATCGAACGCTGCATTCAGTATTTAGTATTTGTCGTCCACAAGCCCGACCACTAGTCTCTGTGCATCTAATAAGACGGTCGGGTCCCCAGTCACAGGGAGCCCCATGACCACACAAGAAAAGAGAACCCGAAAAATGGCTGGCGCGCAGACCCCGTTGTTCACTGCATTGCTGATCGATGGTGAATTGGTCGCAGGCGAAGGCTTTGTCGAGCCGATCATCAACCCGGCCACCGGTGAAGTGCTGACGCACATCGCCGAAGCCAGCACCGAACAAGTCGAAGCCGCGATCCTCGCCGCCCACCGCGCCTTCGCCGGCTGGTCGCGAACCACCCCGCAACAGCGCTCGAACATCCTGCTGGACATCGCCAACGCGGTGGAGAAACACGCCGACCTCCTCGCCCGCCTGGAATCGCTGAACTGCGGCAAGCCGCTGCACCTGGCCCGCCAGGACGACTTGAGTGCGACGGTCGATGTGTTCCGCTTCTTTGCCGGCGCCGTGCGCTGCCAGACTGGCCAGCTCAGCGGTGAGTACCTGCCGGGCTACACCAGCATGGTGCGTCGCGATCCTATAGGGGTCGTAGCGTCCATCGCGCCGTGGAATTACCCGATCATGATGGCCGCCTGGAAAATCGCCCCGGCCCTGGCCGCCGGCAACACCCTGGTGTTCAAGCCGTCCGAACACACGCCGCTGTCGATTCTCGCCCTGGCCCCGGCGCTGGCTGAAATCCTTCCACGTGGGGTGATAAATATCATCTGCGGCGGCGGTGAAGGTGTCGGCAGCCATTTGGTCAGCCACCCCAAAGTGCGCATGGTGTCGCTGACCGGCGACATCGTGACCGGGCAGAAAATCCTTCAGGCTGCCGCCAAGACCCTCAAACGCACCCACCTGGAACTCGGCGGCAAAGCGCCGGTGATCGTCTGCAACGACGCCGACCTTCAAGCGGTGGTCGACGGCGTGCGCAGTTACGGCTACTACAACGCAGGGCAGGACTGCACCGCCGCCTGCCGGATTTATGCACAGGCCGGGATTCACGACAAATTGGTCGCCGAACTCGGTGCCGCAGTCAGCAGCCTGCGCTTCGCCGGTAAACGCGATGCCGACAACGAACTCGGCCCGCTGATCAGCACTCGCCAGCGCGACCGTGTGGCCAGTTTTGTCGAACGCGCCCTCGGCCAGCCGCACATCGAACGGGTGACCGGCGCGGCGGTGCATTCCGGCGCCGGTTTCTACTACCAGCCAACCCTGCTGGCCGGCTGCAAACAGAGCGATGAAATCGTTCAGCGTGAAGTGTTCGGGCCGGTGGTCACCGTGACCCGCTTCGAGGAACTTGCGCAAGCGGTGGACTGGGCCAACGACTCGGAATACGGCCTGGCCTCGTCCGTATGGACGCAAAATCTGGACAAGGCAATGCAGGTGGCCGCGCGCTTGCAGTACGGCTGCACCTGGATCAACAGCCATTTCATGCTGGTCAGCGAAATGCCCCACGGCGGCTTGAAGCGCTCGGGTTACGGCAAAGACTTATCCAGCGACTCGCTCCAGGACTACAGCGTGGTGCGGCACATCATGGCCCGCCACGGCAGCGATTTGAAATAACCGCACTACGCTAACAACGAGCCGAAAAGGCCAGCTCTACCACGTTCAAAAACTGCCCCGACCATAATTAAAGAAGAGGGAAACCCCATGTTCGTGCACAAGACCGCACTGCTCAGTGCCATCACCACCGCCTTGCTGGCCAGCGCCAGTATCCAGGCCGCCGAACCGCTGAAAGCCGTTGGCGCTGGCGAAGGCCAGTTGGATATTGTCGCCTGGCCGGGTTACATCGAACGTGGCGAAAGCGATAAGGCCTACGACTGGGTCACCGGTTTCGAGAAAGAAACCGGCTGCAAGGTCAGCGTCAAAACCGCCGCCACCTCTGACGAAATGGTCAGCCTGATGGCCAAGGGTGGTTATGACCTGGTGACCGCGTCCGGCGATGCCTCGTTGCGCTTGATTGGTGGCAAGCGTGTGCAGCCGATCAACACAGCGCTGATCCCGAACTGGAAAAACATCGACCCGCGCCTCAAGGACGGGCCGTGGTACGTAGTCAACAAGCAGGTCTACGGCACGCCTTATCAGTGGGGCCCGAACGTGCTGATGTACAACACCAACGTTTTCAAAATCGCGCCTGACAGCTGGAGCGTGGTGTTCGATCCGCAAAACCTGCCGGACGGCAAAGCCAACAAGGGCCGCGTACAAGCCTATGACGGCCCGATCTACATCGCCGACGCCGCGCTGTACTTGAAGGCGACCAAACCGGAACTGGGCATCAAGAGCCCTTACGAACTGACCGAAACCCAGTACAAGGCCGTGCTCGACCTGTTGCGCGCTCAGCAGCCGCTGGTTCACCGCTACTGGCATGACGCGACCGTGCAGATGAGCGACTTCAAGAACGAAGGTGTCGCGGCATCCAGCACCTGGGGCTACATGGTCAACGGCCTGCAAGCCGACAAGCAGCCGGTGGCCTCGACCATTCCGAAAGAAGGCGTGACCGGCTGGGCCGACACCACCATGTTGCACGCCGATGCCAAACACCCGAACTGCGCCTACAAGTGGATGGACTGGTCGCTGCAACCCAAGGTCCAGGGCGACGTCGCCGCGTGGTTCGGCTCGCTGCCCGCCGTGCCGGCGGCGTGTAAGGGAAGCGAACTGCTCGGCGCCGAAGGCTGCAAGACCAACGGTTTCGACCAGTTCGACAAGATCGCCTTCTGGAAAACCCCACAGGCTGAAGGCGGCAAGTTCGTGCCTTATAGCCGCTGGACCCAGGACTACATCGCGATCATGGGCGGTAGATAGTCCGAGCCCCCTGTGGGAGCGAGCCTGCTCGCGATGAGGGCATAACAGTCAATATCGCTGTTGACTGACGCACCGCCTTCGCGAGCAGGCTCGCTCCCACATTTGATCACCGCCCTTGCCGCTACCGTGCTCGGTTTTACAGACAACAGATGTTCGTTTTTTCAGAAGTCCAGGCTGGGCCGCTGCGACGGCCTTCGCCTTTTTGGAGCACCGCACCATGACGCTTGCAGTCCAGTTCACCAATGTTTCCCGTCAGTTCGGTGAAGTGAAAGCCGTAGACCGGGTTTCCATCGACATCCAGGACGGTGAGTTCTTTTCCATGCTCGGCCCTTCCGGCTCGGGCAAAACCACCTGCCTGCGACTGATCGCCGGCTTCGAACAACCGAGCACAGGCTCGATCCGAATTCACGGCGCCGAGGCCGCTGGTTTGCCGCCCTATCAACGTGACGTGAACACCGTGTTTCAGGATTACGCGCTGTTCCCGCACATGAACGTTCGCGAAAACGTTGCCTACGGTTTGAAGGTCAAAGGCGTCGGCAAGGCCGAACGCATGAAGCGCGCCATCGATGCCCTCGACATGGTCGCCCTTGGCGGTTACGGCGAGCGTAAACCGGTGCAACTGTCTGGTGGCCAGCGTCAGCGCGTGGCCCTGGCCCGTGCCCTGGTTAATCGTCCGCGGGTGCTGCTGCTCGATGAACCGTTGGGCGCGCTCGATCTGAAGCTGCGCGAACAAATGCAGGGCGAGTTGAAGAAGCTCCAGCGCCAGCTCGGCATCACGTTCATCTTCGTCACCCACGACCAGACTGAAGCGCTGTCGATGTCCGACCGGGTGGCGGTGTTCAACAAGGGCCGCATTGAGCAGGTCGATACCCCGCGCAACCTGTACATGAAACCTGGCACCACCTTCGTTGCCGAGTTCGTCGGCACCTCCAACGTGATCCGTGGTGATCTGGCCAAACAGCTGAGCGGCCATCCACAGCCGTTCTCAATTCGCCCGGAACACGTGCGCTTCGCCGAAGGCCCAAAGGCCAGCCACGAAATCGAAGTCAGCGGCCTGCTGCACGACATCCAGTATCAGGGCAGCGCGACGCGTTACGAGATGAAACTTGAAAACGGCCAGACCCTGAACATCAGCCAGGCCAACGACCAGTGGCTGGATGTCAGCACCCAGCATCAGACCGGGCAACTTATCCGTGCGCGCTGGGCCCGCGAGGCGATGATCCCGTTGCACGACACCGTTGCGAGCGGGGTCTGAGATGAACAGCGTGACCATAAGCCAAACCCCGGTCGGCAGCTCGCTGCTGCGCAGGTTTTCCAACCTGCTGTATCGCCGGCCCAACCTGTACCTAGCGATGTTGCTGGTGCCACCGCTGATCTGGTTCGGCGCGATCTATTTAGGTTCGCTGTTGACGTTGCTGTGGCAGGGTTTCTACACCTTCGACGACTTCACCATGGCGGTCACTCCCGAACTGACCCTGGCGAACTTCGCGGCGCTGTTCAACCCATCGAACTTCGACATCATCCTACGCACCTTGGGCATGGCCATCGTGGTCTCGATCGCCAGCGCCATCGTCGCGTTCCCGATTGCCTACTACATGGCGCGCTACACCACCGGCAACACCAAGGCGTTTTTCTACATCGCGGTGATGATGCCGATGTGGGCCAGTTACATCGTCAAGGCGTACGCCTGGACCCTGCTGTTGGCCAAGGGTGGGGTGGCGCAGTGGTTCGTCCAGCACCTGGGATTGGGGCCGGTCTTGCAGTTCGTGCTCGGGATTCCCGGCGTCGGCGGCAGTACCTTGTCGACCTCCCATGTGGGCCGTTTCATGGTGTTCGTCTACATCTGGCTGCCGTTCATGATCCTGCCGATCCAGGCCTCGCTGGAACGCCTGCCGCCGTCGCTGCTGCAAGCGTCCGCCGACCTCGGCGCCAAGCCACACCAGACGTTCATGCAGGTGATTTTGCCGCTGTCGATTCCGGGCATTGCAGCCGGTTCGATCTTCACCTTCTCGCTGACCCTCGGTGACTTCATCGTGCCGCAACTGGTCGGCCCGCCGGGCTACTTCGTCGGCAGCATGGTCTACGCCCAACAAGGCGCCATCGGCAACATGCCAATGGCCGCGGCCTTCACGTTGGTGCCGATCGTGCTGATCGCGGTTTACCTGTCCATCGTCAAACGTCTGGGGGCTTTCGATGCGCTCTAATACACAAACGCAGGGAGAGAAAGCCTCTCTCGGTCTGCGCATCGCGGCCTGGGGCGGGTTGGTGTTTCTGCACTTCCCGATCCTGATCATCTTCCTGTACGCCTTCAACACCGAAGACGCGGCGTTCAGCTTTCCGCCCCAGGGCTTCACCCTGAAGTGGTTCAGCGTGGCGTTCTCGCGGCCTGACGTGCTGGAAGCAATCAAGCTCTCGCTACAGATCGCTTCTATCGCGACCTTGATCGCCATGGTCCTCGGGACGCTGGCTTCGGCGGCGCTGTACCGGCGGGATTTCTTCGGCAAGCAGGGCATTTCGCTGATGCTGATCCTGCCGATTGCGTTGCCGGGGATCATCACCGGTATCGCGCTGCTGGCGACCTTCAAGACGCTGGGCATCGAGCCCGGGATGTTCACCATCATTGTCGGTCACGCAACCTTTTGCGTGGTGATCGTCTACAACAACGTCATCGCCCGCCTGCGCCGTACTTCCCACAGTTTGATCGAGGCGTCGATGGATCTGGGCGCTGACGGCTGGCAGACCTTTCGCTACATCGTCCTGCCGAACCTCGGCTCGGCGTTGTTGGCCGGCGGCATGTTGGCGTTCGCCCTGTCGTTCGACGAAATCATCGTCACCACCTTCACCGCCGGCCACGAACGTACCTTGCCGCTGTGGCTGCTCAACCAGCTCAGCCGCCCACGGGATGTACCGGTAACCAACGTGGTGGCGATGCTGGTGATGATCGTGACCATGCTGCCGATCCTCGGCGCCTATTACCTGACTCGCGGCGGCGAAAGCGTCGCGGGCAGCGGCGGTAAATAACTGACAACGACTATCCACTGTGGGGCCTGGCTTTTTGTGGGAGCGAGCCTGCTCGCGATGACTGACTGACATTCAACAAAGATGTCGATTGTAAGACCGCTATCGCGAGCAGGCTCGCTCCCACAGGGGCCGATTTCAGCATGAAAACAAGAACTGCTTCGACAAGGACAAAACCATGCAAACCAAACTCTTGATCAACGGCCAGCTTGTCGCCGGCGAAGGCCCTGCCCAACCGGTATTCAACCCGGCCCTGGGTCGCGTACTGGTAGAAATCAACGAAGCCAGCGAAGCCCAGGTCGACGCTGCGGTGCGCGCCGCCGATGCCGCGTTTGAAGGCTGGTCGCAGACCCCACCCAAAGACCGTTCGCTGCTGTTGCTCAAACTCGCCGACGTCATCCAGGCCCACGGTGAGGAATTGGCCAGGCTTGAATCGGACAACTGCGGCAAACCCTACAGCGCCGCGCTGAACGACGAGATTCCGGCGATTGCCGATGTGTTCCGCTTCTTCGCCGGCGCCAGCCGCTGCATGAGCGGTATGGCCGGGGGTGAATACCTGCCGGGGCACACCTCGATGATCCGCCGCGACCCGGTCGGCGTGATCGCCTCCATTGCACCGTGGAACTACCCACTGATGATGGTCGCCTGGAAAATCGCCCCGGCCCTGGCTGCCGGTAATACCGTGGTGCTCAAGCCGTCGGAGCAAACGCCACTGACCGCGCTGCGTCTGGTAGAACTCGCGTCGGAGATTTTCCCGGCCGGCGTGCTCAACCTGGTATTCGGCCGTGGGCCTACGGTGGGCAGCCCGCTGGTCACCCACCCGAAAGTGCGCATGGTGTCGCTGACCGGTTCGATCGCCACTGGCTCGAACATCATTTCCAGCACCGCCGACAGCGTCAAACGCATGCACATGGAGCTGGGCGGCAAAGCCCCGGTGATCATCTTCAACGACGCCGACATCGACGCCGCGGTGGAAGGCATTCGCACCTTCGGTTTCTACAACGCTGGCCAGGATTGCACCGCCGCTTGCCGCATCTATGCCCAGGCAGGCATCTACGAGAAGTTCGTCGAGAAGCTCGGCGCGGCCGTCAGCACGATCAAGTACGGTCTGCAGGATGATCCGTCGACTGAACTGGGCCCGCTGATCACCGCCCAGCATCGCGACCGCGTAGCCGGTTTTGTCGAGCGCTCTGTCGCGCAACCGCACATCCGTTTGATCACCGGCGGCAAAGCCGTGGAAGGCAACGGGTTCTTCTTCGAACCGACGGTGTTGGCCGACGCGCAACAGGACGACGAGATCGTCCGCCGCGAAGTATTCGGCCCGGTCGTGTCGGTGACCCAATTCACCGATGAAGCGCAGGTGCTGGGCTGGGCCAACGATTCGGACTACGGCCTGGCGTCGTCGGTGTGGACCGCCGATGTCGGCCGCGCTCACCGCCTCGCCGCCCGCTTGCAGTACGGCTGCACCTGGGTGAATACACACTTCATGCTGGTCAGCGAAATGCCACACGGCGGTCAGAAACTGTCCGGCTATGGCAAGGACATGTCCATGTACGGCCTGGAGGACTACACCACCGTAAGGCATGTGATGTTCAAGCACTAAAAGCATCGTCGGATCGCCGCCCGGAGCAAGCTCGCTCCCACATTTGATCTCATTCCTCTGTGGGAGCGAGCCTGCTCGCGATGGCGTCACCGCAAACTCAAGGAAGAAACCGGCAACCAGCACCACCAGGTTCCACCCCAAAGCAGCCAAAACAATAACCACCGATCCGGGTTGAGCCGTCATGGCCCAGCCACGGTTTCGGACATCCGAAATCTGCCGATTTTCCGGAGCATCAACGCCATGAGTACACTCAACGAACTCCCGGCAATAGCCGCCGACAGCGATGCCGAGCAGCTACGCAAGCTGGGCTACACCTCGAACTTCAATCGCAGCATGAGCCTGTGGGAAAACTTCGCCCTGGGCTTCACTTATCTTTCTCCGGTCGTAGGGGTTTATACCCTGTTCGGCCTGTGCCTGGCCGCCGGTGGCCCGCCAATGTTCTGGGCGTATCTGCTGGTGGGTTGTGGCCAACTGCTGGTCTGTCTGATTTTCGGTGAAGTGGTTTCGCAGTTTCCGATTTCCGGCGGCGTCTACCCGTGGGCCCGCCGCTTGGTGGGCAAACGCTGGGCGTGGATGGTCGGCTGGATCTACTCCATCGCCCTGTGCGTGACTATCGCGGCCGTTGCGGTCGGTGCCGGTCCTTACCTGGCGGCGATGATGGGTTTTGAACCGAGCAATAACACCAACATCGTCATCGCCCTGGTGCTGACGCTGTTCGCCACCCTGGTCAACCTCAGCGGCACCAAGGTGCTGGCGCGCATCGCCATGTTCGGCTTCCTTTGCGAACTGGTCGGCGCGGTGATCGTCGGCGTGTACCTGCTGGTGTTCGAACGTCATCAACCGCTCAGCGTACTGTTCAACACCTTTGATATCCGCGTCGACGGCTCCTACCTGCCGGCGTTCCTGACCGCATCCTTGGCCGGGATGTTTCTGTACTACGGCTTCGAGGCCTGCGGCGACGTCGCCGAAGAAACCCCGAACCCGAGCAAACAGATTCCGGTGGCCATGCGCATGACCATCTACATCGGTGGCATCGCGGCGATGTTTGCCTGCCTGGCGCTGATTCTGGCCGTGCCGGACATGCAAGCAGTGATCAACGGCACCGACAAGGACCCGGTGACCACCATCCTCAACAACGCCTTCGGCCCTGTGGGTTCGAAAGTGGTGATGGGCGTAGTCATGATTTCCTTCATCTCCTGCGTCATCAGCCTGCAAGCCGCGGCCAGTCGTCTGCTGTATTCCTACGCTCGTGATGAAATGGTCATCGGCAGTGCGCTGCTGAAAAAGATTTCGCCTACAACGCAGGTTCCGGTTGCTGCGCTGTTCGTGTCTGGCGTCCTCCCAGCGCTGATTATTGCCCTCGGCTTTTTCCTGCAAGACGCGGTCGCCACCATCGTCAGCTTCGCGGCCATCGGCATTTACCTGGCGTTCCAGATGATCGTCCTCGCGTCGCTGTATGCCCGTGCCCGCGGCTGGAAACCCAGCGGCAAGTTCACGCTGGGCGCGTGGGGTCTGCCGGTGAATATCGGTGCGCTGGTCTATGGCGTTGGCGCAATCATCAACATGGCCTGGCCACGTACGCCGGATGCAGCGTGGTACATCAACTACGCCATGGTGCTGAGCACCGCCATCGTCATCGGCCTGGGGCTGCTCTACATGTGGCTCGGCAAACCGTATGACCATGGCACCGCCCCGGCGGGCGACGCCTGGAAAATCAGCAGGTAACAACTGAAGACCACTGGAGGGAGCAAGCATTTGGCAACACATCGCTGACTCCCTCCAGCACCTGTCCCGCTAAGATTTCCTGACACCGCGCACGCAACGGTGGTTGACTGAAATACTGGCAGGGCCTAGGGTGTTTACGTCGTTTACAACGTATACACACTCACAGGAGAGCCGCGATGGCCTCGCCCGTTTTGTCCTTTCGAGTCGAAGAGATTCTTGCCCGGCAGCTGGATCAGCTTGCAGCAGCGACCGATCGCGACCGTCAGTACCACCTCAAGCGTGCACTGGTGCGCTATGTAGAAGCCGAATCCTGGCATCTGCAAGCGATCAGCGAAGGTATTGCCGATGCCGATGCTGGAAAACTGACCGATCTGGACGCCGTGAAGGCTAAGTGGACAAATCGTGCCGAGAGTCGCACTGACCGAGAAAGCTGAGAGTGACCTGGACGCCATTCATGAACACTATTGCGGGCTGATTGGCGCAGTCGCTGCCAACGATGTGGTGACAAGCATCCTCAACACCTTTGGCCAGCTTGAACTGTTCCCCGGCTCAGGGCGTCCGTCACTGGTACCGGATGTACGTGAGCTTGTCCTGAATCAGCTTCCATTTGTTGCACCTTATCGCCTGGTACTTGGCCAGGTGCAGATCCTGCGGATATTGCATCAACGAACCGAGCGTAATCAGGAGTGGTGACACTCAATGCAATCGGGGTTGATGCACAAGACCAACAGCCCCTCCCATAAGCGAATATGGGAGAGACCGTTAACCCGCCTCAAAACCGCGAAACACTGTGCATCGCGTCCACCAGATAGCGCATTGCAATGCGGTCGTTCTCCGACAACTGGCGATACTGCTCGACGAGTTTCACCTCCTCCGAGCTGAGCCGGCGCGACCTTCGCGGGATGCTCATGCCTGAGAAAATCCCCAAAAACCCGATGATGCCTTGCGCTTTTGCCATGGACGATGTCCCTCTGCACGTGAAATGAAACTTCAGCTACTTCATCGCCCTGCCTGGTTTTCAGCAGCGGTCGGCACCTGCCTGGCTGCGGCTGAACGTTTACCGGCCTCAAGGGCAAAGGCCGGTCATGAGCCTAAGAATAGGAACAAAAAAACGCTGGCGAGCGATTTTTAGAGTAATTAGTCCAATAAATAAAAACACTTATTTGAAACGCTATGTTGATTTGAAAAACGGGTGAATATCCTCGGGCTCGGGCCCGAGATGCTCGCTGAGCATGCGGGGTCTCCTGAAGTGATCCGCGGGTGCTTTGTGTGAAACACACGCTAATCATTTTTCGAGTTAATTCGAACGCTTTATCTTATTCGGCATCTGTTTAAAATCCGATGCGTTTGGCCGAAGGCTTGTCCGAACCTCTATTTCTGATCCGTAACGCCGCCAGGAACGCCGCGGGATCGTCCAAGACAGGTTGTCCTATGCACCGCAGGAATTTGCTGAAAGCCTCCATGGCCATCGCGGCCTACACCGGCCTTTCGGCCACTGGATTGTTGGCCGCGCGGGCCTGGGCCGGGACTGCCGATGGCGAGGCCGAGGCCTTCGACTTCGAAGCATTGCAAGCGCAAGCCAAGCAATTGGCCAGCCGTGGCTATGTCGACACCAAGCAGGTGTTGCCACCGACGCTTTCGAACATGACGCCGCAGCAGTTCAACGCGATTCAGTACGACGCCAGCCACTCGCTGTGGAACGACCTGAACGGGCAACTCGACGTGCAGTTCTTCCACGTCGGCATGGGGTTCAAACAACCGGTGCGCATGTACAGCGTCGACCCCAAGACCCGTCAGGCGCGGGAAGTGCACTTCCACCCGTCATTGTTCAATTACCAGAATTCCAGCGTCGACACCGCGCAGCTCAAGGGCGACCTGGGCTTTGCCGGGTTCAAGCTGTTCAAGGCCCCGGAGCTGGATAAGCACGATGTGGTGTCGTTCCTCGGCGCCAGCTACTTTCGTGCTGTAGATAACACCGGCCAGTACGGCTTGTCGGCCCGTGGCCTGGCGATCGACACCTACGCCAGGAAGCGCGAAGAGTTTCCGGACTTCACCAAGTTCTGGTTCGAAACCCCGGACAAGGACAGCACCCGCTTCGTGGTCTATGCCCTGCTCGACTCGCCGAGCGCCACCGGCGCCTACCGCTTTGACATCGACTGCCAGGCCAGTCAGGTGGTGATGGCCATCGACGCCCATGTCAACGCGCGCACGGCCATCGAGCAACTCGGCATCGCGCCGATGACCAGCATGTTCAGCTGCGGCACCCACGAACGGCGCATGTGCGACACCCTTCACCCGCAGATCCACGACTCGGATCGCCTCGCCATGTGGCGTGGCAACGGGGAGTGGATCTGCCGACCGCTTAACAACCCGGCGACCTTGCAATTCAACGCCTTCGCCGACAAGGACCCGAAAGGTTTTGGCCTGGTGCAAACCGACCATGAGTTCGACAGTTATCAGGACACCGTTGATTGGTACAGCAAGCGCCCGAGCCTGTGGGTCGAGCCGACCACCGCGTGGGGCGAAGGCTCCGTCGACCTGCTGGAAATCCCCACCACCGGCGAAACCCTGGACAACATCGTAGCCTTCTGGACCCCGAAGAAACCGGTGGCCGCCGGCGACTCGCTGAACTACGGCTACAAGCTCTACTGGAGCGCCCTGCCGCCCGTTGGCACCCCGCTGGCGCGGGTCAATGCCACGCGTTCGGGTATGGGCGGTTTCACCGAGGGTTGGGCACCGGGTGAGCACTATCCGAAGGTCTGGGCGCGGCGCTTTGCGGTCGACTTTACCGGTGGTGGACTGGATCGCTTACCTGAAGGCACCAGCATCGAACCGGTGGTCACGGCGTCGAACGGTCAGGTCAAGGATTTCAACGTGCTGGTGCTGGATGACATCAAAGGCTATCGAATTACCTTTGACTGGTTCCCGACCGATGACAGCGTGGCCCCGGTCGAACTGCGGTTGTTCATCCGCACCCATGACCGGACGTTGAGCGAGACCTGGTTGTATCAGTACTTCCCGCCAGCACCAGACAAGCGTAAGTACCCGGATTGGGCAACCGCTTAAGATAAGTGACGGCGGCTCAGCCACCGAGATTGCGTAAGACAAACAAAGCCTGGCCAGTTGCCGGGCTTTTTCGTTCTATCGTCTCGCAGCCGGAAACTCAGTCCGCCACGTTATGCAGGACCTGGTATATAAGTCCGGTTGCGATGGTCACCAGGATCAGGTCTGTACCGGCTTGCTGCCATTCATAGCCCTCATAACGAGGTAGCCTGTCCCGCATCCTGCCGTCCAGTTTCTTGGCGATTCCCGGTGGCAGAGGTTTTCCTTGGGCAATCTTCTTTTGAATGCCTGGCGGTAGCGCTGGACCAGGCGACCAATAATCACGACTGTTGCCGATGATGACGCGAACACCACCCACGTCGATCTGCGGGCCACCGTATCCATCCTCCTGTTGATAGTTCTGGGATTTGTTGCCTTTGCTCCCGTTACCGTGCGGGTTGCCCTTGCCATTGCCAGGATCTGCGTACAGAGCCGTAGAGCCACATAAAAGCGCGATGCTTGTCAAAAAAGCTACAACTGAACGAGTCGTCATATCCGTGATCCTCTTGCCGTAGTGCCTTCTGTCGGGAGCCTGAGAACTATAGACAGTGATAGGCGTCCTAGTTGATACGAACCTACCCTGATCGATGGAAGCAATCATGCTTTTAAAGAAAACGAATCTAGTCGCTGTTATGTCGTGCGTCATGATGCTGGCTGCTGCGCCTTTACTCCCCGTGAGCTTCGCTTATGCGAAAGATGGTGGTAGCCACGGTGGCGGTAACGGTAGCGGTGGTAGCGGTGGCGGTGGTAGCGGTGGCGGCAACGGCGCAGGTCACGGCGGCGACGCTGGTGGCAGTGGCGGCCGAGGAGAAGGTCATTCTGCTGATGCTGGCAGCAAAGGCCGTGCTGAAGGTAAAGAAGCCGATCATGATGGCCGAGCGGTCAGGGACCATGGCCTAAGTGGTCTTAAGGAAGGTCAGGAAAGCGATCATGCCGGCCGAGCGGTCAGGGACCACGGCGTCAAAGGCCATCACACTGGCCGCACTCGTAATGACAGTAAAGGCCTTGGCGTGGCTACGTCCGGGGTTGCACATTCCAAAACCACCCACGGACTTGCCAAGGCCACTGCGATCTCGGCCACCAAGCCAGGAGATCACGATTCAAAGGGCTTGAGTAAGGCTGCCACTTCGACCACCAAAGTGGATCAGTAAACCCGCCCCTTTGTCGTCGCACGAGCCTTTCCGAGCTCTCGTGCGACCACAAAGCCCACCGCTCGTGTGGTGCTGCTCACTCAAGAAAAAACGCCGCTTGTCCCTGAATGGGAAAGCGGCGTTTTTCTTGGCTTGCTCGGTAGAGGCGGATCAATCACGCAAATCCGACTCATGGATCGGCTGATCGCGGCTCGTTGCCCGTTGATATTGCGCCGGCCAGGTGGCCTTGCGTCCGCCCAGGTCATCATCGGCATGCAACGGCCAGTACGGGTCGCGTAACAGTTCGCGAGCCAGCAGGATGATGTCGGCCTGGCAGGTGCGCAGAATGTGTTCGGCCTGTGCCGGTTCAGTGATCAATCCGACGGTACCGGTGGCAATCCCCGACTCCTTGCGCACGCGCTCGGCAAACCGCGTCTGATACCCCGGCCCGGTAGGAATCTCCGCATTCGCCGCTGTGCCACCGGATGACACGTCGATCAGATCGACCCCCAATGCTTTCAAACGCCGCGCCAGCTCCACGGTTTCATCCGGGTTCCAGCCATCTTCGACCCAGTCTGTGGCCGATACGCGAACGAACAAGGGTAACTCTTCAGGCCAGACTGCGCGTATCGCTTCGGTCACTTGCAGCACCAGACGAATGCGATTTTCGAAAGAGCCGCCGTATTGATCACGCCGCTGATTGCTCAACGGTGACAGAAACTGATGCAGCAGATAACCGTGAGCGGCATGCACTTCGACCACTTTGAAGCCTGCGGTCAGCGCACGCTTGGCCGAGTCGACAAACGCCTGGATCACCCCGGCGATCTGCGCTTCGGTCAGTTGTGTGGGTGGTGTGTGTTCGGGGTCGAAGGCAATCGGCGAAGGGCCAACCGGGGTCCAGCCGCCATCCGCCAGTTTGATACTGCCGTGCTTGCCCAGCCATGGTCGGTGAGTGCTGGCCTTGCGCCCGGCATGGGCCAGTTGAATACCGGCGACCGCGCCTTGGGCGGTGATAAAGCGGGTGATGCGTTGCAGTGGCTCGATCTGTTCGTCGTTCCACAAGCCAAGGTCCTGGGCGGTGATCCGTCCGTCAGCGGTGACGGCCGTGGCTTCGGTAAAAATCAGTCCGGCCCCGCCCACGGCACGGCTGCCGAGGTGTACCAAATGCCAGTCATTGGCCAGCCCATCGACGCTGGAGTATTGGCACATCGGCGACACCGCGATGCGGTTGAGCAGGGTCAATTGACGAAGGGTGTAGGGTTCAAGCAGCAGACTCATGGGGCACCTCTCAAATCAGTGGGCAGGCTCCAGGGTTCTGTTTGAAAAGTCGACGAGTGACAGGAAAGGATGCGGCACCCGCCCCCACGGGTAAAAAACTCGACAAAACGTCACAAGGCCAATCAAGCAGTGATTAGAGCCTAGTCGACATCGGCAGATGAGGGAGGGTTCATAGAGATTCAGCGTGAGGGAAATCGCTTTCGCGAGCAGGCTCGCTCCCACAGGGTTTGCACGGACCTTGTGGGAGCGAGCCTGCTCGCGAAGGGCTTAACGCGGTTCGATGTGAGCAATCATCAATTGAACGGCTTCCTGCCCACGGTACTCGTTGACGTCGAGCTTGTAGGCCAGCTCAACCCAGCGGATGGTCGGGTTCGGCCAGACATCGCGGTCGATGCCAAAGGCAATGCCGTCGAGTTTCACGGAACCACATTCGCTTTTCAGCACCACCTTGAGATGGCGCTCGCCGACCACTCGCTGCTCGACCAACTGGAACATCCCGTGAAACAGCGGCTCGGGAAAGTGTTGGCCCCATGGACCGGCATGGCGCAAGGCGCGGGCCAGTTCAAGGTGAAACTCTTCGACCGCCAGGGTGCCGTCCGACAGCAACCGCCCGGTCAGGTCTTCTTCACGCATTTGCCGGCGAACTTCCGCGTCGAAAGCCTCGGCGAACAACGGAAAGTTCGCTTCCGGCAGCGTCAGACCCGCCGCCATCGCGTGGCCGCCGTACTTGCTGATCAGTGTCGGATGCTGCGCCGCCACCACACTCAAGGCGTCACGAATATGAAAGCCCTGCACTGAACGTCCCGAGCCCTTGAGCATGCCGTCGCCGGCGTCGGCAAAGGCAATGGTCGGACGGAAATAGCGCTCTTTCATACGCGACGCGAGGATGCCGATGACGCCCTGGTGCCACTCGGGATCGAACAGGCACAAACCGAACGGCATCGACTCCAGCGGCAAGTCCTTGAGCTGGGCCAATGCTTCGCGCTGCATGCCCTGTTCGATGGATTTGCGGTCCTGGTTCATGCCGTCGAGCTGCGCGGCCATTTCACGGGCGGCGCCCACGTCTTCAGTGAGCAGGCATTCGATGCCCAGACTCATGTCGTCCAGACGCCCCGCCGCGTTCAAGCGCGGGCCGAGGATGAACCCCAGATCGGTGGAGGTGATGCGCGAGTGATCGCGCTTGGCCACTTCGAGGATCGCCTTGATGCCCGGCCGAGCCCGGCCTGCACGAATCCGCTCCAGGCCCTGATGCACCAGAATCCGGTTGTTGGCATCCAGTGGCACCACGTCGGCGACGCTGCCCAGCGCCACCAGATCAAGCAACTCGCCGATATTCGGCTGCGGCTTGCTCTCGTACCAGCCCAGGCTGCGCAAGCGTGCACGCAACGCCATCAGCACATAGAAAATCACCCCGACCCCGGCCAGCGCCTTGCTTGGAAACTCGCAGCCTGGCTGGTTCGGATTGACGATGGCATCGGCCAACGGCAGTTCGTCACCGGGCAAGTGGTGATCGGTAACCAAGACCTTGAGCCCGGCCTTTTTCGCCGCCGCCACGCCTTCGACGCTGGAAATGCCGTTGTCCACGGTGATCAGCAACTGTGGCTGGCGCTCCAGCGCCACCGCGACGATTTCCGGGGTCAAGCCATAACCGTACTCGAACCGATTGGGTACCAGATAGTCGACGTGAGCCGCCCCCAGCAGGCGCAGTCCCAACATGCCGACGGTACTGGCCGTCGCGCCATCGGCGTCGAAGTCGCCGACGATCAGAATCCGCTGACGTTGCTCCAGCGCCACCACCAGCAAATCCACCGCCGCCTCGATGCCCTTGAGCTGCTGAAACGGGATCAAGCGCGCCAGGCTCTTGTCCAGTTCCGCCTCGGATTGCACGCCCCGCGCTGCATACAGGCGAGTCAGAAGCGGTGGTAAATCACCGAGAAACGGCAGGGTAGCGGGTAGCAGGCGAGGTTCGATGCGCATGAGATGACAGGTGCTTCTCTTGAAAACGAAGGATAAAACCGGGTGACGCGATCCAGCGCTGAAAAATCAGCCGCGCTCGCCGCTCAGCCACTGCAACTGGACTTCATGCTGACCACGGTCGTCGGTGACGAAAATCGTTCCTTCGCTGATCATCACGTCCCACTTGATAACGCGGGGCATGTCCTTGGCCAGGGTTTCCAGCACTTCCTGAGGAACGGCCGCGATGTGCACGTTTTTCAGGTTTTTGATCGCCGGAATCACTTTACCTTCCCAGACACGCAGGCTGCCGTAAGCCAGCAGGCTGGTGCGTTCGGTACGGCGCGAGCACCAGGTCAGACGATCGGCGTCTGGCTGACCGACTTCGATCCAGTGCAGAACGCGGTCATCCAGACTTTTTTCCCACAGCGCTGGCTCATCCACGTCCGACAGACCGCGACCAAAAGACAGCTGCTCGTTGTACCAGAAGGCGTAGGCCAGCAGCCGCACGGTCATGCGCTCTTCGGTTTCCGAAGGGTGGCGGGCGATGGTCTGCTTGACGCTCTCGTACACGCTGCGGTCGAGGTCGGTGAGGTTCAGTTCAAACTTGTAGGTCGTGGACGGCTGGGCCATGAACGGGCTTCTTGATACGAGGAAAGGCGGCAAGTCTAACCGATGCCGGGGTCAATCAACGAATCATGACCGCCATCAAGCTTGGGCGATGAAGGCCGGGCTATGTTAAAACGCTGTATCGACTCAGCCTTTGTCCTACAGGATTGCCCATGCCGCTCACCGCCAAACCGCTTGCCGGCCTGAAAATCATCGAACTCGGCACCTTGATCGCCGGCCCCTTCGCCTCGCGTATTTGTGCCGAATTCGGCGCCGATGTGATCAAGATTGAATCCCCGGATGGCGGTGACCCGTTGCGCAAGTGGCGCAAACTCTACGAGGGCACCTCGCTTTGGTGGTTCGTCCAGGCGCGCAACAAGAAGTCCCTGACGCTGAACCTCAAGCACCCCGATGGCCTGGCAATCCTCAAGCAGTTGCTCAGCGAAGCCGACATCCTGATTGAAAACTTCCGCCCCGGCGTGCTGGAAAAACTGGGCCTGGGCTGGGACGTGCTGCACACGCTAAACCCGAAACTGGTGATGGTCCGTCTGTCGGGCTTTGGGCAAACCGGGCCGATGAAGGATCAACCGGGCTTCGGTGCGGTCGGCGAATCCATGGGTGGCTTGCGTTACATCACCGGGTTCGAGGATCGACCGCCGGTGCGTACCGGAATTTCCATCGGTGACTCGATTGCCGCACTCTGGGGCGTGATCGGCGCGCTGATGGCCCTGCGTCACCGCGAGGTCAACGGCGGTCAGGGCCAGGTGGTCGATGTGGCGTTGTACGAGGCGATCTTCGCGATGATGGAAAGCATGGTCCCGGAATTCGATGTGTTCGGGTTTATCCGCGAGCGCACCGGCAACATCATGCCCGGCATCACGCCCTCCTCTATCCACACCAGCGCCGACGGTAAACACGTGCAGATCGGCGCCAACGGCGATGCGATCTTCAAACGCTTCATGCAGACCATCGGCCGCGACGACCTGGCCAACGATCCGGCTCTGGCCAGCAACGATGGCCGCGATAGCCGTCGCGATGAGCTGTATGGGGTCATTGATCGGTGGGTCAGTTCGTTGTCGCTGGATGCCGTGATCGAGCAGTTGAACCTGGCTGAGGTACCTGCCAGCCGCATCTTCAGCGCCGAAGACATGTTCAGCGATCCGCAATTTCTCGCGCGGGAAATGTTCCTGCAAGCCAAGCTGCCCGATGGCAAGGACTTCAAGATGCCGGGCATCGTGCCAAAACTCTCGCAGACGCCGGGCACTTGCGAATGGGTCGGTGCAGAGTTGGGTGAACATAACGCGCAGGTGTTGAACGAACTGGGCTATGACGCGGCACAGATCGCGCGTCTGCGTGAAGACGGGGCGATTTAATCTGAAAGGGTTATCGGTGATTCGTCTGTTTAAATGCAAGAACCTCCCCGCGCTGGGTTTTGGCTGGGTATTGGCGTGCCTGTTGGCTTTCCCGGCTGTTACCCAGGCCAAGGAAACGTTGTTCTGGTTAGTGCGTGATCTGCCTCCCCTGATGACTTTCGAAGGGCCCCAAAAAGGTCAGGGCGTGACTGATCGTCTTTTGTCGCTGTTAATCGCCGGCATGCCCGAGTACCAGCACGATATCGTGCGGGTCAACCGTGCGCGGGGCATGCAAATGCTCCTGGAGCCGAGCTTCACCTGCGACCCCTCGCTGCTCTGGAATCAGGAACGGGCCAAGCGGCTCATTTACTCAATCCCGGCCTACCGCGTCCTCAGTAATGGCGTGGTCATACGCCATCAAGATCGGGCCGCCCTGATGCCGTTCGTCATCGACGGCAAGGTCGATCTGGCCGCATTACTGGCCCTGAAGGAGAAAAAGCTGGGGGTAGTCGCCGAACGCAGTTACGGCCAATTCGTCGACGGTCTGCTACAGCGCACGCCCGGCGATGCCCTGTCTTCACACTATGGCAACGATGCCCTTGGCAGCCTGCTGCAAATGCAGCGCCTGGGGCGTTTAACGGCGGTGCTCGGTTACTGGCCGGAGATCCGTTATCAGGCGTCACTGCAAGGCATATCGCCTGAAGAACTCGAGTTCTACGCTATCCGCGGCGTGAACAAATACCAGTCGATCCATGTCGCCTGCTCCGACACAGCACAGGGACGCCAGGCCATGATTCAGATCGACCAGATATTGCACAAACTGCGGCAAAACCAACTGATCGAGGTTTATGCCTACTGGCTTGACCCAGAGACGCGTAGCGAATATCTGGAGGACGCCAGGGCATTTTTCCAGCATGGAGAGCCGTGACCAAACGCCAGGCAAAAGAAACCCCGAGAAGTGGGGAGACGACTCGGGGTTAAACGTGGCCTACAAGGACCCGTACAACAAGCGACACGCACCGGAGCAGAATGCTTGATCTTGCTGATATAGGGTCTGACTAACCTGATTGCGGGAAGGTTCCCACAAAAAACAATTCAGTTTCCGACAGCAAGACGCTTGTCTTGCGCAACGTTGCGCAGAGCCGCAATCACGCTGGGCTCCAGCCGTCCTTCGGCGATCAACAAGTCGCGGTGCAATCCGTCGACGACATCTGTCAGCAGCCGTTTATCCATGAACTGCGCCTGATTGAACTGGCGTTCAACCATGGTGGCCCCGACGGCACTCTTCAATGTCACCAGGCATTCGCCATGGCTACCCGACGGGGTCAGCGTTACCTGATACGGACTCAATGCCTCACCCAGCAATAGGCTGATACTTTCCATCTCGATCACCACTCAATAGTCCGAAAACAAAGTGCCAAGGGCGAGATAAATGACCACTGGCCCGAGAAGAAAGTCTGAACTCAACTGACGGTATGCCGCTTTACCCTGAGTTGTCAGAGCATGCATGGGAAAGATGACAGGAAAAAAACAGCACCTTAAGTGAGCCCCTGAGCGGGGCCCCTCTCGTCAGAATTGCGCTGGTCAGGCTTATGGCGCTGACGTCCATGGGTGTCGGTCCAGCCGCCCACTACACCGCGCAGTAAACCCTCGGCGCTATAAAACGGCACCGCCCACTGATAAACATCCCGCACGCCACTGTTGAACGTCAGCTGGCGCTCGGTAAACAGGGCTTTCCGACTGCTGAGTTGCTCCATGATTTCCGCGTGCAGAAGCTCGGCCGTCGAGGCGGGTAAAACGTCGACCTCCGTCAGGCGTTTTCCCTTCATCTGGTCAAAGCGGGTCGACAGGTGCTCTTCATAGCTCTTGTTGCACAGGATCAACCGCCCCTCCTGATCCCTTACAAACACCGGATCGGGCATGGCATTCATCAAGGTGTGCTGGAACACCAATTGATCGCCAAGCCGTTGTTCGGCTGTCAAGCGCCGCTCGATCTGCCTGTTCAGCCGCTGGTTCCACAGCAGTGATATCAGCCCGAAGAGACTCGCAAAAAATACTCCCCAGCAGCCCCACTGGTAAATCCGCTGCCACAGCGATGGCGGTTGCGTGGGCACCACACCGCTGAGCCACTTCGAACGGATCGCTCGCAACTCTGCCGGAGGAAAAGCCTCGAGCGCCTTATTGATAATGCTCAGCAGCTGTGGCTGCTCTTTACGTAAGGCCAGATGGTCGGCCTCCCACAGGCCTTCGATACTTGAGCTGATCGCCAGCGGGCCTGCCGGGTACAGGTGGGCGCCCATTTCGTTTTCAATGGTTACATAGGCTTCGCCGCTTTCGACCAGGGCGCGTGCCTCGGCGTAGGTTTTGACCGAACGCAGTTCGATCTGCGGGTGGTCGCGACGGATGCCGGCCTCCAGCGCATGCCTGGCGGGGAGCGCCAGAACCTTGCCTGCAAGGTCCTCTAACGAATCAACCGCAGCAACTCCGGCCCGCCCGACGAACACCCAGCCAGCCCCGCCAAAGGCATGGCTGAAATCCAGAAAGCCTTTACGCTCTTCGTTCACGGCCAGTGTCGTGCTCATGTCTGCCCTGCCACTCTCCAGCAGCCCAAGCAGGTGTTCGGTCGAGAACGACTCTTCATGAACGAACTCCAGCCCGGTCATCCGCGAAAGACGCTGGAGAATGTCGTTGTTCAAACCGCTCCATTGACCGTGCTCATCCTTGAACAAGTACAACGGAAACTGCACCGACGCGACGACCACTCGCCGGTGTTCGGCAATCCATTCGAGCTCCTGGGCTTCCAGTTTAAGGGGCTCATTGGTGATAGCGGCTCGGATGTCCAAAGCGTCAAGTTGAGCCGCCCATACACAGTGCCCCAGCCCCATGGCACTCAATAAAAATACCCGGCACAAGGCCGGCTTCAATCCAGTAAAAAACCACATGCCCACTTCCTTCACGTCCACTCACCCATCCTTGAGGGGCGAAACGACGACAAGTGTGCCATGCAGAAATGAGAAAGCCCGTCAGGAGACGGGCTTCAAAATGTGACAGGAAAACCCTGTCAGAGTGGCTTGCCACGGTTGCCATGCTGACTGACAAAGGCCTGCACGGCTTTCAGGTCATTTGGCAAAACGGTGCAGCGCTCATCTCGCTCGAACAAATCAGAAAGATGGGCAGGCAGTTCAAGCGCTTTTCCTACGCCAGCTTTTTCCACAGCTTCAGGGAATTTGACCGGGTGGGCCGTTCCCAGAATCACCATCGGAATATCCAGGCTACGACGGCACTCACGTGCAGCCTTGACGCCGATGGCGGTGTGCGGATCGAGCAGCTCACCGGTCTGTTCGAAGACTTCAGCAATCGTCTCGCAGGTTTGTGCGTCATCCACCGCCAGCGAGTCGAACAGTTTGCGCGCTTCGGTCCAGCGCTCTTGCTCGACGCTGAAACCGCCACCTTGCTTGAAGGTGTCCATCAGGCCGGCGATGGCCACGCCGTTGCGACCGTGCAGGTCGAACAGCAGGCGCTCGAAGTTCGACGAGACCATGATGTCCATCGACGGCGACAGTGTGGCGTGCAGGGTTTCCTTGACGTACTGATTGCCGCTCATGAAGCGGTGCAGGATGTCGTTGCGGTTGGTGGCGACGATCAATTGGTTGATCGGCAGACCCATGTTGCGTGCCAGGTAACCGGCGAAGATATCGCCGAAGTTGCCGGTTGGCACCGAGAACGACACCGAACGCGCCGGGCCGCCCAACTGCAGGGCTGCGTGGAAGTAGTAGACGATCTGGGCCATGATCCGCGCCCAGTTGATCGAGTTCACTGCCACCAGGCGTGTGCCTTTGAGGAAGCTCTGGTCGGCGAAGCTCGCCTTGACCATTTCCTGGCAGTCATCGAAGTTGCCTTCGATGGCGATGTTGTGGATGTTCTCACCGAAAATGGTGGTCATCTGCCGACGCTGAACCTCGGACACACGGTTGTGCGGGTGCAGGATGAAGATGTCGACGTTTTCACAGTGCTTGCAGCCTTCGATGGCCGCCGAGCCGGTATCACCCGAGGTAGCACCAACGATGACCACGCGCTCGCCGCGCTTTTCCAGCACGTAATCGAGCAGGCGACCGAGCAGTTGCAAGGCGAAATCCTTGAACGCCAGGGTCGGGCCGTGGAACAGCTCCAGCACCCATTCGTTGCCGTTCAGTTGACGCAACGGTGCCACGGCGTTGTGGGAGAACACGCCGTACGTTTCTTCGAGGATTTTCTTGAAGTCGGCATCCGGAATGCTGCCGGTCACGAACGGGCGCATAACCCGGAAGGCCAGTTCGTGATACGGCAGGCCGGCCCAGGAAGCGATTTCTTCCTGGGTGAAACGTGGCAGGTTTTCCGGCACGTACAGGCCGCCGTCGCTGGCCAGACCTGCCAGCAGCACGTCTTCGAAATTCAGGGCCGGTGCCTGGCCGCGGGTACTGATATAACGCATGACTGGCTCCACTCTTCAGAGTTCGCAAACCCGGGCTCGCGCACGAGCCCGGTGAACAATAACGACTTAGTTCAGGTGCTCGACGCGGATCCGCACCACCGGACCGACCACGCCCTGCAACGCTTCGAGCGCTGTAATGGCGTCGTTCATGTGCTGTTCCAGCACACGGTGGGTCAGCAGGATCATTGGCACCAGGCCGTCGTGTTCTTCGACTTCTTTTTGCATGATCGATTCGATGTTGATACCGCGCTCCGACAGAATGCTTGCCACTTGGGCCAGCACGCCCGGATGGTCCTTGGCCTGGATGCGCAGGTAGTAGGCACTTTCGCAGGCTTCGATCGGCAGGATCGGGTGGGCCGACAGCGAATCCGGCTGGAAGGCCAGGTGCGGTACGCGGTTTTCCGGGTCAGAGGTCATGGCGCGAACCACATCCACCAGGTCCGCGATCACCGACGAAGCCGTAGGCTCCATGCCGGCACCCGCGCCGTAGAACAGGGTCGAGCCCGCAGCGTCGCCGTTGACCATGACCGCGTTCATCACGCCGTTGACGTTGGCGATCAAGCGATCAGCCGGGATCAGCGTCGGGTGTACCCGCAGCTCGATGCCGCTGGCGGTGCTGCGTGCCACGCCCAGGTGCTTGATGCGATAGCCCAGGGCTTCGGCGTAGTTCACGTCAGCAGTGGTCAGCTTGGTGATGCCTTCGGTGTAGGCTTTGTCGAATTGCAGCGGAATACCAAACGCGATCGAGGCCAGGATGGTCAACTTGTGCGCCGCATCGATGCCTTCAACGTCGAAGGTCGGATCGGCTTCGGCGTAACCCAGCGCCTGGGCTTCGGCGAGCACGTCTTCGAAGGTCCGGCCCTTCTCACGCATTTCGGTGAGGATGAAGTTGCCGGTGCCGTTGATGATCCCGGCGACCCAGTTGATGCGGTTGGCCGACAGGCCTTCACGAATCGCCTTGATCACCGGAATGCCACCGGCCACCGCCGCTTCGAACGCCACGATCACGCCTTTCTCGCGAGCCTTGGCGAAAATTTCATTACCGTGAACGGCAATCAGTGCCTTGTTCGCGGTGACCACATGCTTGCCATTCTCGATGGCCTTGAGTACCAGCTCGCGGGCAACGGTGTAGCCGCCCATCAGCTCTATAACGATGTCGATCTCAGGGTTCGTGGCCACTTCGAAGACATCGTTGGTAATCGCAATACCGGTCGTTTGGAACTGAGGCTTTGGCGTGCGCATGGCAATTTGTGCCACTTCGATTCCACGCCCGGCACGACGAGCAATTTCCTCGGCGTTGCGCTGAAGTACGTTGAAGGTACCGCCACCGACGGTCCCTAACCCACAGATGCCTACTTTGACCGGTTTCACTGTGAACTCCCCATAAAACGGCCGACTCAAGGCCGGCCGTGAAAACAACCGCATGCTCGCGGTTCTCTATTAATGGCCCGGCAAATGTTGCCGCCGGACCATGATCGTCAAAGGCTGGCCGTGACGATGCGAATTATTTCGCACCCAGCGCCAGTTTGGCGACTTGTGGTGCAGGCTGATAGCCCGGAATCACTTGGCCATCGGCCAAAACGATGGCCGGTGTACCGTTCACGCCGATCGACTGACCCAGGGCGAACTGCTTGGAAACCGGGTTGGCACACTTGGCGGCCTTGATTTCCTTGCCGTCGACCATTTTGTCCATGGCGGCTTTTTTATCAGTGGAGCACCAGACGGCCTGCAGTTGCTCATCACCCGGCGAGCCGAGGCCCTGGCGCGGGAAAGCAACATAACGCACTTCGATGCCCATTTTGTTCAATGCAGGCACTTCGGCGTGCAATTTGTGGCAGTACGGGCAGGTGGTATCGGTAAACACGGTGATGTGAGTCTTGGTTTCGCCAATCGCCGGGTAAACCACGGTTTCAGCGACCGGAATACCGTTGATCAGCTTCGAGATACCCAGACGCTCGGCCTTCTCGGTCAGGTTGACCGGCTTGCCATCCTTGAGCTGGAACAGGTAGCCCTGAACGATGTACTGGCCATCGGCGCTGGCGTACAGCACGCGGCTGCCCTTGAGTTTGACTTCGTAGAGACCGGCCAATGGGCTGGCGCCAATGGATTCGATCGGGGTGTCGAGCTGGAGGGTTTCCAGGCTTTTACGAATGGCTTTATCAGCCGCATCATCGGCGACGGCAAAGGTGCTGACCAACGCAATGGCTGCGGCGGCGAAAATCTGGGTCAGACGCATGAGAACTCCTGAAGGCGGACAAATGGGTCGGTTAGAACGCCCGTACTGAAACACCGGGTCATAACCGCCCATCGTGCAAACCCGCAAAGCCTACCACATAAGGCCCGCGCGGCCGACTGTGGCTGATATATGACTCTATGCAAAGTTCAAAAGCCAATGATCATTGTGGCGAGGGAGCTTGCTCCCGCTCGACTGCGCAGCAGTCGCAATCTGGTTGCTGCGACTTACCTGAATGACCGAGGCGGCCGGTTTTGGGGCCGCTTCGCGCCCCAGCGGGAGCAAGCTCCCTCGCCACAGAATCAAGCTCGCCACCAGTGCTCCGCTACCCCCTCGGATGGTGCTTGGCGTGCAGGTCTTGCAAACGTGCACGTGCAACGTGGGTGTAGATCTGGGTGGTCGACAGGTCGCTATGCCCCAACAGCATTTGCACCACCCGCAAGTCAGCGCCGTGGTTGAGCAAATGGGTGGCGAAGGCGTGGCGCAAGGTGTGCGGCGACAGAGACTTACCGATCCCGGCGACTTTGGCCTGATGCTTGATGCGATGCCAGAAGGTCTGGCGGGTCATCTGCTCACCGCGCAGGCTGGGAAACAACACATCGCTGGGCCGCCCGCCCAGCAACTCGCCCCGCGCATCGCGCATGTAGCGCTCGACCCAGACAATCGCCTCCTCGCCCATCGGCACCAGTCGTTCCTTGCTGCCCTTGCCCATGACTCGCAGCACACCCTGGCGCAGATTGATCTGTTCCAGCGTCAGGCTGATCAACTCGGTGACCCGCAAGCCACAGGCGTACAGCACTTCCAGCATGGCGCGATCGCGCTGGCCAATCGCTTCGCTCAGATCCGGCGCGGCGAGCAAGGCTTCCACGTCCGCTTCCGACAACGACTTGGGCAATGGCCTGCCGAGTTGTGGCATATCGACACGCAACGTCGGGTCGACAGCAATCAGCTTTTCACGCAGTAAATAGCGATAGAACCCACGCACACCCGAGAGAAACCGTGCGGTAGACCGGGGCTTGTAGTTTTGTTCGAGGCGCCAGGCCAGATGATCGAGGATCAGCTCGCGCCCGGCGTTGATCAGCTCCAGGCCCTTCTCCTGCAACCAGCCGTTGAACAGGGCCAGGTCACTGCGATAGGCGTCACGGGTGTTATCGGACAAACCTTTCTCCAGCCACAGGGCGTCGAGAAACTGGTCTATCAGCGGATGATCAATGGCAGGCATAAAGGCTCAAGCAAGACAGACAACAACTGGAAGGTGGCGAACAGTCTTTCATAGCCCACGCGTTCGCGGAACCACAAATAGCGGGCAACAAAAAAGCAGCCCGTAGGCTGCTTTTTTCTGCATCGGAAGCTGGACTTAAGCCAGTTTTTCCTTGATGCGAGCTGCTTTACCGGACAGGTCACGCAGGTAGTACAGCTTGGCTTTACGTACGTCACCGCGACGCTTAACGGCCATGCTGTCGATTTGCGGGCTGTAGGTCTGGAAAGTACGCTCTACGCCAACACCGTTGGAGATTTTACGAACAGTGAAAGCACTGTTCACACCACGGTTACGCTTGGCGATAACGACGCCTTCGAACGCTTGCAGACGCGAACGGTCGCCTTCCTTCACTTTCACCTGAACGACAATGGTGTCGCCCGGGGCAAAGGTAGGGATCTCTTTGGTCATCTGCTCTGCTTCGAGTGCAAGGATGATTTTGTTAGTCATGCTGTGCTCCTAAGGTAAATCGTCGGATCTACCATCGATACGTTGTTAACTATCGTCCCGCTCGCGGATGTATTCCTCGAGCAGCTTCTTCTCTTCTCCAGAAAGCGAGCGGCTTTCCAGAAGATCGGCGCGTCGTTCAAAGGTCCTACCAAGGGACTGCTGTAAACGCCAACGCCGGATATGCGCGTGATTGCCACTCAGCAACACGTCGGGAACACGCTGATCCGCATACACCTCAGGTCGGGTGTAGTGCGGGCAATCCAGCAAACCATCCGTAAAGGAATCTTCCTCGGCGGAGTCCGCATGCCCTAAAGCTCCAGGCAGCAGTCGTGTAACCGCATCGATCAGGACCATCGCCGGCAGCTCGCCGCCAGACAGTACATAGTCGCCAATCGACCACTCTTCATCGACATGAGCCTCAATAAAACGCTCGTCAATGCCTTCATAGCGGCCGGCAATCAGGATCAATGCATCCAGATTCGCCAACTCGCGTACCGCCGACTGAGTCAGTTGACGGCCTTGGGGCGACAGATAAATTACCTTCGCCGCCTCCCCGGCTGCTGCCTTGGCCTGAACCAGTGCATCTTCCAGGGGCTTGATCTTCATCACCATGCCCGGGCCACCGCCAAATGGGCGATCGTCCACAGTGTGATGTCGATCCGTTGTGTAGTCTCGCGGATTCCAACAGGTCAGCTGCAAGAGCCCCTGTTTCACCGCACGACTGGTGATGCCGTAGTCGCTGATGGCGGAAAACATCTCGGGAAACAAACTGATTACTTCTACGCGCAAGTTAGCCACGCTTAGAAGTCCGCGTCCCAATCCACCTTCATCTCGCCTGCTGCGAGGTCGACAGCCAACACGCATTGCTCCGTATAGGGCAACAGGCGTTCGCGATCATCCAGGCTGCCAGCGCAAGGCTTGACCACCATGACATCGTTCGAGCCAGTCTCCAGCAGGTGATCGATCTTCCCGAGCAATTGCCCAAGGTGGTCGATGACCTTCAGACCTTCCAGCTGGTACCAGTAGTACTCGCCGTCGGTCAGATCAGGAAACAGGTTACGCGGCACGCAGATTTCAAAACCGGCCAGAAGACGAGCTTCTTCACGGTCATCGAGACCTTTGAGCTTTGCGACCAGAAACTTGCCGCCTTGTACGCGGCCGCTGACCAGCTCTACCTGCCGTACATCGCCTTCGCGCTTGAGCGTCCAGGTTTTGTAGTCCAACAGGTTTCCAATCGGATCAGTAAAGGAAAAGACCTTCACTTCGCCGCGAACGCCATGAATAGAATAAATCTTGCCGATAACGATCAAATCATCAGCGATTGCTGGCGTCGCGTTCATATTGCTCAGGCCGCAGCCTTAGCAGCGTCCTTCAGCAACTGAGCAACACGCTCAGAAGGTTGTGCACCAACGCTCAGCCAGTAGGCTACGCGCTCTTGGTTCACGGACAGGCGGACTTCTTGACCACGAGCGATCGGGTTGAAGAAACCAACTTGTTCTTTGTGCGAACCGTCGCGTGGGTTGCGGCTGTCGGTCACGGTCAAGTGGTAAAACGGGCGCTTTTTGGAGCCGCCAAGGGCAAGACGGATTGTTAGCATGTGAACATAGTTCCTGTAGTCGGTGCTGCAAATCTAAATGCACAGCGGGCATAGGTGCCCGAAAGGCCGCATATTCTAAGGAATATCCGGACTTTTGCAAATGTCTTTTTCCAGCACCTGTCAGTGTGCCATCCAGATTTGCCATAGAGCCGTTGCGAACAACGGCGAGTCAGCTCCCGCCAATGCGGGCTTGCTGTAGGTCCCACGTCCGTGTGGGGCCGCGCCGACATGACTGCCGGCGCGAATTTTTACATTTTCGGCATGCCGCCGCCGGGCAACATACCGCCCATGCCGCGCATCATTTTGGCCATACCGCCCTTGGCGGAGAACTTCTTCATCATCTTCTGCATCTGCTTGTGCTGCTTGATCAAGCGACCGATGTCCTGCACCTGAGTGCCGGAACCCATGGCGATCCGACGTTTGCGCGAACCGCTGATCAGCTCAGGGTCGCGGCGCTCGGCCGGGGTCATGGAATTGATGATGGCTTCCATCTGCTTGAATTGCTTCTCTGCCGCGCCCTGGGCATTGCCCATTTGCGCCAGATTCACCCCGCCAATGTTCGGCAGTTTGTCCATGAGCCCACCGAGGCCGCCCATGTTCTTCATTTGTTGCAGCTGATCGCGGAAGTCTTCGAGGTCGAAGCCTTTGCCTTTCTTCAGCTTCTTGGCCAGTTTATCGGCCTTGTCCTTGTCGAGGGTCGCTTCAGCCTGTTCGATCAGGCTGAGCACGTCGCCCATGCCGAGGATACGCGAGGCGATCCGTTCAGGGTGGAACGGATCGAGCGCTTCGCTCTTCTCGCCCATACCGATGAACTTGATTGGCTTACCAGTGATCGCACGCACCGACAGCGCGGCACCGCCACGGGCATCGCCGTCGACCTTGGTCAGAATCACGCCGGTCAGCGGCAATGCATCACCGAAGGCCTTGGCCGTGTTGGCGGCGTCCTGGCCGGTCATGGCGTCAACCACGAACAGCGTTTCGACCGGGTTGATCGCCGCGTGCAGGGCCTTTATCTCGCCCATCATCTCTTCGTCGATGTGCAGACGACCGGCGGTATCGACGATAACCACGTCGATGAATTTCAGTTTTGCTTCTTTAATAGCCGCTTGCGCGATGTCGACCGGCTTCTGGCTCAGGTCGGACGGGAAGAAAGTGACGCCTACTTCACCGGCGAGCATTTCCAGCTGTTTGATCGCCGCCGGGCGATAAACGTCAGCGGAAACCACCATGACCGACTTCTTCTTGCGCTCTTTAAGGAAGCGCGCGAGTTTGCCTGCAGTCGTGGTTTTACCCGCACCTTGCAGACCGGCCATCAATATAACGGCTGGCGGCACGGCGCTCAGGTTCAAATCTTCGTTGGCCACGCCCATCAGGCTTTCAAGTTCGGCCTGGACGATCTTCACGAAGGCCTGGCCCGGCGTCAGGCTGCGCGACACCTCGGTGCCGACAGCACGCTCCTTGACCGAATTGACGAAGTCTTTGACCACCGGCAAGGCGACGTCGGCTTCGAGCAACGCCATGCGCACTTCGCGCAGGGTGTCTTTGATATTGTCCTCGGTCAGCTTGGCCTTGCCGGTGACATGGCGCAGCGTCTGCGAGAGACGGTCGGTTAAGTTTTCAAACATGCGCGATCCTTTCAGGCCCTATGGAGACCGAGGTAATGGCGGCCCAGACCGTGAAAAACATGTGCTCGGCGAGCCTGCGGCGTGGGCAGGTCGCGGATTATAGCGAAGACTGCGTCTGGCGCACACCCGCCGTCTGGTTGAGTGGTCTTTCGTGTGATGTCGGTTGTATGCCAAACTCAGCCCCTTTCGGGCTTGCCTAACAGGATTTATGCTCCCCTTGTCACCCAGTTTGCTCACCACCCTCGCCGCCGCTTGCTTGTACGCCGCTGCGACTCTCTATCAAGGCACTCGTCTGGCCCAAGGCGCCAAGGCGAACAAGCGCCTGCTGGTCTCGCTCGGCATCCTTGCCGTGCTGGCCCACAGCGCAAGCCTGTTCACCCATCTGATGACGCCGATCGGCCTGGGCCTGGATTTTTTCAGTGCCGCCAGCCTGATCGCCGCTGCCGTAATCGCGCTGACGCTGCTGGCCTGCTCACGGATCCCGGTAGAAAATCTGCTGGTGCTGCTGTTCCCGCTGGGAATGGCCACGGTGCTACTGGCGCAGTTCGCGCCGTCGGGCACCGTGCAGGTGATCGATGAGGAGCCGGGGATTCTCGCGCATATCCTGCTGTCGATCCTCGCCTACGGCATGTTCACCATCGCGGTGTTCCAGGCCTTGCTGCTGTTGGTCCAGGACCACCAGCTCAAGCACAAGCACCCGTCCGGCCTGATCAAGAACTTCCCGCCACTGCAAACCATGGAAAGCCTGTTGTTCGGCTTCCTCTGGGCTGGCTGGACCCTGCTGTCGCTGTCGCTGATCTCCGGCTGGATATTCGTCGAAAACCTGTTCGCCCAGCATCTGGTGCACAAAACCCTGCTGGCGTGCCTGGCCTGGATCGTGTTCAGCGTACTGCTGTGGGGGCGCAATCGTCTGGGCTGGCGCGGCCACAAGGCCATTCGCTGGACCCTCGCCGGTTTCTGCCTGCTGATGCTGGCCTATTTCGGCAGCAAGCTGGTCCGCGAATTCATTTTGCACATCTGACGGGCACTCGTGATGGATAACCTGCCCATAGGGCCGCTGCTCGCCGTGTTGGCCCTGCTGATCTTATGGTCAGGGCTGTTCACCGCCATTGAAGCCGCACAGCAACATCTGTTGGCCCAGCGCACCGCCTCGCGTTCCGGCGACAAGCCCGTCGCGAAACTGACCTTCCCGCTCAACAGCCTGATCTTCTGCAACACCCTGTGCCGCGCGCTGGTAGTGGTCATCAGCACGCTGCTGGCGATTTTCGGCTGGGCTGAAAAGGGTCCGTGGCTGGCCTGCCTGAGCGCCGCCGCTGTACTGCTGGTGTTTGCCGACTACCTGCCACGCACCCTCGCCAGCCGTTACCCGGACGCTATCCTGGCGCTGGGCAATACTCTGCTCGGCGTGCCGCTGAAAGTCCTCTACCCGGCCGCATGGCTGCTCAGCGGCATCAGTCAATTGCTGCTCAAGCCCTTCGCACGCAAGATCAAGGTCGTCCAGCAAAGCGAAGACGAGCCACCTGCACCGCAGAACAACGACACCGACCACGAACATGCTACCTGCCGCCCACACGCATTGTCGGGTATTCATGCGCTGGACAGCATCACCGTCAACGACATTCTGGTGCCGCGCAGTGAAGTCGACGGGATCAATCTGGACGATTCGATCGAGGAAATCATCGAACAGCTGCGCGCCAACAAACGCACGCGCCTGCCAGTGTTCCACAGTGATATCAACCAGGTCGAAGCGGTGCTCAATACCCGGCAAATCCTCCATTTGCTGCCCGACGCCAGCCTGACCAAAGAAGCCTTGCTGGCGGCGTGTCGCGAACCTTACTTCGTCCCGGAAAGCACCCCGCTGCAACTGCAACTGCTGAATTTCCACAAACAGCAGCGCCGCTTGGGGATGGTGGTCGACGAATACGGTGAAGTAGAGGGCATCGTTACGCTGGAAGACATTCTCGAAGAAATCGTCGGCGAATTCGAAAGCCAGCACAGCCTCGACAACCCGCACATTCACCCGCAGGCCGACGGCCGGTTGGTGGTCGAGGGTGCAGCCTCCATTCGCGAGATGAACAAGAGCCTTGGCTGGCACCTGCCGAGCGATGGCCCGAAAACCCTCAATGGGCTGGTCACCGAAGCGCTGGAAACCATTCCAGAGAGTGCGGTATGCCTGAAAATCGGGCGTTATCGCCTGGAAATCCTCGAAACCGAAGACAACCGCGTCAGCCGGGTGTTGATCTGGCACGTAGCAGCCGGCGAGGCCACAAGCCTGCGTTCGGCGGTGAGACCGTCGTAAACCCACATCCCCAGGGTCTGTTGACGTTTGGTGACGAACCGCGTTGCGATGCCAACGTGTGCGAGGCAAGGCGCGGGATGCCGCTAATGGTTGTTCCCTTGGCAAATCCCGCAACGCAGCCTCGCGCACGTTGGCGCGCAACCCGAAGGGACGGGGCCCATTTGGCGCAGGGCTGCGTTGCTCGGAACTTATTTGGAACAACCAGACTGCGTTCCTCGCGCCTTGCCCTGCGCCAAATGGGCCTCCGTCGCGGTCGTCACCAAACGTCAACAGACCCTGGGTGTTTCAACCATAATAATTCGCTCCACCGGAGCACATGACTGTCAGGGATTACCGCATGACTACCAGCACGACTTACAGCGACGCTGCGCCTGCCCAACCGACGAACTCCGCCACGCGGGTCGCGACAGCCAGCTTCATCGGCACCGCCATCGAGTTCTACGACTTCTACGTCTACGCCACGGCTGCGGCGCTGGTGATCGGCCCGGTGTTCTTTCCGCAGACCTCCGGCACTGCCCAGATGCTCTCGGCCTTCCTGACCTTCGGTATCGCCTTCCTCGCCCGCCCCATAGGTTCGGCCCTGTTCGGCCACTTCGGCGACCGCATCGGACGCAAATCAACGCTGGTCGCCTCCTTGCTGCTGATGGGCGTCTGCACCACGCTGATCGGCGTACTGCCGGGCTACGACAGCATTGGCGCCTGGGCACCGATCCTGCTTTGTGTGTTGCGCTTCGGCCAAGGCCTTGGACTGGGCGGCGAATGGGGCGGCGCAGCTTTGCTCGCCACCGAAAACGCGCCAAAGGGCAAACGCGCCTGGTTCGGCATGTTCCCGCAACTCGGCCCTTCGATTGGTTTTCTCGCCGCTAACGGCCTGTTCCTGACCCTGGCGATGACTCTCAACGACGAGCAGTTCCGCGCCTGGGGCTGGCGGATTCCGTTCCTGCTCAGCGCCGCGCTGGTGATGGTCGGCCTGTATGTACGCCTGAAACTGCATGAAACCCCGGTGTTCGCCAACGCAATGGCGCGCCAGGAACGGGTGAAGATCCCGCTGGTCGAGCTGTTCAGCCAATACTGGGCGCCCATGCTGCTGGGGGCGGCGGCGATGGTGGTCTGCTACGCGCTGTTCTACATTTCGACGGTGTTTTCCCTGAGTTACGGCGTATCGACCCTGGGCTACAGCCGTGAAACCTTCCTCGGACTGCTGTGCTTCGCCGTGTTGTTCATGGCTGCCGCTACGCCATTGTCGGCCTGGGCCAGCGACCGCTTCGGACGCAAACCGGTGTTGATCATCGGCAGCGTGCTGGCGATTCTCTCGGGGTTCACCATGGAGCCGCTGCTGACCCACGGTACAACCTGGGGCGTGGCGCTGTTCCTGTGCATCGAGCTGTTTCTGATGGGCGTGACCTTCGCACCGATGGGTGCACTGCTGCCAGAGCTGTTTCCAACCCGTGTGCGCTACACCGGCGCATCGGCGGCCTACAACCTGGGCGGCATTGTGGGAGCATCGGCGGCACCGTTCTTCGCGCAGAAGCTAGTGGCGATGGGCGGTTTGAGTTGGGTTGGCGGGTATGTGTCAGTGGCAGCGGTGATCAGCCTGATAGCTGTGCTGTGCCTGAAGGAAACAAGGAATAACGACCTGAATCAGGTTGCCTGACAGGTCGCCATCGCGAGCAGGCTCGCTCCCACAGGACTTTCGGTTGGACACAGATTTTGTGTACACCTGAAATCCAATGTGGGAGCGAGACTGCTCGCGATGAGCGCGACTCGGTTACAGCTCTACAACGACAGCCTGAGAGGCACGGGTCGCTTTGGCGCGAGCAGCTTCAATCGACTCGTCACGGGCCAAGGCAACGCCCATGCGGCGCTGACCGTTGACTTCCGGTTTGCCAAACAGACGCAACGCAGTATCCGGTTCAGCCAGTGCAGCACCCAGGTTGGCGAAAGCAGTCTGGGTCGATTGCCCTTCCACCAGAATCACCGCGGACGCCGATGGGCCGAACTGACGGATCAACGGGATCGGCAGGCCAAGAATCGCCCGTGCGTGCAAAGCGAACTGGGACAGGTCCTGAGAAATCAGGGTCACCAGGCCGGTGTCATGCGGGCGCGGCGAGACTTCGCTGAACCACACCTGATCACCCTTGATGAACAGCTCAACGCCAAACAGACCACGACCACCCAGGGCCTCGGTCACGGCTTTGGCCACACGCTCGGATTCCGCCAGAGCAATCGGGCTCATGGCTTGCGGCTGCCAGGATTCCTGGTAGTCACCCTTCTCCTGACGATGGCCGACTGGCGCACAGAATGTGGTGCCGCCAATGTGGCGAACGGTGAGCAAGGTGATTTCGTAGTCGAAGTCGATGAAACCTTCGATGATCACCCGGCCTTTACCGGCACGACCGCCTTCCTGCGCGTAATCCCAGGCCTTCTGCACGTCATCGACGCTGCGCAGCAGGCTCTGACCCTTGCCCGAGGAACTCATGACGGGCTTGACCACGCACGGGAAACCCAGATCGTCGACCGCTTTGCGGTAGTCTTCGAAGGTATCGGCGAAGTGGTACGGCGAGGTCGGCAGGTCCAGCTCTTCAGCGGCCAGACGACGAATGCCTTCACGGTTCATGGTCAGCTGCGCGGCGCGAGCGGTCGGGATCACCGTGAAGCCTTCAGCTTCCAGCTCGACTAGCGTGGCGGTGGCAATGGCTTCGATTTCCGGCACGATGAAGTGCGGTTTTTCGGCCTCGATCACCGCACGCAGGGCGGCGCCGTCGAGCATGTTGATCACGTGGCTGCGATGCGCCACTTGCATCGCCGGCGCGTTGGCGTAGCGATCCACGGCAATCACTTCAACGCCCAGGCGTTGCAGTTCGATTACCACTTCCTTGCCCAACTCGCCACAGCCACACAGCAATACGCGGGTCGCGGTTGGCGACAATGGAGTTCCGATACGGGTCATCTCAGGTCCTCAAAGGAGCGGATCATCGAGGGTCGCAGCGCCAGGCGCGCTTCCCTTAGGGAGAAAGCGCGGCATTTTACATGAACCGCAGGCTTTGGCTCAGCTTGCCAGCGCGTTCTTGCGCAAACGCCAGGCCATGGCCAGCCAGACGATGGTCACACCGGCGAATTTCGACCCCAGGGCAGTGAAGATCACGCCCGGCGTCAGGGCATCGATCATGCCGAAAAAAATGAAGGTATCCAGCGGAATGCTCAGCGCCGAACTTATCCACAGACGGTCGTGCAGCGGGCGCTTGGTGATGCTGAACACCAGCCAGTCAATACACTCCGAGACCGCGAAGGCCGTGGCACTGGCCAGGGCAATGGAGGGATCGGAGGTGATGTAGGACAGCGCCAGCGCCGCCAGCATCGCGGCCATCGCGCCATGACCGAAACGGGTTTGCACCATGTCGCGCAACACGAACACCAAGCCACCCCAGGCCGACCAGATGATGTCCAGGTGCGGGGCGGTGGAAAAGGCGTAATTGATCAGCACGACGCTGCTGATGTAAGCGATCAGGAAAAGCATTGGGCGCGGGGATACCTGTCAATTTTGTGCACAGGGTACTTCATCTTCGATGCACAGATAACCCGTGGCGAGGGAGCTTGCTCCCGCTGGGCTGCGAAGCAGCCCCAAACTTACTATGAGCTCTATCTGACACACTGCATGCTCTGGTTTCAGGGCCGCTTCGCTTCCTAAGCGGGAGCAAGCTCCCTCGCCACAAAGGCCCGCCAGGTTCAGGTACTGGACTTGGAAGGCAGCATCCAAAGCAACCCACTGGATTTGGCCCGCTCATGACACAACCCCAACACCTTGCGGCGCTCGTCGTTGTCCATGCGGCTCCAGCGGGTGATCTCATCCACCGTGCGTTGGCAGCCGGTGCAGATATCTTCTTCATCCAGCGCACAAATACTCACGCACGGCGAGGGTACGGGTCTTTCGGTGGCGCTCATTCTTCCTGCTCGACCAGATCGCGGGCATAGCGCTGCGAGTTATGCACATAGTGAGCGGCGCTGGCTTCGAGCATTTTCTTCTGCGGCTCGCTCAGCTCACGCACCACTTTGCCCGGCGAGCCCATGACCAGCGAACCATCAGGGATTTCCTTGCCTTCGCCGATCAGCGAGTTGGCGCCGATGATGCAGTTCTTGCCGATTTTCGCGCCATTGAGGATGACCGCGTTAATGCCGATCAGGCTGTAATCGCCCACCGTACAACCGTGCAGCATGGCGTTATGGCCAATAGTCACGCCGGTGCCGATAGTCAGCGGGTAGCCCATGTCGGTGTGCATCACCGTGCCATCCTGCACGTTGCTGTTCTTGCCGATCAGGATCAGTTCGTTGTCACCGCGCAATACGGCGCTGAACCAGACGTTGGCGCCCTCTTCCAGTTTGACCTTGCCCACCAGCACGGCATTGGGTGCGACCCAGCTCTGCGGGTGTGTTTCGACGCGGGCGTCGCCCAGGCGGTATTTCATCTTATTGTCCTCAAGGCCAGGCAAGCTCACTTGCAAAAAGCAGGGTTCACGCCATAGGGGCGATGGTTTCAGATATTGATAAAACTTTTGGGGGGTAGATGCAGGCTGATCTGTGCGTCATAGAGCAGGTTGACGAGTTCGACGATCATGATCGCCGTCAGACCCCAGATTTTGTACTCGCCGAAACGGTAGCTCGGCACATACCAACTGCGACCCTGATAATCGATGCGGTGCGTATGTTCACGCGGGTCTTTGCGGAAGAATTCCAGCGGAACGCTGAACACCGCGGCAATTTCGGCGTCGTTGGCCCGGTATTCGACGAAATCGGGAATCACCCCGACGTACGGCGTAACCTTGATCCCATGCAGGGAAATCAATGGGCTCAGCGGGCCGACAATCTCCACCAACCCCGGTGGCAGGCCGATTTCTTCTTCGGCTTCGCGCAATGCGGTGAAAATCAGGTCCGGATCTTCCGGATCACGTCGCCCGCCGGGGAAAGCCACTTCACCGCCGTGGGTCGAGAGCCCGCTGGCGCGCAGGGTCAGGACCAGCTCCGGCTCGTCACTGCGGGTGATAGGCACCAGGACCGCGGCCTCCGGAAAACGTTGGTCGGATTCCAGCGTACGCGGCGTGTGGTTGCTGACCCGATGCAGTAGCTCATCCAGCATGAGTGATCTCGATTTGTTCACTATCTTGCATCATGCACCAAACACACCGACCGCCCAACCCCTGAACCCTCGCATGTCGCTAAACGACAACTTGCCGACAGACACCGCCGCACGCCAAGATAGGCGCAGCATTTTCGGAATCCCAGCATGAAATTCTGTAGCCACTGCGGCAACCCGGTCACCCAACGCATTCCCGAAGGCGATTCGCGCCTGCGGTATGTCTGCGACAAGTGCCACACCATCCATTACCAGAACCCGAATATCGTCGCCGGTTGCCTGCCAACCTGGGGCACTCAGGTGCTGTTGTGCCGGCGCGCCATCGAGCCGCGCCGTGGTTACTGGACCTTGCCGGCCGGTTTCATGGAAAACGGTGAAACCGTCGAACAGGCAGCGATTCGCGAAACCGCTGAAGAAGCCTGTGCACGGGTGCGCAACCTGAACATCTATACGCTGATCGACGTGCCGCACATCAGCCAGGTGCACGTATTCTTTCGCGCCGAACTGGTGGATCTGGACTTTGCCGCGGGCGAAGAAAGCCTGGAAGTGAGGCTTTTCGATGAAGCCGACATCCCGTGGTCGGAGCTGGCTTTCCGCACGGTCGGTCGTACCCTAGAATGCTTCTTCGCTGACCGCCGTGCGGAACATTTCCCTGTGCGTTCCGAATCCATTCCTCCGCTTGCTCAGCCTGCGATCACTTAAACTATAAGTACGCCGTACTCTCAGGGATATCGTTTTAATGCGCTGGTTGCTTGCGTTGTTCTGTCTGTCATTCGTTGCTATCTCCCAGGCTTCCACCACGGAAACACTGGACGGCAAAATCATCGAAAAAGTATTGGTGCTCAAATCCGCTCATCAGTTGCAGCTGATCAATGACGGCAAGCCACTGCGGACCTATCGCATCTCATTGGGCAAACACCCAAAAGGTCCAAAGTTGATGGAGGGTGATCGGCGCACACCAGAAGGCCTCTATTGGCTGGACTGGCGCAAGGTCAGCGACCGCTTCAACCTGGCCATGCACATCTCCTACCCGAACATCAGCGACTCCGTGCGTTCGCGCCGTGAAGGCGTGGAGCCCGGTGGCATGATCATGATCCACGGCACCCCGGACACTGAAGAAAACCCTGAAGAGCTGTTCCACACCCTGGACTGGACCGATGGCTGCATCGGCATGCGCAACGTCGACATGCGCGAAGTCTGGGGCCTGGTCAAAGACGGCACGATGATCGAAATCCGCCCGTAATCCTCAAACACACCCATACCTGTGGCGAAGGAGCTTGCTCCCGCTGGGCTGCGAAGCGGCCCCAAACCCTGCAAACTGGTTTTACCTGATAAACCTCGACAGCCGACATCAGGGCCGCTTCGCGCCCCAACGGGAGCAAGCTCCCTCGCCACAAGGGCTACTTTGCCCGGAAAATCGAAAATAAATTAAAAAAATCGCAGCCCTCACCCGCCCCCCAGCTTGAATACCACTTCACGCCATAGGCACTGACGCAGACTGCGATTTCTACGCCCGCATCCCCCTCCCCTAATACCACTTAAAACCCAACACCATCGCGCCCTCCAGCGAGGCGCGCATTTGCTCGCCTTGAGCAAACCACTGGCGTTGACATGGTATTTAAGTGGTATTAGTTTTGCGCCATTACCGGGGCGACAACACTCCAATACCCGCATCGGAACCCAAAACATGAACCACATCCTGGCCCTGCGCCCTGACGACACCCAGCCCACGCCGTTGTACCTGCAACTGGCACGCAACCTGGAAGCGGCGATCCATGCCGGCCAGTGGAAAGCCGAGCAGGCATTGCCGTCGGAGCGCAATCTCAGCGAAATGCTGAACATCTCCCGTGTGACTGCCCGCAAGGCCCTGGAAGTGCTGTTCGAACAAGGCCTGATCCGTCGCAGCCAAGGCTCCGGCACCTTCATCACCCCACGCCTGGAACAACCACTCTCACGGCTGTCCGGGTTCAGCGAAATGCTCCGTCTCAAAGGCTTCGTGCCGAGCTCGCAATGGCTGGAGCGGGAAATCACCCAGCCGACCCACGAAGAACTGATCCGCCTCGCGCTCTCGCCCTACGACAAAGTCGCGCGCCTCAAGCGCCTGCGTAAAGCCGACGACACCGTAATGGCCATTGAGATGAGCACCCTGCCCGCGTCGATCATTGCCCAGCCGCAAGCGGTCGGTGATTCGCTCTACGAATACCTTGAGCGCATCGGCAAACCGGTGGTGCGCGCCCTGCAACACATTCAGGCGATCAACGCCTCGGACGAATTCGCCGCGCTGGTCGGCATCGCCCCCGGCACCGCCATGCTGCTGATGACCCGGGTCGGTTACCTCGAAGACAACACCCCGATCGAAGTCACCGACACCTATTGCCGCAACGACTACTACGACTTTGTTGCAGAGCTTCGACGCTAAGCCCTGCGTCATTGAAGCCGGAGAACTACTGATGTCCGAAGACAACATCCTCACCGCCCAAGGCTGGATTCGTGGCCGGTTGATCCATGAACACGGCAAGATCGTGCGCATCGAAGGTCAGCTCTGCGACCCGGCGGACAACGACCTGCCTTACCTGCTGCCGGGCTTCATCGACCTGCACGTCCACGGCGGTGGCGGCAAGGACATCATGGAAGGCACGCCGGCCTTCGAAACCATCACCAAAACCCACGTGCGTTTCGGCACCACCTCGCTGCTGGCCACCACCATGACCGCCCCGGTGGAAGAGATTTCCCGCGTATTGGCCCAGGTCGGCGAGTTCTGCGAACAACGCCCGAAAGGCAGCGCCCGGGTACTCGGCGTGCACCTGGAAGGCCCGTACATCAACCCTGGTAAACTCGGTGCGCAACCGAACTTCGCCCACACCGCGTTGATGGCCGAGGTCGAGGACTACCTGGCGCTGGCGCCGATTCGGGTGATCACCATTGCCCCGGAAATCGCCGGTCACGACAAGCTGATCAGGGCCCTCAGCGACCGCGGGATCCGCATGCAAATCGGCCACACCCTGGGCAGCTACGAGGAAGGTGTCGCGGCGCTTGCGGCCGGCGCCAGCAGTTTCACTCACCTCTACAACGCCATGAGCCCGCTGCATCACCGCGAGCCGGGGATCGTCGGCGCGGCACTGGCCCACGCCAAGTACGCGGAACTGATTCCCGACCTGTTGCACGTGCACCCCGGCGCGATCCGCGTGGCCCTGCGTTCGATCCCGTGCCTGTATTGCGTCACCGATTCCACTGCCGCCGCCGGCATGCCGGATGGCGAATACAAGCTGGGCAGCCACACCGTGACCAAATGCCTGGGCGGTGTGCGCCTGCCCGACGGCACCCTGGCGGGCAGCACCCTGACCATGGATCAAGCCCTGCGCAACCTGGTGAAGATCGGTCTGCCGCTGTCCGAAGCTTCGCAACGTCTATCGCAATTCCCCGCCGACTACCTCGGCCTCAACGAGCGCGGCCGTCTGCAACCCGGCGCCTGGGCTGACTGCGTGCGTCTGGATCGCTCACTCACACTGACCGCCGTGATGGTCGAAGGAGAAGACATTGACTTCAAAAATGCTTGAAGAGGCGCTGTCCTCGTACAAGGCCGTCGACGCTCAACTGCAGCAACTTGATCCGCTGATGATCGAGATTGCCGGACGCCTGAACCGTCAGCCGCCGCAAGTGGTGATGACCGTCGCCCGCGGCAGCTCCGATCACGCCGCGAGTTACTTCGCCTACCTGGCCATGCAGCACGTGGGCATTCCGGTGGCGTCGCTGCCGATGTCGGTGGTGACCATGCAACAAGCGCCGCTGAAGGTCAGCGGTCAGGCGGTGTTTGCGTTTTCGCAGTCCGGGCAAAGTCCGGATCTGGTCAACAGCCTGCGCCTGCTACGTAAGCGCGGCGCCCTGAGCATTTCCATGGTCAATGCCGAGAACTCGCCACTGGAAGCCGCGTGCGAATTCAGCCTGCCGCTGTGTGCCGGCCTTGAGCGCAGCGTCGCCGCGACCAAAAGCTTCATCGCCACCCTCAGCGCCAGCGCACGTTTGATCGCCCATTGGAAGCAGGACGCCGAGTTGCTACAAGCCGGTCTCGCATTGCCAGACGGTTTGCGCGAAGCCGCGACCCAGGACTGGAGCCTGGCCGTCGACATCTTGCGCGAATGCCAACACCTAATGGTGATCGGCCGTGGCGCCGGGTTTGCCATCGCTCAGGAAGCGGCGCTGAAACTCAAGGAAACCTCGGCGATCCAGGCCGAGGCCTTCAGCAGCGCCGAAGTGAAACACGGGCCCATGGCGCTGATCGACGACAACTATCCACTGCTGGTGTTCGCCCCACGCGGCGCCGAACAGGCTGGCTTGCTGAGCCTCGCTGCCGAGATGCGCCAGCGCGGCGCCCGTGTGTTGCTGGCCGCCCCGGATGACGTCAGCGAACGCGACCTGACGCTGAGCCGTGCCGAGCACCCGGCGCTGGACCCGATCCTCGCCATCCAGAGCTTCTACGTCATGGCGGCCAGCCTCGCGGTCGCCCGTGGCATGGACCCGGACCAGCCGCGTCACCTGAGCAAAGTGACCCGCACCCACTAAGTCCGACTTGCACGTCATCCTGATGAGTACCGAGCCATGCATAACAACAATAAAGACCTGACCCTCAGCGCCCCGCTCAGCGGCCCGGTGCTCACGCTCGCCAAGGTTCCGGACCCGGTGTTCGCCAGCGGCGCCATGGGTGACGGGATCGCGATCGACCCGCTGAACAACACCCTGCACGCGCCGTGTGCCGGGGTGGTGGTGCATGTCGCCCGCACCGGCCACGCCGTGACCCTGCGCGCCGACAACGGCGCCGAACTGCTGCTGCATTTGGGCCTGGACACCGTCGAGTTGCAGGGCGAAGGGTTCTCGATGCTGGTCAAGGAAGGCACCCGCGTCAGCAATGGCCAGGCGCTGCTGCGCTTTGACCTGGACCAGGTCGCCCAAGGCTGCAAAAGCCTGGTCAGCTTGTTGATCCTGACCAACAGCCAGGACTTCCAGGTACTGCCGATCACCCTCAAATCGGTCAAGGTCGGCGAGCCACTGCTGCACATCGTGCCGAGAACCACGCACAACGCGCAGGCCGAGGTGGACAGTTCAGGCGCCGAAGTTCACGGGCATATTCGCATCACCCATCGCGGTGGCCTGCATGCCCGTCCGGCAGCCCTGATCCGCCAGACCGCGCAACTGTTCAACAGTAAATCGCAGCTGCATTTCGGCGGTAAATCGGCGTCGTGCGACAGCCTTATCGGGTTGATGGGACTGGGGATTGGCGAGCAGGACGAGGTTCAAGTCAGTTGCAAGGGCGCGGACGCCAAGGCGGCGCTGCAAGCCTTGCTGAACGCCTTGTCCAGCGCGGTCAACGACGACAGCCACGCCACCACACCGACACCGATTGCCCACCGTACTCGCGCTGCCGAAGCCGGCGTGCTGCACGGTGTGTGTGCAGCGCCCGGACTGGTCGGCGGGCCGCTGTTCCAACTGGCCGCCATCCACCTGCCGGAAGACACCGGCAACCATAACGCCGAAGAACAACTGCAAGCCCTCGACCGCGCGCTGGAGCAGGTTCGCGGCGAAATCCGTGAAACGCTGTCCCACGCCAAAAAGCACAAGCACACCGAAGAAGAGCAGATCTTCGCCGCTCACCTGGCCCTGCTCGAAGACCCGGCACTGCTCGATGCCGCCAGCCAGTCCATCGATCAAGGCAGCGCGGCAACCCACGCCTGGAACCAATCGATAGAAGCACAGTGCGAGGTCCTGCAAAATCTCGGTAACCCGCTGCTGGCCGAACGCGCCAACGACCTGCGTGACCTCAAGCAACGCGTGCTGCGCGCCTTGCTCGGGCAGGATTGGCACTACGACGTGCCGGCCGGCGCTATCGTCGCCGCCCACGAACTGACCCCGTCCGATTTGCTGCAACTGAGCCAGCAAGGCGTCGCCGGGCTGTGCATGGCCGAAGGCGGCGCGACCTCCCATGTGGCGATACTTGCTCGCGGCAAAGGCCTACCGTGTCTGGTCGCCCTCGGTTCGTCCCTGCTCGATCAACCCCAAGGCCACGCGGTGGTGCTGGACGCTGACGGCGGTCGCCTGGAGCTGACGCCCAATAGTGAACGCCTGGAGCAAGTGGCTCAGGCCCAACGCGAACATCTGCAACGCCGCGAGCGCCAGCAAGCTCAGGCCCACCACCCGGCGCAAACCCGCGATGGTCTGCGCATCGAAGTCGCGGCCAACGTCGCCTCCAGCACCGAAGCGGCTGATGCGTTGAGAGGTGGCGCCGATGGTGTTGGTCTGTTGCGCACCGAGTTTCTGTTCGTTGATCGCCAGACCGCACCGGACGAACAAGAGCAGCGCCAGGCCTATCAAGCCGTACTGGATGCCATGGGCGACAAGTCGGTGATCATCCGCACCATCGATGTCGGCGGCGACAAACAGCTCGACTACCTGCCGCTGCCGGCCGAAGCCAACCCGGTGCTTGGCCTGCGCGGAATCCGCCTGGCGCAGGTGCGTCCGGAACTGCTCGACCAACAACTGCGGGCGCTGTTGCAGGTCAGCCCGTTGCACCGCTGCCGAATTCTGTTGCCAATGGTCAGCGAGGTCGATGAATTGCTGCACATCCGCCAGCGCCTCGATGCGTTGTGCGCCGAGCTGGAACTGACCCAACGCCCGGAACTGGGCGTAATGATCGAAGTCCCGGCTGCCGCCCTGCTCGCCGAGCAATTGGCCGAGCACGCGGACTTCCTGTCCATCGGTACCAACGACCTGTCCCAATACACCCTGGCCATGGACCGCGACCATGCCGGCCTCGCCGCGCGGGTCGATGCCTTGCACCCGGCGCTGTTGCGACTAATCGCCCAGACCTGCGCCGGTGCCGCCAAGCACCAGCGTTGGGTCGGCGTTTGCGGGGCGCTGGCCTCCGATCCGCTGGCGACCCCGGTACTGATTGGCCTGGGCATCCGTGAACTGTCGGTGAGCCCGCCGCAAGTCGGTGAAATCAAGGAGCGCGTGCGCCAACTGGACGCCGCCGACTGCCGACGCTTCAGCACCACCCTGCTCAACCTGAGCAGCGCCACCGCCGTGCGCCACGCCTGTCATCAACATTGGCCTCTGAGCTGAACAACAACAAGAACCCAGGGAGATACGCCATGTACCAACTCTTCATCGAAGGCTTGCAGCGCCTCGGACGGGCGCTGATGCTACCCATCGCGATCCTGCCGATTGCCGGCCTGTTGCTGCGTCTGGGCGACACCGACCTGCTGAACATCGCGATCATCCACGACGCTGGGCAGGTGATCTTCGCCAACCTGGCGCTGATCTTCGCCATCGGCATCGCGGTCGGTTTCGCCAGGGACAACAACGGCACCGCCGGGCTCGCCGGGGCGATTGGTTACCTGGTGATGGTCTCCACCCTCAAGGTGCTCGATGCAAGCATCAACATGGGCATGCTCGCCGGGATCATCAGCGGCTTGATGGCCGGCGCGCTGTACAACCGCTTCAAGGACATCAAGCTGCCGGAATACCTGGCGTTCTTCGGCGGCCGCCGCTTCGTACCGATTGCCACCGGGTTCAGCGCCGTCGGCCTGGGCGTGGCCTTCGGTTTGATCTGGCCGCCGATCCAGAGCGGTATCAACAGCTTTGGCCAATTGCTGCTGGAAAGCGGCAGTATCGGCGCGTTCGTCTTCGGCGTGTTCAACCGTTTGCTGATCATCACCGGCCTGCACCACATCCTCAACAACATGGCCTGGTTCATCTTCGGCAGCTTCACCGACCCAACCACCGGCACGATCGTGACCGGCGACCTGGCGCGCTACTTTGCCGGCGACCCGAAGGGTGGCCAGTTCATGACCGGGATGTTCCCAATGATGATCTTCGGCCTGCCGGCCGCGTGCCTGGCGATGTACCGCAACGCCCTGCCGGAACGCCGCAAGGTGATGGGCGGGATTTTCCTGTCGATGGCCCTGACCTCATTCCTGACCGGCGTCACCGAGCCGATCGAATTCGCCTTCATGTTCCTCGCGCCGCTGCTGTATTTGTTGCACGCACTGCTGACCGGCCTGTCGATGGCGATCACCAACGCGCTGAACATCCATTTGGGCTTCACCTTCTCCGGCGGTGCCATCGACATGGCACTGGGCTGGGGCAAGTCCACCAACGGCTGGCTGGTGTTCCCGGTGGGCCTGGCGTACGCGGTGATCTACTACGGAGTGTTTGATTTCTGCATCCGCCGCTTCAACCTGAAGACGCCGGGGCGCGAAGACACCGTTGTCGCTGAAAAAGCTGTACTGAACGAAAACCAGCGGGCCGGGGCGTACATTCAGGCCTTGGGCGGTGCTGAAAACCTGATCACTGTCGGTGCCTGCACCACCCGCTTGCGCCTGGAAATGGTCGACCGCAACAAAGCCTCGGACACTGAGTTGAAAGCCCTCGGCGCCATGGCCGTGGTTCGCCCCGGCAAAGGCGGCAGCTTGCAAGTGGTGGTCGGGCCGCTGGCCGACAGCATCGCCGATGAGATTCGCCAGGCGATGCCGGCTTCTGGTAACGCGGTGATCGCCGCTGTTGTGGTGGTCGAAGAAACACCGAAATCAGCGCCTGTGGCCATCCCGGAAGCACAAAAATGGCTGAACGCCTTGGGCGGCAGCGACAACGTGCTGCAACTCGATTGCGTGGCGATGACCCGGATTCGCCTGCAACTGGCGGATGGGAAAGCACTGTCGGAATGCCGGCTCAAGGAGTTGGGTTGCCAAGGTGTGAGCGCGTTGGACGGTGGCGTGTGGCACCTGTTGGTTGGTGATAAAGCACCGAGTTTGAGTGAGACACTCGAAGCGCTGGTGAATCGCAGTGAGGTCAGTGCCAAGGTTTAGATCTTCGTTGCTGGACATTCAGTCATCGCGAGCAGGCTCGCTCCCACACTGAATTTTCGACGCGACCGCTATCTGAAGTACGACAGAGATCAACTGTGGGAGCGAGCCTGCTCGCGATGAGGCCCTCCCGAACGCCGAATAATCCATTGTTCACAAAAAAAACCGCTGACCGTTTCCGGCTCAGCGGTTTTTCATTTTTTGACGTACAGCGGACCTATTCTTTGACGTAAAACTGCGCCGTCTCCGACGGGTTGTAGTCATCCAGCGCCTTGTCCACCAACAACAAAGCACCATCGACCATCCGGCAAATCGCCAACGCCACACTGCGTCGCGAGCCCTCGATCTCGAATGCCAGGTCGGCAGCCATGACCTTGACCGACGCCAGATCTTCCGCGGCATTGGCCAGCAGGGCTTCGAGGCCGACATCGGGCGCAACACTGAACAAACGGTCCGAGCGCAGATCGCTGAAGCGCAGTTTGGCGAGAGTGGGTTTCAGATAATGGTCGAGCGCGCGGTGCGCGGCGTCGTGGAGCTTTTTTGAATCGAGGGATTCGTAGGGGGAAACGTCGTCGGTTTCTGGGGGATTGGGAGTTTCTTTGATCATGGTGGAGCTCCTAACAATAGTTGGAGCTGACAGCATCACTTGCAGATGATGGGTGGCAGCTGTATGCGGGTCTGCAAGACCGAGTTGTTAGGCCCTCGGCAGACCCGAAGGTCTCCCGCACACAGCCACCATAAATCGATGGACACTGAAAAAGCGTCACGATTATAGGTGCGCCTGTAAGCGCCTAACAAACTATCGGCGGGCTTGCAGTCCCGGTCGCTGAATTGGCAGCGACGTTTGAAGGCTAGAGATAGCGCTTCCGAGCGGCAACCTGAAAGACATGTCAGAGATTTCTACGTTGCCCGTGATGCTGTCATCGAGTTCAAGCCGCTTCCTACAGGCATTACACAACCCCAATAAAGTAGGAGCGATCAAGCAAGATCAAAAGATCGCAGCCTGCGGCAGCTCCTACGAAGATCATCACCAGCGGCGCTCCTTCACCACTCAACAGGCCGAGCGTTAGCTCACCTGCCGCTGTTGATCTTGATCCACCCGCCCCTTCGGGAGGCCGAGCGCAGGTGTTCATCAGGGGGTTGGCGCGCAGCGCCGTACGGCGCAGCCGGACACATCGAGAGGAGGTCGTAGCGAAGCAGACCGTAGGCGATGCCCCCTGATGAATACCGGAGCGAGGGAACGCCGAGCCTTAGCGAGGTGCCGTACGCTTGGGGCGAGACCTTTTGGTTACTTTTGGGGCGTTTGCCAAAAGTGACACGCTGTAAGAGCGGAACCGTAAGTGGCCGTTACCGCAGCAACAGATATGTACACCTGCAAGAGATTGGTCGGCTGTCAGGCCGCCATCGCGAGCAGGCTCGCTCCCACAGTTTTGATTGATGTACACCCAACAAATCCCAGGCAACAAAAAACCCGCTGAAATCACTTCAGCGGGTTTCTCATTTCAGCAGCCAAGAAGATCAGAAATCTTCCAACCGCCACACTTCATACGCCGGCGTCTCATAGGGATGACTCTGCTTCAGAGCCTCCACCACCGAGCGAATCAACTCATCGCTGACCACCAGCTCAACCTTCCATTCCTCAACCTGCTCGACCTGCCCCGCTTCACCAATAAACGGCTGACTGCCGTCCAAAGGCCGAAACTGACCCAACCCAAGCACCTGCCACGCACAGTGGTCATAAGCCCCAATCCGCCCACCACCCGCAGCGAACACAGCACTCTTGACCACCTCAACATGGCTCTGAGGAACAAAAAAACTGAGCTTGTACACAGCGCTTAGTTCACCCACACACGAGCATTACGGAACATACGCATCCAAGGAGCGTCCTCGTTCCACTCTTCCGAGCGCCACGAGTTCTGCACGGCGCGGAATACCCGCTCCGGGTGCGGCATCATGATGGTCACGCGACCGTCACGGCTGGTCAAACCGGTGATCCCGCGCGGCGAACCGTTCGGGTTGGCCGGGTAGTTTTCGGTGACCTTGCCATGGTTGTCGACGAAACGCATCGCCACGCAACCCGACAGATCCGCTTGCAGCAGCGCTTCTTCGCTGGCGAACTCGGCATGACCTTCACCGTGAGCGATAGCGATTGGCATGCGCGAACCGGCCATGCCTTGCAGGAAGATCGAGTTCGACTCCTGAACCTGAACCATTGCCACGCGGGCTTCGAACTGTTCGGAACGGTTACGCACGAAGTGCGGCCAGAGCTCGCTGCCCGGAATCAGCTCGTGCAGGTTGGACATCATCTGGCAACCGTTGCACACACCGAGGGTGAAGCTGTCAGTGCGTTCGAAGAAGCCCTGGAACGCATCGCGAGCACGGCTGTTGAACAGCGCCGATTTCGCCCAGCCTTCACCGGCGCCCAGTACGTCACCGTAGGAGAAGCCACCGCACGCCACCAGACCTTTGAACTCGTTCAGGTCGACACGGCCCGCAAGGATGTCGCTCATGTGCACGTCGATCGCGTTGAAACCAGCACGGTCGAACGCGGCCGCCATTTCCACCTGACCGTTGACGCCCTGCTCGCGCAGTACGGCAACCTGTGGGCGAATGCCTTTCTTGATGTAAGGCGCGGCGACGTCCTGGTTGACGTCGTAGCTCAACTTGACGCTCAGGCCCGGGTTGTCTTCTTCCAGCAGCACGTCGAACTCTTGGTCGGCGCAGTCGGCGTTGTCACGCAGACGCTGGATCTGGTAGCTGGTTTCGGCCCACTGACGTTGCAGCAGATGACGCTGACCGTCGAACACGGTTTCGCCGTTGAAGGTGATGCTGATCTCGGCGTTGTTCATCGGCTGACCGACTACCGACACACAATCGCCCAGGCCCGCCGCGCTGAACTGCGCAAGGATATCCGGCGTGGAGTCCTGGCGAACCTGGATCACCGCACCCAACTCTTCGTTGAACAGGATCGCGGCGATGTCGGCCGAGGTTTCCGCCAGACCGTCGAGGTTCAGGCTCAGACCGCAGTGACCGGCAAAGGCCATTTCCACCACGCTGGTCAGCAGACCACCGTCGGAGCGGTCATGGTAAGCCAGCAGGTGACCGTCGGCGTTGAGGCCCTGGATCACGGCGAAGAAGGCCTTCAGGTCTTCGGCGTCATCGACGTCCGGAGCCTGCTTGCCAAGCTTGCCGTGAACCTGCGCGAGGATCGAGGCGCCCATGCGGTTCTGGCCACGGCCCAGGTCGATCAGGATCAGGTCGGTGGTGCCTTTGTCCATGCGCAGTTGCGGGGTCAGGGTCTGACGGATGTCAGTCACTGGCGCGAAACCGGTCACGATCAGCGACAGCGGCGAGGTCACGCTCTTGTCGACGCCTTCGTCGTTCCAGCGAGTGGCCATGGACATCGAGTCCTTGCCCACCGGAATGGTGATGCCCAGTTCCGGGCACAGCTCCATGCCGACCGCTTTGACGGTGTCGTACAGACGCGCGTCTTCGCCCGGGTGACCGGCAGCCGACATCCAGTTCGCCGACAGTTTGATGTCGGAGATCTTGCCGATGCGCGAGGCAGCGATGTTGGTCAGGGTTTCGCCGATGGCCATGCGGCCCGACGCCGGAGCGTCCAGCAGTGCCAGCGGAGTACGCTCGCCCATGGCCATGGCTTCACCGGTGTAAACGTCGAAGCTGGTGGCGGTGACGGCAACGTCGGCCACCGGAACCTGCCACGGGCCGACCATCTGGTCACGGGCCACGAGGCCAGTGATGGTGCGGTCGCCGATGGTGATCAGGAAGCTTTTGCTGGCCACGGCCGGGTGATGCAGAACGCGCTCGACGCAGTCGGCAATGGCCAGGGTCGACGGATCGAAGTCGTCGCCCAGTTCGGTTTCACGAACCGCCGAACGGTGCATGCGCGGGGCTTTGCCCAGCAGCACTTCGAGTGGCATATCCACAGGACTGTTGCCGAAGTGGCTGTCGGTGACGGTCAGTTGCGGTTCAGCAGTGGCTTCACCGACGACGGCAAACGGGCAGCGCTCACGTTCGCAGATTGCCTTGAAACGTTCGAAGTCGGCCGGGCCGACCGCCAGAACGTAGCGCTCCTGGGATTCGTTACTCCAGATTTCGTGCGGGGCCATGCCCGGCTCGTCGTTTGGAATGTTGCGCAGTTCGAAGCGGCCACCACGGTCGCCATCGTTGACCAGTTCCGGGAAGGCGTTGGACAGACCGCCCGCGCCGACGTCGTGGATGAAGCTGATCGGGTTGTGCTCACCCAACTGCCAGCAACGGTCGATGACTTCCTGGCAACGGCGTTCCATTTCCGGGTTTTCGCGTTGTACCGAAGCAAAGTCCAGGTCTGCCGAGCTGGTGCCGGTGGCCATGGAGGAAGCCGCGCCGCCGCCCAGGCCGATCAGCATCGCCGGGCCGCCCAGCACGATCAGCTTGGAGCCAACGAGGATCTCGCCTTTTTGTACGTGTTCGGCACGGATGTTACCCATGCCGCCGGCCAGCATGATCGGCTTGTGGTAACCGCGCACTTCATCGCCACGCGGGGTGGTGATGGATTGTTCGAAGGTACGGAAGTAACCGGTCAGCGCCGGACGGCCGAATTCGTTGTTGAATGCAGCGCCGCCTAATGGGCCTTCGATCATGATGTCCAGCGCGGTAACGATGCGCTCGGGTTTGCCGTACGGCACTTCCCACGGCTGTTCGAAGCCCGGGATTTGCAGGTTGGACACGGTGAAACCGGTCAGGCCAGCCTTCGGCTTGGCACCACGACCGGTAGCGCCTTCGTCGCGGATCTCGCCGCCGGAACCGGTGGATGCGCCCGGGAACGGGGCAATCGCGGTCGGGTGGTTGTGAGTCTCGACTTTCATCAGGATGTGCACCGGTTCCTGCACCGCGCCGTACTGGCGGGTTTCAGGGTCCGGGAAGAAACGGCCGGCGACGTTGCCGACGATCACCGAAGCGTTGTCCTTGTAAGCCGACAGAACGCCTTCGCTGTGCATCACGTAGGTGTTCTTGATCATGCCGAACAGGCTTTTTTCCTGACTCTGGCCGTCGATGTCCCAACTGGCGTTGAAGATCTTGTGACGGCAGTGCTCGGAGTTCGCCTGGGCGAACATCATCAGTTCGATGTCGTGCGGGTTGCGCTTCAAGCCAACGAAGGCGTTGACCAGGTAGTCGATCTCGTCTTCCGCCAGGGCCAGGCCCAGTTCGACGTTGGCTTTTTCCAGCGCGGCGCGACCGCCACCCAGGACGTCGATCGCCGTCAGGGGCTTGGGTTCGGAGTGACTGAACAGGCCGGCAGCCTGCTCGAGGTTTTCCAGTACGATCTGGGTCATGCGATCGTGCAGCGCATCAGCAATAAGCTGTGCTTGCGCGTCGGTGAATTCACCGGCCACGTAGAACGCGATACCGCGCTCCAGGCGCTGGATTTTCGCCAGGCCACAGTTACGGGCGATGTCGCTGGCCTTGCTCGACCATGGCGAGATGGTGCCGAAACGCGGCAATACCAGGAACAGACGGCCGGTCGGCTCTTGAACCGGAACGCTAGGACCGTACTTCAGAAGGCGCGCTAGCACCTGCTGTTCGTCGCCGGTCAGGACGCCGGTAACTTCGGCGAAGTGAGCGAATTCAGCATACAAGCCACTGACAGCCGGAACCTTCTGGGTCAGTTGCTCAAGGAGTTTGCTGTGGCGAAAGGCAGAAAGGGCAGGAGCGCCGCGCAGGATCAACATCTTCGGGACAGCCTCGGGAAGGGGGTGTGCTTTGAGGCCGTGCATTCTAGCCTAAACCGCCCGCGACAGCACCCGAAACGCTACACCCGGTATTGTCCGAACGTCGGCCGGGGGCTCAACGCCTGTAACCCATGCTTTTCAAGGTGCCTGAAGGGGGTTATTTCAGTTGTCACATTCAGGCCTGAGCGCCTGTTCCTGAGGGCTTGCGCCGGGTTTGGAAATCTCTAGCAGACAAGCCCCTTGCTGTCGAGATATGGCGGTCGTGGTCCTTTGCGTATACTGCGCAGATGTTTTCCCCAACGGCTTTGCGTCCGCGATTCGCTAAATGGCTTATCGCAACCGGACTCTTCCTGATGCTCAGTGGCTGTGTTGATAAACCCAACACACTGGAGCGCATAAAGGAGGATGGCGTGCTGCGGGTGGTTACCCGTAACAGCCCCGCCACCTACTTTCAGGATCGCAACGGTGAAACCGGCTTCGAATACGAGCTGGTGAAGCGCTTCGCCGACGATCTGGGGGTGAAACTCAAGATCGAAACCGCGGACAACCTCGACGACCTGTTCGATCAGGTCGGCAAGCCCGGTGGCCCGGTGCTGGCTGCTGCCGGTCTGGTCAGCAGCGAGAAACGCAAGGCGCAGGTCAGGTTCTCCCACTCTTATCTGGAAGTCACCCCACAGATCATCTACCGCAACGGTCAGTCTCGGCCAACGACTGCAGCCGATCTGGCCGGCAAGAAGATCATGGTGCTCAAGGGCAGCACCCACGCCGATCAACTCGCAGCGCTGAAACAAAAATACCCCGGCATTGAATACGAAGAATCCGACGCGGTTGAGGTCGTTGACCTGCTGCGCATGGTTGATGAAGGTCAGATTGATCTGACGCTGGTCGACTCCAACGAAGTCGCCATGAACCAAGTTTACTTTCCGAACGCACGGGTCGCCTTCGACCTGGGCGATGCCAGCAACCAGAGCTGGGCGGTCGCCGCCGGCGATGACAACAGCCTGCTCAACGAGATCAATGCTTTCCTCGACAAGGCGCAGAAGAATGACACTCTGCAACGGCTGAAAGATCGTTATTACGGGCACGTCGATGTACTCGGTTACATGGGCGCCTACACCTTCGCCCAGCACTTGCAACAACGGCTGCCCAAGTACGAGAAACACTTCAAGGCATCGGCCAAGGAAGAGAAAGTCGACTGGCGACTGCTGGCGGCAATCGGTTACCAGGAGTCCCTCTGGCAACCGGCGGTGACCTCAAAAACCGGCGTTCGCGGCCTGATGATGCTGACCCAGAACACCGCACAGGCCATGGGCGTGTCCAATCGCCTGGACGCCAAGCAAAGCATCATGGGCGGTGCGAAGTACCTGGGTTATATGAAGGATCAACTGGACGACTCGATTCAGGAGCCGGATCGTACGTGGTTTGCGCTGGCGGCCTACAACGTCGGCAGCGGTCACCTGGATGACGCGCGCAAGCTCGCGGCCAAAGAAGGGCTGAATCCGGACAAGTGGCTCGATGTGAAAAAGATCCTGCCGCGCCTGTCGCAGAAGCAGTGGTACAGCAAGACCCGCTATGGCTACGCACGTGGCGGCGAACCGGTGCATTTTGTGGCGAACATCCGGCGTTACTACGACATCCTGACGTGGGTCACGCAGCCGCAGCTTGAGGGCGATCAGATTGTCCAAGGCAATCTGCACGTGCCGGGCATCGACAAGACCAAGCCGCCCGAAGAAAACCCACCGCTTTAATCAGGACAACCCCCAATCAAATGTGGGAGCGAGCTTGCTCGCGATAGCAGTCTTGCAGCCAACATTTTCGTTGAATGTTAAGACGCCATCGCGAGCAGGCTCGCTCCCACAGGTTTTTGTACTGCTCTTCAGACCTTGGCGGCAGCCGCCAGAATCAGCGCTTTCATCTCCGAAACAGCCGACTTGAACCCGACGAACAACGCATGCGCCACCAGTGCGTGACCGATGTTCAGTTCGTTGATGCCTTTGATCGCCGCAACCGCTTCGACGTTGTGGTAATGCAGACCGTGACCGGCGTTGACGATCAAGCCCTGAGCCAGACCAAAGGCCACGCCATCCGCCACACGTTTCAGTTCTTCAGCAACGGAAGTCGGCGTCTCGGCGTCTGCATAACGGCCGGTGTGCAATTCGATGGCCGGTGCGCCGACACGTTTCGAGGCTTCGATCTGGCGCTCATCGGCGTCGATGAACAGCGACACTTCGCAGCCGATTTTTGCCAGACGATCCACCGCAGTCTTGATCCGCGCTTCCTGCCCCGCGACATCCAGACCGCCTTCGGTGGTCAGTTCCTGACGGGTTTCCGGGACCAGGCAAATGTGCGCCGGGCGAATGCGCTCGGCGAACGCCATCATTTCCTCGGTGACGCCCATTTCGAAGTTCATGCGGGTTTGCAGCACGTCCTTGAGCAGCAGCACGTCGCGCTCCTGGATGTGTCGACGGTCTTCACGCAAATGCACAGTGATCCCGTCAGCGCCCGCCTCTTCCGCGTCCAGCGCTGCTTTCACGGGATCAGGGTAGCGAGTGCCCCGGGCCTGACGCAGGGTGGCAACGTGGTCGATGTTCACGCCAAGAAGAATGCGATTGCTGGTGGTCACGGAAGCGCTCCTGAAGAAGAGAAAGTTCGGTGCACAGCATACACGTCAGGCTTACGGCTTTCGAAACAACTCGCGACTGACCAGTGGCCGACCGCCCAGGTGAACGGCCAGTGCCTGGCGCATCAAGCGCTTGGCAGCAGACAGGGCACCCGGCGCGCTCCAGTCCGCGTCGGCCATGGCCAACAGTTCAGTGCCGTTGAACAGACCGGGTTGCAACAGGTAGACCCGCTCCAGGCCTGCATCGACTTGCAAGCGATACAGGCCATCCGGCGCTATCGGTTCGTCATGAATGTCCGCGTTCAACGCAAAGCCGTAACCGAGGTCATCGAGCAGCCGCCATTCGAACGAACGCAGCAAGGGTTCCAGCGGACGCCCTTCGGCCAGGGCCAGCAAGGTCGCGGCGTAATGATCGAATACGGCGGGATGGGGATCTTCGGAAGGCAGCAGGCGGATCAGCAGTTCGTTGAGGTACAGACCGCTGAACAACGCTTCACCGCTAAGCCAGGTAGAAACGCCGGCGCTTTCCATGCGTCCGACGTTCTTCAGCTCGCCCCGACCACGGAACTCGACTTCCAGCGGCACGAAGGGTCGCGCCAACGTCCCGGCCTTGCCCCGCGCACTGCGCAACACTGCCCGCAGCCGACCTTGTGGCGTAAGGAAATCCACCAACGCGCTGTTCTCGCGGTAGGCACGGCTGTGGAGCACGTAGGCGGGTTGGCCGAGGGGTTGGGTTGGGGACATGGGCGTCGAGTATCTCAATGAAGGAGCGCAGCTTTTGTGACAGCCTCAAACCACTGTGGGAGCGAGCCTGCTCGCGATGAGGGACTGATATTCAACATAGATGTTGACTGACAGACCGCTATCGCGAGCAGGCTCGCTCCCACAGTTGATCGTTGTATCACCAGGGTTCGGGGATTACAGGTCGCCGTAACCCAGCGAACGCAGGGCGCGTTCGTCGTCGGACCAGCCGCCTTTCACTTTGACCCACAGGTTGAGCATGATCTTGGAGTCGAACAGCAGCTCCATGTCCTTGCGCGCTTCGGTGCCGATGCGCTTGATCCGCTCGCCCTTGTCGCCAATGATGATTTTCTTCTGGCCGTCACGTTCGACGAGGATCAACGCATGAATGTGCAGGGTTTTGCCCTGTTGCTTGAACTCTTCGATTTCCACGGTGATCTGGTACGGCAGCTCGGCGCCCATCTGGCGCATGATTTTCTCGCGTACCAGTTCGGCGGCGAGGAAACGGCTGCTGCGGTCGGTGATCTGGTCTTCCGGGAAAAAGTGATCGTTTTCCGGCAGGTGCTCGGCGATCACGCGCTCCAGCGCATCGAGGTTGTGCCCGTGCTGAGCCGAAATCGGAATGATCTGCGCGTTCGGCAGTTGTTCCTGCAGCCAGCTCAGGTGCGGCATCAGCTCGGCTTTGTCTTCGATGCGATCGGTCTTGTTCAGCGCCACGATCAACGGGCCCGTCACGTACTGAACGCGCTCCAGCACCATCTGGTCTTCATCGGTCCAGCGGGTGCGGTCAACCACGAAGATCACCACGTCGACGTCTTTCAACGCTGCCGAAGCGGTCTTGTTCATGTAGCGGTTCAGGGCTTTCTCGCCACCTTTGTGCATGCCGGGGGTGTCGACGTAGACCGCCTGCACGGCGCCTTCGGTCTTGATCCCGAGCATGTTGTGACGGGTGGTCTGCGGTTTGCGCGAGGTGATTGCCAGCTTCTGACCCAGGATGTGGTTCAGCAGCGTGGATTTGCCCACGTTCGGGCGGCCGACGATGGCGACATAGCCACAGCGAGTTGCAGTTGTATCAGTCATGGCCATTCTCCACGCCCAGGGCAATCAGTGCTGCAGCGGCCGCTACCTGTTCGGCAATACGACGACTCACACCCTGACCTCGGCTTTTTTCGTTCAGTAAGGTGATTTCGCATTCGACGAAGAACGTTCGGCAATGCGGCTCACCCTGGATATCCACCACTTCATAACGCGGCAGTTCGCAGGCACGCGACTGCAAGAACTCTTGCAGACGGGTCTTTGGATCTTTGTTGGTATCGACCAGCGTCAGGCTGTCGAACTCGGACGTCAACCACGCCAGCACGCGCTCGCGCGCCATGTCCATGCCGGCATCCAGGTAGATCGCACCGATCAGCGCTTCGAGGGCATCGGCGAGGATCGACTCACGGCGGAAACCGCCGCTCTTCAACTCACCGGAGCCCAGGCGCAGGTACTCGCCCAGATCAAAACCACGCGCTAGTACTGCCAGCGTCTCACCTTTGACCAGGCGTGCGCGCAAACGCGACAACTGGCCTTCACGGGCCAGCGGAAAGCGGTCGAACAGCGCTTCACCGGCGACAAAGTTGAGAATGGCATCACCGAGAAATTCCAGGCGCTCGTTGTTGCGCCCGGCAAAGCTGCGGTGAGTCAGGGCCAGAACCATCAGTTCCTGGTCCTTGAAGGTATAACCGAGCTGACGCTCGAGACGGCTTAAAGAGACGCTCACGGTTGACCCACGCTGAGTTCGTGGTCGACGTCGGTCACAGCAACGCTGCTAGGTTCTTGGACAATTAACGCTGTGTTCAAAAATTACATCCTGAATATCGTTGGCTTCATGCGTTCCGGTGACCTTCTGCAGGCTCCAGAAATGCATTCGGCGCTGTGTTCAACAGCGCCGTGTGTGATTACTTGATCAGGCCAACCCGCGAGAAATTCGGCAGGTGACTGAGTTTCGGTTCCGGCCAGCTCATCCAGACTGCGAAGGCCTTGCCGACGATATTCTTGTCGGGAACCATGCCCAGCAAATCCTTGGGAATACTTGGATCATCCCAGTAGCGACTGTCGTTGGAGTTGTCGCGGTTGTCGCCCATCATGAAGTAGTGCCCGGCAGGCACGGTCCATTGATGGTCCGGGGTTGCGCGGTAGCGGCTCATTTCCTTGCGGATCAGGTGCTCGGCTTCGCCGAGTTTTTCCTTGTAGAGCTCGGCACTTCCCAACGTGCCAGGCTCGGAGCCGACCAGCAGTTCAGCGATCGACTCCCCGTTGACGAACAGACGCTTGTCGGCGGTATAACGAATCTTGTCGCCCGGCAGGCCCACTACACGCTTGATGTAGTTGACGTTCGGGTCGCTTGGGTAGCGAAACACCATCACATCGCCGCGCTGCGGATCACCGATCTGGATGACTTTCGTATCGAGCACCGGCAAACGGATCCCGTAAGAAAACTTGTTCACCAGAATGAAGTCGCCAACGTCCAGCGTCGGTTTCATCGAGCCAGACGGAATCTGGAACGGCTCCACCAGGAACGAACGCAACACCAGCACGATGAACAGCACCGGAAAGAACGATTTGCCGTATTCAACCAGCATCGGTTCTTTGTTCAGTTTCTCGACCACCATCATATCGGGCTCGCCGACGCTGCCCTGATAGGAAGTAATGGCGGCACGCCGACGCGGCGCCAGGAAAACCAGATCGAGCAACGCCAACAGACCGCAAACGAAGACGGCGATGACCAGCAACAGCGGGAAATTTAGTGACATAGGACCTAACTATCCAACCTGAGCACAGCGAGGAAGGCTTCTTGTGGAATTTCCACGTTGCCGACCTGCTTCATGCGTTTTTTACCGGCCTTCTGCTTTTCCAACAGCTTGCGCTTACGGCTAACGTCACCGCCGTAGCATTTGGCCAATACGTTCTTTCTGAGTGCCTTGACGGAGGTTCGCGCAATAATCTGCCCGCCAATGGCGGCCTGGATTGCGACGTCGAACATCTGACGCGGAATCAGTTCTTTCATCTTCTCGGTCAACTGGCGACCTTTGTAGTGCGCGTTATCCTTGTGCACGATCAGCGCCAGGGCGTCGACCTTGTCACCGTTGATCAGAACATCCAGTTTCACCAGATTAGCTGATTGATAACGATCGAAATGGTAATCCAGCGAAGCATAGCCGCGACTGGTGGATTTGAGACGGTCGAAGAAGTCCAGGACCACTTCGTTCATCGGCAAATCGTAGGTCACCTGGACCTGAGAACCGAGGAACAGCATGTCATGCTGAATGCCACGCTTCTCGATGCACAGGGTAATGACGTTGCCCAGGTGCTCTTGCGGCACAAGAATGTTTGCCCGAACGATTGGCTCGCGCATGTCTTCAATGGACGACAGGTCCGGCAGCTTGGACGGGTTGTCGACGTAAATCGTTTCACCGGTTTTCAGCAACAGCTCGAAAATAACCGTCGGTGCGGTGGTGATCAGGTCCAGGTCGTACTCGCGCTCCAGGCGCTCCTGGATGATCTCCATGTGCAGCATGCCGAGGAACCCGCAACGGAAGCCGAAGCCCAGGGCGTCGGAGCTTTCCGGGGTGTATTGCAGCGACGAATCGTTCAGCGTGAGCTTTTGCAGCGCTTCGCGGAAGTCTTCGAAGTCGTCGGAGCTGACCGGGAACAGACCGGCATACACCTGCGGCTGAATGCGTTTGAAACCTGGCAGCACATCGACGTCCGGCGTCGTGCTCAAGGTCAGGGTGTCACCCACTGGCGCACCGTGAATATCCTTGATACCGGCGATGATGAAGCCTACTTCACCGGCTTTCAGGTCAACGGTGGCGGTGTGTTTCGGGTTGAACACACCGACGCTGTCCACCAGGTGAATCTTGCCGGTGGATTTCACCAGAATCTTGTCGCCCTTCCTCACGCGGCCATGGCGCACACGAACCAAGGAAACAACGCCCAGGTAGTTGTCGAACCAGGAGTCGATGATCAACGCTTGCAGCGGATCTTCGATGTTGCCGGTTGGCGCAGGAATGGTCTTGACCAGACGCTCAAGCACCTCGTCGACGCCCAGACCGGTCTTGGCACTGCACTCGACCGCATCGGTGGCATCGATACCGATGATTTTTTCGATTTCTTCTTTGACGCGGTCCGGATCGGCCTGTGGCAGGTCGATCTTGTTCAGGACCGGCATCACTTCCAGGCCCTGCTCGATCGCGGTGTAGCAGTTGGCAACCGATTGCGCCTCGACGCCCTGACCGGCATCGACCACCAGCAAGGCACCTTCACAGGCCGCCAGCGACCGGCTGACTTCATAGGTGAAGTCAACGTGGCCGGGGGTGTCAATGAAGTTCAGCTGGTACTTGATGCCATCTCTGGCGGTGTAATACAGGGTAACGCTGTGAGCCTTGATGGTAATCCCGCGTTCACGCTCAAGGTCCATGGAGTCCAGTACCTGGGCTTCCATTTCGCGCTCGGCCAGGCCGCCGCACATCTGGATGAAGCGATCGGCCAGAGTCGACTTGCCATGGTCAATGTGGGCGATGATGGAGAAATTGCGGATATGACTCAAATCACTCACGGATCAACACTCAAAAAGGCTGCAGGCATAGCCCGCCGAAAAATAGCCGGGAATTGTACCTGATACACGACGCAAGCGTCACGTTCACAGGTCAACGGTATTGGATACAAAAACGCCCCGGTCTTGCGAACGGGGCGTTTGAGTCTCAATCACGGCAGAAAATACCGGTAATCAACCTGCTCGGCGCAACAGCCAGAGGCCGGCGACAGCGCAAATGCCCGCCGGAACCAGCACCGCGAACAATGGCGAGAAACCGAAAACCAGGCTTGAAGGCCCCAGCAAGTCCTGGGCGATACGGAAGGTAAAGCCGACCAGCACCCCCGTGAACACGCGCTGACCCAGGGTTACCGAACGCAGCGGGCCGAAGATAAAGGAAATCGCCATCAACACCAGAGCAACGGTGACCAGTGGCTGCAACACCTTGACCCAAAAGGCCAGCCAGTAACGGCCATTGTTAAGGCCCTGATCCGCCAGATAGTGGATGTACCCCCACAAACCGCTGATCGACAACGATTCCGGCGCCATGATCACGGTGTTGAGCAGTTGCGGGCTCAACGGTACTTCCCAGCGCTCTTGTGGCGCCGTGACCACTTCGGTGCTGCCCTCGTGGAACACCGTGGTCGTCACGTCGTTCAACTGCCAATGGTCCGTTTCGAACTGCGCACGCTTGGCGAAGCTTGAGGTCAGCATGTGACGCTCGGTGTCAAAACGATAGCGGGTCACGCCATACAGAATGCCATCCGGCTGCACCGAGTTGATGTGAATGAACTCATCGCCCTGACGGTGCCACATACCGTGCTTGGCACTCTGCGCATCACCACTGCCCTGGGCGAGGGAGCGATTGGCCTGGGCAATGTTTTCCGCAGTGGGCGCCACGTACTCGCCGACCAGTACACCTGCCAGCATCAGCACCAGCATCGGCTTCATCACCGCCCAGACGATCCGACCAATGGACACGCCAGCAGCGCGCATGATGGTCAGTTCACTGCTGCTGGCCAGACTGCCAAGACCGATCAGGCACCCGATCAGTGCCGCCATCGGCAGCATGTCATAGACCCGGCGGGGCGCTGTCAGCACCACGTAGCTCAATACGTCAGTGAGGGTGTAGGTATCCGTGACGTCACTCATCTCGTCGATGAAGGCAAACAAGGTCGCCAGACCCAGAATGATCCCCAGCACGGCCAGGATCGCCATGAAAACACTGCTACCAATGTAGCGATCGAGCTTAACCACGGGTCACCTCCAGCGCACTGCGGCGACTCGCCATTTTCAATCGCAACGGCTCCCAATAGAGCAGCCCCAGGCCAATGACCAGGAATACCCCGTGAACCCACCACAAGCCCAGTGCCTGCGGGATCTTGCCTTTCTCCAGAGCGCCACGCCCGGCGATCAGGATCGTCAGATAGGCCATATAAAGAAGGATCGCCGGCAGCAGCTTGAGGAAACGACCCTGGCGCGGATTGACCCGTGACAGCGGCACAGCCATCAGCGTCACGATAAACACCAGCAACGGCAGCGACAGACGCCATTGCAGCTCGGCGCGCGAGCGAATGTCGTCATTGGCCAGCAGAAAGCTGGTAGTCATTGCATCGCGATCGGTCACTTCGTCACTGACATCCGGCTTGGGCAGCAGCACGCCATAGGTGTCGTACTTGATGGCACGGTAGTCAGCCAGCCCCGGATTACCGTCGTAACGGTAGCCATTATCGAGAATCAGGTAACGGTTGCCGTCCTCCTTGATTTCCTGACGGCCCTTTTCGGCCACCAGCACGGAAATGCCGCGATCTTTCTGGTCGGGAGAAAGGCGCTTCTCCGAAATGAATACACCACCCAGGTTGATCCGGTCATCGGACATCCGTTCGGTGTAAGTCACCCGCGAACCGTCGCGCAACGCTTGAAAACGGCCCGGCACCAAGGTGTCGAACTCAGTCATCGCGTCTTGTTTATTGAGCAGCAACTGGAACTGATTGGCACCTTGCGGTGCGAGACTCAAGCTCAACCAGGCCACGACCAGCGCCACCAGCGCAGCCGGAAACAGGGTCATGCCCAGCAGACGCTGCTGGCTCATGCCGGTCGCCGAGAGCACAGTCATTTCACTGTCTAGGTAAAGGCGGCCGTAGGCCAGCAGTATCCCGAGAAACAGCCCCAGCGGCAGAATCAGTTGCAGGAAACCCGGCAGGCGAAAGCCCATGATCAGGAACAGCGAGCCTGGGTCCAGGGCGCCGGAGGCGGCCTGAGCCAGGAACTTGATGAAGCGCCCACTCATGATGATGACCAGCAGCACGGCGCTGACGGCGCTCAAGGTCAACAGGACTTCGCGGGAAAGATAACGGAAGACAATCAAACCAGACACTCCAGGGTTGTCAGGCTAAGGCGGCCAAACAAGCAAACGTATCGGGCGGCTCGCAGGGCTGAGCCGCCGAAAAAGATGGCGCATTATCCTGTGATTGACCGCGCCTGTCACTGCGCATGCTCAAGCGGGTGCGCAATGGCGCAAAGTTCGCCCGCGCAAGGCTTGTCAGGCGCAGTGAGCGAGGTTCAATATGCGGCCTTTGTCGCTGGCCTCCACCAGCGTCTTTGTGCAGCCTTTCCATAGAGAGAGGCAAACGTGCGCGCGTCGCGTGACACGCTGCATTTTGACCATTTATTCAGGGAACCGGACATGGAACTGGTTGTAAAAAGCGTTAGCCCAGAAACGTTGAAAACCGCCACCCTGGTAGTCGCCGTCGGCGAAGGCCGCACTCTCGGCAACGTCGCCAAACAAATCGACGAGCTCAGCGGCGGCGCGATCAGCGCAGTCCTCAAGCGTGGCGACCTGGCCGGCAAAGTTGGCCAGAGCCTGTTGCTGCACAGCCTGCCAAACCTCAAAGCCGAACGCGTGCTGCTGGTTGGCGTGGGTAAAGACGCCGAACTGGGCGACCGCCCGTTCCGCAAAATCATCGCTGGCGCACTGAACATCCTCAAAGGCCTGGGCGGCACCGATGCCGTGCTGGCGCTGGACGAAATCGTGGTCAAAGGGCGTGACAGCTACGGCAAAACCCGTCTGCTGGCCGAAACCCTGGTGGACGGCGAATACGCCTTCGAGCAGTTCAAGAGCCAGAAATCCGACCCCCGCGCCCTGAAGAAAATCACCCTGCTGACCATCAAGGCCGCACAGGCTGAAGTCGAGCGCGCCGTGACTCACGCCACCGCGATTGCCAACGGCATGTCCTTCACCCGCGACCTGGGCAACCTGCCACCGAACATCTGCCACCCGATTTTCCTCGCCGAGCAGGCGAAGAACCTGGGCAAGGAGTTCAAGGGGCTGAAAGTCGAAATCCTTGATGAGAAACAAATCAAGGAACTGGGCATGGGTTCGTTCTACGCCGTCGGCCAGGGCAGCGCCCAGCCACCGCGTCTGATCGTCATGCAATACAACGGCGGCAAGAAAGCCGAGAAGCCGTACGCACTGGTCGGCAAGGGCATCACCTTTGACACCGGCGGCATCAGCCTCAAGCCGGGCGCCGGCATGGACGAGATGAAGTACGACATGGGCGGCGCCGCCAGCGTGTTTGGCACCTTGCGTGCCGTGCTCGAACTGAAACTGCCGATCAACCTGGTGTGCATCCTCGCCTGTGCCGAGAACATGCCGAGCGGCAAGGCTTCGCGCCCTGGCGATATCGTCACGACCATGAGCGGTCAGACCGTGGAAATCCTCAACACCGACGCCGAAGGCCGTCTGGTGCTGTGCGACGCCCTGACCTACTCCGAGCGCTTCAAGCCACAAGCGGTGATCGACATCGCCACCCTGACCGGCGCCTGCGTCGTCGCCCTCGGCTCCCACACCTCGGGCCTGCTGGGCAACAACGACGAGCTGATCGGCCAACTGCTGAGCGCAGGCCAACAGGCTGACGACCGCGCCTGGCAACTGCCGCTGTTCGATGAGTACCAGGAGCAACTGGACAGCCCGTTCGCCGACATCGCCAACATCGGCGGCCCGAAAGCCGGCACCATCACTGCTGCCTGCTTCCTGTCGCGCTTCACCAAGAACCTGAACTGGGCGCACCTGGACATCGCCGGCACGGCCTGGACCAGCGGCGGCAAGGACAAGGGAGCCACTGGCCGTCCGGTTCCATTGTTGACCCAATACCTGCTGGACCGCGCCAAAGCCTGAAACTGAACCCCCTGCGCGGCGGCGTCCATGGATGACGCCGCGCAGGCATCAGGAACCGCAATGACCAAAGTCGATTTCTATATCCTGCCGAGCGCCGATCCTTCCGCACGGCTGGATTTTGCCTGCAAGCTCACCGAAAAAGCCTGGCGCATGGGCCACCACATCTATCTGCATTGCAGCGATGCCGCCCAGCGTGACGATCTCGATGCGCGCCTGTGGACGTTCAAAGGTGAAAGCTTCGTGCCTCACGGTCCCGCCGAAAGCGAACCGGACGGTTTGATTGTGCTCGGCCTGGGAGATGACCCAGGGCAACACCAGGACTTGTTGGTCAACCTTGACCTCAAAGTCCCGTCTTTTGCCCAGCGCTTTGCCCGTGTGGCCGAAGTGGTGGTCGAAGACCCGACAATTCGTCAGGCCGCGCGGGAGAGTTTCCGTTTCTACCGCGAACAGGGCTATCCTCTGCAAGATCACCGTTTACAGCGACTCTGAGCACATGATGGACACGTCAAACCCGCTGCAAAAGTCCGCACACTTGCTGGACGACCTCGAGTCGATCCGCCAGTTACTCGGCGATGACAACCTGCAACCACCACTATTGACCGACACTGTCGAGCAAGGCAGTGATGAAGGCCAGATTCCGATGCTGTTCGATCAGGTCGGTGGCAAACCGAAAGCCGGCGTCATCGAACCGCCAGCTCCCAAGCCGACACCCGCACCCTCGCCTGTTGCCGAACCGGCTCAGGCGTCCTCCGTCCAGCAAGGCGCTGATGTCATGCTGCACCTGGACAGCGAACTGCGCGCTGCGGCGCAATTGATCCTGCAAGACGTGATCGACGACTTCGCGCCGCATATCGAAACCGAGATCAAACGCCGCCTGGATGCGCGTATGGAACGGTTGCTTAGCCAGTACGAGTAATACCAATCCCCTGTGGGAGCGAGCCTGCTCGCGATAGCATCACCTCGGTTCCCTGATAGACCGCGGTGCCTGCATCGCGAGCAGGCTCGCTCCCACATTGATCCTCGCTGTGATTGATGACGAACCCGGTCCGCCGCTGCTCGCCCTTCGTCCCATGCCCCGCTATACTTGCCGGCTTTTCCTGAATAAATGCCAATAGGGTCCCGCCGCGCATGGATAAGACCTACCAGCCGCACGCCATTGAAACTTCCTGGTACAACACCTGGGAGTCCGAGAATTATTTCGCCCCGCAAGGCGCGGGCGACTCCTACACCATCATGATCCCGCCGCCGAACGTCACTGGCAGCCTGCACATGGGCCATGGCTTCAACAACGCGATCATGGACGCCCTGATCCGTTTCCGCCGCATGCAGGGTCGCAACACCCTGTGGCAGCCGGGCACCGACCACGCCGGTATCGCCACGCAAATGTTGGTGGAGCGTCAGCTCGAAGCCAAGGGCCAGAGCCGCCACGACCTGGGCCGCGAAAAATTCCTCGAGAAAGTCTGGGAATGGAAGGATGAATCCGGCGGCAACATCAGCCGTCAGATCCGTCGCCTCGGCTCGTCGGTAGACTGGAGCCGCGAGCGCTTCACCATGGACGACGGCCTCTCGGAAGCGGTCAAGGAAGCCTTCGTACGCCTGCACGAAGACGGTCTGATCTACCGCGGCAAGCGTCTGGTCAACTGGGACACCAAGCTGCACACGGCAATTTCCGACCTCGAAGTGGAAAACCACGACGAGAAAGGCTTCCTGTGGAACCTGAAGTACCCGCTGGCCGACGGCGCCAAGACCGCTGAAGGCAACGATTACCTGATCGTCGCGACCACCCGTCCGGAAACCATGCTCGGCGACGCCGCCGTGGCCGTTAACCCGAACGATGACCGCTACAAAGCCCTGATCGGAAAATTTGTCGAACTGCCGCTGGTTGGCCGCCGCATCCCGATCATCGCTGACGATTACTGCGACCCTGAATTCGGCACCGGCTGCGTGAAAATCACCCCGGCGCACGATTTCAACGACTATGAAGTCGGCAAGCGCCACAACCTGCCGCTGCTGAACATCTTCGACAAGAACGCCGAGGTGCTGGCAACCGCCCAGGTATTCAACCTCGATGGCAGCGTCAACGAAGAGATCGACGGCACACTGCCAGCAGAATACGCCGGCCTCAACCGTTTCCAGGCCCGTAAGGAAATCGTTGCCGCGTTCGAAGCGGTCGGCCTTCTGGTCAGCGTCGACGATCACGCCCTGAAAGTGCCGAAAGGCGACCGCTCCGGCACCATCATCGAGCCGTGGTTGACCGACCAGTGGTACGTTTCCACCAAACCACTGGCCGAGCCTGCGATTGCTGCCGTTGAAGACGGCCGTATCGCATTCGTGCCCAAGCAGTACGAAAACATGTACTTCTCGTGGATGCGCGACATCCAGGACTGGTGCATCAGCCGTCAGCTGTGGTGGGGTCACCGGATCCCGGCCTGGTACGACGAGTCGGGCAAGGTCTACGTCGGTCGCGACGAAGCCGAAGTGCGTGCCAAGCACAACCTCGGCCAGGAGGTTGCGCTGCAACAGGACAACGACGTTCTCGACACCTGGTTCAGCTCGGGCCTGTGGACCTTCTCCACCCTCGGCTGGCCGCAGCAGACTGAGTTCCTGAAGAAGTTCCACTCCACCGACGTGCTGGTGACCGGCTTCGACATCATTTTCTTCTGGGTTGCCCGGATGATCATGCTCACCATGCACTTGGTGAAAAACGAAGACGGCACGCCGCAGGTACCGTTCAAGACTGTGTACGTGCACGGCCTGGTGCGTGATGGCCTGGGCCAGAAGATGTCCAAGTCCAAGGGCAACGTCCTGGACCCGCTGGACATCATCGACGGTATCGAGCTCGAAGCGCTGGTGGAAAAACGCACCTCGGGCATGATGCAACCGAAACTGGCGAAGAAGATCGAGAAGCAGACCCGCGACGAGTTCGCCGACGGTATCGCCAGCTATGGCACCGACGCGCTGCGCTTCACGTTCTGCTCGCTGGCATCGACCGGCCGCGACATCAAGTTCGACATGGGCCGCGTCGAAGGCTATCGCAACTTCTGCAACAAGATCTGGAACGCCGCGCGCTACGTACTGGACAAGGGCGAAGACTGCGGCCAGAACGGCGAAGCCTACGAGCTCTCGCTGGCAGACCGCTGGATCATTTCGCAGCTGCAACGCACCGAAGCCGAAGTGACCCGCCAACTCGACCAGTTCCGTTTCGACCTGGCCGCACAAGCCTTGTACGAGTTCATCTGGAACCAGTATTGCGACTGGTACCTGGAACTCTCCAAGCCTGTGCTGTGGGACGAAAACGCAGCCGTAGAGCGTCAACGCGGCACTCGCCGCACGCTGGTTCGCGTGCTGGAAGTCGCTTTGCGTCTGGCCCACCCGTTCATGCCGTTCATTACCGAAGAAATCTGGCAGCGCATTGCGCCGCTGGCCGGTATCGAAGGCAAGACGATCATGCTGCAACCTTGGCCAGTGGCCAATGAAGCACGCATCGACCAGGCCGCCGAAGACGACATCGAATGGCTCAAGGGTCTGATGCTCGGCACCCGTAACATTCGTGGCGAGATGAACATCGGCCCGGGCAAACCGCTGCCGCTGTTCCTGAAGAACGTCAGCGCGCAAGACCAGCGTCGCCTCACCGAGAACGAAGTCCTGCTGAAAAAGCTGGCCAAGCTCGAGTCGATCACCGTATTGGCCGCCGGCGAAGAAGCCCCACTGTCCGCCACCGCTCTGGTGGGCGAGATGGAAGTGCTGGTGCCGATGGCCGGCCTGATCGACAAAGACGCTGAACTGGCGCGTCTGGACAAGGAAATCCAGCGCCTGCAAGGCGAAGTGCAACGCGTGGGCGGCAAGCTGTCCAACGCCGGCTTCGTTGACAAGGCCCCGGCCGACGTCATCGAGAAAGAACGCGCCAAACTGGCCGAAGCCGAACAGGCTCTGGGCAGGCTGGCCGAGCAACATGCGCGGATTGCCAGTTTGTAACTGGTAAATCGTAATGAGAAAGGGAGGCCCATGCGGCCTCCCTTTTTTTGCCTGC
>NZ_JANLNW010000064.1 GCF_025465945.1 Pseudomonas sp. 6D_7.1_Bac1 | reverse complement strand
ATGCGCTCTCTGACAAATCGCATTCGCCGTTTTTGGGGCCGCTTCGCGACCCAGCGGGAGCAAACTCCCTCGCCACAATTGAATGGCTCCGGGTTATTTGGGATAACCCGCGCGCTTCATTTCACGTTCGGAGGTCTGCTGGGCGGCCGCCAGCGCCTGATCGACAGTGGTCTGGCCGATCAGCGCAGCAGAGAACAGCTTGCCGACCTGGGTACCAACGGCCTGGAACTCAGGAATGGTTACCAATTGGATGCCGATATAGGGCACGGGCTTCAGGGTCGGTTTGCTCGGGTCGGCAACCTTCAGCGATTCCAGCGTGATCTTGGCGAACGGTGCAGCGTTCATGTAGGCCTCGCTGTAGGTCGAGGCGCGTGTGCCTGGCGGCACGTTGGCGATGCCGTCCTTCTCGGCAACCAGTGCGCCGTACTCTTTGGAGGTGGCCCAGGTGCTGAAGGTTTTCGCCGCGTCCTTGGCTTTGGAGCTGGTGGGGATCGCCAGCGCCCAGGAGTACAACCAGGCCGAGCCTTTGTCGGTCACTTGATGGGGGGCGTAGGTGAAGCCTGTGTGGTCGCTGACTTTGCTTTGGGTTTTGTCGGTGACGAACGAGCCGGCGACGCTGGCGTCGACCCAGATCGCGCATTTGCCGCTGTTGAACAGCGCGAGGTTCTCGTTGAAACCGTTGCTGGAAGCACCCGGTGGGCCGGATTTTTTCATGGTCTCGACGTAGAAGCTCAGCGCATTCTTCCACTCCGGACCGCTGAATTCCGGCTGCCACTTCTCATCGAACCAGCGGGCGCCGTAGGCATTGGCGACAGTGGTGATCAGCGCCATGTTCTCGCCCCAACCGGCCTTGCCGCGCAGGCAGATACCGTATTGCTCCTGCTCGGGTTTGTTGAGCTTGCTGGCGAATTCGCCGATTTGCTCCCAGGTCGGATGCTCGGGCATGACAAGGCCTGCGTCCTTGAACAGGTCGGTGCGGTAATAGGTCATGGAGCTTTCGGCATAGAACGGCAAGGCGTAGAGCGTGCCCTTGACCGACAGGCCTTCACGCACCGAGGGGAATACATCGTCGAGGGCGTAACTGGCGGGTAGATCTTTCATCGGTTCCAGCCAACCCTTGGCGCCCCACAGTGCGGCTTCGTACATGCCGATGGTCAGCACGTCGAACTGGCCGCCCTGGGTGGCAATGTCAGTGGTCAGGCGTTGACGCAGGACGTTTTCTTCCAGCACCACCCAATTGAGCTTGATCTCCGGGTGCTCGGCCTCGAAGGTCTTCGAGAGCTTTTGCATGCGGATCATGTCGCTGTTGTTGACGGTGGCAATGGTCAGGGTTTGCGCGCCAAGACTGACGCCGCTGAGGGTCATGCAGGTGCAGGCAAGCAGAGCTTTTACAGTGGGTTTCATCGCGCACTCCTCTTCTGAGCCCAGGGGGACAACAGAAGGACAGTTATTGTTTTTGTGTCTTCCGGAGGTAGGAAGAATCTGAGGCCAATTACAGCCCTCAACACACGCGATGACAAATCGTTGGTAGCACTGGCGCTGATACTATTTTGCACTTGATGGTAGAGGCTCAGCCTTGACCGAGGTTCTGCTCGGTCAACCGCTGCACTGCCAGGCGACGGTAATGGGAAGGGGTCATGCCTTTGAGTTGCTGAAAACGCCGGTTGAAGTTGGAAATATTGTTGAAACCCGACTCAAAGCAAACATCGGTCACCGGTTTATCGCCATCGGCCAGCAACTCGCAGGATTTGCTGATGCGCAACCGATTGACGAACTCGATAAAGCAGCGTCCGGTGGCCTGTTTGAAGACCCGGGAGAAATAGGTCGGCTTCATGCCCAGATGTTCGGCGACTTCTTCCAGTGGCAGTTCGCGAGCGTAGTGGGCAAAGATGTAATCCACCGCACGGTTGGTGCGGTCGATGTTATGTTCGTCGGCTAGCTGTGGCGTGGTTGCCCCGGACAGCAATTGGTAGTCGTCGCAGGCAACCAACAGCTCCAGCAGGATGAAAAAGTACCCGAGGCGGGTAACGCCTTTGGTGTCGGCAATCCGCTGCATCAAGTCCATGGCCTGGCGGATCGTCTGTTTACAGCGAAACTCGATGCCGTACTGCGCACGTTCCAGCAGGGGCGTCAGGCTCTTGAGTTCGGCAAACACCTGATGGCCGCCGTCGAACAGCTCATCGGTGAAGTTCACCAGCATGTCGCGCTTGGGCACCACTTCGTCTTCGGCCACCTGGCTGATCCAGTTGTGGGGCAGGTTGGGCCCCGTCAGAAACAGGGTTTCGGGATAAAAGTTGCCGATGTAGTCGCCAATGAACACCTTGCCTGAGCTGGCGACAATCAGGTGCAGCTCGTATTCCTTGTGGAAATGCCAACGCACCAGCGGGCAGGGGAATCCATGCTGGCGATAGATGATGGATAAACCGTTGTGGTCATCCATCAGCTCGTAGGACGGGTCGGTCACTCGGGTGGCTCGGGTCATGGCAAGGCGCTTTTATAATTATCGCGCCTTGATGATGCACTTTCAGGAAGAGAGTTCCAACCTGTCGCGCCGCCAGGCGAGGACTTTCGATTTTTCGGGGTTAGCGCTTGGTTAGCCCCTTGCTCATGTTCAACTCCTGGCAGTAGTCGATCAGCGAAGAGTCTCCAAAAAAGTCGACATTGATAATGCTGCATTTCGGTGCCCAGCCAGACGTTGGGCCGAACCACTCATTCAGCTCTGTGGATATTCTTTTCACACCGGCAAGCTCCCCATAACTGGTTGCCGACAATGACCAAGGCATAGGACCCGATGGTGGGGATTGTAAGGTCCGTGCGATGTGCTGTTTCAGTTCGTTAGGAGATGTAATGTCAGTGCCGCTCCACTCGTGGCTGATACCGCCCCAGTACAGCGGACTGTTAAAGTCGGGATGCCATTCGGCTGCCAGTACGATCCTTTGTTTATTGCTGAGTTTTTTGAGTTCTGCAAGTGTAAGGTGTTTATTTCCCTTGGGGATGAGTCGCAACCCCAGCTCATTCATGATGACGGTATTAAATGTCTTGTAATCGAAAGCGCCGTCTTTCAATGCCTTCAATTCGTGCATATCCAGAATAATGAATTCATCCGGGTTTTCATCAAGGAAATAGTTCAGGCTTTTAATCAGCTCGCTCAACGAGCGACCTGTAGCAGGACCGTGAAACGTATGGAATTTCTTGATGCCCATCCAGTGTTCATCGGAGTGAAACCTCAGGTCGAGCGCTCGCACGCCTTCATTGAGTTGCTGGATGAACGGGCCGTCCTGACACACAACCCAGTTGGAAATGACGGCGATATGAGGCGGATAAGAGAAGTCGCGGTCTACACCGGAGTTGTGGGCGCCCGGCCAAACTATCTCGCCGATGGACAGACGATCAATGTAAGGTGTTTCGGACATCCATTTTTTGTAGGGGTATGAGTTCGCCATGATGCACTCCATTGCTGAATATTAAATAGATAACAAGCCGGATGGCGTATTGCGTGCACTGAGTGTTCAGTGGCATCCGTGAGTTATAAGTAATTCAATAGAGGGTTTAGTTGCAAGTCGATAAAGGTTTCCAAGTAATTAAATGCACTGATGTTGCTTTCCGCTCAAACAGAAAAGAATGAGTGTTCGGCAGAAGAAATAATGCGTGTTACTTGGGGCGGCAGGGATAAAATTTATGCGTTGACTCGATTTTTTGCCTCGATCCATTGAGCCATATATTGAGTGCTTTTATGTTGGTGATGCCGAAGCATGCTACCGGTGAAGTTGTCACGTCTTAGCTGCAGCAGGTTCTGACGGCAGTAGGCAATTTTCTCGATGAGCGCAGGACCATGCACCTGGTGCTGGTAACGTGCTGCCAGCAGGTCAGCCCCTTGTGCCTGAGCCGCTGACCATTGTTTTTTGTCCTGATAAAGCCTCACAGCAGCGCTGGCCAATGCACTGGCAGACTCAGCCACCGCCCCCGGCCATGGCCATTGTCCGTGCATGGCTTCAGCGCCCATCGGCGTGGTGACATTCGGTGTGCCGCAGAGCATTGCGTCGACAATTTTGCCCTTGATGCCGGCGCCGAAACGCAGCGGAGCCAGGCAGATTCGTGCCGCCGACATGACCTGTAAGGCGTCTTCGGCCCAGTTCATCACGTGAAATCCCTGAGTCGGATTGTGCAGTGCCGTGGCCTTGGGTGGTGTGTAGGCGCCATAAACGTGCAGTTGCGCACCGGGCAGTTGTTGCCGGATCAGCGGCCAGAGGGTGGTTTTCATCCAGAGCACCGCATCCCAGTTCGGCGCGTGGCGGAAATTGCCGATGCTGAGGAAGTGCGCGCGGTCTTCGAACGGTGTGAATGGCTGTGTGATCGGCTCGATCATCAGCGGACACCAGTGCAGCAATTGGCGCGGCAGTTTGAACTGTTCCACCAGCAACTCGATTTCCATCTCCGAGATCATCAGGTTCAGGTCACAGCGGTACAGCGCGGCAATTTCGCGCTTGGCCAGATCGGTGTCGGCCATGAGTTCGAACTCTTCACGCAACGCCGGTGCGAACAACCCGCTGAAGTCATTGGCATCGTCACTGGCCTTCAGGCGCTCCTTGAGACGCTGGTGCCGGGCATGCCGCAAGCTCTGCAGATCAGAAGTCTCAAGTACGCGCAACGCGTCAGGGCAGTGTTTCTCGACCCGCCAGCCAAACTGCTCCTCCATCATGAACTGATCGAACAGCACGATATCCGGTGCCAGTTCGCTGACGAAGGTATCGAAACTGCTGTTGTTCAGCTCGATGGCGACTTCACGAATACCCAGCTCAGTCAGGTCTGCCTTGTGTTCGCCGACACCGGCCGGGCTACTGAAGGTGATGTCCCAGCCTTGCTGCAAAAACGTTTCAAGGATTTGCATCACGTGTCCGCTGGCCGCCGACGAGCGTGGCTCGGGCCAGACGTAACCAATAACCAGGACTTTGGTTGCGCGGGGCTGACTCATGAGCGGGATTTCCTTGATGCAGGCAGAAGGCAGGGGAGAAACGAGGGGCGCAATTAAACCACAGCTGGCGGTGTCGATTGTGCCCGGCAATCGCCTCACGGTGCGTTATGCGCTTGTATTGACTGGAAGTTTCTCAATTCATGGGTTAGCGTCTGGCAGCTGATCCATGGACGTTTTTCAATGACCCAACCCACCGCACTTCAGACTAAAGTCGCCTCGCAGATTCTCATGGCGATCCGGTCTGGCGAGTTAACACCCGGCAGTCACCTCAAGGAGGTCGAACTGGCCGAGCGCTTTGGCGTGTCTCGTTCGCCGATTCGCGGGGCGCTGGTCTATCTGGCGCAAGAGCACGTGATCGGACGCTTGCCCCATCAGGGTTACTGCGTGCTGGATACGCCGCTCAGCGATGAACTGGCCAAGGTCAGCCTGCCGATTGGTGAGGATGAGGAACTGTATCGGCGGTTGATTGATGATCGCCTGGCTCAGGCGATACCCGATCAGGTGATGGAAAGCGATCTGCTGCGTCGTTACGGCGCAAGCAAAGCGGTATTGCGCCGGTGCTTGCTGCGTCTGTCCGACGAAGGTGTGATGCAGCGCAAACACGGACACGGCTGGATGTTTTTGCCCACCTTGAGTTCGGCCGAAAAACGCTTCGAAAGTTATCGCTTTCGCATGCTCCTGGAGCCTGCAGGCTTGCTTGAGCCAACTTTCAATCTACCCCGCGAGCGCTTGCAGCGCTGCCGTGAAAAGCAACAGGCACTGCTCGAAGGCACTCCCGACAGCCTGAGCTTTTTCGAAGCCAACGCCGAATTCCATGAGTTGCTCGCCGCAGCCTCAGGCAACAGCTTCATTCTGCAAACCGTGCAGCAGCAAAACCGCCTGCGCCGGCTTACCGAGTTTCATACTGTGTCGAACCTGGAGCGGGTTCGTACTTCCTGCCGTGAACACCTGGAAATTATCGAAGCACTGGAACAGGGCGATCGGGAATGGGCGTCGACCCTGTTGTATCGGCACTTGAAAGTGGCGAGTACCTTGAATGAAGTTCGCAAGAAAGGCTGAGCTCAAGCCGTGAGCATGCTCAGGACCTTATCGCGCAACTGTTCAATAGAGAACGGCTTGCCAATCACCGACATGCGTTCAGGCACCTCAATGCTTTCGGCATAACCACTGGCAAACAGAATCGGCAACGTCGGGCGCAGCACACGCGCCTGAGTGGCCAGCTCTCGGCCATCCATCCCCGGCAATCCCACATCGGTCATCAGCAGATCGATGGTTTGCGCGCTATCTTCGATCAGGGCAAGCGCTGCTTTGCCACTGTCGGCTTCCAGCACCTTGAACGCCAATTCTTCCAGCACGTCGACGATCAGCATACGCACGACGGTGTCGTCTTCGACTACAAGGATGGTGGGCGCTGTGGCGGACATAAGGGTTTTCCCGAATCTGTAAACAAAGAACAACTGTACAGGAGTCGACAGCAGAACCGTTCTTCTTGAGTCATTGTAGAACGCTGCAGGATATTGCCGGGAAGCCTGTCAGATAAATGGATCCAAAACGCGTTTATGGGGCAAACTCCCTCATCGACAACAGTACACCAAGGCCATCCAATGACCTCTTCGTCTTCGGTTGATGAGCAAAGTTTCCGCAAACTCCTGAGCCGCAACATCAGCTTGCCGCTAGGTATGGGCGTGCTCAGCGCGGTGTTTTTTGTCTCCTTGATCACCTACCTGTTGTCGGTGATCCAGTGGGTCGAGCACACGGACCGGGTAATCAATAACGCCAACGAAGCGGTAAAGTTGACGGTCGACCTGGAAACCGGGATGCGGGGGTTTCTGTTGTCCAGTGACGAGCATTTTCTCGATCCCTACGAAACAGCCAAACCGAGAATCATTGTCGCGCTCAAGACCTTGCAGGAACTGACGGCCGACAATCTGCCACAGGTTGATCGCCTGCGCAGGCTCGAGGCGTTGCAGGTCGAGTGGAACGAGTACTCGCAGAAATTGATCGAATTGCAGCGCAGCGGCGGTGATTATCGGGCCGTGGTGAAAGCTGGCAAGGGCAAGCGACTGACCGACGAAATTCGCAAACAGTACGAAGATGTCATCGATATGGAGCAACAGCTGCGCACCACGCGCAGCGAAGACGTTCGCCGCACGACAATCTGGAGCATTTCCCTGTATTTGCTGTTTGTTGCCGGAGTCAGTGGCTTGTTGGCCTACGTCGGCCGGCGCGATTTGCTCAGCCTGTCGAACAGTTACAGTGCCAACCTTGCCGAGCAACACAAGAGTGCGCAACGCCTGGAACAACAAGCCTGGCTGCGCAACGGCCAGACCGAGTTGGCGGAGCAGGTGCTTGGGCAACTGACGCCGAACGTGCTGGGCCGCCATATTCTGCAATTCTGCGCGCAGTACCTGGGCACCGCGGTCGGCGCGATGTACGTGAAGGAAGAACACGGCGGCCTCAAACGCATAGCCGCTTATGGCTTCTCCCGTGAGCAGGAGGCGCGCGAGCAAGCGATTTCCAGTGGTGAGGGGATTACCGGCCAGGCGGCGCAACAGGGCCGGATGATTCGCCTGGATGAAGTGCCGGCCGACTACTTCAAAGTCAGCTCCGGGTTGGGTGAAGGTGCGCCACGCAGCGTGCTGGTGGTACCGACCCGTGATGACGATCAGGTCAACGGTGTGATCGAACTGGGTTTCCTGCGCGCCCTCACCGAGCGTGATATCGCACTGCTGGAGTTGATTGCCGGGAACATTGGCACTTCCATCGAAGCGGCGCGTTATCGCCAGCGGCTGCAGGAAGTACTTGCGCAAACCCAGCAGCTCAATGAAGAACTTCAGGTGCAACAAGAAGAGCTGAAGTCCGCCAACGAAGAGCTGGAAGAACAGTCGCGAATTCTCAAAGAATCCCAGGCGAGCCTGGAGACCCAGCAGGTCGAGCTTGAGCAGACCAACGAGCAGCTCGCTGAACAGGCACGCATCCTGGCCGAGCAGCGTGATGCAATGGATCGCAAGAACGGTGAGTTGAATCAGGCTCAGGCACAACTGGAAGAACGGGCTGAAGAGTTGCAGCGCTCCAGCCAGTACAAGTCCGAATTCCTTGCCAATATGTCCCATGAACTGCGCACGCCGCTGAACAGTTCATTGATCCTCTCAAAGCTGCTGGCAGAGAACCCACACCAAAACCTCAGTGTCGAGCAGGTGAAGTTTGCCGAGTCGATCTACTCGGCCGGCAACGACTTGTTGAACCTGATTAACGACATTCTCGATATTTCCAAGGTCGAGGCCGGCAAGCTTGAAATGCGGCCGGAAAACACCAGCGTCGCGCGTCTGCTGGATAGCGTGCGCGGTACGTTTGAACCGCTGGCGGCGGACAAGCACCTGGCGTTCAACGTCGAACTGCAGTCGAATGCGCCGTTGATGCTGTTCACGGATCGTCAGCGTCTGGAGCAAGTGCTCAAGAACTTGCTGTCGAATGCCGTGAAATTCACCGAGAAGGGCGCTGTCAGTCTGACCGTCACCGAGCATCCGGGCGGCGGCATTGCCTTTATCGTCCGTGACTCGGGTATCGGTATCGCCAACGATCAGCAAGACAGAATTTTCGAGGCCTTCCGCCAGGTCGATGGCACCACCAACCGTCGTTACGGCGGCACAGGGCTGGGCCTGTCGATCTCGCGTGACCTGGCGGCGTTGCTCGGCGGTTCGATCAGCCTCATCAGCGAAGCGGGGCAGGGCAGCTCATTCACGCTGGTGTTGCCCGAGCAGTACGTCGAGCCCGGTGATGAGCCAGTTGAGCCAATGAAGATCGCGCCAGTCGTTGCTGCGCCCAAGGCTGTCGCGCCTGCAGCGCTGATCGCCGAAGCGGATATTGCGCGTTTCGCTGATGATCGCGGCAACGCGCCATTCACCACCCGTTGCATCCTGGTGGTGGAGGACGAGCCGAACTTTGCGCACATCCTCTTCGATCTGGCCCATGAGCTGGGGTATCAATGCCTGGTGGCTCACGGTGCCGATGAAGGGTTTGAGCTGGCCACACAGTTCATTCCGGACGCGATACTGCTGGACATGCGCCTGCCGGACCATTCCGGGCTGACTGTGTTGCAGCGCCTCAAAGAACATGCCGAAACCCGCCACATCCCGGTTCACGTGATTTCCGTCGAGGACCGTGTCGAAGCCGCCATGCACATGGGCGCCATCGGTTATGCGATCAAGCCAACTACTCGCGAAGAGCTCAAGGATGTATTCGCGCGACTGGAAGCCAAGTTGACGCAAAAGGTCAAACGCGTGCTGCTGGTGGAAGACGATGACCTGCAACGCGACAGCATTGCCCGGCTGATCGGTGACGATGATATCGAGATCACCGCCGTCGGCTTGGCCCAGGAGGCGCTGGACCTGCTGCGCAGCACTCTTTACGACTGCATGATCATCGACCTGAAACTGCCGGACATGCTCGGCAATGACTTGCTCAAGCGTATGTCCACCGAAGACATCTGCTCGTTCCCGCCAGTGATCGTCTACACCGGGCGCAACCTGACCCGTGATGAGGAGGCGGATCTGCGCAAGTATTCACGCTCGATCATCATCAAGGGTGCGCGTTCACCAGAGCGCTTGCTCGACGAAGTGACACTCTTTCTGCACAAAGTCGAATCGCGGTTGTCCCATGAGCGGCAAACGATGCTCAAGACTGCCCGCAGCCGCGACAAGGTCTTCGAAGGCCGCAAGGTGCTGTTGGTGGATGATGATGTGCGCAATATCTTTGCCCTCACCAGCGCACTGGAGCATAAGGGCGCGATCGTGGTTATTGGCCGTAACGGCCGTGAAGCGATCGAGAAACTCAATGAGGTGGATGACATCGACCTGGTGCTGATGGACGTGATGATGCCGGAGATGGACGGTTTTGAAGCCACCATCGAGATCCGCAAGGACCCGCGCTGGCGCAAGTTGCCGATCATCGCGGTGACGGCCAAGGCCATGAAGGATGATCAGGAACGCTGCCTGCAAGCAGGCTCCAACGATTACCTGGCCAAGCCCATCGATCTGGATCGCCTGTTCTCGCTGATTCACGTGTGGTTACCGAAGATGGAACGTATCTAAGTGCAGAGAAATATAGAAATCGAGCTGCGGCTGTTGATCGAAGCGATCTACCTCAAGTACAGCTATGACTTTCGCGATTACTCCAGCGCTTCGATCAAGCGCCGGGTCAATCACGCCTTGCATCAGTTCGAGTGCAAGACTATTTCCGCGCTGCAGGAACGGGTGTTGCACGACCCTACGGCGTTCATGCAGTTGCTGCAGTTATTGACGATTCCGGTCAGCGAGATGTTCCGCGACCCTGCGCACTTCCAGGCGATCCGTCGGGAAGTGGTACCGCTGCTCAAGACCTATCCCTCGATCAAGATCTGGATTGCCGGTTGCAGCACCGGCGAAGAGGTCTATTCGATGGCGATTCTGCTTCGCGAAGAGGGCTTGCTCGAGCGCACTATCCTCTACGCCACCGACATCAACCCACGCTCGCTGGAAAAAGCCAAACAAGGGATCTTCTCGCTGGAGAACATTCGCGCCTACACCCATAACTATCAGCAGGCCGGTGGTCAGCGCTCGTTCGCCGATTACTACACGGCAGCGTATGACTACGCGATTTTCGACAAGACCCTGTGCGAGAACGTGACCTTCGCCGACCACAGCCTGGCGACTGACAGTGTATTTTCAGAAACTCAATTAATTTCATGTCGCAATGTATTGATCTATTTCAATAAAAAATTACAGGATCGCGCCTTCGGCCTGTTTCATGAGTCGCTGTGCCACCGTGGCTTCCTGGTGCTGGGCAGCAAGGAAACCCTGGAGTTTTCGACCTACGGCAAGCAGTTCGAACCGTTGGTCAAACAAGAACGGATCTACCGCAAATCATGAACCGCATCGTGAAGAAACCACCGTGGTAACCGGACTTGGATTGGCATAAGTATCTACACATCTTTTGATCTAGCTCTCGTAGCAGCTGCCGAGCCTGCGAGGCTGCGTTCGGCCGCGCAGCGGTCGTAAAATCAGGCACCGCGTTCTTTCCGGTAAACCGTGTACCCCGGATTTACGAGGACTTCGTCCGAACGCGGCCCGCCTCGAACGCAGCCTCGCAGGCTCGACAGCTGCTACGGACAGGGTCCTTCACCGTGTTTCAAAGTTGTGTAGATACCTAAGCTTGGATTGGGGCTTTTTATTTCCGAGCAAATCGTCGAAGCCCATGGCGGATCCATCACCGTTGAGAGCAAGATTAATCAAGGTTCGTTATTTCGTGTTTGCCTACCGCTGCAGGAAAACTGCCAAAGCAACGCAACCTCTGCATGACCGTAGGGTCGTATCAGCAGCTATTGACCGAACAAAGGCTTCCCATGAGTGAAGATGCACAAGATGTCGTATTGATCGTTGAGGATGACCCCTCGATCCTGATGGTGCTGGCCGCCTATCTGTCGGGCGAAGGCTATCGGGTTTTGCAGGCTGAAGATGGTGAGCAGGCCTTCGAAATTCTGGCCAGCAAACCGCACCTGGACATGATGATCACCGATTACCGTTTGCCCGGTGGCATCTCCGGTGTGCAGATTGCCGAACCCGCGGTGAAGCTGCGACCAGAGCTCAAGGTGATTTTCATCAGCGGTTACCCGCAGGAAATTCGTGAGTCGGGCAGTCCAATCGCGCAAAAGGCCCCGATCCTTGCCAAGCCGTTCGACCTGGATGATTTGCAGGTATTGATGCAAAAAATGCTTTCGTAAGTCCTACGCAATACCCGTAGGCGCTTGTGTCGAAAGCCGTGGTCTTTTACAGCCCTTGCTGCAACGCCGGGTCATCCGGATTCATTTGCTCAAGCTGCGCCAGCAGCACCTGAACGTTTTGCAGCTGGCCGCTTTCCTTCCAGTAATTGATCAGCAGCACCCGCGCCTTTCGATCGGCCGGGTGACGCTGCACGATCTCTTGCAGCTGCTTTTGCGCCGCTTCGAGTTCTTCCTGGCCGTGCAAGGTGGTGGCCAGGTCGTAGCGGTACTCCTTGTTGTCGGGCGCAAGTTCTACCGCTTTTGAAAGGCCGAGCAAGGCAAACTCGCTTTGTCCGTGATGCAGCAACCACAAGCCTAAAGCATGCTGTAGATAGGCGGAGTCGGGTTGGGTCCGTAACTGTTTGGCCAACATTTGTTGGGCGGCATCGACCTGGCCCTGTTTATCCAGCACGTCAATTTGCATCACCAGTGCCGGCAGGTTGCCCGGATCCAGGCGCAAGGTCTGTTCGAGCGCTTGTTGTGCTGCTTTCAGTTCGGCGTTGTGCAGGTGCAGGCGTGCCAGTTGGTAGTGGGTTTCGGCGCTTTCGGGCTGACCTGTGAGCGAGTGCTCATACTCATCGATGACCTGCTGCAAGGGACCGAAGTACAGCCCCAGATCATCCGGCGACAGCCCCAGCAATGCATTCGCTGCGGCAAAACGCACAGCTTGTTCGCTGTCGTCGAGCAACGGTCCGAGCAACAGACTGCGTTGGCCATTGGGCACCAGCCCGACAATGCTTCTGATCGCAGCCTGGCGAACCTCGACCACCGGGCTTTGCAGGTCGGCGTCTGCCAGCTTCAGCGCCTGCGGGCTCGGGTAATTTGGCAGTTCGGCATGCAACAAGACACGGCGCGTGTCCGACAAGTCCGGACGCGCCAATTGCTGATAAAGCACACGCGCCGCGCCAGGTTGGCCATTACGGGCTTTTTCCATGGCGTCGTGATAACCCTGCTTGATTGCAGGCGGCACCACGGGCGTTGTGCTGCGCAGCGAAAACCAGGCAATGCCGATGGTAAACAGGACGAGCAGACTGATGAACAGGTGGCGGCGAGGCTTGGACATGCAGGAATCCGGAATCTGACAGCGTTTGCAAAGCTGTCAGCTTCCGTCAGCTGATGCTGCGAGTCAAACCCGGGACTTGGTTCAACACGTACTCGATCGGCTCAAGCTGACCTGCAGGCGCTGAAACCTCTCAGTGTGGCGTTGCAGTGACTACGCTTGCTGGAGATGACGGATCGAGCCAACCCATGCAACCGCTGATTCACTATTTCAAAATGGTCATGAACCCAGGTCAGGCAACGTTGCTGTTTGCGTTGAGGACCATGGCGGCTGGCCTGCTGACTCTTTATCTGGCGTTTCTCTTCGATCTGGATCAACCCAAATGGTCAATCATGGCCGTGGTGATTGTCAGCCAACCGTTGGGCGGCATGGCGTTGGCACGCAGTTTCGGTCAGGTTATCGGCACCACCCTCGGTGCCGCGGTGGCGGTACTGATCATGGCGATTTTTCCGCAAGCGCCGCTGCCGTTCATTGTCACACTGGCGATATGGCTGGGGGGCTGCACCGCCGGCGGCACATTGCTGCGTTACACCAGCTCCCAGGCGTTTGTGTTGAGCGGCTACACCGCGGTAGTCGTCGCGATGCTGGCTCAGCCCGATCAAGACAACACCTTGACGCTGGCCATCACTCGAGTGACTGAAACCCTACTGGCGGTGGCGTGTGTCTGCGTCGTGAGTTTGCTGACAGCACGGCCGGGAGCCGTGGCGCGCGGTTACTTCGCCAAGGTAGACCAATTGATCAAACTGATGGCAACTCACGCGGCGGCGGTGATTCGTACCGAAGAAAGCGAGGCCGATTTCCATCAGCGGCAAATGAAGCTCTTGGGCGAAATCAGTGCACTGGAGGGCTTGCGACGGCATTTATATTTCGATGCGCCACGTTTGCGCGGGGCCAATGGCCTGGTGCAGTTGCTGGGTAACCAACTGGTGTTGCTGAGTTCGCGGTTGACGGTCCTGCGCCATCAGCGGCTGCTGCTCAGTGAGCGCTGGAAAGGTGAGCTTCCTGAGGATATCCAGCGTTTACGGACAGAAGAACTGGCATTTCTTGATGAGTTGGCCATTCACGGGCGCGCGCTTTCGGCAGAGTCTCGCCAGCACTTTGCCGCGCTGCAGCAACGTTTTGACCGACAGGCGCAAAAAGCCGAACAACGGGTCGAGGCGATGCCGGCGACCTTGCGCTCACTGGCTTGGGCGCTACGGTGGGAGCAGGCCCGGATGCTGCAGCAACTGGAGCAGATTCTTGAACTCAGCGAGGCGATACAGGAAGGGCGCGTGGCCAGTTGTATTTACCGGGAGGGCCAGACCAATCATTTGCACCTGGATTTCACCCTGGCGACGATGAACGCTATTCGAGCGTTCACGGCATTGCTGGTTGGCGGTGTGATCTGGATCGAAACCGGTTGGGACGGCGCCCGTGCCGGGATGGTCCTGATAGGCATCCTCTGCTCGCTGATGGCGACGTTGCCACGTCCGTTGCTGGCTAGCCAAAACTACGCCAGGGGGCTAGGGCTGGGATTGGTGGTATCGGCGTTGTACCAGTTCATGCTGGTACCGGCGATTAACAGCTTCGAGTTGTTGGCACTGATACTCGCGCCACTGCTCTATGTGGTCGCCGTGGGACTGTCGAACCCTGCGACTGCCGGTATTGGCATGGGCCTGGGGCTTTCGGGCTTTCTGATGATCGCTCCGCAGAACATCGGTATCGGGCAGAGCACGGCCAGCCAGTGGTTCGAGTTTGCGGGCGCCTATAGCAGTGCGTGTGTACTTTCACTCATGGTTTATGCACTGATTTTTCCCTTCAATCCGGCGTTGCGTATCCGTCGATTGTTCAAGGAGAACCGCGAGCAGGTGTACGCCTTGCAGAAAACCTCGGCCATCGATGAACAGCAATTTGCTTTTGAAAGTCGCATGGTCGACCGCTTGACCATGATGCTGGGGGTATTACCGGCGGCCAATAATCCGCGCTCGAACGAGCTTTTTGAAGCCAGCCTCGGGTGTATGGCATTGGGTGTGGCCTTGAACCAATTGAAACAGCAAAGCCTGAGCAACGTCCTGTTGAACCCGCAAATGCGAACCCGTCTGCTGACAGCCGTACGCCAGGCGGGAAGACTGGTTGCCGGCCGGCGCGATGTCGAGCTGGCGCCGTTGCTCAATGACGTGCGGATACTGGGTGATGAACTCGACGACCTGCATGCCGATGGACAGTCGACTGCCCACGACACCTTGTGGTCGATATTCCGCATGCGCGTTTCGTTGTTGATCGTCGCGGCGTTTCTGGAGCGTTATCGCTCATTGCTGGTGCCATCAGAAGAAGGAGTGCCGGTTCTTGCCCATTGATTTCGAAATAGGTGGCGTCTACTTGCCGCCGATTGCCCAGGCTTTGTTGCTGGCGCTGCCGATCTTTTTGCTGCTGGACTGGGCCTTGCGCCGTGTCGGCGTGCTGCACCTGGTCTGGCATGAGGCGCTGTTCGAGGGGGCGCTGTACGCGTGCGTCTGCGCGACCGTGATTCTGCTGATGGGAGCTTGATGACGTTGAAGAAAATCCTCGCTCAAAGCTTGACCCTGATGGTAGTGGTGCTGGCCATCGTGCTTGGCTGGTTTGCCTGGGAGCATTACACCCGTGCGCCCTGGACTCGCGACGCACGGGTTCGCGCCGACGTGGTGACGCTTTCCGCCGACGTGTCCGGACGCATCGTCGGTCTGCATGTCCAGGACAACCAGCATGTAACGAAGGGCGACCTGCTGCTGGAAATCGATCCTGCCCGCTATACGCTGGCGGTCGAACGTGCCAAGCGTTCGGTGGAGGTGGCCAAGGCCACACTGGGTCAGTCACACGCTGCGATTGTCGCCAGTGATGCGTTGCTCAAGCAACGCGAGAGCGAAGAGCACCGGCGGCGCACCCTCAAGCAGAGGTTTGCGGTTTCCGGGGAAGAGTGGGAGAAGTCCAGCACTGAAGTGGCGGTAGCGCAGGCGGACCTGCTACGCAATCAAGCCAATCTGGGGCTGGCTCAAGCTAATGTGCAGCTGGCGATTGCCGCGTTGACCCAGGCTGAACTGGACTTGCAGCGCACCCGGGTCGAGGCGCCGGTCAGTGGTTACGTCACCAACCTGCTGACCCGTCAGGGGGATTATGCCGCTGCCGGCAGCGCACTGCTGGCATTGGTCGACAGCGATTCGTTTTATGTCAGTGGCTACTTTGAAGAAACCAAGTTGCCGAGAATCGAGGAGGGCGCTCGGGTCCGGATTCAGCTGATGAGTGGTGAAACGTTTGGCGGTAAGGTTCAAAGCATTGCGTTCGCCATTGCTGACCGGGAGAACTCACCGGGCAGCCGATTGTTGGCCAGCATCAACCCCAGTTACACCTGGGTCAAACTGGCACAACGGGTGCCGGTCAGGATCGATATCGACGCCGACTATGCGGGCAAAAAACGCCTGCGTGCGGGCACCAGCGCAACGGTGACAGTGCTTGAGACCACCAAACCGTAGGAACTGGCCTGGTTTCTGACCAAAAAAAAGCCCCGCGACCGAATGAGGCGCGGGGCAAAAAATTTGGTTGGTTGCGGCCAACCAAAGGAACTCTGGAGTGGTTTACTTGCTGGCGACCGTCTCGGGTTGCCAGCCACCGCCGAGCGCCTTGTAGATGGCGACGATGCCGCGATAAAGGTCAACCTCAGCCTGGGCCTGGGAGTCCTCCGCCGCCAGGCGTTCACGTTGCGCGTCGAGCAGCACCAGGAAATCCGCGGTCCCTTCACGGTAGCGAATTTCCGCCAGGTCGGCCGCAGCACGGCTCGATTCGCTCTGACGAATCAGCGAGATCAGGCGTTGCTGACGTTTACCGTAATCGGAGAAGGCGTTCTCCGACTCTTCCAACGCTAACAACACTTGCTGCTCATAGGTCGCCAGGGCGCCTTCGGCGTTAGCATCGGCTGCCCGCAAGCGAGCGCGCACGCTGCCCAGGTCGAACGCTGCCCAGGTAATGCTTGGGCCAAGTGCCCAGGCACTGGCTGCCGACGAACCGATCTGCGAACCACGCCCGGCGGTGAAGCCGAGGAAGCCACTGAGGCTGACCCGTGGAAACAGATCGGCCTTGGCCACGCCGATGCGGGCGGTGGCGGCGGCCAGCTTGCGTTCGGCACTGCGGATGTCTGGACGGCGTTGCAGCAATTCACCCGGATCACCAATCGGCAAGGCCTTGGCAATCGCCGGCAAGTTGGCCGGGCTGAGGTCGACGGTCAGCTTGTCCGGGCGCTCACCCAGCAGGGTGGCGATGCGGTTGCGTTGGCGCGCTTGCACTTCTTGCAGTTGCGGCACACTGGCTTCGACGGAAGCGAGGCGGGCATCGGCGCGAACCACATCGAGCTGATCACCGACGCCGGCATCACGCAGGCTGACGGTGATCTTGCTCGACTCTTGCTGGTTCTGCAGGTTGGCCAGCGCGATTTTTTCTCGCAGTTGCGCACCGCGCAGTTGACCGTAGGCATCCACCAACTCTGCAATCATGCTGACTTGCAGTTGGTACAGATCGGCTTCGGCCACTTGTTGATCAGCATCGGCAGCTTCCAGGTTGCGCTGGATGCGCCCGAACAGGTCCACTTCCCAGGCCATGTCCAGGCCCAGGTCATAGCGCTCGCTGTTGACGCGGTCGGTGGTGGTGCCAGGAATCTGGCCCTTGGCCAAATCGCTGCTGGCGCGGGCGGTGACGTTGGGGGTAGTCTGGGTGGCCGCGTCATCACGAAACGCACGAGACGCCTTCAAGCGGGCATACGCCACTCGCAGATCACGGTTGCCCTGCAACGACTGGGTCACCAACTGATTGAGGATCGGGTCGTCGAACTGCTTCCACCAGATACCTTCGAAGCGTGCGCGGTCGAAGTTCTTCTGACCGTTTGCGCCGTCGGTGGCGGCCGTGATGTTGGCCGCCTCCGTAACTGGCGTCTTGTAGTCCGGGCCGACGGCACAGGCACTCAGGGCCAGTACCAGCAAGCTCGGCAGGAAGACTTTCAGACTCATTGTTGCGCCTCCAGTTTCAGGGCCTTGGCCGCTTTGCGTGCGTCGCCGCGCTCCACAAAACGACGGATCAATATGTAGAACACTGGCGTCAGCAACAGACCGAAGAAGGTCACCCCGAGCATCCCGGAGAACACCGTCACACCCATGGCGTGACGCATTTCTGCACCGGCACCGCTGGAGAACACCAGAGGCACCACACCCATGATGAAGGCGAAGGAGGTCATCAGGATCGGCCGCAGACGCAGACGGCAGGCTTCCAGTACCGCGCTGAGCGAGTCCATACCTTCCTCTTGCTTGTCCTTGGCGAACTCGACGATCAGGATCGCGTTCTTACAGGCCAGTCCCACCAGAACGATCAAGCCGATCTGGGTGAAGATGTTGTTGTCGCCACCGGAGAGAATCACCCCGGTAATCGCCGACAGCAGGGTCATCGGTACGATCAGGATCACCGCCAGCGGCAGGCTCCAGCTCTCGTATTGCGCGGCCAGTACCAGGAACGCCAGCAGGACGCAGAGCGGGAACACGAACAACGCGGTGTTGCCGGACAGAATCTGCTGGTAGGTCAGATCGGTCCACTCGTAGGTCATGCCGTTAGGCAGTTCGTCCTTGAGCAGTTTTTCGATGGCCTTTTGCGCTTGGCCGGAGCTGTAGCCGGGGGCGGCGGCACCGTTGATTTCAGCGGTGATAAAGCCGTTGTAGTGCATCACGCGGTCCGGCCCCGAGGTGTCGCTGACCTTGATGAAGGTCGCCAGCGGGATCATCTCGCCTTTGTTGTTGCGCACTTTCAGTTGACCGATCTGATCCGGTTCGAGGCGGAACTGCTGCTCGGCCTGAACGTTGACCTGATAGGTGCGACCGAAACGGTTGAAGTCGTTGGCATACAACGAACCCAGGTAGATTTGCAGGGTGTCGAAGATGTCGCTGACGGCCACGCCGTGGGTCTTGGCTTTTTCACGGTCGATGGCGGCATCGACCTGTGGCACGTTGACCGTGTAGCTGGTGAACAACCCGGCCAGTTCCGGCACGGTACGGCTCTTGTTGATGATGTTCATGGTTTCTTTGAACAGCTCGTCATACCCCAGGTTGCCGCGGTCTTCAATCTGCAGGCGGAAACCACCGATGGTGCCCAGGCCCTGTACCGGCGGCGGAGGGAAGATCGCCATGTAGGCTTCCTGAATACCGGCGTACTGGCCGTTCAAGGCACCGGCAATGGCACCGGCCGACTGGCTTGGGTCCTTGCGCTGGTCGAACGGTTTCAGGGTGACGAACACGATGCCGGCATTAGGACTGTTGGTGAAGCCGTTGATCGACAGACCCGGGAAGGCCACCGCGCTTTCGACGCCGGGCTGTTTCAGGGCCAGGTCGGACATGCGCTTGATCACATCCTCGGTACGGTCCAGGCTCGCCGCGTCCGGCAGTTGGGCGAAGGCCACCAGGTATTGCTTGTCCTGGCCCGGTACGAAACCGGTTGGTGTGCTGGAAAAACCAAGGAACGTCAGCGCCATCAGGCCGGCGTACAACAGCAGGGCAATGCCGCTGCTGCGGATCACACGACCCACGGTGCCCACATAACCATGGCTGGCACGATCAAAGAAGCGGTTGAACGGACGGAACAACCAGCCACCGAAGATCGCGTCGAGGACTTTCGAGAAGCGGTCTTTTGGCGCGTCATGGTTTTTGAGTAACACGGCAGCCAGGGCTGGCGACAGGGTCAGCGAGTTGAAGGCCGAGATCACCGTGGAAATCGCGATGGTCAACGCAAACTGTTTGTAGAACTGCCCGGTCAATCCGGAGATGAAGGCCGCTGGTATAAATACCGCACACAGCACCAGCGCCGTGGCGATGATCGGCCCCGTCACTTCGCGCATCGCACGCTTGGTCGCTTCGACCGGTGTCAGCCCCAGACCGATGTTCCGTTCGACGTTTTCCACCACCACGATGGCGTCGTCGACCACGATCCCGATGGCCAGTACCAACCCGAACAACGACAGCGCGTTAAGCGAGAAGCCAAACAGGTGCATTACCGCGAACGTACCGATCAGCGATACCGGCACGGCCACCAGTGGAATGATCGAGGCGCGCCAGGTTTGCAGGAACAGAATAACGACCAGCACCACCAGAATCAGTGCTTCGAACAGCGTGTGCACCACAGCCTCGATGGAACCGCGAACGAAAATCGTCGGGTCATACACGATGCTGAAGTCCATGCCTTCGGGGAAGCTCTTCTTCAGCTCGGCCATTTTGGCCCGCACTTCGTTGGAGATCTCGATGGCGTTGGAGCCCGGACGCTGGAAGATCGGGATCGCCACGGCCGGTTGGTTGTTCAGCAGGGAACGCAAGGCGTACTGACTGGAGCCCAACTCGACGCGAGCGATGTCTTTGAGGCGGGTGATTTCACCGTTTTCGCCGGAGCGAATAATGATGTTCTCGAACTCTTCCTCAGAGACCAGACGACCTTGGGTGTTGACCGAGAGCTGAAACGCGGTGGCGTTCGGCGCAGGCGGCGCACCCAGGGCACCGGCGGCAACCTGACGGTTCTGTTCGCGAATCGCGTTGACCACATCGGTTGCGGTCAGGTTGCGCGAAGCGGTCTTGTTCGGGTCGAGCCAGACCCGCAGCGAGTAATCGCCCATACCGAACAGTTGCACGTCACCCACACCGCCCAGCCGCGCCAGCTCATCCTTGATGTTGAGCAGGGCGTAGTTGGACAGGTAAAGCATGTCGTAACGCTTGTCCGGCGAGGTCAAGTGCACAACCATGGTCAGGTCGGGCGAGGCCTTGTCCACCGTGATGCCGATCCGGGTCACTTCTGCGGGCAGCTTGGGCTCGCTTCGGGTGACGCGGTTCTGCACCTGAACCTGGGCGTTGTCCAGGTCGGTGCCCAGAGCAAAGGTGATGGTCAGGGTGATCTTGCCGTCAGCGGTGGATTGCGAGGACATGTACAGCATGTTCTCGACGCCGGTGATGGCTTGCTCCAGCGGAGCGGCTACGGTTTCACCGATGACTTTGGGGTTGGCACCCGGGAAGTTGGCGCGAACCACCACGGTCGGTGGCACCACTTCCGGGTATTCGCTGATGGGTAGCTGGAACAGCGAGATGCTGCCGGCGATCAGGATCAACAGCGAGAGCACCGCTGCGAAGATCGGCCGTTGAATGAAGAATTGGGAAAAATTCATCGTCAGTGTCGTCCCTTAACCGCGTGGAGTCGCAGCGGCGAGTTTCACAGCCGTACCCGGCGCAACCTTGGCAGGCGCGACTTGGGGCAGGTTGCTGGCTTCAAGCGCTTGGCGTTGTTGTGCAAGGGCCGTGAGGGTTTCCTTGCTGGCCATCGGAATGACTTCAGGCGCGACCGGTGAGCCCGGACGCACCCGTTGCAAGCCCTTGACGATGATTGTGTCGTCCTTGTTCAGGCCGCTGCGCACGATGCGCAACCCTTCGATCTTCGGCCCCAGCTCGACGGCGCGGTAGGCTGATTTGTTGTCGGCATCCATCACCAGCACGAACTTCTTGCCGAGGTCGGTTCCGACGGCTTCGTCATTGATCAGAACGGCAGAGTAAGTGCCGCTGCCCACCAGTTTCAGGCGAGCGTAGAGGCCTGGGGTGTATTCGCCCTTGCTGTTATCAAACACCGCACGACCCCGGATGGTGCCGGTTTTCGGGTTGACCTGGTTGTCGACGAAGTTCATCTGGCCCAGGTGCGGGTTGCCTTCTTCATTGGACAGGCCAAGGTAAACCGGAGTGGTTTGACCGCGTTGGCCCTGGCGGGCGAGCTGGGTGTACTTGAGGTACACACGCTCATCGGCGTCGAAGTAGGCGTAAATCTTGTCGGTGGAGACCACGCTGGTCAGCGCGGTGACATCGGCGGTCACCAGGTTGCCGGCGGTGATCTCGGCACGGCTGACGCGACCGCTGATGGGGGCGGTGACATGGGTGAAACTCAGGTTCAGTTTGGCCAGGTCCAGTTGAGCCTGGATGGCGCCGACAGCGGCACGAGCCTCTTGGGCGGCGCTGGTACGCGAGTCGGCCAGCTCTGCGGAAATCGCGTTGCTGGTGCGCAGGCGTTCACCGCGTTGGGCTTCGTTTTCGCTGCGGGTAGCATTGGCGTGGCCCTGGGCAACCAGGGCTTCGAGGCGGCGGACCTCGGCCTGGAACGGCCGCGGGTCGATCTGGAACAGCAAGTCGCCTTTTTTCACCAGTGCGCCTTCGGTGAACGCGACTTCATCGATCTGGCCGGACACTCGGGGACGAATCTCGACGGTTTCCGGTGCTTCGAGGCGGCCGGTGAAATCGTCCCATTCATTGACCGGTTGTTCCAGTACCTTGGCCACACTGACTTTTGTCACAGGCATGGCGGCAGCGGTGCCCGGGGTCTTGCCGCAGGCGCTCATCACCAGCAAGGCCAAGAGGGCCAAGGGGAAGCGCAAATGTTTGAGTGACTGTTCCATGGATGCATCCGCCAATTGTATTGAGATGGACGGATGATGCTCGGCGGGCTTGTATCTCACGAATCGAATGAAGCGAAGGTAACTATCATTCGGAATGATATAAGCGTAAAGCAAGCCCTCTAGCATGGGGCTTTCGTTAGGTGGCTATCAATCTGCGCAATGACAATTCAGTGTTGCGGGGAATGCAAAAGTCAAGCTGAAAACCGAGTCGCGGCCATCGCGAGCAGGCTCGCTCCCACACTGGATCTTTGCCGGACGCCAGACCTGTGTGATGGTCTCGTTAAAAGCCCAAAGCTAATTAACGTGTTTGTATTGGCTGATATTAATGCGTTAGGTGTTCGGTCCCGGAATGAGATGGTGCGGATTAATTGTGAAACGGTCTGGATTTTGAGTCCGGGCCTCACAAATCACTTTGAAGGGATGATCCACCACCACTTCATCAGGTCTGCATTCTCGAGTTGTCTGATTTCAGATATTTGCTTTTTTTTGCGATCTGGATGTTCTATAAAACGATTCGGGTGGGAGGGTATTGTTTTTCTGGTTTGCCATTGCGAATCTGGCGGATTTCATACTTTATTCCTGGATTTTAATTGTTGGAAAGTGCGCGAGTCGCATCATGATGCTTGTTCACGTTAATGGGTGGATTTATGGAGAATCAAATAAGGCGAAGAAAGTAAATCCTGCTGTGATCCCCGAACTTCGCCAGCCGCGCATCGGCTTCGTCTGCTGTGACATGCAGCCTAGTGGCCCGATACTATGCCAGCCAAATCAAGCGCATAAAAAGCCTCTATTTATTGTCTGATGAGATATCAGAAATTTCGCCAAACAGTCAATTTTGCGCACGCATGCGACACCCGCGTGGAGCATTTACATGGACGGCCATCACGTGTAAGTGAGAGGTAGATGGATGGCCTTTCTTAAACATCACAAGGAAATCTATATGACAACTTTTAACGAGGCTCTAGGCAGAGTTACTGGTTTGTTGACGAGTGATACTGAAATTAACCAATATATTAGCCAGCCACTCTTAAATTGCGAAAATGCATCGAGTCGCGTTACAACTCTTCTGCAAACGAATAATATCGCCTATGAGGTGAGAGGCTTGCTAACATGGGAGAACGCTGAGGATGGTGCCAGCGGCAATCACTTTGTGGTGATTGCCAAGATCGACGAGCAGCGCGTAATGATCGACATAACGGCCGGTCAGTTTTCCACGGACCGTATCGGTACGCCCATTATCGATAGCGCTAAAAATTGGGAGGAACAATTTCTCGCGTTGCCTAGACTTCGTCGTGTAGTCATTAAGTTTCGGGATTTTCCGACTCATGCGCTCGCCAACAGTGCGGTAGCCGCAACAAATGAGCCCCTATTGACTGATCCGGCATGGACATTGTTAGGTGAAGCACGCGGTTGGGCCAAGGATCATCTTGAATATCCGCGCTGGGGAAGTAGGTATGCAGAATACCAGTTGTCGATTTCACCGCTCACCCCGCGCTCTCTTCGCCCGACGGAGGAACAACGAACGGCAACACTGGCCGAGCTGGCACGCCTTTTCGAAAAAGAAGTGACACCGTTCAAGGCCGTAAAAGAAGAAATCGACAACGGCGCCCGCAGTATCCCGGACACTCTGGACAATCGACAACGGTTGATCGCCAAAGCGGGCACACCAGATGGTCCTTCGTATACACGTATTCTTGATGAACTTGATCGATACCATTCTGAAGCCAATGGCCTCAGTGTCATGGCAAAGATGGGGAAATTGAGTGACCTGGCTCAATTGGCTGATGAATACGCGGCGACTCACACCCATAACCTCAATGATAGACCTGCCAAATTACTCGAATTTGCGAAGCATGCGCGAGCCTACGCTATCGGCTTGCGCCTGCGGGAAAATGCGCTTGGCAGTCTTGATTTATCCCAGGGATGGCGGCGTCCCTCATTGAGAAAATTGGTTGAATTGGGGAGTAATCATATCGAACCGGCCTCAGGGAGGAATTTTCGTCGACAACTGATCGTTCAATTGGAAGGAGATGATGTCAGTTTTAATGCGGTAATGGCTCTGTTTGGCAAATACCCAAGGCACACCGAATGGGTGCAATTGCAGCCAGGAGAAACGCAGACAAATATTAGATCCCAGGCACCGCTGCAACTCGATGGCGATGGACAGGTCAAGGTAGTCTTGGTCGGACATGGCGTGAACATTGATGGACGAACTTTGTTTGGAGGAAAAACCGTCGACGAACTGAAAGCTAGTCTGACTGCACTGATGGCGCAAACCTCCCGGGATAAGATTAAAGGTATCCACCTGGATTTGGTCGGCTGCGAGTTGCTGAATGAGCATCAATCCCTAGCCACCAGCTTGCCCGGCGAGCTGGGAGAGTGGTTGCTCAGTACGGGTGACGGCATGCAGATCAGTCGGAACAATCTGTCACTGAGCGCGCGCAAATATGCCGTACGCGTCACTGCAAATGGAAAGAAAGAAATTCTGACACCGGAATGGGGCTGGATCAACAAGGAAGAAGCGCGACTCAAGGATGTTGTACATAAGGTGGAGCTAGTGTGGGATGCCAAACTCGCTGCACTCGTGCGCAAGCCGCTGCCGCTGAGCGGCCTGATGGAAGCCGGTGGAGAAATTGAAAGCGTGATACACCATCCAGGACTTAGTGACGCAGATAGGGTAGAACTAGTTCGTCTGCATCAAACCGTGGGCGACCAGGTTCGCAAGCAGGTCTTGGATCTAGATCCCCCAGACGCGGAACACCGAAGGGCTATCGAACAATTCGCAATTAAAAATACCCGTGGCGCGATTCTTGCCGCGCAGTGGGTTGAAGCCGTACACGCCCTGATGCAACAACATCAGCTGTCGCCCGAGGAATGGCTGCCGACACTAAAAACCAGTAGCGACAAGGATGGGAGTAGAGCCAGACTCTTGTTTATCCGTCGCGCCGCCAATGTTGACGAAGCAGAACCGTCACGCTGGATTACTACCAATAACAATGCCATTTATCCTCAGATTCATGCTGAAATAAATGGATTGATCAATGATGTCAGCCGGGGACTCACATGGCATGAGGCTGAACAGGGATTACAGATCCGGCCGGATTTGTCGGAGGCAGATGCAATACACACCCTGAATGCCGCTTTCATGTTGAAAACCTTGATCGAGATGCGCTCCAGAAATGGCGAGCTAACGGCAATGAGCGATGCACTCAAAGTACAAGTGTATGCACAGTTGGTTCAAAATGGCATTCAATTGGTCAACGATGGCGCCAGGATGGGCCAGCTGGTTCGCTCAGCACTTGGCACGGAATTAAACTTGGCGCCCAAAGCAATGACTCTCATCGGGAGAATGGGGGCGGGAGTAAATGTGGCGTTTGATGCCATCAATATCGGCGCCATTATCGTCGAATTGAATCAGACCTCAGACTTGGCTGCCCGTGCAGCCATTGAATCCAAACTTGGCTTGGCTGTTGTTGGCAGCGGGGTGAACATCGCCGGTCTGATTGCTGGCCTGGCTGGCGCCGGCACCGTGGCTGGTGTACTAGGGGCCCTGGCAGTACCCTTGGCTGGCTTGGCGATCGGCGTTCCCATTCTGGTCGAAAATTATGAACGGCTGCGCCAAGGATTCGATCAAGCCTCGGCATATATGGACGCGATCATGACCAGCGTCTCCATACCTGGCTTGCGGCAGGATGGCCAAATCTGGCAATTTCAACCGGGGGCGGTCGTCAAAAAAATCAATTTTAAAGAAAGCCAAACACAATACGGCTACGTTTTAATCAACGGGACCCAAGGGGGAAGCTGGCATACCGTGACAGGTGGCTGGGACCATTATTTGGCCCGTCCCGACCCAAATCCAACTGGGTTTCTGAATGTGTATACCGGCCTTGGCGTACAAAGAAACCAATCGTTCGATGCCAGCCAGGCAAGTGTCGTGTTGCTTCCAAGCGGGGTGGATCGCCATATCAAGATGAATTATGCGCAATTGACCGGCCGAAGGACCGCTAATGCACCGGCACTGCGTCGTTTGCACGAGTACTATGGCGATCAATTCGTTTGGGGCATGTACGCTTTTCCAACAGATTGGGGTATTTACCAGATCACCGTGGATCTGGATACTACCAGCATCAATACCATACTGGATGCCACTCAGCGGACGTTGATCGTACCGACCGTTGTCGACGAAAACGAACGTCAGCACCTGAACTATAACATCACAGGCGGTAACGGTACTTGCGTAGTGGTCATGCCCGCTATTCCAGTTTCGATCGGTATCGATAGTTACGACGCCCAGAATCCCCTAGGGCCGAATCCACACGCTACCACGAACAATGAATGGATTTTTGATATTGATTATGCAGTGAAACAGCACTCCATCGTCGATGGCAGAGTTGTGCTGGGCGAGCTCAAGGCGGATGTGTTTGCAGGCTTGCAGGTGCGGCACAAGTTCTTCTCGATCGGTGGGCAAGCAGTGGAGTTCAGTGGGGATGCCCCCGCCCCGGTGCTGGTCACGACCATTGGCAATGTCGCCACGCTGCAAATACATGTGGAGCTTGGAATAGAGCCGCACCGAGGCCCATCCTGCCTGTTGATGCAAGCATTACCTTCGGCGCAGGATTTGGTGATATTGCAACGTTATTTTTCGACGCCGACTACCGAATCCCTGTTAATAAATGGCCTGATGGAAGCGATTATCGATCTTGGAGGAACGATCGGTCGACGTGCCGGTGTTTTTCATATCACCAACGGTGAGTTTACTTATTCTGGCGGTAGCATATCAGTAGTTCCGCTGGTGCCGGAAATAACTCATTCCTAAACTTGGGGCGACAAGCTCTAAGCTCAGAAATTTCTCGCCTCGGCTTATTAGTCCCTCCATTTCACGCGAAGTGGAGGGACTATATCAAATCAATTTTTGCAAGATGATTGCCAGTTTTGTCACTCCCCCAACTGAAGACGTTGCCCCGGGCTGGAACGTGCGTAAGGGAACGGTGAACCCATCTTCTCAGCCCCGCTAAGCCCCGACATGGTGTCCACCATTTTAAGTGGACACTATCTCTGGCCTTTTTAAGCGGATCCTTCATGCAGCCCAAACGACGCTCTTACGCCAAGACTTTCAAAGCCCAAGTCATCCGGGAATGTGCACAGCCTGACATCTCCATTGCCGGCGTCGCCCAGCGCCACGGGCTCAACGCTAACCTGGTACACCGCTGGATCCGCGTCCAGTCGCGCCGAGACGTGGTGGTGCACCGGCCTTCGTCCCGTTGAAATGGCAGGCGCCAAGCCCTTCGGCAGAAATTGCCATACCCGCCATCCGTATCGAAGTCCCTCATGCACGCGGCACGGTTGTGGTGAATTGGCCCGCCGACAACGCCGCCACTTGCGCGACGTTTCTACGAGACCTGCTTCGATGATCCGCGTCGACTCCATCTGGTTGGCCACCGCGCCGATGGATATGCGCGCCGGTACCGAGACGGCACTGGCCCGGGTCGTGGCGGTCTTTGGTGCGGCGCAGCCGCACTGCGCTTATCTCTTTGCCAATCGCCGGGGCAACCGTATGAAGGTGTTGGTTCACGATGGCCTGGGCATCTGGCTGGCAGCACGCCGCCTGCACCAAGGCCGATTCGTCTGGCCCGGCAACCAACAGGGTTCACAACTGGAGTTGAGTCCCGAGCAGCTTCAGGCGCTGGTGGTCGGCCGGGTCGATCAGCTATTTGTGATCGCCGGCGAGCAGGTGCAGGCCGACCAACAGCTGATCAGTCTCGACAATCCCGAGTGGCGTGCCCGGTTACTGCAACTGGCCGCCATGCCGGTCAATGCAGTGCCACCCGGGCAATCGGCTCTGGGCGAGAAGGAGCGTCAGTTGCTGAGGGCCCGGGTGGGCAGGGCGGAGCAACGGGTTCGGGCGCTGGAGAACCTCGTCGAACAAGGTGCCGCTACACGCGGCGAAGTACTGGCGGCGCAGTCCGATCGCGACGGGTATCGATCAGACCTGTTGGCGTTTGAGCGTCGAGAACAATTGGCGCGCCAGTCGCCACCGGGCTTTGATCGGGAGGTCATTGCGCAGAACTCCGAACAACAATGGCTGAAGACGCGCTTGGCCGCTTTGTCCGTCAAGGCGGCCCAGAGTGGTCGGATCGCCGAGGTACTGGTCAATTCGGGCGAGAACGTGGGGGCGGGCACGTTGCTGATGCGCCTGGAGCGACTGGAGGAACCGCTGCTGTGGATTTATCTGGAACCGCTGAATATCAGCTACGCCGTTATCGGTCAGCCCCTGCGTGTACGCATGCCGAACGGCGATTGGTTACTGGCCCACGTGGTCCAGGCTGTGGACAGTGCCGGACGTACGCCGACGGTATTGCGGGGACCGTTTGCCACCAGTGAAATGGGGTTGCAGGTCGCGGCCCGGTTTGATGAAGCGCTGCCGCCGCGCTGGAGAATCGATCAACTGCCGTTGAATGTTCGCTTTCCCACCGATTGGCAACAAATGTTCAGTGCCAGCCGTGAATTCATCGCACGATTCGAGAGCTTCATCGCAATGGATCGAACAACGACAGATGTTCCTGCACAAAGTCACGGCAAGGCTTTATCAGCCCCGCAAAAGCCTTAGTCTCGAACACCCCCATCACAAACAAAATCAATAAACGCTCGCAACTTTGGCGTCAGGTAGCGGCTCGACGGCCATACCACCTGAATGTTGAGCGTGCGCAGCACTTGATCGGGCAGTATCGACACCAGCTCTCCGGCCGCCAGTGCCTCGCGCACCGCAAACTCGGGGACGCAGGCGATGCCCAGTCCTTGGCGGGCCATGTGGATCAGCATTTCAAGGTTATTGCAGACCATCGTGGCCGGTATTTTCAACTCGGCGCCTTCGGCAAGCCCCGACAGTGACCATTTTTCCAGTTTGCCCGTGGAGGGCAGTTTGTAATGCAGGCAGTTGTGTTCCTGCAGTTGCTCGACATTCTGCGGGTAGCCGTGGCTCGCAAAGTAACTGGGGGCGCCGACGAGGTAGAAGCTGAAGCTGTCGAGTTTCCTGGCCATTAACCGGGAGTCGTGCAACTGGCCGGTGCGCACCACGGCGTCGAAACCTTCCTCGACCACGTCCACCAGCCGATCGGTGAAGTCCAGTTCCAGCTGGATTTGCGGGTAGTGCTGCATGAATCGCGAGAGATGCATGAACAGGACGTTGCCTAGCAGCGGCAGGCTGATGCGCAGTTTCCCTCGTGGTGTCTCGCTGGAGCTGGAGAGTTCCTGCTCGGCGGCTTCCAGTTCGTTGAGCACCCGGCGGCAGCGCTCCAGAAACAACGAGCCTTCGCTGGTCAGGTTGATGCTGCGGGTATTGCGATGGAACAGGCGTGCGCCGAGTTTCTCTTCCATGCGCGCGATGCTCTTGCCCACCGCCGAGGCGGAGATCCCCAACAAGCGGCCGGCCCCAACAAAACTGAGGCTTTCGGCGACCTGCACGAACACCGTGATGCCATTGAGCTTATCCAACACTCACTCCTTTGATTGCGGACAAAAAGGTCCGTGGACCTCGGAATTGTAACCTCTGTTTCCCGACAACGGCCCGCTCTACCATCGAGACATCGAGTCATTCATCCAACTATTCAGGTCCGCCAATGTCAGTCAACGAACCGCTTCGCCCATTACAGTCTCTACGCTCGTTTGAACCCGTCCAGCTGGCTTCGCGCATCGACGCGGTGCTGGAGCAGACTCTGCACGATCAGCGCCTGGTGGGCGCAGTGGTGCTTGTGGCTCACCGCGGCAAGCTCATTTACCAGCGCGCGGCCGGGTTGGCCGACCGTGAGGCGCAGTTGCCGATGCGCGAGGATGCCTTGTTTCGGCTGTCTTCGGTATCCAAGCCGATTGTTTCGGTGGCGGCACTGGCGCTGATCGGCCAGGGCAAACTCAACCTGGATGACGACATCACCCTATGGTTGCCTTACTTCAAGCCAACCCTGAGCGACGGCCAGCCGGCGACGATCACGGTGCGTCAGTTGCTGAGCCATACCGCCGGCTTCACGTATGGTTTTCTGGAAAGCGATCAAGGTGGCCCTTATCGCGATGCCGGTGTGTCCGATGGCATGGAGCGCAGCAACCTGACGCTGGAAGAAAACCTGCGTCGCCTGAGCCACGCGCCCTTGTTGTACAAACCGGGCAGCTCGTGGGGCTACTCGATTGCGACCGATGTACTGGGCGGCGTGATCGCTGCGGTTACCGGTACTTCGCTGGCCGCCGCTATCGACACACTGATTGCCAAGCCACTGGGCTTGCGCGATATCGGTTTCGGCGTGTCCGACGCCAGCCGCCTGAGCCCGGCATACCTGAATGATCAGCCACAGCCGCGGCGCATGAAAGAGCTGGAAGTGGTTCCGGTTTTTGAAGGCACTGCCGGTATCAAGCTGGAGCCGAGTCGGGCCTTGGACCCACAGGCCTTCAACTCAGGTGGTTCAGGCTTGATCGGCAGCGCCGGTGAGTTCCTCCAGTTGCTCGAAACCCTGCGCAAAGGTGGCGCGCCGTTGTTGCCTAAAGCGCTGGTCGAGGAAATGACCAGCAACCAGACCGGCGAGCTCGAACTGGAAAACTGGCCCGGTCGCGGCTTCGGTCTGGGCTTTACCGTACTCAAGGACCCGGCCGCCGCACAGACAGCCGAATCGGTCGGCAGCTGGCGGTTGGGCGGTGCATACGGACACTCCTGGTTTGTCGACCCGGTCGAACAATTGACGGTCGTTGCTTTCACCAATACCGCCTTCGAAGGCATGTTCGGGCAGTTCACCGTTGACCTTTGCAACGTTGTTTACGGGGAATGACCTTCGCGCCGGTTCCTGTCCGGGGACCGGCCGCAAGCGCAAAAAAAAAGGCGGTTCGCCCAGCGTTCCGCCACTAAAAATGTCTGCATTTAGCCGTACCCCTGGGGTCAACGGACCTTCGCAACATTGCCTGCAATGCTGGCAACGCCGCTGAGATTGTCGTGTGTTTTTTTACAGGGAGCACGCCCCGGACACGCAGGTGTCTTGGGCGCGCCATGACCATTTGGGGATCGGGAAATGAAAAAAGCAGAGTTCTACCATTCGCATATCCACAGCAAGCTCGACTCGCTCACCGGGATCCGTTTCCTCGCGGCGGCGATGGTGTTCATGTTTCACGCCTCACTGACCCGGATCATCGGTTTCAACCCCTATGCCGACACCGATGTGATCAATGCCTTCCAACGGATCTTCAGCGGCGGTGGCTGGCTCGGGGTGTCATTCTTTTTTGTACTCAGTGGCTTCGTGATCACTTGGTCGGCCCGCAAAGGCGACAGCGTGACGGGCTTCTGGAAACGCCGTTTGTTGAAAATCTACCCTAACCATATCGCCACCTGGGTGTTGGCGATGGCGCTGTTTGCCGTGCCTGCCGCCAGCGTGGCGATCTGGTTGCCCAACCTGCTGCTGGTGCATTCCTGGATTCCACGGATGGATACCTTCCTCAGCGTCAACGGTCCGTCCTGGTCGCTGTGCTGCGAGTTGTTCTTCTATTTGCTGTTTCCGCTGGCGCTCAAGCTGATCTGGAAAATTTCCGAGGAGCGCCTGTGGCAATGGGCCTGGGCGATGGTCGCCGGCCTGGCCCTGACGCAAGTGGCGATACGTTTGCTGGCGCCTGCGACACCGCTGATCAATGAGTACCCGATTTCCCTGAGTCAATGGTGGTGGTCCTACTACTTCCCGCCTGCGCGGATGTTCGAGTTCGTGCTGGGCATGCTCATGGCGCGCATTCTCATGGCTGGACGCTGGATCGAGTTGAGTGTGCCCTGGGCCTTCGCGCTGATGGTCGGCGGTTACCTGGCGGCCATGTGGGTGCCGTTCCAGTACAGCCTCAACCTGGTGACGCTGGTGCCGATCGCCGCACTGATCACGGCCATTGCCGCCAGCGACCTGAACGACCGCAAGGGGTTGCTCAACAACCGCTGGATGGTCTGGCTGGGGGAAATCTCCTTCGGTTTCTACATGATCCATCTGCTGATCATGACCTGTGCGACGCAACTGCTCGGCGGCCGACTGTTCGATAACGGGACGGCCACGTTGATCGTCGCAGCCACCTTCGCGCTCTCCATCTTCGGTGGCTGGCTGCTGTTCAACTTTATCGAGCGACCGGTCATGCAGCGCTGGGGCCGGAACGGGAAAGCCAAGGTGCCGGGCAGCAGCTTGGGCAGCCCCGAAACCGCGCCTTGATGCACCTTCGAAAGACCGTTTCACCACACGTCGCTTAATAACAGGGAAGTTGTTTTATGGACTCGAACCGACCCAAACGCTCGGGCAGCGCGCTCATGCTCCGTGCCAGTCTTGCTTGCGCTATCGTCGCCGCCCTGGTGGTCGTGCTACGCGGGGAACCGTCCACTATCGCCAAGGCCAGCGTGGCGCCAGCGGCCGCCGAAGTCGATGTGGCCATGGCGCTGTCCAGGCCGGTGACCGACTGGCAGAACTATTCCGGGCGCCTGGAGGCGGTCGAAAAAGTAGTCATCCGACCGCTGGTGTCCGGGACAATCATTGCTGTGCATTTCAAGGACGGCGCGATCGTCAAGGAAGGCGACTTGCTCTTCGAAATCGATGCCAGACCGTATACCGCCCAAGTCGAACAGGCCCAGGCCAGTTTGGCGGCGGCGAAGTCGCGAAGCCTGTACACCGCCACCGATCTGGGCCGGGCACAACGGCTGATCAAATCCAATGCCATCGCCATGCGCGATCTGGACGAGAAACAAAACGCTGCCAGCGAAGCGCAAGCCAATGTCCGGCAGGCTCAGGCGATACTCGACAGTTCCCGGCTGGACCTGGCCCACACCCGCATCATCGCGCCAGTCAGCGGACGCATGTCCCGTGCCCTGGTGACGACGGGCAATATCGTCAGCGCCGGTGAAAATGCCGCGCCGTTGAGCACCCTGGTATCGCTTTCACCGATCTATGCCGCTTTCGACGTCGACGAGCAAACGTTCCTGCGCTACCTCAATCACGGCAGTGCCAAGGGCAATGAAGTGCCGGTCATGCTCGGGCTGTCCAATGAAACGGACTATTCCCGCGAGGGCAAACTGGCGTCGATGGACAATCAGCTCGACGTGCAGTCGGCTACGTTGCGGGTGCGCGCCAGTTTCGACAATACCGACGGCCTGCTCAGGCCCGGCATGCTGGCCAGAATCAAACTCGGAGGCGGCCCGCCGCGTCAGGCAGTGCTGATCGACGACAGCGCAATCGGCACGGACCAGGACAAGAAGTTTGTGTTGGTGGTCACCGCTAATGATCAGGTCGAGTACCGGCGCATCAGCCCTGGCAACCTGGTGGGTGACTTGCGAATCATCGATTCCGGCCTGCAAGCCGGCGAGCGGGTCATGATCAACGGCCTGCATCGGGCGCGGCCGGGTGACACTGTCAGACCGCTGCTCGCCCAACGCGTCGATGTGAGGGAGGGTCAATGAATTTTTCGCGCTTCTTCATTGACCGGCCCATTTTTGCCGGAGCCCTTTCGACCCTGATTTTGCTGGCCGGGATCATCTCGCTGTTTCGCTTGCCCGTCTCGGAATACCCCGACGTGGTCCCGCCGCTGATCGTGGTCAATGCCCAGTACCCCGGCGCGAACCCGGCGGTGGTGGCGCAGACTGTGGCGGCGCCGCTGGAGGAGCAGATCAACGGCGTCGAGGACATGCTGTACATGCAGTCCCAGGCCAACAGCGACGGCAACCTCACGCTCAGTGTCACGTTCAAGGTCGGTACCGATCCGGACAAGGCGCAGCAACTGGTGCAGAACCGCGTCTCGCAAGCCTTGCCACGCCTGCCGGAAGACGTGCGTCGGCTGGGGGTGGTAACGATGAAGTCATCGTCGACCCAGACCCTGGCAATTCACCTGATCTCGCCGGATGACCAGTACAACGCCACCTACCTGCGCAACTACGGCATTCTCAACATCAAGAACCAGTTGGAGCGCATCCCGGGCGTCGGTGAAGTCCGGATCTGGGGCGGCGGAGACTATGCGATGCGCATCTGGCTCGACCCGCAAAAAGTGGCCCAGCGCGGATTGAGCGCCAACGATGTGGTGGCGGCGATCCGCGAGCAAAACGTGCAGGTCGCGGCCGGCGTCATCGGCGGTCAGCCCATGCGTACGGACGTGGCCCAACAGCTGTCGGTCAACACTCAGGGCCGGCTGAAAACGGAGAAGGAATTCGGCGACATCATCCTGAAGAGTTCGCCGGGCGGGGCGGTGACTTTTCTGCGCGACGTTGCCCGTGTCGAGCTGGCGGCGTCGGATTACGGTTTGCGCTCACTGGTCGACGGTAAGCCCGCTGTGGGGTTCGGCGTGTTCCAGATGGCCGGCGGCAACGCCCTGGCGATCTCCGATCAGGCGCGCGACATCATGCGCCAGGCCAAGCAAGACATGCCGTCCGGGGTCGACTACACGATTGTTTTCGACCCGACCCAGTTTGTCCGCTCGAGCATTTTGGCGGTGATCCAGACCCTGCTCGAATCCACGCTGTTGGTCGTGCTGGTGGTTATCCTGTTCCTGCAAACCTGGCGAGCCTCGATCATTCCGCTGCTGGCGATGCCGGTGTCGATCATCGGCACGCTCTCACTGATGCTAGCGTGTGGTTTTTCGATCAATGCCCTGTCGTTGTTCGGTATGGTTCTGGCCATCGGTATCGTCGTCGACGATGCGATCGTGGTGGTGGAAAACGTCGAGCGCAACATTGCCCGGGGGCTGACCCCCAAAGATGCCTCCTATAAGGCCATGGAGGAAGTCAGCAAGCCGATCATCGCCATCACCCTGACGCTGGCGAGTGTGTTTGTACCCCTGGCGTTCATGCCCGGACTGACCGGACAGTTTTATCAGCAATTCGCGTTGACCATCGCCATCTCCACCATCATTTCGGCGTTCAACTCCCTGACCTTGTCACCGGCGCTTTGCGCGCTGTTGCTCAAGTCCCACGACTCACCGCGAGATCGCCTCAGTCGTGCTATCGATCGGTTCCTGGGGCCATTGTTCAGCCGCTTCAATCGGCTCTCGGCGTGGGGCGAGCAGTCCTACGGCAGCAATCTGGGCCGGGTGATTCAGCGCAAAGGCATGACCCTGGGTTTTTACGCGGTGTTGCTGGGGCTCACGGCCTGGCTTGGTCATTCGTTGCCCAGTGGTTTTGTGCCGGCCCAGGACAAAGAGTTTCTGGTCGGCCTGGCGCAACTGCCCAACGGCGCCTCACTGGAGCGCACCGAGCAAGTCATCCAGCGCATGAACGACATCGCCCTCAAGCAACCTGGCGTGGCCCACACTCTGGAATTTCCCGGCATGTCGGTCAACGGCCTGATGAACTCGTCGAGCGCCGGCATCATCTTCGTGATCCTCGAGCCGTTCGCCAACCGGCACGGTTCGGACATGAGTGCCGGGGCCATCTCCGCCGCGCTGAACCAGCGGTTTTCCGCGATCAAGGAAGCTTTTACCGGAGTGTTCCCGCCGCCTCCCGTGTTGGGGCTGGGTACCTTGGGCGGGTTCAAGTTGCAGTTCGAAGACCGTGGCGCGCTGGGGTTTGAAAAACTCGATGAAGCGGTTCGTGCGTTCCTCAAGCAAGCCGCGCTGGCACCAGAACTGGGGCCGAGCTTTTCCAGCTACCAGATCGATGTGCCGCAATTGAAGGTCGATCTTGACCGGGTCAAGGCCAAGCAGTCGCAGGTTGCCATGACCGATGTCTTCGATACGTTGCAGATCTATCTGGGCTCGTTGTATGTCAACGATTTCAACTTGCTCGGCCGGGTCTATCAGGTCCGGGTGCAGGCCGATGCGCCGTTCCGCGCCCACGCCGATGACATCGGGCAACTGAAGACCCGCAATGCCGACGGCAACATGGTCCCGCTGGCCAGCCTGGTGGAGGTTCACCCCACCTATGGGCCGGAAATGGTCGTGCGCTACAACGGCTACACCGCTGCGGATCTGAACGGCGGACCCGCGCCGGGTTATTCATCCGGTCAGGCTCAGGCCGCAGTGGAACGAATCGCGGCCGAGACACTGCCCAAGGGCATCAAGTTCGAATGGACCGAGTTGACTTACCAGCAAATCATTTCCGGTGACGCCACGTTGTGGATCCTGCTGATCTGCATGCTGCTGGTGTATCTGGTGCTGGCCGCCCTCTATGAAAGCCTGCTGCTGCCGGTGGTCATTCTGCTCATCGTGCCCATGAGCATCATGTCGGCGTTGCTCGGGGTCTGGTTGATCCAGGGCGATAACAACATCTTTACGCAGATCGGCCTGATGGTGCTGGTGGGGCTGGCCAGCAAGAACGCGATTCTGATTGTCGAGTTCGCCCGTGAGCTCGAACAGCAGGGCCACAGCATCGTGCGCGCCGCCATCGAAGCCAGTCAGTTGCGCTTGCGCCCGATTCTGATGACCTCGATCGCTTTCATCATGGGGGTCGTGCCCCTGGTGCTCTCTACCGGTGCCGGGGCCGAAATGCGTCACGCCATGGGCGTCGCGGTGTTCTTCGGCATGCTCGGGGTGACCCTGTTCGGCCTGTTGTTCACCCCGGTGTTCTATGTCGCGCTGCGGCTGCTCGCGACACGGCGATCACGCCCGGAGACGGACGACCTTGCGCCGTCGGTTGCGGACATAACTGTCCGCTAAGAATGGAACAGCAGCTTGTTTTTCAGTATTCGCACTCACTTTACAGTTATCGCCAATCAACGAAATAAAGGGACAGTCAATGACGCGCGTCGTGCGGTTTAGCCAATATGGTGGCCCAGAAGTACTCAGGATCGATGACATCGACGTGCTTGAACCGGGGCCTGATGAAGTACGGATCACCGTCAAGGCGATTGGCCTGAACCGGGCAGAATCCATGTTCCGCTCCGGCCAGTATCTGGAAGAGGCACAGTTTCCTTCCCGTCTGGGCTACGAGGCGGCAGGTATCGTCGAGGCCGTCGGCGCACGCGCCGGCCAGTTTGCCGTCGGTGACATCGTCAGCCTGATTCCTCCGGCCTCGATCGCGCAGTGGGGCACTTATGCCGAACTGGCCGTGGTGCCGGCGGCGATGCTGGTCAAGCATCCCGCCAGCCTGTCATTCGCTCAGGCCTCGGCGGTGTGGATGCAATACCTCACAGCGTGGGGCGCGTTGATTCATGTCGCGGCATTGCAGCCCGGCGAATTCGTTCTGATCACGGCTGCCTCAAGCAGTGTCGGCCTGGCAGCGATTCAGATTGCCAATCAGGTTGGCGCCATCCCGATCGCCGTCAGCCGCACCCTGGTCAAGCGCGAGCAGTTGTTGTCTGCCGGAGCCGCGCACGTGGTGGCCAGCGAGTCGGCGGATTTCAATCAACAGGTTGAGCGAATCACCGCAGGCAAGGGCGCCCGGGTGATCTTCGATCCGGTGGGCGGGCCGTTTCTGGAGCATCTGGTCGACGTTGCCGCCATTGGCGGGATCATTCTCGTGTACGGCGCTCTGAGCCCCGAGCCCGCGCCGTTCCCGCTGTTCAAGGTGCTGGGCAAGAGCCTGGCGTTGCGCGGCTATCTGCTGCACGAAATCACCTCCCGGCCAGCCTTGCTCGAGGCCGCCAAGGCGTATGTCATTGCCGGTCTGGGGGAGGGGACGTTGCGTCCGGTCATTGCCAAAACCTTCGATTTTGAACAGATCGTTGCCGCCCATCAGTATCTGGAAGCGGGCGAGCAGTTCGGCAAAGTCGTGGTCACGCTGGAGTCCGACTCATGAAAATGCTCCATCCGATCTACTTTCTCGCACTAGGCCTGTTTGGCGTTTACACCATTGAGTTCGGCGTAGTCGGGATTCTTCCGGTGATTATCGAGCGCTTCTCGATCAGTGCGTCCCAAGCCGGCCTGTTGGTGGGGCTGTTCGCGCTGATCATTGCGGTATTCGGCCCGATCATGGTGCTGCTGCTGTCACGCTTCAACCGCAAAAAAGTCCTCACCATTGCATTGTTCATTTTTGCCGGCACCAGTGTGTTGTCGGCCTATGCACCCAACTTTGAGTCGTTGATGGTGCTGCGCATCATCCCAGCGCTGTTTCACCCCGTGTACTTTTCCCTGGCCTTTGTCGCGGCCGTTTCCCTGTACCCACCGCAGGAGTCGACCCGTGCAGCTGCCAAGGCCTTTGTCGGTACCAGTATGGGCATGGTGTTGGGGGTGCCGTTGACGACGCTGATCGCGGCGCAGTTTTCCTATGAGGCCTCGTTTCTGTTCTGCGCCGTGGTCAACTGCATTGCCGGCCTGGGGATCATTGCCCGGCTGCCGGACGCGCCCGACAAAACCCGCATTTCCTATAAAGAGCAGTTGGCTATTTTGCGCAAATTCCCACTCTGGCTGAACATCACCGCCTCGACTCTGATTTTTGCCGCGATGTTTTCCGTGTACAGCTACTCGGCCGAGTACCTGGCCAAGGAAGCGGGCATGAGCGCGCAGATGATCAGTATCCTGCTGGTGATCTTCGGTATTGGCGGTGTCGCGGGCAATCTGTATGCCGGCAAGCTGATCGGGCAGAACATGGTTCGGACAACCATCCTGCACCCGATCCTGCTGGCCGGTGCCTATGGGCTGTTGTACCTGTTCGCCGGCCCGTCCTTGATGACCATGCTGGTTATCGTGGTGATCTGGGGCGCGACCCATACCAGCGGGCTGATCGTCACGCAGATATGGCTGACCTCCGAAGCGCCGGAAGCGCCCGAGTTCGCCACCGGCATTTATATCTCGTTCATCAACCTGGGCGTGACCATTGGGTCAACTACGGGTGGGTGGTTCCTGGCACGCATGGGCTTGCAGGGCACCCTGTACAGTGGTTTGCTATTTGCCGCGCTGGCCGTATTGGTCATCGTGGTCAAAGTTCTGTTTTTCAGTACCGAGCTGCGCAAGGGAGGAGCGCAGATCGCCGCAGACTGAGTTGAACGATGCATCGTAGCCCGCACGGATGGGGGTTGTATTTTCGTCAGTGCGTGGCCGCCATCGAATGTTTTTCCCAAACAAGGATATCCAGGAAGGAAACCTTTGGGTCGACAGCCTGGATTGTCATTCCATTGAGAATCGATCGAGGCCACATGAACTCGTTACCTTTGCACAATGCTTCCTGCAACTGGCCCGTGGGTCTGGAATCGCGCGACATGAGCATGTTCGACTGGGAGAACCTGCGCCATTACGTCACCTTCGCCCGCACACAGTCGCTTAGCAGCGCGGCGAGGGAGCTGGGCGTGGAACATGCCACCGTCGCGCGGCGGATCGCGGCGCTGGAGTCATCACTGAACCTCAAACTCGTCGACCGACGCAAACGCAACTATGAAATGACGCCGTTTGGTCACCGCATCGCCGAAATCGCCGGGCGAATGCAGAAAGACGCCAAGGCGATTTCCAAGGTGGCGCTTTCGGTGCAAACGGAAATGGTCGCCGACCTCTCGGTCAGTGCACCGCCCCTGCTGACCTCCGAGTTCATTGCCCCGCACCTGGGACGCTTGCGTCGTGAACACCCCTCGATCAATGTCAGCCTGCTGATGCAGGACGATATCGGCACCTTGTGCAACCCCGAACCGGACCTGATGATTCGTTTGTGTCGCCCGACCCAGATGGACCTCGTGGCGCGCAAGATCGGCACCGTGTCGTTTGGGCTGTACGGCAGCGCGCAGTACCTGACAGAGCACACCAGCGATCAGTACGAGTACATCGTCTATGACGACAGCATGGAACACTCCCGACAACAGGTATGGCTGCGCGAGGTGGCTGCGGAGCGTCCTGTGGTGTTGCGCGCCAGGAGCCTTGAAGTCCAAGCCTCGGCGGCACGTGCCGGTGTCGGTATCGCATTGTTGCCCAATTTCTATGGCCTGAAAGACCCGGCGCTGGAAAAGGCCCAGTTCCGTAGTTCAGACCTGATGATCGATATCTGGCTGGTGGTGCATGAAGACTTGCGCAAGGAAGCCCCTATTCGTTCGCTGATGGACTTCCTGGTCAGTTGTTTTCCGACTGAGCATTATTTCTGAGGCGTCTTTTTGAGAGGGTGCGTAGTTCACTATTGCATTAATACAAGGTGAATTATTTAACCCCCTAGGGTGAATACGGGGAGTTTACAAACAAGCGGGCAGATTCCAGTATCGGCCCAAGAATAAGAAACAGGCTTGGTCCTTCAACGATTGAAAACCTGTGCCAGGGTTTTCAATAGTCCACCCCACCGGACACGGCACACGTCTTCCCGGTTGCGGACACCCCCATAATAAAAAAAACAGCCATGATTCCATTTGCCCATTGAACGTGTTCGATGGCAGCTGGAGCAGCTGACGCTGAAAAAATAAATTTGACTTTCTGTTTTCGGCCTTCGCGGCCCTCGACTCATGCCCTGTAAAAACCTGTTCAGGAATAATCCGGCATTGCGGCCTCGTTACTACTGGAAAAAAACCGGAGCGTACTTGCGTGCGTGTCCAGAGTTTTAAGAGAACCCACAGAAGGAATTGGATCATGAGCAAAGTAAAAATTATTGATGTAACGCTCCGTGATGGTGGTTATCGTAATAACTTTGAGTTCACTGCCGATTATGCCGCTAATGCGGTCGGGCACTTGACCGATGTAGGCGTAGTTCACGCTGAAGTGGGCTATTGCAATGGCTCTTTCGTTCGCAAAAAAGAACATGGCCTGAGCAGTTCGGTCAGTCCTGAGTATCTGGATTCATTACGCCGCGCCGCGCACGGACAACTAGGGCTGTGTGTCATGGTTCACCCGCGTAATGTGGTCGGCGAAGACTTCGAAATGCTGGCCGAACATGGCGTCGGAATGATTCGGGTATGCCTGCGTGCCGATCAACTTGAGCAAGGGCTGGAAACCATCAAGTTGGTCAAGTCGTTCAACTTCCTGGCCAGTGCCAACATCACCCATATCACCACGCAAACACCGGGTGTTGTTACCGACATTGCGTTGCGTGCGGAAGGGGCCGGGGCCGATATCATTTATTTTGCCGACTCCAACGGCAACATGATTCCCGATGATGTCGAACTGCTGATCAGCCGAATCTCCAGAAGAGTGCATGCGCCGTTGGGCTTTCATGCGCACAACAATCTTTCCCTGGCACTTTCCAACTCCATCGCGGCCGTCGATGCCGGCGCCGAATACATCGATACCTCGATTTGCGGCATGGGCAAAGGGGCGGGCAACTTGCACTTGGGCATGTTCATCGCCTATCTGGAACGCATCGGCAGTGCCAATGGCTATGACCTGGTCAAGGCCCTGCAATTGTCCGAGTACACCGCTGAAAGTGTGCCATTGAGCAGTCTGCCAGCCCCGCTCATGGACGTGATGCTGGGTGCTTACAATCTGCCGTTCGATGTGTCGCAGCGGCTGGAGGACACCATGTCCCGGTTGCAGATCAACTCGACCTTCCAGGCGCTCAGAGCGATGCACGAGCAGGACCTGTTTGCGCGGCATGCTGCACGGCCGACGGTGATTTCCCGAGCCAGTTTCCCTGCTCGTCTTTCCGCTGAAGGGAAAATGTGATGACGGCACTTCATTCATCGACGTTGCCAGGCCAGCCGGCGCGTCATCGAGTCTGTGTGCTGCCCGGCGATGGCGTCGGCGTGGAAGTGGTCGAGGCTATCCTGCCGATCTTCGAGGCGCTGGCGTTGCCCATCGACCTGGATTTCGGCCAGATCGGCTGGGAGTGCTGGCGAACCGGCGGTGACCCGGTGCCGGCGCAGACCTGGGCAAAAATCGCCGCCGCCGACGCCACGTTGCTCGGCGCCATCACCAGCAAGGCATTGCAAGAAGCCGAGGCCGAGCTGCCGGAGCACTTGCGCAATACCTCGCGGGTTTACGTCTCGCCGGTGATTCAGCTGCGTCAGCGTTTGAGTCTGTACGCCAATGTGCGGCCAGTCACCGATGTCCTGGGTGAAGGCCGGTTTCGCTTCACGGTGATCCGGGAAAACACCGAAGGGCTCTACGCCGGGCTGGACTTTGCCGCGATACCCGCCGAGTTCGAACCGGTGCTCAAGGCGCGGGAACTGGCCGGGGCGCCCTGGCACCGCGACTCGCCTGAGGATGCGACGATGACGGTGCGATTGCAGACCCGGGCCGGTTTGACCCGACTGTTTCGCTACGCCTTCGACTACGCCCGCAAGCACGGCTACCCGCGTGTGACCCTGGCGGACAAGCCGAACGTGTTGCGTTACAGCGGCGCGTTTGCCAAGGGCATCCTCGAAAGCGTTGCCACGGACTACCCGGACATCGCCTGCAACATCGACAACGTGGACGCCGTCGCCTTGTGGATGATTCGTCGTCCGGAGCGCTTTGGCGTGATTGTCGCGGAGAACATGTTCGGCGACATCCTTTCCGATCTCGGTGCCGGGGTCATGGGCGGCCTCGGTTTCGCACCCAGCGCGAACATCGGTGATGCCGGGGCCTACTTCGAACCGGTACACGGTAGCGCCCCGGCGCATGTCGGCCAGAACAAGGCCAACCCCAGCGCGATGTTTCTGTCTCTGGCATTGCTGCTCGAACACCTGGGCTACCACGCCCAGGCCCTGGCCATCGAGCAGGCGGTGGCGCAGGTGGTCAAGCATGACTGCCAGACCTACGACAGCGGTGGTCACGCAACCACCCGGCAATGCGCCGCGGCCATCATCGAAAGAAGCGTGCTCAACCTTCGTCCACTCAACCCGCAAACCGACAACGGCGGGGCTTTGCCCGCAAGGAGCCATGTATGAGCCACCTTTCACTTTCGGTGCAACAACGCGCCTCCCTGCTGGAGCAATGCGCTGCTCTGGATACGGCATCGCTGAGTGATGCCCTCGACAGCCTCGGCATTGATGCCGGGTTGCAAGGTATCGGCCAACAAGTCCCGGGCACCCGTTGCTCAGGCTTTGCCTTCACCGTGCTCTACGAGCCGGTCAACCAGAACGACGGGTTCAAGAACGCCGCCAACTACATTGACGACGTCCCCCCGGGCTCCGTGGTGGTGTCCAGCAATGCCGGGCGCCTGGACGCTACCGTTTGGGGCGACATCCTCACCCATGTGGCCTTGAGCCGGAACATCCGCGGCACGGTGATCGACGGTGCTGCCCGCGACATCGACACCGTGACCCGACTCGGTTACCCGCTGTTCAGCCGTGGGCGGTTTATGCAATCGGGAAAGAACCGCGTGCAACTCAAGGCCACCCAGGTGCCGGTGCAGATCGGTGCGGTGACGGTCAATCCGGGGGATTTGATTGTCGGCGATGCCAGCGGCTGCCTGGTGATCCCCATTGACAAGGCCTTGGAAGTCATCAAGCGCGCCCAATCGGTGGAAAAGACCGAGCGCGACATCATCGAGTCGGTGGCGCAAGGCCTGTCGCTGGCCGAGGCGCGACGTCTGCACCGCTATGACCAGCCGTGGCTTGCGGCTGAGGCCAAGAACCCGAGCGCCGCCTGAGCGGGATACCTGCGTGCGGTGACTAAGCGTCATGCGAGACGGCACATGACGCTCACTTAAGGAGAAGAGAGATGACTTCGAACCATTTGGTAAAAACCAATCCGATGCGCAGCAGCACCAACAAAATCAAGCTGGGGGTGTTCGCGCTCAATATCGAAGGGGGTTGCACCCTGACCACCGTCCCGGAGCGCTTAAACGCCAGCGACTGGAGCGGCAACCTGGAAATCGCCAAAAAAGCCGACAAGGCCGGCCTTGAGTTGCTACTGCCGGTAGGGCGCTGGCGCGGCTGGGGTGGCGCCAGCGACCCGATGGGCGTGTCTTTCGAAACCTACACCTGGGCCGCGGGACTGGCGTCGGTGACCGAACAGATCGCCCTGTTTACCACCTCGCACCTGTCGACTGTGCACCCGTTGTTCGCGGCCAAGCAGGCCGCGACCATCGACCATATCAGCGGTGGCCGCTTCGGTCTGAACATGATCTGCGGCTGGTATGGTAAAGAAATGGGCATGTTCAATGGCGGCGTGCAGCTGGAACATGACCGGCGCTACGACCATGCCGATGAGTGGCTGAAAGTCGCCCGGATGGCCTGGAACGAGCCGGCCAATTTCGACTTCAAGGGCGACTTCTTCAACATTGCCCAAGGTTTCGCCCAACCCAAACCGCTCAACCAGCCGTTCCTGATGAATGCCGGTGGTTCCGAGCGCGGTCGCCGGTTTTGTGCCGAGCATTGCGACGCGGCGTTCCTGATCCTCAAGCACGAAGATGACGACGACACCATTCGCGCGCAGATCAAGGCCTACCGCGACCTGGCACGCCTGGAGTATGGCCGCGAGATTCAGATCTGGGTCTACTCCTATGTCGTGCAGAAGGACACGCTGGAGGAAGCCGAGAAGTACCTCGACTACTACGCCAATCAGCATGGCGATGAAGTCGCACTGGATAACGTCACCTCGGAGATCGGCATTCAGAGCGGGATGTTCGCCAGCACCGAAGACGCCGAGCGCTTCCGCTTCCACTTCAAGGCCGGTTTCGCCGGGGTGCCATTGGTGGGCACCGCTGACATGATCGCCGAGCAATTCCAGCGTTACAGCGACCTGGGCATCGACGGTATCTGTCTGACCTGGCTCGACTACAAAAGTGGCCTCGACGAGTTTCTCGAAGACGTCTTGCCACGCATGGAAGACGCCGGTCTGCGCCAGCCCCATAACAGCGCCCGACGGATCATTGGAGCGGTGGCATGAGCGCCCGAAGCGCTTTGGCGCTGGCCGACGAGCCGTTAAATCCGGAGCCGGCCGAGGACTTCAAACGGGCCATGCGGCGTCTGACCAGCACGGTTTCGATCATCGCCACCGGCGTTGGCAATGCACGCAGCGGCATGGTCGCCACGGCGGTCACTTCGTTGTGTACCGATCCGCCCTCGCTGCTGATCTGCATCAACCGCTCGGCCAGTCTGTGTGAGCCGTTGCTGACCAATCAACGGTTCAGCGTGAACCTGCTCGATGCGGCGCAAAGCCAACTGGTCGGCGTATTTGCCGGCCAGCTCAAGGGGCATGCGCGTTTCGAACAGGGTGACTGGGCGGCGTTCGACGATTTGCCGTATCTGCCTGACGCCCAGGCCACGCTGTTTTGCAGCGTGGATGCCCGACTGACCTACGCCACCCATGAGGTGATTGTCGGCCGGGTCGAGCGCTCGCTGGTCACCGAACGCATTTCACCCCTGCTCTGGCAGGACGGTAAACCGGCACAGTCTTGCGCGCTGATTCACTGAGTCGCGACAACTTTTTAACCTGCGTTTGCCAGGAGGCAACCATGAACAACCTGACTGAATTCGAAGCACCGACACCTGACGAGAGCGACGCGATTTTTCTGGTTAACGTCGTACATGTCTTCGAAGGCCAACAGGACGCCGCCCTCGATGTACTGCGCTCGGCAGTGAGCTATGTGGCGCAGGCTTATCCGTCGTTCCAGTGGAGCCGCCTGTTCAAAAGCATCGACGGCAAGACGGTGATCAACCAGGCGCAATGGAGCAGCAAAGAAGACTTCGATTCGCTGTTTTGCGATGAGCAATTCCTGAGCCGCTACAACCGATTGAAAGAGACCGGTACCTGGGAGTTCCACTTGTACAAGGTCAACGACTACATCCCGGCAGCCTACGCACCGGTGGCCGCGGCGCTCGTTTAAGCGAAGTGCAGGCCTGCGTACGTTGCGTGTCGCGGGTTTGCCGCTCGGCGAATTCTTTTATCGGTACATCAAGGAGATACACCGTGAGCAATTTCGACTCTGCGCTGACTCGACTGCTTAAAACCACCAACCCGGTGGTCCTGGCGCCCATGGGCGGTGCTTCCGGCGGACGACTGGCCGCTGCGGTTTCACGGGCTGGCGGGCTCGGTCTGGTAGGCGCCAGCTATGGCGATCCGGACTGGATGAAAACCGAGCTGGAGCTGATGAACGACGTCAAGCAACCCTGGGGCGTTGGGCTGGTGATGTTCACCGTGGCCAAGCGCTTCGAACTGCTGGAGCTGGCCCTGTCTTATCGGCCCAGCGTGGTCGCCTTGTCGTTTGGCGATGCCCGGCCTTTCATCGCTCCGATCAAGCAGAGCGGGGCGCTGGCCATCGTTCAGGTGCATGACGTCGATCAGGCGCTGGCAGCCCTGGAGGCCGGTGCCGATGCGCTGATCGTGCAAGGCGCCGAAGCCGGCGGGCACAGCCTGCGGCGGGCATCGTTTCCATTGATCCCGGCCGTGCGCGATGCGGTGGGCGACGACGTGGTACTGATCGCCGCCGGCGGTATTGCCGATGGCCGGGGTCTGGCCGCTGCCCTGTTGCTGGGCGCCGATGGGGTGATGATGGGCACGCGGTTTCTGGCCAGTGAAGAGGCGCTGCCGTCCAACAAACTCAAGCAACGTCTGGTCCGGGCCACCGCCAGCGATACCGTGCGCACTCGTGCGTTTGACCTGGTGCGGGGTATCGAGTGGCCAGAGCAGTACAGCGGTCGAGCGCTGGCCAACGACTTCACTGCCCGCTGGCTGGGTTTCGAGCACGAACTGGTGAAGGCCCCGGCCAGTGTCGGCGAGGATTACGCCCAGGCGCTGCGCGAAGACAACACGCAAGTTCGTGCGATCTGGGCGGGTGAAGTCGCCGACCTGGTCAACGATGTCTTGCCCGCTGCCACGATCGTCGAGCAGACCTTGCGCGGCGCGGACCAGGCCCTGCGTGGCGCCCGCAAACTGTTTGATTGACGCGATCTGCGCGTATTCTTCTGGAAAGGAATCGATATGAATAGCAATGCCCCCGTACATGTGCAGTTTGGTCTGGGCCCGGAACTGGTCGTGGTGATGTCGCCGGTCATGCCTGCCTGGGACCAGGGACAGTTTTTCGCCCCATTGACCCAGTCGCTGGTCGACAAAGGCTATCGGGTCATTATCTTTGACACGCTCTCGCTACTGGCCGAAGACCACGAGGATTTTTTCAGCTTCACCCAGCGCTGGGCTGCGGTGCTCGAGTCGCTTGGGCCAATTGCCCTGATCGCCGGTTCGGCTCTGGGCGGGGCAGTGGTTCAGGGGTTGCTCGCCACCACCGTGGGCCAGCAAGTGGCGCGGGCGTTGCTGATCTCTTCACCGACCAAGGCCGACAAAGTCCTGGATCGCCGACTGGGGACGATGGCCGAGCTGGCCAACGCCGGTGATGTCGACACGGCGCTGATGCTGCTCGATCAATGGGTGTTACCGGCTCATGTGAAGCCGCCGGTGCGCCAACCCGATGCGCCGGCGACCGCCGACGAACAGGCCGGACGACGTCTGGATCAAGGCTTTCGTTTGTTGAGCGAGCTCAACGTGGAGTCTCAAGTGGCGGCCTGGCCGGGGCGCCTGTTGAGCATCTTCGGCGCGGACTCGCAGTTGGTCAGGGCCACCAATGTCAGCTTCAAGACCTCCGCGCAACATCTGGCCGTCAGCGTTCCCGGAGCCGGGATGCGACCGCTGCTCGATGACCTTGCGCGAGTGCGCGCCAGTGTGCGAGCACACCTGGGAATCGATCTGGAGGCTCATGCATGAGTGCTTCGACCGCCGCCGCCCCGGCCTCCCGCGCACGCTTTATTGATGTTCATTACCACGCCGGCCCTGATGCTTATTTGCGTCGCCATAGCGCGCTGCAGGCCGGTCATCATTACCAGGCGCTGGGCGGTTGGGTGGTGCTCAAAAATCATCTGGGCTGCACCGCCGCCCAAGCCTGGGAAGCCCGCGAACAAGGACTGCCGGTGTCCGGTTCAATCGTGCTCAATGAAATCGCCGGTGGCCTTGATTGGCGGGTGGTCGAACGTTCACTGTGCCAGCACGGTGTCGTCGACCTGCGTTTTGTCGTGCACCTGCCCACCGTGACCGGCCGTTCGCATACCAGTCGGCTGGCCCGCTCACTCAGTCACTCAATCCTGACTGAGCGACCGATAAAACCTCTGACCGTCAGCGATAGCAGCGGTCAGCTGAACCTCGCCACGCTGGACCTGCTGCGCATGAGTCGCGATTACCCGGTGGTGATCTCCACCGGGCATGCCAACCGCGAAGAGGTTCTGCGCCTGGTGGAAGCAGCCGATCGATTGCAAGTGCCACGCCTGATGCTCAACCAGCCCGCCAACCCACTGACTGGCCTGAGCGCACAAGACCTTCTGGATCTGGGCAGCCTGTCTTCGCTGTACATCGAGCAGACCGCACTGACCTACCTGCTCGGTTATCAGAGCAAAGAAGACTTTTCCAAAGTACTGCGCGACGTACCCCGTGTGATCTACAGCTCGGACCTGGGCCAGACCAGCCAGCCAGACATCCGTCCGTGGTTGGAGATGAGCGGGCAATGGTTCAAGGAGTTTGAGATGAGTGCCGAGCGAGTCGAATCGATCACCCGTAGTTGCCCGTTGGAGATGCTCAGTCATTGATGGTCGGGGAGGGTGATTGTTTGTTAAGCGGTAGAAACGAAAAAGCCATGAATAATCATGGCTTTAGCGTAAAAATATGGCGAAGGCGATGGGGTTCAACCTAATTTCGGTCGGGATAAGTTACTTGCCAGTGCAGAATCTGCTGTTGGATATTCCAATGAATAATGTGCTCGTAGAGCTTCTCGACGAAGGCTACTTCGAACCCGGCGGCGACTGCCCACTCGCGGCGGTCTTCGAGCATCGCCGCGACCCGCTCGGGAGCGGGGATAGCTTGCTCATTGGCTTTGAATTGCACAGCGGCTTTCACATAACCCAGGCGTTGCTTCAAGGACTCAAGGATCTGGCGATCAAAAAAATCGATGCCTGCCCGAATGTCATTGAGGCTCTCGCAGGCTTCAGGCGTTTTAAGTTGCGACATAGTGCTTGTCTCAATTAGTGATGAAAATAGCCAATTTCAGATGACGTCGAATCGGGGACACGTCTCCCTGACGGAGTTTGAAGGTCGTCGCTCATTACTCCCTTGTTTGGCATGCGCCCCCCCAAATCGCCAGGCATCCGTCTCAAGCTCGGTAATGACCTCATCGATCAATGCGTCGATCATTATGTTGTCGTGATGATGGGGTGTCGTTATCAAGTGCGCTGTATCGCCAGACGTCGCCAGGCAATATTTCTTCGCAATCCTCTGCGCCGGACAAGGGAACACCACGGTGATGGAGTTCTCGTTGCGCCAGGCATCAATGCCTGCAGCCTGGAATCGATCCACCGCATACTGTGCTTTTTCCAGGCTGTGGTGGATACGCTGGCGCCAGTCAGCGAACGAGTGGCTGCGTAGCGCCGCCCACATCATCAACGGTGTATGGCCATTGCGCGAGCCGCTGATGGTCTTGTCATGGGCCAGGATGTAGTCCACTTCCACCGAGATGCGCGCGACGTTCTTGCGTTTGGCCACGACGATCCCGCAAGGAATGGGCGAGCCGATCATCTTGTGGCCGGAGACGCAGATCGAGTCGATGCCGTCGGCGAACGAGAAGGGCTGTGGGTGATCGACGAAGGGCAGGATCATCCCGCTCAGCGCCGCGTCTGCGTGCAGGTAGTAGTCATGACGGGCAATGCCCGCCTGCTGCAGGCGCTGTTGAATGGTGACGATATTGTCGACCGCTCCGCGCAGGGTGGTGCCGATGTTGGCGAAGATGATGGGGTGGCGTTCCTGGTCGGCGGTTATTTTTGCCATCAGGTCGTCATAGTCGATTTCGCCATTGGCCAATGACTCGACTGCACGGCATTTGATCCGCAGCAATTTGACGATCTTCGCCACGGAGTAATGGGTGTCTTTGGAGTAGTACAGGGTGCCGTCCGGGAACAGTTCGCGACCCAGGTAGCAGCCAAACATGTTGCCTTCGGTACCCCCGTTGGTGACGTAGCCCCAGCTGTCTTCGAGCGCGATGTTGAACAGCTCGGAGAAGTACGTCATGACGTCCTTTTCAAAGTCGAATGAGTTCAACAGGTAGTTGCTGTACTCGTTCCAGTCCCCGCAGTTGTTGATCGAAAAACGCAGGAAGCGATGCAACTGGGAGTAATCGAAGTCCGCTGATTCGGGGTACCCGATATTGAAGTACTGATTCGTCACGCAGTGCTGCCAGAAGCGCTCAAGCCTGCTTTGGTCGGCAGTGGATAAAGTCATTTCCAACTCCTTTTAGAGGCCGCCCGGTCAGGCGGCTTTTTGCTTCGTGTCTACCAGCGACCACCAACTGGCGAGCGTGGGCGAGGCCGCCAGCTCTTCGAAGCTGACAGCGATGCCGCGTTCTTTGAGCTCCGCAGCGAGCTTCATCACTTGCAAGGAATCGAGGCCGTAGAAAATCAGGTTTTCCTCCGGGTCCAGGTCTTCACAGTCCTCGACGAGTTGCAGTACGCGGGTTTGTAACCAGGCGCGGGTGGTTTCCGCCGCCAGGAGCTGGCGTAGATGCTTTTTGTCGATCTTGCCCACGGCCGTCAGCGGCATGGTCTCGATGAGCCGGATGCGATCGGGCAGTTTGTATTCGGCGATGCCGAGCTCCATCAAGTGGCGTCTCAAGGCGGGTGGTTTGAGGTTGGGGTTGCGGGAGACGACGAAGGCGCAGCTCTTTTCCCCCAGTGCGTCGTCGGGCATGGCCACCAGGCCGGCGTGGGTCACGTCCGGGTGGAGGACGATAAGGTTTTCGATTTCCTCCGAGGCCACTTTTTCACCGCCGCGGTTGATCTGGTCCTTGACCCTGCCGACGACCCGCAAATCGCCTGTCGGTGTGAGCTGAACGAGGTCGCCGGAATAGTAGTAACCGTCATTGTCAAAGGCCTGGGCATTCTGTTCGGGGCTTCGGTAATACCCGCAGAACGTGTAGGGACCGCGAGTGGCGAGCATGCCAGGCTCGCCGTCCAGGACGGGAATGCCTTGTTCATCGACGATTTTGATTTCGTCGTCCGGGCTGATCGGACGGCCTTGGGTGGTGAAGATCTGTTCGTTGGAGTCGTCCAGGCGGGTGTAGTTGATCAGGCCCTCGGCCATGCCGAACACCTGCTGCAACTTGCAACCGAGCACTCCGGGAACCTGGCGTGCCAGCGAGTCGGCGAAACAGGCGCCGCCGACCTGGAGGAATTCCAGCGACTGCAGTTGCTCTTTGTGCTCCGGCGCGGCCTGCAACCACAAGGCGACCGCACTTGGAACCAGGGCCACGGTATTCACTTCATGGCGCTGAATGATCGAAAAGCAGGTCAGCGGCTCCGGGCTGGGAGCCATGACGATAGTGCCGCCGGCATACAGGACACCCAAGGCGCCGGGCGAGCTGAGCAAGAAGTTGTGCGCCGCAGGCAGGGCGCACAGAAAGCGCGTCTGTGGTGTGAGCTCGCATACTTGCGCACTCGCCCGAGCGTTGTAGTGATAGTCGTTATGGGTGCGCGGGATGAGTTTGGGGGTGCCTGTGCTGCCGCCCGACAATTGGAATAGCGCCACTTCACCCGGTTCGCTGGGGGAGAAGTCCATGTGGTTCTCACTTGGGGTTTCGATCCAGGCGGCGAGGTTGTTTTCGTGACGCGGTTCGCCCAGCAGCAGGGTGATTTCAGGGCTGGAACCCACTTCCTTGAGGTCTGCGATGTAGCTGTCGTCGCGAAAGACTTCATGCTCTCGAGAGGCGATCAGTAGCTTTGGCGTGATTTGTTTGGCGTAGCTCTTGAGTTCCAGTTTCCGATGGCTGTAGAGCGCGTTGAGGGGCGCAATCCCGGCCTTGAGCAGCGCGAACAAGACAATGTAAAACTCCGCGATATTGGGTAATTGCACCAAGGCGGTGTCGCCTTTGCCAAGCCCGCTGGCCGCCAGACGCGAAGCCAGGTTGGACGACAGTTGCTCCAGCTCGACATAGCTGAAACGACGGTCACCGCAAATAATCGCCGATGCGTGAGGTTGCGACTGGCTGCGTGCCCGGAGAATTTGTGTGAGCGGTTTGTCGATCCAGTAGCCTTTTTCCCGATAGCTCTGCGCTCTGTCGAGGGGCCAGTGATTAAATTCTATAGTCATGATTGTCACTACTGAAAAAGTTCGTATTAGTGGGCCAGACCGCATGCGCGCAGCATGGTGCCGAGTTTGGTCTGGACTTCTGTCCATTCGGAGTCGGGGCTCGAGGCTTCGACGATGCCAGCGCCGGCGAACAGGCGGACCCTGTTGCGCTTGACGGTACCGCAGCGGATGGTCACCACCCACTCGCCATTGCCCTGGGCGTCGCACCAGCCAACCATGCCGGTGAACAGGCCACGCTCGAAGGGTTCGACGAAGCGGATCAGGCGCCGGGCGCGCTCGGTGGGGAACCCGCAGACGGCAGGCGTTGGATGCAGGCGGCAGGCAAGCTGCAAGGCCGAGACCGACGGATCTGCCAGCGTGCCTTCGATGCGTGTGGAGAGATGCCAAAGTGCGGGCGTGCTGATGAGGGCAGGGCGCTGGGGCACATTCAACTGAGTGCACAGCTCCCCCAGTTGAGTGGCGATGTCCTCGGTCACGAGGCGGTGCTCGTAGTGATCCTTTTCCGAGGCTGATAGCCACTCTGCGTTGCGCCGGTCCGCTTGTGGATCGGCCATGCGTTTGGCCGAACCTGCCAGCGGGTTGGAAACGAAGCTCAGCCCGTCCTTGTGGACAAGCAACTCGGGGCTGACGCCGATCAGCGTAGCGCCGTCCGGCATGGGTACACGGAAGTGATAGCCGCTTTGATTCTGGGCTCGCAGATTGTTCTGCATGGCGCCCACGTCAACATCCTGCGCAAATACCAACTCGCGTTGCACCGAGAGCACGGCCTTGCGCACGTCACTGTGGCGGAAGTTGACGATGGCGTGCTCTACCGCGCGTTTGAAGCCTTGCTCGTCCGGTATGTTTTTTTGCTCGATCAGTTCAGGCAGTGTTGCGACGCCTGTCCGCACAGTTGCGCTTCGTGCTCGCCACTCGGCGTGTTCGGGGATGTAGAGGCAAGAGGCTTCGGCAGGATCGAAGGGGATGGCGCCGACGATTATCGGATTGCTCTGGCCGGCCTTGCGCGCCCGGTCGAGGGCTTGCACAACGGTTTTCTGGAACAGGCCTTTGGCGTTATCGCCGCCGATTGCAGGTGTTTCGATTCGCTGGAGCATCCCGGCGACGGTTAGTTCTCGATCGCCGGAGGTGAATGAAAAACTCTCTTTTTCATCAATGGCTTGCACCTCATCCGTGTTACTCGCTCTTAGGGTGCCCGTTCTCATTTGGGGGAAGCCTCCGTGGCCTATGGGTCAAAAAATTAAATCTTGAAATATAATCATTTTCGTTTTTAATAAGAACGTAAATCATTAAGATTTGTCAACCACATGAGTGAGCCATGAGAGAGTTAACTTCAATGCAAGCCGCCTGTTGGATCGGGCGCGCTGCTCATGCGTCTTTAGGGAGAGTTTCGGCTCATCTTTATGCCGAGTTTGATGGTCGTTCCATTGAGCTGGAACGGCTTCGCAAGGCGCTTGAACGGGTATGCCTGCTGCATCCAATGCTTCGGGTTCGGCTGAATGCACAAGGGCTGCAATCCATTGCTTCGATGGACCAGTCGCCGCAATTGGAGGTCGAAGACCTGCGCTTGATGACCGAGCAGGAAGTGGCGCGGCATCTGCTCTGCAAGCGTGAGGAATGGACTCATCAGCAGCTTGATCTCGGCCATTGCCCGGGCGCCCGTTTCTCGGTCAGCCTGCTGGCGGACGATAAGTGCCGCTTGCATGTCGATACGGACATGATCGCCATCGATCCGTCGAGTTTCCGCACGTTAATGGAAGACCTCGCACGGTTTTATGATGACCCCGACGGACCGGTTCCACACACGCCTTCTTTCTTCGATTGGTACGACAAGGCGCGTACCGATACCTCGCTCAAAGTCGCCCGGGAACGAGACCGCATTTGGTGGCGTGAGCGCCTGGCTGACGTCGCCCCTGCGCCCACATTGCCGTTTCTCGAGGTCCAGCCGGATCAAGCCCGGAGCCATCGATTAAGCACATGGCTTGGCCCCGATGAGCGTCGTGCGTTACAGCGTCTGGCCCGTGAGCGAAGAATGACCCTGTCGACCTTGATGATGGGGCTTTTCGCGGCTGTTCTCGGGGCGCAGACAGGGGACCGGAAATTCCGCCTCAACGTGCCCACATTCTGGCGCCCGCCGCTGGTGGATGAGGTCGAGCGGGTAGTCGGCGATTTTGCCAACGTGCTGATCCTCGATGTGGATATCGAGTCGGCCCGGAGCCCCGCAGCCCTTTGTACGCAATTGGCGGAAAAGATGGTCGATTTACTCGAACATTGCGCCTATCCCGGGGTGAACCTGATGCGCGATCTTTCTCGCCATCATGGTTCGCCGCAACTGGCGCCGGTGGTGTTTACCGCAGCGCTGGACATGCCGGGCGGCGATCTTCTCTCGGAGCGCGTCCGGCGTGTCTTCGGGCCGATGAACTGGGTGATCTCCCAGGGGCCCCAGGTTGCGCTCGACGCGCAGATTGCCTGCGCCGACGGCGGCATATTGATCAATTGGGACATTCGTCTTGATGCCCTGCCGCGAGCCTGGGTGTCGGACCTGTTCGATCGCTTCGTGGCGGTCGTGCGTGAGGTGTCTGTCTGTTCCGCTGTCCTGGATCAACCGTTTTCTCAGCGCACGTTGGTCGAGAAGCCACTGAGCGCTCTTCAGCAGGCTTATCTGCTTGGGCGTAGCGCGCAGATGCCGCTGGGCGGCGTGGCGATGCAGGAGTTTCGCGAGTACCGCGGCGCTTTGGATCCTGCTCTGCTGCGAAGCCGTTTGGCCGGGATGGTCCAGCGCCACGAAAGCCTGAGAACACGGATCGATGCGAAGAGACTCGCGCAGTTTGTCAGTGATGAGGTGCAGATAAACCTGCAGGAAGTCGACCTCACTGGCCTGTCGCCAGAAGAAGCGCTTGGCTACGTTGAGGAGCGCCGTGAGGCTTATGCGCATGCGCTGTTCGAGCTGGATCGTTCGCCCTGGAATGTCACGGTCTTCCGGCTCCCGGAAGGTCATTTGAGCGTTTTTGTGCGCCTTGATGCCTTGATTCTCGATGGACGCTCGATCGCAACCCTCATGGTTGAACTGTTTGACGGTGCAGTAGGCGAGGAACCGCTCACGGAGGTTGCGCCTGAGCCAGAAGACCTCACCCGCCAACGCAAGGCGGATGCCGCTTATTGGAAAGCCAAACTCGCCTCCGTGAGCGGTGCTCCACGTTTGCCGTGGATCACCCCGCTGGACCAGGTGGGCGCTTCTCGCTATGAGCGACAGAGCCTGCTGGTGCCCAAAGAAGCGTTCAGCGCCTTCTGCAAACTGGGCGCGCGGCAACGGCTGTTCAAGAACTCCACCCTGATGGCGCTGGTGCTGGAAGTGCTTTCCCACTGGGTCGATGAGGGGGGATTGTGTGTCGCGGTGCCTGTTGCCCCGCAAACGACTGGTGCCTTTGCCAATCGCTCAAGCTTTATCGCGGTCAATTGGAACTCCGATCCAGATGGCTTTGCGCAGCGGGCTACCCAGCTGCAAGTGGATGTGCTGGAAGGGTTGCAGCATCTGGCTTTTTCAGGGGTGGACCTTGCCCGGTTGCTGTTCGAATCCCACGGTCCAGGCCCCGTCCTGCCCGTGGTGATCACCAACGGTTTTTCCTGGCCGGTCTCGCCGGCGGACAGTCCCATGAGCTTGTGTGGCGGGCTGACCCAGACACCCCAGGTGGCGATGGATATTCGCTTCTCGGCCAACGCCGAAGGTGCCTTGGTGTTCGACATCGACTATGCGCGCGAAGTACTTGATCCGGCTGTGGTCAGCGATATCTTGAGTGCTTTCGAAAGGGCGATCAGTCAGATCACGGCAAACGGTATTTTTGCCATTGATGCCCCGGCGATTATCGATAGGCGTCACTACCGATTGAATAGCCCGGTCACTGATGCGTGCCACACAGGGTTTCTCGGGCGGATCGCGAGCAATATTTTTGATCGTACCAACGCCAGAATCGCCCTCATCAGCGGCGACCGGCAAATCAGCTATGCCGAACTTGGCGACGGCGTATGCCAGGTGATCGCTGCGTTGAAAGCGCGCGGGCTTTCTCGGCGCGATGTCGTTGCCATATGTCTACCCCGCAGCCCAGAGCACACGATGGTGACGTTGGCCTGTGCATTGACGGGCTTGATCTGGGTTCCCATCGATGCTTCAGCACCTGGAGAGCGAAGGCATTTCCTGTTGGAAAACTGTCGGCCTGATCTGGTGGTGATCACCCAGGGCGAGCCTGTCGAGCATCCGTTCGCGACACCCGATGAGCTTTTGGCAGCGCAAGCCCAGGTTTCGCCCACGTTGGATGACCTGTCGCTAAGCGAAGCGCCAGCCTATTACCTCTATACCTCGGGCACCACCGGCAAGCCCAAATGTGTGGTCCTGAGCAACCGAGCCACAGCCAATGTCATTGGTAGCACCCTTGAGCACTGGGCCGTTACCGAGCGCGATGTGTTCATGTCGGTAACCCCGCTTCACCATGACATGTCGGTTTTCGACGTGTTGGGCTGCCTGACAGCGGGGGCGACGCTGGTACTTCCCGGCCTGGGCGAGGAAAAGGATGCGGTGCGCTGGAACCAGTTGATTGCCCGGCATCAGGTGACGTTGTGGTGTTCGGTGCCCGCCATCCTGGAGATGCTCCTTTCTTGCCGCGCCACTCATGACTTGAAGAGCCTGCGCCTGATTGCCCAGGGAGGTGACTACATCAAGCCTGCCGTCATTGCCGAGTTGCGCGCGCTGCTGCCGGCTTCGCGGTTGATCTCCCTTGGGGGGCCGACGGAGACAACCATCTGGAGTATCTGGCACGAAATCACTGCCGATGACCGTGCGCTGATCCCCTATGGAAGGCCCTTGCCCGGTAACAGTTACTTCACCCTTGATTCACAGGGTGAGCATTGCCCGGCAGGCGTTGTCGGTCGAATTCACACGGCCGGTGTCAATCTCGCGCTGGGGTACCTGGAAAACGGCGAGCTGACACAGAGCGAGTTCGTGACCGTCAGCGATGAACAGGGCCAAGTCGTTCGTGCTTTCCGCACCGGTGACTGTGGACGCTACCGTCGCGATGGCACCTTGATCTTCGACAGTCGGGTCAACGGCTATGTGAAAGTTCGCGGTGTGCGGGTGTCGCTCCCGGATATCGAGATCGAACTGATCAATCACCCATCGGTCAGGCACGTGCTGGTCGTCGATTATGGCGAGCAGCGTCAAGGTGAGGTCTGCATTGGTGCGCTGTATGTCGGCCAGCAGGGCGCCGCAGAGCTGACGGCAACCGAGTTGCGCAACTATGCCCGCCAACATCTGCCGCACTCCCATGTACCCACGCGGTTCTTGAGGGTGGATCAGTTGCCGCTGTCGCAAAACGGCAAGCCTGATCGCCAGCGTGCCCGCAGCCTGCTCACGGCGCCCGCGAATGAAGCGGCCGAGCCTGCCGCCAGGATCGTGCCGACTCAAAGAAACAAGGTGCTGGACATCTACTTGAGCGTACTGGGTCACCCGTTGGAAGACGAGGTAAATGACGCAGTGGATTTCATTAGCCTGGGGTTGCGTCCCCAGCATTTGAAAGCCATTTCGGCGCGGTTCCAGGAAGACTTTTCGGTGGTGCTTTCACCCGGGCAATTACTGCGTTGCCGCAACGCACAAGACGTCGAACGGCTGCTCATGGCTGAAGGTTCGTGAGCGTTTGAAAAATATTGATGTGGAGGGAGTGGGGCGCCACAGAGCGCACTCCCTTCTACCCAAACAGCAGTCCTTAGGGAGATGGATCGGATGACGGATATACCCACTGTAGATATTGCCGGTGTTGGCATTGGGCCCTTTAACCTCGGGTTGGCTGCATTACTGTCTAAACACCCTGGCGTGACGGGTATTTTCCTCGATCGCAAAGCGGAATTTCGCTGGCATGAAGGGCTTCTCTTGCCAGGCACGACGCTTCAGGTTCCCTTCCTGGCGGACCTGGTGACGATGGCGGACCCCACGCATCAACTGAGTTACTTGAACTACCTGCATCAACACGATCGCCTTTACCAGTTCTATTACTACGAGAACTTTCAGGTACCGCGGCGCGAGTACGACCATTACTGTCGATGGGCGTCGCAGCAGTTGCCCGCCTGCCACTTCGGCGAAGACATCTGTGATGTGAGCTATGACGCGAGCGTTGACCGATTCCTGATTGAAAGCCAGTCCGTGTCCGGCTTCAAACGCCATTACTACAGCCGGGACCTGGCGATTGGCGTCGGCACCGTGCCGCTGTTGCCGAAGTGGGCCCAGCTCAAGAGCACGGCGCCGGTCATGCATTCGGCGGAGTTCGGCAAAAGGCAGGAGCAGTTGGCGCAGTGCCGGCGGGTCACGGTCATTGGCTCCGGCCAGAGTGCAGCGGAGTGCGTGCTGGCATTGTTCAACGAGTTGACCCCCGAGCGGATCGCGGCCGGTGCTTCGATTCGCTGGATCACGCGTTCGCCAGGCTTCCACCCCATGGAGTATTCAAAACTTGGGCAGGAGTGCTTTACGCCATCCTATATGGAGTACTTCCACAGTATTCCACGAGAGCGTCGCCGAGAGATCGTTGCGGGGCAGGGGTTGCTGTACAAGGGCATCAGTTTTTCGACCATTGCCCAGATCTACGACCTGATCTACGAACGCTCGATTGGCGGCAGTGATACGGGGCTGACGTTGCTTTCCAACTGCGAGGTCGAGACCGTGGAGTATGTCGACGGTACGCTGCGAATTGCCTACCGGCACCGCGAACTGGATCAGACCAGCACCCTCGAAGCGGATGCCATTGTTGCCGCGACGGGATACGGGCATGCCTGGCCGCAGTGGTTTGAGCGGCTCAAGGGCGCCGTGCTTGAAACCGATGAATATGGTGACTGTATCGTCCAGGAAGATTTTACGGCGCGCCGCTGCGACAAAGGCACGGGCCGTATTTTCGTGCAGAACGCGGAGATCTTCCAGCATGGTGTTGGTTCACCGGATCTCGGGATAGCTGCGATTCGCAATGCGACGATTGCCAACCAGTTACTCGGTCGAGCGCACTACCGCTTGCCCAAGCGCTCTTCGTTCCAGCGCTACGGGATGCATGAGGCGTAGAGCTTGATGTGCAGGGTCTTGTTAACACCTCTGGCGTTACCAAGACCCTGGTTGAGGTTTATGCGCGGATATGATCCAGGGCGATGCCGGCTGCATCGGGCGTTGTGAAGAGTGCGAACACGTGATCGATCATGGCGCTGAGGCGTGCCATCTGTTCGGCGCTGTAACGATCCGAACGGTAGGTGATCACCAGGCGCAGTGAGCGTTTGCCGTCGATCAGGTTTTCCATGATCTCGAATTGAATACCGAACATCGATTGGTTCTTGTCCGGATCAATCTGTCGGTAGCGGATCGTTCCTGCGTCTGGCGTGCTCAAGGTGCCGTTCAAGGCGTTGTTGGCATGAATCTGGATATAGACGTCGAACAGCAGGCCGTCCGCAGCCGTCATACCCAAGGCCTGTTGAATCAACTCCAGCGGCACATCGGCATAGGCCATGGAGTCATTGATCAGGTGGGTGACGTTTTCGATCAGCGTGCCCACTGCCTGCTGAGGATCGAACTGCACCCGGTGCGCCACCATGGTGGTGAAGTAACCGACCGTCTCATAAAACCCGGGGTCGGTTCGCCCGGAAGCCGATGTGCCGATCACCAGATCTTGCAAGCCACCCAGTTTATGCAGGGACAGCGCAATGGCCGTATAGACCACGCCGAACAGCGACGAGTTGTTCTGTCTGGCGAAGGCATACAGGTTATCGGTGAGGTCCTGGTCGGGTTTGATTTCGAACCATTGAGCCTTCATCGAAGCGGCATTGGCAGACGCGCTCGCCTGATGGTCAGGGGAGGGCAGCGCCAAGTGGCGGGTTGCATCATGCAACATGCTCGTCCAATAGTCGAGATGCCGCTGATTGACGCCGGTACTCTGTTCTTGCGCGGCGAATTCGTGGAATGACCGTGCAGGCGCTTTCCAGGTCGGCGCTTTGTCGGCGGCACGGGCGAGGTAGGCCTGGGCCAGTTCTTCCATCATGACGTTGAGCGACCATTCATCAATGGCCATGTGATGGATCAACAAAGACAGGGTTTGGCGCTTGCGCTGCGAGTCGTAAATGAAGCGAACCCTGAGGGGCAATTCGCGGGCCAGGTCGAACTGATAAGAGGCTTCGCTTTCCAGCGTTGCCCCTTGGCTCTCATGGCTAGGCCAGAACCATTTGTAGTGGGACAGTTGCGCAATCGGCACGATTTGCTGGTACGCCTCATCCTTCTGGAAGTGGAAGGTCGTGCGCAGGCTGGCATGGCGTTTCAGCAGGTCGCTGAAGGCTTGCTCGAATAGCGCTTCATCCACGTTATCGAGGAAATCCAAGGCAAAGGGCAGGTTGAAAATCGTCCCGAACTCATAGGCGACATAGGCCCGCCCAAGGGAGGCCTGGGCCAGGGCAAAAGGCGCGCGCTGCACGTCTTGCGGCAGGCCTGCCGCAGATGTCACCGGGTTGTTTTGCGCAATGACCTGGGCGCGTGATGCCAGGGCTGCGGCCGTAGGGGCGCTGAAAAAGTCATTGAACTGGACTTCAATGCTGTGGTTGCTCAACAGCTTGCCAATGATGCGGGTGGCCAGCAGGGAATGGCCGCCGAAATCAAAGAAGTCATCCGTAAGTTGCATGTCGGGCTCGGCCAGGGCGCCGCGGAATTCGCCAAGGATAATCGTCGCGACTTCATTGCTGTCGGCCGCTGGCTGGGCGCTGGGTACACTGGCTGCTGGCGCTGCAACCTTGCCATCTGCCTGACGGCGCAACCAGGGGGTGTCGCTGGTCGAGTGACCGACATAGGCATTCAGGACCCCGCGATACAGGTCGATCTCCTGGCAGGTCTGGTCGAGGATCTGATGGATCACGAACGCCAGGATAACGTTCTGCCCGGTTTGAATCATCAGTGCCTTGAACGGCGGCTGGCTTTGCGCGTCCCACGGTGCCGATTGCCGCGAGAGCAATTGCTCGGTGGCTTCGGCGTCGGAGTGTGAGCGAATGAGTTCAACGCAGGATTGCCAGTCACTGGCGTGGACTTTGTCCACTTCACCGTCGTCGTTGAACTGATAGCGCGCATTCAGATCGGGCAGTGTCTCGATGACGGTCTTGATCGCCAGCTCGAGCCTTGAAAGATTGACATCAGCGTCGAGTCGCCAGGCGCTCAGGTGTTTGAGGATGCGTTCGGGGTATTGTTGCTGCAAGAGCCAGATATGCTCTTCGTGACCGTTAACAGATTGCTTCGGTAACGAATCTGGACTGAGTTCCATCATGGAAATTTCCCGCCTTATCAAACTGAACAGTAAGAAGTAGAGGTGGCACCGAGTGCCGACAGACCTATCCTCGGTCTGGTGTAACGCCCAGGATCCCGGGCGTCAGAGGAGTTGCAAGCAGGTCGCATTGCAGGGGCTCCATGAACACCGTATGATGTTAAATAATAATCATACCTATTCGCATTAGTCAAAATCTGATCGCGAAGGCCATCTTCTCAGGAGAGGTGTTGTGGACAACGGAGCGTTCGCGTCCAAGGCGCAATTTGAAAAACTGTATGTCGACCATCACCGCTGGTTGTGCAGTTTGTTGCGTCGCAAGCTGGGCAGTTCGGTGGATGCCGCGGATCTCGCCCATGATGTCTATCTCAACCTCATCAGGAAAGGCCGGGTTCCCTCGACCGAGAACCCACGCAGTCATCTGACCCAAATCGCCAAAGGAATGGTGATAGACCTGTATCGCCGCCGTCATCTTGAGGTCAGCCATCTGGAAGGGCTAATGCAACAAGCCGAGCCTCTGGTGCCATCAGAAGAAGTTCGCGCGCTGGCCTCCGAAGCCCTGGCTCAGATCGATGTTGCCTTGCATAACAAGCCACCCAAGGCCCGCGAAGCGCTGCTGCTGTGCAAGTTGCATGGCATGGGTCACCGGGATATCGCGGCCGAGTTGAAGGTGTCGGTGTCCTCCGTCGAAAAGTACATCGCTGCGGGCCTTCGGGCCTGTCACCCATTTGCATCGGGGGTTGGCCTGTGATCGGTCGTTCGGTTCACGGCGGCGAACGGATTAATCGGTATTTCGATTGAGGATTTTGCGTCGCTGTTCGGAATACAAGGTACGCAACGCGCAAAACGCTCGAACACAACGGAAGTCAGGTATGCCTTCAGGCTGCCGGCAGTGGTTATTCAGGAGAGCTCATGAGTGTTAAAGACAAACCCGCCGCCGGCTCGGTATCCGGGATACTGAGACCCGTACGCGGCCGGCTGATTGTCGCCGCGGTACTGGCCGCCATCGGGACCATGCTGACGATGGTGCCCCTGGCAGGCATCGCCCATATCGCACAGTTCTCGATGGGGCAGGCCGAGGCGGCTACCGGCTGGGTCCAGATGCAGGATCAGGTCTGGCGGGTTGTCAGCGTCAGCCTCGTGTGCCTGTTCCTCGGCATGACGTTGATTTCGGTGGCCGAGATGGTCGCGCACCTGGCCGACAATCACATCACCGGCCATTTGCGTTTGGCGATTACCCGTCGACTGGCCAAGGTGCCGCTGGGCTGGTTCACCAGCCGGGCTTCGGGCGAAGTCAAACAGGCAATGCAGGATGACATCGGTACGCTGCACAGCCTGACTGCGCATTTCTTTACCACGCTGGGCCGTACCGTGGGTGCGATCCTCATCGCCATCCTGTACCTGTTTGCCATGGACTGGCGCATGGCAATTGTCTCCTTGCTGCCATTCCCGCTGTTTTTCCTGTTTTTCTCCAGGGCTACCAAGGCCAGTGGGGCGAACATGCAATCGTTCGGCGCCGGTATGGCACGTATCAACAACGCAGTGGTTGAGTTCGTCAACGGCATTCCCGTGGTCAAGGCCTTCGGTGTCGAGGGCAAGGCTCATGGCAGCTACCGTGGGGCGGTGGATGCCTTCGCCGAGGCGTTCACCGACTTCACACGGCCGCTGGTCAGCGCGATGGCCAACGCCCATGCAATGATTACCCCGGTTGCGGTACTCGGGGTGGTGCTGGCCTTCGGCACTTTGTTGGTAAGCCTGGGCTGGATCACGCCGGTAGAGGTCTTGCCCTTCGTCTTGGTGGCGCCGGGCATCTGTGCGCCACTGCTGCTGTTGAGCTACATCACCCACGACCTGAACAATGCCACCGCCGCTGCCCAACGTGTGCATACGCTGCTGGAAACGCCGGTACTGGAAACCCTGGCGGGCAAGTCACCGCAGTTGCCCGAAAATGCCGAAATTCGCGTCGAGCAACTCGGCTATAGCTACGACGGCCAGAACCCGGTGCTCAAGGACATTGGCTTCACCCTCAAGCCCGGTACCGTGACGGCGATTGTCGGTGCTTCCGGCTCCGGCAAGTCGACATTGGCACGCCTGCTGCTGCGCTTCTTCGATCCGACTGAAGGGCGCATTACCCTGGGCGGCGTCGACATCAGGCAGATCGAGAGCGCGCAATTGTACCGGCGCATCGGTTTTGTGCTGCAGGAAGTGCGTCTTATCCATGCCAGCCTGCGCGACAACATCGCCTTGGGTCGGCCCTCGGCCAGCCAGCAGGAAATCGAAGACGCAGCGCGCACCGCAAGCATTCACGAGCGCATCCTCGCCTTGCCGCGGGGTTATGACTCGGTGATCGGCGAGGATGCGCAGCTCTCCGGCGGCGAGTTGCAGCGCGTGAGTATCGCCCGTGCCGTGCTATTGGACCCGCCGGTACTGGTGCTTGATGAAGCCACGGCGGCAGCCGATGCCGAGAACGAGGTGAAGCTCCAGCAAGCGCTGTCGCGATTCGCCCAGGGTCGCACCTTGATGGTGATCGCCCACCGACTCGATACGGTGAAGCATGCCGACCAGATCATTCTGATCGACGACGGTACGATCTGCGAGCAGGGACGTCACCACGAACTGCTCGCCCGCAAAGGCCGCTACGCCAGACTGTGGGCGCTGGGCGGCTATGAACAGGCCAAGGAACAGGCGGTGTCGTCATGCTGAAAACCTTTATTCAACTGCTGGGTGAAGATGCCCCGGTACTGCGGCGCTATCTCTATATGACTCTGGTCTACGGTCTGCTCTGCGGACTGACGATTGTCACCCTGGTGCCGATACTCACCAGCCTGCTGGGCAGTGAAACGCGCGCAGCGGGGCAATGGTTGGTCGCGCTGGTGATCGGCGTGGTGATTTGCTGGGCACTACGACGCACAGTGGAGAAAGCCGGTATCCGTGTAGGCATCGCCGTTCTCCAGCGGGGCCGCCATCGGCTCGGCGACCATGTGGCGCGTTTGCCGGTGGGTTGGTTCACCGCACAAAACACCGCGCGGCTAAGCCATGTCGCGTCCCAGGGCATGATGGAAATGGCTCAGCTTCCCGCCCACGTTTTCACGCCGCTGATTACAGGCGTGGTCACGCCGGTAGTGATCCTCATTGCGCTGTTCGCCCTGCACTGGCAAATGGGCCTGATCGCGCTGGTGATGCTGCCGATCCTGTTGGGTGTCTTTGTGTTGACCGCTCGCTTGGGTCAGCGTGCAGACCAGGACTTCCAGCACAACGCGGCCCACACCAGCCAGCGCATGGTCGAGTTCGCCCAAGCGCAATCGGTGCTGCGGGCGTTCAATGGCGAGGACGGTGGCACACAGTTTCTTGAGCAGGCTATCGGCCGCCAGCAGCACTCCGCGAGACGGTTGATTCATGTCTCGGCGATGTCGGTGGTGTTCAATGCCTGGGCTGTACAGGCGAGCTTCGCGGTCTTGCTGGTGGCCGCCACGCTATGGCTGGGTGAGCTGTTGGGCGCAAGCCTGGAGGCGGGGTCGGTCATCGCTGTCATTGTTGCACTGCTGCTGGTCAGTCGCTTTATCGATCCGCTGCTGGAAGTGGCTGGCTATAGCGAGGTGCTGCGTGGCGCGCGCGGCCAGTTGGGAGCCGTGCGTGAGATCTTTGCGGTCAAGCCCCTGCCTGAGCCGCGGACGCCACAGGCGCCAGTCGATGCGTCCGTCGAACTGCGCAACGTGAGCTTTCGTTATGCCAAGGACCAGGCTGATGTATTACGGGATGTCAGCCTGCGTATCGAGCCAGGTAGCATGACCGCTCTGGTCGGCGCTTCCGGCTCGGGCAAGACCACGCTGGTGAGGCTGATCGCGCGTTTCTTCGACGTGACTCAGGGCTCTGTGATCGTAGGCGGTGTGGATGTACGCCAGATGTCCGGCGAGCAACTGGCCGGCCAGATCAGTCAGATCTTCCAGGATGCTTACCTGTTCCAGGGCAGCATCGCCGACAACATCCGCATCGGCAAACCCGATGCCAGCGATGCCCAGGTGATGGAAGCGGCAAGACAAGCCGGCGTCGTGGAGATCATCGAGCGACTACCTCAAGGCCTGGATACACCCGTGGGCGAGGGCGGCGCCCGACTGTCCGGCGGCGAGCGTCAGCGGATTTCCATCGCCCGTGCGCTGATCAAGGATGCCCCGATTCTGTTGGTCGATGAGGCCACCGCCGCGCTCGACGCCGAGAATCAGGCCGCTATCGCTGAGGCACTGGCACGCTTGCGTGGTACACGTACGCTGATCGTCATCGCGCACCAGCTCTCGACGGTGGCCATGGCCGACCAGATTCTGGTGCTCGATAACGGCCGGATCAGCGAGCAAGGTTCCCACGCGCAATTGAGTGCCAAGCCAGGGCTCTACGCGCACTTTCTCGCCCAGCGCCGGGCTGCAAAGGGCTGGCGCATTGCCGGGGCGTTTGGCAGTGAGGACGATTCTTGAGTCGTGCAGCCTTACTGATCCTGTTTGTTGTGCTCTGTTGCCTTTCGCTGATGGTGGGAGTCAAGCAGGTCTCCTGGACAGCACTTTACACATTTTCCGACGATGCCTGGCTGACACTGACCGCCAGTCGCCTTCCGCGCCTCGCTGCCCTGATACTCACCGGGGTAGGGCTGGCCGTCTGCGGCGTGATCCTGCAGCAGATTGTGCGTAATCGGTTCGTCGAGCCCGCCACTTCCGGCGGACTGGATGCCGCAAAGCTGGGCATTCTGATTTCACTGACGGTGGCCCCCGCCGCAGGTGCTGCCGGCAGGATGCTGTTTGCCCTGGCGTTCTGCTTTGCCGCAAGCCTGATCTATGTCGCGATCATCCGCCGTATCAAGTTCAAGAATACGGTGATGGTTCCGGTCATAGGTCTGATGTACGGCAGCGTATTGAGTGCCATCGCCGAGTTCTACGCCTACCGTCACAACATCTTGCAGAGCATGCAGGGTTGGATGCTCGGTGACTTCTCCAAGATCGTCCAGGGCAATTACGAGATCATCTATCTGGTTCTGCCGATCGTCGTGCTCACCTACATTTATGCGCACCGGTTTACTGTACTGGGGATGGGCGAGGGCATGGCCAGCAGCCTGGGCCTGAACTACGCAGCCAATGCGGCGCTAGGTCTGATGCTCGTGGCGGTCACTGTTTCCGCCACGGTCATCACCGTGGGGGCGATCCCCTTTGTCGGGTTGGTGATTCCCAACCTGGTAGCGCTGCACTACGGCGAAAACCTGGAGCGAACATTGCCCATCGTCGCCTTGTGTGGCGCGTCGTTGTTATTGGCCTGCGATATCCTCGGCCGCCTGCTGATCTACCCCTTTGAAGTGCCCATCGGCCTCACCGCCGGCAGCGTGGGCGGCATATTGTTCCTTGTGCTGCTGATCAGGAAGTACACATGAGGCGCGTGGCTTCCCGTTATGGTCTCTGGCTGCTGGTTCTGGCGCTGGCGATCGCATTCCTGTTGCTGGGGTCCGGCCTCGACTTCGACTACGTCATTCCCAAGCGACTCACTCGTTTGGCGGCGATGTGCATTGCCGGGGTGTGCATTGCCTATTCGTCGGTGATTTTCCAGACCATTGCCGGCAACCGGATACTGACGCCGGCGATCATGGGGTATGAGGCGATCTACCTGCTGTTCCAGGCACTGCTGATTCTGGTGCTGGGCACCCAGAGCCTGGTGTTGCTGGGGCGTAACGGTAACGTCTTGTTGTCGGTCCTGTTGATGCTCGGCTATTCATGGCTCATTCACCGTTGGCTGTTCCGTGACGGGAGCAACAACGTGTACCTGCTGCTCCTGTTGGGGCTGGTACTGAGCATGGTGATGGGGACGTTTACCCAATTTATCCAGTTGAAGATCAGCCCCGGAGAATTCTCGATTTTCCAAGGATTCAACTACGCCTCCTTCAACAAGGCGCAACCTGGGCAAGTGATCTATTCGGGCGTGCTGGTGGCCGCGGTGTGCTGCATCGCCCAACGAACCCTGCCGGTGCTCGATGTGCTTTCCCTGGGGCGTGACCAAGCTATTTCCCTGGGGGTCGATTACCCACGCAGCGTGCGGCTTCAACTGGCACTTATCGCAATCCTGGTGGCGGTCTCGACGAGCCTCGTCGGGCCGACGGCATTCATGGGAGTGTTCGTTGCGAACATCTCATATGCGCTTGCCCGAACCGCTTCGCACCGGGTCACGTTGCCCATGAGTTGCGCCATCGCCATTGGCATTTTCATTGTCGCCCAGTACCTGGTCGAGCAGCTATTCAACTACAACACCTCCGTCAGCATTCTCATCAACCTGGTGTGTGGTGTGTATTTCCTCGCGCTGATGATTCGAACCCGAGGCACCCCATGATCTCCCTCAATCACGTTTACAAGGCCTATGGCACCAGGCATGTCCTTAGTGACGTCAGCGTCCAGTTTCCACCGGGGCAGGTCACGTCGCTGATCGGTCCAAACGGGGCGGGCAAGACCACGCTGCTGATGTTGATCGCACGCCTCCTTGCGCCGACCCGTGGCGACGTTCTGATTGGCGGGCGCAGCATTTCGGATGTGCCCGTTCGCGACTATGCCAAGCGCGTGGCCACCTTGCGTCAGTCCCCGGACTTCAACCTGCGCCTGACCGTCGAGGAACTGGTTGCCTTCGGGCGCTTCCCCTACAGTCGTGGAGCGCTTACCGCCCAGGATCGCGAGGCTATCGACGAGGCCATCGAGTTCTTGTCTTTGCAGTCCCTGCGCCTTTGCTACATCGACGAGCTCAGCGGCGGACAACGGCAGATGGCGTTCCTGGCGATGACCATTGCCCAGCAAACGGATTACCTGTTGCTGGACGAGCCGCTCAACAACCTCGACATGAAGCATGGCGTACAAATCATGCGGGCCCTGCGTCGCTTGTGTGATGAGCAAGGCCGCACAGTGATTCTGGTGGTCCATGACATCAACTTCGCGGCCAACTATTCCGATCATATCGTTGCCATGAAAGGCGGGGGAATTCACTGCCACGGCCCGGTCGCGGAGGTTGTTACCGAGGCGCACCTGCGCGAACTCTTTGATCTGGATTTCGAAATCCTGCAGAGCGAACAAGGGTTCGTCTGCAACTACTTCAACCCATCACCGTCAAGGGAACTGATATGAGCACTGATCACGCGAAAAAACTCTGTGGAGTGCTACTGGCAATGGCCGTAGCGGCCGGACTGCAGGGATGTGACAAGCCGGCGGCAGAGGCCACACCGCCAGTGAGTGCACAGGCGCACTACGAGCCGGTCAAGATCGAGCACCCTCTGGGCACAACCGTAGTGACTAAACTACCCGAGCGCGTAGTGGCCTTCGATATGAGCGAGCTCGATACACTCGATCAGCTGGGGGCACCGGTGGTGGGCATCGCGAAGGACTACGTCACCAGCTTTCTTACCCAGTACCGTGACGACTCGAATGTTATGGATGTAGGGTCGACTGTTCAGCCTAATCTCGAGCGGTTGCATGCACTCAAGCCCGACCTGATCCTGATCTCTCCGCTCCAGGCACAAAGCTATAAGGAGCTCAGCCAGATCGCCCCGACCGTCTACGACGACGTGGACCTGACCAACAAACAAGGCAATCTCATCGGCACAGCCAAGGAGCATTTGACCCTCTTGGGACGCATCCTCGGCAAAGAGGAACTGGCCCGTCAGAAGGTCGCTGAAATGGAAGCGAAGGTGGAACAGACCCGGCGCGTCACCGAAGGGCGTCCCGAGAAAGCGTTGATCGTGCTGCATAACAACGGGGCCTTCACCTCCTACGGTGTGAAGTCGCGCTACGGCTTTATCTTCGACACCTTGGGCGTGAAACCGGCCAGCCAGGACATCGAAGCCGGTTTGCATGGACAGCCCATTTCCAATGAATTTATCCAGCAGGCCGATCCCGACATTCTCTATGTAATCGACCGTACCGCAGTGATGGAGCATCGTCCGGCATTGGACATCAAGAGCCTGGATAACCCGCTGCTGCGCAAGACCAAGGCCTGGAATAACGGCCATGTGATCTTTGTCGACGCTCAGACCTGGTATCTGTGTACCGCTAGCGTGACCTGTCTCAATCGAATGGCTGACGAGGTGGTTCAGGGCTACAAGGGCTGATTCGCAACGTGTATCTGCAGCACAAAGGGCTGGTGCTATTCAGGCGCCGGCCCTTTTTGTGGATTTCGCATTTTGCTTCGGTCATGGGGAGGTCGCCATCGGTGATTTCAGGCACGGCAGCCACCATGGCGTCTAAAACAATAGAAATGGACTATTCGCATGTACCACAGATCAGCCTCGGAAGAAGCTCCAGCGTCCCGGCAATGGCAAAGCTCATCCACGCATCGCCCCTTCGATTGCGACAGTAACAACGAGCACATTCGCGAGATGCTTTATCGCTATGGGCTACGTACCAGCTTACTGCGCTTCAAAATCATTAATGTTTTATGCGCTGCGGCTGTCAGCGGGACGACGGTGGATGCGAAGTCGGTACATGATCAACTTGGAGCGCTGGCGTTATCGCTCATCAGCGTTCGTGACGCGCTCAAGCGCCTTTGTTCCGTGGGCGTCATTGCCTGCAATCACGACAAGAGCTACGGCCTGACCACTGGAGCAAAAGCGATATTGGAGCAACGGTGTAGCGGGCGACATTGCGAATAGTGCGCGGCGAACAATTCTTCAGGCGGCTTGCCACCTGCCTTTGCTACTGGCCTGCGACTGATGCCGGTGCCCCCAATCCCCACTGATCCAGACCCTTCGAGTGTTCTCAGTGGTAATTGATGCAAATATTTATCATTTAGATTGAGGATTTGGCGTTCTGGTACGGAAACCTAGTGAATGCACTCCAACTCTTCGTATCGAAAGGAATCCAGCATGTCGGAACACGGCCGCCCACGTCGCGCCAACCCTGATTCATCGCAGGCTACGCAACGCGCTTTTTCGTTTACCTTGAATCGCACTTTCTCTGCCGTACAGATGGCGCTGCTGCTGGGTCTGACCGGGGGATCTATGGCCGTGGCCGCTGCGCCTGCCCCTGAGCCGTCAACGCAGTCCCGGACGGACACTGGCGAAGGTGGCCTTGTCCTGTCCGAAACGACGGTGGAGGGCACTATGGGTGCATCCGGAGACCTGCCGCCCGCGTATGCGGGAGGGCAGGTTGCCACTGGCAGTCGAGTCGGGCTGCTGGGCACCAAGGACTTTATGGAGACTCCCTTCAGCGCCATCAGCTACACCGATGACTTCGTGCGCAACCACCAGGCGAAGGACATCGGTTCGGTCATCGGTGCAACCGACCCATCGGTGAACGTCCCCTCCAAACGGGCCATCATCGAAACCTTCTTCATTCGTGGCTTCAATACCAGCGCCAACGACATCACCTACAACGGCCTGATCGGTATGGCGCCGAACCTGCGCGGCGCGACCGAGCTGGCCGAGCGCATCGAAGTGCTCAAGGGCCCGTCCGCTCTGCTGAACGGCATGCCGCCCGATGGTAGCGTCGCGGGCAGCATCAATATGGTGCCCAAGCGCGCAAGCGACGAACCCCTGACACGTCTGACGACATCTTTTGAATCCAATGGTTTATACGGTGCGCATGCCGACGTGGGTCGGCGCTTTGGCGAGCAGAATCAGTTTGGTATCCGCTACAACGGGGTGTACCGCGACGGCGACACCGCCGTGGACGATCAGAAACAAAACATGCAGCTCAATGCGCTGGGCCTGGACTGGCGCGCCGAGCGCATCCGCCTGTCGTTGGACGCCTACAAGCAACGTGAACATCTGGAGGGCGCCAACTATTTCGGTATTGCCTCGATCAACCCTAAGGTCACCCAAGTACCCCGCGCGAAGAAGGGTGATTACGCGCTGGCACCTGACTGGGCCTACACCACCAACGACACCGAAACCTTCTTGCTCAGAGGCGAGGTCGATTTGAATGACTCGCTCACCGCCTTTGCGGCCTATGGGCAGAGGGACGGTGGCCGCAACGCCCTGATGACGCGCGACACGCTGGTCAACAACGCCGGTGATATCAACGTTCTGGCTTATCGCTCGGATGGGCAGGGTACCCAGAAATCGGGCGAGGCTGGCCTGAAGGGCAGATTCGACACCGGTCCCGTAGGCCACGACTGGTCGCTGGTGGCCACTCAGTACAAGTCGCAGATGAGCTACAAGGATCTTCAGATACCCAACTACGTGACCACCAACTACTACAACCTTGACTTCGGCCCAACGCCGCCCTTGGGTAAATTCGGCGCTGTCACCTCCCGGACCGAAGACAAACTGGGCAGTGTTGCTTTGCTCGATACCCTTTCGTTCCTTGATGGCCATATCCAATGGACGCTGGGCTTGCGGAATCAGACAGTGGAAAGCTCGAACCTGACACCGGCGCGCGTCAGAACCTCTCACTACAACGAGAGCCGTGTTTCGCCGGCTACCGCGTTGCTGGTCAAGGTGACCGACGATGTGTCGGTCTACGCGAACTACATCGAAGGTCTGTCTAAGGGGGGGGCGGCTCCGACGACGGCAGCCAACCCGGGTGAAGTCCTGAGCCCGATTCAGACAAAGCAGTATGAAGTGGGCGCCAAGCTTGACCTGGGGACGTTCGCCACCACGTTGGCCGTGTTCCAGATCGAAAAACCCAGCACCTTTACCGACCCGGTCACCAACATTTTTGGCGTAAACGGTGAGCAGCGCAACCGTGGCGTGGAATGGAACTTCTTCGGTGAGGCACAACCAGATCTGCGTTTGATGGGCGGTGTTTCCTACACGCAGGCGGTGTTGACGAAGGCGCTGGTAGCGGCGAACGAAGGCAATCAGGTGACCGGCGTTCCGAAGATCATCGCCAAGCTGGGGGCCGAGTACGACCTGGAGAGGGTTCCTGGGCTGACCCTGACCGCAGGCACGAACTACGTAGGCAGCCGCTACGTCACGGACGACCATCGGATGGAGTTGCCGTCTTACACCGTTTTCGATGTGGGCGGTCGGTACACCACCAAAGTCATGTCCAAACCTGTGACCTTACGGGCTAACGTAGAGAACATCGCCAACCGGGCATACTGGATCGGTTCCTACAGCGGCGGCGACGGCAGTGGCCTGTCCGGCGGCCTGGGCGCGCCGCGTACCCTTCAGCTTTCAGCATCGGTTGATTTCTGACAGTCGGCCAGCCTGGAGGCAGGGGAGAGTTCTGCGACTTTCTCCTGTCTTGGCGGTACGACACGGCACGCTGGAATGCTCGCTGGATTTAACGATAAAGCCTCGATTCATCGGGGCTTTATCGTGTCTGTGGGGCGAAAAATCTAGACGGCGTAATCGCTGATCTCTGTGCAGTCATAGACTCTCAGGGTCGCCAAAAAACATCTGAATCCGCGACCTTAACCAGCGTTCACCCGGGTCGTTGTCCTGGGAACCGCGCCAGGCCATGTGCAACTCGAAGGCATTCACCGGTAGCGGTGGGTCTTCAGCGCGCACGCCACCGGCCGCGGTCAGCGCATCGGCGGTGTAGTCCGGCACCATGGCAACGATGTCGGTGCCTGCCAGCAATGTACTCAAGCCATTGAACTGCGGAACCGCGAGCACCACATGACGCTTGCGCCCGAGCTTCTCCAGCTCTTCATCGATGAAGCCACTGAGGTCGCCGGCAAAGGACACCAGCGCATGCGGTCGAGCGCAGAAATCGTCCAGGCTCAAGGCCCCGGGAACGGTGTCGGCGCGCAGCAGCTTGGGCATGCTGCGGCGCAGGACTTTGCGTTTGGCGTTGGCCGGCAGATCCGTGGTGTAGCTGACGCCAATCGAGATTTCGCCCGATGCCAACAGGCTCGGCATCAATATGTAGTTGACGCGTCGCACCACCAGCACGATGCCGGGGGCCTCGGCACGCAAGCGCTTTAACAGCATCGGCAGCAGGGCAAACTCGACATCATCCGAGAGGCCGATGCGAAACACCGCAGTGCTGGTGGCCGGGTCGAATTCGGCGGCGCGGCTGACTGCAGTAGAAATCGAATCCAGAGCCGGAGAGAGCAGGGCGAAGATTTCCACCGCCCGGGCGGTAGGCTCCATGCTGCGGCCGGTACGCACAAACAGCGGATCGTCGAACAGACCGCGCAGGCGCGATAACGCCGCACTGATGGCCGGCTGGCCGAGAAACAGCTTCTCCGCTGCGCGGGTCACACTGCGTTCATGCATGAGGGTTTCGAACACGATCAACAGGTTCAGGTCGACACGACGCAGGTCATTACGATTCATCTGGAGTCCTGGCAGAGTCAGCAAACTTGACGAGAGCGGCCATATGGGAACAATGGCCGGCATGAATCTTACGGGGAAAGGCTGTTACTCTGCACCGAGTAATTCAGTTTTCCCACAATGCTGGTTCGGTTTTCTACGTTGATTGACGTTTTGCCGGAGCTGCGGAATCAATGACAGGCATGTCGACTATTAATAGCCACTGATGGTCTTGGTCAGAAAGCCCAGATAGAGTTCAGGGCATTAGAGGTTACTTTGACGAGGTTTGCGATGTCCCGCACGATCCGTTTTCACAAGTTTGGTCCAGCCGAGGTGCTCAAATGCGAAGAGCATGCGGCGGCTCTGCCTGCGCCGGGCGAAGTGCAGGTGCGTGTCGAAGCGATTGGCATCAGTTGGTACGACATTCTCTGGCGTCAGAACCTGGCGTCTTCCCATGCCCGGTTACCCTCTGGCCTCGGCCATGAAATGTCCGGTGTGGTCACCGCCATCGGCGAAGATGTCGATGATCTGGCGGTGGGTGACAAGGTCGCCAGCTTCCCGGCGCAAAGCCCCAATGACTATCCAGTCTATGGCGAGCAAATCGTTTTGCCGCGTTCGGCGCTGACGCGCTACCCGGATGTGCTCAGCCCGATCGAAGCTGCCGTGCATTACACGCCGCTGTTGGTCGCCTATTTTGCTTACGTCGATCTGGCACGGGTCAAACCCGGCCAGTTTGCACTGGTAACCGATGCGAGCCACTGCGCGGGACCATCCTTTGTTCAACTGGGCAAGGCCCTGGGTGTTCGGGTCATCGCCGCGACCAAAACCGCCGACGAGCGCGAGTACCTGTTGTCCCTCGGTGCCGAGAAGGTGATCGTCACTGAAGAGCAGGATCTGCTGATGCAGGTCAACAAACTCACCGACAACCGCGGTGTCGACGTGGTATTCGACGGCCTTGGCGGCCCACAGATGTCGATGCTCGGTGACGTGCTGGCGCCTCGTGGCAGCCTGGTGTTGTATGGTCTGCAAGGCGGTAACCAGACTCCATTCCCGGCGTGTGCAGCGTTCCAGAAAAACATTCAGTTCTTCGTCCACTGCATCGGCAACTTCACCGGCAAACCGGAACTCGGCATCGTTCAGGATCAGGTCGCACTGCAGCGGGCGTTACGCGATATCAACCAGTTGACGGTTGACCGTGTTCTGCTGCCACTCAAGACCCGGGTCTTCCCGTTCTCCGAGTTTGTCAAGGCGCACCGTTACATGGACGAGTGTCCGTGCCGCGAACGTGTGGCGCTTCAAGTCGAACCGGCATGACGCTTGCGCAAGAGCCCGTGTTAACGGGCTCTTGCGTTTTGTTGGACGTGCACACCGCTCATTTCCCCTTCGTCATCTACTGGTTCAGCAACTGAACTGGTTTTTGCTCCTGATCTGTATCTTCTAATCATCATATAAGCCCTGATAATTGAATGATTACTTTCATCTCAAGGAATGAGTCATGGCAGGGCATCTTTTTTTAATGGGCACTGGTTCTGGTGCTATGTGTGTGCACCATTACTCATCTGCGCCTCGCGTTCAAACACGGCAAGTAATCAGCTTGTTTGTTAGTTATCGAGGTATTACCCTGTTCTGGCTTCTTTATTTCTCGTGCTCATTGTCTGTGGGACGTTGTCGGAATAGTCCTAGGCCGCCTGGCCAGCCTGCTGGAGCCCTCTGTGTCGGGGGTTCTAGGCGGCTTGTCCGCTCGTGAGTATTTTTGCTAAACATTCGTTTCAAATAGTTGCCACAATCAAAGTGTTAGCATTTGACAGCAGATACTCACGATAAGCCGTAATCAGCCATCACCGATCGCAGGTCGTGCAAGCAAATGATTGTTTGTTCGAAGCCGATTTTTTGAATATCAGGTAAATGACGATGAGCACAACTCATGATCAAGCGATGAACTATGTCTATCAGCAAGTTTTGCAGCGGTTGCTGAGTTTCTTTTCTCGCGCAGAACGTACTGCATTGCAGCTTTTAATCCAGCGTCTGGTGGTGGCTGCCGGGGGAATGGAGAGAATCGGCACTTACAAGGTGCTGATGATGCACCCGGGCACCCGAGACAGTTGCTACACATTGGCATTCCTGCGCGCCGCGCAGTTGAGTATCGCGGGCAGAGCGCCAGCGACCTTCCAGCTACGTGTCGCCACGCTTCGTCTGGGCGGGACGACGCCGACGATCATGGAGAATATTCATAAAAGCTACGGTGCCCTGTTTGTCTACGACGATCCCCGGGTCGACGTGCTGATGGTCGATAACCGAGAGGTGTTGCCCTTCAGTCATTTGACACCGATGTCTGACGCTGGCCGCGATTTGAACCGCACAAACCTGCTGATGCTCGGTCACTTGCGAGGGACTGACGGGGTCTTTGAAGCGTGTGACGAGTGTTATCTGGCAACGGGCGAGTTTTGCACGCAGATGGCTCGATGGGAGGGTGGTGTCGATGCGTTGATCAGCGCTGAAACAGTACGCCAGCAGAAGCAGTTTCTGGCCGGACTGACGCGAGGGGCGCAAAAGGCCGGCCTGCCGGCGATCACTCATCCCGCCTGCAGTTTCGATGGGTTGTTTTCGACGCTCGATCAGTTGGGCGGCGATTATTATCGTGAGCTTTACGCGGGCCATGAAACCGTCGAGTGGCGGCCTCGCGAGCGATTTGAGGCGCGACGCGGTACAGACTACATCGATATCCAGGACCTGGTCACAGGCAACATGGAAGAGCGCTGGCCATTGCTCACCGATTTCCTCGGGCTGCAACCTGATGAAATTGACGCTCACCTGCGCGAAAACGAATACGCCAATCCTTTGCTCTCGGCTCATTTACGGGGTCTGCAGGCCGGTTTCGTGAAAGGACTGACCTACGAAAACGGGTTCAGGGAGTACATCCAGCGGGCGTTGTTGAGGATGCGCAGACGACGCCTGCCCGAGCGCCTTTGCGATCAGGTGCTGGAGCTTTACGGCGATCGGCAGGCCATCGCTGAAATACGGACCCAGGCGGCGGCCGAGGCTCAGCAAACGCTGGGGCTCAATGAGGCACAGCAGCTGTGTCTGCTTTTTGCGCCCTTTGTCGATGCAGGTGCCGGGCTCGAGAATTTTTTGCGTCGATGCCATCCCGGCATGCTGGTAGCGATGCCTGAGCTGCACAAAGCGATGCAGGGCAATGCCGCCCCCGAGCAAGTCATGCAATGGATGATCGACGTCAGTGGTTTGCCCGTCAGCTTGATCTGCAAGCTCTACGGCATGCGTTCGGTAGCCGGGATCGGACATGAGGCGGGTGATCCGGGCTTGAGCACTGAAGGCGCTGGAGGGTTCGAGGATGGTGATGCGCTGAGTGAACTGTCGGCGAGACATTGAAGGAGCCTGGTTTGACCGATTCAAAAAACATCTGCCGCACGATCTCCGGGCTGAGCGTGTCGGGTCGCACGCCAGGCCCGACTGTCGTGGCGCCGGGTACTTGTACTGCGTTCGGCCGCCGCCCATGAAAGGGCCGAGAGAGACTGATTTTGCCTACCAGGCCGTGTACCGATATTTGACCAGCCTAATCAATGAAATGACGGCTGAAACACCGATCAAGCTGCCTTCGTTGAGGCAGCTTGCAGACCGGTTGAATGTGTCGATATCCACCATCCAGTACGCCTATTCGCTGCTGGAGAAAGAAGGGCGGGTGTATTCGGTGGCAAAATCCGGCTATTACGCGTTGCCGGTTTCTTTGAACACGTCATTGAGCAGCGGCAACGACCTGCTTGAATCGGTCTATGTCAGCGCAAGGCGTCCGGGGATGCTGATCCTGAGTGCCGACGAGCCGGCGCTGTTGCAGTCCCTGGACAGTCCGTTGTTACTGCTTGAGCGGGAATTGGTGCGTCAGTATCCGCGTCAACCGCAGCTTCACTCGCAGCCGTGTGGTGAGCTGGAACTGCGCACCGCATTGGCGGCCCGCTACACCACCTCGCCGGCACGCTGCTGGCACGCCGATGATGTCTACATCGGTGCCGACTTGCGTGGCGTGCTGGAAATTCTGATCGCGGTGCTGGAACTCAAAGACGCGACCGTGTTGGTCGAATCGCCCTGTGACTGGACCATTCTGCGTTTGTTCCAGACTGCCGGTGTGCAGGTGATCGAGCTGCCAATTGATGGCAACGGCTGCCTTGACCTTGAGTCGCTTGGGCATTTGCTCAAGACCGAGGCGGTTCGCCTGGTGGTACTGTCGTCAGGCGTCAGCATGCCGCGCGGCAGCCTGATGCCGTCCGACAACAGGCAGTCCGCCGCCGAGCTGTTGGAACAACACGGCAGTTGGGTGCTGGAGAACGATGTGTACGGCGAACTCGGTCACGAGCCGAATGAACGTCGCTTTCGCGATCTGCTCGATCCTGATCGCCTGATCGTGTTTTCCACCTTCGAGAAGCTCATGGGGCCTGAGGCGCCTTTCGGGTATCTGCTGTCGCGGCAAATGAGCGTGGAGTTGCAACGACACTTTTTGCTGCGCTCATTTCGCCTGTCGCCAATCCGTCAGAAAGCCATCGCACGTTTGTACAGCAGCGGTCGAATCGATCAGCATTTGCTGGTGCTGCGTCGGCTATTGAAAGAGCGCAAAACCAGGATGACCCAGCTGCTGCAGGAGCGTTTGAGCGACTCGCTGGAGTTTGTCGAGCCAGAGGCTGGGGCGACCATCTGGGCGCGCTCATTGCGACCGGTCGATGTGCGTCGGGTCTTCCAGCGCATGCTCAAGCAACACGTGGTGATTGCGCCAGGCGAGTTGTTCAGCCTGCAAGGGTTGCATGCGCAGAACGTCAGGCTCAGCCATACGTTCAGTGGACAGCATGATCTCGATGTTGCCTTGACGATGCTGGCGGATGCGTTGAGGCTCGAACTTACCGATTGACCGGTCGGCAGAATACCCTGCTGAAGTCTAGATAGATTTTGTCTGGATAGATATCGTCGCTCTCGGGTCAAACTGTCAGTAAACTGCGTCCCCAATTCCTGAACCACTCTCTTTTAGAGGTTTTGCATGACACTCAGTCCTTTTGCGGGCAAACCGGCACCGGCAGAGTTGTTGGTCGACATCCCGCGACTGGTAACGGCCTATTACACCGGTCAGCCCGATGCCTCGATCGCCACCCAGCGCGTTGCGTTTGGCACTTCAGGCCACCGTGGCAGCTCGTTCGAGCTGAGTTTCAACGAATGGCATGTTCTGGCCATCAGCCAGGCTATCTGCCTGTATCGCGAAGCCCAGGGTATCGACGGTCCGTTGTTTGTCGGCATCGACACCCACGCGCTATCGACGCCAGCCGGCGCCAGTGCACTGGAAGTCCTGGCGGCCAATGGCGTAACGGTGATGATTGCTGAAGGCGACGAGTACACGCCGACTCCGGCCATCTCCCACGCCATTCTTTGCTACAACCGCGGCCGCACCTCGGGGCTGGCGGACGGCATCGTCATCACGCCGTCCCACAACCCACCGCAAAGCGGCGGTTACAAGTACAACCCCACCAACGGAGGCCCGGCCGATACCCACATCACCAAGTGGATCGAGGCCAAGGCCAACGAACTGCTGGCCAACAAGCTCGCTGGCGTCAAACGCATCAGCTACGAGCAGGCACTCAAGGCCGACACCACCCATCGTCACGACTATCTCAATACTTACGTCGCCGATCTGGTCAATGTGATCGACTTCGACGCCATCCGTGGCGCCGACCTGCGCCTGGGCGTGGATCCGCTGGGCGGAGCCGGGGTTCGCTACTGGTCGGCCATTGCCGAGCATTACCGTCTGAACCTTGACGTGGTGAACACCCAGGTCGATCCAACGTTCCGTTTCATGTCCGTCGACTGGGACGGGCAGATTCGCATGGACCCATCGTCCAGCTATGCCATGCAAGGCCTGATCGGTCTGAAAGAGCGTTTCGACGTGGCGTTCGCCTGCGACCCGGACCACGACCGTCACGGCATCGTCACCCCGTCCGGTGGTTTGCTGGCACCGAACAACTACCTGGCCGTGTCCATCGACTATCTGTTCCAGAACCGTCCGCAATGGCGCGCTGATGCGGCCGTGGGTAAAACCGTGGTCAGCAGTGGCTTGATCGACCGCGTTGCCAAGCGCCTGAATCGTCGTCTGTACGAAGTGCCGGTCGGTTTCAAATGGTTCGCCGACGGCTTGTTCGACGGCTCGCTGGGTTTTGGCGGCGAAGAAAGTGCCGGTGCGTCGTTCCTGCGTAAGGATGGCAGCGTCTGGTGCACCGACAAGGACGGTTTGATTCCAGCCTTGTTGGCGGCAGAAATGACCGCTCGCACCGGTCGTGATCCAAGTCAGGCTTATCGCGCTTTGACCGATGAGCTGGGCGAACCGTTCTCGGTACGTGTCGACGCCAAGGCCAACCCCGAGCAAAAAGCCTTGCTTGGCAAGCTCTCGCCGGATCAGGTCAAGTCGACACAACTGGCTGGCGAAGCGATCCAGAGCATTCTCAGCAAGGCGCCGGGTAACGACCAGGCGATCGGCGGCCTGAAAGTCATGACTGAAAATGGCTGGTTCGCGGCCCGTCCTTCGGGCACCGAGGACATCTACAAGATCTACGCCGAAAGCTTCATTGGCGACGATCACCTCAAGCAATTGGTGCAAGAAGCGCAAACGCTGGTGGATAGCGCTATTTCTGCCAAGTGATTGAGGGCTCTGTGGCGAGGGGGCTTGCCCCCGTTGGGCTGCGGAGCAGCCCAAAATCCTGATACTTCGGTCTGTCAGGCAGACCGCGTTTGATGGTTTTACGACTGCTGCGCAGCCGAGCGGGGGCAAGCCCCCTCGCCACAATGACAACACGTAAAAAGGGTGACCAAAGTGGTCACCCTTTTTTTGCCCAGCGTTTAGTGCATCAAGCCAAGTCGACCAGGACGATTTCGCTATCCTCGATGGCTGTCACCCGCAGCAGTTGCTCGTCGGCAACCGCTACACCGTCTCGAGCTTGTGCACGCAAGCCATTGATTTCAATGACACCGGTGGCGGGTACCAGGTACGCCCGGCGACCGTTGTCCAGTCGGTACTCGGCGGTTTCTCCGGCCTTCAGGTTTGCCGCCACCAACCGCGCATCGGCGCGAATCCGCAGGCTTTGATCGTCGCCGGCCTTGCCGCTGGCCAAGGTCACGAAACCTTCGCGCTGGCCTTTGGGGAACGGTTTGGCGCCCCAGGACGGTGCTGAACCGGCTTCATTCGGGATGATCCATATCTGGAAGATCTTCGTTGCCGTCGATTCCAGGTTGTACTCGCTGTGAGCAATCCCGGTGCCGGCGCTCATCACCTGTACATCACCAGCCTCGGTGCGGCCCTTGTTACCCAGGTTGTCTTCATGGCTGATCGCACCTTCGCGAACGTAGGTGATGATTTCCATGTCCCGATGCGGGTGTTTCGGGAATCCGGTGCCCGCGGCAATCACATCGTCGTTCCACACCCGCAGGTTGCCCCAGTTCATGCGCTTGGGGTCATGGTACTCGGCGAACGAAAAGTGGTGATGGGCATCCAACCAGCCATGATGGGCGCCGCCCAGGGAATTGAAGGGTCTGAGTTCAAGCATGATCGTCTCCTGAAAAGGTTCGTCATGGGGCAGAACGCTTGAGCCGCAAAACGAGAACCGGTGGTTGATGGCGAGCATCATCTATCAATTAATAATCGATAAAAAGCGTAAAAATTGCCTCAATCCAATCAGTTTAGTAGATATTAATTGAAGGCTATATTCTACGTTTCAGCATTCAGTTCATCGCTTAAACCAATGATGGATAAGCATTTGACTAGAACTCTCCGGCAAATGAAGACACCATAACCCGCAACAGCCTCACACCCTGGAGTCAGCGTGCCGCGACACATCCCCGATCTTCCCCCCGAGCTCTTGCCCCTGGCCGAGATGCCGTTGCTCAAACGCCTGGCCGCGCGTTTTTTTGGCCACGGCCTCACTCGTCTCCGCGCTCAACACCGGGCGTCCTGGCTGCATGGCCAGGCCGATGGCTTTCGCAGTGGGCATAGCGCGGGCGTCGACTACGGCTACAAGGAAGGCAAGCTCGAAGGAATAGAAGAAGGCCGCCAGGTGCTGCTGATTCGCGACAGCCGATCCACCGAGCATCCGGCGCCGCGTATCGATGAAAACCTGTTCGACGACTGGCGGCTGCCGCTGAGTGCTGACGTCAAGAAGCGCATGAAGGCCGAAGTTGCCCGTTTGTTGCCAGAGTCGGCACAGCCGAGCGCCGCACAGTGGAAGATGATCTTCAGCGACACCCCCTCGACCTCGGTGATCGCCGGGGCGGGCGCCGGGAAGTCGACGACCCTGGCGTTGCGCATATTGCTGCTGACCCATTACCTGGGCTTTGAGCTTGATTCATTGACCGTGGTGACCTTCACCCGCGAATCGCGCAAGGACTTCATCAACAAGCTGATCGGGCTGTTTACGGTGTGGGGGCGCACGCTCACCCAAAAAGAAGCCCGCGACCTGGTGCGAACCTTCCACTCACGCATTCTGCCGATGGTCCGCAGCCTGCCAGGATTCGAGCGGCTGCAAGCCTTCGAGAACCTCAATGCCCGCTCGCTGCTCGATGACGCAGAAGTCGACAGCAACCCGTTCGATCTGCGGATCAACGACACTCAGCGCCAGCAACTCAATGCCTGTTTTCACCGGCTGTTTACTCAAGACGAGCGCTTTCGCGAACTGATCAAACCGCTGTCCCGCCATGCCTTGCAGCTCAAGGAGCTGGAGCGCGATCACCCGGATGTGCAAAAGCGCATCGCGGTGACCGATCTGGCGGCCAAGCGTGATGAAGAACTCTGCGATGCCGTCGAGGATCTGTGGTTTCGTGCGGGCGCCTGGCCGATCAAGGGCATTGAGCCCAGCCGCCAGACATTCGAAATCAACGGTTCGACCTTCCATTGTCACGGCTACATCCCGACGCTCGACGCCTGGGTCGTGTTGGGTTTCGATCCCCGTGAAAACCCGCAGGTCAGTCGTCCTAATGCGAAACTGACGGTTCGCGCCGAATGGGCAGTCAAGCGCACCCTGTTTCAAGCTTTCTGCCGTAAGCCTTTGATTTGGCTTGATAGCTATGAATCTTCAAAGCGCGTTTTAGCCACGCTGGCAGGGGATGCCAGTGCCGGGCCGGGGTTCGATTACAAGGTCAAGGGTGAGCTGGGTTCCGCGCCGCTTCTGGATTGTTTTGTCGCAGCGGCGAGCTTTATCGAAAACCTCGGGCTGGATGTTCCCGCTGCCGTGGGCCAGATGAGTTTCGCCAAGGACGATCCGGATCGCTTCTTCTTTGAGGCACTCAGCCTGTATTGGCGGGCTCTGGAGGATCACCTGCTGGATCAGTCGCCGCCGGTGATGACCTACAACCGCATGTTCGCCTTGTTCAGCGAGCATTCGCCGGAAAATCTCAAGCTGCTGAGCGATGAGCTGCTGCGGCCGATGTCGCACTTGATGATCGACGAATTTCAGGACGTTTCCCCACAAATCGTCGCCTGGATTCGAGCAACTCTGACGGAGATTCGCAGCCGCGGTCCGGCTATGCATGTCGGACGCGGGGCGCAACGCTCGTCGCTGCTGTGCGTCGGCGATGACTGGCAGTCCATTTATGGCTGGCGCGGCAGTTCGCCAAAGTACTTCATGGAGTTCAACAAGGAATTCCCGTCGCCCTGCACCACGCGGGTGATGCTCAGCGAAAATTACCGCAGTCATCAGCACATCATCGACGCTGCCGAGCATATCGTGCGCGCGGCGCCGGCGATCCCGGGCAAAAAGGCCAAGGCCAGTGGCGAGTCAGGCGAGTTGTTGCCGGTCAACGTCCATGATCGGGATGATGCAGCCATGGCCAAGCGTCTGACGGAACACTATCGAAACGGCGATTCAATCTTGATGTTGTATCGAAAAGGTAGCGATAAGTCATTGATTGAAGAGCATATATTGCCAGTAGTTAATGCTGATTCTAGCTTGTCATTCGAGAGCCGGCGGCTCAAGCAGTTGACCTATCACAGTGCCAAGGGGCTTCAGGCTGATGCGGTATTCCTGCTCGGCGATTGCCAGCACCTGACCAGTTCACCGTACAAGAATCAGGTCTATCGCATGGCCGGATTGGGCAAGGACGGTGACGCGGAACCTTATGACGGCGCGCAGAAAGACGAGATCCTGCGGTTGGCTTACGTCGGCATCACCCGCGCCGTGAAGCATTGCTATTGGTATGTCGATAGCCAGGACAGCCAGTCGGTCAATATGCCCAAGGCGTCCGACAGGATCGCGCAAGGCAAACCCTTCTTCGCGGATCAGCGAGCCGGAAAGCTTTCGCTCTGAACATGATGGTGTGGGGACAGGGACTACTGTCGAACATAAAAAAGCCCACGGAGTGTGGGCTTTGATATCAACGGTGGCGATTCAAGCAAGACTTTTCAGGGCAAGAGGAGGAACGAAGGCTTCAAGTTCATCTTCCACGGCTTCGATTATTCGTTCGACATCGGCGGCGTTCATCACTGTGGCGCAGGGAATTCCGGCAATGGCGATCATGGTCTCGCCACTGGCACGATCAAACAGTCGGGCAATCATGCTGCCCGGTGCATCCATGCTCGCCTCGAATCCCATGGGATGAAAATGCCAGCGCATCAGCTGGCAGGCGTTCGGAAACGTAACCTTGCTCAACGAAACTCTATTCATGTGTTGCCCACCTTCTTCATCGAGCGCTTCCCTTAGCTCATGTTAGGAGGGATGAGCCTTCACTGGCCCAACCGTGTGAGTGTTTAAAAATAGCACTCGCTCGTGAAAAGTCTGTGAAATCTTTCAGGCCGTTTGGCGATTGAACCGTTTCCTTTGAGCTGGATCATGTTCTGTCGATCATCGGCAAAGCGATGCTGTTGATCGCCGTTGAATTGACCATTGAAGCCTTGGCCGAAGTTCGGCAAGCTCGGTTTTTCTGTCGTTGAGTGCCCTATGTCTGCCCAGGATGATGGACCGCTGCAAACCCTGGCCACCGGTGAGACCGTGCTGCGTTATCACTTGTGCTGGAAGCACCGGGATCTGGACGGCGTCATGGCGCTGTATCACCCGGACATCCAATACAACGACTTTTTCCAGAACCGCGTTCTCGGCTTGAGCGAACTGCGTGAGTACGTGCGCTCAAGCATGCCGCGTGATCCGGATGAGGCGCTGGAGCATTCGGACCGGATTCGCCTGGACGGCAACACCGCGTTCATTCAGTACCGTGTGACCTTGCGCGGCGGCGAAGGGCTGGTGTCGTTCCGTTCCAGCGAAGCAATCACCGTGCGCGACGGGCTGATCTGGCGGGTCAATGAATACGCATCCCTGGTGCACGAACAGGCACCCAGCAAATCGGCGGTCAGTTTGCGTCCGGCGGTCAGTCGGCTGGGGCTTTCGCCACGGCAGTTGAGTTTCATGGCCGAGGACTTGCAGCAGTACTTCGAGCGTCAGCAACCTTATCTTGACCCTGAGCTCGATCTGCAACGGGTGGCGAAGGAGTGCGGTTATAGCCGCAATCAGATTTCCTATCTGCTGAATCAGGTGCTGGGGCAAAGCTTCTATCGCTACGTCAACCAGGCGCGCCTGCGGCACTTGCTGGCGGCGCTGGACACGGCAACGCCGCCGTTGCGCATCGACGAGCTGGCGTTCGCCGCCGGTTTCAACTCGCTCTCGGCGTTCTACAGCTGCTTTCGCCAGCACACCGGCCTGTCACCCAAGGCCTATGCCAAGCAAATTTCTTTGCGTGCACGCGCGCAAGACAGCCACTGAACCGAGGCACTAGGATCGACGCCATCGAAGTTTGAGTGGCGGAGTCTTGCATGCCGGCGTGGCGCACTATCAGTTTGTGGATGGACCAGCTTGACGAGCCGCTGCTGGCGCGGCCGTCCCTTGAGAAGGATCTGGACGTCGATGTGGCAATCATCGGCGCCGGCTATACCGGCCTCTGGACCGCTTATTACCTCAAGCGCCAGGCTCCAGACCTGAAGATCGTCATCATTGAAGCCCAGACCGCCGGTTTCGGCGCATCGGGCCGCAATGGCGGCTGGTTGATGGGTAATCTGTTGGGCGAGGATCGTTTACTGGCCGATTTGCCGGCCGAACAGCGCCGTGAATCGTTTGATTTGCTGCACGGCATTCCCGATGAAGTGCACGTTGTCCTCGAACGTGAAGGCATCGACTGCGATTTTCGCAAGGGCGGGGTGCTCTACTGCGCCGCCCGCTATCCCGAGCAGGAACGCAGCCTGCGCCGTTATCTGGACTCGCTCTACCGTCAGGGCCTGAATGAAGCCGATTACCGTTGGCTCAGTCCCGAGCAACTTGCTCAACAGATCCGGGTCGCCAAACCCTATGGCGGTATCTATGCGCCGCACTGCGCGACGATCCAGCCGGCAAAGTTAGTGCGTGGCCTGGCGCGTACGGTGGAGCGCATGGGCGTCGACATCTACGAAAACACCCCGGTCAATCAGTGGCAGTCCGGCAGCTTGCGCACAGCAAAGGCTTCGGTGCGCAGTCGTTGGATCGTGCCGGCGGTGGAGGGCTACGCCGTGACACTGGCGCCGTTGGGGCGTTATCAGTTGCCGGTGCAGAGCCTGCTGATTGCGACCGAGCCGCTGTCCGCCGCGACTTGGGACGAGATTGGTCTCAGCGGTGGCCAGGCGTTTAGTGAGAGCAGCCGGCAGGTCACCTACGGTCAACGCACAGCCGACAACCGTCTGGTGTTCGGTGCCCGTGGCGGCTATCAGTTTGCCGGCAAACTGCGCCACGACTTTGACCTGACCCGGAGTGAAGTCGAGCTGCGTCGCTATCTGTTCGGCGAGCTTTTTCCGCAACTGAAGAACGTCAACATCACCCACTCCTGGGGCGGCAACCTGGGCATGTCCCGACGTTTCAAACCGCACATGCTCTGCGATCAGCGCAGCGGTATCGCCTTGTCGGGCGGTTACGGCGGCGAGGGTGTCGGCGCGAGCAATCTCGGCGGCAGGACCCTGGCGGACTTGATCCTGGGGCGCGACACCGAGTTGGTCCGTCAGCCGTGGGTGATCCCACAGGGCGGTCTCGACACGCTCAAAGTCTGGGAGCCAGAGCCGCTGCGCTGGCTGGGCTACAACGCGATCATTCGTAGTTTCATCCATGAAGACCAGACCCTGGCCGACCCGACCAGCGCGCCATGGCGCCGCAAACTGGCCTCTCGGGTGGCGGGTTTCATGGAAGGTTTCATGCAGTAAACGCGTTTCCACCCTCGACAGGTATCAGCATGAGCATTACCCAGTTCAAGAACACTCATCACGTCACCCTGCAAGAGTCGGCACCGGTCACCGTGCCTTTGGGCACGCCGGTGGCGGTTAGTTCGACCACCAGCGTGGAACGCACCGACGGCGTCGAAACCGGCATCTGGGAATGCACCCCCGGGCGCTGGCGGCGGCAGATCGTTGCTCAAGAGTTCTGTCACTTCATCCAGGGACGTTGCACGTTCACCCCGGACAACGGCGAAACCCTGCACATAGAAGCCGGCGATGCACTGATGTTGCCAGCCAACAGCACCGGAATCTGGGACATCCAGGAAACGGTGCGCAAAACCTACGTCTTGATTTTTTGATCCTCTGATCACCCGAAAACCTGCCAATAAAAACGCCATACAGGAATCGAATCATGATCCGTACGCTCAAAGCTTCATCAATGAAGGCTCCATTGTTGGTGGCTTCGCTGATGCTCGCTGCATCACTCAGCCACGCCGCCGAGACCGTCAAGATCTACAACTGGTCGGATTACATCGCGCCCGACACGATGAAAAACTTCCAGACGCAAACCGGCATCGGTTTCAGCTATGACGTCTACGACAGCAATGAAACCCTCGACGGCAAGCTGATGACCGGTAAATCGGGGTACGACGTGGTGTTTCCGTCCAACCACTTCATGGCGCGGCAGATCGAGGGCGGGGCACTGAAGAAACTCGACAAAAGCCAGATACCGAACTGGAAAAACCTTAACCCGGTATTGCTCAAGGCCCTGCAAAACAACGATCCGGGTAACGAGCATGGTTTCCCGTACCTGTGGGGCAGCACTGGCATTGGCTACAACATTGCCAAGGTCAAAGCGGTGCTCGGTGACAACGCACCGGTAGATTCCTGGGATCTGATCTTCAAACCCGAGAACATGAAAAAGCTGCAGAAGTGCGGCGTGGCAATTCTCGACAACGGTCCGGAGTTGCTGCCCGCCGCGTTGAACTACCTGGGGTTGCCGCACCACAGCAAGAACCCGGCGGACTACAAAAAAGCTGAAGAGCTGCTAATGAAGGTCCGGCCTTACGTCAGCTATTTCCATTCGTCCAAGTACACCAGCGACCTGGCCAACGGTGACATCTGTGTGGCGGTGGGTTTCTCCGGCGACATCCTGCAAGCCGAAAGCCGTGCCAAGGAAGCCAGGAATGGCGTGGACATCGGCTACTCGATTCCCAAGGAAGGCGCAGCGATCTGGTTCGACATGGTCGCCATGCCGGCCGACGCTCCGGATGAAAAGACCGGTTATGCCTTCATGAACTACCTGCTGCGCCCGGAGGTCATGGCCGGCATCAGCAATTATGTGCACTACGCCAACGGCAACGAACAGGCCGACAGCCTGATCGACCCTGCCATCAAGAACGACGCCAAGGTGTACCCGAGCCCGGAAATGATGGGCAAGTTGTTCGCCCTGGAAGCCATGCCGCTGAACATCGACCGGGTCCGCACACGGTTGTGGAACAAGATTCGGACGGGGAGTTGAGTGGTTACATTTCGTTGAGCATTACGTCGGCCTGAATCTCGTCAACGTTGTAAGTTCTGAGCCTCCTTTGAATGGATAAGGGGGCAAGGAATGCCTGTTTCAACGAATGCTGGAAGATTGCGCAAAGGGCGGGTATCGGAGGCTGGCCGAATTTATTTGCTGACGGCAGTCGTTCATCAGTGCCAGTCGTTTTTTGCGGATTGGCGATTGGGACGGTTGGTCGTGGAGCAGTTCAGGCTGGTTCAGGAGGATGACTCGACAGACTTTCTGACCTGGGTTGTGATGCCCGATCATTTTCATTGTGTGCTTGAACTGCGAGAAAGGACGTTGGCGCAAGTGATGTGTCGTATCAAATCACGCAGTAGCCTGGCAGTGAATCAGGCGTTAGGGCGTAAAGGACGTTTGTGGCAGAAGGGGTATCACGATCGAGCAGTTCGTGAGGACGAGGACGTGAAAACCCTTGCACGATATGTGATTCAAAACCCGGTTCGTGCGGGGCTGGTTCAACGTGTTCATGATTACCCGTTATGGGACGCGTGCTGGCTCTGATACCGCGGTGCCCGGTTTTACGACTGCTGCGCAGCCGAACGTCGCCTTCGGCAACTGCTACAGGATTATGTGCGCCACGGTTTTTGTAGCAGCTGGCGCAGCGGTCGTTATCGGAGTTTGCATACCCCAACGGGGTAATTGGCGCTCCCGCTTGCGCGCTCTAGAGTAGCGTTCTTTCGCCGGATCAGTCCGGCACCGTCAAAACGCAAAGGAGTCATCATGCGCGCACGTGAGCTGGGCATCAGCCTGGGCTTGGGAACACCGGGTCCGTTCAATGCTATTACCGATGTACCGGGGGTTCGGGTTGGGCACAGCACCCTCAAAGACACGGTCAATGGCAAGCAGGTCAGAACTGGCGTGACGCTGATTCAACCTCGCCCAGGCCATGCCCGGCAGCAACCGTGCTTCGCCGGTTGCCATGTGCTCAACGGCAACGGTGATGCCACGGGACTGGAGTGGATTCGCGAGGCGGGTCTGCTGGCCACGCCGATTGCAATCACCAACACCCACAGCGTCGGCGTTGTTCGGGATGCGCTGGTAGCGCTGGAGCGCGACGGTCTGGCGGATCCGGCGGTGTACTGGTGCATGCCGACCGTGATGGAAACCTACGACGGCGTCCTCAACGATATCTGGGGTCAGCACGTCGGCCCGCACCATGTTCGCGAAGCTGCCGAGAACGCAACGACGGGACCGGTTCTCGAAGGCGCGGTGGGGGGCGGAACCGGGATGATCTGTCACGAATTCAAGGGGGGTATCGGTACCTCGTCGCGTCAGTTGCCAGCGGAGCAGGGTGGCTACACCGTTGGCGCGCTGGTACAGGCCAATCACGGCAAGCGCCGCGAGTTGCGCGTCGACGGTTACCCGGTTGGCCGGCAGATGTCGGGCATGAATTCTCCCTTCGCTGAAAAAGGTACGCCGGGCATGGGCTCGATCGTGGTGATACTGGCCACCGATGCGCCGTTACTGCCGCACCAATGCCAGCGACTGGCACAACGCGCGTCGATCGGCATTGCCCGTACCGGCGGCGGCACCGAGGATTCCAGTGGTGATATTTTCCTGGCCTTCGCCACCGGTAATCAGGATCTGCCACCGGCGGATTACGGGCGCAAGGACCTGCCCTTGAGCACGCCACTGGACATGCTCAACAACGATCACATTTCGCCGTTGTTCAGTGCCGCGGCCGAAGCCGTGGAAGAGGCGATCATCAATGCGCTGTTAGCAGGTGAGGATATGCGCAGCGACGACGGTCGCCAGGTTGATGCACTTAAACCCGAACATTTACTGCGTGCTTTGAGTTTAACTGGATGGTGCAAGACCATGTAAAAACTGCGATGCAGTCATCAAGTACAACTGTACTGCTATTTAATATTTAAATAGGACATTGTCCGACAATCCATTCTGGAGATTGAACTACAAAGATTATTTCGACTCGCCGGTCATTGTTTTCGGGAGTTTTGTGGAACAGTTCAATTTGACGTCAAAAAAGTAGTGGACGTCTGATTTCAAATTGTGTCAGTTTTCTTTCGCCTTCATTGGGCGAGTGATAGGACGATCTCGCCAGAGATTGTCGCTATCTGACAAAAAACTGTTCCATTGCTAAACAAGGAAGTGTGTTTATGTCGAAAGTAAAAGTGAAAGCTATTGAGTCGGCAGCAGCAGATTCAAGTTCCGAGTGGTCGCAGATTGATAGCTTTAGCCATCAGTATGACCGTGGCGGTGATCTCACGGTCAATGGCAAACCCTCCTACTCGGTAGATCAAGCCGCGACTCAACTGCTGCGTGACGGTGCCTCCTGGCACGACCTCAACGGCAATGGCAAGATCGACCTCACCTACTCGTTTCTGACAGCCCCAACGTCGAACTTTAGCGACCTGGGTGTCACCGGTTTTAGCCAGTTCAGCTCCTTGCAAAAGGCTCAGGCCGTGCTCGCCATGCAATCCTGGGCAGACGTGGCCAATGTCACCTTTACCCAAGCGGCAAAGGGTGGCGATGGTCACATGAGTTTCGGCAACTACAGTGGCGGCCAGGAAGGTGCAGCAGCATTCGCTTTCCTGCCCGGTACAGAACCTGGCCATGATGGCGAGTCCTGGTACCTGACCGGCAGTGGCTACAACGTCAACAAGACCCCGGGCGTGAACAACTACGGTCGTCAGACCCTGACTCACGAAATCGGGCATACCCTCGGTCTGTCTCACCCTGGCGACTACAACGCCGGGACCGGCAATCCGACCTACAACGATGCGTCCTATGGCCAGGACACCCGTGGCTACAGCGTTATGAGCTACTGGAGTGAAAGCAACACCAGCCAGAACTTCAGCAAGGGCGGTGTCGAAGCCTATTCGTCCGCCCCGCTGATGGACGATATTGCCGCGGTGCAGAAACTCTACGGCGCCAACATGAGCACCCGTGCCGGTGATACCACCTACGGTTTCAACTCCAACACCGGTCGTGATTACCTGAGTGCGACGTCCTCGTCGGACAAACTGGTGTTCTCGGTGTGGGACGGTGGTGGCAACGACACCCTGGACTTCTCCGGCTTCACCCAAAACCAGAAGATCAACCTCCATGAAGGTTCGTTCTCCGACGTTGGTGGCCTGGTGGGCAACGTTTCCATTGCCCAGGGTGTCACCATCGAGAACGCCACTGGCGGTTCGGGCAACGACCTGCTGATCGGCAACGACGTCGCCAACGTGCTCAAGGGCGGTGCCGGCAACGACATCATCTACGGCGCAGGTGGTGCGGACATACTCTGGGGTGGTTCGGGTGCGGATACCTTCGTATATGCCGCCAGTTCGGACTCGGCACCGGGTGCGTCCGACCGGATCATGGACTTCACCAGTGGCCTGGACAAAATCGACCTGACCGCCATCACCCACGGGGCGGGCCTGAACTTCGGGAATGCCTTCACGGGATCGGCAGGCGACGCAGTGCTGACCAACTCGGGTGGCAACAGCACCCTGGCTGTAGACTTCTCCGGGCATGGAGTTGCTGACTTCCTCGTCAACATCGTTGGCCAGGCAGCAGTCTCGGATATCGCAGCGTAACGGCGTAGCTTGCCCGCGCTGTTGAACTGGCGGGCAAACGACGTGAAGGAAAACGGAGGGTGGCGCTGATGCGCTGCCCTTCGTCCTTGCCAACACCGCTGCAGTGGGCGAGGCTGCATAGGCTACAACCTGGAACGAAACACCTTATGACCCATAACGCCTTTACCTACAGGGCAATGGCTTGGCTGATCGCCACGCTGATACTGTTTTCTGGAGATGTAGTCATGGCAAGCAGCCTGAGATTAGCGGACCCGTCGGAACTGGCCGGGCAATGGCAGATTTATCTGAAGGCGCAGCCGCAGAACATCTGTGCACTGAAACTTGAGCAGAATCAAACATTGGCGGGCGATATCGAGTGCCTCGCCGGGTGGCTGAGTGAAACACCCATCGGTTGGTTCCCGGAACCCGACGGTATATCGCTGACCGGTAAAGAAGGTTCAAGAATTATTCATCTTGGTCGACAGCAAGAAGGGCTCTACCAAAGTACCAAACAGTCTGATCCACAGATTGTTCTGCAGCGCGCTCAAGACTAAGAGCACAACGGCAAACTGAATCTTTTCCAGTAATGGATATAAGGATTCATCCACAGTTTTTCGCTGGCAGGTCAATAAACTGAACTCTATATCGTCATGGAATAGAGTTCGTTCGCCTGCCAGTTGTATTATTCAAAGCATGCCCTGACAAGCGTTTGGGCCGTTTATTGGAACCGTGTCGAACTACCGCGCGGGCTATCAGCTCAGGGAAGATCAATGAGAATGGCGAAGACCACTCCCACTGCACCGCTATTGAAGGCGCTGGGCGACTATAAAAGTATTCTTATCAGCGTCGGTTGTTTCACCGCACTGATTAACGTACTGATGTTGGTGCCGTCGATATATATGCTCCAGGTCTACGACCGGGTGCTCTCGTCACAGAATGAAACCACTCTGGCCATGCTGTCGCTGATGGTCGTGGGCTTTTTCGTGTTTATCGGTTTGCTGGAGACCGTGCGCAGCTTCATTGTGATTCGCATCGGTAGCCAACTGGAGCGACGTTTCAACCTGCGGGTCTATCAGGCCGCATTCGAGCGCAATCTGTTCAAGGGCGAAGGCAATGCCGGCCAGTCGTTGGGCGACCTGACTCACATTCGCCAGTTCGTCACGGGACCTGCGCTGTTCGCGTTCTTCGATGCACCGTGGTTTCCGGTCTACCTGTTCGTGATCTATCTGTTCAACGTCTGGCTTGGGGTGTTCGCGACCGTCGGCGCGGTGCTGTTGATCGGTTTGGCGTTCCTCAACGAGGCAATGACCAAAAAGCCCTTGGGTGAGGCCGGCGGTTACTCGCAACGGTCCACGCAACTGGCCACCAGTCACCTGCACAACGCCGAGACCATTCAGGCGATGGGCATGCTCGGTGCGCTGCGCAAACGCTGGTTCCAGGTGCATTCGCGCTTTCTGGGTCTGCAGAATCAGGCCAGTGATACCGGCGCGGTCATCAGTTCCCTGAGCAAAACCCTGCGTCTGTGCCTGCAATCGTTGGTGTTGGGGTTGGGTGCATTGCTGGTGATCAAGGGCGAGATGACTGCCGGGATGATGATCGCCGGCTCCATCCTGATGGGGCGGGTGCTGAGCCCGATCGATCAGTTGATTGCCGTCTGGAAGCAATGGAGCGGGGCGAAGCTGGCGTATCGACGGCTGGATGCGTTGCTGCAAGAGTTCCCGCCGAGTGACGGCGCCATGGAGTTGCCCGCGCCTAAAGGCCAGGTGACCTTCGAACAGGTCAGTGCCGGCCCGCCGGGCCAACGCACGGCAACCCTGCACATGCTCAATTTCCACCTTGGGGCCGGCGAAGTGCTGGGGGTGCTCGGTGCGTCCGGCTCCGGCAAGTCGACCCTGGCGCGGGTGCTGGTGGGTGTTTGGCCGACCCTGGCCGGCACAGTGCGGTTGGACGGTGCGGATATCCATCGCTGGAACCGCGACGACCTCGGCCCCTACATTGGCTATCTGCCACAGGACATCGAATTGTTCAGCGGCAGCGTCGCCGAAAACATCGCACGCTTTCGCGAGGCGGATTCGCAGAAGGTTGTCGAGGCTGCGCAGCAAGCCGGCGTGCACGAGATGATTCTGCACCTGCCACAGGGTTACGACACCGTGCTGGGCGAGGATGGTGGTGGTTTGTCTGGCGGCCAGAAACAGCGCGTGGCGTTGGCTCGAGCGCTGTATGGCGGGCCGAGCCTGGTGGTGCTCGATGAACCGAACTCAAACCTCGACACCCTCGGTGAGGCTGCGTTGGCCAGTGCCATCGCGCAAATGAAAGCCCAGGGCACCAGCGTGATTCTGGTCACCCACCGTTCCTCGGCGCTGGCCCAGGCCGACAAGTTGCTGGTGCTCAACGAAGGCCGTCTGCAAGCCTTCGGGCCGAGTCAGGAAGTGCTCAAGGCGCTGTCTGGCGCACAACAGGAACACCCACGGGAAAAACCCGCCGCCGCACCGGCCGGGCTCAGCATGAGCCGCCAGTACCAGGCCCCGACAAAGAGCAGCGGTGTATGAGCAAGGACAGCGGCATGACAATCGAACAAGGTTATGCGTCGGAGCGCCCTGAGCGCGACGCCGGTTTTTTTGCCCGCATGGGCTGGATTCTCGCGGTGGTCGGTGCGGGCAGCTTTTTCCTCTGGGCCAGCCTGGCGCCTCTCGATCAGGGGCTCCCGGTACAGGGCACGGTGGTGGTGTCCGGCAAGCGCAAGGCTGTGCAATCGATGAGTGGCGGGGTGCTCAGCCGGATTCTGGTGCGTGAAGGCGAGGCGGTGAAGCAAGGCCAGCCGTTGTTTCGCCTCGACCAGACTCAGGTCGAAGCGGACGTGCAATCCTTGCAAGCTCAATACCGCATGGCCTGGGCCAGTCTGGCGCGTTGGCAGAGCGAGCGTGACAACCTCAAGCAGGTCAGTTTTCCAGCTGAATTGAGCAGCGACCCCGACCCACGTCTGGCGTTGGTGCTCGAAGGCCAGCGGCAACTGTTCAGCAGTCGCCGTGAAGCTTTTGATCGTGAACAGGCCGGGATGCGCGCCAACATCGAAGGCGCCAATGCTCAACTGGCGGGGATGCGCCGGGCGCGCACCGACCTGACCGCGCAGGCGGAGTCCCTGCGTCAGCAACTGACCAACCTGCAACCCTTGGCCGACAACGGTTACATCCCGCGCAACCGTCTGATGGAGTTCCAGCGTCAGCTTTCGCAAGTACAACAGCAGTTGGCGCAGAACAGCGGCGAAAGCGGGCGCGTGGAGCAGGGCATTCTTGAAACGCGCTTGAAGCTGCAACAGCACAGCGAGGAGTACCAGAAAGAGGTGCGCAGCCAGTTGGCGGACGCGCAGCTCAAGAGCCTGACCCTGGAGCAGCAACTGACCTCGGCCGGTTTCAATCTGCAACAGAGTGAAATCATCGCACCGGCCGACGGCATCGCCGTCAACCTTGGCGTGCACACCGAAGGCGCGGTGGTTCGCCCCGGTGAAACCTTGCTGGAGATCGTGCCCCAAGGCACGCGCCTGGAGGTTGAAGGTCACCTGCCGGTGAACCTGATCGACAAGGTCGGCAGCCACTTGCCGGTGGACATCCTGTTCACCGCGTTCAACCAGAGCAAAACCCCGCGTGTACCCGGCGAAGTCAGCCTGATTTCAGCCGACCAGATGGTCGACGAGAAAACCGGCGTGCCGTACTACGTGCTGCGCAGCAGCGTCAGCGATGTCGCCATGGAGAAACTCAACGGGCTGGTGATCAAGCCGGGCATGCCGGCCGAGATGTTCGTGCGCACCGGTGAACGCTCACTTCTCAACTATTTGTTCAAACCTCTGCTCGACCGGGCAGGCTCCGCATTGACCGAGGAATAAGGATGTCCCGTCGTATGAGCAAGCTTTCCATTCTCGGGACCGCTATTGCATTGCTGGTCTGCACAAACGTTCACGCCATGGGGCCATTCGAGGTTTACGAACAGGCGTTGCGCAACGATCCGGTGTTCCTCGGCGCGATCAAGGAGCGTGACGCAGGCCTGGAAAACCGCACGATCGGTCGCGCCGGTTTGCTGCCAAAACTGTCGTACAACTACAACAAGGGCCGCAACAACTCCAAGGCCACTTACCTGGACGAGAACCGTCGTAATCGCACTGACGACCGCAACTACAACAGCTATGGCTCGACGTTCACCCTGCAGCAACCGCTGTTCGACTACGAGGCTTATGCGGCGTATCGCAAGGGCGTGGCCCAATCGCTGTTCGCCGATGAAAACTTTCGCGGCAAGAGCCAGGAACTGCTGGTTCGGGTGCTGACCTATTACACCCAGGCGCTGTTTGCCCAGGACCAGATCGACATCGCGCAAGCGAAGAAAAAGGCCTTTGAACAGCAGTTCCAGCAGAACGAACAGATGTTCCGTCAGGGCGAGGGCACCCGCACCGATATTCTCGAAGCGGAATCGCGTTACGAACTGGCCACTGCCGAAGAGATCGAGGCGCGTGATGAACAAGATGCAGCCTTGCGTGAGCTGGGCGCGCTGATCGGCACGCGGGATATTGATATCAAAGACCTCGAACCGTTGGGCGATTCCTTTCAGTCATTCACCTTGCAGCCGGCCAATTTCGACACCTGGCATGAACTCGCGCTGACCAACAACCCGAACCTGGCCTCCCAGCGTCAGGCGGTTGAAGTCGCGCGGTTCGAAGTCGAGCGCAATCGCTCGGGGCATTTGCCCAGGGTCAGCGCCTACGCGACGGTGCGGCAAAACGAATCGGAAAGCGGCAACACCTACAACCAGCGTTACGACACCAACACCATCGGTATCGAGGTCAGTGTGCCGCTGTATGCCGGTGGTGGAGTGTCGGCGTCGACTCGTCAGGCCAGTCGCTCGATGGAGCAGGCCGAATACGACCTGGATTCGAAAACCCGCGAAACCCTGATCGAACTGCGTCGCCAGTTCAGCGCCTGCCTGTCGGGTGTCAGCAAGCTGCGCGCCTATCAAAAGGCCCTGACGTCGGCCGAAGCGCTGGTGGTCTCGACCAAGCAAAGCATCCTCGGCGGTGAGCGGGTCAATCTCGACGCCCTGAACGCCGAACAGCAGCTCTACACCACGCGCCGTGACCTGGCCCAGGCCCGTTATGACTATTTGATGGCCTGGACCAAGTTGCATTACTACGCCGGCAACTTGCGTGAAGAGGACCTGGCCAAGGTCGATGAAGCCTTCGGCCCGCGTAAAGCCACCCGATAAACGCCTCTCTGCAGCACTCCCCCGGGATGGGGGACTACACGTCTAATAAAGCGAGATGTCATGAACACGGATGTACGTCGTTATAGCTGCCAGCCGATCACCACCGGCTCATTGTTGTTGCTCGTTGCCGCGCTGCCCGCCGCCGTTCACGCGGCCTACCTTGATCCGGGGCAGGTGGGAGACCCCGCCAGTTGGCGAACAGCGGAATACCAACAGGACTGGGGCCTGGACCGCATGCAAGCGAATCAGGCCTATGCCGCAGGTTTCACTGGCAAAGGCGTGAAAATCGGTGCACTGGACTCAGGCTTTGACCCGAACCATCCCGAAGCCGCGCGCTTTCATGCGGTCACGGCCACCGGCACTTACCTCAACGGCACGCCATTCAGCGTCAGCGGCAACCACAATGCCAACAACGACTCCCACGGCACCCATGTCACCGGAACCATGGGCGCCGCCCGTGACGGTGTCGGCATGCACGGCGTGGCGTTCAACGCGGATGTGTATGTTGCCAACACCAATCAGAACGACAGCTTCCTCTTCGGCCCCGGCCCCGATCCGCGTTATTTCAAAGCGGCCTATGACGCCTTGGCCGATGCCGGCGTACGGGTGATCAACAACAGTTGGGGCAGCCAGCCCAAGGATGTCGACTACAAGACGATCGAGAGTCTGCATGCCGCCTATGCCCAGCACTGGAATCAGAACACCTGGATCGATGCGGCCGCCGATGTCTCGCGCCGTGGCGTGATCAATGTGTTTAGCGCCGGCAACAGCGGTTACGCCAACGCCAGCGTGCGTGCGGCCCTGCCGTACTTCGAGCCGGACCTGGAAGGCCACTGGCTGGCGGTGTCGGGGCTGGACAAGAACAACCAGCAAAAATACAACCAGTGCGGGATCGCCAAGTACTGGTGCGTCAGCACGCCGGGCGCGCAGATCTACAGCACCATCGTCGGCGGCGGTTACGCCAGCTACAACGGCACCTCGATGGCGGCCCCGCATGCCACCGGCGCCTTGGCGTTGGTGATGGAACGCTACCCTTACATGAACAACCAGCAAGCCCTGCAGGTGTTGCTGACCACCGCGACCCAGCTTGATGGCTCGATCACTGATGCACCGAGCACTCGGGTCGGTTGGGGCGTGCCCGACCTTGCGCGTGCCATGCGCGGGCCGGGGCAGTTGCTCGGCTCATTCGACGCCAACCTTGGCGCCGGCCAGCGCGATGTGTGGAGCAACGACCTCTCGGACAAGGCGCTGATTCAACGCCAGAGCGAAGATGCCGCCGAGCACAGTGCCTGGCAACAGCCCCTGAAAGACAAAGGCTGGGAAAATGGCGTTGCGACCAACGCCAGTCAGCAGGACAAGACCGATTACGCGGTGGGCACGGCGCGCGATGCTGCAGCCACCAGACGAGTCTATGAAGGCAGCCTGATCAAGTCCGGTGCAGGCCAATTGATTCTGGCCGGGAACAACAGTTATCGCGGTGCGACCACCGTCAACGGCGGCTTGCTGACGGTCAACGGTTCGCTGAACTCGGCAGTGACGGTCAATGACAGCGGTACCCTGGGCGGCTCCGGACGTGTCGGCGCACTGACCGCCAACAGCGGCGCCACCGTCGCGCCGGGTAACTCGATCGGCACCTTGCAGGTCAACGGTGACGTGACGCTCGCGCCCGGCTCGACCTACGCGGTGGAACTGTCGCCCACCAACAGCGATCGCATCGTCGCCAGCGGCAAGGCGACGGTCACGGGCGCCACCGTCAGTCTCGCGCTGGAAAACAGTCCGACGCTGTTGAGTGCCAGTCAGGTCCAAAGCCTGTTGGGTCACCAGTACGACATCCTGCAAGCGGCGGGCGGTATTCAAGGGCAATTCGCTGCGGTAGTGCCCAATTACCTGTTCATCGGTGGCACCCTCGATTACTCGGCGACTGACGTGCAGCTGGCGATCCAGCGCAATGGCAACTCGTTTTCCAGTGTCGGGCAAACCCCGAATCAACGTTCCGTGGCCGCTGCCGTCGAGCAATTGGGCACGGGCAATCCGGTGTACGAAAGCCTTTTGCTGTCGCCGTCGGCAACCTCCGCTCAGCAGGCGTTCCAGCAATTGTCCGGGGAAATCTACCCGGCGCTTGGCACCTTGCTGGTTAACGACAGCCGTTACCTGCGTGAGGCGGTGACGGAGCGTTTGCAGTCGGATCCGGCAACCGGCAGTAACGGTTGGGTCAAGGCACTGGGTGCCTGGGGCAAGACCGATGAGCGCAACGACACGGCGGGCTCGACCACGTCGATTGGCGGCTTGCTGGCCGGGGTCGACGGTTTGCTCGACGAAGACGCCCGTCTGGGTTTCGTCACCGGCTACAGCGACAGCTCGCTGAACCTGGGCAGCGGCACCCATTCCCGGGCGCAGGTCGACAGCTACCACCTGGGTGCTTACGCCGGGCGCGAACTGGGCGCGCTGCGCCTGAGCCTCGGCGGGTCTTACAGCTGGCACCGGGCGGACATCAAGCGCGACCTGCAATACGGCGATGTCAGTGCCAAGCAGAAAGCCAAGGTCGACGCCAACACCACGCAAGTGTTCACCGAAGCCGCTTACCGAATGGACCGGCAGCCAGTGGCACTGGAGCCGTTCGCCAACCTTGCCTACGTGCACCTGGACACTGACGGTTTCACCGAGAACGGCGATGCCGCGGCGCTGAAAAGTGGCCGCGACACGCGTGATGCGGTGCTCAGCACGTTGGGCGTGCGAGCGCTGAAAACCATCAAGCTTTCCAGCCAGCAACAGCTCGACCTGGCCGGCACCCTCGGCTGGCAGCACAACCTGAGTGCCACCCAATCGCAAGACCATCTGGCGTTTGCCAGCGGCGGCCCAACGTTCGCGGTGGAAAGTTCACCACTGGCCCGCAACGCAGCGCTGGTCGGGGTTCAGGCAGGACTGGCATTGGCCAGGGACGTTCGTTTGAACCTCGATTACAGCGGCCGTTTGGCCAGCGGCGAAAACAGCCATGGAGTAGGGCTGAGCCTGAATTGGCAGTTCTAAAAACACCACGGTTTCTGTAGCAGCTGGCGAAGCCTGCGTTCGAGCGCGAAGCGGTCGCAATCAGGGCAACCGCGTTTGGTCAGGAAAACCGAGCTGGATGGTTTTACGACTGCTGCGCAGCCGAACGCAGGCTTCGCCAGCTACAGGGGAATTCGCCGCACACAACAAGACGCGTGCAGGTGAACACGCGGGGATTGAAGCACGACAACTAAGGAAGGTAGCTGGATGGAAGGCAAGTCTCGTAACAACACGCCTGTGCACATCGGCATCAGCCGCAAGGCAAAAGCCCTCAACGGGGCCTTTATCGCTTATCTGGCGGCGACCGGTGTCGCTCAGGCCGCGCCTTATGTGGAAACCGGCAAGCTCGGCGATCCCGACAGCTGGCGCAGTCCCGAATTCAACGCCGAGTGGGGGCTGGGCGCGATCAACGCCCAGGATGCCTACGCGGCCGGGTACACCGGTAAAGACATCAAACTGGGCATCTTCGATCAACCGGTTTACGCCAAGCACCCGGAATTTTCCGGCGCGAACAAAGTGGTGACCCTGGTTACCAGCGGTATTCGCGAATACACCGACCCGTACATTCCGGTCAAAGCCGGGGACGCGTTTCGCTATGACGGCACTCCGTCGGTGGGTTCCGATGGCAAACTGGGCTCCCACGGCACCCACGTCGGCGGGATTGCCGCCGGCAGCCGCGACGGCAACCCGATGCACGGCGTGGCCTTCAACGCGCAAATCATCAGCGCCGACAACGGCGACCCAGGCCCCGAGGACGGGATCATTCTGGGCAACGACGGTGCAGTCTACAAAGCCGGCTGGGATGCGCTGCGAGAAAGCGGCGCACGGATCATCAACAACAGCTGGGGCATCGGCATCACCGACCGCTTCAACAAGGGCGGCAAGGATCCGGCGTTCCCGCATTTCACCGTGCAGGACGGACAAGCCCAGTTCGATCAGATCCAGCCGCTGCTCAACACCAAGCAGGGTGGCGCTTACCGAGGAGCAATCGACGCGGCTCGCAGCGGTATCGTGACCATCTTCGCCGCCGGTAACGACTACAACCTCAACAACCCGGATGCAATTGCCGGCCTGGGTTACTTCGTGCCAGACATCGCCGCGAACTGGGTCACCGTTGCCGCCCTGCAAAAGAACCCCGACACCAACAGTCCTGATCCCTACATCATCAGCACCTTCTCGTCGCGCTGCGGCTATACCGCGAGTTTTTGTGTGTCGGCACCCGGCACCAAGATCTACAGTTCGGTGATCGGCGGCACCAACGCCGACAATCTGACCATCGGCTATGCCAACAAGAACGGTACCTCGATGGCCGCGCCACACGTTGCCGGCTCGGCAGCAGTGCTGATGGAACGCTTCCCGTACATGACCGGCGCGCAGATCGCCACGGTATTGAAAACCACCGCCACCGACATGGGCGCACCGGGCATCGACGCGTTGTACGGCTGGGGCATGATCAACCTGCGCAAAGGTATCGACGGTCCCGGCATGTTTGTCGCTGATGCCGACATTCCGCAGGAATTTCGCGTGGCCGGGGCCTATGGTGCAGGCCAGTTTGTCGCCGACCTGCCAGGGATTGGCGCGGTGATTGACACCGGCAAGCCCACGCAGCGGATCTGTAACGATGTCAGTTGCGGGTACGACGTCTGGCGCAACGACATTTCCGGTCACGGCGGTTTGACCAAACAAGGCATCGGCACACTGGTGATGACCGGCAGCAACACCTACGCCGGGCCAACCCTGGTGAATCAGGGGCGGCTGGCGGTCAACGGTTCGCTGCTCTCAGCCGTTACGGTCAATGACAGCGGCATTCTCGGCGGTTCCGGGCGGGTCGGTGCACTGACCGCGAAAAGCGGCGGCACCATCGCGCCGGGTAACTCGATCGGCACCTTGCACGTTGCCGGCGATGTGACCTTCGAACCCGGTTCGACCTATGCCGTCGAGGTGTCCCCCACCAACAGCGACAGTATCGTTGCCGGTGGCACAGCTACGATCCAGGGCGCGACCGTGAGCCTGTCGCTGGAAAACAGCCCGACGCTGTTGAGTCCCAGCGACGTCCGCAGCCTGCTTGGTCACCAGTACAACATCCTGCAAGCAGCCGGTGGTATCCAGGGTCAGTTCGGTGCGGTGCTGCCGAACTACGCGTTCATTGGCGGGACTCTCGACTACTCGGCCACCGGCGTGCAGTTGGCGATCCAGCGTAACGGCAACGCCTTTGCCAGCGTCGGGCAAACCCCGAATCAACGCTCCGTGGCCGCTGCCGCCGAGCAGTTGGGCACGGGCAACGCCGTGTATGAAAGCCTGTTGCTGTCACCGAACGCGGCGACTGCGCAGCAAGCCTTCCAGCAGTTGTCCGGGGAAATCCATCCGGCGATTGGTACCTTGCTGGTCAACGACTCGCGCTATCTGCGTGATGCCGTCGGTGAGCGCCTGCGCGATGGCGGCCTCTATGACGCCGCAACGCCCAACAACAACGAGAACAACGCCTGGGTCAAAGTGCTGGGCGCCTGGGGCAAGACCAACAGCGGTCACGACAACGCCAACTACAACAGCTCCATTGGCGGTCTGCTGGCCGGGGCTGACGGTTTGATCGCCGATCACACCCGACTGGGTTTCGTCACCGGCTACAGCGACAGCTCGTTGAGCATGGGCGATGGCACCCATTCTTCCGCCTCGGTCGACAGCTACCACTTGGGCCTGTACGCCGGGCATGAAATGGATGCGCTGCGTCTGAGCGTCGGTGGGGCGTACAGCTGGCATCGCATCGACACAAAACGCGATCTGCAGTTCGGCGACGTCAGCGCCAAGCAGAAATCCAAGCGCGATGCACACACCACACAGGTGTTCACTGAGGCGGCTTATCGCCTGGACCTGCAACCGTTGGCGCTGGAACCGTTCGCCAATCTGGCCTACGTGCACCTGGGCAGCGACAGCTTCACCGAGAGCGGTGGGGCGGCGGCACTCAAGGGCGGCGACGACAACCGCGATGCCGTGCTCTCCACGCTGGGCCTGCGAGCGAGCAAACGCCTGGCGCTCACCGAGCATCAGCAACTTGATTTGTCCGGGACCCTGGGCTGGCAGCACAACCTGAGCAACGTCCATTCCGAAGAAAACCTGGCCTTTGCATCTGGCGGTGCGCCGTTCGCCGTGCAAAGCGTTTCCATGGACCGCAACGCGGCCGTGGTCGGCGTTCGCGCAGGCCTGGCGTTGGCACGCGATATCACGCTCAACCTGGATTACAACGGACTGCTGGGCTCACGGGACAAGACCCACGGCGTCGGGCTGACCCTCGACTGGCAGTTTTGATCTGAAAAACCGCAATACGTAATGGCAATAACCAAGAGGCAAGAAAATGGGTGTTTTTGATTACAGGACGTTCAGCGGCGAAGCCGGCAAGGCGTTGTACAGCGATGCGATCGCATTGACGCTGTACGCCTACACGCCGACCGGCAAGCCATTGGCCTCCGGCTGGAAGCCGGTCACCGCCGGACAATTGGGCTATCAGGGCAAGGTGGGTGCCCAGGGCACGTATTTTGGCGAGCAGGATGGCTTCACCAGCGCCGAAGCCGAGGTGCTGGCCAAGTACGACACTGCGGGCAAGCTGATCTCCCTCGGCATCGCGTTTCGCGGGACCGGTGGCCTGGGTTACAGCGATACCTACGGCGACATGAAGAACAATCTGCTGGCTGCTGTCGGCCCGAAAGACTATGCGAAGAACTACGCCAAAAGCGCCTTCGACACCTTGCTCAAGGACGTCGCCGCGTTTGCCGGCAGCAAGGGCCTGAACGCCAAGGACGTGCTGATTACCGGCCACAGTCTGGGCGGTCTGGGCGCCAACAGCGTGGCCGAATTGAGTGCCGACCACTGGGGCGGTTACTACAAGGACGCCAACTACGTGACCTTCGCTTCGCCGACCCAAAGCTCGGCGAGCACGCATGTGTTGAACATCGGCTACGAAAACGACCCGGTGTTTCGTGTGCTCGACGGCACCACCTTCACCAGTTCATCGCTGTACAAACACGACAAGCCCCAAGAGTCGGCGACCAACAACATCGTCAACTTCAACGACCACTATGCATCCACCCAGATGACTCCGTTCAGCATTGCCAACCCGCAGCACTGGGCGGCTCACAGCTCCCTCGGGTATGCCGAAGGCTTGAACCGGGTGATTGGCTCGGGCTTCTACGACCTCACCAGCAAGGACTCGACCATCATCGTTTCCACGTTGTCGGAGTCGTTGCGCGCCAGTACCTGGATCGAAGACCTGGGTCGCAGTGGTGAAACACACACCGGCACGACCTTCATCATCGGCACCGACAGCAACGATCTGCTGCGGGGCGGCAAAGGTAACGACTTCCTTGAAGGTGGCGACGGCAATGACACCTTCCGGGACGCGGGCGGCTACAACATCCTGCTCGGCGGCAAGGGGCAGAACGTTTTCGAGCTGCAACAACCGCTGAAGAACTTCACCTTTGCCAACGATGGCGACGGCACGCTGTATGTGCGCGACAGCTACGGCGGCATCAGCATGACCCGCGACATCGGTGCGCTGGTGAGCAAGGAGTCGGGGGCCATGTGGGGCCTGCTCAACAAGGACGTCACCTACAGCGTCACCGACAAGGGCCTGTTGGCCGGCACCGAGCTGACGCACTACAACCACTCGCTCAATGGCGATGCCTACGGCAATTCGCTGGTGGCGACCGCCTACGGTGACTGGCTGTTCGGGTTGTCGGGCAACGACGTGCTGCGCAGTGACAAAAGCCAGGTGACGTTCGTGGGCGGCGGGGGCAATGACGTCATGTATGCCCACGGCGGCAACAACACTTTCCTGTTCAGCGGCGCGTTCGGCTTCGACACCATCAATGGCTACCAGGGCAGCGACAAACTGGTGTTCATGGGGGTTCAAGGTGCGGGGCAGGGCTATGACTACAGCCAGCATGTTTCGCAATCGGGTAACGACACGCTGCTCAAGGTCGGCGACTACGCGGTGACGCTGGTCGGTGTCGGCCTGGACAACCTCTCAGGTGCGGGGATCGTATTTGTTTAACCCGCAACACAAGGCATTGCACTAATACGCCGGAACGTCCCGTGCTACGGGGCGTTCCTGCTGCGTGAGCTATCTCTGACAAATTTCAACAAAGAGAGAGGCAATACCATGGGTGTTTATGACTACAAAAACCTCAACTCAGCCGATTCAAAAGCGCTGTTTTCCGATGCGCTGGCGATCACGCTGTATTCCTATCACAACCTCGACAATGGCTTCGCCACGGGCTATCAGCACAATGGTTTTGGCCTCGGACTTCCGGCGACGCTCGTCGCCGGGCTGATCGGTGGCACGGATTCGCAAGGGGTGGTTCCCGGCATTCCGTGGAACCCCGATTCTGAAAAAGCCGCGCTGGACGCCGTGCAAAAGGCTGGCTGGACACCGATCACCGCCAGCCAATTAGGCTATGGCGGCAAGGTCGATGTACGGGGAACCTATTTCGGCGAGAAAGCCGGTTACACCACGGCTGAAGTCGAGATCCTCGGCAAGCACGACGCTCAAGGGCATCTCACGGAAATCGGTGTCGCCTTCCGTGGCACCAGCGGCCCGCGTGAAATAGAAATCTCGGATTCCATCGGCGATGTGATCAACGACCTGATGGCGGCGCTGGGGCCCAAGGACTACGCCAAGAACTACACCGGTGAAGCCTTTGGTTCGTTGCTCAAGGATGTCGCCGCATTTGCCGCAGCCAATGGTTTGAGTGGCAAGGACGTGTTGGTCAGCGGCCACAGCCTCGGCGGTCTGGCAGTCAATAGCCTGGCGGACCTGAGCGGCGATCACTGGAACGGGTTCTACAAGGATTCCAACTACATCGCCTACGCGTCGCCGACTCAAAGCAGCACCGACAAAGTGCTGAACATCGGTTACGAAAACGATCCGGTATTCCGCGCGCTGGACGGTTCAACGTTCAACCTGTCATCGGTGGGCGTGCACGATGCCCATCAGGATTCGGCAACCAACAACATCGTCAGCTTCAACGACTATTACGCTTCGGCCGCCTGGAACCTGCTGCCGTTTTCGATCCTCAACGTCCCGACCTGGATTTCCCATCTGCCCACCGGTTACGGCGATGGCATGACCCGGGTGCTGGATTCGAAGTTCTACGACCTGATGAACAAGGACTCGACGATTATCGTCGCCAACCTCTCGGATCCGGCACGCGCTAACACCTGGGTTCAGGACCTCAACCGCAACGCCGAGCCCCACAAGGGCAGCACCTTCATCATCGGCAGTAACGGTGACAATCTGATCCAGGGCGGCAAAGGCAATGACTACCTGGAGGGTGGCGACGGCAACGATACCTTCAGGGATGCGGGTGGTTACAACATCATCCTGGGCGGTAAGGGCAGCAATACCCTGGACCTGCAGCAGTCGGTGAAAAACTTCGAGTTTGCCAACGACGGTGCTGGCACCCTGTACGTGCGCGATGCGTACGGCGGGATCAGTATCACCCGCGACATCGGCAGCATCACCAGCAAAGAGCCGGGGTTCCTCTGGGGCTTGTTCAAGGATGACGTGACCCATAGCGTCACCGACAAAGGCCTGCTCGCGGGGAACCACCTGACTCCGTATGCGGCATCGCTCAAAGGGGGGGCGGGCGACAACGTCCTCAAGGCCGACGCGAGTGGCGAGTGGTTGTTTGGCCTGGACGGCAACGACCATTTGATCGGCGGTAAAGGCAATAACGTGTTGGTTGGCGGTACCGGCAACGACCTGATGGAGTCGGGCGGTGGCAACAATACCTTCCTGTTCAGCGGCCACTTCGGCAACGACCGGATCCTCGGCTACCAGGCCAGCGACAAACTGGTGTTCATGGGCGTGCAGGGCGTCGGCCAGAGCTATGACGTGCACGATCACGCCAAAGCGGTCGGCAGCGATACCGTGCTGAGCTTCGGCAACGACTCGGTGACGCTGGTCGGGGTTGGGCTCGATCATCTGGCCAGTTCAGGCGTGGTCATCGCCTGACGTTAAAAAGCCCGGCGCGAACGATGTTTCGCGCCGGGCTTTTCCGGGCTGAGTGACTTGTCGCCACTGGGAAGGCTCCAATGCCTGACAAAAGCGCTTTGCCGGGTTTTTTCTGCGTTGGCATTCAAGCAGCGGCCAGGCCATGGGTTTCCAACAAGAGACACCCCCCTTCGCGCGGCACAGACGCCAGACGCGGTGAACTGAAAACAGGAGATTGAACACAGTGAGTACCAGCAAGAGGCAGGCAGTCGCAGCAGCGCTGATGGTTTTATCGGCAAGCGCGATGGCTGAGGAGTTGCCTCATGGCTCGATTCTGAACCGATACGGCGTGACTGCCGATCAACTGCCAATGCCCACACAGGTCGAACAGACCGCGCCTGAACCCGAGAAAAGCCGTTTTCAGATTCAGCCCGAACAACCTTGGGTGAAACTCAGCCTGGGTGACGGCAAGCCGCCGCCAGTGACCGGCAACATCAGCATCGATAACGCGAATGCCCGGGAGTACGAGCGTTGCCAAACGATCAGAGGGCAATTGCTGCAGCGAGGCGGGCAGTACATTTCCTGCGATAACAGTATTCCGGGGCAAGACCCCACACTGCAGACGCCCTGAGACCTTTAACGTAATTCTTTCGTCTGGCAGACATTTGTGGCGAGGGAGCTTGCTCCCGCTCGGCCGCGAAGCGGTCGTAATCCGGCAATCGCGGTCCATCTGAATAATTGCGGTGGTTGATATCAGGGTTGCTTCGCAACCCAGCGGGAGCAAGCTCCCTCGCCACAGGTTTTGCGTTCGCCGAGCTTGACTGGCACCGGCAAAACCGCCCGCTGGTCTTTTTGCATTTGCCAGCACCGTGGCTTAACTGATATCTGTATGCATAACCAGTATCCGCTCGCCATGGCGCTTTCCTTCTGTGACAGTCAATCCGCTCGACGATCCGTTCTATTACCTGAACAACTTCCAACAAGTGCTGGCCTGGCTTGAGCAACGCTATGCCGACGTGCTCAGCGTGGAAGAGCAGCAGTTCATCGTTGATTTCGGCCAGTTGCCGCGCGCCTCTCAGGCGTTGCTGGTGAGAATGGTCATGCGCAAGGGCCTGCATTTTCGCCTCGGCAAGTTGCACTACACCGAGATCGGCGAAATCGCCCGCGCGGCGGAACCCTTGCTGAACCTTGGCTGGGTAGACGAGCAGGTGCCGCTGTCGATTGACGAGCTGTTCGAGGTGCTGCTCAAACCGGAGATTCTTCAGTGTTTCAGCGCGACCATCGAACACCCCAAAGCGAAAAAAACCGACTGGCTGACCGCTCTACGTGAGCAGTTCGACGAGCCGCAGGCCTTCAAAGCCTGGTGCCCGATGCTGGATGAGCGGTTGTTGAGCCTGACCATCATGGCGCTGTGTGACCGCCTGCGGCTGATGTTCTTCGGCAACCTGTATCAGGATTGGTCGGAGTTCGTGCTGGCTGATCTTGGCATCTATACCTACGAGAAAGTCGAGTTTTGCGCCGAGTCCCGAGGCTTGCGCAGTCGTGACGACGTGGAGGCCTTTCTCTATCTGCACGATTGTCTGCTGCGTTTCGAGGCCGGGGAGGCGCTGGCGCAGGTCGTCGAACAGATCCAGGCACTGCAAACCGCCAACCCTTGGCTTGAGCGGCGGCGCGCCAAGCTGCTGTTTCAGATCGGGCAACACTGCGAGCGCATCACCGACTTCTCGGCTGCGCTGACGATCTATCGCGCATGCGCATACCCCGGCGCCAGGTTGCGCTTGATCCGGGTGCTGGAGCGCTGCACTGAAATTCAATTGGCCCTGGAGTTGGCGACCTACGCCGAACAAGCGCCGGAGAGCGCCGCCGAGCAGCAACAGCTGTTGCGGGTGCTGCCCCGGTTGCGGCGCAAACTTGGCGGGCCGCCGACGCCACGGGTCAAGGCACGCGAGGTGGAGCGTCTGGAACTGAGCCTGTCGCGAATCGACCCGGCGCTGTCGGTCGAATTCCACGTTCAGGCTCATCTCGATGAACCCACGGCGCCAGTGCATTACGTCGAGAATAGCCTGATCAACTCGTTGTTCGGATTGCTCTGCTGGCCGGCGATCTTCGCACCGTTGCCGGGGGCGTTTTTTCACCCGTTCCAGCGCGGCCCGGTGGACCTGCTCAACGAGGACTTCCACTTCCGACGTGCCGACCTGTTCCAGGCCTGCCTGGCGGAGCTGGACGATGGACGTTATGCCGAGACCATCCGTCTGCGTTTTCGCGTCAAATCGGGTGTGCAGTCGCCCTTTGTGTTCTGGGGCGTGCTGACCGAGGAACTGCTTGAACAGGCGCTGGCCTGTCTGCCGGCCGAACACCTCAAGCACTGGTTCAACCGCCTGTTGCTGGACATCAAGGCCAATCGCGCCGGGATGCCGGATCTGATCCAGTTTTGGCCGCAGCACAAGACCTACCGGATGATCGAGGTCAAAGGACCAGGTGACCGCCTGCAAGACAACCAGCTGCGTTGGCTGGAGTTCTGCCACGAGCATCAGATGCCCATCGCGGTTTGCTACGTGCAATGGGCGGAACCCGAGGCGTGAGCTATAGCGTTGCGGTGCGTGCGTTGTGCGAGTTTACCGCCAAGGTCGGTGACCTCGACCTGCGCTTCACCCCGTCGCCGACCGCCCTGGAAGGCATTGTTGGCCATCGTACTGTCGCTTCGCGGCGCAGCGAGACCTATCAAAACGAAGTCGCCCTTGAAGGCGAATATCGGCAGTTGAAGGTCAGGGGCAGGGCGGACGGTTATGACCCCGGCCAGAACCGCCTCGAAGAAATCAAGACTTATCGTGGCGAACTTGAGCGGATGCCGGCCAACCATCGTCAGTTGCATTGGGCGCAGGCGCAAATCTACGGCTGGTTGATGTGCCAGAAGCTGCAATTGGCCGAGATCAATCTGGCACTGGTGTATTTCGACATTGTCAGCGAAAAGGAAACCAGCCTGGTCGAAACCTGGAGCGCGGTGGAGCTCGAGCGCTTCTTCACGTTGCACTGCGGGCTGTTTCTGCAGTGGGCCGAACAGGAAATGGCTCATCGTGAAGCGCGTAATCAGGCAGCGCAGGTGTTGCGTTTCCCGTACCCGGACTTTCGGCCGGGGCAACGTAACCTCGCCGAATCGGTGTTCAAAGCGGTCAGCACCGGTCGCTGCCTGATGGCTCAGGCGCCGACCGGCATCGGCAAGACGGTGGGCACGCTGTTTCCGATGCTCAAGGCGTTGGCGCCGCAGCAACTGGACAAGGTGTTCTTCCTCACGGCCAAGACGCCCGGGCGCAAACTGGCGCTGGATGCGACCCAGGTGATCGTCGACGGCAGCGACGGTTTACCGTTGCGAGTGCTTGAGATGATTGCTCGCGACAAAGCCTGCGAGCACCCGGACAAAGCCTGCCACGGCGAATCCTGCCCGTTGGCGAAGGGCTTTTACGACCGTTTGCCGGCGGCCCGTGAGGCGGCGAGTCAGGTGACACTGCTTAATCAGGCAGCGCTGCGCCAGATTGCCCTGGAACATCAGGTGTGTCCGTATTACCTGAGTCAGGAAATGGCCCGCTGGGCCGACGTGGTGGTTGCCGACTACAACTACTATTTTGACTTCAGTGCGTTGTTGTTCGGTTTGGCCCAGGCCAACCAGTGGAAGGTCGCGGTGCTGGTGGACGAGGCCCATAACCTGGTGGAGCGCGGCCGGCAGATGTACAGCGCCAGCCTCGATCAATTCACCCTGAATGCAGTGCGTAAAAGCGCCCCCGAGGTTCTGAAAAAGGGCTTGCAGCGGGTCAACCGCGAATGGAATGCGCTGCACAAAGAACAAATCGGCCCTTATCAGGCCTACGCCAAGGCCCCGGACAAATTGTTGCAGGCACTGTCGCTCTGCACGGCGGCTATCGGCGATTACCTCAACGATCACCCGCAAGGGCTGGACGCTGCGTTGCAGGGCTTCTACTTCGACGCGTTGCAATTTGGTCGGGTGGCCGAGCTGTTCGATGAGCACTTCCTGTTCGACATCAGCAAGCGTGACCTCAGTAGCACGCGCAGCCTGTCGCAGCTGTGCCTGCGCAACGTGGTACCGGCCGGCTTTATCCGCCCGCGTCTGACGGCGGCACGCAGTACGGTGCTGTTTTCCGCGACCTTGAGTCCGCAGCGCTATTACGCCGACTTGCTCGGGTTGCCGGCGACCACGGTGTGGATCGACGTCGAGTCGCCGTTCAGCGCCGAACAGCTCAAGGTGCAGATCGTCAGCCGGATCTCCACCCGGTTCGTGCACCGGCAAGCCTCGCTTGGGCCGATTGTCGAGCTGATGGCCCGACAGTTCATGGAGCGCCCCGGCAACTACCTGGCGTTTTTCAGCAGCTTTGATTATCTGCAACAAGTGGCGCAGTTGTTCGCCGAGACGTGGCCGCAGATCAACCAGTGGTCACAGTCACGTGGCATGGACGAAGCCCGGCGTCAGGAGTTCCTTCAACAGTTCACGCCAGCCAGCCAAGGCATCGGCTTTGCGGTGTTGGGCGGGGCGTTTGGTGAAGGTATCGACTTGCCAGGTTCACGGCTGATCGGGGCCTTCATCGCGACCTTGGGATTGGCGCAACTGAACCCGGTGAACGAGCAACTGAAACAGCGTATGGCCGCGATCTTTGGTGCCGGTTACGACTACACCTACCTGTTTCCCGGTGTGCAGAAGGTGGTGCAAGCCGCCGGACGGGTGATCCGCACCCAACAGGATCAAGGCGTCGTGATGTTGATCGATGATCGCTTTGGCGAAAGCAAGGTTCAGCAGTTGCTGCCGCGCTGGTGGTCGGTCAGCGGGCGCGGGTGAGACGCCCGGTCACCGTCAATGCATGCCGACTTTCCAGTCGGCCCGGCTCGGGGTTTGAATACCGCGAGTCTGGCGCACCATGCTGACCAGTTCCGCTGCAAAGCGGTGGCAATCCCCCGGCCAGCGTGCGGTCAGCAGGTTGCCGTCGCGTACGGTAAACCCGCGTTGTGGCTTGTCGGCCGAATCACGCTGCGGGAACAGTGGCCCTGGCAGGAAGTCGTTCGGCCGGGCCAATGCTGCTGTGACTTCGGCCTGCACCGTTTGCGGGTACGTGCGGTAGTAACGGCCGAGCCAGGGGGCCGTGACCAGCCAGGCGGGCAACTCCATGGTGTTGGCCAGCAACGCGGTCACCTTGCGTCCGTGCAGCACCGAGCGTGCGTTGTCGGCATCCGGCGTACGGGCCAGCAGCAATACGCCGTGGCAGACCGCCGCGACCGGTTTCTCTGCATCAAAGAAGTGCCGGACGATCCGCCGTGCAGCTTCGGATTCCAGCAAGCTGCGCATGCCCTTGGCATGGCCGCCGGGGATCACCAGCCCCTCGAACTGCTCGGGGTCTACCCCGGCGTAGGCCATGGGTGAGCGAAAACTCTCGTCGGCGGTCATGGCGGCGTAATGCTGAAGATCCTCCCTGCGGGTCATCAGCAGCGAATTCAGCGGCCCGAAACCGATGTCCACCAGGCGCGCGTCGGCATAGGCCGGCAAACCGTGCGGCGTCGCAAAACGCACCTCGATCCCGGCGTCGTGCAAGGCCTGCCAGGGCACGCTGCTTTCGGTGGGGTCGTAGTCAGCCTGAGGTAACAGGAAAAGCAGCATGCACAGGGCCTCGAATCGTCAGCGCAGGGGATCGGCTAGTGACCAGAGTCTGGACGCAGCGACGGCAGTACGCCAGTCATTGCCAGCATCATTCACTGCCTGAAGGCTGCTTGATTCGCCAGGTAGCGGAACTTGAACAGCGTGCACGGGTAACCGTCGACAGTCAGTTGGTGGCGAGTGAACTCACCCTGGGTCAGTTCCGGGATGACCTTGGCCCAAAACATCTGCGCCGGCTGGTTGGCGTCGATGTGGAAAATCTGCCACTGGCCGGGAAGCTGCTGGAGCAGGGCAGACACCACAAACTTCCCGACGCCAAGACCTCGATAGTGGCGGCTGACGAAAAGATAGCCGATGTTGTACTGCACGTCGTCAAAACGAACCTCGTCGTCAACCGTCACAAACCCGGCGATGTCCCCGTCAACCTTGATCAGGAACGGCTGCGTCGCAGGCTTTCTCCAGTAGTCGAGTTTTGGCTGAATATTGAAAAAACCATGGGCGCCGATCTTCAGCGGCAGCCATTCGCTGAAGTCGTACATGTAGAACTGCATCAGGTTTTCGATGCAGTCCAGTTCGTCCCGTTGTGCGCGGTGCAGTTCGATCGTGGCCATTGCACGAAGCTCCTCAGTCATTACTGAAGTAAAGACCAGGTGCCTCAACCAAGCATTTCACGCAGGCGATACCACAACATGCCCAATGCCAGGAGCGGCGTGCGCAAGGCGCGTCCACCTGGAAAGGTAATGTGCGGCACGGCGCTGAATACATCCATACCCTGGCTGTGCCCGGCGTGAATCGCCTCGCCCAGCAAGCGCGCAGTCCAGTGCGTGACGTTAAGACCATGCCCCGAATAACCCTGGGCGTAAAACACATTCGGGTGCTCTGGCAAACGCCCGACCTGAGGGAAGCGGTTGGCAGAAATGCCAATTCGGCCGCCCCATTGATAGTCGATGCGCACGTTGGCCAGTTGTGGGAACACCTTGAGCATGTGCGGGCGCATGTAGGCAGTGATATCCGCTGGATCGCGCCCCGAATAGTGACAGGCGCCACCAAACAGCAGGCGCCGGTCTGCCGAAAGCCGGTAGTAGTCGAGACCGACCTTCTGATCGCACAGTGCCAGATTCTGCGGAATCAACTCGGCGGCAGCCTGCGCCGATAACGGCTCGGTGGCGATGATGTAGCTGCCCGCCGGCAGCACCTTGCCGCTGAGCTTTGGCTCAAGCTCCTCCAGATGCGCATTGCAGGCCAACACCAGACTGCCGGCGCGCACCGTGCCGCTCGCGCAACGAACCTGTACGGTGCTGCCATGGATGATCTCCAGCACCGGGCTTTGCTCGAAGATCCGCACCCCCAGCGACTCGGCGACCCGAGCCTCGCCGAGTACCAGATTGAGTGGGTGCAGATGGCCGGAGCCCATGTCCACCAGGCCGCCGGCGTAAACACCGGAATTCACCACCTGGCGCATGTCTTCGGGTCTGACGAGGCGGGTTTCGTGGGCATAACCCTGGGCGTTCAGGGTTTGCTGTTCAACCTGAAATGCGGCGAACTGTGCGGGTGTATTGGCCAGCTCGCAGAAGCCCCAACGCAGGTCGCAGTCGATGCCGTGCTGGCGGACGCGATTGCCCACCACCTCGACCGATTCAATGCCCGCACGCTCCAGGTAGCGCACGCCCTCCTGGCCGACGTAGCGGGCAAAGCCCGATACATCATGGCCAATGCCACGGATCAACTGCCCGCCGTTGCGGCCGCTGGCGCCCCAGCCGATCCGCCGGCCCTCCAGCAGAATCACCGAGAGCCCGCGCTGGGCCAGCTCAATGGCCGTGTTCACGCCGGTAAAACCGCCGCCAATCACGCAGACATCGGCCGCAAGATCCGACATCAGCGTCGGGTGTTGCACCATCGCTTTGGCCGAGGCGTTGTAATAGGAGCGGGCGTGTTCCGTCGACGGGTTCATAGCCATTGCCTGATTCATTTGTTGGACTTCACTTTGCTCCAGGACCGGGTCATCAGACGCATGATTTCCGGTGTCGGCGTGGTCGAGATGTACAGCTTGTCCAGCACCGCCTGGGAGGGGTAAACCTCAGGGTTGTTCACCAGCTCCGCGTCCATGAACTGCTTGGCCGCAGGGTTGGGGTTGGCGTAACCGACGGTGGCGCTGACTTTGGCGATCACCTCTGGCTCCAGCAGGTAGTTGATGAATTCGTGGGCTTGCTTGGCATTGCTGGCGTCAGCGGGCACGGCGAGCAAGTCGAACCACAGGTTGCTGCCTTCCTTGGGAATCGCATAGGCGATGTTCACGCCGTTCTTCGCTTCCTTGGCGCGGTTCGCTGCCTGGAACACGTCCCCCGAATAGCCGAACGCGATGCAGATGTCGCCGTTGGCCAGGTCCGACACGTACTTGGAGGAGTGGAAGTAGGTGATGTACGGACGCAGCGTCAGCAGCTTGGCTTCGGCTTTTTTGTAGTCTTCGACATTCGAGCTGCGTGGGTCCATGCCCATGTAGTTGAGGATCGCCGGGAACACTTCATCCGCCGAATCCATCATCGACACGCCGCATTGGGTGAGCTTTTTCAGGTTTTCCGGTTCGAACAGCACGGCCCAGGAATCGATGTGATCGATGCCCAGCACTTGCTTGATCTTGTCGACGTTGTAACCGATGCCGTTAGTGCCCCACAGGTACGGCACCGAGTGTTCGTTACCCGGGTCGTTCTTCTCCAGCAGCGTCAGCAATTTAGGGTCGAGGTTTTTCCAGTTCGGCAGCTGCGAGCGGTCCAGTTTGAGGAACGCCCCGGCTTTGACCTGACGGGCCAGGAAGTGGTTGGAAGGCACCACCACGTCATACCCGGTACGCCCGGCGAGCAGTTTGCCTTCCAGGGTTTCGTTGGAGTCGAATACGTCGTAGATGACCTTGATACCGGTTTTCGCCTGGAAGTCGGCGAGGGTGGTCGTACCGATATAGTCGGTCCAGTTGTACACACTGACGCTCGGCTGCGCTTGCGCGCCGACACTGCACAACAGCGCAAGCGCTGCGGGAACAACTGATTTCAATAGACGCATTTCGACACCCCTTTGAATGATTGTTTTCGATGTGTTGGATTTGTTTGTTGCACCGGGCGCTACTGCCGGTCAGTCAAGTGCTGTCCTTGTGGGAGCGAGCCTGCTCGCGATGAGGACATGGCAGTCACATCAACATTGACTCATGCACCGTCATCGTCGGAACGCCGCCCGGAGCCTGCTCGCTCCCACAGGTTTCATGCTTTATCTGACGTGCCGTCAGACGCTCAGCAACAGGAACTCCCGTTCCCAGGAACTGATCACCCGCTTGAAGTTTTCGTGTTCGGCGCGTTTGACGGCGACGTAGCCGCGCACGAATTTGGTCCCCAGATAACGCTCGATGGTCGGGCAGTCTTCCATGTGCGCCAGCGCATCCTCGATGGTGATCGGCAGGCGCAGGTTGCGTCGCTCATAGGCTCGGCCCTGCACTGGTGCGCTCGGATCGATGCGTTCGATCATGCCCAGGTAACCGCACAACAGGCTGGCGGCAATGGCCAGGTACGGGTTGGCATCGGCGCCCGGCAGGCGGTTTTCCACGCGCATGGCGTCGGGGCTTGAGGTCGGCACACGCAAACCAACGGTGCGGTTTTCTTCGCCCCATTCGACGTTGACCGGTGCCGAGGTGTCCGGCAGGAAGCGGCGGAACGAGTTGACGTTGGGCGCGAACATCGGCAGCAGTTTTGGAATGTACTTTTGCAGGCCGCCGATGTGGTGCAGGAACAGCTCGCTCATCTGACCGTCGTCTGTGGCGAAGATCGGCTTGCCGGTAGCGATGTCGACCACGCTCTGGTGCAAGTGCATCGCGCTACCCGGCTCATCGCCAATGGGCTTGGCCATGAAGGTGGCGGTAACGTTGTGCTTGAGCGCCGCTTCGCGCAGGGTGCGCTTGAACACGGTGATCTGGTCGGCCAGATCCAGCGCGTCACCGTGACGGAAGTTGATTTCCATCTGGGCCGGGCCGTCTTCGTGGATCAGCGTGTCGAGGTCCAGACCTTGCAGTTCGCACCAGTCGTAGACGTCTTCGAACAGCGGATCAAATTCGTTGGCCGCGTCGATGGAGAACGACTGACGACCGCTTTCGGCTCGACCGGAACGGCCCAAGGGGGCCTTGAGTGGCAAGTCCGGGTCTTCGCAGCGTTGGGTCAGGTAGAACTCCATTTCCGGCGCGACGATAGGCTGCCAGCCCTTGTCAGCGTAGAGTTTCAGGACTTTCTTCAACACGTTGCGCGGCGACAGTTCGATCGGATTGCCGAGCTTGTCGAAGGTGTCGTGAATCACGATGGCGGTCGGTTCGATGGCCCAAGGCACCACATAAACGGCGTCGGCAACGGGCTTGCAAACCATGTCGATATCAGCCGGGTCGAGCAGGTCGTAGTAGATGTCGTCGTCGACAAAATCCCCGGTTACCGTTTGCAACAACACACTTTCCGGCAGGCGCATGCCTCGCTCATGCAGGAACTTGTTGGTGGGTGCAATTTTGCCGCGTGCAATGCCGGTCAGGTCACTGACCACGCATTCGACTTCGGTAATCTTGTGATCTTTCAGCCATGTGTACAGCTGATCGAAAGGGGCATTCATAAAGACCTCGTTGTTGGTTTTATCAGCGCCAGAGTGTTTCTCTGCATCCCGTACAAGCGGCAAGAGACTTCCCCTGTAGCGCGTTGACGACTATCTTGGGCGAGGCGTTTCGTTCCATCTATCCACTTTAAGCAGAACTAGAACGCACCAAAAAAGTGCGCACAGGTCATTCCATGACAGAGTCAAACCCCTTGCACGTGCAGGCTTTCAACACCGCTGATGTCGCCGAACAGATACGGGCGACCCCTGGGTGGGTGCAGCACTATCAGCAGATGTCGCCCGGGCATTTCGCAGGCCAGGTGCGCTATCTGGACCTGCAAGGGGTGCAGATTTACGAGGAGTGCATGAACACCCGCGTCGAGCAGAATTTCAGCGCGCCACCGGGCTCGCTGGCGTTCTGTTTCGACCGCAGTGACAACGCGCTTTATCTGTTGAACGGCGAAAGCCGCAACATCTGGATCACTCCGGAGAACTACCAGGAAGTGGCCGTGGTGTTCGGCCCGGAGTTCGTTCAGCGCCACGGTCTGAGCGTCGAGCGGCTGGAGGGTTTGTTCATGGCCCCGCTCAATTCTCAGCAGAACGCGCTGTTCAGCCGCTGGCTGAGCGGAACCCTGACCCGGTTGTCGCAAACCATCGACCCGCCGAGCAAGGAAGCGCTGACCCAGCAGCTGCTGGACGACTGCTTGTTCATTCTCGACAACGCGTGTGTCTGTCTGGATCGCGGGGCGTTGCAGCGTCGGGCAGGGGAGCGAACGATCATGAGGCGGATCGGTGAATGGGCAGCGGACACCCCGGAGGAGAATCTTAATTTGCTGGAGCTCTCACAGGTCGCCGAAGTCTCACTGCGCCAGTTGCAACACGCGTTCAAAACCTACACTGGCATAGCGCCAACGCAGTGGCTGCGCCTGCGCCGGCTCAACAGTGCGCGTCGTGAACTGCTGAGCCGCACACCGACGGAAACGACCGTGGCCGAAGTGGCGATGAACTGGTCGTTCTGGCACCTTGGCCGGTTTTCCAGCAGCTACCGGGCCTTGTTCAAGGAATTGCCGAGTGACACCCTCAAGCGCACTTGCGCCACTCAGCCGAATGGGCGCGTGCGTCGTTAGAAGGTTGGCGGCGTAATCACCCAGACCACCACGGCATCTACATCGCCCGGGTTGCCATATCGGTGGGGTTCCTGGCTCGAAAAGCTGAAGCTGTCACCTTCATTGAGCTGAAAATAACGTTCCCCGACCCACAACTCGAAACTGCCCGACAGCAGATAGCCGGCTTCTTCGCCTTCGTGGCTGTAGCTTTCCTGGCTGTAGGTGCCCGGCGGGAAGCGTGAGTGGAGCATTTCCAGCTGGCGGTTGGGTTGCGGGGTCAACAGCTGGTCGACGATGCCATCTTCGTAATGCACGCTCATGCGGCTGTTTTTACGCACCACGTAACCGTTGTCTTCGGGCGCAGTGTTGGCTTCGCTGGCGAAGAACCACTGGATGGTCACGCCCAGGCTGCGGGCGATGTTGAACAGCGCGGGGATCGACGGGTAGGCGAGGTTGCGTTCGAGCTGGCTGATATAGCCCGCTGTCAGTTCACTCAATTGCGCCAGTTCCGCCAGGGTCATGCCCCGCCGTTTGCGCAGGCCACGAATCCGTGTGCCGAGAAAGTGCGGTTCGGCGGTGCCCGTTTCGGGCTGTGTTTTACTGTTGTTGCTCATGGCGTGCTCCGAACGGGGGAAGGGGCCCAGTCAGTTGCGCGCAGTCCATTTTTGGGGCGGGGCGGCTCGCCAATATTGGACGAAAATA
>NZ_JANLNW010000070.1 GCF_025465945.1 Pseudomonas sp. 6D_7.1_Bac1 | reverse complement strand
AGCTCATATCGACCTTGGTCCAGAACGTGCGCCCCGGTTCGTTGATCGCTTGCGGGTTATTGGCCGGGTAGCCGAACCCGGCGTTGCCGGCCAGGTTCAAGTGCTCGGCGTAGGCCTTGCCGAACAGGTTGTCGACGCCTGTGCTGACCTTCCAGTGCTTGTCGATACGGTAGGCACCGTTGAGCGAGAACACGCCGAAGCCCGAGCTTTTGTCGTAGTCCTTGCCGACCACGTTGCCCTTGTTCTGGTCAATGCGGTTCTGCGCCGCGACCACACGCCACAAGGCGCCGGCGCTCCAGTTGTCTTCGCTGTAGGTCAGGCCGAAGCGCGCATCCAGCGGCGGCATTTGCGGCAACGCCGTGTCATGGGTGGTGTCTTTGCCCCAGGCATAGGCCAGGGTCGCGTCAGCTTTCCAGTTGGAGGTGAGGTTGTAGGCTGCACCGAGTTCGCCACCCATGATTCGCGCGTTGATGTTCTCGGCCCGTGAGATCGTGCCCATCTTGGTAGGGGTGTAATCGAACAGGATGTAGTCGTGCACTTCGCCGACGTAACCCGAGACCCAGGCTTCGAGGTCCTGGGTTTTGTATTGCAGGCCGACATCGAGCTGGGTGGTTTTCTCAGGCTTGATCGAGTCAAAAGCGTTGAGTGAACCGACAGGGCCGGATTTTGGCGAGAACAGCTCCCAGTAATCCGGGAAGCGTTCGGCGTGGCCGAGACCTGCGTAGAGCGTGGTCGGGCTGTCCGCCAGGTCATGCTCATAGCGCATGAAGCCACTCGGCAGAGTGTCGGTGCGGGTCGTGTCGGCGGTCGGGTTCGGTCGGGTCATCATTCCGGAGCCGATAGTCTGGCGAAAATCTTTGGCCGAGGCGCGGTCCAGTCGCGCTCCCGTGATCAGGCGATCACGGTCGGCGGCGTACCAGGTCAGCTCGCCGAAAACACCGTAGTTATGGAAGTCGGCATCCTTTTCGCGTGGCACGTCCTTGTAAGTATCGATGCCCATGGCGGCACGCTGACGGTGCTCGTTGGTTTGCGCGTCGATGCCGCTGATCAACTGCACATCGGCCCAGCGCCAGGTGGCCTTGATCCGCGCACCGAGGGTTCGGCGGTCGACGTTGGAGGCCATGGGGCCGGACATCATCCCGGTGCCGGACGGCGTGCGCAGGGTGTAGTTGTCCATCACGTGGTCGGCGTAGTTGTAGTAGACCTGCGCTTCGAGCTTATCCAGCACCTCGCCGAGGTTCGACTTCTCGAAACGCAGGCCCAGGCTTTCGCGCTTGAACTGCGAACCGTCCATGCCGCGCCCGGCAGAACGTGCCTCGCCGTCGCCCTTGCCGGCGGTCAGCTCCAGCAAGGTGTCGGCGTCCGGCGTCCAGCCGAGGGCGACATCACCGTTCCACTTGTCGTAGCGCGACGGCACGGTGTCGTTGTTGCCGTCACGGTAATCGTCGGCGTGAGCGGTGTTACCAATCACCCGTATGTAGCCCCGTGGGCCACCGGCAGCGGCGTCGACGAGTTTGTCGAAACGCCCGTTGGAGCCGGCCAGCAGGCTGGCGTTCACCCGAGTGCCCAGCTCGCCAAAGCTTTCCGGTTCGCGGTCGAACAGGATGGTGCCGGCAGAAGCTCCAGGTCCCCAGATTACGGTTTGCGGGCCTTTGATGACGGTCAGCTTGTCGTAGGTTTCCGGTGAGATGTAGGAGGTCGGGGCATCCATGCGGCCAGGGCAGGCACCGAGGATCATGCCGCCGTTGGTGAGAATGTTCAGCCGTGAGCCGAACATGCCGCGCAGCACCGGATCGCCGTTGGTGCCGCCATTGCGGACCAGCGCGAAGCCGGGAATGGTCTTCAGATAGTCACCGCCGTCGCTGGCCGGCACCGGTTGGCGCGGGTCTTTGGGGTTGGTAACGATGGTCAGCGGCGAACTCGGGGCGATGGCAGTGATGACCGTCGGGCTCAGCTCTTCGGTGTGTTGGCTGTGATCAGCCGGTTGCTCGGCGGCGATGGCCAGCGGGGTGAGCAGGGCGCCGCATAGTGCGGCGGTGGCTTGCTTGAAGCGGGCGCGTGGCGCGTTCAGGGCGAAGAATGCCTGAGCATCGCTCAAGCGTGTGTCAGCAGAAAACCTGGACATAAAGGTTCCATCAATCAGTCGTCAACAACACGGCCAGCAGCCTGCGGCTGTCGTTCTCTACAGTCGGCCGTATGAGTAGGGGGGTGTTTACGAGAGGATGGGTGGGGCGCGGGTGCGGGCGCCGGGGAAGACCGTTTGCCGGGCATGGCCCAGGCGGGGGGAGGGGCTGATGAGGTGATGGGCTGGCGGTGTGTCGAAAGCAGCGAACGACAGGCCACCGGGCAGTGCGGGGCAGTTGAAGAGCAGGCTGCAATAGCCGCACTTTTCCCAGAGTACGTGATGATCGGGTTTGGGCGCGCAGTGTTCGGCAGCAGGTTGCGCGCCATGCTCGGCATGGGCGTCCGCCGACATGTCCATGCTCATGTCCATCGACATGCTCATGTTCACAGGCATCGGCATGCGCTGATCCGTCGGCATCGACTGAGAAATCAGTGGGCCGATAAAGATCATCAACATGGCGAACAGGCTGATCCAGCTACCGCGCGCAACCTTCAACGAAGGGGTACGCGGCACCGATCGCCTGACGCTGAGCGAGCGCCGTGCGTTCACAGGTGGTTCAGGCTGTGATTACTGGGTGTGCTCGTGCTCTTCGGTGCCGGCGGGCGGTTGTTTCTGCACCGCGACCTCAACGGTCACGTCGCCGGATTTTTCGAAATGCAGGGTCAGCGGGAAGCGCTTGCCGTCACGGAGCAGGCTGCGGTCTTTGAGCTCCAGCAGCATCACGTGATAAGCCATCGGCGCGAACGTGATGTCGCCGCCAGCCGGAATCTCGACGCTCGGTACTTGCTGCATTTTCATCAGGTCATTTTGCTTCACATGCTCGTGCAACTCGGCTTTGCCTGAAATCGGCGAAGCAACGCTGAGCAGGCGGTCGGCGGTTTTGCCGTTGTTGTGAATCACGAAATAGGCGGCAACCGTTGGCGCGTTGGGCGGTAGCTCTTGCGACCAAGGGTGCGCGACTTCCAGCTCGCCGGCTTTGTATTCGTGGGCATTGGCAAAGCAGGCAGGCAGCAGCAAGGCGGCCAGAACGATGAGTTTCTTCAACATGGCAGTTCTCCAGAACGATTAAACACGCAGATCAATTGCGAGGGTAATCAGACCAGAGGGGAGGCGCGAGGATTGAGGCTGGGCCATTGCTGGCGCGGTGTTGGAATGTCGAGGGTCGGCGGTGGCAGGCTTCGATTGGCCTCGAAACGCGCGAAATACAGCTGCGGGACATGACCCGGCAACGCCACCAGAGGTGCAGAACCAGAGCAGCACCAACAATGCTGCATGTTTGAGTGATCGTCGTTTTGCGGGGCTTTTTGCTCAAGCTTGCCGAGCGAAATCGCCACCAGCTTTGTCCCGCTGGACGAACAGAAACTGCCCCACAACAACTGCTCGACCGGCGACTGACTGGCATCTTGCGCCATCGCGCCGGACATCGGCATGGCGAGCATGTTGAACAGCACTGCGAAGCAGGCGATCCAGGCAAATGCTAGCCGTTGTCGGGACATGAGTCATATCCGGTTGGGTGGGTGATCAAGCCGGGTATTTAGCCTGATCGGGAATCATAAGTAAAAAACCGCCGTGCGGTGTGGTGTCGCAGTGCATTACCCAAAGAGTGTAGCGGCTTCTTGTGGGAGCGAGCCTGCTCGCGAAGAACGATGACGCGGTTTTACTGACGGACCGCATCACCCCTATCGCGAGCAGGCTCGCTCCCACATTCGGCCGGAGGCGGTTTATAGATCGCGTCTGTTAGCCAGTGCTGCCAAGACCTGTGCCACTGTTTCAAACTCCCGCTCAACCCCCGGCAACACCGGCCGCTTGAGGATCAACACCGGCACCCCGCGCTCGCGGGCCACTTCAAGTTTGGGTTCGGTGGCGCTGCTGCCGCTGTTCTTGCTGATCAGCACATCGATCTGCCGGCGTTCGAATAGCGTGCGTTCGTCCTCGATGAAAAACGGTCCGCGTGAACCGATCACTTCACAGCGCTCGTTGCCGGGGTAAACCTCCAGCGCGCGCAAGGTCCAGAACTGCTCGGGCGGTATTTCATCCAGGTGCTGCAACGGCTCGCGGCCCAGGGTGAACAGCGGACGCTTGAACGGTTTCAGTGCTTTTACCAGCTCGGCCCAGTCGCTGATCTCGCGCCAGTCGTCCCCAGCCTGCGCTTGCCACGCCGGACGGCGCAGCGCCCAGCACGGGATGCCGCTGTGTTGCGCGGCAGTGGCGGCGTTCTGGCTGATTTGCGCGGCGTAGGGGTGGGTGGCGTCGAGCAACAGATCAATGCCGTGGTCCGTGATGAACTGCGCCAAACCTTCAGCGCCGCCATAGCCACCGACTCGCACCTGACAGTTCAGATCAGTCGGCACCCGACCCACGCCCGCCAGGCTGTAGATATGTTGCGGGCCGAGGGTTCGGGCAATCGCCAAGGCTTCGGTGACGCCGCCGAGCAGCAACAGACGCTTCATTGAAACGCTCCGGCGTGACCGACAATCCCACCCTGGCGATCGATGGCGAACACCTCGACTTGAACCTGTTGGGGCACCACGCTGCGGGCGAAATCCAGTGCGTGCTGACACACCGCATCACCGAGGGCGATACCGGCGGCGCTGGCCATCGCCAAGGCTTGCTGGCTGGTGTTGGCCTCGCGTATGCCTTGTTGCAACGCCTCGTCTGCACCGACGGCCGCCGCCCATTTGGCCAGTTGCGGCAGGTCGATGCTGGAGTGGCGGCTGTGCAGATCCATGTGTCCGGCGGCGAGTTTACTGATCTTGCCGAATCCGCCGCACAGGCTGAGTTTATCCACCGGCACTTTGCGCAGATGTTTGAGCACTGCACCCACGAAGTCGCCCATTTCAATCAGGGCGATTTCCGGCAGGTCGTAGACCCGGCGCATGGTGTCTTCGCTGGCGTTGCCGGTGCAGGCGGCGATGTGCAGGTAACCGTTGGTTTTGGCAACGTCGATGCCCTGGTGGATCGAGGCGATGTACGCCGCACAGGAAAACGGCCTGACGATGCCGCTGGTGCCGAGGATCGACAGCCCGCCCAGAATGCCCAATCGCGGGTTCATGGTTTTCAGCGCCAGGGCCTCGCCGTCTTCGACATTGACTGTCACTGCAAATCCGCCCCTGTAATGGAACTCCTGCGCCAGCAGCAGCAGGTGGTCAGTGATCATCTTGCGTGGCACCGGATTGATCGCCGGTTCACCGACGCTCAACACCAGCCCCGGGCGCGTGACGGTGCCAACCCCTTTGCCGGCGTTGAAACGGATACCGGGTTCGCTGATCAAGCGCACCTGACTGTAGAGCAATGCACCGTGGGTCACGTCCGGGTCGTCGCCGGCATCTTTGAGGGTGCCCGCTTCGGCGCCATCGTCAGTCAGGCGGCAAAACTCCAGACGCATCTGCACCTGTTTACCTTTTGGCAGGACGATGTGCACCGCATCGCTGCTCACACCACCGAGCAGCAAGCGCGCAGCCGCGAGACTGGTCGCGGTGGCGCAGCTGCCGGTGGTCAGGCCACTGCGCAGCGGCGCGGGTTGTTCGGCGGTTTCGTCACGCATCGAAGGGTTTAACCACGTCCAGCAAGGTAATCGGCAACGCCTGGCGCCAGGTGTCGAACTCTCCCAGCGGCTGCGCCTGCGCGATATGAATTCGGGTCAGTTCGCCACCGTGTTGTTCGCGCCAGGCCATCAAGGTCATTTCGCTTTGCAGGGTGACCGCGTTGGCGACCAGCCGGCCACCGGGTTTGAGCTGCGCCCAACACGTGTCGAGCACGCCGTCACGGGTCACGCCGCCACCGATGAAAATTGCATCGGGCGGCTCAAGGCCGGCCAACGCGTACGGCGCACTGCCGCGAATCAATTGCAGGCCGGGAACGCCGAGGGTGTCGCGGTTGTGTTCGATCAGTTGCTGGCGGCCAGCATCGGCCTCAATGGCCAACGTGCGGCAACTCGGGTGCGCACGCATCCATTCGATACCGATCGAGCCTGAGCCTGCGCCGACGTCCCACAACAGTTCACCGGGCACCGGCGCCAGACGGGCAAGGGTGATGGCGCGTACATCGCGCTTGGTCAGTTGGCCGTCGTGCTTGAAGGCTGCGTCTGGCAAGCCAGCCAGGCGCGACAGGCGAGGAGTATCGGGTTCGGCGAGGCACTCGATGGCGAGCAGATTGAGATCGGCGATGGGCGGATCAGTCCACTCGTTGGCGATGCCATCGACACGTCGTTCGGTCTCGCCGCCCAGGTGTTCCAGCACGGTCATCCGGCTCGGCCCGAAACCGCGTTCACGCAGCAGCGCGGCAATCGCGGCAGGGCTGTGTCCGTCATTGCTCAACACCAGTAAGCGAATACCACTGAACAGCTGAGCGTTCAGCGCTGCAACTGGCCGGGCAACCACCGACAACGTGACGACCTCCTGCAACGGCCAGCCCATGCGGGCAGCTGCCAATGAACAGGAGGAGGGTGCCGGAATAATCAGCATCTCGTTGCTCGGCACTTGCCGCGCCAGGCTGGCGCCCACGCCGAACAGCATCGGATCACCGCTGGCCAGCACACAGACGAGCGCACCGCGTTGCGCCAGTACGGGCTCAAGGGAAAATGGACTCGGCCAGCGCTGGCGTTCGCCACGGATGCACACGGGCAGCAGATCCAGTTGCCGTTGGCCACCGACAATCCGCGAAGCGCCCAGCAATGCACGTCGAGCGTTCTTGCCCAGGCCTTTGAAACCGTCTTCACCGATGCCTACCACTGTCAGCCAGGGGGTCATGCCGTTCCTCTGCTCAAAAACGCGGTCAATAAGAGCGAGATGATAACGCAGCTTTGCCGAGGTGATGCTGGTCAGTTGTCCCTGTACATCCAGTGATGTCTGAAGGTGTACCGATAATAGAAATGATGAGTTGTTTGGAAGGTGTGGCGTTGATATGTGTTGTTGTAATTGCAGGATGGTGTGGAGGGGGGAGGTCGTTTAGTTTTGAAAGCTCGAATAAGGTATTCGTTTGTAATCTGGATGTTCGAATAGATATTTAATAACTCAAGGATGAATTTAAATGGAAGAGCTGGACAATCAAGAACCCGGTGCGGCGATCGTTGGCAACGGTTTGATAACATACGTCGCAGGGTTGTCCCGGGAGGAAAAGCGCGATGTCAGATATAGCCTCCGACTGGCACACTGGGCCGCTGACAGAAAATATGACTACGCTACCGAGCTCGATGACTGGTTTTTGTATTTCGCCGCCACCTTGAAATTTCTGGGGTGGGTGCCTTCTGGCGATGCCATTACCGAAATTCATCATCCGAATTTTTATGGCACTGTTGCTCAGGTGTATTTGACTTCTCTTATCGCCGGGGGCAACGCGGCGCAGGCCAATGTCACACGTGCGGCCTTCGACGCATTGAGTGCAGACAAATCGGCCAGCAAGGTGTTTTACTCGACAAGTTCTCAGGCGGGTGACTTTCAAATACTGCCGGTAGAGCGCGATAGCCAGCGACGTTTGAAAATGACTGTAAACAATTTCAGGTTGCGTTCGCGCTCAATGCCTGAGGAATTTCTTTTCTTTAAATGGACAGAACAGACGACGAAGTTGCTGCAGCATTATGGCCGCTTTCTTCTGGATCGCTCGGTGTTCGAACAAAACAGGGCGTTCCTGGAAAGACGGATCAAGGAAATAGCTATCTCGGAATTCGAACTCAACCTCCAGTAGATTTATCGCCACAGGTAGCTGGGAGGCGTTCATTCGTCGACTCCCAAGGCAGTCATTTTCATGACTTCGAACAAAGCAGGCATAATACCGCGCCTCTCCCTAGCCGCCGGTCGCCCAGTGACACAATCCCCGTCCCCCATTGCCTTACGCCCCTCGGCCTGCCCGGGGTTGTTGCGTATCGTCCAGGCATCGGACGGCGGCATCTGCCGGATCAAGTTGAATGGCGGATCAATCAGCGCTGCCCAGGCCGTGGCCGTGGCCGACGCCGCCGGGCGTTATGCCGGCGGGGTGATCGAGGCGACCAACCGCGCCAATCTGCAGATTCGCGGGATTGGCAGCGAGCACCAGCCATTGATCGACAGCCTGCTGGCGGCCGGGTTGGGCCCAAAGACTGCGGCTGGCGATGATGTGCGTAACCTGATGCTCAGCCCGGGTGCTGGCATCGATCAGCACATGCAGTTCGATACTCGCCCGCTGGCCGAGCAGATCCTCGCCACCCTGCAAAGTCACCAACGTTTTCACCAGCTGTCGGCCAAGTTCGCCGTGCAACTGGATGGTGGCGAGGCGTTGGCGATGCTCGAACATCCTCACGACCTCTGGTTGAGTGCCGCTGAACGCAACGGTGAGCCATTGCTGGCCTTCGGTCTGGCGGGTTGCCCCACGGACACGCCGGCAGGGGCGGTGTTGCGCAGTGACGGTCACGCCTTGGTTGTCGCGGTGCTGGAGCTGTTTCTCGACCTGGCGCGACCGGATCAGACCCGCATGCGGCAGATGCTGGCCGAGCGTTCGCTGGAGTCGGTGTTACAGGCCTTGGCTGAGCGTGTGCCGCTGATCCCCATCAGTGACTGGCAACGTCCCGGGGCGTATCCAGGGTTGCACATCGGGACTTATCCACAGCGCCAGCAAGGCCTGGTCTATGTCGGTGCAGTCCCGCCCCTGGGGCGGCTGGACTCTTCGATGCTCAAAGGTGCGGCGCGTCTGGCCGAGGAGTTCGGTGATGGCAGCTTGCGTTTGACCCCTTGGCAAAGTTTGCTGCTGCCAAATATTCGCCATCAGGATGCCCCGGCGCTCAGTGAGCGATTGCAAGCCCTGGGTTTTCTACTGAGCACGGATCTTGCCTTGACCCATCTGATTGCCTGCACCGGTTCTGCCGGGTGCGCAAAAGGCCTGGCGGATACCAAGGGTGATGCCCTGCAACTGGCCGCATTGTTGCCCGGCCTGGCTGATCGATCGCAGGTTCATCTGTCCGGCTGCTCGCGATCCTGCGCGGCCGCGCACAGTGCGCCGGTTACCTTGCTGGCGGTCAGCCCCGGTCATTACGACCTCTATTTTCGCGATGCAGGGCAGCCGGGTTTCGGCGCCCTGCAAGCACGCAACCTCACTATTGAAGCGGCCGGCGCATTGCTCGATGCCCGCCCACGGAGCCCCCTTGATGCTTGATTACATCCGCGACGGTCAGGAGATCTATCGCAACTCCTTCGCGATCATTCGCGCCGAGGCCAACCTCGACCGGATCCCGGCCGATCTGGAAAAACTCGCGGTGCGGGTGATCCACGCCTGCGGCATGGTCGAGGCCATCGATGGCCTGCAGTTCTCCGAAGGCGCGGGCCAGGCCGGGCGCGATGCGCTGGCCGCCGGTGCGCCGATTCTGTGTGATGCGCGAATGGTCTCCGAAGGCGTGACCCGCGCGCGCTTGCCTGCCAACAACCCGGTGATCTGCACCCTGCGTGATGAGAGCGTGCCGGACCTGGCCCGAGAACTGGGCAACACCCGTTCGGCGGCTGCGCTGGAGCTTTGGCGCCCGCATCTGGAAGGCAGCGTGGTGGTGATCGGCAACGCCCCGACCGCGCTGTTCTACTTGCTGGAAATGCTTGATGCGGGTGCGCCAAAACCGGCGTTGATTCTCGGCTTCCCGGTGGGTTTCGTCGGTGCCGCCGAGTCCAAGGCTATGCTTGCGGCCGACAGCCGTGGCGTGCCGTTTGTGATCATGCAAGGTCGGTTGGGCGGCAGCGCCATGGCTGCCGCAGCGGTCAATGCCCTCGCCACGGAGATTGAATGATGCAGCAACCTGGACGTTTGATTGGCCTTGGCGTTGGCCCCGGTGATCCGGAACTGATTACCGTCAAAGCCTTGCGCCTGCTGCGCGAGTCTCCGGTGGTGGCGTACTTCGTTGCCAAAGGCAAAAAAGGCAATGCGTTCGGCATTATCGAAGCGCATTTGCAGGACGCGCAGACGCTGCTGCCGCTGGTCTACCCGGTGACCACCGAAGCCCTGGCGCCGCCGCTGTCCTACGAACAAGTGATCAGCGACTTCTATGACGCTGCCGGCGAAGAACTTGCTGCGCATCTGGATGCGGGCCGAGATGTGGCGGTGATCTGCGAAGGTGATCCGTTCTTCTACGGCTCTTATATGTACTTGCATGATCGTCTGGCCGAACGTTACGAGGCCGAAGTGGTGCCGGGTGTCTGCTCGATGCTGGGCGGCGCCTCGGTGCTGGGTGCGCCGCTGGTGTATCGCAATCAGAGCCTGTCGGTGCTGTCGGGCGTGTTACCCCGCGAAGAACTCAAACGTCGTTTGGCCGATGCCGATGCGGCGGTGGTGATGAAGCTGGGGCGTAACTTTCCCAAGGTTCGTCAGGTGCTGGAAGAACTCGGTCTGGCGGAACGTGCGCTGTACGTCGAACGCGCAACCATGGCCAATCAGAAGATCGTGCCGCTGGATCAGGTCGAGCCGATGTCCTCGCCGTACTTCTCGTTGATCATCGTTCCCGGCGAAAGGTGGCAAGGCTGATGACCCGTCCAGTTCCGGCGATTGTCATTCTTGGTAATGGCAGCCTTGCGACCGCGCGCAAGATCCAACAGCTGTACCCGGGCGCCTTGATCCACGGGCTGGCCGAACGGGTCGATGGCGCGGATCGCGTTTACCACGAGTTTGGCGCGACCCTGCGCCAGCTCTATCAACACGACACGCCGATCATTGCCCTGTGCGCGGCAGGCATCGTCATTCGGACTCTGGCGCCATTGCTCTTGGAAAAAGGCGCAGAGCCGCCGGTGCTGGCCGTTGCCGAAGATGGCAGCGCGGTCGTGCCGTTGCTCGGTGGTCTGGGCGGAGTTAACGTGCTGGCCCGCGAGATTGCGGATGGCTTGGGCGTGGCCGCAGCCATCACCACCAGCGGTGAATTGCGCTTCGGCACGTGCCTGCTCAACCCGCCAAGTGGCTACGCACTGGGCGATCTGGAGCTGGGCAAGCGCTTTGTTTCGGATTTGCTGGCCGGTGAGCGCGTGCGTATCGAAGGCGCCGCCCCGTGGTTGGATCAAGCGCAGTTGCCGCAGGATCCGCAGGCGCATTTGGCCATTCACATTGGCAGCGCCGAACGCGAGCCTGCGGCCAATGAATTGCTGATCTACCCGCAAAATGTGCTGGTGGCGGTGAGCGCCGACGTTGCAGATTTGCCGATCACCATTCGCGATGCCTTGCACCAAGCGAAAATCGCCGTGCAATCGGTGGCGTGCCTGTTGGCCAGCGATCAGCAAATGGCCAGTCCGGTGTTGCGCGAAGCGGCGCTCGAACTCGGCGTGCCACTGCGTTTTGCGGCGGATGCCGACAGTGTCGGCGAACTGGTACGCAATGCGTTCGGACAGCCGGTTTCCATCCGGGCAGATAACGGGATTGCGATCGCTGTCGCGGATCAGCCGCTGGACCCGTTGCTGATCGGTCGCCCTCGCGGCCGCTTGGCAGTGATCGGCCTGGGCCCTGGCGCTGCTGAGCTGATGGTTCCGGCGGTCAAGGTTGAGCTGGCACGCGCCAATGATGTGCTCGGCTACGAAACCTACATCCGCATGGCCGGCCCATTCCGGGCCGATCAGGTGTTGCACTGCACCGACAATCGCGAAGAGATGCAGCGTGCTCGTCACGCGTTCGAACTGGCGGCCCAAGGGCGTTCGGTGGTGGTCGTATCGTCCGGCGATCCGGGTGTGTTCGCTATGGCCGCTGCGGTGCTCGAAGCGTTGCACGAATCCAGCGATTCGAGCTGGCACAGTGTCGATCTTGAAATCCTGCCGGGGGTCTCCGCCTCCCTGGCCACCGCTGCTCAGGCGGGTGCGCCGCTGGGGCATGACTTCTGCGTGATGTCTTTGTCCGATAATTTGAAGCCGTGGACGATCATCGAGAAACGTCTGGACCTGGCGGCACAAGCCGACCTGGCGTTGGCGTTATACAATCCGATTTCGCGCTCGCGGCCATGGCAGTTGGGTCGAGCCTTGGAAATCGTCGGCCAGCATCGCACTGCAGAAACGCCAGTGGTGCTGGGGCGGGATATCGGTCGTCCGGGTCAGACGCTTCGCGTCACGACCCTCGGTGCATTAACGCCTGAACAGGTGGACATGCGCACCATGGTGCTGATTGGTTCATCCACCACCTGCGTGTTCCCGCGCGCGGAAGGTGGTGAGTGGGTGTATACACCGCGTTGGTATGGCGAAAAATCGGTGTCTTGAGCGATAGCGGCCCCATCAGGGGCCGCAGCCCGTTATTGACGGTACTAGTTGTTTATATTGTGGTGGCAAGTTGTGCTTGTTTGAAGTTAAAAGTTACTTTGAAATTAATTGAATTCCTTTGCGGTTGAAGTGCTGGGCTGAAGTCGTTAGTTTGATTTCCGGTCCAAAGAGGATCGTTGATTAATTTAAAAGGAATTTAGAAGATGTCTGAACATATCCAGCAAAAGATGTCGGCTGCCGAGCGCATCGCCTTTATTGAAGAAAGTAGCAAACTAATGTTGGGCACAATGCCTCGTGCCCGTTCGGCGTCAATCCTGGCCAATGCCGAGTTACCCATTGATAAAGACGAATTGAACGCCGCAATCATGGGCACCGGTATTGTTGGCTTCGATCCAAGCATGACCAAAAGAAGCAAACGCATCGTCAAAAACACCTACATGTACGCCGACCTCAAAGCGTTGCTGGCCTTCCCGGGTGAGAACCAGAAAGAACAGCGTTATAACTCGTTCTCGACCTCGATGAGGGCGATGGGGTGGACTTTTTTCTCGAGTCCTTTCAGCCGCTACACCTCCTCTTCGAAAACCCTGACCATGGATAACGTTGCCCTGGATCTGATTCACACCGTGGTGGCGGGTGCAGTGGGTGGCGTTGCCGGCAAAGCGTTGCTTGGCAAGGCCGCGGATGCTGCCCTCAAGGCACTCAAGACCGAGCCCGAGGCGTTGAAACTGTTCGAGGACAATGCAAAGAAAGCCTCGGGTGGCAACTTTGCAATGACCACCTGCAAACAGGATGACGACGGTGACATCACCATGGCTGCCGCCGCCATCCAGTATTCCTGTGCTGCACACCCGACCAAGGTGCTGTTCTGGGAATGGGCCACTTCTGAAGTGAGTATCTGGAAAGGTGCATCGGTCATGACCATGGACGAAGAGGACTATCTGCTGATTGAAGACCTGGTGGTGAAAACCCTGAGCGAGATGCGCCAGAAAGCACTGACTATAGAGTTCGGCCCCGCTGCCGCGTGATGAACCTGGTGACCAGAGGCATTAAGCCTCTGGTTTCTTTCAAGGCAAGGAAACCATCATGACGGATTCAACCTACGCGACTTACCTCGTCGCGGGCTGCGTGACATTGGTGTGCAATAAACTGTCGGCGTCCGAGAGACAGGATGGTCTGGATGCTTTTCTGTATGCCCAGGTCGTGGCGTCGAACAAGCATCCGGATTTTGCCGACGATGCCCAGTGGTCGCACGCCAACCGGATGGCGATCCGAACACTGGGGGGGGTGCTGCTCAGTGAGCCGAGCATCAGCTTTCCTGCACCCATGCTTTCCACATTCACCTTGGGCGAATTGCTTGCACCTTTGCTGGGTCAGTCAAGCCTGAGGCCGGCAACGGAGTCTCTGATGTCCAGCCTGAAAACGCTGTCTGGTTATCCGGCAGACGCTCCCGAACAGCGTCTGTTTCGACAACATTCGGTGCAAGGGGAGGCAAGGGTGCGACTCCAGGTCGGCATCATTGAGCCCGGCATTCAGCTGGGATCGCTGGGTGTTTCCTTTGCACTCAACAGCACGGTGGATGGCAATCCGCTCTGCCAGCGGTTTGATAGCGCCAATGTGATCGGCAATGTATCGATCAACGCTCATAGAGCATTGGTCGAAACAGAGGACTATGACCTCTCCAGATCGACGATTACCGGGTTGCTAGGCAGCTTGCGCCAGGAACAGGTCATTGAATTTCGCGGCACTGGCGGTCGATGCGCATTATCCGCTCCGGGTGCCCGTGGCGGTAAGGCACAAGATACCTTTTACCCCGGCAGTGAAACTGACCTGATCGGTTAGTTCACGGTCATTACCAACAGGGTGCCAATTATCCTGCGCTGAGGGTTGTGTTGTCCTTTGGTTTTTTACCTTGAATTCCAATAAATGGAAGTATTGTTTGTGAACGAATCTAAAGCTCAGGGATTGGACGGTTATATTGAATTCTTTGGTCTTTTAAAACTTGTTGATCTTGAGCGAGCATTAAAGGCACACGAGGGGACGGCTGAGTATGATGCGGTGTTCCGCTATTACTTTGGCTGTATCGGATTACTTGATTCGCCAAGTCTACGAGAACCTCTGGCATTGTTGAGGCAGGCACTCGCGACTTTCAGTGTGCCCGCAGGTCGCCGACGGCGTGCGGCAGAGTCGGAGCCTGCGATGAGTCCGGGTGCGGATCACGCTCCAGAGCTGATGCAGATCCAGGACAGACTCGAAAACTTCGAGACACGTTTTACATACGGTCTTGAGCAGCTGGGTATTTCTGCCACCGAGGTGCCGAAAAAGCAGCATTTTGTCTGGCTCGGCGGCGGTCTCGGGGACATTCAGCGCGATTACATCAATATCTGGAAGCAGATCCTGGCCAACGAGGGTTATGAGCTGAAGCTCTGGTACGACAGTGATGCGTTGCTGGCCCATGAGACCAACCGGATTCTTGTCGAGGCGGCCAAAGCCGACGGTATGATTTGCGGTGGCGATGCGTTGACCCAGGGTGATCAACTCGCTGACTTGTATGAGGCGCGAGCGTTGGCATTGAAGAGCCAGATGTTCGCGCATATCAAGAAAGCGCAACAAAACGGGCAGAGCGCAGATGATGCACGAATGGATCTTCTGGTGCGTGGGTATGGTCAGGATAAAGTTGCCCTTGAAGCATTGAAAGACAGGAATCTTCGCAGCATTACCGGTCTCGCTGACAATCGGCTGGTGTTGCGTGATATCAACCGCGAGACTGCCGCGCTGCCGTTGATGGATATTTATGAGCGCGAGGTTGCGTTACGCACCAATCTTGCTGCGGCCTCCGATATCGTTCGCTTTCAAGCATTGGACAGCGAAGGCGGAGGGTACAGCGATGTCGATTTTTTGCCGCCACTCGCAAAAAAACTGGGCGATATAGAAACCAGCACGCTTGGGGCGGACGCGCGTCATGGCGCTTTGCAGTTGATCCTTGATCATAACCCTCAGTGGATGCCGGGCCGCCAGGTGCAACGTTCGAAGTACCAGAGCTACTTTGAAAGTATCCCCGAAGAGCACCGGGAAGCTTTGGAGCGTTTTGCCAACAGCAAGCCTTCGCTGACGGAGGTGTTCGTGGTGCCTGCCGATCGTGGTGTTCACCCCGACGGCCTGCGTGCAGCTCGCGTACAAGGCACCCTGGCTAACGCCTTCCTGTTGGCGCATCCAGGTTCGGCGATGGTTAAGTCAATCATGCAGCGCTTCAGGTTCAACTATGACGTCTTCGATGCAGTTGCTCTTGAGGTCTTGAAAAAAGGAACCGCACTGCATGACCGCTCGAAAGTCAGTGAGATTGCCAACGAAGTGCTTGAACAGAGGATTGGGCGGTTCGATGAGTTACCGGCTGAAGAAGCCTTTCGCGCAGCATCACTTGCCGGCGCAATGGCCGACTACTTCAGTGATGGTATTCGCCCGGAGGCGGGTGCTTCGATCTATATGACCGGACCCGCAGCGATGCGTGAGGGCATGACCACTTATGAGAAGGCGCATTTCACCCCCAAGGGGGCTGAAGCCTGGCGTGAATTGGCGACGCTCACAGAAGGGTTCAATGCACTGACTGAAGAGGAGAATGATCACTCCTGGCAAGAGAGCGCCTTAGACATCAACGAATGGCTCAAGACGGAGCAGGCGAGGTGGCGTGACGGCGAGTTGAAGGTTCGTTACAACGGTGATATGGCGCAATTGCTCAAAGGTCAGACCATCGATTTCGACGAAGGCTGGCCGGTGATCGAGGGTCGCCATGTGTTGTCGACCGATATTTTGCAACGTCTGGCCGATGACCTCGGTGAGCCGTTCTTGAACGCAATGGGTCAGTCCCTCGATGGTCCTGTGATCTTTGAGAAGGCTCTGCCACTGAACTTTGATGATCGGCAGACGATCATCGCTCAGCCCCCTGCGTCCTTGCCCCCTGAGTCGTTCTCCGGGCCGTCGACGCTGAACCTGTCGCTTGATGAAGTATTAGGGCGGCTCGCCGACGGGACGTTTCACGTCGCCCAATTGAGTCCGCTGCAACGTCTGTTGCTCGGAGCGTTGCTGGGCGCAACAACCCTGGACAAACCAGGCTTCGATGCACTCTCCAGTGACCTTGAAAACCTGGCCAATCGCGTTCGCGAACTGGGTGTGTCAAGTCGCTACGCGGCGATCGAACGTGAGCTGTACAGACGTCAAGCTCCGTCATTCCTCGCGGGCCTGGCCAGCTCTTTCGAATCCCCGCCAGCACATGGCGAAACAGCCCTGACACTCAGGAAAGACGCACTGGCGCAGCCATTGACCTTACGTCAATGGGGTAAGGCGGCGGCCAGGATCGAGCACCTTGCCAAGCTTGAGTACCGTGATCGGATCTTCGAGCAAATGGACATTGTCGTGGACAGTTTCGGTAGTGCCACTGCTCGACTGGCGCCGCAGGATTTGTTGCTCCAGGGGCCGGGCGATATGGTCGCGGGGCGCTGTTATCCGTTGGTGTTGGTGATGGCAGCCTCGATTGCGCAAGATTCGGCAGCGGTGGATACGCTGCGTGAGCGTTTTTATCTTGGGGTTCTTGAGCCCCGGGAGAGCGACTCAAGGGCATTCCTGCAAGCGCTGGAGGAGTTGCGGGGGACGGATGTCAATGCCATCGGCAGCACATTGGCGCGCTCTGGGCTGGATCAGGTCGTGGCCATCCTCAAGGAAAAAACAACCACCAGCACGCTGATGCTCAACTCCGACAATCACGCGATGTTGGTGGCTAAAACCATTAGCGGTGAGCGCAGTGGCTATCACTTTTACGATCCGAATTTTGGTGTATTCGAGTGTGAAGACCCACAGGTATTCAGGCAGGCGCTGGAGCGGTTTTTCCTGCACCACAAAATGGCGGAGCATTACGCCGCTTATGGCGAGACGAACCATCCGACCTTTGATCTGATTGAGGTGGATGGGGGACGGGTGTCTGAGTTGTCCCTCTCATCCTCGGGACACGTCGCGAATCTGCTGCAGCCTGGTGCGTTGTCCGGGAAGCCCTTGCGTCCTGGAAGGCAGCGTCTTGCCAGTGCCCGGGGACAATCGCTGGTGAACAACCCCAGACTGGGCAGCAGTCTGCTTGCGCTGGACAGCCATTGGTGGGGCCAGCAGATCGGGCAGGCGATCAACCGGCTTCAAGAGACAAATCAGTTGGCACCAGAGTGGGTGCCGTTGTTTGAAACGCTGGAAATAACCCCGACGGGTGAGTATCAGCTAAGCCTGATCAATCTCAAAAAACCTGAAAATCTGCTTCGTGTGAGCACTGACGACCCGCGATTTCTGCGTATAAAGAACTATCTGTCCGAGACTTTTTCGACCTTGGCCACCAAGCCGCCAGGGCTTATCAACGAACTCGATCCGACTGAAGCGGGCAGCGTTCATACCCTTAATGCCGGTTTCACCATTCAGGCCCTGTTGAACTCGCTACGGGCGCAGGAGGGTGGAGATAGGCCGCTGACAATGGCCGTGCGTCTGCATGCCTACGTAAATTATGCGCAACTGCTCCATGGCAACCTGGTTGATCTATTCGGTGTCATCAAATTGGCCCGACAGGCGTTGGCAGAAGTAAAGGTCATTGCTCGTACTTCTGCGTCGGTGGTGGGTGAAGCCCTGGGCCATGCGGCTAACGAAGGCGTGGGGGCAGTATTGGGGCTAGCCAATGTCGGGTTTGATATCTACCAGTTGGCCAATGCGCAAAGTGATGTTGAAAAGGCCCGGTTCGGTACTCAGTTAGCGTTTGACTCTGCCAGCATGGCGGTGACTGGGGCCGGGATCGGCGCGGGTTTACTGGGTGCGGGCAGCGTCGCCGCGGTATTGGGTGGCGGTGGCGTCCTGCTGGGTGGGTTGGCGATTGGTGTGGCTGCGCTCGCCCAAGGGTTTGCCACCATTGCTGAAGAGGCAAAGCAAGTCGGCAGGTTTTTTGATGAGCTTGAGAGGGCTCATCGTGGGGGAGGGTATCGTCTGGATGCAACCAGCGACAGCTGGATACCTGAGCCGGCAATGGTATTCAAGACCGTTGATTTACGCGCTGCGCGTCTGACGTTTGATAGTCCGATGCTGTTCCCGCTCCGTGATCATTTCGGGGTGCCGGACGTTGATCCGGATGACACCCGGGCAACCAACATTCGTCAGGCACTGGGTCTGCCAGGGACTGCCCGTTTTGCGCCGACGACCAGCCAGGTGATTGTGTTGCCCTGCACACCGCATACTTTTTATGGCTATGAGTACAAGGCCTTACCCTTTGCCACGTTTCGTCATGACACCGGTTTCGACACGGCCCGCCGCCTGGAGAAAAAGGACCGTAATGGCAACTGGCAATTTCTGTTTACGTTCTACTCGTTTCCCAGCGAATACATTTGCTATCGGCTGTATCCCGCCTACAGGCCAACGCAGATCAACATTGTGCTTGATTCTGTCGAGCGCTTTTTGGTGGTGCCTGTGCTGCCGAAGGCCTGGCACCATACCATCACCTACAAGATCGAAGGCGGTGGGGCACCTTGTTCGCTGGTCCTCAACCCAGGGGTGAACGTAGCGCTAGAGGCCCCGAGCCTCAAGACCATGAACTGGTCGTTGCTGGCGACTTGGGCAAACCCAAGTGATGTTCGGTTGACGGCCGCAGGGGAGCTGGTGATTGGCACCACTACGGTGACATTCACGGGGCGGGGTATTCACACGGTTGTGCTTAAGCTTGCCAACAATGAGCTCTTTCGAGTCGATCGTGGTAAGTCGCAACTTTTACTCATCGAACAGGATGCACCTTCGGGCATGAGTGAGCAGACGCTGCTGGAACACTTGAAGAGCCTGGCACAGGCGCATCGCCTGGTTCTGCCCTACACGCCTGTTCACAGGTTTGTCATTCCGTTCGAAAAGCCGACTGAACCCAGGTACACCACGGCCTACTACGACGCGGGTGAAGATCGATTCCTCTACATTCGCGATCCTGATGTGTGGTTTGCCGACCAAGCCCAGTTAGGTGCAGTGATCGATGGGTATGCGTATTTCTATCACCCGAGTAACTACGTGATCTGGCAAGTGGATGCCAACACCGGCTGGATTCACAAAGTTTATCGCCTGCTCGTTCAAGTCACCCAAACCAGTGTCATCGCCCGCTGTGAAGCCTTGACTGGCGGGGGCATGCAGGTGGTACAGAGCCTGAGTCGCGACGACGGTACGAGCGATGAACTGACCTATCTGATTCATGAGGGTGGAGTCTTTCTCTGTTCGATTACCCGAGGGCTGGAGCCCGGGTTGGACGTGGTTTTTAGCGCCCGCAGCGGTACGCTGGCTGACTGGAAGAAAGTGTTGGGCAACTATTACACGCCTCCTGAAAATACGGGCACCGAGTCATCAGACATTGTGGACTGGCAGCCGGCCGCCCTGGTTTCGATTTGCTGGAAACTCGACGCTAAGTGGCGGGACATGGCCTGGGTGCGCAGCAGTGATCGCTTGATCATCCGCCCTGTCCCTCGCAAGAATCATGGGCGAGCCTGGCCAGACTCCATCAAAAATATGAGCGAGCTGTTGCTGATCGCACCGCAGGGTAGTGAGGGCGATGTTTTTGTTGTCTATGACAAAAACTACAATCGTCTCCATCGGTTGCGCAAGTCCATCGGCACGGCCGGCGTTCAGTTATCTACCCAGTGGCTCGAGGTTGATGGCCTGACTGACATCGTTGCCGTTCAAGGCAGTTACCTGGCACGGACTGACGGCAACCTGTTCTTCAATGTAACGGCCGAGGGCGATGTACAACTGGGTGGTCTGACGGATCTCTGGTTCAAGGGCCGGGAGCACTGGTGGACAGCATTGACGACGGTAGCAGTGCAGCACCCGGTCGATAATTTTGCCTTACTGGGTTTGACCAACTTCAGTGGCGATGCTCGATTGTGTGCCTGGTACGTGGACAACCGTGTGTTGCTATCGGACCTGGGGCATGGCAAAGAAGTGCGGTTGCTGAGCATGACACCGGACAGGCAGGCTGCCTGGCTGTTTGACGTTTCGAGTGGCGAGCTCTATCGCCAGGCCTTTATCGATCCCGATCGCTTGAGTGTGGTATTTGAACGAGGTACGCAGCTATTGCAGGCTGATGCGCTGCCGGCTCCCGTACGTGATTGGGCCCCTTGGCGATTTGCCGATATAGCGGTGCAGGGCGCCGGGTTGCGGGCGACAACCTCTGAAGGCGTGGTGATGGAATTGCACGACCAGGCGCCTGTGCTGATCACCGGTGTCGAAAGCCATTGGGTGCTCGCACACACTGACGGCTTGCGTGAGAGCCTCAAGGCTCTGGTGCATGGCCATGGGCATAGCGCTTTTCTCCAGGTCTTCGAGCCGGAGAACTTGCAGTGGTATGTGGTTGCAAGCGAACGTTTGATACGGGTCGCGAAGCTCGAAGCCCCCGAATCCTTCACGCTGCTGGGCACACAGAAGCAAACCAGCGTGCTATTGCATGATGACAATGATGGCTTTTTACACGCCTATCCGCGCACGGGAAATATCGGCCCACTCAATTTTGTACAGCGTACGGCCGAAGTCATGGCAATCGAAGGTCAGATGAAACTCGGGGATCTTATGCCGATGATTCCCGACGGTGTCAGCACCCTGATTCTGCGTATGGGGCAGGGCGCAATGACTTGTCAGTTGTCTGAGGCCGCGTGGCTCAGGCTGGAATCGGTCATTGTCGATTGCCGACATTCGTTGGCGGGCGCGCCATCGATCCCCGGCAAATTGATCTGGGCCCTGGAAACGCCAGAAAAACTGCTGCTGAGCATCGTCCAGAATCATCTGATAATCATCGATCCAGACACCGGTCACAGCTTGATCTTTCGCGATGTGTATTCAGCGGATGTCACATTACGTGGCGAGGTCTTTCTGGCGATTAAAGGTTATCGATCGTTTGCGATATCGACACTGGTGAGCGTGCTGATTGACAAGAAGAGCGTCACGGGCACTGCAACACTGAAAGAACTTTTACCGGCCCGGTCGGTTGAGTTGGCCGAAGGTTAACCCTTGCAAGGGCCGTGACTGACTTCGGTTTGGACCTCGAATACAGCTGAATCAGCGTCGAACTTCTGTGTTTGTTCGGCGCTGCCACGCCGTGTGTGTATTAAATTTATAGGGATATAAACGTTATGAGTGAGCTTCAGTTATCGGGTGCGATGGGACAGCGATTTTCACAACTGTTCAGCCTGGCTGAAATACAAGTAGCGATGAAAGTGTTTTCGGATACTCCTGAATATGAAGCGTTGAATAGATACTATGTCGGGAGTTCTACGAGTCGGAGCGGGTCTGATCAACTGGCATCCACCTTGTTGTTTCAAGACACACTGAATGAGCTGATCAAGAAAAGACAGCAGCCTGTATCGGCAGAGCTGGCCGGTATCTCTTCACGGCTTGATGATTATGTAGTCAGGGCGAAAAAGACCATTCAGATGTTGACTTATGCTGCCGTCGAAGTCCCCAAAATCATGCATTTCGTTTGGGTCGGTGGTGGTATCGGGGATATTCAGAGGGATTACATCAACGTCTGGAAACAGGTGATGGCGACCGAAGGGTTTGGCATCAATCTCTGGTATGACGCCGATGCATTGTTGGCGTACGAGACCAACCGAATTATCGTCGAGTCAGCCAAGGCGCATGCGGCGATATCGGTTGCAGACATTGATGCATTGACGGCCAGCGAGCTCGGTCAGCTTTATGTTCAAAGGGCACGAGCGCTCAAGCAGCAGATGTATGACGCCATCACTAAGGCCACGCAGGCGGGACAGAGCGCTGATCAGGCGCGAATCGATCTACTGGTGCGTGCGTATGGACAGGATGAAGCGGCCCTTGAGAACCTCAAACAGCGCAACTTTAAATCGCTGAAGAAGTTACAGAGTGAGGGGGTCAATCTGCGAGAAATACGCAGTGAGTTGTCCGACAAGCCTTTGTTCGATATCTATGAGCGGGAAATTGCATACCGTGGAAACCTGGCGGCGGCGTCTGATATTACGCGTTTGCAAGTCGGGCAGACAGTCGGCGGTCTCTACAGTGACGCTGACTTGCTGCCTGACTTTCAGCGCTTTCTCGGCGGGGTTGATGTCAGTGTGTTCAACCCGCAACAGCGAATCGGACTGACGCAGCTGATTCTCGATCATAATCCGCAATTCATACCCGGCCGAGGAAAGGACTATTCGGATTTTCGAGGGTACATTCCTGAGCAACATCGCACGGCATTAGAGACTTTTGTTAAAAGCGCTCCTGCACTGACTGAGGTTTTTGCACCCCTCAAGGATGCCACCGTCGTACCTGATGGTGTGCGGGTCGCCAACAAGAATAATCCCTTGCAGGGACCCGTACCTTCGACGGAGCCCTTCAACGGACTGTCCAATGCATTCTTTATGGCTAATCCTGGCTCTGCCTATATCGGTGCGGTGATGGACCATATCCGAAGTAACTATGAGTTCAAGGATTGGGTGGCTAGCGAAGCGGCCAGGCAACACATATCGCCACAGGACAAAAAGCGTTTCGAGGCACTGATAATCGGCGAGTTCGAGAAGCGGTTTGGCCAGTTTTCCAAAATGTCGACCGATGAACTGCGAAGTGCGTCCAGCTTTGTAGAGGCCATCAGAAACTATGACGCTGATGGCATCAGCTTCGGGGCACAGTCGGCGATCGCCATGAGTGGGCCTTCCGCGTTTTCTGACGGTTTAAGAAAGTTCGTCACAGCGAACGCAGTTCCTGGGGGCGTCAAATCGCTCAGTGATCAAATCGATCTGTTCGAAGGGTTTAGCCTCGCAACGGAGGAAGAAACCAAGCACAGCTGGAAAGACAACGCTAAAACCGAACATGCCTGGTTGGAGCTTGAGCAAAAGAAAGCGCGTGAAGGTAAATACAACGCGCATTACAAAGGTAATGTCAGTGAGTTACTCAATGATCAGACGCTGGCATTCAAGCAAGGTTGGCCGGTAATCGAAGGGCGGCCGGTGTTGCTGACGTCGGTGCTGCAACAATTGCTCGATGATCTGGGCGAGCCTTTCATCCGGGTGATGAATGACAAGTTGAGTGGTGAAGTGACCTTCAACAAATCCTTCTCCCTCGGATTCGATGAGCGTCAGCAAATCCTGGCGCAGCCCGCCAGTGAACTACCGTCATCGGTCGGCGCCGAGTCGCTCGGCAATCTGAATGAAGCATTGACCCGGATCGCCAGTGGCAAGCTGCCTTTGGAGCAGTTGAGTCCGCTGCACCGTGTGGTATTCGGGGGGCTGTTCGGTGCGACGATCCTGGATAACGAAGGCTTCGCCAAGGCTTGGGAGGCTGCCCGCGTTCTGGCCGAAAACACTCAGGATCGGGGGCTCGCCGCGCGTTACGAACTGATTGAGCAGACCCTTCGCAGCCGATCTCCGACGGCATTCGAAGTCGGGCTCAAGGCGTCATCTTCGGCCGCGCAGGGCTCCCGGCTGCTGAAGGCCCTGGCCTTCGCAGAACCATTGAGTGTCCGGCAATGGGGGGAGCACATTGCGCGAATCGAGACGGCGGCCAGGGAAGAGTATCGTGGATCGATACTGCAGCGAGGCAACCCTGTTCACCAGCGCCTGTTTCAGGCAGGGGCCATCTCCGCCAAGCAGTTGCCGCAAGAGCTGCTGGTGCGTGGTGTTGGCGATCCGGGCCGGCGTTGTTATCCCTTGGCGCTGGTCATGGCGGCGGCCCTTGAAAAAGGCGATGCAGCAGAGCGTGCATTGATCGGCAGGCTGGCTTTGGCCAGCCTTGCCGGGGACGAGCCTGAAACCCTCGTTTTGCTAAGGACCCTGGATGACTTGCGCACCGTCCCCATGGCGCAGTTCGGCGCAAAACTGGGAGTGGCGAACCTGGCGGCCGTCATGCAGCTCCTAGAGCAGAAAACCGTTTCCGCCAACCTGATGCTCAACACCGAAAATCACTCGTTGCTGGTGAGTAAAGTCGTGGGGCAGGACCGGATCTCCTATCGTTTTTACGACCCCAATTTTGGCCTTTACGGGTTTGAAAAAATCCAGGATTTGCAGCAAGGAATCGAAGGCTTGCTGCAAGATCGGACCCTTGCCGGGCTCTATGGCATCGAGGAGGTTACTAGCGCGACCTTCAATCTGATCGACCTCAGCGGTTCGAGCATTGCCGACAGGCATCTGCCTTCTCAGGTGACCGTCGGCGAGTTACTGAGTCGCGAGCCGATTGTCGGGGGACGGACCGTCGACCCCTGGCAGCGTCATGCGGCGCTGCGTGCTCGTTCGTTGTCGGAGAACGCCCGTCTGGGGCGTAGTGTTGCAGAACTGGACGGCCGCCGATGGGCGAGTGTCATTCGCTCGGCTTCCCTTAACTTGATCAAGAGCCAGTCTCTCAAGCCTGAATATGTGCCGATCTATGAAACGGTGACACCGGCTGCCGAGGGTAAATGGACGCTTTCGATGATCGACAGCAAGGACCCGGCGAGGACGGTGAACGTCACCGTCGATGATCCGCGACTGTTTGAAATCAGGAACTGGCTGCGCGAGCGTTTCGAGAGCATGGGAAAACTGCCGCCCGAAGCAGCGCCCCATGAGCCTGCGGCGGTCAATACCATGAATGCCGGCTTTGCGATCATGGCCCTGATGCAGACCTTGCGTCATTACGAAGGCGTCGACAAGGAGAAGAGTGGCGCGCCCATGGCCCTGGCCGTGCGCATGCACAGTTACGTGATTTACACCCAGCTTATTCATGGTGTAGCCGCGGATCTCGCGGGGGTGATTCAACTGGTCAGGCAGGCCTTGCTCGACGAGCGCCTGATTGCCCAAACTACCTCTAGCGTACTGGGACGCACGCTGGGGCGTGTGGCGGGAGAGGGTGTTGGCAGTGTCCTCGCGCTGGTCAACGTCGGATTCGATATCTATGAGTTGGCGACGGCGGACAATGCCCCGGCCAGAACGGCGGCCGCTGTGCAGTTGAGTTTTGACCTGGCTGGCGTGGCGCTGGCTGGCAGTGCGTTCGCAGTGGGCGGCACGTTTGGTGCTATCGCCGGCCCGCTGGCGGTGGTTGTCGGCGGAATAGGCTTTGGCCTGGGCGCTCTGGCACGTAACTACAGTCTGATTCTTGAGCGGGCCCAACAGGTCGGGGAGTACGTGTACCGCCTGAAATCAGCCATCAGCGAGGGTGGCTACACGGTGGTGTCTGGTGTTGTGCACCCGATGCCTGAAGCGGTTATCACCGCTCTTGATCTGCGTGCCCGGCAGGTGAGGCTTGGTAGTCATCAATTATTTCGAGCGCACCGACCCGGGCTGGGTTTGCCGACGGTCGAGGGCGATCTTCGCCGCGCCATCAACATGAGAGAGCGTTGGGGGTTGCCGGAACACGCTGATCTTCCTCAAGGCATTCAAGCGGTCATCCTGCCCTGCACCCCGATATCTTATTTCGGTTACGACTATCAACTGATGCCGGGGGCCACCCATCGCCATGATCTGGGCTTCGATGAGGCCCGCGAGCTGGAGTACAACCGTGAGGGTGAGCGCATATTCTGGTTCGATCCCTGGACGCCTTTCGAGTACATCGTTTACAAGCTGTTTCCGAACTATCAGCCGACCTCGGTCAAGATCGTGTTGGATGAGCAGTGCCGTTCCCTCTACGTACCGCTTATTCCCCTCGAGTGGCAAGGGAAAATGTCTTACGACATTGAGGCGGTGACGGGGCAATACTCACTGTCGCTCAGTCCGGGGGTAGTCGCTGTGTATCTTTCCAGCCAACGTGAGTCGGCGTCTCTACGCTGGGTCCTGCGCGCGACGTGGGCGAGCGATGCTGTAGTGCTTTTTGAGCCACAGGGCTTGAAGATCGATGGCGTCGCGGTGCAGGTCGCCGTTGATAGCGAGATGTATCTCGAACTGGAGCAGGGCCAGTTGTTCCGCGTGGACTGGTCTAATCGGCGGTTGAATCTTCTGGAGCAGAATCTCCCGGACGAGAATGACTCCGGCGCGCTCAGGGAGCGCTTGACTCGACTGACTCATGAACATCGTCTGGCCAGCCCCTATCTGCCGTTGCACAACCTCAAGGTACCGTTCGTGGATCCGCAGTGGCCTGTGCACACCAATGCCTTCTATGAGGTGGCGCGGGAACGCATCCTGTATGCACGCGATCTGCCGAGTGCCGTCAATGCCGAGGTCCGCCTGGGCGCGGTGGTGGGCGATCATGTGTATTTCTATCATCACGACCAACCGACCCTATGGCGTGTCGATGCGCTTACCGGCCGGGTCAATCGGCGCTACCGGTTGTTCAATCCGCAAAAGGACTCGCGGATCGTCTCTTGTCAGGACGTGGAGGGGGCCATTCATGTTGTTCAGCAGGTCACCGATCATGAGGATGTCGACTATCGATTCGACTACCTGCTGCACCCAGACAAGGTCGAGTTGACTGCCGTTGCGACCACGGTGAGTGAAGAGTTGCCTTTGAATTACGACGTCGATTGGCAAGGCTGGAATGCTTTCCTGGAACGTTTCAATGCATTCGAGGTGGATAACGATGCTTCGGTCGAGACGGCCGGGGACATCAAGACCTGGGAGGCGGCGATAGTTCTCTCGTTTCAGGTTCATTCCCGAACACAGACCTATTCAGCCTGGCTGCGGGTTCGAGATGAGTGGTTTGTGTCGAGCAAGGACCTCGGTATTCAAAGCCCTATCCTGCTGGCATCGTCGCGCGACGATGGCAACAGCATGGTCTTTTACGAGGCGCAGAAAAAAACCTTGTGGACTTGGCTGCGCCGGCCAGACGCAACGACAGGTGTTTTGCGCTCGCTGCTCAATGATGTGGACAGTGTGGTGGCGGTGGCTGACGGATTCGTGGCGCAGACTGTGCACGGCCTGGTGTTCGATGTGCGCAATGACACGCTGACGCTGCGTGCGCTCAATGAGCATTGGTTGCGGGACCGTAGTGACTGGCCGACAGCCTTGGCGGCTGTGGCCGGGCAGTATCGGGTGGCCGGACTCGATATCGTCGGGTTATCCGGCGCTGACGGTGCGCCCTTATCCGCTCGGTACCTGGCGCAACAGATTCTGTTGGTCGGCTCCGAACAGGGCCGGAACGTGCGCACTGTGGGCCTGACACCCGATGAAAAAGCCGTGTGGCTGTTCGCCTCTGAAAGTGGTCGACTCTTGCGGCAGCCGCTGTTGACGATTGAGCAGATGCGGGCGTTGTTTGATCGCGGTACACAACTGCCGAGACATGATTTGCTGGCGCCCCTGCAACACGTCTGGCGAGCATGGTCGTTTATCGAGGTCACCGCACTGGGCGGCGGCTTGCAAGGGAGAACCCGTGAGGGGGTGATCCTCGAACTGATGGATGGCCAGCCCGCCTGTATCGTCGGTGTGAACCAGGACTTCATGCTGGCACGGGGGGCTACACAGACGCCCGAAGAACGGATTGCCGAGTTGATTGCCGGCCAGCCTCACAAGCCTTTCCTGACCGCCGGGGAATATCCACTGGGTTGGTTCAACTGGTATGACACCATTGCCCGGCGACTGTTCTCCTCAGATGGCAGGGCCGATGGCCAGTGGGTCACCTACCTAGGAGTCCTGCACGATCAAGCTTGCCTTTTGTACGACCCTATCGATCTCTTGTTGTTGAGCAATGACAAAAAGGTCTGGACCCATCGGCTCGTTGCATGCCGGGACCGGCAAGTGCTGGCGATCTATGGCTCGGAGGTTATCAGCGAGTTACAGCCTATGCTGCCTGACGGCATCGATACGCTGGTGCTGGGCTGCGGGCGCGAGGGTATGACGTGCCAGGTGGCGGTTGAGGACTGGGATCGGCTGGATTGCATCGTGGTCGATGTTGCGCGCCTCCAGTACTCGAAAAACGAGAGCGCCAGCGAGTTGAGGCTGCAGATGCAGAAGCTCGACAACTGGTGGGTGTCTTCGAGTGGTGGGCATTTGCTGTTAACGGACCCTGACAACGGACACAGCCTGATTTTCCGTAATGCTCTGGGGCTGGTCACGACGCAAAGGCTCGAACTGGGACTGACACTTCACGTGCAAGGCGACTATCAGAACTTCCTGCTGGAGGAGTTAGTACAAGCCTTGGTGGGCGTTGGCGAGGAAGGGCAATACCATGAGCTTGCCGGGATGCTCGATCTATCCAACGAGGTCTGAGCAACGACTCGGGGGTCAGGGCACCAGATACCCCTTCACCCCGGTAAAAATAATCTGTGCCGCCAACGCACACACAAACAAACCCATCAACCGGCTGACAATCTGCAAGCCCTGATCGCCGAGAATCCGTTCGATGCGGTTGGACAGGTACAGCACCACGCCGACCGTCAGGCTGGCCATGGCGATACTGAGGATAGCAGTGAGTTTATCGTCCCAGTGCGGCTGGCTGACGCCCATCACCAGCAAGGCCCCGATGGTGCCGGGGCCGACGGTGAGCGGAATGGTCAGCGGGACTATGGTCACGTCCTGCTGCACGTTGTCGGTCTGGACCGCTGACTTGCCCTGAGCCATGCCCAATGCCGAGATGAACAGCACGCTGCCGGCGCCAATGCGGAACGCGTCTACGGTGATGCCGAACACGCTGAAAATCACTCGCCCGAACAAGTACAACAGGACGCTGGAGACCAGGGTCGCGAGGGCGACATTCCAGGCCAGTCGCCGCCGTTCCTTGTTGGAGTAACCACGGGTCAGGCTGATGAAGCAGGACAATACGAAGAACGGGCTGTAGAGCACCAGCATCTTCAGGTAAACGCTGAACAACACGTGAAGCATGGTGCAAGCTCACTGGCGAGGGAAGTCGCCCTGGAGTCTATCAGGGGTTGCGCGGTCTGTCGGCTCAGGAAGGTTGTGCCGTTGCCCGATTGAGTTGGTCACGCTGGGCAACCCAGTGCTCGATCAGCTCGCGCAACTGCGACAGCTCGACCGGCTTGGCCATGTGCCCGTCCATACCGGCCTGGCGCGCGCGCTCCTTGTGCTCGGCGAGGATGTGCGCGGTCAGTGCGACCACCGGGGTGCGGGTGCGCTGATTGCCGACTTCCCAGGCACGCAGTTGCTGGGTGGCGGAGAAGCCATCGAGGATCGGCATTTCGCAGTCCATCAACACCAGGTCGTAGCGCTGGGCCTTCATCGCTTTCAAGGCTTCTTCGCCGTTACAGGCGGTGTCCGGTTGCAGGTTGAGCTTGCCAAGCATGCCGCGAATCACTTTGGTCGAAATGCTGTTGTCTTCGGCCACCAGAATACGGAAGTCGCTCGGCACCTTGACCACCGCAGGCACGCCGGTTGGCAGTTGCTGTGAAACGGCCAGGCCTTTATTGCGTTGGCTCAGTTCGTCCGCCAGCGTGGTCTTGAGGGTGTAGCCGGCCACGGGTTTGGCCAGGATGCGTTTGATCCCGGCGTTGCGTGCGATGACCTTGCTCGGCGCGTTGCTGATCCCGGTGAGCATGATCAGCAGAATGTCGTGATTCAGGCTCGGGTCTTCCTTGATCTTCGCCGCCAGTTGCATGCCGGTCATGCCGGGCATGTTCTGGTCGAGCAGGACCACGTCGAAGTAGTCACGCAGGTGCGCCTTGGTGCGCAGCAGGGCGAGGGCTTCCTTGCCGGAAGGGACGGCGCTGACGTTCAGGCCCCAGGCGCTGCATTGCTGCACCAGGACTTTGCGGCAGGTGTCGTTATCGTCCACCACCAGCACTCGGGCGCCTTGCAGCGGACCGTCGAGATCGCAGGTCGGGTGTTCGAGGCGCTCAGGGTCCAGCGGCAAGGTCAGCCACAGTGTGCTGCCCTGATTGCTGCCACTCTTGATGCCGAACTCGCCGTGCATCAGCAGAATCAATTGGCGGGCGATCACCAGCCCCAGGTTGCCGCCCAGTCGTGTGGCGGAAAGGAAGTTCTTGCTGTGCAGTTCGGCGTGCAGCAGGGCTTCTCGTTCTTCGGCATCCATGGGTTGCCCGCTGTCTTGCACGGCAATGCGCAGGCGCGGTTTGTTGCTGCGCTCGTCAAGTGCGACGACGATCAGGATCTCGCCTTCGTCGGTTTTCTTCAGGGCGTTTTCCAGAAGGCTCAGCAGCGTCTGGCGCAGACGCGTCGGGTCACCACTGATGACCCGGGGCACTTGTGGCTGGATGAAGCTGATCAGCTCGACGTTCTGTTGTTCGGCCTTGGCGCGGAAGATGCTCAGGCAGTCTTCGATCAGTGCATTGAGGTCGAATTGCACGTCGTCGAGTTCGATTTGCCCGGACTCGAGCTTGGAGATGTCGAGGATTTCATTGATCAGCGTCAGCAGTTCATTACCGGCGCTGTGGATGGTTTGCACGTAGTCGCGTTGTTTGACCGACAGCGGGGTGCCCAGCAACAGCTCGGTCATGCCCAGCACGCCATTCATCGGGGTGCGGATTTCGTGGCTGATTTTTGCCAGGAACTCGGCCTTGGCGTTGATCTCGGCGTTACTCGCCGCCAGGTCGCGGCTGACGCTGAAGCGGTCTTCGGTGATGCTGCGCTGGCGCTCGCTCAAGGCAATGCTCATCAGCAGGCCGCTGATGCAGATGAACGACAGCAAGGTCATGATCAGGACTTGCGGGGCGACCAGGGTCAGCCCCAGTAGCGCGGGAAGGATGATCAGCGTGCCGACGTTGAACACCACCATCGCCACGACGAACAGGCGTGCTGGCCGGTAGCCTTTTTGCCAGTGGTAGGCGCTGACGAAGAGCATGCTCAGGCCCGCCAGAGCCACCAGAGCGTAGGTGATGATGTTCAGCGGCAGGGTGTCGACGAACAGCAGCAACAGGCTGCACAGGACAATGAACAGGATGTCGCCCAGCAGCAACCTGTTCAGCGGGTGCGGACCAAGCGGGGCAAAGAAGCGATAAGCGAACATCAGGCCGCAGGGGGCTGTCAGCAGTAGCGACAGGTAGGCGCCGGGTGTTTGCACGGCATGCCAGTCGGGTAGCCATGGGCCTGCGAGGTTCAGCAGCAGGACCAGGCTCAGCAGCAACAAACCCTCGCACGCCGCCAGCCAGAGACTGCTGCGCGAGCGGGTATAGCCGTAGCGCGTGAGGTTATGCAGGACAAGCATCGCAATACAGCCAAACAGCAGGCCATAGATCAGCGTCTGGTTTTGGTTGGCCGCCGTCATTACTGCTGATTGCAGGGTGATATAGGGCCGCAACTCGTGTTCGGAAACCAGTCGTAGATAGACGTCGAGGGGTTTGTCGCTTTGTGGCAGCGGCAGCATGAAGTCGCTGCTGGGGAGCGGTCGATCGATCTGGGGTTGTTCGTTGCCGCTGGTCAATTGCTCGATCAGCTTGTCGCCGTCCAGAACGTAGAGGTTCAGGCGCAACAAGTCGGGGGCGAAGATGCGCAGCAGTTGTTCGTGTTTGCCGGGACTGAGTTTGAAACGCAGCCACAACGCGCCACTGGGCTCGGCGGCGGTGATCTGGTCGAGCTCAATCGGGCTGAATTGGTTGGTGTAGCGAGCCGAGCGGATATCGCTCAGTTGCAGGTCTGCCTGTGCGTCGAGCAATACCGCCCAGCCACTGCCTTGCGCGGCCTGGGCCGGGAGCATGCAGAGCAGGGTCAGCAGAGTGACGGTGAAACCTATGGCAATCCTGAGCCAGCGCACGGCGAAATCCCTTCGTAGGTTGATGCCAGATTATAACTATGCGCGGCGCCGGAATAGTACGGCAAGGGCCACAGGCCCCTGCCTAGCCGAATGGATAGCTTATTCCTGATTTTCGCCACGCTCGCGGGCAATGGCGCGGTAGCCAATGTCCTTGCGGTAGAAACAGCCGTCCCAGTTGATTTTGGCGGCCAGTTTGTAAGCCTGCTGCTGGGCTGCATCGACGCTCGCACCCATGGCGGTGGCGCAGAGCACCCGACCACCGGCTGTCACGACCTTGCCGTCCTTGAGTGCGGTGCCGGCGTGGAAGACTTTGCCTTCCAGGGTCGCCGCTGCATCCAGACCTTCGATGGCCGCGCCCTTGGCGTAATCACCGGGGTAGCCGCCAGCAGCCAGTACGATACCGACGCTTGGACGTGGATCCCATTGGGCTTCGACCTTGTCCAGCGCCTGTGCCAGCGCCGCTTCGACCAGCAATACCAGGCTCGACTGCAGGCGCAGCATCACCGGTTGGGTCTCAGGGTCTCCGAAACGGCAGTTGAACTCGATGACTTTCGGGTTGCCGGCCTTGTCGATCATCAAACCCGCGTAAAGGAAACCGGTGTAGACGTTGCCTTCTTCGGCCATGCCACGCACGGTTGGCCAGATCACCAGGTCCATGACGCGCTGGTGCACTTCGCTGGTGACCACCGGGGCAGGGGAGTAGGCACCCATGCCGCCGGTGTTCGGGCCGGTGTCGGCGTCGCCAACACGTTTGTGGTCCTGGCTGGTGGCCATCGGCAGAACGTTCTTGCCGTCGACCATGACGATGAAGCTGGCTTCTTCGCCATCGAGGAACTCTTCGATCACCACACGCGAACCGGCGTCGCCGAATGCGTTGCCAGCGAGCATGTCGCGTACGGCGTCTTCGGCTTCGGTCAGAGTCATGGCGACGATCACGCCTTTACCGGCAGCCAGGCCGTCGGCCTTGATCACGATCGGTGCACCTTTTTCACGCAGATAAGCCAGGGCTGGCTCGATTTCGGTGAAATTCTGGTAGTCGGCCGTCGGGATCTTGTGGCGAGCCAGGAAATCCTTGGTGAATGCCTTGGAACCTTCCAGCTGAGCAGCGCCAGCGGTTGGGCCGAAGCAGTCCAGGCCACGTTTGCGGAACAGGTCGACCACGCCAGCCACCAGCGGGACTTCCGGACCGACGATGGTCAGGGAGACGTTTTTCTCGGCAAAGTCGGCCAATTGCTCAAGGGCCAGCACGTCGATTGCAACGTTTTCGCACTTGGCTTCAATGGCAGTGCCGGCGTTGCCCGGAGCAACGAAGACTTTCTGCACGCGCGGATCCTGAGCCACTTTCCAGGCCAGGGCGTGTTCACGGCCACCGCTGCCAATGATCAAAACATTCATTTCAAAAACCTCGGATGACGCTAATTCTTGATAGCACCGCAGGGGTGCTCTTATGTGGGAGCGAGCCTGCTCGCGACGGCGGCGGCACATCCAGAATCAATGTGTCCGGTAGAACGCTATCGCGAGCAGGCTCGCTCCCACAGGAGTTCGCCCACAGAGGGCAATAATCAGTGACGGAAATGGCGCATGCCCGTGAAGACCATCGCGATACCAGCTTCATCAGCAGCGGCAATCACTTCGTTGTCACGCATCGAGCCGCCCGGTTGAATCACTGCAGTGATGCCGACCTTGGCTGCGTTGTCGATGCCGTCGCGGAACGGGAAGAACGCGTCCGAGGCCATGACCGCGCCCTGTACTTGCAGGCCCGCGTGTTCAGCTTTGATGGCGGCGATGCGCGCGGAGTTCACACGGCTCATCTGGCCAGCGCCGACGCCGATGGTCTGACGGTTCTTGGCGTAGACGATGGCGTTGGATTTAACGTACTTGGCGACTTTCCAGGCGAAGATCAGGTCGTTGATTTCCTGCTCGGTCGGTGCGCGCTGGGTCACCACCTTCAGGTCTTCGCTGCCGATCATGCCGATGTCGCGGCTCTGCACCAGCAAACCGCCGTTGACGCGTTTGTAGTCCCAGGCAGCAGCACGATCCGCCGACCACTCGCCGCAGGCCAGCAGGCGTACGTTGGCTTTGGCAGCCACAATGGCGCGGGCCTCAAAGCTGACCGATGGGGCAATGATCACTTCGACGAACTGACGCTCGACGATGGCTTTGGCGGTTTCAGCGTCCAGCTCGCGGTTGAACGCGATGATGCCGCCGAAGGCCGACTCGGTGTCGGTGGCGTAAGCCAGTTCGTACGCCTGGCGGATACCGCCTTCAGCGTCCGGGCTCACGGCAACGCCGCACGGGTTGGCGTGCTTGACGATGACGCAGGCCGGTTTGACGAAGCTCTTCACGCATTCCAGTGCGGCGTCGGTGTCGGCCACGTTGTTGTACGACAGCTCTTTGCCTTGCAGTTGGGTCGCGGTGGCGATGCCAACTTCAGCAGGCTTGGCTTCAACGTAGAACGCCGCTTTCTGGTGCGGGTTCTCGCCGTAGCGCATTTCCTGAGCCTTGATGAACTGGCTGTTGAAGGTGCGCGGGAATTCGCTGCGACCGGAAGTCGAGAGGGTTTCAGCGGCCTGGTTCACAGTGCCCATGTAGTTGGCGATCATGCCGTCGTAGGCGGCGGTGTGTTCGAAAGCCTTGAGCATCAGGTCGAAGCGCTGAGCGTAGGTCAGGCCACCGGCCTTGAGGCTTTCCAACACGCTGGTGTAATCGCTGGCGTTCACCACGATGGCCACGTCTTTGTGGTTCTTGGCTGCCGAGCGAACCATGGTCGGGCCGCCGATATCGATGTTCTCGATGGCGGTCGGCAGGTCGCAGCCTGGCTTGTTGATGGTGGCTTCGAACGGGTAGAGGTTGACTGCAACCAGATCGATCGGCTTGATGCCGTGCTCGTTCATGATCGCGTCGTCGATGCCGCGACGACCGAGGATCCCGCCGTGGATTTTCGGGTGCAGGGTTTTCACCCGACCGTCCATCATTTCTGCGAAACCGGTGTAATCCGCGACTTCCACAGCGGCTACGCCATTGTCCTGCAGCAGCTTGAACGTCCCGCCGGTGGAGAGGATCTCAACGCCCAGAGCTTCGAGCTCCTTGGCGAATTCGAGGATCCCGGTCTTGTCGGAAACGCTGATCAAGGCGCGGCGGATCGGCAGGCGGGTAGTCTGGTCGGTCATCTCAATTTCCATCAAAAGCAAAGGAAGTCAGCAAAAAAGGCGACCGGTTTTACGCGGGCGCCTTTCTGGTTTGATTGAATGCTTACAGCAAATCGTACTGCTTGAGTTTCTTGCGCAAGGTGCCACGGTTCAGTCCCAGCAGCTCACTGGCCTTGGTCTGATTGCCCTTGACGTAGTTCATCACGCTTTCGAGCAGGGGAGCCTCGACTTCGGAGAGCACCAGGTTGTACACATCCGTGACGGCAGCGCCTTCAAGGTGGGCGAAATAATTGTGCAGCGCCTTCTCGACACTCCCGCGAAGGGTCTGGCCTTCTTCGCTCGGCGTATTGAGGTGCTGTTTCAAATTTACGTTGTCGCTCACGGGTGCTGTTCCACTCACTAAAGTCTCGGTCATCATCGTCATGCGGCCACCCCTTCTCCGTCCCCTGTCAGGCTCTTGTAGCGCTCGGCGAAGAACTCCCGAACGTTGGCGCATTGTGTTTCCGTACCATCCAAACGATTGAAGTGGGCGCGAAACTCCCTGGCGCCCGGCAGGGTTGCGAGATACCAGCCCACATGCTTGCGAGCAATGCGTACGCCCATGACATCTCCATAGAAGGCATGTAGCGCGGCCAGATGCTCAAGCAGAATACGTTCCACCTCGATCAACTCCGGTGCCGGGAGCTTTTCGCCGGTACGCAGAAAATGGTCGATCTCACGAAAAATCCATGGCCGCCCCTGGGCAGCCCGGCCAATCAGCAGGCCGTCGGCACCGGTCGCGTCAAGCACGTACCGGGCCTTCTCGGGCGAGTCGATATCGCCATTGGCGAAGACCGGAATCGACACCGCCTGCTTGATCGCGGCAATGGTGTCGTACTCGGCAACGCCGGTGTACAGATCAGCACGGGTCCGGCCATGCACCGCCAGCGCCGTAATACCTGCCTGTTCGGCGATTTTCGCTACCGTCAGGCCATTCTTGTTCGCCCGGTCCCAGCCCGTGCGGATCTTCAGGGTGACCGGCACATCAACCGCCGCCACGACGGCATGCAGGATATCGGTCACCAACTCTTCATCTTTCAGTAACGCGGAGCCGGCGGCCTTATTGCAGACTTTCTTTGCCGGACATCCCATGTTGATGTCAATAATCTGCGCGCCCAGCTCGACGTTGGCCCGGGCCGCCTCCGCCAGCATCTGTGCATCACCACCGGCGATCTGTACCGAGCGGGGCTCGGGATCGCCTTCGTGGACCATGCGCAGACGCGATTTGCGGGTGTTCCACAAACTCATGTCGCTGGTGACCATTTCCGAGACTACTAGCCCTGCACCCAGTCGCTTGCACAGCTGACGAAAGGGCTGGTCGGTGACTCCCGCCATCGGGGCGAGAATCAAGCCGTTGAGCAATGTATATGGGCCGATGCGTACCGCCGACATAGGACTTCCCTGTTGTGGGGTCGGATCATGAGAGTTCGAAAAAGGGTTGGCATGATACCCGCTCTCGATGACTGGATAAAGGCTGAATTGGATAAAATCTGAACAGTTATTTTGTTATTGCCAACCGTTTGGTTCGCGGCGCCGGGAGTCGGAAAATTGCCGTCAATGGCGCGTGACTGAGCGCCGAGTGAAGTGATTCACTCGGGCGAGTGGAAGCTCAGGCTGTAATTCACGGCTTTGGGGCCGGGATCGAGGATGTCCAGGGCTATATGAATAGGCGTCTGCGGCGGCATTTCCGCGAGGTCCGCAAGGTCGCCATTGAGGTATTCGCCCGGTTTGAAGCGGCGGCTGGCAATCAGGTGGCCGTTGAGGTCGGCAAAGCGCAGTTCTAGCAACGGGAACGGCTGAGAGAACGGCGCGCGGTTGTAGATGATCGCGTCGACCACCAGTGCACCGCCGAAGTCCGGGTGGCTACGCACCACCAGGTTGCTGCTTTTGATTTTTGCGATGTCGACCTTGGATGGCACGGTGCAGCCAACCTGCGGGCACAATTTCTGGAACCAGGGACGGTATTGGTCCTGGCGGGCCAGTTCGTCGAAATGATAGGCGATGTATTGGCCGGCAAGGGCCGCGGCGCCCAGCAAAACCATCAGACCCCAAAAGAATCGGCGGCCCCAGGGCGAGCGGCGTCTTTGCCAGTCGAGCTGTAGCGGGTCGTCGACCAGGTCCTGCAGCACCTCGTCATGCATGGCCGGCTCGTTGCGCGTGCGCTTTTTGCGTGCGGGCTCGACCTCATGGGCTTCGTCGTCGATATCGTCATCAGTCGCGGACAGGCGTTCGTGTTGCGCCGGATGTTCTGGCGTTTCGAATGGCTGGTCCAGCCGTAGATGCGGTGCCTCGGGCTCATCGTCCAGGTCGAGCGGTTCGAGCGACAGCGAGGGCTCGGTGCGCGAGGGCTTTTCCGGCTCGTCGGCGATGTCTGTCGACCGCTGGCTCTCGACAGGTGCGTTTTCACCGGCTAGCGCGCGCTCGGCGGCGGGCTCGCTGAACAGGCTGTCGGACCACGGCTCTTCGCCTTCGGCGGTATCCCGACGGGCGCTCAGTGAGTCTTCCTTGTGCTTGCGCTCATGGCCGAACTCTTTGGTGGGCTGGATTTCCCGTTGTTCGAGCTTGGCGAGTTCTTCGTCGAGGTCGAGGTTGTCCAGATCAAGTTCGGCGGCTGTCCATTGTTTCTGGCTAATGGCCCGTTGCGCGGGAGGCTCGACCGGAGGTGGCGTCGTGAGGACGCCGGCTTCTTTGCCCATGCGTTGCTCAAGCAACTGCCGTGCAGCATTGAACACTTGCAGGCAAGAGCCGCAGCGAACCACTCCACGGGCCACGCTCAATTGGGCGTGGCTGACGCGGAAACTGGTCTGGCAATGCGGGCACTGGGTGACGAAGCTATCGGTCATGCGGCCATCCGGAGTATGCAGGCGCTCATTTTAGCGCCGACGGCCGGTGATGCGCACCCAGCCATCGCGATTGGCAATCGGGTCCAGATCAAAGTCCTTGGCATAAGCCGCTGCGACTTCTTCGCCTTGCTCGGCGAGGATGCCCGACAGTGCCAGGCGACCGCCGGCCTTGACCAGGCTGGACAGTTGCGGGGCCAGGGAAACCAGCGGCCCGGCGAGGATGTTGGCCACCAGCACGTCGGCCTGCACTTGTGGCAGATCTTGTGGCAGGTACAGCGGGAACAGCGCTTCGGCGATGTTGTTGCGCCCGGCGTTGTCACGGGAAGCTTCCAGTGCCTGCACGTCGATGTCAGTACCGACCGCTTCCTTGGCGCCCAACAGCAAGGAAGCGATCGCGAGGATCCCCGAGCCACAGCCGAAGTCCAGTACGTGGCAGTCTTTCAGGTCCTGGCCGTCGAGCCATTCCAGACACAAGGCGGTGGTCGGGTGGGTGCCGGTGCCGAACGCCAGGCCCGGATCGAGCAGCAGGTTGACCGCATCAGGCTCGGGTGCGGCGTGCCAGCTCGGGACGATCCACAGGCGCTGACCGAAGCGCATTGGCTGGAAGTTGTCCATCCAGCTGCGTTCCCAGTCCTGGTCTTCGATGACTTCGCTGTGATGCTCGGGCAGCGGGCTGCCGGTCAGCAACTCCAGGTGAGCCAGTACGCTGGCGGCTTCGGTGCCACCTTCGAACAGGGCCAGCAGGTGCGTGTGTGACCACAGCGGAGTGGTGTTCAGTTCCGGCTCGAAAATCGGCTGATCTTCGGCGTCCATGAAAGTCACCGATACGGCGCCCACTTCAAGGAAAGCGTCTTCGTAGGTTTCGGCTTGTTCTGGGCTGATGGCGAGACGGACTTGCAGCCAAGGCATGGCGGGCACCTTTGAAAAATGTAATGTGCAGCCTAGCGGGCTGCGAGAAGCGCGCAAGTTTACGCGAGAGCGATGCATTTGTGGGAGCTGCTTGGCCCGAGCATTAACGCATACCCTGTGGGAGCAGCCGGGCGGCGCTCCGTCTGCTCGCGATGGCGGAGCGTCAGGCGACATCAATATTGGCTATGCCGGCCTCTTCGCGAGCAGGCTCGCTCCCACATGGGATTTGTGTTGATCCACATCGGATGAAATCTCCAGAAACAACAAAGCCGCTCGAAAGCGGCTTTGTTGGTTCGGATCACATCTTAATGCTGGCCAGCCAGCTTGTGTTCCAGGTAGTGGATGTTGACTCCACCTTTGCAGAAGCCTTCGTCGCGGGTCAGATCGCGGTGCAGCGGGATGTTGGTCTTGATCCCGTCGACCACGATTTCGTCCAGCGCATTGCGCATGCGCGCCATGGCTTCTTCACGGGTTGCCCCGTAAGTGATCAGTTTGCCGATCAACGAATCGTAGTTCGGCGGAACTGCGTAGCCGCTGTACAGGTGCGAGTCGACCCGTACGCCGTTGCCGCCCGGTGCATGGAAATGCTTGACCGTGCCTGGGCTTGGCATGAAGGTTTTCGGGTCTTCGGCGTTGATCCGGCATTCCAGTGCGTGACCGCGGATGACCACGTCATCCTGGGTGAACGACAGTGGGTTGCCAGCGGCGATGCTGAGCATCTCCTTGACGATGTCGATACCGGTGACCATTTCCGAAACCGGGTGTTCTACCTGGACACGAGTGTTCATCTCGATGAAGTAGAAGTTGCCGTTCTCGTACAGGAACTCGAACGTACCCGCGCCACGGTAACCGATGTCGATGCACGCCTTGACGCAGCGAGCGAAGACTTCCTGGCGAGCCTTCTCGTCGATGCCCGGTGCCGGCGCTTCTTCGAGAACCTTCTGGTGGCGACGTTGCAGCGAGCAATCGCGGTCACCCAGATGGATGGCATGGCCCTGGCCATCGGAAAGTACCTGGACTTCCACGTGGCGTGGGTTGGTCAGGAATTTTTCCAGATAGACCATCGGGTTACCGAACGCCGCGCCTGCTTCGGAGCGGGTCAGTTTCGCCGAGGAGATCAGGTCTTCTTCTTTATGCACAACGCGCATGCCGCGACCACCGCCGCCGCCAGCGGCTTTGATGATCACCGGGTAACCGACTTCGCGACCAATGCGCAGAGCGGTTTCTTCGTCTTCCGGCAGCGGGCCGTCGGAACCTGGAACGGTCGGTACGCCGGCAGCGATCATGGCGTGCTTGGCCGAAACCTTGTCGCCCATCAGGCGGATGGTTTCAGCTTTCGGGCCGATGAAGGCGAAGCCGGAGTTTTCCACCTGTTCGGCGAAATCGGCGTTTTCCGCGAGGAAGCCGTAGCCTGGGTGAATGGCGGTGGCGCCGGTCACTTCAGCCGCGGCGATGATCGCCGGAATGTGCAGGTAAGAGTGCGCGGCCGATGCCGGACCGATGCAAACGGATTCGTCTGCCAGGCCCAGGTGCATCAGCTCCTTGTCGGCCTTGGAGTAAACGGCGACGGTCTTGATGCCCATCTCTTTGCAGGCACGCAGGATCCGCAGGGCGATTTCACCGCGGTTGGCGATCAGAACTTTTTCCAACTTCGCAGGTTTCAACATCGTTGGCTCTCCGCGGTTCAAACGATGGTGAACAGCGGTTGGTCGTACTCAACCGGCTGGCCGTCTTCGACGAGGATGGATTCGATCACACCGCTGGATTCAGCTTCGATGTGGTTCATCATCTTCATGGCTTCGACGATGCACAGGGTGTCGCCTTTCTTCACGCTCTGGCCAACTTCAACGAAGGACGGCGAGGACGGCGAAGATTTGCGATAGAAGGTACCCACCATTGGCGAGCGGGCAACGTTGCCGTTCAGCACTGGTGCTGCAGGAGCGGCAGGTGCAACGGCTGCAGGCGCGGCGGCAGCGACAGGTGCCGGAGCCGGAGCGTAATTTGGCGCAGGAGCGTAGTACTGCTGAGCCGGGGTTTTGCTGTGGCGGCTGATACGTACGGACTCTTCGCCTTCCTTGATCTCGAGCTCGTCGATGCCGGACTCTTCCAGCAGTTCGATCAGTTTCTTAACTTTACGGATATCCATGAATCATCAACTCCCAAGGGTCGGTCAGGGGCGTTCAACGCTTGTTGTTCAAGCCGTTGCCTGTCTTTCAAGCTGCTCTAGTGCGGCCTCCAGGGCCAGTCGATAACCGCTGGCGCCAAGGCCGCAGATCACTCCCACCGCAACATCGGAGAAGTAAGAGTGATGGCGGAAAGGTTCGCGTTTGTGCACGTTAGACAAATGCACTTCGATGAATGGGATGCTCACCGCCAGCAGCGCGTCACGTAATGCGACACTTGTATGCGTAAAAGCTGCTGGATTGATCAAAATGAAGTCCACACCCTCGCCGCGAGCGGCGTGAATGCGATCGATCAATTCGTACTCGGCGTTGCTTTGCAGGTAGAGCAAATGGTGGCCGGCATTGCGTGCCCGTTGTTCCAGATCCTGATTGATCTCGGCCAGGGTCACTGCCCCGTAGACGCCCGGTTCGCGGGTGCCGAGCAGATTCAGGTTGGGTCCGTGCAGCACCAGTAGAGTCGCCATCTGCTGTTCCTTGTTATCTAAGTGCAGTTATCAGAACCCGGCGACTATGCCGCAAAGCCTTTGTGACTGTCCAGTTCTCTGCAATAGCCAGCACGATGACCGATGATTGCGCGAAATATATGACCGACTGATTAAATTTGGTCATTCGCTTTGGCGACACGTTCGGCGAAGTCCCTGGCGTTGATCTCGCCGATCACCCGCACATCGCTACGTTCATTGCCGTCCTTGCCGAAAAACATCAGCGCGGGTGGCCCGAACAGTTTGTAACGGTCGAGCAGGGCGCGTTGTTCGGCGTTGCTGGCGGTGATGTCGAAGCGAATCAGCCGATAGCCTTTAAGGCGTTCGACGACGTTGCTGTCGTTAAGCACCTCGTGTTCAATGACTTTGCAGCTGATGCACCAATCGGCGTACCAGTCGAGCAGCAGCGGGGTGTGGGCGGATTTCGCTTCTGCAAGAACGCGATCCAGTTCCGCCGGAGTGCTGAGGGTCTGCCATCCACTGGTTTGTTGCGCTTGAGGGTTGCCAAGGGCGTTGACGACCTGAGGCTGGCCAATCGGATTGAATGGGTCGGTCTGGCCGCTGAAGGCGCCGTACCAGCAGGCCAGTGCGTAAAACACCAGGAACATCCCGAGCAGTTGGCCCAGACGTTTGCGCGGCGGTTTGTAGACGAACTCCAGCGCGCCGAGGAACAAGCCGACCCCGGCCGCCAGCAAGCCGATCAGCAGTAAGGTGATTTGCCCTGGCAGTACGCGGCTGAGCAAACCGACCGCCAGCCCCAATAGCAACACGCCAATCGCGTTTTTCACGTAGATCAGCCATGGGCCGCTTTTCGGCAGCCAGGCCGCGCCGCCGGTGGCCACCAGCAACAGCGGTGCGCCCATGCCCAAACCCAGAACGAACAGTTTCAACGCGCCGCCCAGTGCATCGCCGCTGGCGCTGATGTACAGCAACGCACCGGCCAGAGGCGCGGACACGCACGGCGAGACCAGCAGGCTCGAGACCACGCCCAGCACCGCCGCGCCCAGCAGTGAACCGCCTTTGGTGCGGCCAGCGATTCGATCCAGACGGCTGCTGATGGCGTGGGGCAGTTTCAGTTCGAATACGCCAAACATTGCCAAGGCAAACACGGCGAAGAACAAGGCAAACGGCACCAATACCCATGCAGATTGCAGGCGTGCCTGAAGGTTCAGTTGGGCGCCGAACATCCCCATCAACGCGCCGAGCACGGCGAAGCAGGCGGCCATCGGCAAGACGTAGGCCAGCGACAGATTGAAGCCACGCAGACCGCCCACCTGACCACGCAACACCACGCCGGAGAGGATCGGCAGCATTGGCAGCACGCAAGGCGTAAAGGTCAGGCCAAGGCCTGCGAGGAAAAACAACGCCAGTTCTCGCCAGCTCCAGGCAGTACTGGTTGCGGAGCTGGCGGCGGCACCGTCGATCTTCAGGCGTTCGGTTTCCGGTGGATAACACAGGCCTTTATCGGCACAACCCTGATAGGTGACGGCCAGCGTGAACGCGCGTTGATCGGCGCTGTTGCGTGGCAGGTCGACGTCGAGAATGCCGTGGTAGACCTCGACATCGCCGAAGTACTCGTCGTGCTTCTGTTCGCCTGAAGGCAGTTGCGCGGCGCCCAGGCCAATGTCGGCGGGCTCGCTGCGAAACTGAAAGCGATGCCGGTAGAGGTAGTAGCCCTCGGTGGCGACGAAACGCAGTTTGATCGATTGCGGTGTGCTCTCCACCAGGCTCAGTTGAAAGGCCTCGCGCACGGGCAGGAAGTCGGCGCTGTTGTTGATCGAGCCCAGGGTCGAGCTGGGGCGACTGTCCAAAAGGCCAGCGGCATTCACCGGCAGGACCAGCACTAACAGCATCAGGCAGAACAGACGGCGCATGACAATCTCGCGTATCGGAAGTGAGCGCATGATAGCGGACAGCGGATGGGTGTGCAGGGCGGGAAGTTCTGCGGTGGCTGTTCTGGCGCTATCGCGAGCAAGCTCGCTCCCACATTTGAATCGTGGTGCTCACCGATTTTTTGTTCACCGCAGATCCAGTGTGGGAGCGAGCCTGCTCGCGAAAGCGATCTGTCAGACGCGGAAGGCTTGAACAGCTGTGTGCAACTGGCCGCCCAGTACCAGCAGGTTCTCTCCCTGGCTGCGACCTTCGCCGATGCGCACCAGGTTCTCCCCGCCCAGCTGATGAATCCGCTCGCTGTGATCACGGATTTCGCTGACAGCACCGCTTTGCTGGGCGGTGACATCGGCGATGCGCACGGCGGTGTCGGCAATGGTCTGAATCGCCCCGACGATTTTATCCAGCGCACCGTCAGCCGCTTGCGCCTGGTTGGCAGTGGCTTCGGCGTGTTCGACCTGCGCGCGCATGCCTTCCACCGATTGCCGTGCAGCCGATTGCAGGCCGGCAATCAAGGTCTGGATTTCAGCGGTGGCACCGGCAGTGCGCTGCGCCAGGGAGCGAACTTCCTCGGCGACCACCGCAAAGCCTCGGCCCATTTCGCCGGCGCGGGCGGCTTCGATCGCGGCGTTCAGGGCGAGGAGGTTGGTCTGATCGGCAATCGAGCGAATCACCGTCAGCACGCCGCCGATGGTTGCCGACTCTTCGGCCAGGTGTTCAATCATTTGTGCATTGCCCTGGACTTCGCCGACCAGCGCGTGGAGTCCGGTCAGGCTCAAGCCAATGACCTTCTGCCCGTGCTCGACCGCAAGCCCGGCGTGACGGCTGGCTTCGGCAGCCTGGCTGGCATCGCCGGCCACTTGCTGAATGGTGGCCTCCAGTTCGCCAAGCGAATCGCGGATCAGTGCGGTGTCGCCGGCCTGATGCTCGGCGCCGCTGTGCAAGTCGCTGCTCAACTCGGCCAACACACGGCTGCTGCCGGCCACCTGTTCGGCGTTCAGGCGGATGGTCCCGACCAGATCCACCAGATAAGCACGCAGGCGATTCAGTGACTCCTGGATGTCCTGCAACTCACGGTTGGTCGCACCCAGCTGGATGTCCTGACTGAAGTCGCCTTCCGCCCAGGTCGACAGTGCAGGCGCGAGGTTGGTCAGTACCCGGGCGAGGCGTCGTTGCAAGGTGTCGATCAGCAGCGCGATCAGCAGAATCAGGCCGATCATCACGCCCTGCATGAGCCGCACTTCACCCTGGATTTGCCCATGTTGAGCGCGAACGGCCGGTTCCAGCCCGGCGATGGCCTGCTGCACGGCGGCAATTTTCAGGTGGGTGGCGGCGCTGAGATCGGCGCGTTTCTGAATCTGTTCGCGGGTGCGACTGAGTTCGGCGGGGTAGCGGGTGAGCAAGCTGGCAAGATCACGTTTGAAACCGATACCGGCGTCTTCTGCGACGGTTTTTTCGGTGTTCTCCAAGCCCATCATCGCCGAGAAATCGTCAGTGTTCGATTCTTTGCTGGCGGCCACACCCAGCAGTGGCAGGGCTTCGATCAGCTCGGCCTGGGTGCGGATGCTGCTGACTTCACGTTCGACATCGGCCGCCAGTTCGCTGCGGCCACTGCTGACCAGTTTGTCCCGGGCCAGCGAGAGTTTGCCCACGTGCTGCGAGGCTAACAGCAGGGGGGGAAGGTAGGCCGCCGCCGCAGGCGTGTTGGCACCGGTGGCGTATTGGCTGAGTTGCTCCAGGCTGGCGCCGAGTTCGCGCTCGGCCTGAAGCAGCAACGCTTGCGGGTCACCCGCCAGTTTGCCGGCGGCCAGCAAGTCGGTCTTGCTGAATTCATTGAGGCTGACGAGGCTCGGACGCAAGCTTTCAGCCAGGTCTGCCGGCAGCTCGGTGAGTTCTTTTTGCAGCGTCTCGATGGCTTGGCTGGCGCTGCTCAGGCGCAGGGCATCGCCGCTGGCCAGGTAATCTTCGACGTTACGCGCCACTTGATTTTGAAATTGCTGCGACAGGCCCAGGTAGCGCTCCATCAACAGATAAGGGCGCTCCAGGGCTCTTTGCGACCACCAGAGCGTGGCGCCGAGTGCGAGGCACACCGCGACTAAAAGTAGGGTATTGAGATTGGTCAGCAGCTTCAGGCGCATCGCGGTTCTACCAACGACAGAATGGTAAGTGCCTGAAGTTATTGCGTTTGTGTTACAGGGTTATGACGGAATCAGTGGTTTCAGATGAAAAGGTGGCACTTTGATTCGACTGCCGCGCGGCTTGCACGCGATTGCGTCCGGCGTCCTTGGCGCGGTACAGCGCCTCGTCTGCCTGACTGGCCATCATCAGGCTGTCGGAGTCTTCGTGCAGGTCCACCACTCCGGCACTGAAGGTACACCAGAGATCCTGTGGCTGGGCCGGGTAGTGAATCTCGGCAAAGCGCTGGCGGATTTCATCGAGCACTTTGTAGGCCGATTCGATATCGGTGTCCGGCATGACGATGGCGAACTCTTCGCCGCCATAGCGGCCGATGAAGTCAGTCTTGCGCAGGCGTTGCTTGAGAAACAGCGCCAGGCTCTTGATCACCCGGTCACCCATGGGGTGGCCGTGGCTGTCGTTGACCCGTTTGAAGTGGTCGATGTCGAGCATCGCAAAGCTCAGCGGCTTGTTCTCGCGGCGGGCGCGAAAGCTGCAGTCTTCGAGCAATTGCAGAATGTGGGTGTGGTTGTAGAGGCCGGTCAGGCTGTCACGGACCATCCGCGCCTTGAGGTTGCGCGCCCGGGCTGCACGGTTGCGCACGGTGGTGATCAGGTGCCGCGGCTTGATCGGCTTGGTCAGGAAGTCGTCGCCGCCCTCACTCATGGCGTCGAGCTGCTTGTCCAGGTCGTCTTCGGCCGACAGGTAAATGATCGGCACGCTGACGTAACGGTCGTTGTGGCGGATCACCTTGGCCAGCTCGGTGCCGGTACAGGTCGGCATGTACATGTCGAGAATGATCAGGTCAGGCTGAAACTCTGCCAGTTCGGCCATCGCCTGGATCGGTTCGATCAGCGTGCGGGTGACGATTCCGGCGCTATTGAGCAAGCGCTCGGTGTGCAGGGCCTGGGCGCGGGAGTCGTCGATGATCAGCACTTTATACGGTTCGTACTGAGCGACGCAGGTCAGCACTTCGATCTTTTCCAGCAGGCTCGACGCTTCGAGCGTACCGGTCAGAAACTCCTGGCCGCCGGCGCGTACCGCCGCGAGGCGGGTCGGGGTGTCGGTTTCCAGCAGGCTGAAAAACAGCAACGGCAGTTTATGCTCCAGACCTTCTTGCGCTTCGGCCGCCAATTGCAGGCCCATGCCCGGACCACTGAAGTCGACGTCCATGACAATCGCTGCCGGCAGCCGCTCGACCATCGAGGAGCGAAACGCCGACACACTGTCCAGCGATTGTGCGCTGAGACCGAAAAATTCGAGTTGCTTGGCCAGTCGCTCGGCGCGGTCGTGATCTTGCAGCAGTACGTAGATCGGCTTGCGCAGTGGGGGTAGAAAGGTTTGTTCGAGATGGTCGCCATGCCGCAGGCCAGTGCGCGACAGACGCTGCATCAGGCGATTGAGATCGGTAATCAACCCACTGCTCAGACGTCCGCGGTTGGCGTCGACGGCCGCCAGCGAATGGCTGATGCTGTGCGCCAGGTGGGAGTGTTCAGGTTGTTCGAAACGCTCGGCGAAACGCAGCAGGCGCAGGTTCGCTTCACTCAGCTCCGCCAGGTCGGCGCCTGACCATTCACTGCGTTGCAGGCGCTGCCATATCTCAAGAATTTGACGTGCTTGATGAATTACCCGCTGGGCAAAGTGGTGCTTGAGGCGCTCACGGCTGGGGTCTTCTGGCTCGGTCATATCCTGACTACTAGTTAGGGTGCATGCTGAGATCGACTGGTGGCTCTATGCTAGCACCTCTTTTCAATTGCATGAGTGTCGTGTGTCAATAATCTGCAATGCGACGTTATTCAGTTCCTGACTGGATGGTCTGAATTAGCTTGTCTGTAATCTGAAGAGCCCCGTGAATAGGGGGCTTCAGGACTTTTCCTCTCGGTTTTTACGTAACGTCCTTACTTCCGGCGAGCGTTTCCTGTCAGGGATTTCTGATTTTTCGTCGACCCGATTCGGACGGGGTTTTCGGCTGGTAGGGTTCAGGCATTCCCTTAGACGCCATCCGCAAATCATGACCCAGTGTTTCAAAGAGCAACCCTGTGATGAGCAGCGGCTGAACCACAACAGCACGCCAGTGACTGACTGTGAGTGTAAAGAGGTGCGGCTTTATGGCAGCAAGACGCTCGTTACCGACGTGCCAATTCTTACTTGCGCATGCCTTTGGCATCGCTACCAGCGCGCGGCGGAAGAAATCGTTGCGCCTGATGGTGTATTGATCGCCGACCCGGTAGAGCGCAACCGTGTGATCAACGCTGCCTACGCTCGCTTGTGGCTGCACGATCCGAGGTTCCAGTGGGCCGGGCTGGCGGCGTTTGCCTCCAAGCAGGTCGGCTGCGGATTGCTCCACGCGGCGGACAGTATCGATCTCATCCACGATGAGCATGTGGCGCGGCAGCGTTTGCGGGACAGCCGCCGTGAGTCCGGGCTGTTGACGCCGGGCAGGATGTCCGAACAGGCGCAAGAGTTGCGTGACTATAAAGAAGCCAACGCGCGCAATCCTGTGCCTTCTGTGGATTTTCGTTCAGCGGGGGAGGACTTGTCGTGGGTGCAACAGCAATTCCGGTATGTGCACGACATGATGGCGATGGGGAATACCACGCTGTTTCTGGATGTTTTTCCGTTGCATGAGTTTTATGCGAAGCGTGGGTTGGGGGAGTTGAAGAAGTGCCTGGAGACACGTGCGGGGATTTATGGGCAGCCGAAGTTTCCTGTGCTGTGGCCGGTGGGGCAGGAAACGCTTCGTTTCGGGCAGGATCGCACCGAAATTTTGTTAGCTTTCGAGGCGATAGAGGCGGGCGACATTGCCAGTAGCGTGGAGTATTTGGCATGGCATGAGCAGCGAAACATTCTCCAGCCAACGATTTATGAGGATCGTCAATTGGTGGCGCTGCTGCGAGGCAACCATGCCTCCTACGTGACCGGTTTCCCTTCCGGTGTCGCCCAGGCGATCGAGTTGACCCTCACCAGTCAATGCCAGCGTGTTGACGATGGACGCACCATCGGTTTTGGCAACAACCCGCTGGCGGACTTGTCGGACATCAAGCAGCGAATGGCATTCGTGCTTCAGGCAGCGGCACGCTTTGATCAGATGCTCAGCGATCACAACCGTAGCGCATTAGAGCAGTCGATCAGCGAGATCGCATCGGGCGGTAGCAGGCTATGAATCTGCGAGCACGGCTGTTCGGCTGGCGCTGCGGCGCCTACCTTCTACTTCTGGCGGTCTTGACGTGGGCCGCCATCCATCAGCTGACGCAACCTCTCTGGGACGAACCCGAAATCGTCCTGGAAATGGGTGGCACGTATGAAGAGCTGCGCAGGAACTCTTCAGCCCTCTTTAGTCCGGAGATTCGCGGGCACATCTGGTTCGGCATTCCCATGACCGATGCAAGATTGCGATTCGTCGACCCGCAGTTTGGATTCACGACGCCTGCGGCGCGTTATTTCACTGTCAACTTTGACGACAATGTCGTTTACGGCATCAGCATGTCTCCACAGATCGAGCCGCTCCTGATTGATGACGTTCTTAAAGTCGTTCTCGACCTGCAAGACCAATGGCGCGAAAAAGGTTGGGTGGCGAAGGGGCTGAGAAACAATCCCACGATAGCCGATACCCCTGAATGGCGGGCATGGCTTCGGAAAGGAATTCTGGCCGGGCGATCCTATTGGCAAGCGGGTGATAAGTATCAGGTCTTGCTGGCACTGGGTCGATTCAAGGATTACAGGCATCCGACCGAAGAGCGCTACCTCATCACGCTAGAACTCGCCAAACCCTGGACGCCCTTCGACGAAATCGAAGACATGTACGACGAACCCCGCCACTTTCCTGCCCCTCAACCCAAATAAAAGGAGTCCCACCATGCCAACCCCCGCGTTTATGACTCTCCACGGTGAAAGGCAAGGCCTGATCAGCGCCGGGGCCTTCACCGAGGCATCGGTGGGCAACATCTATCAGTTGGGCCGTGAGGACCAGATCATGATTCAGGCCCTGAGCCACGGCATTTTTGTGCCCAAAGGGTCAGGCGCCGGGCGTCGGATGCACAAGCCCTTGGTCATCACCAAGGCCATTGACAAGGCATCGCCGCTGATCAACATCGCGTTATGTTCCGGCGAGTTGCTCAGCAAGTGCCGCGTCGAGTGGTATCGCACCTCGGCTCATGGCACGCAGGAGCATTTCTACACAATGGAGCTGGAAGACGCGGTGATCATTGGCGCCGAAGTGCTGATGCCGCATTGTCTGGACCCCGGCACTGCTCACCTCACTCAGTTGGAGAAGATTCACTTCAGCTACCGGCGAATCTATTGGCGGCATGAGATCAGCCGGACCATGGGTTCCGATGAGTGGAATACAGAGGCGCAGGCATGAGGTTGGTCAAGGAACTTCATCTGTCCGCATGGGAGCGTCAACATGCGTATTCCAGCGAACAAGCGCTGGAACACGTCCGCCTGGCATTGCTCGATCGGCAACCCATCGAAGGCCTGGGCGAGTTGCGTGCCGGCCTGCTGATTGATCTCGACAGTGAGGTGCTGGAGCAACTCGAGAGTGGCAAGTGGTGGTTGATCCGGGCTGAGGCCGACTTTGGCGATTGGGCGGTGCCAGTACGTTCTTTTGATCAAACGGTCATTGAATTGATGAAAAAACCACCTATCCAGGCCTCAAGATCACCAAGGATTTTCCGCCTCGTTAGCAGCGTAACCGCCGAGCCGCTGGCTCAGCAGCGTTACATTGCGACGGTGGACGGGCTCACTGCCCAACGCCGAACCGACGGCGAAGGCATCGCGCATCTATTTGCGCCGGCCGAGGTGCAGCAGATATCAATGGAGGTTATTGGCGTTTAGCGCGGGCATGGACGCTTGAGTTAAATAACAACAGATGCCGCGGGCTCGAACGGTAATTTTCCGGATAAGCCCAACGGTGGGTGCCGACCGAAGGCGCGTTGTTGTATGGTTGTGGTCGAACCGATGAACTCAAGTGATTGAAAGGATATCGCCATGCTGGACTGGAAGAACCGCACAGGCAGCGCACCTGAACGTGCCGCCGAACCCAAGTCGGCAACCCGCAGCTATTTCGGTGGTTTGTTGTTCAGCCGAGCGCTGGCCACACTGATCGGCCTGTACTTGCTGGTGACCGTCGTCCTGGGGATCTACTGGAGCCAGGAGCCGGCCCTGTTCCCGGTTCAGCAGAATGCGCAAATAGCCGCCGAGAAGGAAGGCAAGCAGCTGGTCGTCGGGTACACGACGGTGGAAACCCTCAAGACCGTTGCCGGAACCTTGCTGCACAAGCCGGGTGGCTATATTTCCAACGACCGTTTCCCGCCGGGCCTGTGGATGGACAACATGCCGAGCTGGGAATACGGCGTGCTGGTGCAAGTGCGTGACCTGACCCGTGCCATGCGCAAAGACTTTGCCCGCTCGCAGTCGCAATCCGCCGAAGACGCCGATCTGGCCAAGGCCGAGCCGCGCTTCAACTTCGACAACAAGAGCTGGATGCTGCCGTCCAGCGAGTCGGAATACCAGGAAGGTATCAATTCCCTGAGCCGCTATCAGGCTCGCCTGTCCGATCCAGCGCAAAAAAACGCCCAGTTCTATGCGCGTGCCGACAACCTGAACAACTGGCTGGGTGATGTCGCAACCCGTCTGGGTTCGTTGTCGCAACGGCTGTCGGCCAGCGTCGGTCGGGTCAAGCTCAACACCGCACTGAAAACCGAAACCCTGGCGCCGGGTCAGGTGCCGGTGGTTGAGGAAGAGCTGGTACAAACGCCTCGGCTGCAGATCGCCGACGTGTTCTACGAAGCGCGGGGCCAGGCTTGGGCACTGTCGCACTTGCTGCGTGCCATAGAAGTCGATTTCGCCGACGTGCTGGCGAAGAAAAACGCCACCGTGAGCGTGCGTCAGATCATTCGTGAGCTGGAAGCGTCTCAGACAACCGTCTGGAGCCCGATCATTCTCAACGGCAGCGGTTTCGGGCTTTTGGCCAACCACTCGCTGGTCATGGCCAACTACATTTCGCGGGCCAACGCGGCGGTCATCGATTTGCGTCAACTGCTCAATCAGGGTTGAGTCATGGTCACCAACACCAACGAGGCTGCGCATCGCGCAGCCTCTGACGCCGAACAGATTGCCTGGGTCGACGAGCAGGACAACCTGCTCGGGTCACTGGTGCGCTCGGAGCTGCGTGAGCGCGGGCTGATCGGGCGCGGGACTTACATCATGCTATTCAACTCTGCCGGTGAACTGTGCGTGCATCAGCGCACGTTCAGCAAAGCCATCTATCCGGGGTATTGGGATGTGGCGGCGGGCGGCATGGTGCTGGCGACCGAAACCTACGCCGAGTCGGCGGCCCGTGAGCTGGAAGAAGAGTTAGGCGTCAGTGGGGTGGAACTGACCGCCCACGATCATTTTTTCTTCGAGGACACCGGCAATCGCCTGTGGTGTTCGGCGTTCTCGGCGGTCTGGGACGGTCCGTTGAACCTGCAACCGGAGGAAGTGCTCCAGGCACGCTTTATTCCCATCGAACAGGTCATGCAGGAAATCACGCAAAAGCCTTACTGCCCGGACTCTCTGGCCGCGTTGAAGCGCTATCTGCGCTCGTGTGGGGGCGACGTTGTAAAGGACGTCGCAAAAGATCTATAAATTGGCGCCGATTGGCTCTTAGCAAGTGCGCTTTTTGCCGTTACACTGCGCGACCTTTTCAAGCTGAACCGGCACTCCTTTTTGTAGGGGCGTCCGGTCAGTAGCGCTGCCCCTGCCTGAGTGGGGCTTCGCGGTCGATAGCACGTGCCAACGTTGCTGCGACCAGTCTTTGTCCTCCCAAGAGGATTGCCGGTGGCCAAAAAAGCCGCATCCTTCGCCGCCCTTGGTGGCCTGGTATTTTCCACCGACGCAGGTCGACATTGCCCGGACTGTAGCCAGCCGGTGGCAGCCTGCATCTGCAAACAAACCGTTATCCCGGCCGGCGACGGCATCGCGCGCGTGCGCCGCGAAAGCAAGGGCCGTGGCGGCAAGACGGTGACCACCATCAGCGGCGTGCCGCTGCCTATCGATGCGCTCACCACGCTGGCCACGACGTTGAAGAAACGGTGTGGTACAGGTGGCGCATTGAAGGACGGGATCATCGAGATCCAGGGCGATCATGTCGAGCTACTCTTGGCAGAGCTGATCAAACTCGGTTTCAAAGCGAAGAAATCCGGCGGCTAGCAGCCTCTGTGAAGACCACCCCGACTTGATGCAGTCCTGATCCGATTCAGGTTTAACGTCGTCTCCATGGTTTTCACAGAGCCTGTTCTGACCGGTTTCTAAACTCAGCGCTGATAACGAGGTCTACAAGCCCGTTGCAGGCTAATCGTCATTTTCATTCTTTAGACTGCGCCAGCCCTCAACCCGGGTGGCGCTCTTTGACTTCTTTATAGGGGACTTCGATGTCCGTACGACGCACACGCAAAGACGATGGCAGCCAATGGACAGTTGCGGACAGCCGCAGTGTTTACGGGATTCGCCATTGGGGGGCCGGGTATTTCGCGATCAGTGACGCCGGTCGCGTAGAAGTTCGTCCGAACGGCCCGAGCAGCGCACCTATCGATTTATTCGAGCAAGTCGCACAGCTGCGCAAAAGCGGCCTGTCCTTGCCACTGCTGGTGCGCTTTCCGGACATCCTGCAAGACCGCGTTCGTCAGCTGACCGGCGCCTTCGACGCGAACATCGAGCGTCTGGAATACCAGAGCAAGTACACCGCGCTGTACCCGATCAAGGTTAACCAGCAAGAAGCGGTGATCGAGAACATCATCGCCACCCAGAACGTTTCCATCGGTCTGGAAGCCGGCTCCAAGCCGGAACTGCTGGCCGTGCTGGCCCTGGCGCCGAAGGGCGGCACCATCGTCTGCAACGGTTACAAGGACCGTGAGTTCATCCGTCTGGCACTGATGGGCCAGAAGCTGGGCCATAACGTGTTCATCGTGATCGAAAAAGAATCCGAAGTCGGCCTGGTGATCGAAGAAGCCGCCTCGCTGAAGGTCAAGCCTCAAGTCGGTCTGCGGGTGCGCCTGTCGTCCCTGGCGTCGAGCAAATGGGCTGACACGGGCGGCGAAAAGTCCAAGTTCGGTCTGTCGGCCGCTCAACTGCTATCGGTAGTCGAGCGCTTCCGCGCGGCGGGCCTGGATCAGGGCATTCGCTTGCTGCACTTCCACATGGGCTCGCAGATTGCCAACCTGGCGGACTACCAGCACGGCTTCAAGGAAGCGATCCGTTACTACGGCGAACTGCGCAACCTGGGGCTGCCGGTGGATCACATCGACGTTGGCGGAGGCCTGGGCGTCGACTACGACGGTACCCACTCGCGTAACGCCAGTTCGATCAACTACGACATGGACGATTACGCCGGTGTCGTGGTCGGCATGCTCAAGGAATTCTGCGACGCGCAGAACCTGCCGCATCCGAACATCTTCTCCGAGAGCGGTCGTTCGCTGACCGCTCACCACGCCATGCTGGTGGTGCAGGTGACCGACGTCGAGAAACACAACGACGACGTGCCGGAGATCGATAACAAGCAAGAACTGCCGGAAACCGTGCAGTGGCTGGTAGACCTGCTCGGTCCGACCGACATCGAGATGGTCACCGAAACTTACTGGCGCGCGACGCACTACATGAGCGACGTGGCCACCCAGTACGCCGATGGCAAACTGACCCTGGCCGAAAAAGCCCTGGCCGAGCAATGCTACTTCGCCGTCTGCCGCCGCCTGCACAACTCGTTGAAAGCCCGTCAGCGTTCGCACCGTCAGGTGCTCGACGAACTGAACGACAAATTGGCCGACAAATACATCTGCAACTTCTCGGTATTCCAGAGCCTGCCGGACACCTGGGCCATCGGCCAGGTACTGCCGATCCTGCCGCTGCACCGTCTCGATGAAGAGCCGATGCGCCGTGCGGTGCTGCAAGACCTGACCTGCGACTCCGACGGCAAGATCAAGCAGTACGTCGACGAACAGAGCATCGAGACCAGCCTGCCGGTACACGGGCTCAATGATGGCGAAGACTACCTGCTGGGGATTTTCCTGGTGGGCGCTTACCAGGAAATTCTCGGCGACATGCACAACCTGTTTGGTGACACTGACTCGGTGAACATCTATCAGAATGCCGACGGCAGCGTTTACCACGCCGGTATTGAAACCCACGACACGATCGAAGACATGCTGCGTTACGTGCACTTGTCGCCGGAAGAGCTGATGACCCATTACCGCGACAAGGTTGCCAGCGCCAAGATCAGCGCTACCGAGCGTACCCAGTACCTCGATGCGTTGCGCCTGGGTCTGACTCGCTCGTCTTACCTGTCTTCTTGAGGTAACGAGCGGCTGTGACTAGGGTCTGTTGACGTTTGGTGACGACCGCGACGGCGACCCATTTGGCGCAGGGCAAGGCGCGAGGAACGCAGTTTGGTTGTTCCCAATAAGTTCCGAGCAACGCCGCCCTGCGCCAAATGGGTCCCGTCCCTTCGGGTTGCGCGCCAACGTGCGCGAGGCTGCGTTGCGGGATTTGCCAAGGGAACAACCATTGGCGGCATCCCGCGCCTTGCCTCGCACACGTTGGCACAGCAACGCGGCTCGCCACCAAACGTCAACAGACCCTAGGTTGTCTGAAAAGACTCCACGTAATGTGGAGTTTTCGGAAGACCTGGTACGGCATTTCTTTATCTTCGCAGCGATTTTCCACGCGCCTGCACTATCAACGATGTGTGGTCTCTATTTCACGTAGGCCATTTCCTAAGTTGTATTTCGGCACTCTACTCGGCCATGTCTCTCAGCGAGAATCCCCGGCCGCCCCTCCTGTAGAGACACGCCGATGTTCGATTCTGTCAACGAGCCGTCATTTCGTCTGGAGATAGCGGGTCAGCCCCAACCCTTTGCCGTTGTAGCCTTTACCGGTAGCGAGTCCATCAGCCAACCCTTTGCTTTCCAGCTGGACCTGCAGCTCGATGAGTTGCGGCTGGACATCGCCAGCCTGATGTTTCGTTCGGCGTACCTGGGTTTCGGGGGGGCGGGCACCGGTATCCATGGACAGATTCATGACCTCACTCCGCTTCACGACGACGCGGTGCCTGCGCTCTGGCGTCTGTGCCTGGGTCCGAGACTGGCCTGCCTGGCGCAACGCTTCAACCAGCGAATATTCACCGGGCTGTCAGTCCCGCAGATTCTGGTTCAGGTACTGAAGGAGCACGGCATAAACGAAAAATCCTGTCGATTCGAGCTCAAGAGCGACTACCCCGTGCGGGACTTTTGTACTCAATACCGCGAATCGGATTTAGCGTTTGTGCAGCGCCTGTGCGAGCAAGCACAGATTCATTACCACTTCCTGCACCGCAAGGGCGGCCATTGTCTGATCTTTACCGACTCTCGACGAAGCTTGTGTCTAAGCGACAGCGCAACCTTTGATGCGCTGGGCACTGTGCCTGCTGTCAGGCGATTCAAGGTTCATGCTCACGCCGATGTGGCCGGTCAGGGCAGGGTGTTGAAAACCGTCGCAGAGGGCGAAACGGATCTGCCGAACGTGCGTAGCGGCGTACTGATGCCGTTGTCGGGCCATCCCTGTGCTGACTGGAATCACTTGTGGTTGCTGACCCGAGTCGAGCATTCGGGTAGCCAGGCGCAGATGCCGCGCTATCAGAACCGCATTTGTGCGATTCCCTGGGAGACGCCGTTCGCAGCGTTTTGCCCGAGCGTGAAGCCACGGATGAACAGTGTGCAACGTGGCTGGGTGATCGAGGTGGACGATGTACACAGTGACTTAGCGCAACGCATCGCCGTGCAGTTTGATTGGCTGTATCAGGGCGAGGGCGCAAGACCCAGCCACTGCTGGCTGCCGGTCTCGCCCCAACTGTCTGCCGACACGGTTGCCGCATTAACGGCGGGGGTTGAGGTCTGTGTGAGCTTTATCGACGGCGACCCGGATCAGCCATTGATAATCGGTGTATTTCAGGGGGCAGCGTTCACGGCTGATACCGTATTGCCTTGCGAAGCACCCCCGCCCTCGGCAAACGAGGACAGCCTCCAGGCAGTGGAGCCAGTACCGGTCGGGGAGTCGACCCCGGCTCTGGAGGATTTGCCATCGGCTGGCCGCGATGACTTGTTGACGTTGGTCCAGAGCAGTCAGCCCTTGGTGTTGCTGTGCTTGATACCCGGCGGGGGCAGTTTCATGTATTGCCAGCAAGCGATCTGTGTCTGCCGCACGCTGGCAGGGCTTGGCCAAAGTGGTGCGGCATGATCGCTGTCCAGTCGGCGCAATGGCTCTTGCTGGATGTCCCGGGCTCGCCGGATGCCGGGCGCAATCTGCAGCAGCGTTTTGCCGATGCACCGCGTTACCCGCTGTTCGAAAACACCGACCTGCATGTGTTGCGCGACCAGGGGCCGCAGTTGATCGAACTATCGGCACAACCGTCTCTGGCGCACTGTTGCCACGGCGAGCCGGCGGACTGGCCGGGGTTGCTGCTGGTCAGCTCCGCACCCTCGGAGCAATTGCTTGGGCACCTTCGACGTATGCTCACGGTCACGTTCGGGCTTCATTACAGAGGCCTGCTGAGCTACTACAACCCCTTTATCGCCAGTTATTTTTTTGATGCCTGTGATGCCCGCGAACTGAGCCGCTGGCTGGGGCCGATCGATAAGGTGTACTGGTATGGCGGGACCTGGGCAGACCGGGCGATCGGCAGTTTGGGTTGGCAGTATTTGGTCAACCCGCGATTGGCTGTCAGCGAACTGGCCATCGAAGACAACCTCAGCCTTCACCAGCAGGGTAAGTTGCAGGCGTGCCTGCTGGAGCGGCATGCCTGGCACTGGAGTCGCTCGACGGGCCACGACTTTGACGCGATCTGGTCCTGTGTGCAGGAAGGACTCGAACAGGGTTTCAGCGAAAGCGCAGTCCTCGATGGCTGGTTGCGGCTACGCTTGCAGTACCCGTCAGCCACGCCTGAAGAACATCTGCCGGGGCGGACTCAGCAAGAACGGCTCGACAGCTTGCGCAATCGTTGGCAGAACGATCGATCCTGACATCACCGCGCTCGTATGGGCAAATGACGATGAAGAACTGCACTCGTAGCAGCTGCCGAGCCTGCGAGGCTGCGTTCGAGGACGCAGTCCTCGCAAATCCTGAGTACGCGGTTGGCCTGAAAGAGCGCGGTGCCTGATTTTACGACCGCTGCGTCCGGATGCGGCCCAGACCGAACGCAGCCTCGCAGGCTCGGCAGTTGCTACTCCAGACCGCGCCGGTTCAGTGAGCTAAACCTGTGAACCAGCCATCGTTCTTGCGCAGGTTCCAGGCGATCGCTCCAAGTGTCAGGCTGCGCAGCAACATGAACAGCAGAAAGGTCAGCCACAGTCCGTGGTTGCCGAAGTCTTGCAAGGCCCAGGCAAATGGCAACAACACCAACACCGTCAGCAGCATGCCGTTGCGCATTTCCCGGGCACGGGTGGCGCCGATGAACAGGCCATCGAGCAAGTAGCTCCAGACAGCGATCAGCGGCAGTGCGGCGAGATACGGCAGGTAGATGAACGCGGTGTCGCGCACGCTCTGGATGTTGGTTTGCATCTTGATGAACAGATGACCGGCGCACAGGAACAGCAGCGCAAACCCCAGGCTGGCAATCAATGACCAGCCGCAGGCCACCACCAGGGATCGGCGTAAAGCCTGGCGGTCGCGAGCGCCGATGGCGTGACCGCACAACGCCTCCACCGCATGGGCCAGGCCATCCAGGGCGTGGGCCGTCAACAGCAAACCATTTAATAGCAGGGCATTGGCCGCCACCGTCGCATCGCCGAGCCGTGCGCCTTGCACGGTGACCATGAAAAACACCGATTGCAGCGCCAGGCTGCGAATGAAAATGTCGCGGTTGACTGTCAGCAGCGGCCGCCAGCTTTGCCACAACGCCAGTGCCGCCCAGGCGATATGCCCTGGGTAGGCGCGCAGGGCGCTACGCGTCATGGCCAGGCCGAGCAGGGCGCCGGTCCATTCGGCGATCACGGAAGCGTGGGCCGCCCCGACCACACCCCATTGCAGACCAATGACGAACCACAGGTTGAGGGCGATGTTCACCAGATTGGTGGTCAACAGAATCGCCAGCGGGGCACGGGCGTTCTGGGTGCCGAGAAACCAGCCGACCAACGCATAACTGGCCAGCGCCGCCGGTAGGCCAAACAGCCGGGTGTGGAAAAACTCCCGGGTCAGTTGATCGAGTTCGGCAGATGGCTGCATGAAGTGCAGCGCCACACCGCTCAGCGGAACGCCAAGCATTCCGAGCAGCAGCGACAAGCCCATCGCCAATAGCAAGCCTTGCAGCAGGATCTGCCGCAACGCCGCGCCGTCACCGCGCCCGGCCGCCTGCGCCGCGAACCCGGTGGAGCCCATGCGCAGGAAACCCATGGCCCAGGCCAGAAACGTGTACAGGCTGGCGCCCACTGCGACGGCGCCAAGCTGATGGGCGTGGGGCAGGTGACCGATCACCGTGCTGTCGACCAGCGCCACCAGCGGCACGGAAATGTTCGAAAGAATCATCGGCGCGGCAAGCGCCCAGACACGGCGATGGGTCGAGCGATCGCGCCAGTCGGTAATCAGCGTAGACATTCAGGCTCCTTGCGAGAGCAGGCATTGTAGCGGCAGAACCGACGTTGAGTGCTCTTGTGGCTAGGGGGCTTGTCCTACTTACCAGACAGTTAAGAGATTCCGGGGCAACGCATGACTCGTAGCAGCTGCCGAGCCTGCGAGGCTGCGTTCGGTCTGGGCCGCATCCGGACGCAGCGGTCGTAAAATCAGGCAATACGTTCTTTCAGGCAAACCGCGTGCACAGGATTTGCGAGGACTTCGTCCTCGAACGCAACCTCTCAGGCTCGGCAGCTGCTACAGGGGGGCAGAACGAAAATATGTACAGATACTTATGCCCTCAAGCGGGAGCAAGCTCCCTCGCCACAGGTTTGTACGCCGTCGGTCAATCCGACCAGCCCGGCAAGCGCTTGGGCTATAGTTCAACCCTTCGATACACCAGCCAACGAGTGCCCCATGTTTAACAAAGGATTGTTTCTGGCCTGCGCGCTGACGCTGCTCAGCGCCTGCGATTCATCGACCTCCAGCAAGGCTCCGGCCAGTTCCGCACCGCCAGCGGCTGCGGCCACGACGCCCAAGGCCGTTCAGGATGTCGCTGCGTTGAAGCAGCGTTACGCCGGCCGTGAGCTGAGCGTGGTGGATGTCTCGGAAATCCAGCTCGACGGCGCCAGCACGCTGTCGGTGAGTTTTTCGGTGCCGCTGGACCCGCAACAGAAGTTTGCCGACAAACTGCACCTGGTGGACAGCAAGACCGGCAAGGTCGATGGCGCCTGGGAACTCTCGGACAACCTGATGGAACTGCGCCTGCGCCATCTTGAGCCGCAGCGCAAACTGGTGCTGACCGTCGATGCCGGACTGTTGGGGGTGAACGATGCCAAACTGGCCGCCGAATACGTCAGCCGTCTGGAAACCCGTGACCTGCAACCGACCGTGGGTTTCGCCAGTCGTGGCACCTTGCTGCCGACTCGTCTGGCGGAAGGCTTGCCGGTGATCGCGCTGAACGTCGACAAGATCGACGTCGAATTCTTCCGTATCAAACCCGAATCGCTGCCGGCGTTCCTCACCCAATGGGGGCGCAACAGCAGTCTGCAAAGTTATGAATCCCGTGAACTGCTGCCGATGGCCGATCTGGTCTACGGCGGCCGCTTCGACCTGAACCCGGCGCGCAACACCCGCGAAACCTTGCTGCTGCCGATCGCCGGCCTCAAGCCGTTGCAGCAGCCGGGCGTCTATCTAGCGGTGATGCGTGCCTCTGGTACTTACAGCTACTCGCAACCGGCGACCTTGTTCACCCTCAGTGACATCGGCTTGTCGGTGCACCGTTACCAGAACCGTCTGGACGTGTTCACCCAAGCCCTCGAAGGCGGCAAAGCGCTGGACGACGTCAACCTTGAACTGCTCGACGCCGATGGCCGTGTGCTCGGCCAGGGCAAAACCGAGAAGGGCGGCCACGCTGAGTTGCCGCTGCCGAAAAAGGCCGAGGTGCTGCTGGCCCATCAGGGCGAACAAACCAGCATGCTGCGTCTCAACAGTGCGGCGCTGGACCTGGCCGAGTTCAACATTGCCGGGCCGCAAGCCCATCCGCTGCAGTTCTTCGTGTTCGGCCCGCGCGATCTCTACCGCCCCGGCGAAACCGTACTGCTCAATGCCTTGCTGCGAGACAAGGACGGCAACGCGGTCAAACCGCAGCCGGTCAGCGTCGAAGTGCGCCGGCCGGATGCGCAAGTCAGCCGCAAGTTCGTCTGGGACGCTGATGCCTCGGGGCTCTATCAATATCAACTGCAACTGGCCGGCGAAGCGCCGACCGGGCGCTGGCAATTGGTGTTCGACCTGGGCGACGGCAAGCCGCAGCTCTACGAATTCCTGGTCGAAGATTTCCTGCCTGAACGCCTGGCCCTGGAACTCAAGGGCAGCGATGTGCCGATCAAACCGGCTGACACCGCTGAAATCAGCGTCAACGGTCGTTACCTCTACGGCGCGCCGGCGTCGGGCAATCGCTTGAGTGGTCAGGTTTACGTGCGGCCCTTGCGTGAGGCGGTCAAAGGTTTACCGGGTTATCAATTTGGCTCGGTCACTGAAGTAGAGCTGAGCCAGGACCTGGAGCTGGATGAAACGGTGCTGGACGCCAATGGCGAGGCGGTGATTTCCCTTGAGAGCAAATGGGCCGCGGCCAAGTCGCCGCTGCAACTGATCGTTCAGGCCAGCCTGCACGAGTCCGGTGGCCGGCCGATTACCCGCCGCGTGGTGCAACCGGTGTGGCCGGCAGATCGTTTGCCGGGCCTGCGTGCGTTATTCAAGGGTGAAGAAACCAACGGCGATGGTCCGGTCGAGTTCGAACTGTTGATGGCCAACAACGAAGGTCAGAAGCTGGCCGCCGACAACCTCAAGGTGCGGCTGATCCGTGAGCGCCGCGACTACTACTGGAACTACTCGCAGAACGATGGCTGGAGCTATCACTTCAACGAAAAATTCCTCAACCTCGACGAAGAAACCCTCAGCATCAAGGCGGGCGACACGGCGAAGGTCAGCTTCCCGGTGGAGTGGGGCCCGTACCGCGTCGAAGTCGAAGACCCACAAACCGGCATCGTCAGCAGCCTGCGCTTCTGGGCCGGCTACCGTGCTCAGGACAACGCCGGAGGCGGTGCGGTGCGTCCCGACCAGGTCAAACTGGCACTGGATAAACCGGCCTACGGCGATGGCGATACGGCCAATGTCACCGTGACGCCACCGGCTGCCGGCAAGGGTTATCTGCTGGTGGAATCGGCAGATGGCCCGTTGTGGTGGCAGGCAATCGATGTGCCGGCCGAAGGCAAAAGCTTCGCGGTGAAGCTCGATCCGAAGTGGTCGCGCCACGATCTGTACGTCAGTGCACTGGTGATTCGTCCCGGCGAGCGCAAAGCCAACGTCACCCCAAAACGTGCGGTCGGCGTGCTGCATCTGCCGCTTGACCGGACTCAGCGCAAACTCGCTCTGGGCCTGACGGCACCGGAAAAAATGCGCCCGAAACAACCACTGACGGTGAAGGTTCAAGCGAAAAACGCCGATGGCAGCGTGCCGCAACAGGTGCATGTGCTGCTGGCGGCGGTCGACGTCGGCATCCTCAACATCACCGAGTACCCGACGCCGGACCCGTACTCCAGCCTGTTTGGCCGCAAGGCCTACAGTGCCGACCAACTCGACGTTTATGGGCAACTGATCGAGGCCGGCCAGGGGCGTTTGGCCAGTCTGGCCTTCGGTGGTGACGCGGCACTGGCCAAGGGCGGCAAACGCCCGGACACCAGCGTGACCATCGTCGCCCTGCAAAGCGCACCGGTGACCCTGAACGAACAGGGCGAAGGCGAAGTCAGCGTCAACATCCCTGACTTCAACGGCGAACTGCGTTTGATGGCCCAGGCCTGGACCGATGATCGCTACGGCATGGCCGAAGGCAAAACAGTGATCGCCGCGCCGCTGATTGCCGAACTGTCGGCACCACGCTTCCTCGCCGGTGGCGACCAGACCACGTTGGCGCTGGACCTGTCGAACCTGTCGGGCAAGGCACAGAAACTCGATGTGCAACTGAGTGCCGAGGGGCAATTGGCCCTGGTCGACGAGTCGTCTCAAAGCGTGCAACTGAACCAGGGCCAGCGCACCACGCTGCGGATTGCGGTGCGTGCCCTCGGCGGTTTCGGTCAGGGCAAGGTCAAGGTGCTGGTCAACGGTCTCGACCTGCCGGGCGAGAACCTGCCGCCCTTCACCCGCGAGTGGACCCTGGGCGTGCGCCCAGCGTATCCGGCGTTGCTCAAGCACTATCGTGCGGTGCTCAAGGATCAACCGTGGAGCTTGCCGGAAGGTGAGTTGTCGCTGTTCGAACCAGCCGGGCGTGAAGCCTTGCTCAGCCTGTCGAGCCGGCCGCCGCTGAACCTTGGCGAGCAGATTCGTGCACTCAAGGCTTACCCTTATGGTTGTCTGGAACAAACCGCCAGCGGTCTGTATCCATCGCTCTATGCCGACGCCGCGAGCCTGAAACGGCTTGGCCTGGAAGGCGAGCCGGACGCGGACCGCAAGCGCAAGATCGAACTCGGTATCGAGCGCCTGCTGGGCATGCAGCGCTACAACGGCAGCTTTGGGCTGTGGGGCGCCGATGGCGAAGAAGAATACTGGCTGACCGCCTATGTCACCGACTTCCTGCTGCGCGCTCGCGACCAGGGTTTTGCCGTACCGCCCGAGGCGCTGAAAAAGGCCAGCGAGCGACTGCTGCGTTACCTGCAAGAGCGCAACCTGATCGAGGTGAACTACAGCGAAAACGCCGAGCACACCCGCTTTGCCGTGCAGGCCTACGCCGGTCTGGTGTTGGCCCGTAGCCAACAGGCGCCACTGGGGGCGCTGCGCAGCCTGTTCGATCGCCGCACCGATGCCCGTTCCGGTCTGCCGCTGGTACAGCTGTCGATTGCCTTGCAGAAAATGGGCGATCAACCACGCGCGGACCAAGCCTTGCTCGCGGGTCTTGCCGCCTCACGCAAACCGAATGACTGGCTGGCCGATTACGGCAGTCCGTTGCGCGATCAGGCGCTGATACTGGCGTTGCTGGAAGAGAACGATCTGGACAAGGGCAAGCGTGACGAGCGGTTGTTCGAACTGTCCGATCAACTGGCCGCCAGCCGATACTTGTCGACCCAGGAGCGTAATTCGCTGTTCCTTGCAGGCCGAGGCCTGCTGGGTAAACCGGAAGCCAACTGGGCGGCGCAACTGAGCGTTGGCAATGAAACCCGCGAGCTGAGCAATAATCAGCCGGGGCTCAAGCTGCAAGGGCCGTTGCTGGCCGCGCCACTGTCGCTGCGCAATGAAGGCAGCGAACCGGTCTTTCAGCAACTGACCATTTCCGGTTATCCACAGCAGGCGCCGGTTCCTGGTGGTGAGAACCTGAGCATTCGCCGTGAGTACCTGGGCATGAACGGCCAGCCGTTGAATCTCAAGGACCTGGCCAGTGGCGATCTGGTGCTGGTGCACATTGCGGTCGGCGCCAAGCAGCGGGTACCGGATGCGTTGGTGGTGGATTTACTGCCGGCGGGCCTGGAGTTGGAAAACCAGAACCTGGCGCAAAGCGCCGCGAGCCTGGAAAACGCCAGCAGCAAGGTCAAGGAGTGGCGCGACTCAATGCGCAACGCCAGCCTCAAGCATCAGGAGTTCCGCGATGATCGTTACGTTGCGGCGCTGAACCTGGACGGCTACGGCACCACGCACTTGTTGTACCTGGCGCGGGCCGTAACCCCCGGCACCTACCGTATACCGCCGCCGCAAGTGGAGTCGATGTACCGGCCGAACTGGCAGGCCGTGGGCGAAACCGTGCCGGAGATGGTGATCAAGGGGCGTTAGCCGCAGCGCAAGCTGAATTGTGGGAGCGAGCCTGCTCGCGATAGCGGTCTTTCAGGCAACCTGTTAGTTGAGTCTGAAGCCGTCATCGTCGGATCGCCGCCCGGAGCAGGCTCGCTCCCACATGGGATCACGGTGTTAGTGAACAACCCAGCTCAACACCCACAACCCGAGCACCAGCCAGATAATCCCGGCGATGATCGAGGCGCGCATGAAGGCGCGGATCGCCGAGTACAACAGCATCAAACCAATGATCAGCACGAGAATGCTGATGATCGAGGGCTCCATGCCCAGTGCTCGTGACAGCCCGTCGACAAAGTTACCGCTGGCGTGAGTCAAGGCGTTGAACAACCCACTGAGCGTATCGACGATGAACCGGATGACTGAACCCAGTGCCTGGCCAAGCCATTCGAAAAAGCTGTTTTCTTGCATGTATGCGTCCTGATGAAAGAGTGGGGGCTCGAGCTGAGCCTTGGGCCATTGTTTAAGCGGGTGAGTTCCCGTGAATCATAGAGGTTTGGTGGATTGAATTTCAGCTTGTTTAAGCGAATCGTTCAGCGTTGTCTGATCGGTGTGCTGTTGTTGATCGCGCTGCTGTGGCTCGCCGACCGTCTCTGGCCGTTACCGCTGCCCAAGGACGATCTGGCGCGGGTGGTGCTGGCTGAAGACGGCACGCCGCTGTGGCGTTTCGCCGATGCCAACGGCGTGTGGCGTTACCCGGTGGAAACATCACAGGTTTCGCCCTATTACCTCGATGCGCTGCTGACTTACGAAGACCGCTGGTTCTATCAGCATCCTGGTGTTAACCCCTTGGCGCTGGGCCGGGCCATGTGGCAAAACCTCACCGGCGGTCGGGTGTTGTCCGGCGGTAGCACCTTGTCGATGCAGGTCGCGCGGCTGCTCGATCCGCATTCGCGAACGTTGTTTGGCAAGCTGCGCCAACTGTGGCGCACCGCGCAGCTGGAATGGCACCTGTCCAAGGATCAGATCCTCAACCTTTACCTCAACCGCGCACCGTTCGGCGGCACGCTGCAAGGCGTGGCGGCGGCGAGTTGGGCTTACCTGGGCAAGTCGCCGCAACACCTGACCCACGCCGAAGCCGCATTGCTGGCGGTATTGCCGCAAGCACCGAGCCGCTTGCGTCCGGACCGACATGCGGCGCGCGCGCAGGTGGCTCGGGACAAAGTGCTGCGGCGTCTGGCGCAGTTTCAGGTGTGGCCCCAGTCGGCGGTCGATGAAGCCCTGGAAGAACCGTTGCTGTTGGCACCCCGTCTGGAACCGAGCCTCGCGCCGCTATTGGCGCGGCGCTTGAACCGTCCGGACAGCCCGCCACTGATTCGCACCACCCTTGATGCCAACCTGCAACGGCGTCTCGAAGACTTGTTGCTGGGCTGGCGCGCACGCCTGCCGGAGCACACCTCGGCGGCGATTCTGGTGGTCGAAGAAGAAACCATGGCGGTGCGCGCTTACCTGGGGTCGGTGGATATCAATGACGACCGGCGATTCGGCCATGTCGACATGATCAGCGCCCTGCGTTCGCCCGGCTCAACCCTCAAACCTTTCCTCTACGGTATGGCCATGGACGCCGGGCTGATTCATTCCGAATCGTTGTTGCAGGACGTGCCCCGGCGTTACGGCGATTACCGACCGGGCAACTTCTCCATGGGCTTCAGCGGCCCGGTGCCGGCCAGCAGCGCGCTATCGACCTCATTGAATCTACCGGCCGTGCAGTTGCTGGAAGCCTACGGACCGAAACGTTTTGCCGCCGAAATGCGCATCGGCGGCATGCCGTTGACCTTGCCGCCGCTGGCCGAGCCGAACCTGGCGTTGATCCTCGGTGGCGCCGGCAGTCGACTGGAAGATCTGGTCAGTGGCTACAGCGCGTTTGCCCGTGGCGGCAAGAGTGCCAACATCCGTTTGCAGCCTGACGATGAGCTACGTGAGCGGCCGTTGCTGTCGCCGGGTTCGGCGTGGATCGTGCGGCGAATTCTCAGCGGTCAGGCGCGTCCCGACCGCGACCCGCGCGCCGAACTGGTGCAGCGTCCGGTGCTGGCCTGGAAAACCGGCACCAGTTACGGCTTCCGTGATGCCTGGGCGATTGGCGTCGGACCGCGTTACCTGATCGGCATCTGGATCGGCCGCCCGGACGGCACGCCGGTGCCAGGGCAATTCGGTCTGGCGTCGGCGGCGCCGTTGATGTTGCAAGTCCACGACGTGTTGATCAACCGCGACAGTCAGCGGGGCATCAGCGCACCGGTCCAACCGGTGCCGTTGAACGTCGGGGTGGCGGCGATTTGTTGGCCGCTGGGTCAACCGATGAGCCGCAATGACCCGAACTGCCGTCGCCAGCGCTTCGCCTGGACGTTGGACGGCACGACGCCGCCGACCTTGCAGGCCATGGATCAGCCGCTGAGCGTGGGACTGGTGGAGAAGGTCTGGGTCAATGCCAAAGGTCTGCGGGTCGACCCCAAATGCCCGGGCGCCATGGCGCGGGATATCGCGTTGTGGCCGGCGCCGCTGGAGCCTTGGCTGCCGCGAGTCGAGCGGCGTGAAGCACGCTTGCCGGCCAACGACCCGGACTGCCCCGGGCCGGTGCTGGCGGCGTCTTCACCGCTGTCGATTGTCGGCGTGCGTGATGGCGATCAACTGCGCCGGCCGGCGGCCAGTCAGGAACTGCTGCGGCTGACGCTGTCGGCACTTGGCGGCAGCGGACGGCGCTGGTGGTTCGTCAACGGCACGCCACTGGGCGACAGCGCTAATCAAGAGAGCATCAACGCCACGTTTGAACAGGTTGGGCGTGTAGAGCTAAGTGTGCTTGATGAAGGCGGACAGACGGCACGGGTTGAGTTCAACGTCGTTGATTAGTCCGCCTTCGTCGGATCGCCGCCCGGAGCAAGCCCGCTCCCACATTAGTTCTGCGCTGACTACTGTATTGTGGTTCGACGCAAATCCAGTGTGGGAGCGAGCCTGCTCGCGATCTGTCGCGTAGCGACAGCTTGCTTCCTGCGGTCATCCGCCTGAAGCTATACGCCTTCAGGAGAGCCCGATGAACCTTGTTGAACTGACCGAACGCCTACACCGCATCCGTGATCGCAACGACTGGCGGCCATTTCACAGCCCGAAAAACCTGGCCATGGCCGCCAGCGTCGAAATGGCCGAGCTGGTGGAAATTTTCCAGTGGCTGAGCGAAGACCAGTCGCGCCAGTTGCCGGCGGACAAACTCGCCCATGCCGGTCAGGAAGTCGGTGATATCGTGCTCTATCTACTGCTGTTGTGCAGCGAGTTGGGGTTGGACATGGAACAGGTAGTACGCAGCAAGCTGGCTGACAGCGAACGGCGGTTCAGCTGATGAGCGACCGTCATTTCGATCAGTTGGCGACCCGGTTCGCCGAAAAAATCTACGGCGGTGCCAAAGGCGCGATTCGTCTGGCGGTGCTGCAGGCCGACCTGGCCGAAACCCTGCCGGATCGACCGTTGCGGGTGCTGGATATCGGCGCCGGTCTGGGCCACATGTCGCTGTGGCTGGCCGAGCGTGGCCATCAGGTGACCCTGGCCGAGCCTGCCGAACCGATGCTCGAAGGCGCCCGCCAGCGTTTCGCCGATGCCGGGCAAACGGCAACCTTTATCCAGGCGCCGTGGCAAGAGCTGCTGGGGCAGCTCACCGAGCCCTACGACCTGGTGCTGTGCCATGCAGTGCTGGAGTGGTTGGCCGAGCCTCATGCGATTCTGCCGGTGCTGCATCAACTGACGAAGAAAGAAGGCTGGTTGTCGCTGGCGTTCTATAACCGCGATGCACTGATTTACCGCAACTTGCTCAAGGGCCATTTTCGCAAGATGCGCAAGAACGACATGGCGGGCGAGAAGCAGAGCCTGACCCCGCAAATGCCACTGGACCCACGAGAGCTGGCCACGCAACTGGACGGTCTGTGGCAAATCGAAGCCCAGAGCGGGGTGCGGGTTTTTCACGACTACATGCCGTTGGAGTTCCAGGCCCGTGCCGAACTGATCGACTTGCTGGAAATGGAACTGGCCCACCGTCGTCACCCGAGTTTTGCGGGGCTGGGGCGTTACCTGCACTGGATCTGCCGCCCGGTCTGAACCGTGGCTTCTGTGAAGAGCACTATTGAACGCAGTGCTGCATGAAACGGAGAACACAATGAAACGCCGTTTGGGATTGATCATGCTGTGCCTGGGGCTCGGGGCCTGCCAGGGCAGCAATCCGTATGTCGCCAGCTCCAACCCGTTACCGCCGGCCCCGCCGCAAGCCGCCCAGACCTTTGATCGCAGCGCCTACCCGGCGGCGCCGCGTGATTATGCTCGTTACCACAGTTGGGCCTGGCTCAATGGTCGGTTGCCCAACGGCTCGGCCTGGGCTGACTCGGCACAGATCGCCGAAGCGGTCAGCAATGCGCTGGATCAACGGGGGTTGCGTCCGCTGCACGACAATCGTCCGGCCGACCTGTGGGTCAGCGCCGATTTGCATCAGGAAACCCGTCTGAAACAGGTCCAGGACGACTATGGTTATGGCGGCTACGGCGGTTATAACCGTTACGGCAACGGCTATGGCATGTACAACACGGTACCGGTTGTCCGTACCTATCAGGTGCAAGTGCTGGTGATTCGGGTGGATTTGTTCGACGCCAGCACCGGGCAACCGGTCTGGAGTGCCAGCGCCGAAACCGGCCTTCAGGGCAACGAAATAGAGCGTGGCGATGCGCTAAGACAAGCTGTAGAAAAGGCGGTGGCGGCGTATCCTCCTAGTTAGGTTCCCTGCCTGGAACAGGAGAAAAATCATGCTCCACCGTCTCTCGTTGCTGGCTTGCGCTGTGCTGCTCAGCGCGTGCCAGTCCAACCAGGTCAATCACGATTTTGATGCCAGCCGCGACTTCGCTGCCTACCGCAGCTGGGCCTGGAAAGAACCGGCCTTGCAATACCGTCCGGACGATCCCCGGATCAAGAGCGACCTCACCGAACAACGCATTCGCGATGCGGTTGCCGATCAACTCGACCAGCGTGGCCTGCGCCCGGCAGCCGCCGGCACCAAGGCTGACGTCAACGTGCGGACCTATCTGATCGTCGAGGATCGCCAGCAACAAATCACCACCAATTACGGCGGTGCCTGGGGTGGCCCCTGGAACGGCTACTGGGGCGCGCCGATGTACAACGAAACCCGCAACGTCACCTTCAAGGTCGCGACCATTCAGATCGACTTGCTCGATGGCAAGGATGGCAAGCTGGTCTGGCGCGGCAGTGATGAACAGATCCTCAGCAGATCGCCTCAACCCTCGGACCGTAGCGCCGCGATTCGCGCGACGGTAGGGCGGATATTGAGCAACTACCCACCGAGATAAAGCGCCTGAATCATATGCGCTGGCAAGTTGCCAGCGCAGTGCCCGAGCCTTGACTACACTGCGTGCACCCCCGGAGGTAGCGCTCGGCAGTGCGCCGGCAAAGGAGTGCTCGATGTCTCCTGCTTCGCAGTTTCGCGGTCCCGCCCGGCAACGTGGCGCCATCGGCCTGATCGCGGCAATGACCTTCGGCCTCGCACTATTGTTTTCACTGTTGGTGGTCGACAGCGGCCGGCTCTATCTGGAGCAGCGCAAGCTGCAACGGGTGGTGGACAACGCGGCGCTGGAGGCGGTCAGCCGTGGCGGTAACTGCCTGCCGGGCCTGACGGCGGCCAGTTATGCCGGGCAAAGCGCGGTGCGTAATGGGTTCATCGTCGGCACCTTCAGCACCCTGACCACCACCTGCGGTTCGCTGGTGACTCCGGCGACCCACCTGCGCACCTTCGTCCCCAGCGCTACGCAATCGACGGCCATTCAGGTGGTTGGCACCAATGTGGTACCGACCAGTGCGGTGGGCGCTCTTCAGGCGTTGTTCAGTGGGGCTTCGGCCAGTGCCAATACCACGTTGACGGCCACGGCGGTGGCCGCGGGGCCCAAGCCGACGCTGGCGCAGTTGAGTATTCGCAGTTCGCTCGTCAGTGTCGACACTGCCAGGTCGAACCTTTTGAATCCGCTGTTTTCGAGCCTTCTGGGCGGCAGCGTGAACCTGACAGCCCTGGGCTGGGACGGCTTGGTCAATACCGATATCAACCTGCTCAAGTTCATGGACCAGTTAGCTATTGAACTGGGGGTGACCGCAGGTGACTACACGGGATTGCTCAATGCGCAAGGAACGGTAACTCAGTTCATACAAGCCGCGGCAACGGTTGCGAATCAGAATGGCGCGTCGGTCGATGTGATGACGGCTTTGACCAATTTGCAGGTAGGGACAACCAATGCTCCGCCGATCAAGCTCGGCGATGTGCTTCAACTCCAGGCGGGCAGCTCGGCGGCCAGTCTGGACGCTACGGTGCAACTGTTCCAACTGGTTCAGGGGTTTGTCCAACTGGCGAATAAAAACAGTGCAGTGACAGCCGTTCTACCGGTCAACGTATTAGGTCTGCTAGGCGTGACGACTCGTATAAAAGTGATTGAGCCGCCGCAGTTTTCTGCCATCGGCGATCCGGAGCTGGCCAAGGCTGACCCGTTGGGCGTGAACCGAATCTATGTGAAGACTGCGCAGGTAAGAGTCCTCGCAACGGTCGACCTTTCCCTGATCAACGCCGTGTTGCAGTTGGTTAATACGCTGTTGAGCCCGATCATCGTTTCTATCAACACGCTGCTGGCACCGGGGTGTCTGTTGGCAACCTGCACACAAACAGATCTGCAAATAGTGCCTGAGGGTCTCAATCTGGATGTGGGGATCGAAGCGGGAGTCGGCAGCAGTTATGTCACCGATTATTCGTGCGTGAGTCCCACCAGCAAAAGCCTAACTGCCACCACGGACATTGCCGCGCTCACAGTCAAAGTCGGCCGAATCGACCCGGCAATCTGGTTGTCCTCCTCGCCGTTATCAGCGCTTACGCCGTTAACCCTGGTCGATATCGGCAGCAAGACTTGTCACGGATTGACCTTTGTCTGCGGTCCGCGCACGCCTTTTGCCGGCGGTGGTAGCGAGATCATGATTGATGCCTCGATCGCAGGGGCCAGCGACCCGAATTACACCTACAACAACCCCAAGGACATCAATGTTCCGCCGTTGCCGCTTCACACTGTTTCGGTATCGGGCGTGGTGGGTAGTTTGAGCGGGACCTTGGGAGGGGTAACACTGATTCAGCACACACCGACGATTGGCGGTCTGACGGCTTTGTTGTTCAACACGCTGTCATCGCTCCTGGCTGATGCGACAACGGCGCTGATCGGTGCAATCGATGGCTTGCTCGCACCATTGGTCGATCCGTTGATCAATAACCTGCTGCTCAATCTGGGGATCGACGTCAACAAGGTGGATGTGGGCTTCAATCTTACTTGCGGACAGAAAGGCAAAGCCTACCTGGCGATCTAAGTCTCCAGCGCAATCGGCAGTTCGATACAGAACCGCGCGCCCTGGACCGAGTTGCGCACGCTCAACCGTCCGCCCATGTTCTCGACGATGCCGTAGCTCACCGACAACCCCAGCCCTGTGCCGACACCCACCGGTTTGGTGGTGAAGAACGGCTCGAAGATCCGCTCCAGCAACCGCGGATCGATGCCGCCACCGTTGTCCTCGACCCACAGCCGCAGCGAGCAGTGGTCGCGTTCGGCATACAGTGAAATCCACGGCTTGAACTCCCGATCACCTTCACGCTTGCTCAACAGTGCATCGCGAGCGTTGACCATCAGGTTGATCAGCACTTGTTCCAGTTGATCGACGTAACCGCGGACATTGGCCTGGAAACTGATATCGCTGATCCGCAAGTCGACGCCCTTGCCACGCATGCCTTCGGCGAGTAACGACAGCGTGCCTTCCACCGCTTGCGCCGGGTTGAACAGTTGTTGCTCGATCTCCGAGCGCCGACCAAACACCCGCATGTGATCGACCACCCGTGCCGCGCGCTGGACCTGGGCGTCGATGCGATTGAGCTTGTCTTGCAGGTAGTCGATCTGCACGTCGCCGCTGTTCAAACGCTTGAGCACGTTGACGATGGCCATGCGCATCACGTTCAGCGGCTGGTTGATTTCATGGGCCAGCCCGGTGGCCATCTCTCCCAGGGTGGCCATTTTTGCGCTTTGCGTGAGTTGTTGCTGCGAGCGGCGGACCTCGGTGTTGTCACGGCCCACGGCCTGGATTTCCACCAGACGACCCTGCTCGTCGAACACCCCGCGATCCGACCAGACCCACCAGGCGTGTTCACGCCCAGGAAGTTGCAGGCTGATTTCCGCCGTGCTCACCGGGAACTCCGGGGTCAGTAAGCACAGGCGTTGCACAAAGGCTTCGCGCTGTTCGGCCGACAACCAACTGCCCAGATCGACACCGGGCAGTTGTTCGGGCGTGCGTTCCAGGTACGTCGCCAACGGGCGATTGCCGAACGTCAGCGTCAAGTCGGGACGATAACGGCAGATCATCGCAGGCGAATCTTCCACCAAAATCCGGTAACGCTCCTCGCTTTGCTTGACCTGTTCGGCGGCCAGGGTCGCTTCGGTGACATCCAGCCACAAGCCGACCGCCTCCACCGGCAATCCGAGATCATCGCGCAGCAGCTTGGCTTCATCGAGCAGCCAGTGATAGTCGCCACGTTGGTCGCGCAGACGGTAACGCGCACGTACAGACCCCTCGCGCAGCAACTGACGGGTGCGTTCGAAATACAGGTCACGGTCTTCGGGATGAACCCGCTCGATCAACGCGCTACCGACCAAATCATTCAGGCTCCAACCGAGCAACGGCAGCAGGCTGTCACTGAAAAAACTCGGTTGCAGCGCGCCTTCGACGTAGCGCTGCACATAGATCACCGCCGGCGAGCTGGCGATCAGGTTGTCCAGCCGGGCATGGGCGGCGGCGGCTTGCTGTTGTTGATTCTTGATGTCGCTGATGTCGAGCATGAAACCCACCAGCCGCCGCTGCTCACCCACGCCCAGCGCCTGGCCTTGCAGGCGATACCAGATCGGCGTGTGGGCGTCGTCGGGGCGGTGCAGGCGCACGCACAGCAGCAAGGTCTTGTCGTGTTGTTGCAGGTCCTGCACACGGCTGGCCAACTCTTGGCGGTCGGCGGGATGGATCAGCGCCAACCACTCGGCCAGCGGTAGTCGGGTGTTCTGCAGATGCAGGGTGAGTGCCAATTGCGGCGCCAGTTGAACCTCGTCAGTCGTGCCGAACAGCTCCCACCAACCGGTGCCGAGCAAGCCTTGCAAGGCTTCGAGTCGCTCCAGTTGCTGATGTTGATGGTGCTCGCGTAAACGCCCCAGTACCGGCCCGGCCAACGCGGCGGCCAGCAGCAACCAGTCACGCTCGCTGAGCTCCGGTGCGCGCTGTTGCGCCGGATAGAAACCACAGAGCAGCCAGGCCGCGACACCGTGATCATCGCGATAAGGCACCAGAAATCCGTCGGTATTGCCGAAGGTTCCCTGCAACCGCGGGTGCTCGCTCAGGCCGTGAACCACGCTCAAATGCAGCGGGGTATTGCCGCTCAAACTGTCCAGGCTGGTGCCCAGCGGCTGACCGGTTTGCCACAGCTGCGGCGCATCGTGTGCGCGGTGTTGGCTGTGGATCAGCCAGCCCTGTTCCTGGTCATCGAGCAGCGCGATGGCGACACAGGGGATGTGCCAGCGCTGGGCCAGACCTTGAAGTTGCTCGGTCAGAACCTCGGGCAGGCGCATCAGGCTGCACAGACGAAGCTGTTCGCTCATGCGCCCCGCGAACACCTGACACTCGTCGCGGCTGTGGGCCTCTTGGCGTTCGTGCAGCAGATCACCAATGTCGAGCAATTGCAGCAGCCAGCCGCCAGGCGTCGGCTGAACCCAGCCACGCAGGTGTAAGGTTTGGCCGCCCAGGCCGGTGAAGTCCAGGTCCAGGCTCTGGCCCTGCCAGTCAGCAGGGGCGCCTTCGACAACCAATTGGCTGTGAGGCAGCAGGTAGTCGATCAGCAGAAGGTTCTGTTCGGCGGGCGGATGTTGGGCCAGTACATGACGCAACGGACCACTCATTTGCAGCACCCGTCCTTCGTGGTTCAGTTGCAGGTGCAACCCGACGTTCTGCGTCGCCGGGTGGTAGGGCGTATCGAGTTCCGGTAACGGCGGGCGCTTGAGCAGCCGGCCGAAGAGCTTTTCCCCGGGTGTCAAAATTGCAGGCTCGATTGCGCAGTCAGGTTTGTCGGCAGGTTGGGTACGCTGCCCACTCCTGGCAGGACGAGGAACGGGATGACCTGATTGAGCTTGCTGGTGGGGTAGGCCACGCTGACGGTCAGCAACCCCGTGCCTGCGTTATAGGCCGCCGTGGTGTCCACGCCATAGGTGATGTTGAAGGCGCTCGGCACCCAGGACAGTTGTTGTTTCAGCACGGCATTTGCCAAGTCCTGCACGGCTTGTGGGTAGTTGGCCGTGTTCGGGTCCAGTGCGACGCTTTGCCGGACCGCCTCGGCAGTGGCCTCATTGAATGACTGCACCAGCAACAGCGGTACGCTGTAGCTGACAATCCCGTAAAACACCGCAAAAAAGATCACGAATACCAAGGCGAACTCAATCGCCACAGCGCCTTTTTGCTTTCTGGGGAGGCCTGACTTCATGAATGCGTCTACCCTGACAACGTCTACGTGATATCAGCATAGAATCATTCAGCCAAAATGGACGATTTTTACCGGATGCAGAGTTTTGTCCTACTGATCTGGCTGGTGCTTTGCGCAGCGCAGGATGTTCAGCAACGGCATATCGCCAACAGCCTGACCTTGGGCGCCGGGTTGTTGGCGCTGATTTATCTGTTGTGGACCGGCACCACCTGGCTGGGCGCACCGGCTGCTCAGGGTGGGTGGGCGCTGCTGCTGGCGCTGCTGTTTACCGTGCCCGGTTATGCATTGGGGCGGTTGGGGGCCGCTGATGTGAAGCTGATGGCGACGATCGGTCTGGCGACCGACAACCTGCATTTACTCGGTAGTTTCATTGGCGCCGGCGTGGCCGGCGGACTGTGGTTATTGATCGCCCCAATACTCTGGCCACATATGAGTCAAGGGCTTAGAGGACGTCTTCAGTACCTGGCGCCGGAGCTGTCAAAAAAACCACCTTTTGCGCCGTTCGTGCTGATCGGCATGCTGCTGACACTGCCCTGGGCCCACTAGTCGCGTGGCGCGGCTAGCGCTATGTACATAGTAGGAAAGTACGTCTACTTTCAACTCAGCGCCTGTACAGCTTGCCGCTGTCGGTACAGGAACTGACAGTCTTCGGACAGGGCATGGAGTTGTAAGTGAACAAGCCTACCTCTGCGGTAAAAGTGCTGGTGGTCGACGACGAACCGCTGATTGTGGAAGAGCTTTGCGAGTTTCTTGAAAGCAGCGGCTACCGTTGCGTCCCCTGTGAATCCAGCCAGCAGGCCATCGCGCGCTTCAGCGAAGACACCAACATTGGCTTGGTGCTCTGTGATTTGCACATGCCGGGGTTCGACGGTATTCAACTGGTTCAGGAACTGCAACGCATCACCGGCAAGCACCGAGCCTTCGAAGCCATCATGCTCACCGGGCGTGCCGACAAACAGGATGTGATCAAGGCCTTGCGCGCCGGGATCGCGGACTACTATCAAAAGCCGATAGCGTTGAACGAGTTGCTCGAAGGGGTGCAGCGCCAGGAGGTTGCGCTTCAGGAACGGCAAAAAAATGTCCAGCTGGGGCACTTGAATCAGAAGCTGCAGGACCTTTCAGAATCCATCGACGATCTTTATCAAGACCTCGATAAGGTTCGTCGTGATCCTCTGGTGTCGCCATCCGGGAGTTCAAGTGAGGAGATGCCGGCGATCTTCACTCAGCTGTCGCCTCGTCAGCTCGATGTTGCGCGGTTGGTGGGCAAGGGGCAGACCAATTACCAGATTGCCTGTGAGTTGGGGATTACCGAGAACACGGTGAAGTTGTATGTGTCGCAGGTGTTGCGATTGACGCATATGCATAACCGGACGCAGTTGGCGTTGGCGCTGTCGCCGAGTGGTTCGGGGGGGCGGGCGCGGGTTACGGCGCACTAGGTTCCTGGTTTGTTCATTCGATTGAGTACATCGTAGTGGTCAACTAATACCCCGGTCAGTATTGCGGATGAACCGCCCGTAGCAGCTGTCGAGCTTGCGAGGCTGCGTTCGGCCCGGTCCGCGCTCGGGCGAAGCGGTCGTAAAATCGGGCAACGCGTTTTTACAGGCAATCTGCGTACGCAGGATTTGCGAGGACTTCGTCCTCGAACGCAGCCTCGCGGGCTCGGCAGCTGCTACAAGAACGTGGTCACCGCTTGCGGTTCTAAGGCGCAAACGCCCGAGCAATCGCGGTGAAGCCCGGGCCGGCCAATACGATCAATAAGGCGGGAAACAGAAACAGCATCATCACCACGGACATCTTGGCGGACATTTTCGAGATGTATTCCTGCAAGCGTGTCAGACGCCGGTCGTCGAGCAATTGCTTGAGCGCGAGCAGCGATTTCATGGCGCCGCCGCCTTGATGGATCAATTGCTGGAGGATCACGCAGGTGTCGGTGAATTCGTCCACTGCCAAAAGCGTCGCGGTCTTGTGCAGTTCCTGGCCGAGTTCCAGGCCGGAGTCGACCCGAGTCAGGATCAGGTGTAATTCGTGGGTCAGCTCCGGCAGCAGTTTTTGCGCCTCGATGCTCAGCACACGCAAGGACTGCTCTATGGCCATGCCCGATTCGAACAGAATCCGCAGCAGCGGAATAAACGTCGAAATCTCGAGGGTAATGTTTTTTTGCCGCTGGTTTACGGCGTAGGCCAGTAGCCGTTTGGGCAGGAGATAACCCAGTCCGGCTCCCAGTATCGGCGCGAGCCATTGGTTTTGCGCGTTGGGGTAGAACACCTGTTGAAAGAACACCACCAACCCGAGCACCAGCAGGGGCGTGCCGACCTGGCAGGCGGCGAACAACGAACGCTCGCTGGATTTGCGCCACCCCAGGCGCGCGAGCAGGGTCTGGATCTCGCTGTCCATGCTGACCGAGCGCCGGCCGAATTTACTGTCGCCGAGCGCTCGAAGCCAGCTGCTGAGTTTGCTGTCGTGCGCGATCTGCCCTTGCAGGCGCTGAGTGACGTGACGCTCACGCCGTCGCTGTTCCAGCAGATTGCCAAGCACCAGCACCATGGCCCCCAGGAACAGCAATGCGCTCACCAGTAGTGCCATCTCAGATACTCCGCAACATGCGCCACAACGCCAGGCACCCTACGACCTGTAGGCCAACCGCGGCGATCAGCATGTGCTGGCCGGCAGCGTCGTGCCACATGCCCAGCATGTAACCGGGATTGGTCAGCATGAAATAGCTCGCGATGAGGATGGGCAGCGTCCCCAGTACCCAAGAGGTCATTCGGGTTTCGCCGGTCATGGCCCGAAGCTGGCGGGCGCCTTGCTCGCGTTCACGAATCAGCTTCATCAGGTTCTCCAGCAGCTCGCTGGCGTTGCCGCCGTAGCGGTGATTGACCTTCAATCCCAGGGCGAACATGTGCAACTCTTCCTGATCAAAGAGCTCGGCAAAGTCGTGCACGGCGTCGGGCAGGTTGACGCCCAATTGCACGTTGCGCTGGATTCGTCCCATGGATTTTTTAAGCGGGTTGGCGCTGGCGTCGATGCCGCCCATCACAGCGTCAGCCAGGGTGCGGCCGGATTTGAGACTGCGCACGCTGTAATCGAGCAACTGCGGCAACTGTTCGATCATTCGTCTTACGTGACGTCGATAACGCCAGGAAATGTACAAGCGTAATGCCAGGGGGGGCACCACGAACAGGATCAGTAGACCCAGCCAGCCCTGTGCAATAAATCCGATCAGGCACAGAGATGCCCAAAGCAGCAACCACAGCGTCAGGCGTTCGGTCGGGCGGCCCAGGCCTGCGCGCAAAAAGGCGTGCTCAAGGCTCGTCCACACAGGCTTTTCGACGATCAGTTGCGGTTGCCCCTGGGCCAGTCGGCTCAGCACGCGTTCGGTACTGGTCTTGCGCAGGCCCTGATAGAACAGCCGAATCGACAGTCCCAGGAGCACCACACACATCAGGCTGAGCAGTATCGGGCCGATCATCGCGCACGCCTCGTCTAGTCAGTTGGGGGGCAGGGACAACTCATGGCGCAGCTTGTCGCCAGCGGGGTTGACCGCTTCGCGCAGAAAGCCGAAACCGGTCCGTCGATCGAAACGAAACAAGGTGTTGGTGACGTAGATGTCCTCGCGGATACCCACCACTTCCACCACCTCGCTGACGCAGCGTCGGCCATCGGGCAGACGCGTCAGTTGAATCACCACATCGAGTGCCGCGCAGATCATCTGCCGCAGGGTGCGTTCGGCAATCTGGCGCCCGGTCAGGCCAACCAGGGTCTCCAGGCGCAACAGTGCGTCCTGGGCGTTGTTGGCGTGCAGGGTGCTCATCGAGCCGTCGTGACCGGTGTTCATGGCGGTCAGTACGTCGACCACTTCAACGCCACGGATTTCGCCAAGGATGATTCGGTCCGGGCGCATCCGCAGGGCGTTGCGGATCAGGTCGCTGGCTTTCACCTCGCCGTGGCCCTCGGCATTGGGCGGGCGGGTTTCCAGGCGTACGACGTGAGGGTGGCCCAGTTGCAGTTCGGCGACGTCTTCGATGGTCACCAGACGTTCGTGAGTGTCGATCAGTTGGCTGAGGATGTTCAGCAGCGTGGTTTTGCCGGTGCCGGTACCGCCGCTGATGAGGATGTTGCAGCGCTTGCCCACTGCCTCTTGAATGAAGTCGAAGATCGCCTGATCGATGGTTTGCATCGCCATCAGGTCGCTGCTTTTAAGCATGTCCTTGCGAAACTTGCGAATCGACAGGCACGGTCCGTCCAGCGCGATAGGCGGGATGATCGCATTGACCCGGCTACCGTCGGGCAGGCGCGCATCGACCATCGGCGATGACTCATCCAGACGCCGCCCCAGTGGCGCGAGGATGCGTTGCATGACCCGCTCGACGTGATGGGCGTCGATGAAGCGCAGGTCGCTCTGGTGCAATACACCGTCACGCTCGATGAACACCCGGTGCGGACCGTTGACCAGAATCTCGGTCACGCTCGGGTCGCGCAGCAGCACTTCCAGCGGACCGAAACCGGTGAGCTCGTCGACGAGTTCTTCGGCCAGACGCTCCATTTCATAGCGCGAAATCGCCAGGTGCAAACGGGCGATGTATTCGGCGACCTTGTCGGTGACGAACTGCGAAAGGATTTGTCGCGAACCTTCCAGCAGGTTTTTCCCGGACTCTTCGATGGCATCGATGATGTAGCGATGCAGCACCAGTTTCAGGCCTTCGTGGTCGGTGTTGCCGATCGGGCCCTGGGTCTGTGCACCGAAGAGTTTTTCACCACTCATTTTTGGCCTCGCCAGCGATTCAGCCAACTGACTTTGGGGGCGGCCAGCGTTTCAGAACGCTTGGCCAGACGTTCACCGAGGGTGCGCAAGCTTTGGGTCAGGACCTCGCGGGGGGCCAGTTCGAACAGGGTCACGCCCTGGTTTTTTGCATTGAGCCGAACCTCGGGGCTGTAGGCCAGGACGGCGATGACTTCCAGGCCGAAGGTCTTGCCCAGCGTATCGGAATCCGGGGCCGCGTTGCGCAGGTAGCGGTCGACCAGCAGTTGCGCGTGTTCAAGCTTCATGCCTTTTTCACGCCACAGGTTGAGCACTGTCAGATTGCGCCGGCAATCGAGCACGCTCTGGTCGGTGTACCACAGCAGCTTGTCGCAATGGCTGACAAAGGTGCGCAGGGCTTCGCTGTCGGGTTGGCCGGTGAGGTTGACCACGATGTGCTGAAAGTGTTGGCGCAAGGCGCTGAGCAGCATGTACAGCTCGGCGGCGCTGGTGTGTTCCAGCGGTTCGTCGTTGCTGGCGTAGGCGAGGATTCGCAGCCCGGCTTCGGCACTGGTGAAGGCGCTGTCGATCAACGTCGCATCCAGGCGCCGCAGATGCCGCAAGGCATCGCCGAAATGAAACGAACTCTCCAGCCCCAGCAGCGCCAGGCTGTCACCACGGGGCAGGCCAAGGTCCAGTAGCAAGGTTTGCTGGCCGCTCTTTTGCACCACCAGTGCCAGGTGCCCGGCGAGCAGGGCTCCGTCGGCGTTGCTTTGAGTGCCAAAGAGCGCCGTCAGACCACCCAGTTGGGTGTTGGGCGCCACGGTCGGCAGACGTTTGCTCAGGCGTCGCACCAGACCTGAAACTTCGCTGGCGCGTGAGCCGTAGGCGACAAAATCCCGAGCTCCGGCGCGCATGGCGTTAAGCACCAGTTGATTGTCCATGCCGTCGCCCAGCGCGACGATGGCCAGCATCGGTTTGGCTTCCAGCGCGCCTTCGATCAGCGCGCTCTGGGCTACCACATGCTCGCGGTCAAGGCCGACGAACACCAGACTGGCAAAGGTTACGTCCACCAGCGCGAGCAGCTCATCGAGGCTACCGCCACCGGCGCTGACCACCTGGCCCAAGGGCGCCAAAGCGCCTTGCAGCCACTCCAGATCAGTGCTGTTGCGGGTAATCGCAAGGAACGTCTGGCTCAGGTTCTGGCTCATGGTGAGAGTCCGCTGCGTTGATCGAAGTAGCCGTTTTTGAGGACGTGTATCCCTGTTCAATCAAGGGGTTTGTTGGGTGACCTGATTACCGCGTATGACCCCGATTCTGTGCCGTGATACCTGCACCGGACTCGCGCTGACGATGGTTCTTTGGGCGCTGCCCAGGGCCAGTTGATTGAACTGGAACAACTGACTGTTGGTGGCACTCAGGTGGGTGGATGAGTCGCGTTCACCGGCCCAGTATTTGGCCAGGAGCTGCTCTTCGCTGCTGCGCACGGCCAGGCGCAAGGTGCCGACCTGAGTCGCCAGCATCATTCGGCTGAGCAGTTGATCGGGCACCGCCAGCACTACGCTGCGGGCCGCGAGGCGACGTTGATCCTGTTTGAGTTTTTCGTCGGAGCTGGTGGCTGGGGAGGCGGGTTTGCCGTCGTTGGTCAATCCGAATTGCTCGCCGACGCCCAGCACACGCATGGCCGGTATGACGATTTGCGCCGATTGCTGCACGTTGGTGGCGTCCTGACGCAGGAACAGCAGCACGTCGACATAGTCGCCCGGGATCAGTTGTCCGGCGGCGCCGATCACTTCGTCCACCGCCACCGCGAGTGCACGTTCATCGCTGTGGATCATCCGTGCCAAGGGGCCGCCGGCCTCGAAGCTGTCGTTGCTCAGCCAGGTGCCCGCGCTCAGGTGCCGCCAGGGTGTACGGCCAACGGCCTGGTCCAGGCTGCTCAAACTGCCGGCGGGGGCGTGGCGCAGTTTTTCCAGGGCCAGGTCAGCGGCGGCGAGGGGGGTAAAAGGCAGGACATCATGCACCAGCACGACGACGGGGTGGCGCGTCTGGTCTTCTGCGCTTGTGACCGTTTTTTCCACAGCGCCGGTGACAGGGGTGGCGACGGGGTCGGTAACGGCCGCGGGCTGTCGGCTTAGCACCAACCCCCAGTACCCGACAATGACGGCACCGAACAACAGCAGTCCAGCCAGGCTCATGGTGACACGACTGTTCATGACGGCCCTCCCTTTCCTGCTGTATCACTGGCCCGTGTACTTCAACGAGATAATTTCGCAATCAGGCAGCTATGAACATGCAACTATTTTGCTATTTGAAAGTAGTGCAGATAAATCAAAATGCCATTACCTGTCAGAAAAATTACTCGCAAGAGTGTGATGTTCTGATCAGCGCGCCAGTTTATGGGCGCCAACATTCGGGTTAATACTTTGTGATTAGTCGGTTGTTACAGTTGCTGGAGTGGGGTTTGTTGACAATGCTCCGATGGCATAGAGCAATCATGTTGTGCCCCCGTTACATCGGCGCCCTTCAGCGCAAAGGAGAAGTCATATGTTCCTTAACTTCGTTCGGTATCTGTACATCCGCTTCCAGCTGTTCATGACCAGGACCGAAGGCGCTTCCGCCATTGAATATGCGCTGATCATCGCGATGGTGGCGTTGGTCGTCGTTGCCTTCATCACGCCGTTGGGCAACTCGGTGAAAGGCACCTTCAACAAAGTCATCACTGCACTGGGTGGGACGGTTGTAGCCTGATCGGCGGGCGTGGCCCGAATCCGATTGCTAACTCAGTGACAGGAGTCGCACATGAACGCTTCTTCACTCCCGCGCCAACAGCTGCTTCTGGTGGACGATGAAGAAGACGCCTTGTTGGAGCTTGCGGAGTTGCTGGAGGGCGAGGGCTTTTGTTGCTTCACCGCAACCTCGGTCAAACTCGCTTTGGACCATCTGACCCGTCACCCCGATATCGCGTTGGTCATCACCGATCTGCGCATGCCGGAAGAAAGCGGCATGTCCCTGATTCGCCGCCTGCGTGAGCACACGTCCCGGCAGCACTTGCCGGTGATTGTGACCTCCGGTCATGCCGACATGGACGACGTCAGCGACATGCTGCGCTTGCAGGTACTGGACCTGTTCCGCAAACCCATCTATCACGTGCGCCTACTGGAAACCCTGGACAACCTGTTCCCGCAACCGAAGTTGCACCGAGTCAGTCCTTAGCGTCGTCGGAGTGTTCTACACTTTGCAGGAGAAGTCGTATGTTCCTTCATTTTGTGCGGTACTTGTCCATTCGGCTCCAGTTGTTCATGAGCAGGACCGAAGGCGCTTCAGCGATTGAATATGCGCTGATCGTCGCGATGGTGGGCCTGGTCGTTGTGGCCTTTGTCACGCCGCTGGGAGATTCGGTGAAAGCCACCTTCAACAAGGTCGTCAGTGCATTGGGTGGGACAACGGTGACTTGATTCATTGAAAACTTCTGAAGGGAATCTGCATTGAACACCTCTTGCCTGCGTCGCTCGTTGTTGGCGCTGTCCATCAGTGCTGCCGCGATTCACACCCCTGCCATTGTCACCCCTGTCAACTTGATCAATGACGGCTCGCTCAAGGTCTAGGGCGACGAGAACTATGGCATCAAGGATCAGGGCAGTTTTGTTACCAGCGATTTCCTGAATTTGGGCGATATCGCCGTCAGCGGGAGGGACGCGACTTCTGATCTCATCCACTAAATACCGAGTTCTCCACATCTATTGCCGGCCGCGTTGAGGGGCTTGTTTTAACCATCCCTTTGCGTGAGGGATTGGCCTGTGTCAGTTACGCCGGAAGCAGGACAAGGCTTGCCGTGACCTGCTGAATTGAAAGTTTCAGAAAATTCCTACATTCACGCCCCCTTGTCTTTCGTTATTGTTTAACCGTGACACTGCCAGTGGCGACGCGGCCTTTAACGGGGGGGCAGCCCCTGCCATTTAGGTTCAAATAAATGACGCAATAAATACCCCGTATTCCATGGAGGGGCGAGTTGTTTTCGCCTGCCGTGCAGCTGGTCCTGCGTCACCTCACTTGCTTATCCATGAGGGGTTAGAATGCCTGTTACAGTTAAGTCACAAATTTTAAATGCTGCTGGCGGGGCGTTAGTCCCTGGCATTGCGGCAGCTATGTGCCTGCCGATAGTGATGTTTTCGCTGATGGGTTACGACATCAATCCTGCTTTCGTACTTGCTCCGCTTATAGCGATTGCATTGCTTATGAATTTTGGGCGGACAGGCCTGGCATATTTGTCTGCTGGGGTGATGGGGCTGATTTCCATAATGGTCGCCAATAAAGTCTCCGCGGATGGGGAGCTGATCAAGCATGTTTTTTCTATGGTGCTGATAATGTTTGCGCCGTCTTTCCTGTTTCTAGGAAAGTACATTTCAAAGAGTAGCGATATAAGCCGAGTGTTCTACTGGCTCTCGTTGTTTTCTTCGTTATTCTTGATTGTCGTCGCCGCTCGTATATTTTATCTGGAGCAAGATGTCCGTATTTACCTCGGGCCGTTTGGCCTGGCTGCGATGAATGCGGAATTTTTGGGCTTGCCAGTGTTTGCAACGTTCGGTGTTTTGAGCCTCGCCTATCTGGTGTGTTTACAGGCGATGATCATCTGCGGAACCCTCATCGCTGGCAAAACCAATAAAGCCGTGTCGCTGCTGATGTGGGTGGCACTGTTCTGCGCTACGTTCTTGATCATTGGTAGTGACTCTCGTAGCGCGCAGGTCCTTCTCGTGTGGATTGTTGGATCGATTGTTTTTTATGCGATCCGCAATAGCGACTACCGACGCAATGCCCTGATTGCCATTATTGCAGTGGTGATTGCATTCGCCGTGACCTATGCAAGAGGCATGGATGGAGGTCGAATGGTGAACTCTATTGAAGCCATCAGCGCTCAAAAACATTGGAAGAAAAAAGCGGATGAGTTTGCTACCGGCCGAATTGAGCTGGCAATTGAAGGCGTGAAAGAGGTCGTGGCGAGTCCTATCATCGGCAGTGGTTTCTCAGGCTATGGTCGATATTCGACTGAAGGGAAGTCCCAAGCCCTGATCGCAAACACTTCGACCCACATTTACTATTTGACCCTGTTGTGGAAGGGCGGGTTGATTTTCTTCATTCCGTTCATGGCTATGATTCTTCTCAACCTGAAGTCGGCCATAACTGGCACCAAGATGACTGAGAAATCGCCTGAACGGTTCTTCGCATGGGCGGCGGTTCTGATGGCCTTCGGACCGATGGCAATGGCCTGGGACATTCTGATTGTGCCGAGCGCCGGGGCAGTGGCTTTCTTCCTGTTTGGATTGCTGGGCGGTCTGAAGAACCAGGTGCAGAAGGTTTAACTCGCTGCATGTCTCTCGATGAACGCCAGTGTTAGCTGGCGATCATCTCATTCGTGAAGGTTGCCTCTAGATTTTTCTGTATGGCTTGTTCGCCTGAAGCAAGAGAGCATTTCGGCACTGTTGTAGAGCATTTCGGCACAGTAAGCCCCCTCTGCTCTATCTAGAATCGCGTTTCACTCCAAGACACAGATGAGATCGCGATGAAGATCAGATTAATCCTGCCTGCATTATCCATGGCAGTAGCGCTCAATGGATACGCTGCCGACTTCTCGCTGACCAGCCGAGATATCGCTGAAAACCGACCTCTGACCGGCCTTGAAGTATTCCAGGGCTTTGGTTGCGAGGGGGGGAATACCTCTCCTGAGCTTTCCTGGAACAACGCCCCCGCAGGTACTAAAAGCTACGCGATCACGGTCTACGATCCTGATGCACCGTCCGGTAGCGGCTGGTGGCATTGGACTGTGGTCAACATACCGGCTTCAACCAGCAGTTTGCCAAGGGGCGTGGGTTCGAACCTGCCTACCGGTGCAGTACAGGGGCGGACCGATTTTGGCCAGCCGGGATTTGGCGGGGCTTGCCCACCTGTAGGGGATAAGCCCCATCGTTATCAATTCACCGTATGGGCATTGAAAGTAGATAAGCTACCACTCGACGACCAGGCCAGCGGCGCCTTGGTTGGCTACATGCTCAATGCCAACACCTTGGCCAAAGCCACAATCACTTCCACTTACGGACGTTAGGAACGATGCACTCTTCTGCCGGCATCCAGCACAGAGAAAACCTCATCGATGCTTGCGTCATTCGGGCGCGGCAGCCCCATACATTACGACGGGTGCCGATATTCGTTACCACCTTGTGTCGAGTGCGGCAGGGAGAAAAGCTGTTGCAGTGGGATGAGCGGGAGATGCGTGCAGGACCACAACACCTATTGCTGATGCCGGCCGGGTGCGAGCTGGGGATTTCCAACTTCCCCGGCCTTCACGGACACTACATTGCCGATGCGGTGACTTTTCCTTGCTCAATACTGCGTAACTTCAGCACCCGATATGACCAACTGATCATGAGTCATCGCCGTGGAGCCTTGAAGTCGGAACTATGTGTTCCTCTGGATAAACATACAACACAGGCATGGGATCAGTTATTGGCCTCCATCAGTGCGAACGCCCCAGACGCATTACGTACACTCTATGGGGAGGCCGTCCTTCTGAGCCTGGGCCTTTGCGGCTTGGCCGGGCCACTACTGATGGACCGCAACGATCCACTTTGCGAACGTGTGCAGCGGCTAGTAATGGGCAACCCTGCCAGGGACTGGTCTGTTGCGATCGTCGCTCAACAACTAAACCTTGGTGAATCGACTTTGCGTCGCCAACTGGCCAATGAGGGTGACAGCTTCAGGAACATTCTGGAAAACGTCCGACTTGGAATGGCGTTGCAATGGTTGCAAACCACTTCTCGCTCCATTGGTGAAATTGCCGGTGCCAGCGGTTACGCCTCGGCCTCCCGTTTTGCGGTGCGCTTTCGCTCACACTATGGTCTGTCGCCACGGGAATTGCGGGCAGCGATTTAAGCATTCCGTTGACGTATCCCCCTTCCTGTTGAAAAACACCATGACACGATTCCGCGAAGGTTCACTGCGACTTCTGATCTTTCGCCGCACACAAAACGACCCGCCATGTGCGGGTCGTTTTGCTTGCCTTCTGAACACGCTCACTCAAGCTCCGATGACGGACTCCCGGTGTTTACCCAAGAGGACGCGCCAGGCCGAACCCACGGCTGGCGCCTGTTATGAATGCGGTTTTCATATCAGAACTTGCCGCTCGCGTAGCCGCCATCGATAGGCATGACCACACCCGTGACGTAAGACGCCTGATCACTGAGTAGCCAGAGTACGGCGTTTGCCACTTCATCCGCGGTACCGAAGCGTTTCATGGAGGTGACGTTGATTTTTCTTTGGGTGTTTTCCGGTGCCGCCTTCAAGCGTGCTTCGTTGTTCATGCCGCCCAGAATTGGGCCAGGGGCAACCGCGTTGACACGAATGCATCCTCCATTTTCCAGCCTGGCGTTTTCAATGGACGCTACCTGGGTCATGCCGTTGATAGCCTGTTTGCTGGCGACATAGGCCACCTGGCCGCCAATAGGGACCACGCCGGCACAGGACGATGTGTTGACGATGGCGCCTGTTCCCCGGCCGAGCATGATTTGCAGTTCATGCCTCATGCAGTGGTAGGTGCCGTTGACGTTGATATTCATCACCTTCATCCAGTCATCCGGGCACGAGTCTGCCAGCGTGCCATAGCGGGCGGTCACTCCCGCATTGTTAAAGGCGCAATCGAGCCTGCCGTAGAGGGATCGAATGGTATCGAATGCTTGTTCTACCTGAGCCGGATCGGCGACATCGCAGGCAATGAACCGGCAACGTTCGCCCAGCCGGTCTGCCAGCTGCGCACCCTTTTCTACGTCTCTGCCGAACACAATCACATCGGCTCCCGCCTCGATCAGGCGTTCGCTGACGCCCGCGCCGATCCCGCTGGTTCCGCCTGTTACCAGGCACACTTTTCCTGTGAAGTCGTACATGTGTCGCATCCTTATGCCAACGAGGGTCTCAAGTATTTCGGGTTCACGCAGCAATACACCCGGTCCAGGCTCGGATTGCTTTTGTCGCTGAAGCATTTGCTGTCCCACTGGCATTTATGGATGTCGTTGGAACGGCCCTGGAGCGTTTTGTTGATCAGGTCGTTGTCGGCGAACAAGGCCCTGGACATTCCCACCCAGTCGCAGACGCCATCGGCCAGCAAGTGTTCGGCTTTCTCTAACCCGTCGATGAAGCCGGCATACCCCACGGGTACCGTCGACACCGTTTTGATGGCCCTGACACCGGCTTGCAGGTAGTCATCCATCGTGGAGGAGTGAACGATGAGCTGGCCGAAGGTCGCGCCCATGCACATCGAACACTCCAGTGCTGCCACGCCGGCCTGGCAGAGCGCCTGGACTGTTTCTTTGATATCCGGAAATTGCAGCCCCTGCTCACCCAGACGATCATCGATACCCAGCCTGATGGTGACGATCAGTGCACCATCGGTTCGTTTGCGGATGGCCTGGACCACTTCGAGCAGCAGACGGGCACGGTTCTCTTCGCTGCCCCCATAACGATCCGTACGTTTATTGGTGTGTGGAGACAGAAAGCTGCTCAGCAGATAACCGTTGGACGCCTGCAATTGCACCAGTCGGGCACCGTTGATCCAGGCCAGCCAGGCGGAATGGGCGAACTGCTCGATCACCAGAGCAATGTCCGCTTCGTCCATGACCCGAACCCGATAGTCCGGATCAAGTTTGGAAACGCGCGGGCATGGCACGCCACTGGGAGTCAGCACGGCAACGCCAGTGTGCGTCGTGGTGCCCTGACCACCGTAATGTTGCAACTGCACGCCTACTGGCGTGTTGATGCGCTCGGACATCTCGAACATGGCTTTGAGCGATTCGCCCTGGTGTTGCTCGAATAGTCCGAGCCCGGTGCTCTGCAGTCGGGACTGGGGCGACACCGTGGCGTTGCACAGAAACGCCATGGAACAGCCGCCCTCCATGATGCCCTGATAGAACTCGATCATGGCGGGCGTCACGCACCCGCTGTGATCGGCCAGATCCACGCCCATCGAAGCGAAAAACAACCGATTGCGCAGCTCCAGCCCGCCTGCCAGCCGAAGCGGCTCAAGCACGTGGGGGTAACGGTCCATCATGCCTCAGTCCTCTGATCAGGCATTGACGACGCCTGGTTAGGCGTCATCCAGACCGGCTGCTCGAGAGCAGGGGCGGGGACTGTTTCCTGATGGGAGAAGTAAGTGAACTGCTTGAGCACTTCTCGCCATTTGAATCGCAACTGCGAATCCAGGTCCGCCAGTTGCAGTTTGAGCCGGCGGCCCTTTGGCGCATCACTTTCGTGGACCGATTGCACTGGCAGGCTGATCATTCCCTCGTTTTCCAGATACAGATAGACATGCCCCTGCGCGGGCGCGTCGAGCGGGCTGACCGAGCTATCACACTGGACTTGCAGTCCGGCCATTGAAAGCAACTCCAACTGGCCGGCCAGATGACGACCGCATTCAAGGCGTACCAGCACTTCATGGCGTATACCTTTGAGCGGCCGGAACCAGTGGGCCGGATCGATATTGATATTTCGCATGCGCTTGAAGACGGGCATTTTGATGATTTCACCGTGGAGCCGGATATCGGCCACCAGTTCGCCCCTCTGGAAGAAACGTGCGCGCTTGTCGACTTTTCGTGCCCGAGGTTGCGCCAGCTCGTCGTAATCGCCGACGAGTACGTCGACCTGAAAAGACGACTCGGTATAACGGGGGAAGCTCGACAACAGGTCAACGATGGAAATCGACACCTCACCGCGTGCATACCCACTGTGTTCGTAGAATTGCGCGTACATGGCCTGCCGGGCGGCTTCGATCAACATCAGGCCCGGAACGTGTTCATGATGCTTGCGGTAAAAGAAGTAATTGGAGGTGTCGTTGAACAGAGTGAAGTACAGCAAGCCTTGCTGTGGGCAACCGTCCAGATGCTTGAGGACATCATGCACCCGTCGCCGTTGCCCTACGTCGAGCAGGTCGTCGTAACCCAGCAGTTGCGCCAGCTTGGCTTCGGTACTTTCCAGTACCCAGACACCTGTCAGTATTAGGTGGTCGGTCGCTTTTTCGTAGCAGGCCAGAAGCTCTGGCAGCCAGGCCGACATGCCCGCCTGTTCGAGTTCGTCCAGGCCGATAATCGTCGGTAACGAGCGCAGCACCAGTCGATTGCCGTCCAGGCGATAGGCCTGGTTTACGATGTCGAGGGCCACTGGATCAAGGTTCGCCTGTTGAACGATGGCGGCGGACAGCCAGGCGGGTAGCTGGTGGCGAGCGTCGTAGATCAAAACATCGTCATCGTGGCCTTTATGTACGATGTCTTTTCCAACTTTCCTTTCCATGTCGATCATGATCTTCCCTCTGTGTTGAACGCTGGTTTTCCAGCAATAACTATCCATGTCTCGAGATCGACCCACGCCGATATGAGCCGGTCGACTCGTGTCGGCAGCTTCATCATCTTGTTCAAAGGGTTACTGTACGGTGATGCAGCAGGCCCCCAGGGTACGGTTGTCCAGCACTTGGGGAGGTGCCAGCCATTTGAAATCTATGCCGCCGCGCTTCAACAGACGACCGATAGCCACAGGGGAAACCGACACCAGATGCGAAACACCGCAGGTTTTGGCGTAATCGAGGGTGGCCATGAACAGGCCAACGGTGTTTTCGTCGGACATCTGTTCGTATTTGCTGGGCTGAGCATCAAGGTCCAGAGAGGTAAAGCGTGACAGCTCCCAAATGTCATCCTGGCAAGGGGCGGGAGCGCCACCCAGCAATGAGGTGAACACCTCACTCAGTAGATACGGCTGGGTGGTGGGCAACAGGCGTGCGCATCCTTTTATGTTTCCGTCGTCCTGTTCAGCGACGATGTAATGAGTGCCGCTATGGTCGAACTGGTCGAACTCGAAATCGGGCGGGGTCGGCAATTGCCAGCCGAGGTGTTCAACGAACACCTGATACCGATATTGTGCCAACCGCTGACGATCGACTGATGTTAGCTCGTCGTAACGTCCTGATAAGTAATCCATCACATCTTCCTTTTGTGACTTGTCGGGTGCTGATTAGAGTGCACGGCGAGATTGCGCACTACTGTCAACCTTGACAGGTATCGGAAATGTTTGGAAATATGCTAGGCATGTTGGCACAAGGCCGATAGCAATAAAGAAGAGAAAGGAATCTCTATGTCGCACTGGCAGGCTGAACTGTTGGAAAATGCTGTGTCCGCGACGGACGTCGAGTTATTGTTCGACAATATCAAAACCGTTGCCCGACAGTTGGAGTTTGACTATGTGGCTTATGGTTCAAGAACACTTTTCCCTCTCACCAAGCCTTGCTTGTTTCTTATAAACAATTACTCACCTGCCTGGCAGACGGCCTACGCGGCCAATCGCTACCTGGAAATCGATCCCTACGTCACCCGAGCACTCAGAAGCGTTAAACCCGTGCTGTGGGACGCCGAACTCAAGGCCCGGGCTCCTGATTTCTGGCGGGATGCGCACTGTCATGGACTCTCGGAGGGATGGGGGCAAATGCTGCTCAATAGCGAAGCGCAGGGGCTGGTGACGTTCGCCCGCGGCAGCGACCCGATCACGGCCCTGGAGCTCAAGACCAAACAGGCTGAGCTCTCCTGGCTTGCACAGATCACCCATTTGGGCATGACTCGGTTACAGCAGCGGGGGGTGGGATCTGTTCTGCCGGTGCCCATAGAGTTGTCTCAACGGGAAAAGGAAATTCTGCAATGGACCGCTGACGGAAAAACATCGGACGATGTTTCCGTCATCCTGGGCATTACCAAGAGAACGGTCAATTTCCATATAAACCATTGCCTCAAGAAACTGGGTTGTCAGAACAAGATCGCCGCTGCGGTCAAGGCTTCCCTCATGGGCTTGCTCTGGAAGTAAACACCGTGGGTGACCAAACCCGAGGTTGGAGTGTTGCGATGAATAACTAGTGTTTATTCGGCAAGGTTGCACCTGGGGGGCAGTTATTTATTTATTAAATAACCGTGCAGCTCAATAGGTGATATTTTTTCGCGCGCCATGAGTGTGTCAAAAAACTTAAGTTATATAGATATAATTAACCCTGTTCGACGGGGCATGATTGTTAGCGAGTCCTGTAGAAACAACCGAAGGTTGCGATTTCTTTACTGCTGCTTTAAACGTTCGCAGCCTTGGCTAGTGCCTGCGGTTGAGCGAAGGGACGGCGTATACTGCGCGCCTCATTCACTCATTGGAGAACAGCATGCCGGCCCCCGTCTGGTGGTTACTTTGCCTGCCCTTTATCGCAGGTGCGTTTTTACCGCTGCAAGCCGGCATCAATGGCCAATTGGCCAAGCAGGTGTCGAGTGTCCTCGCCGCTGCGTTGATTTCGTTTTTTGTCGGCACCCTGGCGTTGTTGCTGCTGGTCCTGATCCAGCGTGAAACGCCTGCGTTGGTGACGCTCAAAAGCTTGACCTGGTGGCACTGGTCCGGTGGTTTGCTCGGCGCATTTTTCATTACCACGGCCGCCTTCGCAGGACCGCGTATTGGCGCCATGCTGTTCATGGCGCTGGTATTGGCCGGGCAATTGGGTATGGCGATGGCCCTGGATCATTTCGGTTGGGCCGGGTTTCGCGAGGCGCCGGTCAGCGCCGGCAAGATTGTCGGGCTGGTGCTGATTATGGCGGGTGTGTTTTTTATTCGGCGCGGCTGATTTCTCGCGACTGAGCCGCCTCAGGCAAGCGGTCGCCAGGTACCGAGCATGTGTTCCAGATCCCCGGCACCGACCACGTTGAAATCGCCGCTTGAACCGGCAGCGCTGGCCAGTAAGGTCACCTCGCTGGGCAAGCGCACCGGCTTCTTGAACTGCACGGCAATCTCGATATTCGAGGTCGGCAGATGCCCGCTCAGTGCTGCGAGGGTGCGCGCCTTGATCCACAAACCGTGGGCGATGGCCCGGGGAAAACCGAACAGTCTGGCGCTGGCAGCGCTCAGGTGGATCGGGTTGTAGTCACCGGAAACCCTGGCGTAGCGCCGGCCAGTCTCGCTGGGCGCCCACCAGCGGGTGAGCTCGTTCATGGCCAGCACCGAATCTGTCGTCGGCTCGATGGCTTCGCCGGCAAGTTTCACACCCTTGCAGAGCATCTGGCTTTCGGCTTCCCAGAGCGGCCCGAGTGCATCATCAACACTGGTGACTAACTCAAACACTGCGCCCTTTGCGTGGGACTGCAGGTTCTGCACCCGCACGCTCACCTGTACTCGGCCGACACCGCCCAAGGGCCGCAGAATGCGGATGCGATTGGCCAGGTGAACCAGCCCCAGCAGCGGAAACGGAAACGCCTTGGCGGTGAGCAATTGCATCTGCAAGGTGAACGCCAGCACATGGGGGTACGTCGGCGGCAGCAAACCGTCATCGGTAAAACCACAGACCTTGCGATAAGCCGCCAAGCGTTTGGGGTCAACGTTGACCCAGCAACGAAAGCCATCCTCAGGCAGGGTGGTGCCAGTGATCTTGCGCCGTGTCGCTGCCCGCCAATACAGCTCGGGCAAGTACGGTGTACTGCTCTGTGAATGCCAATCCGTCGCCATGCTCAAGCTCCCAATACACTTTGGCCACACACCCGCAGCGCTTGCCCGCTGACCGCGCCGCTGCCGGGCTGAGCAAGCCAGGCCACGGCTTCGGCGACGTCTTGTGGCAGCCCGCCTTGCCCCAGTGAACTCATGCGTCGCCCGACCTCACGCAAGGCAAACGGAATGTGCGCGGTCATTTGGGTTTCGATAAAGCCCGGCGCTACGGCGTTGATGCTGATCCCGCGCTCACTCAACAGCGGTGCCCAGGCCTGCGCCAGGCCAATCAGTCCGGCCTTGCTCGCGGCGTAATTGGTTTGCCCGCGATTGCCGGCGATGCCGCTGATCGAGGCCAACAGAATCACCCGTCCGTTATCGCGCAGGGTGCCGCTGTCGAGCAGCGCTTTGGTCAGCACTTGCGGTGCATTCAGGTTCACCGCGAGCACCGCGTCCCAGAATTCAGGGGTCATGTTGGCCAGGGTTTTGTCGCGGGTGATACCGGCGTTGTGGACCACGATGTCGATGCCGTTCGGCAACTGCTGGATCAACTGCGTGGCGGCGTCTTCGGCGCAGATATCGAGGGTGATGCTGTTGCCACCGAGGCGGGCGGCGAGGGCATCGAGATCGGTCTTGGCCGGTGGCACATCCAGCAGCACCACATCCGCACCGTCGCGGGCCAGGGTCTCGGCGATCGACGCGCCGATCCCGCGAGCCGCGCCCGTGACCAGCGCCGTGCGGCCAGCCAATGGGCGGGTCCAGTCCTGGACTTGAGTGTCGCAAGCGTTCAGCCGCACAACCTGTCCCGAGACATAAGCACTTTTTGGCGAGAGGAAAAACCGTAGCGCGCCTTCAAGTTGCCCTTCAGCCCCGGCCCCGACATACAGCAACTGCAAGGTGCCGCCGCTGCGCAGTTCCTTGGCCAGCGAGCGGCTGAAGCCCTCAAGCGCGCGTTGGGCACTGGCGGCGAACGGGTCGCTGAAGGTCTCCGGTGCGCGCCCCAGGATGACCAGATGAGCGCTGTGATCGAGGTTTTTCATCAACGGCTGAAAGAACTCGCGCAGTTGCTTGAGCTGCTCGGTCTGGACCAGATCGCTGGCATCGAACACCACCGCTTTGAGTTTGGGGCCATGGCCGGGAATCCACGCCTGGGCCACCAACGGTTCGGGCCCATAGCTGTAGATCTGCTCGGTGAGCTTGTTGGCGAACGCGCTGACGTTTTGCGCCAATGGGCCGCCACCGATCATCAGCGCACCATTGACGGGCCGCAGGCGACCGGCCTCCCAGCGCTCAAGACGAACCGGCGACGGCAGGCCAAGGGCTCCAACCACGCGGTGGCCGAGGGACGAATTGGCGAAGTCGATGTAACGGTCTGACATGGAACGTACTCCAGCAGCGGGGGGCAAAGTGTGGACCACGAATCGCCATCAGTCGTTCGATCCGCGAGATAAGGCCTACGCTTGATCACAGCAGATTAGTTTGAATCCGGGCTTTTTGTAGGTTGGCAGGGTATTCAGGCGAATGCGGACCTGGCATGGGAATGCAGCACCTGTGGGAGCGAGCCTGCTCGCGATTGCGGTGTGTCAGCCGGCAAAAACTTTGAATGTGCCGGCCTCATCGCGAGCAAGCTCGCTCCCACAGGGTTTTGCTTTCAAATTTTAAATTTCAGAAGGAGCTTTTCATGACTCAGCTGCGCCGCGTCGCGATCATCGGCGGTAACCGCATTCCTTTCGCTCGTTCCAATGGGCCGTATGCCACTGCCAGCAACCAGGCCATGCTGACGGCAGCGCTCGAAGGCCTGATCGAGCGCTACAACCTGCATGGTCTGCGCATGGGGGAAGTGGTGGCGGGGGCGGTGCTCAAGCTTTCCCGGGACCTGAACTTGACCCGTGAGTGCGTGCTCGGCTCCCGGCTGTCGCCGAGCACGCCTGCCTACGACATTCAGCAGGCCTGCGGCACCGGTCTGGAAGCAGCGTTGTTGGTGGCGAACAAGATTGCCCTGGGGCAAATCGACTGTGGTATTGCTGGCGGTGTGGACACCACCTCGGACGCGCCGATCAGTGTCAGCGAAGGCTTGCGCAAAATTCTGCTGCAAGCCAATCGCGCCAAGAGCACCGGTGACAAGCTCAAAACCTTCCTGCAATTGCGTCCACGGGATTTGATCCCCGAGTTTCCGCGCAACGGCGAGCCGCGCACCGGGCTGTCCATGGGGCAGCATTGCGAGTTGATGGCGCAGACCTGGGACATTCCCCGTGCCGAGCAGGATCAACTGACCCTGAAAAGCCATCAGAACATGGCCGCGGCCTACGCCGAAGGCTGGCAGAGCGATCTGATGACACCGTTCCTGGGGCTGACCCGCGACAACAACCTGCGCCCGGACCTGACGCTGGAAAAACTCGCCTCGTTGAAACCGGTATTCGAAAAGAGCGACAAAGGTACGCTCACCGCCGGCAACTCGACACCGCTGACCGATGGCGCGTCGCTGGTGCTGTTGGGGAGTGAAGAATGGGCCAAAGAACGCGGCTTGCCGATCCTCGCGTACTGGCGTGATGGCGAAGCGGCGGCGGTGGATTTCGTCAACGGTGCCGAAGGGTTGCTGATGGCGCCGGTCTACGCGGTACCGCGTTTGCTGGCGCGCAACGGCCTGACCCTGCAAGACTTCGATTACTACGAAATCCACGAAGCCTTCGCCGCGCAAGTGCTCTGCACCTTGAAGGCCTGGGAAGACCCGGACTACTGCAAAACCCGGCTCGGCCTCGACGCGCCGCTGGGTTCGATCGACCGCAGCCGGCTCAACGTCAAAGGCAGTTCACTGGCGGCCGGGCATCCGTTTGCCGCGACCGGTGGGCGAATCGTCGCCAACCTCGCCAAGCTGCTGGACGCCGCCGGGAAGGGGCGCGGGTTGATCTCGATCTGCGCCGCTGGCGGTCAGGGTGTGACGGCCATTATTGAGCGCTGAGGGCAGCGCCGCGTTGCTGCTCGGCCAAGACCCGATTGCGGTTGGCGTAACCCTCGGCCATCACCGAGCAGACGATCAACTGCAACGGGTGATAGATCATGATCGGTAACAGGATCAGACCCAGGCCCGGGTTGGCACCGAAGATCAACGCGGCCATCGGGGCACCGGCCGCCAGAGACTTTTTGCTGGCACAGAACACCGCAGCGATCTCATCGGCCGGGCTGAATTTCAAGGCGCGGGCGGTGCGGGTGGTCATCCACAGAATGATCGCCAGCAGCACCGCACTGCCGACCAGCGCGCTGAGAATCACCGTGTTGCCCTGTTGCTGCCACATCCCGGAAACCATCGAGTTGCAGAACGCGGCGTAGACCAGCAGCAGGATCACCAGTTTGTCGACGATGTTGGTGTAGCGCTTGTGGCGACTGAAAAACCGGCCGAAAAACGGTCGCACCAATTGGCCCAGCACCAGCGGCAGCAGCAACATGGCGCAGAGGTCGAGCAGGGTTGAGCCCAGATCAATACCGCCAGCGCCGCTGCCCACCACGAAGCTCACCAGCAGCGGCGTGAGGAAAATCCCCAGCACGCTCGACAGGCTGGCATTGAGAATCGCCGCAGGTACGTTGCCGCCCGCGCTGCCGGTCAAGGCCACGGAAGAGGAAATGGTCGAGGGCAGGGCGCACAGGTAGAAGAAGCCGAGCATCAGCAGTGATGGAATGTGCGAGCCCAGCAGCTTGTCGCTCACCAGCCAGATCAGCGGGAACACCAGGAAGGTGAAGCCCTGAACCATCAGGTGCAGGCGCCAGTTTTTCAAACCGTGACGGATCTGCTCGCTCGACAGGTTGACCCCGTGCAGGAAGAACACCAGGAACACGCCGATGTTGATCACCCACTCGGCATGCATCGCGCCGCCCGTGGCGCCGAAGTGTGGGAAGGCATAAGACAGCAGGGTGGCGATCAGCATCCCGCACAGGAACCAGTCGGTGACCACGCGTTTGAGGTGTTTGAAGGCATGCATAGCGGGCACCGAAGGCATTGTAAGAATGGATGACCTAGCCTAAGGTCGTGTCATCCGCCCGTCTTGCGACATAAGGCCAATCAATGCCGACTAACGGACAACTTTCTCTTGAACGGGCTATCCCGACCCTGACGGCGTTGCCGCGTCCGCTGTATGCCCGTGCAGAAAGTCTCAGCGCCGGTTCGTGGACACCGCCTCATCGTCACGATTGGGTGCAGTTTTCCTACGCCATCAGCGGAGTCCTCGGCGTGCACACCGCCGAGGGCAGTTTCTTTGCGCCGCCGCAGTGGGGCATCTGGATTCCGGCCGATCTGGAGCACCAGGTGGTGACGTCGATGCGTGCAGAGATGCGCAGTCTGTATGTGCGGCGCGAGGAGTGCGCCTGGGCGGACGAGCGGTGTCGGGTGCTGGAAGTCACGCCCTTGGCGCGTGAACTGATCAAGAGCTTCTGCCTGCTGCCGGTGGAATATCCACAGGGCGACAGCCGCGAAGCGCGCTTGGTCAATGTGCTGCTGGACCAGTTGGCGAGCCTGCCGGAAGTCGGGTTTTCTCTGCCCTTGCCACGTCACCCGCGTTTGCTCGGGCTGTGCAACGAGCTGATCGAGCGCCCGGAGCAGAACGTGACGTTGCATGAATGGGCCGAGCGATTGGGCACCTCGGAAAAAACCCTGATGCGCTTGTTCCAGCGTGAAACCGGATTGAGCTTTCGCAGCTGGCGTCAGCGTATGCGGCTACTGTCGTCATTGAGTTTGCTGGAGGACGGCAACAGTGTGACCACGGCGGCGCTGTCCAGCGGTTATGACTCGACCTCGGCGTTTATTGCCGCGTTCAAAGGGTTGTTCGGGTTTACACCAGGGGAGCTTTTCCGACAGTGAGGGCCTCATCGCGAGCAGGCTCGCTCCCACAGGGTTTTGCAGTGTCCTTGTGGGAGCGAGCCTGCTCGCGATTGACCGCGAAGCGGTCGCCGGTCAGGTTCTAAACCGTCGCACCAACCCGTCCAGCTCATTCGACAACCCCGCCAGGCTCTGGGAGTCGAGCCGTGCCGAGTTGGCCAGTTCGGCCACCAACTGCGCATCGCCATGGATCTGGCTGATGTGGCGATTGATGTCTTCGGCGACCTGATGCTGTTCTTCGGCGGCCGTGGCGATCTGGGTGTTCATGTCGCGGATCACGTCCACCGACTCGCGAATCTGCCCAAAACTGTTGCGCGCTTCGCCGATGCGGCTGACCGATTGTTGCGACACCTCAAGGCTGGCGTGCATTTGCTGGGTGACCTGACTGGTGCGTTTGGCCAGGTTGCCGAGCAGTCCGTCGATTTCCGCGGTGGAATCGGCGGTACGCTTGGCCAGTGCACGAACCTCATCGGCCACCACCGCAAAGCCGCGACCCTGCTCGCCGGCGCGGGCCGCTTCGATGGCGGCGTTCAGCGCCAGCAGGTTGGTTTGCTCGGCGATGGAACGGATGGTGCCAAGGATCGACTGAATGTCATTGCTGTCGCGCTCCAGCTGTTGCATCGACTGCGCCGATTGTTCGATCTCCTGGCTCAACTTGTCGACGCTGTTCACGGCGGCATCGATCTGCTGCTGACCTTCGCGAGCCTGACGCTGTCCGCTGTCGGCCGATTCGGCGGCCTGGCTGCACGAGCGCGCGACTTCGTTGGCGGTGGCGACCATTTCGTGGAACGCCGTGGACACCATGTCCACCGCTTCACGCTGACGCCCGGCGGCTTCGGCCATGTCGCTGGAGACCTGGGTTGCGCTCTGGGAGTTGGCGAGGATTTTGGTCGCGGCGCCGCCGATGTGCTGGATCAGGCTACGAATCGCGGCGAGGAACTGGTTGAACCAGTTGGCCAGTTGCGCGGTTTCATCGCTGCCACGGATCTCCAGGTTCTGGGTCAGGTCACCCTGACCTTGGGCGATGCCTTCCAGACCGCTGGCAACGCTGCGGATCGGCCGCACGATGAGGCTGGCGAAACTGGCGCCGACCACGGCAAAGAGTACGGCCAGTACGGCGGCGATGATCGCGATCAACCAGGTCAGTTGCGTGGCGGAGTTCATCACATCGGTTTGCTTGATCAGGCCGACGAAGGTCCAGCCCAGTTGCTCCGACGGCCAGACGTTGGCCATGTAGCGCTCGCCGTTCAGCTCGATTTCCACCAGGCCTTTGCCGGCCTTGGCCAGTTGCGCGTAACCGTCGCCCAGGCTGCTCAAGGATTTGAAGTTATGCTCTGGTTGTTTCGGGTCGACCAGCACGGTGCCGTTGTTTTCCATCAGCATCAGGTAGCCGGTTTCACCGAGTTTGATCTGCTTGACGATCTCAGTGAGCTGCTTGAGCGTCACGTCGATGCTGACCACGCCGCCGTTGGCGCCCAGCTTGTTGTCCAGGGTGCGCACGGTGCTGACGTAGGTTGCGTCATCGGCGGCCCAGTAATAGGCCTCGGTGCGCAGTGGCTTGCCGGGTTTGGCCTGGGCGGCTTGGTACCACGGGCGCTGGCGCGGGTCGTAATTGGCCAGCTTCGGATCATCAGGCCAGGACACGTAACCACCGGCGCTGGTGCCGACGATGGCGTAAGCGTACGCGGGGTGACTGGCGCCCATGTCTTGCAGCAAGGCGAACACCTGCTTGTCCATCTCGCCTTGCGGGATCTGCGTCGCGTTGGCACTCATGTAAGTCTTGAGGCTGGCGTCGGTGTTTTTGATCAGCGGCTGAGAGGCCAGGTAGTTGACGTTCTGGCTGATGCTGTCGAAGAACAGTTGCATGGCGTTGCTGACCTGGCGGATCTCTCGACCGCTGCCGTCAACAAAATTCTCTTTGGCATCGCTGCGCAGGTTCATGACCACCATGGTGGCAACCAGCACGACCGGCAAGCAGGCAATGATTGCAAACGCCCACGTCAGTTTTTGTTTGATGTTCATCCGCGCTCCCGATTTTTCTTGTTAAGCCCACGTAGTGCTGATGACTCGCGGATTGTCGGACAATTACCGTTCTCTTTGATGACTTCGGCCGCCAGCAGGGGAAATTGAGGGCTATTGAAAAAAATCCTACAAAGAGTGGGTTGGCTGATCTCAGACTCTGTCGCAAATGCCTTCTGATCCAGTCGCCAACGTACGGCTGACTCTCAGCTATGATCTTCGTCGGCCGACAGGTTTGCCTGATTAATCTGGCACATTGAGTGCTTGCGCAACGTTCATAGGTCGGCAAATCCTCCCCGCCGTGCGAGGATTGCCGTATAACGAATGATATTCGCGTGTTTGGTAATAAAGGACCCACAATAAAAGCTGATGAAGACTCCAAAACGCATTGAACCGCTGATCGAGGACGGTCTGGTTGACGAGGTGCTGCGCCCACTCATGAGTGGTAAAGAAGCAGCTGTTTATGTGGTGCGCTGCGGTAACGAGTTACGTTGCGCGAAGGTCTACAAGGAGGCGAATAAACGAAGTTTTCGTCAGGCGGCCGAGTATCAGGAAGGCCGCAAGGTGCGCAACAGCCGTCAGGCTCGCGCGATGGCCAAGGGCTCCAAGTTCGGTCGTAAAGAAACCGAAGACGCCTGGCAGAACGCCGAAGTTGCGGCGTTGTTCCGTCTGGCCAGTGCCGGAGTGCGAGTGCCCAAGCCGTTCGACTTCCTGGAAGGCGTGCTGCTGATGGAGCTGGTGGCGGATGAGTTCGGCGATGCCGCGCCGCGTCTCAATGACGTGGTGCTGGAAGCGGATCAGGCGCGCGAGTACCACGCCTTCCTGATTTCGCAGATCGTGCTGATGCTGTGTACTGGCCTGGTGCACGGTGACCTGTCCGAGTTCAACGTGCTGCTGACCCCGGACGGCCCAGTGATCATCGACCTGCCCCAGGCGGTGGACGCTGCCGGCAACAACCACGCGTTCAGCATGCTGGAGCGTGATGTGGGCAACATGGCTTCGTACTTCGGGCGCTTTGCCCCGGAGTTGAAACGGACCAAGTACGCCAAGGAAATGTGGGCCCTGTATGAAGCCGGCACCCTGCACCCGGCCAGCGTTTTGACCGGCGAGTTCGACGAGCCGGAAGAGCTCGCGGACGTTGGCGGCATCATGCGTGAGATCGAGGCCGCGCGCCTTGATGAGGAGCGTCGGCAAGCGGTTCGCGCCGCAGACGATGCTCCGCCGAGCAAAACCGAAGAACCGCCTCCACCGTGGATGCAGTGATCGGTTGACGAGAAACCCGGCTTTGGCCGGGTTTTTTGTGGGTGTCCTGCCCGAAAATTAAATTCAACATAGAACCACTGTGGGAGCAGCCTGCTCGCGATAGCGGTGTGTCAGGTAACCTCAATGTTGGATGTGCCGGTCTCATCGCGAGCAGGCTCGCTCCCACATGAGTATCCGCAGGTTGTTAAATCGCGTTAACTGCACGGCACCCAAGGTAACTCTCGGTCAAGGACGATTGTGAACACCGAACCCACGCCCCACCAATCCACCCGCAACGCCCAACTGATCATCGCTGCGCGCCTGGTCTCGGACTTCGGTGCTTTTCTCAACATGGTGGCGCTGGCCACTTACGTTTACCTGCTGAGCAACAGCGCCATGGCCGTCGGGATCTTTCTCGCCAGCCGGGTGGCCGGTGGAATTTTCGCCAGCCTTATCGGTACCGCATTCTACCGACGCCGGGGCGGGCGCTTGCCGCTGGTAGCCTTTGATCTGCTGCGTGCCGGGCTGTTAGGCCTGTTGCTTGTGCTGCCGGTGTCACAGCAAGCGCTGCTATTACCGGTGATCGCTTTTGGCCTGGGGTTTGGCAACTCGATGTTCGCCATCGGCCTTAACAGTCAGTTGCCGCACATGATCGCTGGGGAACAACTGCTGAAGACCAATGCCTGGATCACTTCGGCTTCGTCCGCAGCGATGGTTGGCGGGAGTCTGGTTTCCGGGTTGCTGGTGGCAGGTTTTGGCTTTGAAACGGTGTTTGCGCTGAACGTTGTCACTTATCTGTTGGCGGCGCTATTCATTGTGCCGTTGCGATTTTCCAGGCCTGAACCGAGTGCTGAGCCAACCCACAATCGTGGCGAATGGACCGTGCTGCGCCAAGGCCTGCGCAGCTCACCGGTCATCGCTGCGATGCTGGCGCTGGCGATGGCCGACACCCTGGGCAGTGCCGCGCACAACGTGGGTTTCCCGATCATTTCGAAACTGCTGACACCTGAGTCGGCCAGCACCACGCTGGGCCTGATGTTGGCGGTCTGGGCGTGCGGCAAGTTGATCGGCGCACGGGTGGCCAGTCGCTTGCCGGGGTCGGAGAACTCAAACCTGGAACGGCGGTTTTTCTTCGGCGTATTGTTGATGTCCAGCGGCTTCATTCTGATGTTCCAGCAACAGAGCCTTTACGGCTTGCTGCTGTTTGCATTACCGGCGGGATTGGGCGACGGGTTTTCCGAGGTCGGGCTGATGTCGCGCTTGCAGCGTGAACCGGACAGTCTTCGCCTGCCGATTTTCAGCTTTCTGACCTTGCTGCAAATGACCGGGTTCGGCGTCGGCATGTTGATCGCCGCGCCGTTCTACGGTTGGTGGGCACCCGGTATGGTGGTGGCGCTGTTTCACGCAATTCCCCTCAGCACCCTGCTGGTGCTGAAGGTGTTGGCGATCAGGGGCGAGCGGGCTCGGCGCAGCAGCCCGACGCCAGCTCCTTGAGAATCGGGCAGTCCGGGCGGTGATCGCCCTGACAATGTTCCACCAGATCCTGCAAGGTATCGCGCAACTGGCCGAGCTCGCGGATTTTCTGGTTCAGCTCATCGATGTGCTGGCGGGCCAGTGCCTTGACGTCGGCGCTGGCCCGTTGGCGGTCCTGCCAGAGGGTCAGCAATTTACCGACCTCTTCCAGAGAAAACCCGAGATCGCGTGAACGCTTGATGAACGCCAGGCTGTGCAGGTCATCATCGCCATAGATGCGATAGCCGCTGTCGGTGCGATGCGCGGCCTTGAGCAGGCCGATCGATTCATAATAGCGAATCATCTTGGCGCTCAGGCCGCTGTGTCTGGCTGCTTGACCGATGTTCATTCAACGTCCTCCAGGTCTTTCGGCTTCCAGGTTTTGAGCAGTAAAGCATTGCTCACCACACTGACGCTCGACAAGGCCATCGCCGCACCGGCCAGTACCGGGTTGAGCAAGCCGAACGCTGCCAGCGGAATCCCGATCAGGTTGTAGACGAAGGCCCAGAACAGGTTCTGGCGGATCTTCGCATAGGTCTTGCGGCTGATCTCCAGCGCCGCCGGCACCAGCCGAGGATCGCCGCGCATCAGAGTGATCCCGGCCGCGTGCATCGCAACGTCGGTGCCGCCGCCCATGGCGATACCGATATCCGCCGCCGCCAGCGCCGGAGCGTCGTTGATGCCGTCGCCAACCATTGCCACCACGCCGGTCTTTTTCAGCTCGGTGACGGTCGAAGCTTTTTCGGCCGGCAGCATTTCGGCGTGGACGTTACGGATGCCCAGCGCCTCGGCAACCACCCGGGCACTGCCACGGTTGTCGCCCGTCAGCAGGTGGCTGCCGATGTGTTGCCCCTGGAGTTCTTCAATAGCTTGCAGCGCGCCAGGCTTGAGGGTGTCACCAAAGGCGAACAGTCCCAGCACGCGCGGCGCGGGGCTTTGCTCGACCAGCCAGGACAGGGTCCGACCCTCGGCTTCCCAGGCCTTTGCAGCATCGGCCAAGGGGCCGGCGCTCAAGCCGCTTTCTTCCAGCAGACGGCGGTTACCCAGCGCCAACCGGCGGCCTTCCAGCGTGCCGGCAATGCCGCGACCGGTCAGTGATTGGCTGGCGCTGACATCGGCCACCGACAAGTCACGCTCGGCGCAGGCGTCCAACACGGCTTTGGCCAGTGGGTGTTCGCTGCCGCGTTGCAGGGCGCCGGCCTGTTGCAGCAGCGTTGCTTCGTTGCCATCGATGGCGCGCAAGTGAGCGATGCGTGGGGTGCCGGACGTCAGTGTGCCGGTCTTGTCGAACACCACCACGCTGACTTCATGGGCGCGCTCCAGTGCTTGCGCGTCCTTGATCAGAATCCCGTGACGTGCGGCCACGCCGGTGCCGGCCATGATCGCCGTGGGCGTTGCCAGGCCCAGCGCGCAAGGGCAGGCGATCACCAACACCGCGACAGCGTTGATGACCGCCGTTTCCAGCGGCGCGCCGTACAGCCACCAGCCGATCAAGGTCGCCAATGCCAACAGCAACACCACTGGCACGAACACCTGACTGACTTTATCCACCAGCCTTTGAATCGGTGCCTTGCCGGCCTGGGCGTCTTCCACCAGACGGATGATTCGCGCCAGCACGGTTTCCGCGCCAAGGGCCTGAGTCCGAACCAGCAGCCGGCCTTCGCCGTTGATCGCACCGCCAGTGACTTTGTCGCCGGGTTGTTTTGGCACCGGCAGGCTTTCACCGCTGATCAGCGCTTCGTCGGCGTGGCTCTGGCCTTCGACCACTTCACCGTCTACCGGGAAGCGTTCGCCAGGTTTGACCAGTACCAGATCGCCCAGGCGCAACGCGCTGATGGCGACATCCTGTTCATGGCCGTCGATCACCTGAATCGCTCGCTCCGGCCGCAAGGCTTCAAGGGCGCGAATGGCGCTGGCGGTCTGGCGTTTGGCGCGGCTTTCCAGGTATTTTCCCAGTAACACCAACGCGATCACCACCGCTGAAGCTTCGAAATAAAGGTGCGGCTCGCCGCCAGCGCTGGCGGTGACCCAGAGGTAAATGCTCAAGCCATATCCAGCGCTGGTGCCTAGGGCTACCAGCAGGTCCATGTTGCCTGCGCCCGCCTTTACGGCCTTCCACGCGGCGACATAAAAGCGTGCGCCGAAGATGAATTGCACCGGGGTTGCCAACGCAAACTGCGCCCAGGCCGGGAGCATCCAGTGCAGGCCGAACGGCTGTATCAGCATCGGCAGCACCAGCGGCAAGGCCAGAGCGATTGCCAGCAGCAAGCTCCATCGTTCACGGCGCAGACGTTGTTCTTGATCGGTGTGGGTGGACTGCTCGGCTTGCCAGACGCTGGCGATGTAACCGGCCTTGCTGACTGCGCCGATCAATACGTGGGGCTCGATCTGACCGAGCAGTTCGAGGTGTGCGCGTTCGTTGGCCAGGTTAACGCTGACCCTTGTCACTCCGGTGATTTTACTCAAGGCACGTTCGACCCGACCGGCGCACGAGGCGCAGGTCATCCCGCCGATGCTCAGCTCCAGACTATGGGAGGGCACGTTGTATCCGGCTTGCTGCACCGCTTCCATCAGCGCCGGCAAGCTGTCGCGAGGGGCCTGGACACGAGCTTGCTCGGTGGCCAGATTGACGCTGACGGCACTTGCGCCGAGAACTTTACTCAACGCACGCTCGACACGCCCGGCGCAGCTGGCGCAGGTCATACCGGAGATCGGTAGATCGAAGGTGGTGGAATCGGACATCGGTCTTACTCCCTGTAGAAATGACCTACAGGATCAACCTTGCCACGCGGGCAAGGTCAAGCGCCAATCTGTCCTGTGGGTCAATACCCCAATGATGCCTTCTTGAGGTACATGCCTTGCGGGTTCATGGCGATGCGGAACTTCAAGATGTCACCCGCGCGCAACGTGATGTTCTGCGAACCGGGGGCCAGCATCCCGGCGTTGCAGCCTGGTGCCTGGCCGGGTAGCAGTTTGAGCCGCAAGGAGTAGCTACCCGGCGGCAAGTTGAACGAAGTGCTCTGTTCCTGGAACAGTCGCGCCGACAACTGATCCTGGACGTACACGCCAATCTCGCACGAGGTCGCGACTTCCAGGCGCTCGCGAGAAATGATCAGCACACCGTAGTCTTCGGCGCTGGCCGAGGGCGCGGCGGCGAAAAGACTGAGCATGCCGAGTAGGCTGAAAACTGACCAGCGCATGGCTGCATCTCCTGCTTTTGAGTCATTGATGGCGCAGCTTGGCCGAGCGCGACGCTGATTGCCAGCCCGGCAGATCACTTTAGAACTTGACCTTGTCACGATGGCAAGCTCAAGACTGGCTTCCACCTCATCAAAGGAGCTCTCTCATGCAAGTATTCAACGTTCAAGGAATGTCGTGTGGTCACTGTGTTCGGGCCATTACCCAGGCACTGCAAGCCAGGGATCCGGCGGCCAGCGTTCGGGTTGACCTCGCGGCGAAGGAAGTGGGCGTCGAGAGCGGTGAGCTGTCGGCTGATCAAGTCATCCATCTGATCAGCGAAGAAGGTTATGAGGTGAAGCTGGCCTGAACCTTTTTATTAGTTAGCGACCTATCGGAATGTTCAAGGCGTCCAAGCGCGGCTAGACTGTCGGGCTGCCGACTGACGTATAACTGGACGCCTGATGAACCTCCGTACCATTCTGATTCTTGGCGCCCTGAGCGCTTTCGGGCCGTTGGCCATCGATTTTTATCTGCCAGCCTTTCCGGCCATGGCGGCGGCTTTCGGCACCGATGAAAAACATGTTCAGCTGACCCTGGCGGCCTACTTCCTGGGCCTGTCGATTGGCCAGTTGGCTTACGGCCCGGTGGCTGACCGCTTCGGCCGACGCATTCCGCTGCTGGTGGGTGTCGGCCTGTTTACCCTGGCATCGCTGGTGTGCGCGTTTGCGCCGAGCCTCGAGTGGTTGATCGCCGCACGTTTCGTCCAGGCGTTGGGCGGCTGCGCCGGGATGGTGATTTCCCGTGCAGTGGTCAGCGACAAGTGCGACGCGGTGGGTTCGGCGAAAGTCTTTTCCCAGTTGATGCTGGTGATGGGCCTGGCACCGATTCTTGCACCGATGCTTGGCGGTCTGCTGGTCAACCTGCACGGCTGGCAGTCGATCTTTATCGCGTTGACGGCGTTCAGTGCGTTGGCGGCCCTGGCGGTTGCAGTGGGCCTGCCGGAAAGCTTGCCGGCCAATCAGCCACGTCAACCATTGTCAGGTTCCTTGCGCCAGTACGGTCGACTGCTCTCTGACAAGATTTTTCTCGGCCATGCCTTGACCGGTGGCATCGCCATTGCCGGGATGTTTGCCTACATCGCCGGTTCACCTTTCGTATTCATCAAGCTTTACGGTGTCCCGGCCGAGCACTTCGGTTGGCTGTTCGGCACCAACGCGGCGGGCTTCATTTTGGTAGCTCAGGTCAACGCGCGGTTGCTCTCCAAACGCGGCCCGGCATTTTTGCTGGCGCGCACCGTATGGATTTATCTGGCGGCAGGCCTGACGTTGCTGGCGGTCAGTTCACTGCATACCGAGCATTTGTGGCCGTTGTTGATTCCACTGTTTGTCTGCATCGCAAGTCTGGGTTGCATCATTCCCAACGCGTCGGCGTGCGCCATGAGCGGGCAAGGCGCGCGCGCGGGCAGTGCCTCGGCAATGCTCGGTTGCTTGCAGTTCAGTGTTGCCGCCGGTGCGGCTGCGTTGGTGGGCGTGTTGCACGATGGCACCGCCATGCCGATGGCGATGGTCATCAGTCTGTGCGGAGTATTGGTGGTGAGCGTCGCGATGCTCACCCGCCGGCTGCAAATCGCTCGGGTAGCGCAGGCCGTGGTTTGAGTCAGCCGGCTGCTCGCTGCTGGCGTTGGGGGAGGTAATGAGGAGCTTGCAATCGGGCCTCAAGGGTCGAGGTAAAAGCACGGGCTTCGGCTTCACTGCGGAAGTTCACTGCGTGGTTGTCCAGGCGGACCTGCCACTGGGACTTTGCCAATTCTTTTATCAGGATCTTCATTGCTGACTTCCTCACGTAAAAATTGCGCTGCGAGAGGCTCGATTGTAGACCCGAATTTGATCGCTGTTGTGACGCGGATCAACTCCTCAGACTGACGGTGTAGTCCGTTTCTGATACAGCAATCGGAACACACTGCCATCTAAATCCTTCTGCGTGAAATGCTCGAATCGCGATGTGCCACATTGTCGGGGCATTTACCGACAATGTTCGTCTCGGGCGAGTAGTCGCACGCAAATAGGGAAAATTCTGGCAGGAACTATCACCTCCAAAAGCGCCCTGCGAGCAGGAACCGAAGATCATCGCGCTTATACTAATGCCTGCCCGACGTCGCACCGTTGTTCGCGAATTTGCGAAACCTCGTTCAAACCGGTTGGACGCTGCGCTGATCGTCGTTGAGCCCGGTCGGGGTTTTCAAAGAGGCTTGTCGCATCCGTTGGTTACACCGCCCGGCTTTTGGCGGTTTTCACGCCTTGGCCGGCAGCACATGACTGGCCAAGATGTCCCAGAGCAGTAGACAAATGATTCAACAGGGAGTGAATACATGGAACATGCACCTTGCATCAGCCAGATAGCCACGTTGCTGGCAGACCCGAAGCGTAGCGCGATGATGTGGGCCTTGATGGACGGAACTGCACGACAATCAGAGGAGTTGGCATTGCTGGCAGGCTTGTCGCCGTCATCGGCCAATGCGCATCTGGGGCGTTTGTCCGGCGGTGGACTGTTGAAAGTCGAGGAGCGTGGGCGCAAGCGGTTTTTCCGGCTTGCGGCTCCCGAAATCGCCGCAGCGGTTGAAGCGCTGGCCAGCGCCACTCTGGCCAGTTTACCAGGCAAGGTTCCAGCGTTGCTCAAGCGCACCGCCCCATTGACGAAAGCGCGAACGGCACCTTCTTCATTGCTTCGGGCCAGGCTCTGTGAAGACCATCTGGGGGGAAGTCTGGCGGCCGATCTGTATCAGCGGATGCTGGATGCCGGCTGGATCGAACAGTTGGACAAGCGCGTCATCGTGACCCACAAAGGTGCCAATCAGTTTGCGACCCACGGCGTGTTCATTCAGGCATTGGCTCACAGCACCTCCAGCGTTGCCTGCGCCTGCCCTGACTGGAGCGAGCGCCGACCACACCTGGGCGGCACACTGGGGGCCGCGGTGTTGCAACTGTTCATGCAATCCGGCTGGTTGCATCTGCCCAGCGACACACGCGTTCTGCAGATCACGGCGGCCGGCCAGCGTGAAATCGATCTGTTCGCCAAAGAGGCCGAGTTGGAAATGGCCCTTTAGCAGCGCTTGATGTCGACGTCTGTGGCCAGTGGTTTCAGACGTCGCTCAGAGCTGTGGCCAGGTCGTATCCAGCAATAGTCACCCCAGGCGATCCCGCACACTCGATTCGGGGATTATCGAGTTGGGGGCATACAGCATGGATACGCAAGGCTATAGCGCGGCAGAACGTCTGGAGCGACTGCCCATCAGCGGTTATCACCGGATCATTTTCATCATTATTGCCCTGGCGTTTCTCTTCGACTCCATGGACCTGGCAATGATGACGTTCCTCCTGGGTTCGATCAAAGCCGAGTTCGGCTTGAGCACGGCGCAGGCCGGGTTGTTGGCCAGTTCGAGTTTCTTCGGCATGGTGCTCGGCGCGTCATTGTCCGGGATGCTCGCCGACCGCTTCGGGCGCAAACCGGTGTTCCAGTGGAGCATCGTGTTATGGGGTATCGCCAGTTACCTCTGTTCTACGGCGCAAACCGTCGAGATGCTGACGCTGTTTCGTGTCCTCCTGGGGATCGGCATGGGCATGGAGTTTCCGATCGCCCAATCGATGTTGTCCGAACTGATCCCGGCCAAGCGGCGCGGGCGCTATATCGCGTTGATGGATGGTTTCTGGCCGCTGGGGTTTGTGGCGGCGGGCGTGTTGTCTTACTTTCTGTTACCACTGATTGGCTGGCGCGATATTTTTCTGGTGTTGGCGGTGCCTGCAGTGTTTGTGCTGGCGATCCGCTTCTTCATTCCCGAGTCGCCACGCTGGCTGGAACAGGCCGGGCATCACGCCGCCGCGGACAAGGTTTTGCAACGCATTGAAGACAAGGTGCGTGGCTCGCTGGGGCGCACCGACCTGCCAGAGCCGATTCGTTTGCCGAGGATCGAGAGTCGCCCGGGCCACTTTTTCTCGGCCTTGCGTGAAATCTGGTCGCCGCTGTATTACCAGCGCACGATGATGATCTGGAGCGTCTGGTTTTTTGCCTTGCTGGGTTTCTATGGCCTGACGTCCTGGCTCAGCGCATTGCTGCAACAGTCGGGGTTTGCCGTAACGCAGTCGGTGTATTACACCGTGCTGATTTCCCTCGGCGGGATTCCCGGGTTTCTCATGGCTGCCTGGCTGGTGGAGCGTTGGGGGCGCAAACCGGTGTGCATCATCACTTTGCTCGGTGGTGGGGTGATGGCTTTTTTGTATGGGCAGAGCGCGGTGTTTGGCGGCAACGTCAGTCTGTTGATCAGTTCCGGTCTGCTGATGCAGTTCTTCCTGTTCGGCATGTGGGCCGTGCTCTACACCTACACCCCGGAGCTCTATCCCACTTCGGCGCGGGCTACCGGTTCCGGGTTTGCCTCGGCGATTGGCCGGGTCGGCTCATTGCTCGGGCCATTGGTCACCGGGCTGGTGTTCCCGATCACCGGGCAAGGTGGGGTGTTCGCCTTGGGCGCGATGTGTTTCGCGATTGCCGCGGGCGTGGTCTGGCTGTTCGGGATGGAAACGCGGGGCAAGACGCTGGAGGAGTTGAGTGAGGCAGTGACCGTCGGTTGAAGTTGAACCCTGTGGGAGCGAGCCTGCTCGCGATAGCGGCTGGACAGACGCCGTTGCAGTGACTGTCAGACCGTCATCGCGAGCAGGCTCGCTCCCACATTGGTTTTGCGGTGAGGCTTACGGTTTGACCAACCGCGCATCCAGGCTGTTCTGCGCCAGACGCTTGGCCTGATCCTGGGTCATGCCCAAATGGGTGTACAGCGCATGGAAGTTCTCGGTGACATAACCGCCGAAATACGCCGGGTCATCCGAGTTCACTGTGACCTTCACACCACGCTCAAGCATGTCGAGAATGTTGTGCTGGGACATGTGATCAAACACGCACAGCTTGGTATTGGACAGCGGGCATACGGTCAGCGGAATCTGCTCGTCGATGATCCGCTGCATCAGGCGTTCGTCTTCGATGGCGCGCACGCCATGGTCGATACGCTGGATTTTCAGCAGATCGAGGGCTTCCCAGATGTACTCCGGCGGGCCTTCTTCACCGGCGTGAGCAACGGTCAGGAAACCTTCGTGACGGGCGCGATCGAACACGCGCTGGAACTTGCTTGGCGGGTGACCCATCTCTGAGCTGTCCAGGCCGACGGCGACAAACGCATCGCGGAACGGCAGCGCCTGGTCGAGGGTTTTCTGGGCTTCTTCTTCGCTCAAGTGGCGCAGGAAGCTGAGGATCAAACCGCTGGTGATGCCCAGTTGCTGCTCACCATCTTTCAATGCGCTGGCGATGCCGTTGAGCACCACTTCGAACGGCACCCCACGGTCGGTGTGGGTCTGCGGATCGAAGAACGGTTCGGTGTGAATCACGTTCTGCGCCTTGCAACGCAACAGGTAGGCCCAGGTCAGGTCGTAGAAATCCTGAGAGGTGCGCAACACATCGGCGCCTTGGTAATACAGATCCAGGAACTCTTGCAGGTTGTTGAAGGCGTAGGCCTTGCGCAGGGTTTCAACGTCGCTCCACGGTAGGGCAATCTTGTTGCGTTCGGCCAGGGCGAACAGCAACTCAGGCTCCAGCGAGCCCTCCAGGTGCAGGTGCAGTTCTGCCTTGGGCAGGGCGTTCAGCCAGTCGTACATATTCTTTTCTCATCAGGTGCAGATGGCGAACATTCTACAGATGCTCGCTGAAACAATGAGTAAAACCTGACCAGCCGGTTCAGCAAACCACCTCCTGTACCCGACGATAAGCGTAAGGTGTCGGCCAGCGTGGGCAACACCTAGCCGTTGCCCACGATGGCGTCAGGTCAGACGCCGCTGATCAACTGCCGCGCCGCCTGACTGTGATCGGCAATCAAACCTTTCAGATCCAGCCCTTCAACCTGCCCATCGATCACTCGCCATTTGCCGCCGACCATCACCCGGTCCGCACGGTCAGCACCACACAGCAGCAGCGCCGAAATCGGGTCATGGCTGCCGGAGAAGCGCAGTTCATCGAGTTTGAACAACGCCAGGTCCGCTTGCTTGCCCACCGCCAGTTCGCCAATATCGCTGCGACCCAACAGCTTCGCCGAACCCTGGGTGGCCCAGCCCAGCACCAGCTCCGGGGTGATTTTCTCGGCGCCATAACGCAGCCGTTGCAGGTACAGCGCCTGACGGGTTTCGAGGATCATGTTCGAGGCATCGTTGGACGCCGAACCGTCGACCCCCAACCCGAGTGGTGCGCCGGCAGCGGTCAGATCCAGGGTTGGGCAGATACCCGACGCCAGGCGCATGTTCGAGCTTGGGCAATGGCAAATGCCGGTGCCCGCCGCGCCGAGGCGGGCGATTTCGTCGGGGTTGAAGTGAATGCCGTGGGCCAGCCAGGTGCGCGGGCCGAGCCAGCCGACGCTGTCCAGATAGTCCACGGTGCGCAGGCCGAAGCGTTGCAGGCAGAAGTCTTCTTCGTCGAGGGTTTCGGCCAGGTGGGTATGCAGGCGTACATCCAGCGTGTTCGCTAGTTCGGCACTGGCCGACATGATCTGCGGCGTGACCGAGAACGGCGAGCAGGGCGCCAGGGCGATCTGGATTTGCGCACCTTCGCCACGTTCGTGGTACTCGGCGATCAGGCGCTGGCTGTCGGCGAGAATCACCTCCCCTTGCTGTACGGTTTGCTGTGGCGGCAGGCCTCCATCCTTTTCGCCGAGGCTCATCGAACCACGGGTCAACATGGCGCGCATGCCCAGTTCACGCACGCTTTCGACCTGCACGTCGATGGCGTTTTCCAGGCCATCGGGAAACAGGTAATGGTGGTCGGCGGCAGTGGTGCAACCCGACAGCAGCAATTCGGCCAAGGCCACCTTGGTCGCCAGTGCGAGCTTTTCCGGTGTCAGTCGGGCCCAGACCGGGTAGAGGGTTTTCAACCAGGGGAACAGCGGCTGATTGACCACCGGCGCCCAGGCGCGGGTCAGGGTTTGATAGAAGTGATGGTGGGTGTTGATCAGCCCCGGCAGGATCACATGCTCGCGGGCATCGAAGATTTGTCCACAGGGCGTCGCCGGTTGTTGGCCGACACCGAGCACTTCGACGATCAAACCGTCTTGCAGCACCAGGCCGCCACGGGCATCGAGGCCGTTGGCAGTGAAGATCGCGAGGGGATTTTTTAACCAGATACGGGTCGCAGGCATTTGCCGGCTCCTCTGAAAGTTGGGTTCAGGTTCGCCAGCTCAGTGTTGCCCTGTCTGCTGATCCAGGGTCGCCGCGGGGACGAGTGCGAAGTTTCGATCAAAAGCGCTTTTCGGGCAAGTGTCGCTACCACAGGACCGACGCATGACCTGTGGGAGCGAGCTTGCTCGCGATGACGACTTTACATCCAACGCTGATGTCGACTGTCAGTCGGCTATCGTCGGATCGCCGCCCGGAGCAAGCTCGCTCCCACAGGGGATGGGGTGTGGTGTTACCAGGGAATGGTTTCACCTTTGTAATTGATGAAGTGATGCCCACCCTTGCCAGCGTAAGCATTCACCTGATCGACCAGCCCACGGGTACTGGTGTCGACATCGATGTCTGCGCCTTCGCCGCCCATGTCGGTCTTCACCCAACCCGGATGCAGCGACAGCACGGTGAGTGTCTGTTCGCCCAACTGCGTGACGAAGCTGTTGGTCATCGAATTCAGCGCCGCCTTGCTGGCCTTGTACAGTGCCAGCTCTGGTGCGTCAGGCATGGTCACGCTGCCGAGCACTGAACTCATGAACGCCAATACGCCGCTGCCTTCGCGGATCTGTCCGACGAAGCGCTGGGCCAGATTGATCGGTGCCACGGCGTTGGTGAAGAACAACTGGCCCACCTCGGCCAACGTTGCGCCGCCCGGTGTCTGCACCTCCGGGCCTTTGACCCCGGCGTTGACGAACAGCAGGTCGAACACCTGGTCTTTGAGATGTTGGCTGAGGGCGATCACTGCTTGTTGATCGTCCATGTCGAGTTTTTCAATCTGCACCTTGCCCAGTGCCCGCAACGCCTCGGCGTTCTGCGGGTTACGCACCGTGGCGGTGACGTGCCAGCCGTCCGCCAACAGGGTTTTCACCAGCCCGAGGCCCAAGCCCCGTGAGGCGCCGATGATCAGTGCGGTTTTTGCCGTAGACATGAGTGGCTTCCTTGAAAAAAAAAGAGGGTCATGGGTTCAATGGACAGCGTTGCCCGAGCCGTTGCTGCAACTCCTGACGTAACTCGCCCAGCTCGAAGATCCGGGTTTCGATCAGGTTCAGTTTGTCTTGCAGCAGTTGACTGACGGCGCTCGAAGGGTCGGGTGCCTGCCACAGCGAGGAGACGCTGCTGCCGATCTCGCCCAGCGTAAAGCCCAGGCGTTGTGCTGTCTTGATGTAGAGCACCAGTTGCACCATTTCCTCAGGATAGTCGCGGTAACCGTTGGCGCTGCGTTGGGCGGCGATCAATCCGCGCTGCTCGTAGAAACGCAAGGTATCGCGGCTGACGGCGCTGGCCAGGGCTAATTCACCGATGCGCATTTTCTCTACTCGTTGAGGCTTGACCCTGGAGCATACTCCAGGCTTTAGCCTGTTTGCTCCTCGAATCATTGGAGTCGTATCCATGTGGACCCCTTCGCAATACCAAAATCTGGTGCGCAGCAGTGCCTGGTATGACCTGATCGTCACGGCCGCATTTGTCACACCCTGGACGTTTACCGTGCTACACGGCTTGCTGCTGAGCCTCAGCCACACCTTGAACCTGCCGGGCGAACTCCCACCGTTCGAACCCATGCACATGCTGATGGCTAATTTGCTGGGCTCGATAGTGTGCGTCTGGTCGGTGCTGCGCATACGTGACCCACAGCAGGTATATGGCCGCTATGACGCAGCAGGACGGTTTCTGTTTGCCGCCTGGCAGGCATATGCGCTGGCCCATGGTGCGACTACGCTGTTGGTGGTTTTCCTGTTCTTTGAATTGGCATGGGGTGTCGCTCAAGTGTTGCCTGTGCGGCAGTCATCGCGGGCAAGCCCGGCTCCTGCAGGATTGGTCCTCAGTAATCTGGTTAAAAAATGATCATCAGGCTACGAGCTATGCCGGCTATGCAACTGCGCGAGCCATGAACGGGTTATCCACAGGTTGCTCCACAGTATTTGTGTGCAAGCCCAACGCTCGGGCATAAGCACTAAGAGGCTTTGTTCTAATGGTGCTAAACCGCCCTAACTGTTTGTTTTGCAGCGGAATTGGACGCGTGGATGGCGAATTGAACGAAAAATGATCAATGGCCGCAAAGCCACGTTGCAGAAGGGTTACAGCGCGATGTGCTCAGGTTATCCACAGTCGGGTGCACAGCGGTTGTGGGCAAGTGTCGGGAAGGTTGGCATGGGGTCAATGCCTCCAAAAATCGCAACGTTGTCAGTGCTGCAACACAATCCGTCCGCGACTCAAATCCGCCAGTTGGCTCTGCAAGGTATCGATCTGCGTCGCACCGACGGCCAGTTGCAGTTCCACACCGTTGGCCGTGAAGGTTTCTTCCACCACCAACCCGCCCAGTTCCGCCACCCGCAGTTTGACCAGCGCCAATTCGCTGAAACCGCAGGCACAGCTGACCGGCACTCGGCTGATCAGGGCAATCCGTTCGGCGCCTTGCAGACACTTGTTGGCGCTGCCACCGTACGCACGGGCGAGGCCGCCGGTGCCCAGTTGAATGCCGCCGTACCAGCGAATTACCACGACCGCGACCTGGTCGCAGTCCTGCGCTTCGATCGCCGCGAGTATCGGCCGGCCAGCGGTGCCGCCCGGTTCGCCATCGTCACTGCTGCGGTACTGATCGGCGAGTTTCCAGGCCCAGCAATTGTGTGACGCGTTCAGGTCGCTGTGCTGCTCGATAAACGCCTGCGCCTCGGCAGCACTGCTGATCGGTGCCGCGAGGGCGATAAAGCGGCTTTTGCGAATCTCTTCGCGGTATTCGCAAAGACCGACAAGGGTGAATGGCATGGCTGAACGTCTTAAATGGCAGGAGTGAGGCCGCAGCCTTTGAGAATGATACGAATCAGATTATCGCCGGCGTCTTCCATGTCCTGTTTGGTCAGCTTGGTGCGACCGCTCACGCGGCAGATTTGAGTCGCGAAGTCGGCGTAATGCTGAGTGCTGCCCCACAACAGGAAGATCAGGTTCACCGGGTCCACGGGGTCCATCTTGCCGGCATCGATCCAGGCCTGAAACACATTCGCGCGGCCCTGGAACCAGGCGCGGTAATCCTGGTTGAAGTACTCGGTCAGGCATTCACCGCCGCTGATGACTTCCATGGCGAACACCCGCGAGGCTTGTGGCTGGCGGCGGGAAAATTCCATCTTGGCGCGTATGTAGCGGGTCAGCGCTTCAGTCGGATCGTCGTCGCACGTCAGGGTATTGAAGGTGCTGTCCCACAACTGAATGATGTTGCTCAACACCGCGATGTACAGCCCAAGCTTGTTGGTGAAGTAGTAATGCAGATTGGCCTTGGGCAGCCCGGCGTTTTGCGCGATGGTGTTCATGCTGGTGCCCTTGAAGCCGTGACGGGCGAATTCGACTTCGGCGGCTTTGAGGATCGTCTCTTCGTTCTTCTGACGAATACGGCTGGCGGGTTTGCCGGGGTGAGCACCTGCGTGGGCTGGGATTTCAAAGGTCATGGACGTTTCCGGGCTGGTCAATGGGTGCGCCTGTGCGTTGATAGCGCACCCACAGAAATCCGACAAGTCTTGTCGCCATAAAAGCCTTAAAACGAGGGTTTTCAAGGTTTTTAGCGGGTCGCCGCGAGGCTCTCCAGGAAGCTTTCCAGCACCAAATGTGGGCGACGCCCCTTGCGCGTGACCGACGCCAGGCTCAGGTCATAAAAGCGTGCGTCGGGTTTGAGCGCGCGCAAGCGACCTTGCTGCAGCCACAGGCTGGCGTAATGGTCCGGCAGGTAACCGATGTAGCGCCCGGTCAGAATCAGAAACGCCATGCCTTCGCGGTCCGATGCGCTGGCGGTGCAATTGAGGGCCTGGTAATGCGCCTGGATCTCGGCCGGTAAACGGAAGGTCGGGGCGATGGCGTCCTGGCTATTGAGGCGTTCATCGTCCAGCTGTTTATCGTCGACATAAAACAGCGGATGACCGACCGCGCAGTAAAGCAGTGAGCGTTCGCTGTACAGCGGCTGATACTCAAGACCCGACAACGCACTGGCCTGTGGCACCACGCCGACATGCAAGCGACCGTCGAGCACACCTTGTTCGACTTCGTTGGGCGCGATCATGCGGATCTGGATCTGCACGTCCGGCCCGCGCTCTTTCAACTGTGCCAGTGCATGGGTGATGCGCATGTGGGGCAGGGTGACCAGGTTGTCGGTCAGGCCAATGGTTAATTCGCCGCGCAAGTGCTGGTGCAGCCCGTTGACCTCGGTACGGAAACTTTCCAGCGCACTTAATAGTTGCAACGCCGATTGATAGACCTCGCGACCTTCTTCCGTCAGCGAGAACCCGGCGCGACCACGCTGGCACAAGCGCAGGCCAAGACGTTGTTCGAGATCGCTCATCTGCTGGCTGATGGCCGAGCGTCCAATCCCGAGCACGCTTTCCGCCGCGGAGAAGCCGCCGCATTCGACCACACTGCGAAAGATCCGCAGCAGGCGGATATCAAAGTCACTGACTTGCGCCAGTGGGTCGGGTCGGCGGCTGCTCATGCTTCTTACTCGAAAGTTTAGTGGATGGCTGACTGAAGGTTACAAAAGTTGGATTTCACCGACTTTATCGCCGTGGCAACTTAGCTGCAACAACGCTTTTAATCCCTACGCCGCTTATTGCCCTGCGAGGTTTTGCTCATGAACGTGCCTGAAAACGCTCCGGTCTCCCTGGCCAGCCAACTCAAACTTGATGCTCACTGGATGCCATACACCGCTAACCGCAACTTCCAGCGTGACCCACGTCTGATCGTTGCCGCTGAAGGTAGCTACTTGATCGACGACAAGGGCCGTAAAGTCTATGACTCGCTGTCCGGTCTGTGGACCTGCGGTGCCGGGCATACCCGCAAGGAAATCCAGGAAGCAGTCGCCAAGCAATTGGGCACCCTCGATTACTCGCCGGGCTTCCAGTACGGTCACCCGTTGTCGTTCCAGCTCGCCGAGAAAATCACCGATCTGACCCCGGGTAATCTGAACCACGTGTTCTTTACCGACTCCGGTTCCGAGTGCGCCGATACGGCAGTGAAGATGGTCCGCGCCTACTGGCGCCTGAAAGGCCAGTCGAGCAAAACCAAAATGATCGGCCGTGCCCGCGGTTACCACGGCGTGAACATCGCCGGCACCAGCCTGGGCGGCGTTAACGGCAACCGTAAGCTGTTTGGTCAGGCGATGATGGACGTCGACCACCTGCCGCACACCCTGCTGGCCAGCAATGCCTATTCCCGTGGCATGCCGAAAGAGGGCGGTATCGCTCTGGCCGATGAGCTGCTCAAACTGATCGAGTTGCACGACGCGTCGAACATTGCTGCGGTGTTCGTCGAGCCAATGGCCGGTTCTGCCGGTGTACTGGTTCCGCCGCAGGGTTATCTGAAGCGTCTGCGCGAAATCTGCGATCAGCACAACATCCTGCTGGTATTCGATGAAGTCATCACCGGCTTTGGTCGTACGGGCTCGATGTTTGGTGCTGACAGCTTCGGCGTGACCCCGGACCTGATGTGCATCGCCAAGCAAGTCACCAACGGCGCCATCCCGATGGGCGCGGTGATCGCCAGCTCGGAGATCTACCAGACGTTCATGAACCAGGCGACGCCGGAATATGCGGTGGAATTCCCGCACGGTTACACCTATTCCGCGCACCCGGTGGCCTGCGCTGCTGGCCTGGCGGCACTCGACTTGCTGCAAAAGGAAAACCTGGTGCAGAGCGTGGCCGAAGTCGCGCCGCATTTCGAGAATGCCCTGCACGGTCTGAAAGGTTCGAAGAACGTCATCGATATCCGCAACTACGGTTTGGCCGGTGCGATCCAGATCGCTGCGCGTGACGGCGACGCCATCGTGCGTCCGTTCGAGGCAGGCATGGCGCTGTGGAAGGCTGGCTTCTATGTGCGCTTCGGCGGCGACACCTTGCAGTTCGGCCCAACCTTCAACAGCAAGCCGCAGGACCTTGATCGTCTGTTCGATGCAGTCGGCGAAGTACTGAACAAGATCGACTGATTCCTCCCTCTATATAAGAACAAACAACAGGCGCCCAGCGATGGGCGCCTGTGGACAACTTTTCAGGAGCCCCGCATGAGCCTCATCCCGCATTTGATCAATGGTGAACTGGTGACCGAAGACGGTCGCACTGCCGACGTGTTTAACCCGTCCACTGGCCAGGCGATCCACAAATTGCCATTGGCCAGCCGTGAAACCATTCAAAAAGCCATCGACTCGGCCAAGGCTGCATTTCCGGCCTGGCGCAACACGCCACCGGCCAAGCGTGCTCAGGTGATGTTCCGTTTCAAGCAATTGCTCGAGCAGAACGAAGCGCGTATTGCTCAATTGATCAGCGAAGAGCACGGCAAGACGTTGGAAGACGCTGCCGGTGAACTGAAGCGCGGTATCGAGAACGTCGAGTTCGCCTGTGCGGCACCGGAAATCCTCAAGGGCGAGTACAGCCGCAACGTCGGCCCGAACATCGATGCCTGGTCGGACTTTCAGCCGTTGGGCGTAGTGGCCGGTATCACGCCGTTCAACTTCCCGGCGATGGTGCCGCTGTGGATGTATCCGCTGGCGATCGTCTGCGGTAACTGCTTCATCCTCAAACCGTCCGAGCGTGATCCAAGCTCGACGCTGCTGATCGCTCAGCTCCTGCTGGAAGCGGGCCTGCCCAAAGGCGTGTTGAGCGTGGTTCACGGTGACAAGGCTGCGGTAGATGCGTTGATCGAAGCACCTGAAGTCAAAGCGCTGAGCTTTGTCGGCTCGACGCCGATTGCCGAATACATTTACGCCGAAGGCACTAAGCGCGGCAAACGTGTCCAGGCACTGGGCGGGGCGAAGAACCACGCGGTGCTGATGCCGGATGCCGATCTGGATAACGCGGTCAGTGCTCTGATGGGCGCGGCTTACGGTTCCTGTGGTGAGCGTTGCATGGCGATCTCGGTGGCCGTGTGCGTCGGCGATCAAGTGGCGGATGCGCTGGTGGCCAAATTGGTTCCGCAAATCAAGGCGCTGAAAATCGGTGCTGGCACTTCCTGTGGTCTGGACATGGGGCCGCTGGTTTCCGGGCAGGCTCGCGACAAAGTCAGTGGCTATATAGAAGACGGCGTTTCTTCTGGTGCTTCCCTGGTCGTCGATGGTCGTGGTCTGAGCGTTGCCGGTCATGAGGAAGGCTTCTTCCTGGGTGGCTGCCTGTTCGATAACGTCACGCCAGAGATGCGCATCTATAAGGAAGAGATCTTCGGGCCGGTGCTGTGCGTCGTCCGGGTCAACAGCCTGGAGGAGGCGATGCAGCTGATCAACGATCACGAATACGGCAATGGCACTTGTATCTTTACCCGTGACGGCGAAGCAGCACGGTTGTTCTGCGACGAGATCGAAGTCGGCATGGTTGGGGTCAACGTTCCGCTGCCGGTTCCTGTGGCGTATCACAGCTTTGGTGGCTGGAAGCGTTCGCTGTTTGGCGATCTGCATGCTTATGGCCCGGATGGAGTGCGTTTCTACACCCGTCGCAAGGCAATTACCCAGCGCTGGCCACAGCGCGCGAGCCATGAAGCTTCGCAGTTCGCATTCCCTAGCTTGTAAGTAGAAGGGCAGAAGGCCGGTCCCTCTATTGAATAGGGGGACCGGCCTTCGTGTTTTCGGGGCTTTTTGACCGATATGACAGATTTATGAAAATAGGTGTTGACGGCAGATTCTGGAAGTCTATAATTCGCCCCACTTCCGGCGCAGTCGAAACGGAAAACTCCTTGGTAAACAAAGAGTTACGCA
>NZ_JANLNW010000067.1 GCF_025465945.1 Pseudomonas sp. 6D_7.1_Bac1 | reverse complement strand
CCCCCCCCCCCCCCCCCCCCACCCACAGGGATCAGTGCAAACCGTCATGATCGGTCAATTCCTATAACAAGAAACCGGAGAACAACCATGTCTTTAAGCGTGTTCGACCTGTTCAAGATTGGCATCGGCCCCTCCAGCTCTCACACCGTCGGCCCGATGCGCGCGGCTGCGCGCTTCGTCGAAGGCCTGCGTCGTGAAAACCTGTTGGCGGCAACCGCCTGCGTCAAAGTCGAGCTCTACGGCTCGCTCGGCGCCACCGGCAAAGGCCACGGCAGCGACAAGGCTGTGTTGCTGGGCCTGGAAGGTGAACACCCGGACACCGTGAACACCGAGAACATTGCCGCCCGCCTGCATGAGATTCGCAGCAGCGGTCGCTTGAACCTGCTCGGTGAGCACGTCATCGAATTCAATGAAAAACTCCACTTGGCGATGATCCGCAAGCCACTGGCCTACCACCCCAACGGCATGATTTTTCGTGCCTTTGATGCCGCCGGAATACAGATCCGCAGCCGCGAGTATTACTCGGTCGGTGGCGGCTTTGTGGTCGACGAAGATGCTGCCGGCGCCGACCGCATCGTCGAGGATGCAACGCCGCTGACCTTTCCGTTCAAAAGCGCCAAGGACCTGCTCGGCCATTGCACTACCTATGGGCTGTCCATCAGTCAGGTGATGCTGACCAATGAAAGCGCCTGGCGCCCGGAATCGGAAACCCGCGCCGGCCTGCTGAAAATCTGGCAGGTGATGCAAGACTGCGTCGCCGCTGGCTGCCGCAACGAAGGGATTCTGCCCGGTGGTTTGAAGGTCAAACGTCGAGCAGCGGCGCTGCATCGGCAACTGTGCAAGAACCCGGAATCGTCGCTGCGCGATCCGTTGTCGGTGCTCGATTGGGTCAACCTGTATGCACTGGCGGTGAACGAAGAAAACGCCAACGGTGGGCGCGTGGTCACGGCGCCCACCAACGGTGCAGCCGGCATCGTCCCGGCGGTGTTGCATTACTACATGCGCTTCATCCCCGGTGCGACCGAAGACGGCGTCGTGCGATTCCTGCTCACCGCTGCCGCCATCGGCATTCTGTACAAGGAAAACGCCTCGATCTCCGGCGCTGAAGTCGGCTGTCAGGGCGAAGTCGGCGTGGCCTGTTCAATGGCTGCCGGCGCGCTCTGCGAAGTGCTCGGCGGCACGGTGCAGCAGGTGGAAAACGCTGCCGAGATCGGCATGGAACACAACCTCGGCCTGACCTGCGACCCGATTGGCGGGCTGGTACAGGTGCCGTGTATCGAGCGCAACGCCATGGGCTCGGTCAAAGCCATCAATGCGGTGCGCATGGCCCTGCGTGGCGATGGTCAGCACTTCGTCTCCCTCGACAAGGTCATCCGCACCATGCGCCAGACCGGCGCCGACATGAAAAGCAAATACAAGGAAACCGCCCGTGGCGGTTTGGCGGTCAACATTATCGAGTGCTGATGCCAACGCATCTGCATCAGTGCAATTTTCAGGAGCTGCATATGTCCACCGAACAACTGTTGAAAACCCCGTTGCACGCACTGCACATCGAACTCGGCGCACGCATGGTGCCTTTCGCCGGCTACGACATGCCGGTGCAGTACCCACTGGGCGTGATGAAAGAACACCAGCACACCCGTGATCAGGCCGGGCTGTTCGATGTCTCGCACATGGGCCAGATCCGCCTGACCGGCGCCAATGCTGCCAAGGCCCTGGAAACCCTGGTACCGGTGGACATCATCGACCTGCCAGTGGGCATGCAGCGTTATGCGATGTTCACCAACGAGAGCGGTGGCATCCTCGACGACCTGATGGTCGCCAACCTGGGTAACGACGAGTTGTTCCTGGTGGTCAACGCCGCGTGCAAGGATCAGGACCTGGCGCACCTGCGCCAATACATCGGCGAGCAGTGCCGTATCGAACCGCTGTTCGAAGAACGCGCCCTGCTCGCCCTGCAAGGCCCGGCCGCAGTGACCGTGCTCGCGCGCCTGGCCCCTGAAGTGGCGAAGATGACGTTCATGCAGTTCGCCCGCGTGACCTTGCTGGGCGTCGACTGCTTTGTCAGCCGCTCGGGCTACACCGGTGAAGACGGTTTCGAAATCTCCGTGCCGGCCGCCAACACCGAGGCCCTGGCTCGTGCGTTGCTGGCCGAGCCGGAAGTCGCGGCCATCGGCCTTGGCGCCCGTGACTCGCTGCGCCTCGAAGCCGGCCTGTGCCTCTACGGCCACGACATGAACACCGAGACCACCCCGATCGAAGCCAGCCTGCTCTGGGCCATCTCCAAGCCACGGCGTGCTGATGGTGCGCGTGCCGGCGGCTTCCCGGGTGCCGAAAGCGTATTCGCCCAGCAACAAACCGGTGTCAGCCGCAAACGCGTCGGCCTGCTGCCTCAGGAACGTACACCGGTGCGCGAAGGCGCGGAGATCGTCAACGAAGCAGGGGAAATCATCGGCAGCGTCTGCAGCGGTGGCTTCGGTCCAACCCTGGGCGGTCCTTTGGCGATGGGTTACCTCGACAGTGCTTACATCGCACTCGACACCCAAGTCTGGGCGATTGTTCGTGGGAAAAAGGTGCCTTTGCTTGTAAGCAAAATGCCATTTGTTCCACAACGCTACTATCGTGGCTGATTGACTGTTCCTATAAGTAACGCGGTTGCGTAACAATGCACTAATCTGTCACGCAACCGCCATAAAACAGTGCACGCCTTGATCAAGCACTTCGATTGTGAACTTGGCTTATAACAATCGAAAACAATTGAACAATGCTATCGTATAAGCCGCACTAACGATCATGGGAAACAGCCATCAAGCCAAGCAATACGTGGCTTCCACGGGGCTTGTTTTTTCTCCCGTAGTTGGCGTAGAGTTTGTTCACTGTGTTTGCATGGGTCGCTTGGAATCGTGACCTGGGCAGTAGCCTACAAGTTAGCTACATCCCGTTCGACGTCTCTTACTCTCCTGCAACCAGCCCCAGTACTCTTTCATGAGAAAGAGGCTGTCATCAATTTTTGCGTCAAAGGAAATAAGAAATGTCCCAACGTCAGAGCGGCACCGTCAAGTGGTTTAACGACGAGAAAGGTTTTGGTTTTATCACTCCAGAAAGCGGTCCGGATCTGTTCGTGCATTTCCGCGCTATTCAGGGCAACGGCTTCAAGAGCCTGAAAGAAGGCCAGAAAGTCACCTTCATCGCGGTGCAGGGCCAGAAAGGCATGCAAGCTGACGAAGTACAAGCAGAAGGCTAATCCTCTGTAACGAAAAAGCCCCTGATGCTGACATCAGGGGCTTTTTTGTGCGCGTAATTCCGTAAAATGGCTTCTTTTCAAGCCGAGAGCCCCTCCATGTCGAAACACCTGCTAAGCCCCCAGGGTGAATTCCCTATCGCCGGCCTGGGCCGTCGCCTGGCAGCGATGTTCTACGACTTCCTGTTGTGCACTGCCCTGCTGATCGTAACCGGCGGTATCTACAAGATGGTGCAGATGGCAATCCTCGGCGAAGAGAAGATGCGCGCCCTGACCGAGGCCGGCGCACTGGACGGTGATCCGCTGTTCTCGACCATTCTGCTGTTCGTGCTGTTTGGCTTCTTCGCCAAGTTCTGGACCTGGTCCGGTCAGACCCTCGGCATGCAGGTCTGGTGCATCCGCGTGCAGAACGCCGACGGCTCGGCCATCAGCCTGTGGCAGGCGCTGTTGCGCTTTGTGGTGTCTATCGCATCCTTGCTGTGCGCAGGCCTGGGATTCTTCTGGGTGCTCTTCGACAAACAGAAGCGCAGCTGGCACGACATGTACTCCAACAGCCAGTTGGTGCAGATCCCGAAGAAGAAAAAATAACGCACAAAAAAGATCGCAGCCTGCGGCAGCTCCTACACGGTTTACGGAGCTGCCGCAGGCTGCGATCTTTTGATCTTAAGCTTTTGACCTTAAGCGTTACCCGCCAGCTTCATCCGCGCTGCCGCCGTGAAGTCGAGCATGCGCTTGAGCGGACGAATCGCCTGAGGGATCAGCGCCGGCTCGACGAATATCTCGTTGGAGCCCTCACGCAGGCACTGCAACATGCGCTCAAGGGTGTTCATCGCCATCCACGGGCAATGCGCGCAACTGCGGCATGCCGCACCGTTGCCAGCCGTAGGCGCCTCGATGAAGACCTTGTCCGGGCACAGCTGCTGCATCTTGTAGAAGATGCCGCGGTCGGTGGCGACGATCAGCGTCTTGTTCGGAAGCTTTTGCGCAGCAGCGATCAACTGACTGGTGGAGCCCACCGCGTCAGCCAACTCGATCACCGCCGTCGGCGACTCCGGGTGCACCAAAATGGCGGCATCCGGGTACAGCGCTTTCATGTCTTCCAGCTGTTTGGCCTTGAACTCTTCGTGAACGATGCAGGCCCCGTCCCAAAGCAGCATGTCGGCACCGGTCTGGCGCTGAATGTAGGTGCCCAGGTGCTTGTCCGGTCCCCAAATGATCGTCTCGCCGTTATCCATCAGGCTTTCGACAATCTCCAATGCGCAACTGGATGTCACCACCCAGTCCGCCCGCGCCTTCACCGCTGCCGAGGTGTTGGCATACACCACCACCGTGCGCTCCGGGTGCTGATCGCAAAACGCCGAGAACTCGTCTACCGGGCAACCCAGGTCCAGCGAGCAGGTCGCCTCCAGCGTCGGCATCAGTACACGTTTTTCCGGGTTGAGGATTTTTGCGGTCTCCCCCATGAACTTCACGCCAGCAACCACCACAGTCCTGGCCGGGTGAGCATTGCCGAAGCGGGCCATTTCCAGTGAGTCGGAAACACAGCCACCGGTTTCTTCGGCCAGGGCCTGAATGATCGGATCACAATAGAAGTGGGCAACCAGCACCGCGTCCTGAGCCTTGAGCTCGGCGGCGATGGCGGCGCGGTAATGCGCTTGCTCTTCGACGCTCAGCGGTTTGGGCTGTTTGGCATCGAGGTGAGCTTGAACCAGAAGGCGTTCGGAAATTTGCGTCATGATCGCAAGACCTGCGGGCGCTTTCGCGCGAAAGTCGAGTATACACCCGGCTCCGGACCACAGGAGGTACCGCCGGGAGAGTGAGTATTCATCAGGCACGGACAGCATTGAAGCTGCGCAAGGCTACAGAATATCCCCGAGATGCAAAAGACCATTCTGACCTGCGTCACGCGGTGCAACACCCGGATTGAGCCAGGCTTAAATCGCGGGCAAAAAAAAACCCGGAAATCCTCACTTACGTGGGCCTTCCAGATTTTTTAAAATGGTGGGTCGTGTGGGATTCGAACCTACGACCAATTGGTTAAAAGCCAACTGCTCTACCAACTGAGCTAACGACCCGCTGTGTTGTGGCGCGTATAATACTGATTTTTAAGGACTATTCAACACCTAATTTGAAATAAATCAAAAATAAGCTGTTGGGTCGCTGATTCCGGCCGCCAGGAAGCCTTCTGCACGCAGACGGCAGCTATCGCATTTACCGCATGCACGGCCATTATCGTCCGCCTGATAGCAAGAAACGGTCAGCCCATAGTCGACGCCAAGCTTCACGCCCGCCTGGACGATTTGCGCTTTGCTGAGGTTTTGCAGCGGTGCCTGGATACGGAAGCCGTTCCCCTCAACCCCGGCCTTGGTCGCCAGATTGGCCATGCGCTCGAAGGCTTCGATGAACTCGGGACGGCAATCCGGGTAACCGGAATAGTCCACCGCATTCACACCAATGAAAATATCGCGCGCGCCGAGCACTTCAGCCCAGCCCAATGCCAGCGACAGAAACACAGTATTGCGGGCCGGCACGTAAGTGATCGGGATCCCTTCGCTCGGCGCTTCAGGCACATCGATGGAACTGTCGGTCAACGCCGAGCCACCGATGCCGTTGAGGTTCAGGCCAATCACTTTATGTTCGATCACGCCCAGATCACGTGCGACACGCTCAGCGGCGCGCAACTCGGCGCGGTGACGCTGACCGTAGTCGAAGCTCATGGTGTAGCAGCTGTAACCGTCAGCACGAGCCATGGCCACTACCGTTGCCGAGTCCAGACCGCCGGACAGCAGGATTACTGCGCGTTTTTCTGCTTTATTCAGTTGCTCAGTCATTTCAGCGCCCCGGCTCGTCGTTCCAAAGATATTTATGCAGCTGCAATTGCAGGCGTACTGGCAGGTTATCCGCAACAATCCAGTCAGCCAGATCACGCGCACTCAAGTCATGGTGACTCGGCGAGAACAGAACTTCGCCAGCGCGCTGATCGAGACCGTATTGAATCAGCTTGGATACCGCCCAGTCGTAGTCTTCACGAGAACAGATCACGAACTTGACCTGATCGTTTGGCGTCAGAAGCTCGATGTTCTCGTAGAGGTTGCGGTGAGCCTCTTTCGACCCCGGTGTTTTCAGGTCGAGTACTCGGCTGACCCGCGGATCGACCGCTGAAATATCCAGGGCGCCGCTAGTTTCCAGCGACACTTCATAACCGGCGTCACACAATTGCTTGAGCAAAGGAATGGCATTGGGTTGCGCCAGGGGCTCGCCACCGGTGACACAGACGTAACGGGGCCGGAAGCCTGCAACCTGCTCGAGGATATCGTCGAGGGTTCGGATCGTGCCGCCGCTGAACGCATAGGCGCTGTCGCAGTATTGGCAACGCAATGGGCAACCGGTCAGGCGTACAAATACAGTAGGCAGCCCGGCAGTCCGCGTTTCACCCTGCAACGAGTAAAAAACTTCGGTAATTCTCAATGTGTCTTGCATAGTCGCCACGGGCGTAACAGCTAAACAGGCTGTCCGCCTCCGTCAGGCACTTCAGGGAACCCCGCCAACGCGCAGATCCCCAAAAGCGGTGTTTCATAAAAAAGGGGGTGAATTCTAACGAAAAAACCCGCGGCAAGCGCGGGTTTCTTGTAAACGGGTCAAACAGCCTTACATACGCTGCAGATCGCGTTGAGCCAACTGAGCGGCGGAGGTGCCCGGATATTGGGAAACCACCTGCTGCAGAATGCCTTTGACCTTGTCGGTATGACCCAGGCGGCGCTCTACATCGGCAAGCTTGTACAGCGAGTCAGGCACTTTGGCGTGCTTGGGGTACAACTGCGAAACCTTGGCAAAAGCCTGACCCGCACCTTGCAGATCGCCCTTGGCCAGGTTCACTTCGCCCAACCAGTACTGGGCATTGCCCGCGTACTGACTGTTCGGGTATTTGCGCAGGAATGCCGAAAACGCCTGGCTGGCCTTGTCGAAATCCTTGGCTTTGATCAGGTCGAAGGCCGCGTCGTAATAGAGCTTTTCCTTCGCCGGATCACCCGGTTCGCTGCTGGCCGCTGGCGCTTGAGTAGCAGCACTGGCACCTGCAGCTGCACCGGCGGCATTCATATCGCCACCGGCTGGAGAATTTTCAGGAGCCGCAGCGGGTGCACCGCCGGTTCCAATACGCCGATCAAGATCCTGGTATCGCTCCAGGTTTTCCTGCTTCATGCGCGCTACATCATTTTGCAGAACTTCGATCGCACCTTGTTGGCGTGCGAGTTGCTCCTGCATTTGTTGCAGTTGGTTGAACAGCACGCCCTGTGCCGAGGCAGGGGCCGTAACCCCTCCCCCGGCATAGGCGCCGTTCGTACCGTAACCCGCAGGCGGATAACTGCTCCCGCTATTGTTATAACCGGAGTTGTCATCGACCACAGGAACCGCAGCCCACACCGCAAGCGGTGCGAGGCTGAGAGCCAGAACAGTTACAGCACGACGGCACGTTCGCATGTCAAATTACTTACGCAGTTCGACGCGACGGTTTTGAGCCCAGGACTGCTCGTCGTGGCCAGTAGCAACTGGACGCTCTTTACCGTAGGAAACCAGTTCCAGCTGAGCTGGGGAAACACCTTGCAGTACCAGGTAGCGTTGAACGGCTTTCGCACGACGCTCGCCCAGTGCCATGTTGTACTCACGAGTACCACGTTCGTCGGTGTTGCCTTCCAGAACAACGCGAGCGCCGTTTGCTTTCAGGTCTTTGGCGTGAACGTCCAGAGCGCGCATGGCTTCTGGCTTCAGGTCCGAGCTGTCGTATTCGAAGTAGAAAGTGGTGATTGCGCGCAGAGCAGCTTCTTCGCTCAGGGAACCGTCAACTGCACCAGTGTTAGCGCCGTAACCAGCGTTTGGATCTACAGCGCCTGCACCGGCGTTGTCGCCGCCTTTGGACGAGCAACCTACAGCTACAGCCATGGCCAGAGCCAGCGCAGCAAATTTACCAAACTTCAGCATTTCCATCGTGAAACTCCTAATGAACCCCAGTGTGTTAAGTAAAACGTATAGCGCCGCGTCAGTTCAGGTAAGGGGACCAGGAAGGTTCTCTGACTTCGCCTTGAGCGGTAGGAAGCGGGAGCCTTACGCGTCCATTGATGGACACGAGCATCAAGACTCCCCGGCCCTGCTGGGCGGTGGCGTAGATTACCATGGTGCCGTTGGGCGCAACAGTGGCTGACTCGTCAAGGTTGGTGTCTGTCAGGATTTTTATGCTACCGCGCTGCAGATCCTGAGCGGCCACCCGGAAATTGGTGAAGCCATCCTGACGGTGAATCATGACAAGTGTCTTCTCGTCAGCCGACAGTTTCGGGTTGGCGTTGTAGTTACCGATAAAGGTCACACGCTCCGCGCCGCCACCACTGACGTTGGTCTTGTAGATCTGCGGCTTGCCGCCACGGTCGGAGGTGAAGTAGATGGTCGAACCATCCTTACCCCAGAACGGTTCGGTGTTGATGCCTGGACCTGAAGTCACGCGGGAGATCTGACGCGAACCCAGGTTCATCACGTAAATATCCGGGTTACCGTCCTTGGACAGGACGAAAGCCAGGCGCGAACCATCCGGTGACCAGGCTGGAGCACCATTCAGGCCTTCGAAGTTGGTGATCTGCTCGCGGCGACCGGTGTCGATGTTCTGCATGAAAATGCGCGGACGCTTCTGCTCGAACGACACATAGGCGATGCGCTTGCCATCGGGGGCGAAACGCGGCGACAGGATCGGCTCGCGCGATTGCAGCAGGGTCACGGCACGAGCACCGTCATAGTCCGAACGCTGCAGGGTGTAGCGCGTGTTGTTCACCGAAAAACGCTCGGCCGTCACGTACAGCAGACGCGTGGAGAACGCCCCCTTGATGCCGGTCAGTTTTTCGAACGACTGGTCGGAGATGAAGTGCGCCATGTCGCGCAGTTGATCGACACCACCCGAAACGCTGCCGGTCAGTACTTGCTGCTCGGTGGCGACGTTGAACAGAGCGTATTGCACCTGCAGACGACCGCCCGCCGGAACAATGCTGCCGACCATGATGTACTGGGCGCCCAGCGCCTTCCAGTCGCGGTAGATGACTTCGCTGGCCTGAGTCGGCTGGCTGATCATGTTCTGCTTCGGAATCGGCGCGTAGTAACCCGAGTTGCGCAGGTCATTGCCGATGATTTCCGCCATGTCATCCGGCAGGACGCTACCGCCCTGCCAGCCGAACGGCACTACCGCAATCGGTGTCGCCTGGGAGCTACCACTGCTGACCAGGATATTTTTTTCATCCGCTGTAGCCAATCCTGCAAAGCAGAACATGACTACAAGCAGTCCTCGAAGAAGGTTTCTCACAAGGCTAGATCCTCAGGTGTGAATGTCATCTTGAATGAACGATAGGGAGCGAAATCACTTGGTTTCAGACCCTGCATTTCGGTCAAACGACCAATATTTTTTACTGCCGCTACCGCGGAATTGTCGAACGGCACATCGCCACTGGAATGAGCGACCGAAACTCCGGAGATCGTTCCGTCAGGCAACATGTTGATCTGCAGGATCACTTTCATGCCCTTGCGTGCCGACGGCGGCTGCGCCCAACCTTCAGATGCCCTCGAACGAATCAGATCATCGAAGTTGCCCGCGGTTTCATCGCCCTGCTCATCCGCCAAAGCCTGTTGACGCTGCGGCTTGTCGGACAGCAAATCAGCCAAGGCCTGAGCCTTTTTCTCTTCGACCGATTTACGTGCAGCTTCCTGCGATTTTTTCTTCGCCGCATCGGCAGCCGCTTTCTTCTTCGCATCCTCGGCGATTTTCTTCTTCGCCTCCTCAGCAGCAGCTACTTTCTTGGCGTCTTCCGCGGCTTTCTTCTTCGCGTCTTCGACTATCTTTTTCTTCGCAGCTTCAGCAGCTGCTTTCTTGGCCTCTTCTTCAGCGGCTTTCTCGGCTTCTTCTTCGGCTTTCTTCTTGGCTATATCAGCCAATTGTTTCTGTTCGGCCTTTTTGGCTTCGGCGGTCTTCTTCGCTTCATCGGCTTTCTTGGCTTCATCAGCCTTTTTCGCCTCGTCCGCTTTCTTCGACTCGTCGGCCTTCTTGGCTTCCTCGGCTTTTTGAGCCACCTCTTCTTTCTTTTGTTCCGCAGCCTTTACCGCTTCCTGCTCGACCTTTTTCTGTTCCATCTGTTCGGCTTCGGTCTGGCGCGCAGCAGATTTCTGCGCTTCACCCGCAATCTTCTGATTGGTCTGGGTGGTCGCCCGACTTTTCGATTTCAGCTGGTACAGGGTCGCCTGGACAATCGGCTTGGCCGGCGGCAACTCCGGGGTCATGGCGAAACTGACGAACAGCATGCCAAACACCAGCACGTGCAGGCCAATCGCCCAGACACTAGGCCAGAAGTAGCTTTCCGAGGCTGTCGGCTCTCGCTGTTGCTGCATCAGGGCGCCTCGGTAATCAAGCCAACATTACCGACCCCGGCTTTCTGCAACCCACCCATGGCGCCCATCACGGAGCCGTAGTCGACGGTCTTGTCACCGCGAATGAACACTTGAGTGTGCTTGCCGCCTTCGTTACCGGCGCGAATGATCTTGGTCACCGCGTCAGTCATCTGCGGCAGGGTCATGGCCCTGTCCTGCTGCTTCTCGGTGTCGACTTCGCTGCCAAGGTTCCAGTAATAGGTCTTGTCAGACTTGATCGAAATGGTCAGGACCTGGGTGTTGTTGTCCTGCGGCAGGGCTTCGCTGGAAACCTTGGGCAGATCAACTTTCACGCCCTGATTGAGCATCGGTGCGGTCACCATGAAGATGACCAGCAGTACCAGCATCACGTCGATGTAAGGCACCACGTTCATCTCGGCAACCGGCTTGCGCTTTTTGCGAGCTCGAGCGATTAAAGCCATTGGGAATTACCTGCTTATTCTTCGCTGGTGTGCACTTTGCGGTGCAGGATCGCCTGGAACTCATCGGCGAAGGTGTAGTAACGGCTGAGCAAGGTTTCACTGCGAGCGGCGAAACGGTTGTAAGCGATTACCGCTGGAATGGCTGCGAACAGACCGATAGCGGTCGCGACCAGTGCTTCGGCGATACCTGGAGCCACGGTGGCCAGGGTCGCTTGCTGGGCAGCAGCCAGACCACGGAAGGAGTTCATGATGCCCCAGACCGTACCGAACAGACCGATGTACGGACTGACGGAACCGACGGTGGCCAGGAACGGCAGGCTCTGCTCGAGCTTTTCTTCTTCGCGGGAAATGGCCACGCGCATGGCACGCGCCACACCTTCCATGACGGCTTCCGGGTCAACGCCTGGCTGCTGACGCAGACGGGAAAACTCCTTGAAACCAGCGCGGAAGATCTGCTCTACACCAGAATCCGGGTCAGGGTTGCTACCGGCCTGGCGGTAGAGTTTGGACAAGTCGATACCCGACCAGAAGCGCTCTTCAAAGCTCTCCAGGGCACGGCGACCGGCGCGCAGCAAGTTGCTGCGCTGAAAAATCATGATCCACGAGGTCACCGATGCGGCTACCAGGATCAGCATTACCAACTGCACCACAACGCTGGCATTGCTGACCAGGCTCCACATGGAGGTATGGTCGACGACGTTAGCTTCCACGCTTTATCTCCTGCTCTGAGTGTGTACCCGCGCCGCTCACGTCGGCAAAGGCCGCACGTAGAGCTTCGGGAATGGCCCGGGGTTTCAAACTATGGGTGCGCACACAGGCCACCAAAAACTGCCCTTCGCAGAGCAGTGCATTATCCGCGGCTCGCCTGACCTGCTGTTTAAAGCGCAGACTGACGCGGTTCAATTCGATTACTTCTGCACTTACCAGAAGCTCGTCGTCCAGTCGCGCCGGCGCGTGATAGCGCGCTTCGCTGGAATGCACGACGAACAACAGGTCCTCACCTGCCAGCTGCGATTGGGCAAAGCCCAGTTCTCGTAGCCGCTCGGTTCGAGCCCGCTCCATAAACTTAAGGTAATTAACGTAATACACGATGCCGCCGGCATCGGTGTCCTCGTAATAAACGCGACAACGATGTGCGAACGACTCAAGCCCGTTTTGCGCGCGCATACTCTAGTGCTTACTCCTCAGGTTGCCAATCCAGCCAGGCAACTGTTTTTCATTCTTGAACGACTTTCGTGAGAAAGATCGGCAATCGCAGTCCTCTAGGACCACGCAAAGCCGAAATAAATCAGCACACAGAGGTCATCAATCGTCTACCACATCAAGAAACTCGTCTACCACGGGCATTTCACCCAAACGCGACGGGATATTCAAACCAAAATGCAGGTACGCATGCCGGGTCACTACCCGTCCACGCGGGGTCCGCATGATATAGCCCTGCTGAATCAGATAGGGCTCAAGCACGTCCTCGATGGTGTGCCGCTCCTCGCTGATTGCCGCGGCGAGACTGTCCACCCCGACCGGACCGCCATCGAACTTCTCGATCATGGTCAACAGCAGGCGTCGGTCCTGGTGATCGAAGCCACGCTCATCGACGTCCAGCAGGTTCAGCGCCAGATCAGCAATAGGTTTGGTGATATGCCCCTTGGCCCGGACTTCGGCAAAATCGCGCACCCGGCGCAATAACCGGTTGGCAATACGCGGCGTACCACGGGCCCGACGAGCGATTTCAAAGGCGCCCTCCGGATCCAGCGGCAAGCCGAGGATTTTCGCCGAACGGCTGACGATGGTCGCCAGATCCGCCGTGTTATAGAACTCCAGACGCTGCACGATACCGAAACGGTCACGCAACGGATTGGTCAACATCCCGGCACGGGTGGTGGCACCGACCAGGGTAAAGGGTGGCAGGTCGAGCTTGATCGAACGCGCCGCCGGCCCTTCACCAATCATGATGTCGAGCTGGAAGTCTTCCATGGCCGGGTACAGCACTTCTTCGACAATCGGTGACAGGCGATGGATCTCATCGATGAACAGTACGTCGTGAGGTTCGAGATTGGTCAGCAGCGCCGCCAGATCACCCGGACGCTCAAGGACCGGCCCCGAGGTGCTTTTGATCGATACACCCATTTCCTGGGCAATGATGTTGGCCAGGGTGGTTTTACCCAGCCCCGGCGGACCGAAGATCAGCGTGTGATCGAGGGACTCGTTGCGCCCACGGGCCGCCTGGATGAACAACTCCATCTGCTCGCGAACGGTTGGCTGGCCGATATATTCAGCCAGGCTGACGGGACGAATCGCACGGTCCTGGACTTCTTCGCGGTCACGGGGGCCACCCGTGGCGGCGATCAGACGATCAGCTTCAATCACTTAAATCATTCCCTTCAGGGCGCGACGGATCAGGTCTTCACTGCTCAAACCTTTCTCCTTGATGGCTGAAATCGCCTTGCTTGCCTCCTGCGGCTTGTAGCCCAGGGAAATCAGCGCGCTGACCGCGTCGTTTTCGGCGGTAGCCACCGGGGCCTGCGCATCCGGCCCACCCGGCTGGTTTGGGACCAGGGCGAACATCGCAGGCACGGTCTCCCAAGCCTTGAAGCGATCCTTGAGTTCCACCAACAAGCGCTCGGCGGTCTTCTTGCCGACGCCCGGCACCTTGGTCAGCGCCGACGTGTCCTGCGCTTGCACGCAACGCACCAATTCATCGACTTCAAGGCTGGACATCAGCGCCAGCGCCAGCTTGGGACCCACGCCATTGAGGCGGATCAGCTCACGGAAAAAATCGCGATCACGCTTGCCAATGAAACCGTAGAGCAACTGGGCGTCTTCGCGCACGACCAAATGGGTGTGCAAGGCGATCTGCTCTCCGACCGACGGCAGTCGATAGAGCGTGGTCATCGGCACTTCCAGCTCATAGCCCAGACCGTTTACATCCAGAATCAGGTGCGGCGGCTGTTTCTCAGCCAAGGTGCCGCGCAAACGTCCAATCACGTTTCAAATCCTTAAGCGTTGGCCAGATCTGGCTTTCGAGTACCAAAGTGAGCGTGGCCGCCGACAAAACAGGCGCAAAACGCTCAACGGATAAAATGAGTGGGCTGATGCTATCAGATCAGAGGCGAAGGCGACCGCCGCGACTGCGCGCTGCCCCCAGACCATGGGGTAACAGGCTGGAACGGGTGTGGGCATGACAAATGGCGATTGCCAGGGCGTCCGAGGCATCGATTTGCGGTTTGCTGGTCAGTTTCAGCATGTGCATGACCATCATCTGCACCTGCTCTTTATTCGCCGCGCCAGTCCCGGTCACCGCCTGCTTGACCTGGGTTGCGGTGTATTCGGCAATTTCCAGGTTTTCTTCAGCGCCCGCAACGATAGCGGCGCCGCGAGCCTGGCCCAGCTTCAGGGCCGAATCGGCATTGCGGGCCATGAAGACCTTTTCGATCCCCATGGTAACCGGGCCGTAGGTCTGGATGACTTCACGCACACCGCGAAAAACAATTTGCAGCCTCTCATGCAACTCGCCGCTGCCGGTACGAATACAGCCCGAGGCTACGTACACGCAGCCACGGCCGGTATCGCGTACCACGCCATAACCGGTAATGCGTGAACCGGGGTCGATACCAAGAATTAAAGTCATAACGCCTGCGGGTTAATTAAAAGCACGATAGTAAAAACAGCGAATAAAAAATGTGGGAGCGAGCCTGCTCGCGAAAGCGGTTTCATATTCAGCAACAATGCTGCCTGAAAATCCGCGTTCGCGAGCAGGCTCGCTCCCACATTGGATCTTAGTCGCCCTTAACCGAGCTGTGCGGCCACCGATTCCGGGATATCCGCATTGGAATAAACGTTCTGCACGTCGTCCAGGTCTTCGAGCATGTCGATCAGCTTGAGCACCTTCTCGGCGCCCTCCAGGTCCAGTTCGGCACTGGTGGTCGGCAGCATGACGATTTCCGCGTCATCACCTTTGAAACCGGCCGCTTCCAGGGCATGACGCACCGCGTAGAAATGGGTGAACGAAGTAAACACGTCGATGGAGCCATCTTCGTGGGTCACCACGTCATCGGCGTCGGCTTCCATGGCCGCTTCCATGAGCGCGTCTTCGTCGACGCCCGGCGCGAAGGAAATCTGCCCCTTGCGCTCGAACAGGTAAGCCACCGAACCGTCGGTCCCCAGGTTGCCGCCACATTTGCTGAACGCGTGACGCACAGCTGCTGCGGTGCGGTTGCGGTTGTCGGTCATGCACTCGACCATCACCGCTACGCCGCCCGGGCCATAACCTTCATAGCTCAGCTCGACCATGTCGTCGGTGTCGGCGGCGCCGGCACCACGAGCAACCGCGCGATCGATAATGTCACGACTCATGTTCGCGCCAAGGGCTTTGTCCAGCGCCAGACGCAAACGCGGGTTGGAGCCCGGATCACCGCCACCCTGACGGGCCGCGACAGTCAGTTCACGAATCCACTTGGTGAAAATCTTGCCCTTCTTGGCATCCTGACGTTCTTTGCGGTGCTTGATGTTCGCCCACTTGGAATGACCCGCCATAACTCGCTCCGAATTCTCTTTAAAACAACTCTCTTTAAAACAATGCCCGCACGCCCGTGAAGGCGAGCGGGCAACACAATCTGGATCTGACGCCCTGACGCATCGATCGATGCGCCAGGGCGATCAGTCTTACTCAGCCTTAGGCTGTTCGCGCAGACGAATGTGCAGCTCGCGCAGTGCCTTGGCGTCAACCAGACCCGGCGCCTGAGTCATGACACAGGCAGCGCTCTGGGTTTTCGGGAAGGCGATCACTTCACGGATCGACTGGGCGCCGGTCATCAGCATCACCAGACGGTCCAGACCGAACGCCAGACCACCGTGCGGCGGCGCGCCGTACTTCAGGGCGTCGAGCAGGAAGCCGAACTTCTCTTCCTGTTCCGCTTCGCTGATACCCAGCAGACGGAAGACCGATTGCTGCATTTCCTTGCGGTGGATACGGATCGAACCGCCGCCCAGCTCGGTGCCGTTCAGTACCATGTCGTAGGCGCGGGACAGAGCGGTCGCCGGGTTGGCTTCGAGCTCTTCCGGCGTGCACTTCGGTGCGGTGAACGGGTGGTGCAAGGCGGTGAAGCTGCCGTCGTCGTTCTCTTCGAACATCGGGAAGTCGACCACCCACATCGGTGCCCACTCGCAGGTCAGCAGGTTCAGGTCGTTACCGACCTTGATCCGCAGTGCGCCCAGCGCTTCGCTGACGATCTTGGCCTTGTCGGCGCCGAAGAACACGATGTCGCCATCAACCGCGCCAACGCGATCGAGGATCACATTGAGGTTGGCTTCCGGGATGTTCTTGACGATAGGCGACTGCAGGCCTTCGACGCCTTTGGCGCGCTCGTTGACCTTGATGTACGCCAGGCCCTTGGCACCGTAGATGCCGACGAACTTGGTGTAGTCGTCGATCTTGCTGCGCGGCATGCTCGCCCCGCCTGGAACGCGCAGAGCGGCGATACGGCTTTTCGGGTCGTTGGCCGGGCCACTGAACACCTTGAAGTCGACTTCCTTGAGCTGGTCGGCAACGTCAACCAGTTCCAGCGGGTTACGCAGGTCCGGCTTGTCGGAACCGTAACGACGCATGGCCTCTTCCCAGGTCATGTGCGGGAACTCACCGAATTCCAGACCCAGCACTTCCTTGAACAGGTTGCGGATCATGCCTTCGGTCAGGCCAATGATGTCGGCTTCGTTGAGGAAGCTGGTCTCGATGTCGATCTGGGTGAATTCCGGCTGACGGTCGGCACGCAGGTCTTCGTCACGGAAGCACTTGGCGATCTGGTAGTAACGATCGAAGCCGGCGACCATCAGCAGTTGCTTGAACAGCTGCGGCGATTGCGGCAAGGCGAAGAAGCTACCTGCGTGAGTACGGCTCGGCACCAGGTAGTCACGCGCACCTTCCGGGGTCGCACGGGTCAGGATCGGCGTTTCGACGTCGAGGAAGCCGTTCTCGTCCAGGTAGCGGCGGATGCTGGTGGTCATGCGCGAACGCAGACGCAGCTTCTCGAGCATTTCCGGACGACGCAGGTCGATGAAGCGATAGCGCAGGCGGGTTTCTTCGCCAACGTCGGAGAACTCGTTGAGCGGGAACGGCGGGGTTTCCGCTTCGTTCAATACTTCCAGCTCATAGCCCAGCACTTCGATCATGCCCGAAGTCATGTTGGCGTTGCCGGCACCGGCCGGACGCAGACGCACCTTGCCGGTGATCTTGACCACGTATTCGCTGCGCACACGGTCGGCGGCGGCGAAGGTTTCGGCGCGATCCGGATCGAACACCACCTGGGCCAGACCTTCACGATCACGGATATCGAGGAAAATCACCCCGCCGTGGTCACGACGACGGTGGACCCATCCGCAAAGGATAACTTCCTGACCTTCCAGGCTTTCGTTCAGTTGGCCGCAATAATGGCTGCGCATCATGGTAGTGGTTTCACTTCTCGTAATTCGAAATTCGATTGGAGGCCTTGCGCAGATGATGCAAGAGCTCGCGTGTGTCGTTCAACTTAGTCAGCTTTGTCGCCGCCGGCCAGATTCTTCTTCGAACCGGTTTTGAAGTCGGTTTCGTACCAGCCGTTGCCGCTGAGGCGGAAACCTGGCATGGACAGCATCTTCTTCAGTTCGGGCGCCTGGCAGGCAGGGCAGTCGACCAACGGTGCTGCGCTGATCTTCTGAATGGCTTCCAACTGATGACCACAGGAAGCACATTGATAGTCGTACATCGGCATGGGGTTGTCTCGGCAATCAGATTATTACCGCGCAAACGCTGGGTTTCGCGGCAAAGGGCGGGATTATATCCATTAAATCGAGCCTGTGCAGCCGTAACTCTGCACAGGCGTACGCTCATCCAGATCCGCAGACGGATACCACGGCCTGACCACGCAGGCCGGCCCGGCCACACACCTGCGCGTCATTCAGCGCTGCAGGTGCCTTCATTCAAACTGTGCACAACACACACCACCCGGACCAGCCCGCTGAAATTCTTTACCCCGCCATGACGCAGATGCACCTCTCTATCAACGTAGGAAAGCAACGCACTCACCGAGCAACTATTGATTTTCGCCATCCTGGCCAGAATGTCCCAATAGACCTGTTCAAGACGCAAACAGGTGGCAAAACCATTCAAACGTACTGATCGGGACAAGGGGCGCGCCAACCCCATATCAAACTCCCGAACAAACGGATCTCTCTTTACATCGTGCTGTACACCTTGAAACCGAGCGACATCGCCAGTCCCTTGTCCTGTTCCTTGATCCATACCGCTGACACTCCTTTGTCATACTTGCTTTCAACAAGAGCAACGCTCTGTTTCCTTATAGAAACGCAAGCGGATCGTTATATCCAGATGACTTTGTGACCATCAACGTAGGACAAGCCAACAACGGCAGGGAGACCGTTAACACGACCCCGGATCTATCCATAAGACAGGTTTTCATTGCAGGAAAAGTCAAAATCACCGGGCGAAAAAAGGCCGCAGAAGAGTCAGGCATCGCGCCAAGGCTCGGGGAAGCACTGACGGCACCGTCCGGGCACCCTCAACGATCAAGGCAGGTCCCTTGCCCGCGAGAAGCCAAAACCCCGCTTGAGCTCTCTAGAACAAGCCTTCAGATGACACCGGCAGACGACACCGATCACACCGTCGCCCTCTCCCTCCTTGTGCCGCCTGCGCTTGATTTGAGAAGGCCTGGGCTTTGCTGTTAAATAGAGGCGTGTCGCTGCCTCTATTTCCCTGGGTGCAGCGCATAGGCTGATACCGGGTACGTGTCCAGCGCCTCCCATTGTTCAGAAGCGAACCGTGCTCAATCAGCTCTTCCTTGTGATCCGTCTTAACGTGAGTTAATCAAAATGTTGAAAATCGTCCACCTGCTAACGGGCGCAGCGGCCCTGCTGCTGTCCTTCATCCCTAGCTTGCGAACCGAAGCCGTACCTTACCTGCAACAACCTGACGCGCTGTACCTGGCGTTCTTCGGCTTGCTCAACCTGACCCTCGCTCCGGTTATCCCCTACTGGAACAAAGGTCCACGTCACCAACTGCAAAATCTGGTCAGCGCCTTGCTGGTGCTTGCCGTTGTCCTGCAAACCCTGACACTCCTCGCACCGATGCCGGTAATTGGTGGTCAGCCTGCAGTTCTGCTCAGCCTCATCGTCGCTCTGGTTGCCGTATTTCTGCACCTGGCCATCAGCTTCTATCAATCCTCGCCTGCCGCCGCTACGCAAAATTACGATATGACCAATCGTGATACCGGCACCGTCAAGTGGTTCAACACCTCCAAGGGCTTCGGTTTCATTTCTCGCGACTCCGGAGATGATATTTTTGTGCACTTCCGTGCAATCCGTGGCGAAGGTCACCGCGTCCTGGTCGAAGGCCAGCGCGTGGAGTTTTCTGTCATGAACCGCGACAAGGGCCTGCAAGCTGAAGACGTGATCGCCGCTCTGCCGCGCCGCTGATTTCAGCCCCGTTCCCTGCGCAATAAAAAACCGCGATGCAGCCTGACTGCATCGCGGTTTTTTAATGCCTGTCGAATCGTTGCTGCAATCCGCACTCAGTAATGCGGCGGCGGAGCCTCTTCTTCAAAAGACTGGAACTGGCCGACCATCTCTTCCTGGCGCTTGAGCAACGCAGCCATTTGCAACTGCAAGCGATCGACCACTCGCTGCTGCGTCACCAGCACATCATTCATCGACTCAATAGTGTCATCCTGAAACGCCAGACGACTTTCCAGCTCGGTAACGCGCTCTTCCAGGCTCATGATTCAGCCCTCCAGAAACGTGAAGTCATCGGTCAAAACCAAACGAAGCCGTTCGCGAATCACTGCTACTTCTTCGGCACTGTAAGGCTTGGCCGGGTGTTTGCCCCAGACGGGGGCTGGCCAGGCAGCATCATCGCACTTACGCACAATGACATGCATGTGCAACTGACTGACGACATTACCCAAGGTCGCGACATTCAACTTGTCCGCGTCGAACGAATCCTTGAGTGTTTCGGCCAACTCCGTTGTTTCCCGCCACAATTGCAACTGGTCGGCGACATCCAGTTGAAACAACTCGCTGACATCCTCACGACGCGGCACCAGGATAAACCAGGGATAATTCGAATCATTGGACAGCAACAACCGGCTTAGAGGGAAATCCCCAATCGGCAGGGTGTCTTGTTCAAGTCGTGGATCTAAAGCGAACACCGCGCACACTCCTGCACCATTCATAAGATTCAGTTTAGCGCCCAGCCCCAAAGGCTGATCGCCTGCAACATAACAGCAGCATACCCGCGAACGCCGCACGGATCACGGCGAAAAAAACGTACGGCCTCCTCCGCCTGATGACCCGATACAAACGGTCAACGCATGAACGCCCCGACACTGAACATTTTTATTCTCGACGCACCAATCCAGAACCGAACCTTTTAACTTCGTCAAAAAATCAACGACCTACCCGCGAATGCAGACCTGTATTCGAGGCCTTCACTGTATGAATTTCGTACAATTTACAAAAAGTTTTGCACCAAATTCGCACAGTGCGTCTACGCTGAATCCATCGAGCATCCGCCGTCTACTCAACCACTAGGGTGAACAAGTAACATTTTTGGCTGTTACCCATGCTCTTTCATGGTGCAACACCAGAAGAACCACAGAGTCAAGCCCAAACAAATCAGCCTTGAAAGCCCTAGTTTCATGCGGTTTTGGTAATCAAGACAGGCGTTTGTAAAAAAACGTCTACAAAAAGCCGATTTGTGCACGCTTGTTGCATTGATACCCACATCGTCTATAAGGCATCCGCTGGAAGTCGGAACCTTAAGGCTCATAACAATAGCGGCATGGCTGCCCAAGGAGCTTCAAGTGCAGGACAGGGATTTCTTTTTTCTGATGCTGAAGCCTTGGAAAACGACGCTGAAGTTGTCAGTCCGAAGGCATGAAATTTATGGAATTACGACCTCTACAGCGCATTTTGCGACAGGGCCGTAAAGAAGCTGAAAGGTTAGATACGCAAGTATCGCCAACATTGTCGGCGTGATATAAGTTTGCGCCGACCCAAAAAGAAAGAGCCGCCCAGATAATAAATCAGGTGGGACGGCAGTACTCTTCTAAAACCAAAGGAGCAAATCACGATGCGCGTGATGAAGTGGAGCATGATCGCCCTGGCTGTTACTGCAGCTACCGGCACTCAAGTCGCTATGGCCGACCCGTTTGTAACCGACCAGGCTGACGCAAAAGGTTTCGTTGAAGGCGCCTCGGCTGGCGTAGTACTGAAGAACTACTACTTCAACCGTGACGTTAAAGCCGGCGGCAACGACCAGATCGACTGGACCCAAGGCATCCTGGGCAAATTCAGCTCAGGCTATACCCAGGGTACTGTGGGTGTTCGTGTTGAAGGCTTCGGCGATGCTGGCTATAAACTGGACGGTTCAGACGGACATGCTGGCACGGGTAACATGAGCTATTCCGTGGACAACGCCAATAATAAGCACGTCAACGACAGCATGGGTAAAGCAGGCGCGGCAGTAGCTGTTCGCATCTCCAAAACCGAGCTGAAATTTGGTGACCAGACGCCTACCACTGCTCCAGTATTCGCTCTCGGTGGCAGCCGCCTGTTCCAGCAGACCGCTCGTGGTTTCCAACTGCAAAGCAGCGAGGTCAAAGACCTCGATCTCGAAGCCGGTCACTTCTATGCTGGCAGCAGCCAGGACCAGATGACGATGCAGGGCAACCTCCGGACTGCATATGCGGGCACCACCGTCCAGTCCGCCGACTATCTGGGTGGCAAATATGGCATCAATGAGAACCTGAGCGTTTCCCTCTACGGTGCCAAGCTCCAAGACACCTGGAACCAGTACTACGCCAACACGAACTACACCCTTCCGTTGGCGACTGACCAATCCCTGAACTTCGACGTCAACGTCTATCACACAACTGACACCGGCGCAGCGAAAGCAGGCAAGATCGACAACACTGCCTACTCGCTGGCGGCTGCCTACTCCTTCCTGAAGGCGCACACCTTTACCCTGGCCTTCCAGCAGGTACACGGTGATACACCATTCGACTACATCGGTGTGGGCGATCGCCAAGACCGTGGTGGCGATTCGATCTTCCTGGCCAACTCCATCCAGTACTCTGACTTTAACGGCCCTGGCGAGAAATCCATCCAGGCACGTTATGACCTGAAAATGGCTGAATACGGCGTACCAGGCCTGAGCTTCATGGCTCGTTATGTCCACGGCCAAGGCATCGACGGTACCCATGCTGATCCTAACGGCCAGTATGTTGGTCAGTACGGCGCAGATGGCAAGCACTTCGAAACCAACCTGGAAGCCAAGTACGTTGTTCAGGCCGGTCCTCTGAAAGACCTGTCCTTCCGTGCACGCCAAGCTTGGCACAGAGCTAACGGTGACGACTCGGGCGAAGGCAATATCAACGAGTTCCGCCTGATCACCGAGTACCCGCTGAACATCCTGTAATCGCTACGACTACAGTTGTTCGCTGGATATAAAAAAGGCCCATCACTGATGGGCCTTTTTTTGTGCCTGATTTATGACAACTTGAAATCAACACTAATAAATAGCCAGCTAATAATAAGCCAGCACTCTATCCCGGTTTCAGAACAACAAAACAGCAGACTGTAAAAACACTCAAGGGGCTTATCGCCCCTTGAGTTCGTCGCCGATACTTGACCACAAGGCCAAGTGACCCGTACTTGTTACGCTGTTTCCTGAACCATACGAATGACGCGTTGTGGAAACGGAATATCAATACCTGCGGCCTTCAGACGATCGCGGGAGTGTTCATTGAACAGGAACAGCACATCCCAATAATTGGCGGTATTCACCCAGACACGCAGGGACACGGTGATCGAGCTGTCACCCAGGGTCGATACCACCGCTACTGGCGCCGGATCGGCCAACACGCGCTCATCCTTGGCCAGCTCCAGCAGCACTTCACGCGCCTTCTGCAAATCGGCGTCGTAATTCACACTCACGTCAAACACCACCTTACGGGTCAGCTGACGGTTGGTGTTGGTGATGATGCCGTTGGACAGAATGCCGTTGGGCACGATGACCGTCTTGTTGTCGCCAGTGCGGATAATCGTATGGAAGATCTGAATGCTGTCGACTGTACCTGCGGTACCTTGAGCTTCAATGAAGTCACCGATACGGAACGGACGGAACAACAGGATCAGCACGCCGCCAGCGAAATTCGCCAGGCTGCCTTGCAACGCCAGACCGATGGCCAGTGTCGCCGCACCGATAGCCGCCACGAACGAGGTGGTTTCTACACCGATCATCGAGGCTACGCTGACAATCAGCATCATCTTGAGAACGATATTCGCCAGGCTGGTCACAAACCCCTGCAACGCCAGGTCGGCATTACGCAGGGCCAGCAGTTTGCCAACCTTGTGGGTCAGCCTGTTGATCAGCCACCAGCCAATGGCCAGGGTAATGACCGCCAGCAGCACACGGCTGCCGTACTCCATGATCATCGGGATCCAGGTCTGGGAAGCCTTGACCAGGTTGTCCACTTCAGCATTTATGTCCATCTATATCTCTCCTGATTCCCGGCTACCCGGCGTGTAAAAAACCCAGCGGCAGAACAACCGAACCGGCTAAGGCTCAATCATTTCTGCCGCTGCTGGGGCCTCGGACGTCAATAACGCCCGGAGGTTCCCTGAGACTGATCAGTCGCGGAAGTTGTTGAACTGCAGCGGCATGCCAAATTCCTTGGCGCGCAATGCCGCAATGGCTTCCTGCAGGTCATCACGCTTCTTGCCAGTGATGCGTACCTGCTCGCCCTGAATGGCGGCCTGGACCTTGAGCTTGGCGTCCTTGACGTGAGCAACGATCTTCTTCGCCAGCTCCTTGTCGATGCCTTCCTTGAGCACAGCGTCCTGCTTCATCAGCTTGCCGGAAGCATAGGCGTCTTTTACCTCAAGGCACTGCACGTCGATCTTGCGCTTGACCAATGCCAGCTTGAGGATCTCGATCATCGCTTCAAGCTGGAAGTCGGCCTCGGCAGTGAGGTTGACGGTCAGGTCCTTTTCCTTGAACTCGAAGCTGCCTTTGCCTTTCAAGTCATAACGACGGTCGAGCTCCTTGACGGCGTTCTCGACCGCGTTGGTGACTTCGTGTTTGTCCAGTTCGGATACCACGTCGAACGACGGCATGTAATTTCTCCAATAAAAAGGGCGCGCTCAATAGAAATGGAGCACGCCTGGCTTGCGGTTAAAATCCGCGCTGATTATAACGGGTCTTTCACATCCTTCACTGCGAGCCTCACATGCGCCAGCCAATCCGAGCAAAAAGCTGATGTCGACCACCTGGCACATTCTTGGCGCTGGCAGTCTGGGCACCCTGTGGGCCACGCGTCTGGCGCGGGCCGGCCTGCCGGTGAAACTGATTGTGCGCGATGCGGCGCGATTGCAGGCCTATCAGGCCGCAGGCGGGCTGACATTGGTTGAACAGGGCGAAGCGCAGCGCTATGCGATTCCCGGCGAGACCGTCGACAGCATCGGGCCGATAGACCGCTTGCTGGTCGCCTGCAAAGCCTACGACGCCGAAAGCGCGGTGGCGCAACTGGCCCCGCGCCTGGCGCCCAACGCCGAGCTGATTCTGTTGCAGAACGGCCTTGGCAGCCAGGACGCAGTGGCCGCACGCGTCCCGCAGGCGCGCTGCATCTTCGCATCAAGCACCGAAGGCGCGTTTCGCGATGACGACTGGCGCGTGGTGTTTGCCGGTCATGGGTTCACCTGGCTCGGCGATGCCAGCCACCCTACCCCACCGATCTGGCTGGATGACCTGAGCGCGGCCGGCATCCCCCACGAGTGGAGCACGGACATCCTGACCCGGCTGTGGCGCAAACTGGCGCTCAATTGTGCGATCAACCCTCTGACCGTCCTGCATGACTGCCGCAACGGCGGCTTGCAACAGCACCATTGCGAGGTCGCCACCCTCTGCGCCGAGCTGAGCGAGTTGCTGCAACGTTGCGGCCAGCCGACCGCTGCGCAGAACCTGCAGCAGGAAGTCGAGCGGGTGATTCAAGCGACGGCGGCCAACTACTCGTCGATGTACCAGGACGTCGCCAATCAACGCCGAACCGAAATCAGTTACCTGCTCGGGCACGCTTGCGCCGTCGCGTCGAGACACCAACTGGTGCTGCCGCACCTCAACCAATTGCAGCAGCGGTTGATCACGCACCTGCACACGCGCGGATTGCCCAGCGACTGAGCAGCGGCTACGCTGCCTTCCTGTTCCTTTTTAGCGACGACCCCAATGCCATTGCGCCAGCGCCTTGAAAACCTGCCTGTCGGCCAGAAACTGCTGGCCGCCCTGTTGGTGCTGTTGACCACCGTATTGCTGGTGGCCAACCTGACTTTTATCAGCGCCGCCTATTGGATTTCCCAGGAAAGCATGGCCCCACAGGCCTTGCAGACCATCGGCCGACTGGTGGCCAACCCGTCAATCGCCGTCCAGGCGCTGAACTCGCCGGAAGAAGCCGAAAGGCTGCTCAACGAACTCAAGAGCTATTCACCGCTCAAAACGGCAGCGCTGTATGACGGCAAAGGCCAGCGCCTGGCCCAGGTGCAGCACGGCGAAAAGCTCAAGCTGCCTGAGCACTATCGGGATATCGAGGCCTGGCAGGCCACCGAATTTCGCAGCAATCAGTTGATAACCCTGCTGCGCCCGGGCGAGGCGCCCGGCCACCTGCTGCTGGTGGCCAGCAGCGAGTTGCCCATGGCCTTCTACACCGGCACCCTGACCGCCAGCCTCGGGATTCTGATTTTCAGCGTGCTGTTGTGGCTGGTCATTGCCCGGCAGATCAAACGCTTGATCACCCGCCCCATCCATGAGCTCGAAGAATTGTCCCGGCAGGTCACTCGCGAAGAAAACTACTCGTTGCGTGCCTCTCGCGGTAACCACGATGAAATCGGCAGCCTCGCCGAAGCCTTCAACACCATGCTCTCGCGCATCGAAGCCCGCGAGCAGCAACTCAAACGGGCGCGGGACGATTCCCAGGCCGCCTACGACCAGGCCCAGGGCCTGGCCGAGGAAACCCGTCACACCAACCGCAAGCTGGAACTGGAAGTCCAGGTGCGGAGCAAGATCGAGAAGAAACTCACCGGTTTTCAGAACTACCTCAACAGCATTATCGACTCGATGCCTTCGGCACTGATCGCCCTTGACGAACAGCTCTACGTGACCCAATGGAACCAGGAGGCCAGCGCACTCTCCGGCACGCGCCTGGACGAAGCGTTGAACCAGCCGATCTTCCTCGCCTTCGAACCGCTCAAGCCGTTCCTGCCGCAGCTCAAGGAAACCGTCGAGCAGCACAGCGTGGCCAAGATCGAGCGCGTCACCTGGGTCAAGGACGACGAACCCAAGCATTACGCGCTGACCTTTTATCCATTGATGGGCGGTGCCGGACGTGGCGTGGTGATCCGGATCGACGACATCACCCAGCGCCTGTCCCTGGAAGAAATGATGGTGCAGTCGGAGAAGATGCTCTCGGTCGGTGGCCTCGCGGCGGGTATGGCCCACGAAATCAACAACCCCTTGGGCGCGATCCTGCATAACGTGCAGAACATTCGCCGGCGCTTGTCGGCGGACCTGCCCAAGAACATCGAAACCGCCGAACAGCTCGGCATCGCGCTGGACAGCGTCAATCGCTACCTGCACAGCCGCGAAGTGCCGCAACTGCTCGACGGTATTCAGCAGGCCGGCGCCCGAGCGGCGAAAATCGTCACCCACATGCTCAGTTTCAGTCGTCGCAGCAACCGCCAAATGGCCCCGTGCGATCTGCCGGCACTGATCGATCAAGCGGTGGAAATCGCCGGCAACGACTTCGATCTGGCCATTGGCTTCGACTTCAAGGGCCAGGCCATCACTCGTCAGTTCGACCCGCAACTGGGCCCGGTGCCCGGCACCGCCAACGAACTGGAACAAGTGCTGCTCAACCTGCTGAAAAACGCTGCCCAGGCGATTCACCAGCGTGAAGACGACCGCGAGCCAGGGCGAATCATTCTGCGCACCCGACTGAACCCGCCGTGGGCAGAAATCCAGGTGGAAGATAACGGCGTGGGCATGAGCGAGAACGTGCGCAAACGCACCTTCGAACCGTTCTTCACCACCAAGGAAATCGGCCAGGGCACCGGCCTCGGGCTGTCGGTGTCGTACTTCATCATCACCAACAACCACAAGGGTCAGATGGAAGTGCAATCGACCCTCGGCCAAGGCACCTGTATCACCTTGCGCCTGCCATTGGCGGGCACCCCGCTCGCCTCTCACGAACTCAAACAACTGGAGGGCTAAGCATGGGTTTTCGCCTGTCGAAGATTTACACCCGCACCGGCGACAAAGGTGAAACCGGGCTTGGCGACGGTCGCCGTGTCCCCAAGGACCATCCACGCGTCGAGGCCATCGGCGAAGTCGATACGCTGAACAGTCAGTTGGGATTGCTGCTGGCCAGGTTGGCTGAGCAATGCCGCGAACATCCTGGCCTGGCTGAGGTGATCGAGGTGCTTGAGCCTTGCCAGCACCGGTTGTTCGACTTGGGTGGCGAACTGGCAATGCCGGTGTATCAGGCGCTGAATGCGGCGGAAGTCGAACGCCTGGAAGCGGCGATCGATGTCTGGAACGAGGAGCTGGGACCGCTGAAGAATTTCATTCTGCCCGGTGGTTCAGCCTTGATTGCCCAAGCCCACGTCTGCCGCAGCCTGGCGCGCAGTGCCGAGCGGCGGTGCCAGCATCTCAATGCGCTGGAGCCGTTGGCCGGAGTTGGCCTGGCGTACATCAATCGCTTGTCGGACCTGTTGTTTGTGGCGGCTCGGCTGATTGCCAAGCGCCAGGGGATTGCGGAGATTTTGTGGCAGGCGGCAGCGAAGCCTGAGGTTTAGTCCGTCTATCAGGCCGTCATCGCGAGCAGGCTCGCTCCCACACTGGATCTCCTGTGAACACAATATATGTGAACACTAGAGATCACCTGTGGGAGCGAGCCTGCTCGCGAAGGGGCCAGTAGCCACACCGCAGAATCAGGCCTCAGGCCAAAACGCCCGAATCCCCGCCACGCCCTGCGCGCCCGCTTCCCAGGCTTTCTGCCGTTCAGCGGGGCCTACTCCACCGAGCAGAAACACCGGTTTGCTGAAGCCCGCGATCAATTGCGAGGCCTGCTCCCAACCCAGCGGCAATGCATCCGGGTGAGTCTGGGTCGGCTGAACCGGTGACAGGGTGACGAAGTCCACGCCCATCTGCTCGGCCAGGCTCAGTTCCTCGGCGTTGTGGCAGGAGGCCGCCAACCAGCGCGAAGCGGGCAACGGACGCCCGGCACTCGCGTACTTACGCAGCTGCGCGGCGGTGATGTGCCAACCGGCGGCCGGGAAGTCTCCCAGCCACTCGAACGGGCCCTTGAGCATCAGTTGCGCCTTGCCGGCACACAACCCCACGGCATCCACCGCCAGATCGCGGTATTGCGGGTCGTAGCCATTCGGCGCACGCAACTGAATCAGCTTGATCCCACCGGCGATGGCTTTCTGAATACCGCGCAGCATGGCCGGAGTTTCCAGCCCTTCCGGGGTGATCAGGTAGTCGCCTGGCAAGCGCGCAGCCGCCACGATCGGCTGGTTGGCGGCCGGAAACTCGTAGTCACCCAGTTCACGCGCCGTTACCCACGCCAACGGCTGGCCTTCTGCGCCATGGGGTTCGCCGGTAAACGCCGAGACCTCCCAGACATCCAGCAACACCTGCTTGTCCGGGTAGTCATGCTGAACCTTGATCAATGGCCGAGCGGCACTGACCACAATGCCCAACTCTTCCTTCAGCTCGCGCGACAGTGCGGTTTGCACCGCTTCACCGTCCTCGACCTTGCCACCGGGAAACTCCCACAGGCCGCCCTGGTGTTGGTTATCGGCGCGGCGAGCGATGAGGATCTTGCCGCTGGCATCACGGATGACAGCCGCCGCTACATGAACTCGTTTCACCGCACTATTTCCTCTAAACCGGCTTTCTGCCAGGCCTTGAAGGCTGGCCATTGGTAAATTGCTTCGACATAGGCGGCATCAACCGCCGGCAACGCCACCTGATAAGTACGCAGGCGCACGGCAATCGGTGCGAAAAAGGCGTCCGCCAGACTCACACCACCGAACAGGAACGGGCCGGGCTCAGTTGCAACGGCACGGCATTCAGCCCACAACGCCAGCATCCGCTCGACTTCCACCTTCACTTCAGGCGGCATCGGCGACAGCGGTGCATCGTGGCTCAGGTCAAACGGCATGTTGCCGCGCATGGCAAAGAAGCCGCTGTGCATTTGTGCGCAGGCCGAACGGGCCTGGGCGCGGGCGGCGATGTCCTTCGGCCAAAGGTTGGCGTTCGGGAAACGCTCAACCAGGTACTCGGCGATCGCCAACGAGTCGGCAATGGTGCCGTGTTCGGTTTTCAGCAACGGGACTTTGGCGGTCGGCGAATGCTTGAGCAGGCGCTCGCGGGTGTCAGGCTGGTTCAGCTTGATCAGTTCTTCGGTGTAGCTCACGCCGGCCAGTTCCAGCGCCAGAGCCCCGCGCAGGGACCAGGAGGAATACAGTTTGTCGCCGATGATCAGGTGGTAACTCATGTTCAGGCGCCTTTTGATGAAATGAACAAGCCAGTCTTGTGGTGACTGACAGACCGTCATCGCGAGCAGGCTCGCTCCCACAGGGATTGAGGTGTACATAGATCCAATGTGGGAGCGAGCCTGCTCGCGATTAGAGCAACTGAGTCTAAATCCTGGTTATGTGCGGTACTCAGCGTTGATCTTCACGTATTCGTGGGACAGGTCGGTGGTCCAGATGGTTTCGCTGCAATCGCCGCGACCCAGTTCGATACGAATAGTGATTTCTTCACGTTGCATCACGGCCGAACCCTGGGCTTCGGTGTAAGTCGCGGCGCGCGCGCCACGGCTGGCGATGCAGACTTCACCAAGGAACACGTCGATCTTGCTCACGTCCAGGTTCGGCACACCGGCACGGCCAACGGCCGCCAGGATACGGCCCCAGTTCGGGTCGGAGGCAAACAGCGCGGTCTTGATCAACGGCGAATGCGCCACGGTGTAACCGACGTCCAGGCATTCCTGGTGATTGCCGCCGCCGTTGACTTCAACGGTGACAAATTTGGTCGCGCCTTCGCCGTCGCGAACAATGGCCTGGGCTACGTCCATGCAAACCTCGAACACCGCCTGCTTCAGCGCTGCGAACAGTGGACCGCTGGCGGAGGTGATTTCCGGCAGTGCGGCCTTGCCGGTAGCGATCAGCATGCAGCAATCGTTGGTCGAGGTGTCGCCGTCAATGGTGATGCGGTTGAACGACTTGTTGGCGCCGTCCAGCATCAGGTTTTGCAACACCTCGCGGGACACTTTGGCGTCGGTAGCGATGTAACCGAGCATGGTCGCCATGTTCGGACGAATCATGCCGGCGCCTTTGCTGATCCCGGTGACGGTGATGGTCACGCCTTCATACTGGAACTGCCGGCTCGCCCCCTTTGGCAGGGTGTCGGTGGTCATGATCCCGGTGGCCGCAGCCGCCCAGTTGTTCTCCGACAGGTCATCGAGGGCAGCTTGCAGCGCGCCTTCGATCTTCTCGACCGGCAGCGGTTCGCCGATTACGCCCGTGGAGTACGGCAGCACCTGGCTGGCGTCGACACCGGTCAACTCAGCCAGTTTGGCGCACGTGCGCTCGGCGGCAGCCAGGCCAGGTTCGCCGGTACCGGCGTTGGCGTTGCCGGTGTTGGTCAGCAGGTAGCGTACCGGGCCTTGCACGCGTTGCTTGGCCAGAATCACCGGTGCTGCGCAAAAGGCGTTCAACGTGAACACTCCGGCGACCGTGGAACCTTCAGCACAGCGCATGACCACGACATCTTTGCGCCCAGGGCGCTTGATGCCGGCCGAAGCGATACCGAGTTCAAAACCGGCAACCGGGTGCAACGTTGGCAAAGGACCAAGACCAACAGCCATGAATGCGCTCCTTAAAATGTTATCTGCACCGTCGTCGCCCTGTTCTTTTTTAACCTGGCATCGGTGATTTAAATGGCAAAACGCCGCGACGGCATAAGCCGGTCGCGGCGCGGGTATTTCAATGTCTGGCAAAAATCTTAGTTGATCTGGCCGTGACAGTGTTTGTACTTCTTGCCCGAACCGCAATAGCAAAGCTCGTTGCGGCCCAGCTTCTGCTCGTTACGCACCGGAGCGACAGCGAGGGCCACGTCGAGCTCCTCACCCAATGCTTCCGGTTGCTCCAGACCTGGGGCCTGGGCGTGTTCGAACTGCATGCGTGCAGCCAGTGCCTCGGCTTCCTGACGCAGGCGCGCTTCTTCTTCGATCGGATCTTCGCGGCGAACCTGAACGTGCGACAGCACACGGATCGAGTCGCGCTTGATCGAATCCAGCAGCTCGGAGAACAGCGTGAACGACTCGCGCTTGTATTCCTGCTTCGGGTTCTTCTGTGCATAACCACGCAGGTGGATGCCGTGACGCAGGTGGTCCATGGTCGACAGGTGGTCTTTCCACAGGTCGTCCAGCACGCGCAGCACGATTTGCTTCTCGAAGGTGCGCAGCGCTTCAGCGCTCGCCTGCTCTTCTTTCTCGTTGTACGCCGCCAGCAGCTCTTGCATCAGCTTCTCGCGCAGGGTCTCTTCGTACAGGTGATCATCTTCGTCGAGCCATTGCTGGATCGGCAGACTCACCCCGAAGTCACTCTGCAGGGCTGCTTCCAGACCGGCAACGTCCCACTGTTCAGGCAGCGATTGCGGTGGAATGTGTGCGCTGACCGTTGCGTCGAGCACATCCTGACGGAAGTCGGCGATGGTTTCGCCGATGTTGTCGGCAGCCAGCAACGTGTTACGCATGTGATAGATCACTTTACGCTGTTCGTTGTTGACGTCGTCGAACTCGAGCAGTTGCTTACGAATGTCGAAGTTACGACCTTCAACCTTGCGCTGAGCCTTTTCGATGGCGTTGGTCACCATGCGGTGCTCGATCGCTTCGCCAGGCTGCATGCCCAGGGCCTTCATGAAGTTCTTCACCCGGTCCGAGGCAAAGATGCGCATCAGGCTGTCTTCCAGCGACAGGTAGAAACGGCTGGAACCGGCGTCACCCTGACGACCGGCACGACCGCGCAGCTGGTTATCGATACGGCGCGATTCGTGACGCTCGGAGGCGATCACCTGCAAGCCGCCCGATTCGAGCACTTGCTGGTGACGCTTCTGCCAGTCGGCCTTGATCTGGGCGATCTGCTCGGGGGTCGGATCCTCGAGGGAGGCGACTTCCACTTCCCAGTTACCGCCCAACAGAATGTCGGTACCACGACCGGCCATGTTGGTGGCAATGGTCAGCGCACCCGGACGACCGGCCTGAGCGATGATCTCGGCTTCTTTTTCGTGGAACTTGGCGTTCAGAACCTTGTGTTCGATGCCTTCCTTCACGAGCAGGCTGGACATGTGCTCGGACGTTTCGATGGTCGCGGTGCCCACCAGTACCGGGCGGCCCTGGGCCATGCTTTCCTTGATGTCGGCAACGATGGCGGCGTACTTCTCGTCCGCGGTGAGGAACACCAGGTCGTTGTAGTCTTTACGCGCCAGCGGCTTGTTCGGTGGAATGACCATCACCGCCAGACCGTAGATCTGGTGGAATTCGAACGCTTCGGTGTCCGCCGTACCGGTCATGCCAGACAGCTTGTTGTAGAGACGGAAGTAGTTCTGGAACGTGGTCGAAGCCAGGGTCTGGCTCTCGGCCTGAATATTCAGGTGTTCCTTGGCTTCGATGGCCTGGTGCAGGCCTTCGGACAGACGACGACCCGGCATGGTACGGCCGGTGTGCTCGTCGACCAGTACAACCTGACCGTCCTGGACGATGTATTCGACGTTGCGATGGAACAGTTTGTGCGCACGCAGACCGGCATAAACGTGGGTCAGCAGGCCCAGGTTGTGCGACGAGTACAGGCTCTCGCCTTCAGCCAGCAGGCCGATGCGGGTCAGCACGTCTTCGATGAACTGGTGACCGGCTTCGTTGAGCTCGACCTGACGGGTCTTCTCGTCGACGGTGTAGTGACCGGCCTTGGTGACTTCGCCTTCCACTTCTTCGACATGCAGCTCCAGTTGCGGGATCAGCTTGTTGATCTCGATGTAGAGCTTGGAGCTGTCTTCGGCCTGACCAGAGATGATCAGTGGGGTACGGGCTTCGTCGATCAGGATCGAGTCGACTTCGTCGATCACGGCAAAATTGAGTTCGCGCTGGAATTTTTCTTCCATGCTGAACGCCATGTTGTCGCGCAGGTAGTCAAAACCGAATTCGTTGTTGGTGCCGTAGGTGATGTCGGCGGCGTAGGCAGCACGCTTCTCTTCCGGCGGCTGGAACGGCGTAACCACGCCGACGCTCAGGCCGAGGAATTCGTAGAGCGGACGCATCCAGTTGGCGTCACGACGAGCCAGATAGTCGTTCACGGTGACAACGTGCACGCCCTTGTCGGAAAGCGCGTTGAGGTAAACGGCCAGTGTGGCCACCAGGGTCTTGCCTTCACCGGTACGCATTTCGGCAATCATGCCTTCGTGCAAGGTCATGCCACCGATCAACTGGACGTCGAAGTGGCGCATACCCATCACCCGCTTGCCGGCTTCGCGGGCAACCGCAAAGGCTTCAGGCAGCAGTTTGTCGAGGGTTTCACCTTTGGCGATGCGGGCCTTGAACTCATCAGTCTTGGCGCGCAGCTGATCGTCCGAAAGGGCCACCATTTGCTCTTCGAAGGCATTGACGATCTGTACCGTCTTGAGCATGCGCTTGACTTCACGCTCGTTCTTGCTTCCAAAAAGTTTCTTTAACAAAGGCGCAAACATATCGGCAGGATCTTCCACACAAAGGGATGGAGGGCGGCCCCGTGAGTCGCCCGTGCAGCCCTCATGGCCGCATGCGAACGAGCATTCTACCCGGAAACGATGGTGAGGAAAGTGGCGTTGTTCCACGATGCATGCACAGCGCTGTTACGGGGCTCACTTAAAATAAGGGCTTTTTGCTGAACTTCAAGCCATGCACGGCAGAAGTTACTCATTGATTTAATGAGTAAAGCGGTCACAAAGCAATGGGTCAGGTGCATCAAGTGCTTTCTGCTACCATGGCGGCTCTGTTACTTCAGGTGTCTGATCATGGCATTTCGCCCTCTTACGGCCAGAGCACCCGCCGTTCTGCTTCGCGAAGCCAAACCGTTAAAAGCCATTTTCGGCCACGCACAACGCCTGGGTCATTTACAGCGGTTGCTGGAAAGCCAGTTGCAGCCGGCCGCTCGTGAACATTGCCATGTGGCGTCGTGGCGCGAAGGCAGCTTGTTGCTGATTGTCACCGATGGTCATTGGGCCACCCGCCTGCGGTATCAGCAAAAGCGTCTGCAACGGCAATTACAGATGTTCGACGAGTTCGCCAGCCTGACGCGAATTCTGTTCAAGGTTCAACCGCCAACCGTGCAACAAGGGGCGGCTGGCCATACCATCAGTTTGTCGACCGATGCGGGCGCAACCATCCAGGCCACCGCCGATGGCATCAGCGATCCGAAACTGCGCGCTGCGCTCGAACGCCTGGCGGCGCACGCCAAACCCAAGGCCTGACATAGAACCAATGTGGGCATCCAAAAAATATTCAGCGGCGTTTGCTGCCGCCGAGCAACGACCCCATCAAACCGCGGACCCGTTGTCGCCCCGACTGATTAACCGCCTGTCGCATTGCCGTCTTCAATACCTGCCCCGCCGCCCCCCCCTCATAAACTGCCGGGCTTGTCGGTGCGTCAGGCATTTGGTCGCCCGCGTTTAAGCTTTAGTCCTGCGCAGCCGATAGATATAAGCGAGAGACCAGACTGAAAATCAGGTCCGATAATTCCCTAAGGACAGACGGAAATATCAGCCTATGTGCAACAGCGCCCATTGTGCGCGCGCTTTTCAACGCAACACGCCCCAACAAATATGACCTTAGCGGACACCTCAAGCCATGAACAATAATCTGCGCTTCAGCCACAAAATCCTGCTTGCCGCCGCCCTCATCGTCATTGCCGCATTCGCCACCTTTACGCTGTACAACGACTATTTGCAGCGCAACGCGATTCGTCAGGACCTCGACAACTACCTGAATGAAATGGGTAATGTCACGGCTGCCAATATCGAAACCTGGCTGACCGGGCGCATTCTCCTGGTCGAAAACCTCGCCCAGAACATCGCTATCAACCCCGAACAAGCCAACGTCGCCAGCCTGCTTGAACAGAACGCCCTGACCTCGACCTTCATGGCGTCCTACCTGGGTGACGCCACCGGCAGTTTCACCATCCGCCCGGATGCGAAAATGCCGGACGGTTTCGATCCTCGCGTTCGCCCTTGGTATAAAGGCGCCGAAAACAGCGCAACCGCCACACTGACCGAACCCTATATAGATGCGGCCACTGGCCAAACCATCATCTCCATCGCCACCGCCTCGAAAAAGGCCGGCAAAAGCGTTGGCGTTGTCGGCGGTGACCTGAGCCTGCAAACCCTGATCAACAACCTCAAGGCCCTGGACTTCGGCGGCATGGGGTACGCGTTCCTGGTCAGCGCAGACGGCAAAATCCTGGTCCACCCGGACAAAGCGCTGGTGATGAAATCGCTCAGCGAAGCCTATCCGCAAAACACGCCACGCATCGGCAGCAACTTCACTGAAGTCGAGGTCGACGGCCAGACGCGCATTTTCACCTTCACCCAGATCAAAGGCCTGCCGTCGGTCAACTGGTACATCGGCCTGTCCGTGGACAAGGGCAAGGCTTTCTCGATGCTCAGTTCGTTCCGTACCTCGGCGATCATCGCCACGGTGATCGCCGTCGCAATCATCATCGCCTTGCTCGGCATGCTGATCCGTATCCTGATCCAGCCGCTGCACGTCATGACCCGCGCCATGCAGGACATTGCCGACGGTGAAGGCGATCTGACCCGTCGCCTGACCATCCAGAGCCAGGACGAATTCGGCATCCTGGGCAGCGCGTTCAACCGCTTTGTCGAACGTATCCATGGTTCGATCCGCGAAGTGTCGTCGGCGACCGAGCACGTCAACGAAGTGGCCCTGCGGGTGGTCAGCGCGTCGAACTCGTCAATGCTCAACTCCGACGAACAATCGAGCCGGACCAACAGTGTGGCGGCCGCGATCAACCAACTGGGCGCTGCTGCTCAGGAAATCGCCCGGAACGCGGCGCAAGCCTCTCATCAGGCCAGCGATGCCCGCAGCCTGGCCGAAGACGGCCAGCAAGTGGTCGACCGCAGCATCGCCGCAATGAATCAGCTGTCGAGCATGCTCAGCGCCTCCAGCACCAACATCGAGTCGCTGAACAGCAAGACCGTGAACATCGGGCAGATTCTCGAAGTGATCACCAGCATCTCCCAGCAAACCAACCTGCTGGCGCTCAACGCGGCGATTGAAGCAGCACGGGCCGGTGAGGCCGGACGTGGTTTCGCGGTGGTTGCCGATGAAGTCCGCAACCTGGCGCACCGCACCCAGGAGTCGGCGCAGCAAGTGCAAACCATGATCGAGGAGCTGCAAGTCGGCGCCCGCGAATCGGTCAGCACCATGAGCGACAGCCAACGCCACAGCCAGGAAAGCGTAGAGATCGCCAACCTCGCGGGTGAGCGCCTGAACAGCGTGACGCTGCGTATCGGTGAGATCGACGGCATGAACCAGTCGGTGGCCACCGCCACCGAGGAACAAACCGCCGTGGTGGAGTCGATCAATGTCGACATCACCGAGATCAACACCCTGAATCAGGAAGGCGTGGAAAACCTGCAATCGACGCTGCGGGCCTGTTCCGACCTGGAGCGGCAAGCGTCGCGATTGAAGCAGCTTGTAGGCAGTTTCCGGATTTAACGCCCTTTAGGGCTTTTTCTCGGGTAAGTTCGCGCCTACAGCTGTAGGCGCGGGCTCTTCCTGCAATTGCTCCCAGAGCTCGGCGGCACCAGGAAACTCGGTGCCATCTTCGGCACTCAGGTCATCCGGGTCGTAACGACTCAAGCACCCCTCGCCCAAGGTCGCGGGCGCTTTGGATGTTGCTTTATCCAGTGGATCAGTCATCTCCCCTACCTCACGCTGAAAAAAAGGGCCTGAAGCGATTGAACTCTCAGGCCCTTGTTTTTTCAATCAGTACTCAGCAGTCAGAACACGACGGTTTTGTTGCCATGCACCAGCACGCGGTCTTCCAGGTGATAGCGCAGGCCACGGGCCAGCACCATCTTCTCGACGTCACGGCCGAAACGCACCATGTCTTCGATGCTGTCGCTGTGGCTGACACGCACCACGTCCTGCTCGATGATCGGGCCGGCGTCCAGCTCTTCGGTCACGTAGTGGCAGGTCGCACCGATCAGCTTCACGCCACGCATCGACGCCTGGTGGTACGGCTTGGCACCGACGAACGACGGCAGGAAGCTGTGGTGAATGTTGATGACCTTGTGGGCGTACTCAGTGCACAACGCCGGCGGCAGGATCTGCATGTAACGCGCCAGCACCACCACTTCAGCGTCGTGCTGCTTGACCAGGCGCGAGACTTCGGCAAATGCCGGCTCTTTGTTCTGCGGGTCCACCGGCACGTGGTAATAAGGAATGCCGTGCCACTCGACCATGCTGCGCAGGTCGTCATGGTTGGAAATCACGCAGGAGATTTCACAGTCCAGCTCGTCGCTGTGCCAGCGGTGCAGCAAGTCGGCCAGGCAGTGCGACTCGCGGCTGGCCATCAGCACAACGCGTTTTTTCTGCGCGGTGTCGGTGATACGCCAGTTCATCGAGAACTCTTCGGCGATCGGCGCAAACGCCTCACGAAACGCCTCAAGGCCGAATGGCAGCGAGTCGGCACGAATTTCGTGACGCATGAAAAACCAGCCACTGAGATTGTCCGAGTGATGGCTCGCTTCAGTGATCCAGCCGTTATGTGACGCCAGAAAGTTACTGACTTTAGCAACGATACCGACGCGGTCCGGGCAAGCAATCACTAGCCGAAAAGTGCGCATGGGGGGAAAACTCCAGAACTTCGCAAAGGCCGCTATTCTAGCGATTGCGCAGCAAAACTGCAGTATTCCTGACGCCCTGCCCAGCGTATCAGCGCAACGAGCGGTGCCTCGCCATGCCGAAAGGCTCCCTGAACGCACAACAATGTTCTTTGGCGAAATACGCAAGCGGGCAATTGTGAGTATCTGTGATGAAACCCTGACAAGTTTTAACAGCGAATGCGGCTTTTGCGCTAAACACTCTAATTAATTTAAATAAAAGCCTGCTTAAATGTTTACTTGATGAAACACCCTGACTATTATTGCGCCACTGTTCCCTGCCATCCAGTGCCCAACATAAGGTAGTCCTCATGTCCTTGATCAACGAATACCGCGCCACCGAAGAAGCTATCAAAGAGCTGCAAGCCCGTTTGAAGAACCTGTCCCAAGACGACAAACTGCAAACCGAGCTGGAATTCGAAGGCAAACTGCGTACCCTGATGGGCGAATACTCCAAGTCCCTGCGCGACATCATCGCCCTGCTGGATCCGGAATCCAAAGTTAAAGCGCCACGCGGTGCAGTAAAAACTACCGGCACCAAGCGTGCCCGCAAGGTTAAACAATACAAAAACCCGCACAACGGCGAAGTCATCGAAACCAAAGGTGGCAACCACAAGACACTGAAAGAGTGGAAAGCCAAGTGGGGCGGTGACGTGGTTGAAAGCTGGGCTACCCTGCTGGGCTAAGCCGCAACCCGCTTCGCAGGTTCATTTGCGAACACCAGAAAACGCCAGCAACCGCTGGCGTTTTTTTATGTCTGGCATTCGGTATTTGTACGGCTTATTTCAAAGACCCAAACGTTTGCGTAATGAGTCAGCATACTCACGCCACTCGTTCAGTACCTGCTGCTGAATCGGTGTAGCACTAAGCGACCATTGCGCCGTCGCCTCATTAAAACCCTGCAAGGTATTGGGCGCACCCCATCGGGCGTCTGACAAACGTTGCTGACAGAATAATCTCCAGCGTTCGTGCTCCTCGTCATTCAACGTGTCAGGAAAGTTACGCGCGCGATAACGAAATAATAATTCCGGCAAACGTTCATCATCGAACGGCCACTGCTCTTGCGCTAATTGCATCGGGTCAGCCGTTCTGACTTGTTCACATAAACGCCGGTCCCGGTCGCCAATGAAGCCGTCGTATAACTGTTGCTCAGGATCCTCACTCGGCGTGAAATCCTCACTGGCATAAATCGCCAGAACTTTATCTCGCCACACTTCTTGTGCGTCACTTAGCCGCAGTACGCGCGCCTGATACAGCGCCGTGTCCAGTTGCAGTCGTTGCTGGTCTTCGGCGCGCAATACCGACAACGGCGCCACCACCGGGCAGCGGTTGATGTGAATCAGTTTGAGTGGCACCGGCAACTCGCCTTCGGCCAGATCCTCACGGCGAGTGTATAAACGCTGACGCAAGGTCTCGGCGTCCAGATCAAGTAGCCCCTGCGGGTCGAGATGCAGGTCGCAGACAATCAATGCATTGCGATTACGCGGGTGCCAGGCCAGCGGCAAGACCACACCGACATAGCTGCGGGCGGCCGAGAAACGCCCGGAGATATGCACCATCGGTTGCAACAGACGGACTTGATCCATGACCTTCTGCTTGCTGCGCAACTTGAACAGCCAGTCGTAGAGTTTCGGCTGTTTGTCGCGGATCAACCGCGCCAGGGCGATAGTTGCGCGCACGTCGGACAACGCATCGTGGGCCTGGCCATGATCGATGCCATTGGCGGCGGTCAGGCGTTCGAGTTTCAACGTGACGCGGCCGTCCTCTTCTGGCCAGACGATACCGTCCGGGCGCAACGCGTACGCCGCGCGCACCACATCGATCAGATCCCAGCGACTATTACCGCCCTGCCACTCCCGCGCATACGGGTCGAAGAAATTGCGGTACAGGCTGTAACGGGTCATTTCATCGTCGAAGCGCAAGGTGTTGTAACCCGCACCACAGGTTCCGGGAGCGGCGAGCTGCGCATGAACCCTGGTCATGAAGTCAGCCTCACTCAGGCCTTGTTCCGCCAGGCGGCTCGGGGTAATGCCGGTGATCACACACGCCGCCGGGTGAGGCAGGATGTCGTCACTTGGCTGGCAGTAGAGATTGACCGGCGCGTCGATCTCGTTGAGGTCGAAGTCAGTGCGAATGCCGGCCACTTGCAGCGGGCGGTCGCAGCGCGGTGTGATGCCAGTGGTTTCGTAGTCGTACCAGAAGATGGAGGTCACGGGTTGTTCCTGAACTTGAGACGGGCGAAGTCTAGGCGCTCAAGCGCGGCGCCGACCAGCTATCTTGCTATTCAAGCATTTCTTGTCATACATAGTTATGTCGTAAGCGCGGCGAAGACTGCTAGCATCGAAACCGTATTGAATCCCGACCAGGCCACTTCACCAGGTTGATCATGCGCAAGACGTCAGCACTGCCAAGGAAAGCAACGCTGCCCCCGCCACTGGACACGCGGTATCAGGTTGAAACGCCGGAAGGCATCGACCTGCCACTGCGACCGGCCGGGTTGATGCCGCGTGCACTGGCGTTTGCCATCGACCTGGGGGTGCGCGGGCTGGTGCTGGGCCTGCTGTTTATTGTCCTGGCCTTTCTGGGGAAGCTCGGCATCGGGCTGGGCTCGGTGCTGCTGTTTCTGGTCAGTTGGTGGTACATGGTGCTGTTCGAGGTGCTTAACCAGGGCTGCTCACCCGGCAAACAGCTGATGGGGCTGCGTGTCGTACATGACGATGGCACGCCCGTTGGCTGGTCGGCCTCGCTGATCCGCAACCTGCTGCGGTTCGTCGACATGCTGCCGTTCGGCTACAGCCTCGGCGCCATCAGTTGCCTGCAACATCCGACCTTCAAACGGCTGGGCGATATTGCGGCCGGCACACTGGTGATTTACTGCGAGCAACCGGTCACCCGACCACCGATTCCGCTGGCGTTGCCACTGCCCCCACCCTTTGCGCTGCACCTCAACGAGCAACGCGCGGTGTTGGGTTTCGCCGAACGTCAGGCGGAGCTCTCCAGCGAACGGATCAATGAGCTGGCCGCGATCCTCGCCGAGCCGCTCCACGTTCCACCGTCCCACGCGGCCGCCGAACTCAACGGTATTGCTCGCGGTTTGCTGGGGCCGGCATGAAGCAAAGCCTTTTCGAAAGTCGCCATCAACCCGAATGGGATCAATTTTCCCAACGGCTCGATCTGCTGGAGCGCGGCAAAGCCAGCGCCCATGACTGCACTTCATTCCCCAAGGATTACCGACGGTTGTGCCAGCACCTGACGCTGGCCCAGGAACGCGCCTACAGCAGCTATCTGATCGACCCCTTGCAACAGCTGGTACTGCGCGGGCACCAACAACTTTACCGGTATCGCAGCCGGGTCGGCGCGGATCTGCTGGCCTTTGTCCTTGCCGGTTTTCCTCGATTGGTCCGTGAGCAATGGCCCTTCGTGCTGGTCTCAAGCCTGCTGTTTTTTGGCTCGCTGATCGGCATCGGCCTGCTGGTGTACCTGTTCCCCGAGCTGATCTACAACCTGGTCCCGGTCGAACAGATTTCCGAGATGCAAGGCATGTACGACCCGCTGGCCGGTCACCTGGGGCGCGCGGCGGAACGTGCCGCCAGTGATGACTGGGTGATGTTCGGTTACTACATCATGCACAACATCGGCATCGCCTTTCAGACCTTCGCCAGCGGTTTGCTGTTTGGCCTGGGCAGTGTGTTTTTCCTGTTCTTCAACGGATTGACGATCGGTGCGGTTGCTGGCCACCTGACGCACATCGGCTATGGGGAAAATTTCTGGTCATTCGTCGTCGGCCACGGCGCCTTCGAGCTCAGCGCCATTGCCCTGGCCGGTGCGGCAGGCCTGCATCTGGGCTGGGCACTGATCGCCCCCGGGCGTTTGCCACGCGGTGAAGCGCTGCGCCTGGCGGCTCGCAAAAGCGTGTTGATGATTTGCGGCGCCATGCTGTTTCTACTGATTGCCGCCTTTATCGAAGCCTACTGGTCATCCCGTACCGGGCCTGCGCCGCTGATCAAATACCTGGTGGGCGCGGCCCTTTGGGCCATGGTGGCGATTTACCTGATTTTTGCCGGACGCACTCGTCATGCGCCTGAGTGATGCCAGCGTGGTCATTCGCCCTCGTACCACCTGGGAAGCCATGGACCTCGGCGTTCTGCTGAGTCAGCAACATCGCCGTCTGCTGATGACCAGTTGGGCCATTGTCACGCTGCCGGTTTTCAGCCTGTTGACCCTGTTGCTGTGGGATTCGCCCTCGATGGCCGTGTTGCTGTTCTGGTGGTTGAAACCGGCCTTCGAACGGCTACCGCTGTACATCCTCTCCAGCGCTTTGTTCGGCGAAACCCCGACCTTGAGGCAGGCGCTGCGCCAATGGCCGCGCCTGCTCAAACCCCAACTGCTGGCCAGCCTGACATGGCGCCGTTTTGGCCTGAGCCGCAGCTTCATCATGCCGGTCGTGCAGCTTGAAGGGCTCGGCGGCCTGGAACGCCAACAGCGCCTGGCCGTGCTGCAACAACGCGACGCCGGCGCCGCACGCTGGCTGACGCTGATTGGCGCTCATCTGGAAACCGCCCTGTGGATCGGCCTGATGGTGCTGTTCTATCTCTTGCTGCCGGCGCAAATCGAACTGGACTGGGACTGGCAGACGCTGATCTCCACCCCGGAGCAGGACTGGCTCTGGCTGGACCACCTGAGCAATACGCTCTATGCGCTGATCCTTATCGTCTGGGAGCCGATCTATGTCGCCTGCGGTTTCAGCCTGTACCTGAACCGCCGCACCCGGCTTGAAGCCTGGGATATCGAACTGGTGTTTCGTCGCCTGCGCCAACGCCTGAGCAGCGTCGCGGCCAGCCTGCTGATGATCGGGCTGCTGTGGTTGCCCGCAGCACCGCCACTCTGGGCCGCCGAACCCGCCGACGCACCTAACAGCCCGCGCCTGCTCCAGCAACCGCTGACCAGCCAGGCCGCCAGCAACAGCATCAAAGCCATACTCGACGCACCACCGTTCAAGAATCCGCAGACGGTCACCCACTATCGCTTCGCTGAAGAAAAGCCCGATCAACCTGCCAGGGCCGAAACACCGGGATGGCTCAAGGCGCTTTTCGCACTGCTGGACAGCAGGCGCTTCGCCGGCCTGGCGCAGCTCATCGAGGTGCTGTTGTGGGCGTGTGTCACCGGCACCATCGCTCTGCTGATCTGGCGCTACCGCGATTGGCTGCAAACCTTTGTCAGTCGCCAACCAAAACCGCGCAACACGCCTGCACGCCCGGCACTGCCGCAACTGTTTGGCCTTGACCTCAGTCGCGAAACCCTGCCAGACGATATCGCCGCCAGTGCTGAAAACCTCTGGCTGACTCAGCCCCGCGAGGCCCTTGGGTTGCTCTATCGAGCACTGCTCAGCCGCCTGCTGCACGACTTCAATCTGCCACTCAACGCCGCCGACACCGAGGGGCAGGTGCTTGCGCATGTCCAACAGTTGCAACAACCGGCCCTGCAAGCCTTCAGCAACACACTGACCGTGCACTGGCAGAACATGGCCTACGGACATCGCCTGCCACCGGCGCATCTGCAACAGGAACTGTGTGACGGCTGGCGAGCGTTGTTCGGCCCGGGAGCAATCCGTTGAACCGGCAGCGGCTGATCCTCGGTGTGTTGTTCGCCGGGTTGCTCGGTGTGCTGGGTGTTTATCTGTACCAGCAGGCCACGCCCTATCAGGAAGTCATCGACCACGGCCCCTCCCCGCAAGCCCGGGCAAACCCCTATCTGGCGGCCGAACACTTTTTGCGCAAACAAGGACTGAGCGTTTCTCACGCCAACAGTCTGGACATCCTGCCGTTGCTGGAACCGCGTCAGCACAGCCTGTTACTGCTCGGTGATCGCGCCAACATGACCCCGCGCCAGGTCGAGCAAGTACTGAACTGGACCCGCGCCGGTGGACGTTTACTGTTTGTCGCCGAAGCCTTGTGGGATGAAAAAACCGGCAAAAGTGGCGACCTGTTGCTCGACCGGGTGCAAGTGCATCAATCCATGAGTAAAGACCTCGGCAATCCACCACCCGATGCCGAAGCTGATCCTTACCCGAACCTGACCAAACTCTATCTCGAAGACGAAGATGCCCCGGCCTACGCCAGCTTCGACCCGCAGTTTCATCTCGAAGACCCGAAAAACCTCGCCCAGTCCTGGGCCAACAGCGCCCTGGCCACCCACATGATGCAACTCGGCTACGGCCAGGGTTCCATCACGGTGGTCACCGACGCCGAACTGTGGAAAACCCCGAATATCGGTCAATACGACAACGCCTGGTTGCTCTGGTACCTGTATTCGGACACGGGCGTGACCCTGCTTTTCAATATCGATCATGACAACCTGCTGACCTTGCTACTGCGTTATTTTCCTCAGGCACTGGTCGCGCTCGCCGCATTGTTGGGGCTGTGGATCTGGCATGTCGGGCTGCGCCAAGGGCCATTGCAGGCACCTGTCCCCAAAGCCCGCCGGCAACTTCAAGAACATTTGCGCGCCAGCGCCGACTTCATGTTGCGGCGCAGCGGTCAGCACACCTTGCTACTTGGCCTGCAACATGACGTGCTGCGCCGCGCCCGACACCGTCACCCAGGCTTCGAACACCTCGGCGTCGCCGAACAATGGCAGGTACTCGCACACCTGACCGGTCAACCGACTCGCGCCATCAGCCAGGCACTCAGCCCGCGGCCCAAACAGCGGCTGTCCAGCGCTGAGTTCAGCCGTCAGGTCGCCCACCTGCAAACCCTCAGGAATGCCTTATGATCCGGTACTAGGAAAGCGTTAGATCGCTGTGATATTAGAAACAGACACTTAGAAGTTCAGACGCTTTAAGGTAGATCTATCGGCCTAATTGGTCAGAGCTGACAAAGTGATTGAGTTTCTGATTAGCACAGAGGACGGCAGATGGAGCTAGTGTGGGCTACTGAGGACTTGGTAATCGTTGGGCAACCCTATCCTGGGTTCCCCATTTTGCTTTGGAACTCGATGGAGAGTTGCGTCCCGGCCAATCAATTCTTTCGTCACTACCTGCTTCGCGGGGCTATCGGCTCTAAGCGATCCTGGCCCAGTACTGGACGCGCTCTTTACGATTTCTTCAGCTTCCTCCAAGCCCATGAGTTGGACTGGCGCGACGTTGATCGTGGCGAGGCAAAGAGCCTTGTGGCGGGCTATAGGGACTATTGCCTGATGGTGTGCGAATTGGCACCAAATACCACGCGCCAGCGCCTGACTTATATCTGTAAATTCTACGAGTACGCGCTGAAGGAGGGTTGGGTGAAACGCCTGCCCTTCGCCTTTGAAGAACGCACTGTGAGGCGTAACACAGGCTTCCTTGCGCATGTCGATGCCAGTGGCGGCAAGGCCATGGCAAACGATGTTATGCCGCGTAGCCACAAGACCCTGCCCAAGTTTCTGAGCATGGCCGAGATCAAGTCGCTACTGGCCGCAGCGGAAAACCCCCATCACCGGATGATGATGCGCCTGGCGCTACATACGGGTCTGCGCCGCAAGGAAATCGCCGCCTTCCCGCTGGTCTATGTTTTCGACCCGGACAAGGCTGGACGTACCGAACGCAACTTCCGCATTCGGCTCGATCCGTTCGACGGCAGCGGCATGGTGACCAAGGGCAGCAAGCAGCGAGATATATACGTCAGCCGCAAATTCATGGCCGAACTCTATCGCTATGTGACGAAGGTCCGCGGCGAGCGTGCCTCGCAAAGCAAGACTCCACAAAAGGCGCTGCTCCTCAACCAGTCCGGGGAACCCTATGGCGACGACGGCAAGAGCCTCAATCGGATCATCAGTGAGACCGGCAAGCGGGGTGGAATCAAGGTCCATACGCACATGCTGCGGCATACCTATGCAACCCATACCCTGGTCAGCCTTCAGCGTAACCCTGCAACCGGGCTGGAGCCACTGGTGTTCCTTCAGCGGCAACTCGGTCACAGCTCGATTCAGACGACCATGGTGTACCTGCACCTGGTCAACGAAATGGCCGACGAGGCGGTGCTGGCCTATGACGATGAGTTGAACGAACTGGCGGGGGCGGCCTGATGGGCAAGCGCAAGGAATTTACTAAGACAGACCTCAGCGTCCCGCAAGTCGACCACAGCCGCGACATGGCAGGTAATGTGGTCATTTTGCCCGAGGCCATCCCTCCGACGAACACCACGGTCAAGTTCGGGCGGAACGCCACCACCAGCCGTAACTTCGACTTTTCCCGGTGGTACGGCGTTGGCATCGACCCCATCACGTACGCCTGCCAGCGACAGATCGAGCGATTCATCGTCGACCAGAAGGGCTCCGTCTCGGCCTGCACCGTGACTAGCTACTGCAAGGACGGGCTGCGCCATTTACTCAACTACTGCGCGCTGCGGGCGACCGCTTTTGCCCGTGACTTGACCCTGAGCGACGTGAATCGCGACTTGGTCGACGGTTATCTCGGCCATCTGGCTGAACTTGGCGTTGCAACTATCACCCAGAAGAACTTTTACTCGAAGACCAAGCCCGTGCTACTCGCTATCGGGCGGCGCAGGTTGATACCTTTGGTCGACTCCGGCGATGCAGCCACCTTCCCACGCAATCCCTTCCCGAACAGCACCCGCAAGGCTAAGGGCGAGACGGCGCTGTCCAAGCGCGAGCGGCAAGCGTTTACGATGGCACTGCGTCAGGCCATCAAGCCGATCTGGGCCGATAATGTGTCTATAACCGGCGAACTGCTATCCCTCGCCCTACTGATCGTGGCGTTGCACACTGGACGTAATACCACGCCACTTCTGGAAATGCGCCGAGACTGCCTGCGCCCGCATCCCAAGGACAACACTGTGTTCCTGGTGCTGTGGAAGCGGCGCGGTTACAACAGTAACAAGGTGGTGCTACGCGCCGAGTCGAACGCCGAACGCGTTCTGGAATCCACGCCGAGTGTGAGAACCAACGTGGAGTGCCTGATCCGCCGCGTGATGGCCCTTACGGAGGCCCTGGATGCAGAGGTCCCGGACGACCTCAAGGGTCGCGTGTGGCTATATCGCAGTCGCAGCAACAAGAGTATCGGTCAAATCACGGCGTTGAGCGGAGAAATGTTGGGTCGAGCGACAAGCCGCCTTATAGCTGAGTATAAGCTGATCGACTGCAACGGAAAGCCACTGCGCATCAACATCTCGCGTTTACGCAAGACTTTCGCCAATCGCATCTTTGAACTGACTGACGGTGATCTTGCCACCACCGCCGCAGCTCTCGGCAATACGCCGCAGGTGGCCGGCCAAAATTACCTGGCACCCAATGAGAATGCCCGTCGAAACTGGCAGTTTATGGGTGAGGTACTGGTGCAAGAGTTGCTGACTGAGACCATCGGTGCAACCTATAGGGATACCCCCATGGGCCGATGCACCGACCCGGTCAACGGCCAGTACGCGCCGAAGCGCGAGGATACGACTTGCATGAACTTCATGAACTGCCTGCGCTGCAAGCATTACGCGGTGACCGCCGAGGATCTGTACAAGCTTTTTAGCTTCTACTTCCGCGTGCTCGCCGAGCGCTCGCGCATGGACAAGCGACGCTGGGCACGGGAGTACTCCCATATCCCCCGCTTGATCGATCACTACATCATCTCCGAGGGGCTACGGCGCGGAATCTTCAAGGCCGCAGCGGTTGAGGCCGCTCGGGAACAAGCCCGCACCCTGCCGCACCCGTTCTGGTCGGTTGATCTGATCGATAATTTAGAGGTCTTCGCGTGAGCGACAAAAGCCCGGTAGCACTAACTTGGGGATCCGTTGCCGATCAACCGAACGATATGCGGGGGCTCACCGAATCCGAACGCGACGCCCTGATCATTAGCGCTACTCAGGTCGATGGGCAGTGGGTCATTCTCAGCCGCTACGGCGACGACACTTGGCAACTCGACGGCTTCACCACCAACGCGAAACCCAGCCATAAACGGTTGGACTTCGGCAACTTTCCACCGGTATTTCGGACTGTGATGAAGGCGATATTGTACCGCTACTTACGCCGCGGGCGTCGTGGCGTGGGGCGGCCCAAAGGCCGCGCATTACGACAACTTTTCTCTGATACAAGGCCATTTCTGCGTCACCTTGTAACGCTGAAACTCGACCATCTGGGTGCGGTGACACCGCTAATCTGCGCAACCTATATGACTGCCTGCAAGGCGCATCGCCAAATCAGCCAATCCAAAGAAAAGCCACTGTCGCAGCGTGGGTTGGAGGGCCGCTTCGTTGCCGTTGAATCCCTTTATGAACTGAGCCAATACACCGACGATCCGATGCCGCAACATCCTTGGCCCGAGACTTCCGCGAAGGCTATGGCGGGGCTTACCGGCAGCGGCGCCCAAAGCGGCAGGACGCCACTGATTCCCGATAACGTGTTCTGCATCCTGTTCGAGCAAGCCTATCAGCAGATTGAACGCGGCCAGCAATTGCTTGACCTGCGCGTTGGGCTGGATGCCGTCACGGAGCAGCTAAAGGGGTTGTCGTTATTCGACATGATAAGAGCGAAGAACCAACATTTGGAGGCCCATGGTTGGGATGGGGGTCTGAGGGCATTCAACAAGGCGATGATCGACCTACGCACGGCCTGCTACATCGTCCTAGCCAGCACCTCCGGCTGTCGCAACCACGAATTGAGCAACCTACAGTCGGGCGCGCACCACCGAACCCAGGATGATGAAGGCACCGTCTTCCACTGGATGCGCTCACGTTCAGACAAGACCGATACCGGCATCCATGACTGGATGATCCCCGAAGCCGCCGTGCGTGCCTTGCGCCTGATGGAGCGCTGGGCCGCTCCCTATCAAGCCATGCTCGCCGCCGAGATCGCGCAACTGCGACGCGTCAACCCACACGATCCGCAAATCGTCGAAGCGTACAAGCACCGCCATGCGCTCTTTCTCGGTGTATATGCGACAAAAGGCAACCAGGTGCGCACGCTTACCAACTCGAGCTGGAATTATTGCCTCAAAGCGTTTGCCAAGGATTGCGGACTGAGCTGGAACCTATCCAGCCACCAGTTTCGCCGCAAGTTCGCCAACTACGCCGCGCACAGTCGCTTCGGTGACCTGCGCTATCTCAAAGAGCATTACGCGCACTGGACGCTGGACATGACCTTGGGCTACGCCATGGACGATAGCTGGGGACAGCATCTGGACCTTGATCTTTACGCCGATATTCAGGGGGAGTTGGAAGATATAAAATTCGGCATCGTGGATAACTGGCTAGGTGACGAAGCCTTGGCCGGGGGCTATGGCATCGAGCTCAAGCAGTGGCAGCGGGAGCCGCAGAACTTGTTGATCTTCAAGGATCACGCCTCGATGCTGAAGTCCATTGCCGAGAGCACCGCAATTCGCAGCAACGGCCATGCCTGGTGCACGGCGGACAATGACGGATGCGTCGGCAATACCCTTGAGCGTACTCGCTGCAGCAACTGCAACAATGCCGTAATCGGGCGCGGTCACGCGCCCATCTACCAGCGGCTCTACGATGATTTGAAAGGGCTGCTGCATTGCACGGACATTGGCGAGGGCGGCCGCCAGCGCGTTGAGCGCAACCTGAATCGCTGCCGTGACGTACTGGCCCAGCTGGGAATGGCTCCGGAGACTCTAATCGCATGAAACCCAAGGACAAGGCAACCAACTACAAACCGGCTGAGGATCGGGAAAAGGATCTACGGCTCGCGCTCTACCGCATCCAGAAGGGACGCGCCCATACCGGGGAAACCAAGGTTACCATCGCCGCCGTAGCCCGCGAAGCGGGCATATCGACGTCACTGATCCACAACTACTACCCAGACATTGCCGAGGCTATCCGCGAAACTCAGGGGCGCTCCAGTCGCGCGATGCGAGATGTGAAGCAACAAGATTTGATGGCCGAGCGAGCGAAGTCCGCTGGCTACCGTCAGGAGATAGAGGAACTGCGGGCGAAGGTCGCCAATCTCGCTTCAGTCAACGAGGTGCTACTGGACGAAAACCGTGTCCTCAAGGCGAAGATGAGCGATCGTAATGTGGTCGCTCTGGCTTCAAGGAAGCCGCACGGATAGGTCGATTTCACATAACCGGCTTGATCGGCAAAGGTCACAACGCGACAGACAGAGAGACGGATACCACGGCCGGATGAAGATGTCGGTTCGTAGGCAAAACTCCATATGAGCTTGGCGCTTTAGAACGTGCGATTGACCCTATGAACTTCCGCCTCCGGGTTGAGGGCGGTCTACTTCGTCTCCGTCCTCTGAGGTGTAGAGGAAGTCCATGTCTTCAGCTTTGAAAGACCATTTTCCGACAAGCTCCCTGCCTGCATCTGCTCCGCCTAATACGGCCTGCGCAGCAGGGAATAGGTTCGCGTAGAACAGCGCGAAATGTCCCATCACCATGAGGCCGATCTGGATGTTCGACAGGGCCAAGTCGTATTGGGTGCTGAGGTCTGCCGCTTGGCCAATCTGTATGCTGCTGATGAAGTCACTGTGAACATACCCGCTCAGGTACGGATAGATCGACGTAAAATACGTACGATGGAGGCCGGCCTCCTCCGCCAATTGATTCCACGGTGCACCGGCTTGCCAGTTTCCTTGCCGCAGTTGCTTCTTCCGGTCGGAGTGATATGCCTGGTAAATAGGTGACGCTTCGATCAGCAGGAGAAGTGCTGCTGCGTCCTCTATTGCTTTCTGCTTCCCAATTTTCACTTCCTTGGTGGATGCAAATAATTTGCTTCGTTTTTTCCAGCCGCCATACACCCAGACGTTGTGTCGGAAGGTACGAATCGCGGCGTCACCATTGGCGTGCAGCCAGTGCATCACCAGATAGTTCTCAATAGCGGATCGTGTGACGACCATCACTGATGAATGGTCGATGTAACCATACGGTGGCAAAATGGGTGTCCTGAATCCACAAGGCTCAAGCAGAGCTCTAGCCGAGCACAGATGCTTGAAAAGCTTCATCGACAAGTTATGCAAGTCAACCGACCACGCCGGAGCGTTGACGTTGACATACCCCGCTCGTGCCTGAGCGGTGATCATGTCAGCCATCAATGTGATCAGAACATCGAATTCACCCTCCAGCTCGGTGCTTCGCTCGTAGTGCCATACCATTGTCATTTCCTATGCTTTGGGCTTCCGCGCTGGAGATATAAGTAACGCGCAATTTGAACACAAATAGGTGCTATTTAGCCTTTCTCTGGGCACCAGCTGCGCCTTATGGCGGGGTGAGTCCACCGAGTCGCGTTTGCTCGTTGTGCCTATACCGCATGTCGGGAATAAAAGGAGGGAATACAGCCATCAACCAGAGGTCTGAATAAATGAGTGCAATGGCGAATATATGCTAAACCCTAGGTAGATTCGTAGAGGTCCACAGGCCGATGCAAGGCTATTGCTGATGGGTAGCTAGGGGAATATCCTCCGCTGCCTCGCACCATATCGGCAACCGTAGGCTGGTCGTGGGCTCCTAGGAGCTATCTCCTATGTTGCGTTCAACACGGAAGCTATTTTGATGTCGAAACGGAAGACGGATTTGCCTAGAGGAGAATGACAATGAGCAAAAGTCGCGAACATAAAACTTTGATGGATAGACTAAAAAGCTATTACCAAGGTGCGGAACGTGAGGCAGCGAAAACAACGCCTTTCTACGTCACAGGAGACGGCGTGATGTTTGCTGACCCAAAAGAGGTAATTCGTTCACAAGCTGTGCAGAATCAGCTTTCGGCCTTCGAATCCTTGCGGACGGAGATGCAGGGCAAAAAGAGCGACGCCAAAAAACGGGTCACAAAAGGCGATTAGACTAGGCGTTTTTAATCGCCTCCTAAGGATAGGTTGATGCTCAAAGCAGCGCTGGCGCTCTTCCCTTTGATAGCGGGCTATCTATTTGTAAGCACATGGCATCAGACCAGATACCTTATAAAGCGTGAAGACTCTCAGAAGGTCTATATCAGAGCCGCATTCTGGGGTATTTGGCTTTTCCTTCTCGCCTTTGCTTTTCTCACTTCGCTCAAACAGAAAATAGAACCGTATCTAGCCTTTGTAAGAGAGTGGGCGGACCTGGCGATCCTTCAGAGGACTCCAGTGACCGGCCGACAGATACAGCATTTTGGATGCTGGTTCTGTTTTCCACACTGATCCTAGGAATGATTGGCGGCTATTTTCTCAACTGGCTGTTAGCGTTCAAATCCATTTCTGGACAAGAATTTTTCCGGCTATTCGTACGTCGGGTCAAAAACCGTGACCGTCATTTTTTTAGTCTTGTCTATGAGTATTCCAACCGGTCTGCGCTCAAAACAGCAGTGCATGCGTTGAATGCCGATCTTGAGATCATCTTGATGAGGTCATTGGAGCTGACTATTCCGGTATCCGTGACCTTGGGGACCGGTAAGGTTTATATAGGTTATGTGACCGGGGCGATTGATCCGGGTGACAAACGCGACATGCTCAGGATTCTTCCAGTGGTGAGTGGCTATCGAGCTGGAGAGGAAATGAGGCTTTGTTTCACCACCTGGTACATAACGGTGTATCAGCGCTTCAAAAAAGATGAATCACTGAGTCACTTGAACCCTGAGTTGTTTGAGGTGGCCTTTCCCCTGAGCGAAATCAAAACAATCAATCTGTTCGATACCCAGGCGTACCAAGCCTTTCAACAAGAAAACGCTCCGCCCGCTTGATTTACTCACTCGCTATAGTGCTACGCGCCGGCAGTTGGGCCTATTTACCCGAAGGGTGCAGCACCTGTAATTCCAGCCAAGACAGGGAGACCTCAACCTTAGCCGCTGCATGCCAAATTGTGACGAAGGTCCATCCGGCAAGACAGTACACGGAGTAATTTCAGGGCGATGTGTATCAAAATTAGCGAGTTTATGTCCTGAGCATAAACTCACTAATTTTGATACACATGCGGTTTAGCGCCGAGGGAAACGCTTGGTTCTGCACGGTACTTGAGGACCAGGACTTGAGGTGCAGCAGGCAGATTAGTCCTGGAACATTGACTTGAGCTCATCATCGCTGGCGCCCCGCATGGCAGCTTCAAATGAGTCGAGGTCGTCGTCGGAAGGGACGGTCATTGCGGGTATCGCTCGAATCCCATCCGCAATGTCCCTGCGGCTCAGATTGCAGATTATCATCTGGCCGCTGTTGATCTGGTACTCCAAGGAGCCACACCAGCGATTCATGTACCCTACGGTAGGTGTCAGGACGGCTGCGCTGGGGCGCTTTCTCATCTGGTGTTTTGCGAGTGACATTCGCAGGAGCTCCATCTGAGTGAACAGCATTTGGGTACGCTTTAGGTCATCCCTCATCGTTTCAACGAGCTCTGGTTTCTCGATGAGCAGATTGATTTCCTCGATGCGTTTTTGGATCGTGTAGCTCTCGTAGCCCAAGGGCTTCTGCAGTTCCTTCAGCTTGAGCGGCAGCCCGCCATTGTCTGCTGCTTTGAGGTACTTACTGATTTTCTCGCGCCATGTGCGCATCAGCTCGTAAGCAGAGAAAATCCACATCTGTGACTGCGCAGACAAGAACATCGACTGGTAAGGCGTGTTTGTCTCATCGAATTTACTACGAAGGTATCCGTACTCCAGATCCATGATGAACTCATCCACAATCGTGAGATTCATCGCTTGGTTGCTGAAGTCGAGATTGTTTGCGAAGAACACCAGGCTGTTTAGAGCCGAGTAAATCGCCATCTGATCGATTTTCTCAGGGCTCTCGTAAGGAGTCTCTTCGTCGTACTCTTCGTAGTCATCCATGGTCTATCCTTTCAACGGGCTTCGATGCTCACCACATTACAGCTTTGCTCAATGCTGGCAGGCAGTCTTTGGATTTGGGCTACATCGACCCACTGCTAGGCAATGTGACCAGTAGCGATACCGGTTTTCGCGGCTGTTCGCTCAAGTTGATCCTTCACTGCGAGCCAGCCGTAGCGGTCGGCTATAGACCGGTCGCTGCTTGGAATACGCCCCTCTGGCACTAACAATATAGTTTGACACGAGGCACCTGCCACCTCACATGGGGATCGGCTAGGATGGCGGGGTCAATTCGGGAGTTGCATGGACGGAGCTATGTGTCGAAAGTCTGTAGGGATAGAAAACGGAGAGAGTCCTGGGGGGATGTATTCACTAGCCTCATTGCCTCTGCCATCAAGTTGCATCTCGGCACAAACGCTCCATCGAGTCGATAGACCCAACGTCTCTCTTGGAGTCTTTGCATCATGCCTACATCAACGACTACTCGGCGTCAGACGAGAACGACAGACGAATCGCGTGAAGTAATGATCGCCGCATTTTGGGACTTCAGCTCCAATCGAAATTTGCTCAAAGACTCGGAACGGCTATTCCAGATCAAGGCGGGCTTTTCTGCTCACCTTTTCCAGGCTTTTCGCATGACCTTTGACCTCCAGGAGCGCAGTTTGGAAACGCTGCTCAATGCGTCGATCTCCACGCTTAAACGACGTGGGCGCGAACAAAAGCCCCTCAATTCTGTCGCATCAGAACGACTAGATCGAATTGCTGCTGTCTGTCACATGGCCGAAGAGGTTTTCGAGAGCCGAGAAGCTGCCGCGCGATGGATGTCGAAGCCTAACAAAGCCCTTGGCGAAGGTACGCCGGTTATGCTCTGCGAAACCGAGATCGGAGCCAAACAGGTTCGCCGTGTGCTTAGAGCTCTGAGATGGGGTGGTGCTGCTTGACTTGGTTTCGTAAAAGCGAAGGCCAAACGAGCGAACGCCTTCTCTTAAGGGGAATCTAACCGTCTACGAAGCGTTAATGCACTCCCATCGTTGCAGTACCGAAAGTCGCGCTCGCCAACGGATTGAAATTTCCGCACCTACGTTCCGACTGTCGCTCGCAAAGCAGAAAAGAAGGACTGTTACCCGATACAGGGGTCGACAGCACTTTGAACATCACGCCCAGTTGCATACGGAAAAACTCGGCGGCAATATCGTCCCAGTCCTGCCCTCTGGCTTGGTTGTGCACATCGAACAGCGAACGCTGTATAGAAACTTAACCACAAAGTGGCCGTGCGTGGACACTTGCTCAGCCCATTCAGCAGCTTGGATGGCCGCGATCGCTCGATCGAGTCTTTGTTTCGAAATCACGGGGATCGTGTAGGGCGACATTCGACTCACGATCCCTGGCGGCCAGCCTAATCTACGATTGTCAGACACGTAGACATCGAGGCGGCAATGCAAGGCTCATTATTCGATCATGAGCAGAATCCATTCGATGGAGATCTGCCCCATCAATCAAGAATGCCCTTGAATTTGGGGGAGCGTAACGTTTACTCCGTAGTCGTTCGTGACCTCTGCAACCAATGGGATGCGCTGGTAGTCACTGGATACAGCGGCTTAGAACAGCTCATCCATTTGATCACATCACGTGGAAAAGCGCCTATCCCAATGCGCCTCATCCTTGGATCTGATCCGGTAACAGTGCGCCACCCCCGACTCAGCCTCAAAAGCTATGATTTTTCTGCGGAAATACGAGCCTACTGGCTTGAACGTGGCATTTCTTTAGCTTTAAGCGGGCAAGTTTTGCACTGCATTGAGCTTGTACGGGCTGGGCATGTCCAAATCCGCTATCCCATAGGTAGTCGACGACTACACGCCAAGCTTTACTGTTCCGCGGGGGCCGTGACTCTGGGGTCAAGCAATTTCACCTGGCCGGGTTTGCATACTCAGCATGAAGCGAATGTGCGTTTCACATCAGGAGATCGAGCCCGATTCATTGAGGCATGGCAAGTAGCTGAATTCTATTGGAGCCAAGGTAAGGATGCTGAGAACGCCTTCGTGGCGCTGCTGGAGCAGCTTCTGAAGTTCGTCACTTGGCAAGAGGCTTTGGCTAGGGCTTGCGCCGAACTGCTTGAAAGTGAGTGGGCCAACCACTATCTGGAATCGCTGATGGAAATCGATCCCGCTGACCTCTGGCCTTCGCAGCGCCAAGGCATAGGGCAAGCGCTGTACCTCCTAGACACCCTGGGGGCGGTTCTGGTCGCAGATGCAACGGGGTCTGGAAAGACCCGCCTGGGAGCACATCTGCTCCGGGCGATGCATGACCGAAACTGGTCCTTGGCCAGCGGACGCAAGGGCGCGATGCTTTTGATTTGCCCACCATTGGTCAGGAAAAACTGGGATCGGGAAACGGCCAAGTGCGGGCTCAATGTCACCATCGTTTCTCATGGCCTGCTGAGCAGGCTGAGCAAGCAAGATACCTCCAACCTCGCCATTCGATTGTCGTCAGCACAAACCCTCGCCGTGGACGAAGCTCACAACTTTCTCAATCAAATGTCCAAGCGCACACGGAGCCTCAAGCACCATCTGGCGGACCAGGTGGTGTTGTTTACGGCAACCCCTATCAATCGGACGCGCGCAGATCTATTGCGCTTGATTGACATTCTAGGCGCCGATAATTTCGACGATGAAGTGCTGGCTGTCTTCGAGCGTTTGAGCAAGGGCGGTGCAGGCGTGGCTGATATTCACGTCAAAGATCTGGAGGCACTCCAGGCAGGAATCGCCAGCTTCACCCTCCGCCGCACCAAAGCGCAGCTCAATGCAATGGTTGATCTCGATCCCGAAGCCTACCGGCTGCCAGGAGGGCGCGTGTGCCGTTATCCGAAGCAGCTATCTGCGAGCTACATGCTGGGTGAGCCCGCACGTGACAGGAAGCTGGCGCAAGAAATCCGCGAGTTAGCGCTGCAACTAAAAGGAGTTTCACATTTTCGGAAGCCGTTGGTGCTTTCGGAAAGCTTTAGACAAAACGGCGTCACGCCCGATGCTTACCTGATCTTTCGGTTGAAAGCAGCCCGTTCATTGGCTCTGTTCCATGTGATGTCGAGTTTGCGGTCGTCACGTCTGGCTCTCTACCGGCACCTCGAAGGGGAGCGCGCCGCTTGTCGCCGAATGGGGTTGAACAGTGAGTCTGTAAAGGGGGGGGATGACGAAACGGGGAATATGCTGGAACGCATTGCCAGGCTCGCCGGCAGCACCCCAGAAAATCATCTGGGGATCACACTGCCCCCTTGGCTTTCGGACAGTTCGGAGCATCGGCGTACCTGTGAGGGAGAGTGCTCGATTTATGCGGCAATTCGCGACCGCTTGGAAAGGATGAGCGGCCATCGCGAAGCGCGTAAGGTAGAGCTGCTCGTTGAGCTTCTCACTCGGCACGACCAAATTTTGGCATTCGACCATTACCCGCTGACACTGAGGTACTTCGAATACCTCCTGACGAAAGCGCCTCCTGACCAAAAGACCTTCGACGTGGTTTTGGGCATTGGTGGTGATCCCCGAAGCCACGAGTACATACAATCACTGCTGAATCCGGAGGGGCAGTCTGTGGGACGGCTGGTGGTCCTTTGCAGTGATGCTTTGTCAGAAGGGGTAAACCTCCAGCGTGCCTCAACTCTTGTCCATCTGGACATGCCCAGCGTTGTACGTGTCGCCGAGCAACGCGTAGGACGCATTGATCGGATGGACAGTCGCCATACGGAGATTGAATCCTGGTGGCCTAAGGACAGTGCCGAGTTTGCTTTGAGATCAGATGAGACGTTTTTCCGCCGAGTCGATGAAGTAGACAGTTTAATCGGGGGGAATTTGATGCTCCCGGAGGACATGCGCACTCAGCGAGAGGACCGGATCGTTACGCAGGAGGAGCTGGAGGAACAAATGCGTGCTCGGGAGTCTAGGTACTGGGATGGGATCGAGGATGCATTTGCCCCAGTACGAGGCCTTGTATCTGGCCCCAATGCACTGATTAGCTCTGCTCTGTATGAGCAGTATCGATATGAGACGAGCAAGGTGATGTCAAGGGTAAGCGTCGTTCGAGCGGCCAAGCCTTGGGTGTTCCTATGTCTAGCCGGAGAGCGAGCACGTGCACCTCGATGGATTTTGCTACCAGGCCTGGCTAATCGACCGGTTATCGATTTGCGTGAGATCGCGGGACAACTGCGGGACCGCCTGCCGGATGAAGTGCAGACTCTCAACCCGACACGGGCAGCTATGGCTGAGCTGCAAAAGTTTTTGACCTGTCTGTGCGAGATGGAGAAGCTACTCTTGCCGAAGCGCAAGCAGCGAGCCTTAAAACAATTTCACTGGGCAGTGAGGTTGTGGGTACGCAATCGACATTGGATAACTTCAACGGATCAAGCCGATCAAGTTAAACAGCTGCTGGAGTTATTTGAGGTTGGTTCAGGAGAGCTAACCCCAGATTGGGGGCATTTGGCTGATCTTTGGCTTGAACTGGTGCGCCCCCGGAGCGCCGAACTCCTACTAAAGAAAGGACGTCGAGCCTCGATGATGCGACTTCGCGACATTGAGCCCGACCTTAAGAGTAAACCCATTGCGGTAGAAGTGCTGCTGAAAAAACTACATGGGGTCGAGCTGCGAAGACGTTGGGAGGAGCGCATTGTCGCTTGCATCTTGGGCTACGGATCGGGGAGTGCCGATTGATAGAGTATATGGGTGTCCGGAATCATTAGACCACTACACTCGCGAGACGCCTTGTAAAAGGTTTGTCTGCATGGTTATGACTTAGGAACACCTTACTCATCGTCTAACTTCCATCAAATGACTCTCCGAACTATATCACCTAGCAACGCAGGATCTTGTAGGAGGCTATGCATTTTGAGGGGGAAGCGAAAGCGATTGCTCGCTTCCCCTTGCTAAAACGCATTTCGCACGTTCCACAGTCAGCAGGCATTATGTGGATTATCTCCTGCGGATTTTTTCTGTTCCTTTGACCCAGCCGGATAAATCGGCGTACTCATTTGCTGATCTATTAATCCAGAGTTGCCTTCTCGTGGAGTTTTTTACCAAGGCAAGATCGGCATATGGGTATAAGCCTAGGTACTCCTCCCCCTTAAATTCACTTTGAGCGTACTGGGTGACCGGAAGAATACCTACTGAGCCTCTCAGTGCATCGAAGTAACCGAGTTCCCAAGGCATCCAGCGAGATGTAGTCGAGTGACGGCTGTAAACGTACAAAAGCGATTTTGATGACTTCATGCGCATCCGCAGAGTTTCAGCTGTCTCAGGTGTGACGTGATCTGGGGAAAGCTGAGGATCATCGACTTTATCAATATAGACGCTCAAGCTTGCGTCTTCCAGATACCCTTTTATTCCGAATATGATATTGTCGGGCTCGTTGGAGGAGTGACTCAGGAAAACGTCATACGTTTGCGTGCTTGCAGTGGCCTTAAATAAACGCCCTGCCCGACTGACTGAGCGTGAGCGGGAAATAACTTCTGCTTCCGTGAGTAGTGACATATTGCGCGCTAGTCTCTCTGTGCTTCTACCTGGTTATCGGCATGAATATTCATAAGACCCCGAATGACCAAAATAATTGCTTGGTCTATGTGAGGGGTATTGGCAAGTGCCGTATTTTCTTCAGTAGTAAGCCCGTTCCTCAGATCTTCAAGTTTGTACTGTTTAAATTCGTCTGAATACGGCCAGCATGGGAGTGATGCATCGAACTGGTTATCAACACCCATCAAATCTAGAATCTCTCTTGTACAGCCACCGAATCCGCCTAGCAGATATACAGGTTTATGGCTCTGCAGAGATATAAGTACCTCCTCGGCTATACCTGGCATACTGCCGTTGAATTTCGATGTTTTTCCCCCGAGGACTATCCTAGCTGTCGACTCGGCGGTAATTATTCTCCGCATGGCAGTTAGCCCTGAAGACCAATCAAAAGTTGAGCTACGCATCAGAGAGCTAGCGTCCTTAAGCGATAATGGATTGCATTGCTCGTCAATTACTTTTATCTCAGCCGTTCCTTCCATTTCGCTGCTCAAAGCAAAAAGAGCGTCGATATCGGAGTTCATGAAGACTGGCCAGGCAAGGTAATTGATTACACTTGCCAGGTTCTTGTTGTCACATGAGTCTTTTCGATATCTACAGACGAGTTCGTACAGTATCCTGGTGAAACCATGAGTTCGTAGGTCACCTCCATAAGTAACCGTTGCCCCCAAAGCTAGCATGTGACGTGCTGCCTCACACATCGCATCCACCAAATGCGCATGACTTAGACCCAAGGCAGGCATGCTTTCGCTTTCTGATATCGAAATTGAAATCTTTGAGCCATCGAGTACTTCTTTATAACTCATCTGGTAGCCCCCGCTTTCCATTCAGCTAGGCTTCTAAGCTGCACATTTGGCGAAACCCTGTTGATGAGTCGTTCCTCCTCCGTGCTCAATGGAGGATCTGGGTAAATAAGTATAATTTCTTTAGAGTCAACCTCGGCCTGCTCGCCTCCCTGAGGAATGGACGATAGAGAAATCAACTCCGGCGGGCGTGGGATGAGGAATGCTTTTCTAGGTAGCTGTTTCTTTATTTCATGTGTCTGACAACACCACAGAAAATCCTTCAAAACCTCATCGAGGAGCCTACTTATGACAATATCTATTCGAGAAACATCTGTTGGGTCGTAACCGAGACGAACTACCGGTACGTTCCCCATGTAAGGGAAACCTCTTTCGTCCATATTACTTATGCTGTTGGCGACTACGAGGGGAATATTCCAGGTTTTGGCTTCAATGATTTCTTTTCGACACCACTCTCTTGATGAGTAGGAGTCTGTATGAATCGCGACCATTGCGCTGATACGTACTTGCTCCAGCAGTACTTCGTCAAATCTTAGGCCTGCTGGGATGTCATTTACATCAAAAAATGAGGATAATCCATGCCCTTCATAGATCCTCATTCTTATAGCTGTGGCAATTTCGATTCCGTCGTCATCATGTTTTGAATGACTCAAGAAGATTTGTACTTTTTTTAAGTAGTCTTGCAGGTTTTTGTGGGATGGGTTCTCAAGTTGAGCCAAGTGGTGCCTGAGCATTCGGCAGAACTCATAGGTGAGTTCGCTTATTAGGCGCGTTATTCTCTCCGCGTCATCACCCTTCCACAAATCCCATCTAAGCGCTTGCTCTTTCAAGCTTGCTTTTTGCAATGTTGCTTTGTTGAAAGAGACAGGAAATAGGAGGTTGTTAAATCCAGTTCTGTTGGATTCATCTGTTTTTGATGAGAGAGTATTGAGGTAGTCAACCCAGTCTTGCGATTCGCACAGGTTATCGTCAAGGAGTGCAATGATTGCGGACGCTTCAGAGTCTTCAGGGGTTACCGATATGGGGGTATCACTACCCGGCATACAGGCACTACGGAATACCACCGGAATGCCCACGCCCCCTACAATATTTCTGTATAGATCGCGCCGAAAATGTTGCATTATAGTTCCGGCAACTTTTTCCCCTAACTCAAAGCTAGGGTGCCATACGACATAGATCACAAAAAAAGGCTTTGCGAGATCGTTCTCTTTTGCCTCACCCATTGCGCTTCTTCTTTTCGCGGCTGTTGACTATGAGAGATTTGTATTTGGATTTGGCCTCGGCGACGTATTTTTCCAAAGATTCTGGCGATTCAGTGGCGTTTTCCCAGCTTGTAAAAACTGCATAACCACTTTGAATGTTGTCATGTAGTCTACCCGGCACACTAATGCGATTTTCAGTTCGCGGTGCTGATGGGAGATAGATCCCAAGGAGGGCGTGTTCCTTATCAAGTGTTGCCTTAATTTCCCAGTCGATATACTTCCTTTGATACGTTTCAGCACCAATTAGCACTACGGTACAGGAGGTACCTGTTATATATTCTTCGCGAATCCGTCGAAGTACATAGTCAACGTCGTCGCTGTCTATTTCGCTGTCCAATGATGCATCGTGTATCGATTCGTAGGTATCATGAAACTTTGTCGAGAACGCATCGTAATATTCTTGATCTAATTTGTGATGATAACTCACGAAAATTTTGTGCTTGACTGGCTTTTCCAGAGACTTAAGAATTTCTTGAAGATTCATTGATATTTCGGTCCTTGAGATTTTTGTAGATACCCCCGACGCACAGAGTAGTGCCGGGTGGCTATTTAATATCAAAGCTTGGAGAGATAGTGCAATCTCTTTCGGCAGGATTTCTCGCGCGGAATTTTGAGGATTGACACCTGCGCCATCTCTGTAGGCCACCGAAGTGGCAATACCTGAGTGATATTGAGCAGAAATCGTCAATCTAGACTCACAAGATGACTGTCAATGCATTTTGTGAGGATGGCTGAAAGGGGCATCCTTTCTGACCCAAGCTTGTCAAGCTTAGAGGCCGCAATGGATACCAAGCATGTGGTGCAGATCGATGCCTAGGCGCTTCAATTTCACTGCCAGAGTGGGTGCACCTGCCCTCGATCCCAGCGAGAGCGAACAAACGGGCATGCAACGAGCTGATTCGCGCTGTAGTACGCGTTGCCATCCCGACGCTGCGCGCTGTTTTTTAATCCTTCACACGTGATTCGGGATCGAGACCACGGAAAGACCAACTGGCACTTGGGGTGCATTACCCCCAAACATAAGTGGCCGTCATGGCCTAACCTCCACTTCAGACGAGCTCAAAATGAGAGGTTACGATGGAATTGCACTTGTGCAGATTGTCAGTCACTCACTCGTTACGCACGTAAAAAACATGAAAAAGTTAAATTAGGTAAGTGACTGATTTATGGAAGATAAAACACATGTAACAGTTAGCAAGGCTCCGGAATCTTTGAATGACCCCATCGAGCCCGCCAGCCAGACCCATGCCGCCCAACAGCGCCAGCGCGCCAGCCAACTGGCACAAGCCGTGCGCCTTGAATTGCGAAAGGCCGTTATCGGCCAGGAAGCGGTGATCGACGATGTGCTCTGCGCGCTGATTGCCGGCGGTCATGTGCTGCTCGAAGGCGTTCCGGGCTTGGGCAAGACCTTGCTGGTACGTGCTCTCGCCCGCTGCTTCGGTGGCGAATTCGCACGGATTCAATTCACCCCGGACCTGATGCCCAGCGACGTGACCGGGCATGCGGTGTACGACCTGCAAACCGAGCAGTTCAAACTGCGCAAAGGCCCGGTGTTCACCCATCTTCTGCTGGCTGACGAAATCAACCGCGCACCGGCGAAAACCCAGGCCGCGTTGCTCGAAGCCATGCAGGAACGCCAGGTCACCCTTGAAGGCCGCGCCCTGCCGATTGCGCAACCGTTCATGGTGCTGGCGACGCAAAACCCGATCGAACAGGAAGGCACCTACCCCCTGCCCGAAGCCGAGCTCGACCGTTTCATGCTCAAGGTGCGCATGGACTACCCCGACGCCGATCAGGAGCTGGACATGGTCCGTCAGGTCAGCCGCTCGACCCGCGCCGACATGCTGGATGTGCAGCCGTTGCGCACGGTTCTGCAAGCCAAGGATGTACCGGCCTTGCAACGGATCGCCAGCGACCTGCCGCTGGACGAACAGGTGCTGGACTACGCGGTACGCCTGGCCCGCACCACCCGCAGCTGGCCCGGCCTGACCCTCGGCGCCGGCCCGCGGGCCACCATCGCGCTGGTCCGGGTGGCACGGGCACGGGCGCTGCTGCGCGGTGGTGAGTTCGTGATCCCGGATGACATCAAAGGCTGCGCGCTGGCTGTACTGCGCCATCGCGTGCGAATCGCCCCGGAACTGGACATCGAAGGGCTGGACGTGGATCAGGTGCTCAAGCAGCTGCTTGATCAGGTTCCGGCGCCAAGAGCGTGAGCATCGCGACGTCGATGTCACCCACCCCTGCGGCGAGGGAGCTTGCTCCCGCTCGAGCGCGAAGCGCTCGTAATCAAGCAGGTGCGCAATGCCTGAAAAAATACCGTGGCAGGTTTCAGGACTGCTGCGCAGTCCAGCGGGAGCAAGCTCCCTCGCCACACTCCGCATGCCTTTCAAACAGGTGGGTGGCCTTATGACCAGGAACCCCATGCCATGAAACCCACCCGCCTCTTGCTGATCTGGCTCGCTACCCTGCTGGGCCTGAGCATCGTACTCGGCGCACTCCGGGCGTTGGGTTTGAGCGTTGCACCCAACCTGCTGTCGATCAACTGGGGATTGCTGCTGGCGCTGTTACTGCTCGCGCTGTTCGATGCCATACGCGTCACGCGCCTGCCATCGCCCAAAGTGCGACGCCAGATGCCCGGCAGCCTTGCGCTTGGGCGCTGGGGCGAGGTGCGCGTCGACATTCAACACGACTACCCGCAGCCACTGAAGGTGCAACTGCTCGACCACGTTCCCGACGGCCTGAGCTTTGAACACCTGCCGCAATCGGTCGGTCTGCAACCCGGTCAATACAGCCAGATCAGCTATCGTCTGCGCCCCCTGCGGCGTGGCCATTTCAGCTTCGAACGCTGCGAAATCAACCTGCCCAGCCCATTGGGTCTATGGTCCGCCCGCCGCTACCTGACCGTCACCGACAGCACCCGCGTCTACCCGGACTTCGCCCGCCTGTACGGCGCACAGTTACTGGCCGTCGACAACTGGCTCAGTCAGCTTGGCGTTCGCCAGCGCCAGCGTCGCGGGTTGGGTCTTGAGTTCCATCAATTAAGAGAATTTCGCGAAGGCGACAGCCTGCGCCAAATCGACTGGAAAGCCACCGCCCGCCAACGCACACCGATTGCCCGCGAGTATCAGGACGAGCGCGACCAGCAGATCATCTTCCTGCTCGATTGCGGCCGCCGGATGCGCAGCCAGGACGGTGAACTGGCGCATTTCGACCATGCGCTCAATGCCTGCCTGCTGCTCAGCTACGTGGCACTGCGTCAGGGTGACGCCGTGGGTCTCTGCACCTTCGCGGGCGATCAACCACGTTACCTCGCGCCCATCAAAGGTCCCGAACAACTCAAGGTGCTGCTCAACACGGTCTATGACCTCGACAGCAGCCAACGCCCGGCCGATTACCAGGCCGCCGCCAATCAGTTACTGGCCCGGCAAAAACGTCGGGCGCTGGTGGTGCTGGTGACCAACCTGCGTGATGAAGACGACGACGAACTGCTGAGCGCCGTCAAACGCCTGGGCAAACAGCATCGTGTACTGGTCGCCAGTTTGCGTGAAGAAGTACTCGACACGGTGCGACAAACACCGGTGCACACCCTGGACGAAGCCCTCGCCTATTGCGGCACGGTGGACTACTTGAACGCCAGGGCCGAACTCCATGAGCGCTTGAGTGCTCATGGAGTGCCGGTGCTGGATGCGCGGCCCGGGGAGCTGGGTGCGGAGTTGGTTACACGTTACCTATGCTGGAAGAAAGACGGAACGCTCTAGCGACAATGTCGTCAGTCCAATGCTCAGGACGGAGCACTAACCCGAATGGCCACATACTTGACGGCTCCGCGAACCAAGACCCAAAACGGATCATTACTCACCTTGGGGAAAATGAACCTGACCTCCGCAACACCATCGGCGTTCGTTCGCGCAGGAGTAAGCCCCATCCCCAGATAGCCCCACGAGACCAGCTCTCCAGCCAAAGGCAGCCCAGTCTCCTGACTCACAATCCTGACCTCGATATGCGCCTCACTACCGACAACATTTTGTAGCGAACGATTAGTGATCCGCTCAATCATCGGAGTATTTGCCGGGTCAAAAACATGATAAGTCAACGACTGGTTACTCCCCAGACCTGCTGTCGCTGTCAGCCTGTTTTCCCCGAGCTCAACCGGGGTGAAGGTTATCCAAGAGTTCCCGTTCTGATCTGTAATCGTTACAGGCAAGGACAGCCCAGAGATATTCCAGAAGACAGTCACCCCCACTAGTGGTTGACCGTCAGCACGGGAAACTACCCGAGCTTTCGCTCGTGTCTCCCCCCCCAAAACAATTTCTGTTGGACCGGCAGCGGTCAACGATTCAATAACCGGCACCACCCCGCCATACACCAACTGCGCCGTATCCCAGCCCCCCACACCGCCTTTCACCGCTGCCGACAACACACCATGCCCCTCGGCCGTCAGGACGAAGGTCAGCCTTGCAATCCCGTCGGCATCCGTTAGCGACGGCGACATCGCCCGACCTGCGTACTCCCACATGACCTCGACGCCTTCCAGCGGCAGTCCCGTCCTGCTGGAGACCACCTTGGCCAGTGCGTGAACCTGCGACTCCCATTCCACAGGCCACTTGTCGTTATCGCCTTCATAAATCTCACTGATCTTGCGTGGCTCGTTCATCGTAAAGGTCAGCGACAGGGTGTCCGAGTGCAACTCATCCCCGACCGTCGCCGTCAGCTCAGCAGCCCCTGGGTTTTTTGGCATGAAATGAATCCTGGCCACGCCATAGAAGTCGGTCACCGTTGTCACCACCCCAAGGTCCGGGCTACGCCAGGTCACAGTCCAACCGGCCATCGGCTTGCCGCTGATGGCGGACACCACCGTGACCTGTTCATACAACGCCTGCCCCCAATCCAGAGTCTGATGAACCCGATGGCTGACGATGATCTTCAAGATTTGCCCGCCGCTGCCCAGCGACAACGCATTGGCCGGTGACAGGTTAGATAACCTCGACGCGGCCAGACGCAACGCAAAACTCCCGTCCTTCAGATCGCCGCCCTTGAGCGTGTAGCTCAACCCGTCGCGGGTCAGCAATTGCGGCACTCCGAGCGCCGGCGAGAACGTCAAGCCCAGTACGGTAGGACCCGTCCCGGTCAACCCAAGCATCACCTTTTGATTCAGCAACGGGCTGCCCTCCGGCACCGACAACTCGATACTGTGCTCGCCCTTGCGCCGCGGGAAATATGTTTTGGCGCCCCAAACCTGCGAAGACTTCCCATCAAACTGAACGACAAGCCCCCTCCACGGATCACTGGCCAGCGCGTTGACCGTCATGGCCCGCTTGTCCTGATAGTCGTCATAAGGGCTAAAGACCAGTGCCTCGACATCGTGCCGCCGTGCAGTTGTCGGCGCCAAGCCATAGCCGGACCAGCCATTCGCATCGGTATCCACGTCAGCCGAAGCCCCCACCGCCGTCCACTTCACCGGCACCTGCACTACCGGCTGGCGGGTGAAACTGGAGATCACCCGCGCCCACTGCCAGGCACGGTCCTGCCCGACAACCGGATCCACAGCCGCTTCGCGCAGCGTCTCGATCCGGACTTTGTTGTGCGCCAATTGCATCACATTGGCGGTGGACGTCAGCTTGAGCTGAGGCAGCTCCAGCGCCAGAGAGAACTGGCCGGTCTTCTGACTGGCGGTGAAATCCAGCGCCCAGGCCGCGCCCCCGGCGTTGATGGGCTGAGGTAGAGGCAACGCCGGTGTAACCGTCGCCCCCAGCTCACCGGCGGGTGTGCCCGACCAGGCCAGTTTTAAATCCAGCCCGATCAACGGGCTCAGCGCATTGGGCAAGAGTTTGTAACGATGAACAGCCCCCAGGCACGGAAAGAGCGTCTGGTCACCCACCGTGGCCGACACCTGATCGAGCACCAGGCGCCCTTCATCGGCCAGGTTTTCCGAGAGCAAACGCCCCGACAGCTCCCGAGCGCCCGATACCACGTCACTCGTGAGCTTCAACTCGAACAAACCACTGCGGCTGGCGCTGATCCCGGAACTCAAGCGCCATTCCCAGCCTCCGGCCGGTGTGGCCGTCGGCGCACCGATGGTCAGCCCCAAACCCGGCTCTCCATCGCGCCAGGTCAAGGTCATGGGTTTGTCCTTCACCGGGCTGCCCGCCGTCGGCGTCACGCGAAAGGTATGCGGCTTGCCACGTCGACAGGCGATACCGACGACCACCAGGTCCACCGGCTCGCCATCCAGATGAAACAAGACTGTGTCCTTCCAGGGGCTGGTCGCCAACGCCGTCACCGCAAACGCACGCTCAACCGGCTGCATGTCCACATGCGCTCTGACCTTCGCGGTGATGGTGTAACCCCCCGCTGTCCTCGGCGTATCCAGCACACTGGCCCAACCACCATCCCCGGTGACGGTGGACACCGTGCCATTGGGCCCCACCCAGTCCACCAGAGCATTGACCACCGGATCACCGGGGCCGCTGGTGACGACATGCGTCACCTGCACCATCAGCAGCACGCTTTCGTTTTCATCCACCACCGGGAACTTGTTGGCCTCTCGAACCTCGCCGATCTCGACGTTGTTGCGTGCCAGCGACATCAGTTTTTTGCTTGAAGGCCGCAACAGTTTCGAGCAACCCAGCTGCAAGTAAAACCTACCGTCGATACGATCCTCGCAGGTCAGGCGCCAGCTCAGTTCGACGACACTGACCGGAACGGGCTCTTCAAGCGGCGGATTCACCGTCACCCCTAACTCGGCAGGCGTGTCGCCGTCCCATAGCAACCACAGCTCGGTCCCCAGCAACGGACTATTGGCAGGCAATTTCAAGGTCACCGGGTATTGGGTGCCGCGATTGGGGTAACCGGTCTTCTCATCCCATGGCGTTTCCTTGCCATCGATGACGGCCTTGACCTCTTTCCAGGGATCGGTCGCCAGTACCCGAACCTCAAACCCTTGAGTGAACACACCGCTGGCGTAGTACAGACTCGCCACCCATGCCTCGATGACAAAGTCACCCGCGCGGCTTGGGGCGTAATCGAAGTAGGCCCAACCCTCGTCATCGGTGAGCACCGAAATTGCCTGCCGCTGCCCCTTTACCCCCCAGTTCACCGTCCGGCCGTTGAGTGCTTGACCGGTGTAGTACGACGCCACCTGAACCCCCAGACGCACGCTTTGTGCGTACTCGACAACCGGGTAGAAAGCCGCCTCCAGCACCTCACGAAACACCAGCCGATGATGCCCGAGCGAAGCGTTGATGCGATAGGCATCGGCCGTGTATTTGTTCAGCAGGTAGAACCAGAACTCAAAGGGGCCATCACCGTCGATCAGCGGGCAATAGAACTCCCAAAAGCCGTCGAGCGGATGGTCCAGCCCCCACATCGGCGTCGCCACAATGCTGCCATCCTGAGGGTTATTTTCGATGTTCAGCGACGCCGCGGTGTCGCGCCAGGCGTTGTCCGGCGCCGGCACAAAACCCAGCCGGTGGTTCAAGCTCCCGACAGCGCCCAGACACAGGTACAACGTACGAGCCGGCGGCAGCGTCTGGTCGTCGAGTGTCAGCTGTTGCAGCACCAAAGGTTCCAGGTGCAGGCGGATCTCGATGCGGGTGATGCGGATGACCTTCCCGTACTCATCGTCTCTGCTGGCGGGGCTGAACACGCTGACACGAACCTTGTCGTTTTGTTTGAGCGGCAGCGTCAGCTCGACTTCGTACTGTTCAGGATTGAATAGCATCGGTTGCTGATCAGCATGACGCTCTTTGTCCACCTGACTATTGAGCCGCGAGCCGGCAGGCAGCGTGATCACCTGCGCAGGCTCCGAACTCCCTTCAATGCAGACCTCCAGACGACCGTCCTTGTCATGCCACGATTCGCAGAGAAAGCTCAGGATGTAACGAGCATTTGCGCGAAGGTCCTTTGGCGCATCGACAATCTGACTGACCGAGGCCAGATTGCCGGCCGTCAGGCAATAAATGTCTTCGCCCTGATAGCTTTCTTTTATGCGGCCGACCCAATTGGGATTAGTCGGACCTCGGTTCCAAAAAGAAAAACCTTCGCGAAAATCACTATTGCGTACCAGGCTCGCATCGGCCTGAATAATCGGTTCACTCATGATTGCCTGCTCCTGTCCCTGTCCGGTTTACCCGTGCGTGCCCGCGATCAATCCAGCGCCAACGGATCATCCGGATCGACGCGATTGACCAGCTCCTCGACTCGTCGCGCAAACGTCGGGTCGCCGGCCCTGGCCGTGTAATGAACGCGCAGGATGATGTCCGTCAACGACGCCAGCATGGATTTCTGTGGCTCCTTGCGGGGCCGGGGGAAGGTCAGCTTCCAGCGCGATACCGTCCCCGTGCATTCGAACGGGTTGAGCAAGCCTTCATCGGGTTTCACCGTGGCCATGCCCCTGTCGCCAACACCCACCGACAGGGCAATTTGCTGACCCGCACGCAAGTTGAACCGCACATCGGCGGGGGCCACTCCACTGTTGGGGTTATGCAGATATTCCACCGAACGAATGGACGCCTTGGTCGCCGTGATGCTCTGCTCCTGGGACAAGACAGCCTTCACATTCTCGAACGGGCCGACCAGCACCGGCAGGTCGACTTCTACCGTGCTGATCTGCCGGCAGTAATGGCCCGGATGGTCACGATCGAAGAGCAACTGCGTGAGTTTGAAATCCAGAGTGCCGGTGCGTTTCAGCTCTTCCAGCGCGTCCTTCCAGTGGTCGAAGCTTTCTTGCGGGTCCACCGTGTCGTTAAACAATTGCCGCAGCGAGATGGTCTTGACCAACTCCAGACGCCGCTCATGGCGATGCAGGTATTCACGCTCCATGCGCAGCAAGTGCACCTTCAGGTGTTCGCCCGCCGTGAGGCCGTGACGGTCGTCCAGCCAGACCTGTGGCAGGGGAATCTGCGAATCGTAATCGCCGGTCTCAAAGCTCAACGAAGCCTGAGCGCTCATGCACAAACTGACGACCGCATCATAGGCCTGATAGTGCAAAGCCTTGAGTTGGCCCAGCAGCCAGCCGAACAGCTCGGCGTTGGTCGCACGCTTCTTGATGAAGGTGTAGAGCGTCAGCGCGTGGGCATTGGCCCGCAGGGTTTGCCGCAGGCTGGCCCTGGCCGCTTCGACGGCGTGGCGTTGCGCGGTGATTTGCGCGTCGATGGCGCGGACCTCTGCCGATGCCTGATCGCGTTGCAGCTGCCATTCGCCGCGTCGGCGGCGGTAGGTTTCGGTGAGGGCAGTTCGATCGGCGTGCAGGGTTAAACCGATGGAGGTAATGTCAAAAGCACCGCCAAGCGCTTCCATTATCCCTCCAGGATTTGCCACACCCCACGATGTTCCGGCCTGATTCGGGACCAATGTTTTAGTGAGCGCTCCCGCCGCCTTATGTGCGACACCGGCCATCGAAGTGATTTTCGCCGCCAATATGAAGTCCATCACTTCATATTCCGCATCACTGATATTGCTTTCATACTTTTTCGCATACGCATCCGCACGTTCCTGTGCCACCGCCCGGCTCTGGCCCAACGCGGTCACGCTCGCCTCCAGCTGCTCGATGGTCTGCTCCTGCACGGTCTGGGCGTACGCCCCCAAATCCACCAGATGGCTGTGTTGCAACTCCTCCATCTCGGCCCGATCCCGTTGTTCGAGCAAACGCAGCACCTGATTGCCATGATCCTGCAGCGTTTGCACTGCACGTAGCGCCGCTTCGAACATGACCCGCCAACGAAACGCCACCACCACCAATTGCCCGCCCATCGGCCGCGGTGAACCGGCGCCGCCGGCGGCCAGATCCCTCAGTAACTGGTTGGGGTCTGTCGGCGGGCTGAACAGCGGAATCAACAGCGGCTTGCCGTCGAGGGTGAGGTTATTGCGCAGGTTATGCAGGCGGCTGCCGGGCAAGGCGAACAGCTCCAGCAATTGTTCATTGATAGGACACGCAAAGTCCTTGACCCCTAGCATGCCAAGCTCGGGCGCCACCTCGGCCTTGGCCGGCACCTGTGCCAGGGTGAATACCAGTTTTTTTTCGAACGCTTCCAGCGCGGGCCGAGAGCCGGCATCGGTCAACAGCTCACCGACCGTTTTCGGTTGCCAGCGGTTGACGGTCCTCGCCGTCGGGGCCTTGCCCATCAAAAACTCGGCCTGCACGTAACACAATTTGGCCGCCACCAGACTGTCACGGGTGAGCTGACGATAGTACCAATCGCCCCAGGCCATCAGGTTTTTGACGTACTCGGTGAACGCCACGATCTGAAAATGCCGGGGGGCCGAATAGCCGATGGCATCTGGATCGGTCGGGGCCTCGGCTTCACAGTCCGGGTTGCCGGAGCTTTCAGCGTTCGCCAATGGCCGGCAGCGCCAGTAACGGGGTTTGGGTGGCGTGGTTGCCGGATCCTCCGGGGCTTGAGGATCGAACAGGTAATGCAACCATTGCTGCGCTTCCAGAAAACGGTTTTCAGCGCTTAACCGTGAAGCCACCAAGTGCACCAGGTGATACCACAGCTCCCAGAAGGACAGCCCGTTGGCGCCATCGAACTTACCGTTGGGTTCATCAATCGGACCGGACGCCGGATTTGGCTCTGGCAGATGCTGGGCCACAAAGTCCATCAAGGCATCGATCGAAATGTTGGCGAGCTCTACCAGTTCGGGCCCGAATAACGAGTTCAGACGTACGTGTTTGAGGGTCAGCTGAGGCTGGTTGAGGGCGAGAAATTGCGCGCCCTCGGCGTTGGTCTTGTCCAGCGACGGCGGGACAAACGACGCAACCGTGCCCACCGTCACCACGTATTTTTTGCGCCCAAGTCCATCAGTTGGGGTAGAACCACCGAATGTAAAAGTGACCGGCCCGGTAAAGCCACCCGCCGACCGACGAACGGCCATCCAGGAAGTGCTCCAGCCACCGACGTCGGAGAAGTCTCCTGTGATCGGTGCAGGATCCCCCCCTGCCCCGTCGAGCAACTTCAAATCGAAGGTTTTTTTAACCTCTGTGGTGCCCGGTTTCGCCGCGCAAACGCCTCTCACCAGAAGAACATCCTGCGCGGCAACGCGTAAAACCATCGCCTGCAAAGAGTAGTAAGCGGTCAAGCTACCACTGGTTTCAACGGAGTCGATAATGCTCGGCAGGTTCTGTCGCAAGATCGGGTGCTGCACGATGCCCAAATCGACAAAACGATGGTCCGCCAATGGCGCCAGCCAGCCACCATCATCGTTGGCAATATGACGAAACAGGACATCGCGTACCAGATACACATCGACCGGGTTCTCAGGAGCCGTCCCCCCCTGACCGCTACGATTAGTCAACAACACCCCCAACTTGCCTTTGGGGTGCCGGTCATCGACAAGCACCGTGGCAATCAACCGGCAGCCCTGCGAGACATCCTTATCCTGTTCGGCACTGTACAAGGAAAACGGTGCCGACCAATGCCCGGTCTGCTCCATGAACGCCAATTGAATGTCCAGCTTGTACGGCAAGTGCTGCTCCGATTGTTGGCTGACCACCTTGTTACGCCACTGCGCCCAGACCAGACACAAACGCCCGCCCCAGGACACCGGTCGGATATCCAGCACCGTCTCCCCGGTTGGAATCTCGACCGGCTGCCATTCACTCCACGCCGCCGGGTTGATCGCCCGGCTGCTGGGCGCCAGTTCAACCTCGGCCTTGCGCCAAAAGTACTGGAAGGGTGGTACCCGCTGCCGACCGACAAAGTTATAATCGCCGCTTGTGGGCGAAACGCCGTCGAGGTAGCTGCTGATCACCTCCAGGTTGCAGGTTTGCTCGAACGCTTTCAGGTAATTCTTCAAGGCCGCCTGCACCGAGTCGATGCTCAGGCGCGTCTGGTTCAGCTCGTTCTCAAGGGTTTTGAACAGACTGGTCTTGCGCCGACGCACATAGGGATTGATGAAGTTTTCCGGGTAGATCGCAATCAACTGCAACGCCGCCCAATCCGGGTAGTTGCTGTGGAGCTCCCAGGTCTTCAGATCCCGTTTATCGAACTCGACGTCTGCATACCCCGGTTCCAGCTTGCGGTACACCGCATGGATGTAGTGCTGGGCGCAGCTGGTGGCCTCGGCGGCCCAGGAGTTTTGCACCGCAAAACTGTCCAACGGGTCCATGCGCAAAAGCTCGAACAAATCCGCGGGGGTCCTCAGGAAATTGAATTGATCATCGGGAGGCAAGCCCTTCTTGATTTGCCCGATGCAGTACTCGACCAGGGCCGTACGACGTTGTTCGAGCAGTCCGGCGATGTGCGTGTTGTTATCCATGATCCTTGCTCCTGAGGTATGGCCTACCCGGATGGATGGCGTTTCCTTCAGCGGGACTTAGCGCTGCCTGCGAACGTAATCGGCTCAAAAAGCGCGCTTATCCCGCTCTCCGTGCTTTTGACGCTCACCTCGAATGTCCCGCCCGACGGGCTTGAGACATACACCTGTGTGACCCCGTCTTTATTGGTCAATGCCTCGCTTGGCCGAACAACCCCCTCAACCGGGACCCCGCTCTCTGTACTGTCAGCGGACCAGCTCACAGGCCTGTTGATCCCCGGGTTTCCATACTGGTCCTTCATCACCGCAGACAGCCTGACCTCCTGACCGAAAGGTGTAATGCCGTCCGGCACCTCGGATTGGAGGGGTGATGGGAAGGCCAACTTAGTTTTATCCGCACCAATCACCACATTGGGCGCTTGCTGTTTCGGATGCAGATCCAGCCAGAAACGCGGGGCGGCGGTGCCCATGACCTTGCCTGGGGTAAACACCGCCGTAGCCACCCCGCTGGTGTTGGTCGCACTTTTATTGATGCTGCCCAGCTCGGTCTGCCAATACACAAAGACCCCGCTCAAGCCCTTGCCGGTAATGTCTTCGACGGTCACCCTGTAGGTGGCTTGCTCATTGGGTTTATTGGCCACCAATTCGGTGCGATCCACCACGCAGGTCGTTTTCACCGTGTGCTCAAGGGCTTCGCCGTCGTGAGGAATGAAGGACACCGGTGGCGTCGACAGGCTGAGCAGTGCATGCTCGGCCGCCAGGGAATAGGCCGCTCGGTCGATATCCGCCGGGAGGGTGCCCATCAGGAAAATCGTCTGCGCGTCCATGCCACTGCTGTCCGCCAACACGCGAACACGCATCAGCAGATCCAGTTGCACCAGGTTTTTGATCAGTTGTTTGTCTGGATCAATGCGTTTGGCGCATTCGCGCACTTCCTGGATACTCCAGCTGAAAAAAATCGCCAGCCGAATGGCCGCTGTCTCCTGGGCCAGTCGCAAGGCGTCGCCGGTCAGCGGGTCTGGCAATGCGTTAACTTCGCGCAGGTAATCGAGCAGTTTCATCGGCGGCTGGGACCCCAGGGCGAAGGCTCGGGTCAGTACCGTCAGGTAGTACAGCGTACTTAGCGAGAACTCGTATTTATTCGTGCGCTCCAGCCAGACGCGGTAGCCGTAAGCCAGATAGTCATCCAACAGTTCTGCGCCAAGGTCCAGCTTCGCCACCACCGCACTGCGGCGTCGCACATCGGCCAGTAACATCAAAAACCGGTCCTCTTCGTCCTCTGCCCGCCACCGGTAGCTCGCCACCTCATCGCCTTCAGTCTTTCGTTCAAACGCTTGCCTGAGCACTTGATAAACGGTGCCCTGCGCCCAGGTGAGTACCCGCACGACCAGCTCCGACCTGAGCCCCGCGTAAACCGCCAGGCACTCGCGAACCACCGACACCTGGCCCGCTCTGGCCAGCAGCAGTACGTCGAGCATTTTCTCGACGATCTGCGCACGTGAGGCCTCATCCCCCTCTCCAATACCGGCCCTGACGGCCAAATCGAGCTTCTCGCGGGCGTAGGCCAGGTAATCGAGCTCGATCGCCTCCGGTTGCGTCAGCACCAGACCGTCACCGTCCACCAGCGCCGGCAGCAAATCCAGCCAGTCAGCCCCGCCGCCCAGCGGAGGGACACCGGCCATCAGTAACGCCGCATTGGAAAACAGCGCGGCGGTCAGCAGGTTGCGCAGTTGTTCGAACAACTGGCGCTCATCCGAGGACGCGGCCGACGGCACCATAATGGGCGCAACCACCTGCAGCATCCAGGCCATGGGCAGCGCGTGCTCATTGCACCAGCGCACGCAGGCGTCCATGGCGTGGATCACGTTCAACACGTCCGGTGTTGTGTCTTGCGGTGGGTGCGTTTTGAGCGGGGGAACCCCGGCCAGCACGTTGAGCCAGCTGTCTCCCCCCAGCGTCATGAGCAAGACGATGGCCTCCACCGGGGTAATGCCCAGCAGCTGCGGCAGTTTCACCAGACGGTAAAAGCTCGACAGTGTCGCCACGTCACGTTGCAGCGTTTGCGCCTTGCCCTGCGCCAGGGCGATGGCATCGGCCAGGTGACGGTAAGTGTGCAGGTTAATCCCCAGGCCACGGCAGAGCTGATTGACCGTCACCCCCTCCGCGCCGGGAGCAGGGAACACCGGGAAATCGCCGCCGTCGAGCTTCAATGGCTCGGCAGAAAACGAGGGGGGATTGAACACCCGATCGAACGGCGAGGGCGTTTCACCGCGACCGAAGATCGACAATTGGTCGATAAATACCGCGAAGTCCTCGACGGTGCAGCCGTAACGCTCACGCAATCCTTGAAACAAGCCGATGGCACGCAGGGTGTTTGGCGATATCCAGCACGCGTGTTCGGGTGTCTGGGTGCGAGTCTCGGCATTGATGGCCGCCATGAGCAACGCATCCACCTGCTCGGGGGGCAGTCCCAGCCATTGGTCCAGACGCAGTTTGCGGTTCATGCGGTCGTATCGGGCAAGCTTATGAATATCCTCTGTCAATCGGTGAAGGAACCCGGCAGCGCCCAGCGTGAAATTGATTCCGACAGAAGGCGACACACCCGCATTGAGATAGACCGAACCTGATTGCGCACCGCTTGGAAGCGGCGGTTCGCCATCTTTCAGAGGCGCATTGGCCGACCGCACCGGAGCGAAACTTCGAATCGAAAGCAATGCTTCAATCCTGGTGGCGTCAAGTTTTGTCCTTTCGCAGAAGAACCGTACCTGGTTGATGTTCTGCCACGCCACCCCCACGGCACCAAAGTTGCGCAGATAGAATGCCTCAACGTCATCAGGGTCCTCACTGTCATTGGGATCCTCAGTCAACAACTCCCGCTGGTAAGGCCCCAACCGAGAACCCTGCAGCATGGCTCGCTCAGCCTCGGCACTCCATCCATTGGGTTGCAGAAAATACGGAGAAGACAGGTCAACCACCCACGCCACCTCGCCCACCGACAGGTCGTGTTGCCGGGCGACAAAATCAATCGTCGTCCAGTCCCGGTAGTAGGGCAGCCCATTGGGATAACGGGCCTGACTCATGGCCTCATCGAGATCATCGAGTCCCTCGCTGTGGGCCTTGATGAAGGTTTCCAGCACCGGAATGATGATGTCCACCGAGGACACCGATTGATGCACCGCGTTGAAGTCGATCAGCAACGGTTGAAGGTCCGTGCGCCGCGTCCCTAGCGGCATCTTTTGACTGTCACCATTAGGCTCGATCCGGTCCTCGATCCACTTCAGCAGTTCAATCAAATACGCAACGGGCGAGGCCACTGACTCCAGCGCGTCAGGCGGGCAAAGCCTGTCAAAGGAGGGCCTGAACAACAGTTCAAAACTCGGCCCCGCCACCATGGACAACAGCCCGCTCAGCGGCTTGGCCACCTCTGTTTCATCGCCGGTCAACGCCTGTTCGATAAACTGGCGCCGCACATAAGTGGCCAGTGCATTGGCCCGCCGCAGATAGCTGTGCGCATCCTCCGGGCTCAAGCCGAAGTCACGTACCAGGCCTTTTGCGCCCTTTTCCACCAGTGGGAAAACCGACCCGTCCTGCTCGATGTACGCACTCAACGCGCCATACTTTTTGCGCTGTACCTCTTCAGGGAACACTTCTTCAAACAACCGCTGCAAGGGGCGATCCAGTGAGGCATCCATGGTGAAACTCCTTGTGCCGAAGACGGGTCATCCATCAGCCTCACGAGGCTGTCGGGTGATTCAATTCAATAGCTGGATTGGGCGCCAGGGTGATGCTGGCGTCTACTGTCATAACTGACAGTAGCGCTGACCGTTCGTCGCCTGCCCTGCCGGACGCTACTCCGACGATGGCGTTTGCGGCTCCACCTCGAAGCGCTCGCTGTCGGCCCAGTCAGAACCGCCCGTTTCATCCTGAATGTCCTGCTTGAATCTGACCCAATTGCCGCCACCGGGCAGCGGCTGAGTCACACTGCGCTGCCAGCCCTGGGCCGTGACGGGAACGCCCGGGGCCAACACTTGATCAGGATTGAACCAGCTCGCCAACTCACCGGTCCCGACTCTGCCTTTGCCAGCAAACCCGACCGGATCGGTGACCCATCGCCCCTGTGCAGGCACGTCGATTGTCGGCAGGTACGAGCCCAGCAGAATCGCTCGCTCGGATGATCGGGAGTCAAAGCCATCGCGCGATTGCACCGCAATCAACCGCTGAGTACCGCCCGGTCGGTCGAGTTCGACCGGCACCGACCAGGTGCGATCATCAAGGACCGGGGCGCGCCCCAACACCGTCTGTGGCGCAGCAGCCAACGCCACTGCGACCGTATCGCCCGGATAACCGAACCCTGACACCACCGTCCACCGACCGACCCGTTCGTTAGTGCCGGGTGTTTCGATAAACGGCAGCGCCGGCACAACGCGATAGTTCAGCGGGGGACTGTCTTTGGACGGCCGTTCATCACCCAAGGTTTGCCTGGCCCAGATGGTTTTCGCCCCGATCGGCAACGTCACTTCGCCCTCCCAGTGACCGTTTTCGCCGACAAGAATATTGCTGAGCAAAGGCTGTGCATTGCCTTGCAACCACACCTCGACCCGGGCACCGGGCAGGCCGGTGCCTGAAAGGGTCGAGGTGCGCGGCAGATCGCCGCCCGGCGCCGGCACCTCGATGTTCGGCGGCACTACCACCACCTCAAAAAAACAGTAGTCGCTACGTAGGGACTCTCGTTGGCCGATGACCTGAATCGCATCAATGGTGTATTTGCGAAACGCCAGGTCCTTGAGTTCGATTGACCAGTCGCCGTCGCTGGTCAGCAGTTTCTCCCCCAAAGGCCTTTCGAACTGGGCATCCCGAAGCTTCATTGTGGCCCCCTTCACCCCGTCCCGCCCTCGAACGGTCAGGTCGCGGCCCACCTCCTGATCCTTTTGGGGCTGCGTGATGACCGGCTTCAGCAGCGGCTTGTTCACGGTGAATGTTCGGGTCGCTGGCGACGAGGTTTGTTCCCCTGCTGTCTGGGTGACGGTGACCGTGTGGGTGACCTCCGTGGCAAAAGGTGTGTCGCGCCGAAAGGTCCAGTTGCCACCATTGACGATCGCCGGATGCGTAGCTGAGTTGTTGTCGCTGAACTTGAGGGTGACAACGGCGTTGGGCCAACAGGTGCCGGAGATATCCGGCGACAAACCGTTTTCGACGATGGACTCGATTGTCGGCAGCGGAGCCGGAACGATCATGTTGCCGGGTAACTCGACCCAGTCAGATTGCTTGCTGTCAAACACTTGACGCACCTTGACGCTGTAGGTGCCAGGAGCCAGCTTCTGGGCGGCGGTGACCGTCCAACTGCTACCGTTGACGGTGGCTTGTGGTACCGCCACATGAACGGCGCCGTTGAGCCAGACATCAACCTTTGTCGCAGGCTGCCCCGTCCACGATGTCCCCGTGCCGGAGAACCCGGGCATTTGGCTGGGCAAGTCGGTGGGCTGATTGAGGGTCGGCTTGGGCACCGGCACCGCGACAGACACATCGTTCGACCACTCGGAGTCGATCCAGCCACCACTGCCATCGGAGACCTTCTGCAGCACCGACATCACATAACTGCCCGGCACCCAGCCGATGACCTCTTTCTGCCAACTGCTGCCAACCACAGTGGCCGTCCATTGAATGCCGCCACCGCCCCCCTTGTACCAAATCTCGACCGTGGCACGGGTGTAGCCGGCGCCTGAGAACCGAACGGTTTTATCGTTTGGATAGGCCACATTGACGACGAGCCTGGATGGACGGATTTTGAAAGTGCGCGGAGCGCTGCGTGCGGAATGCTCATCGCTGTAAATGAATTGCTCCGCCACAAGGGAAACAGGCCCCGGCGGTACGGTGACAGTGACGTCCCAGCTTCCGCCCGCCTTCACTGGACCGGTGCCAATAACCGTGTGGTCGGCAAAATCCTTGAGAATCTCGACGGTGGCACCTGCCGCACCGCCCGCTCCTGAAACCGTAAATGTCTGATTCTGTACCGTGCCGGCCCCTGGCACGGTAATAGCTGGTGCATTGGGCACCGGGTACCGCACAGTGACAGGCACCGTGTTTGACCAGCCAACAAGCGTCGTACCGATCTTTGCTTCAGCATGAAAAACAAACGCCCCCACGGGCAGGTCTTGGGTCAGTTTTATTTTCCAGATGCCATTGACGACCGTACCGCTGCCATAGACTCCACCACCGCCGCCCTCCCGAAATATCGTGATGGTTGTACCGTCATGACCAGTTCCTGAGACTTCAGGTCGAAGTTCGCGTACGACATCGCCCGTTTCCGGGGAGGTGATGACAAGAGGTTTTGTAAGCCTTGTATAGAATCCAAGAGCTCCTGAAGTGCTGGATTCCACACTTTCAAAAACCTGTATGACACCAATCTCGTTGTAGCCCAGAGGCAGATTGGGGATCCAGACGGACCAACGACCGCTCCCATCGGCATCGGCGGGGTAAGTCAAATTTTGTGGAAACACCCTCACATAAATCTTTGCATAGGGATATGCCCCTGCCCCCTCTGCCGTGAAGTATTGGTCCACGGTTGCGTTCTGAGTCGGGGTAGAGAAAACCGGTGGTTTGATGACGCGGAATTTTCCGGAAAATGCCCAGTCCGACCACACACCTTGCGCATCGAATTGTGTATGTATCTCGCAGTCTGACCCTTGGATTAGGTTATCAATTACGAACTCGTAATAGTAACCGTTGTGCGTCCCCGTCATTTCCCGCTGATAGCCTGGATTATAAATATGGACTTTCCATTTACCGTTACGATTGATTGGAAAGTTAAGACGAACCGTTAATGGAAGGGGCTGTACCGTGCCCGCCAATGACTTACTGAAGGTGGGCGCCGCCCAACCTTGCACAATGGGATCATCCGTCATATCCGTCATATCAGTCATGTGCATTCAGCTCCTTTCGCGAATACGCTTGAAGACTGCAATTGCGCTATTTGTACTGCTGACCAAAAAAATAACCACCTGCAAAAACTACCAGCCCCGACCAACGGTAACCGTCTCCCGCCCCCCTTCACCCCCCTGTTTTCAACCTTCAGTCCCCGGCTACATCACCTTGCGCAGCGCCCTACAGTTACGCCAGAATCCGCCCGCTTGTGCACCTTGGTCGCCCCGGCTAACGTGAACCCTGTCGCTGCCCATCAGCGATCGGGTTTAGTCGCCCGAAGGTGAAATGAATGTGCACTGCACTCCAGACCGTCAGGTATTCCCTATCCCTGCACGTTATGGTGGCTGTACGCAGGGCGCCCTCGGGCGCGCCGGTTTCATTTCTCCCCGGTCGACTAACCTGCGTCCAGCCGCCACCCTTCGTTTAGTCGCGAGTCGGTGACAGCTCCAACCCGGAGAAATGAACATGTTCAAAGCCACACCAAATCCCCCCGAACACGACAACGTGTCCCCCTACGATTCCCTCGACTCGAAAAAACTCCACGCCGCCGCCCACAAGGCGCTGGACCACTACCTCAAACCCGGCACCGGCAACCCGCGCGACTATGAACGGCGTTCGCTGAAGTTCTTCGCCGTGCTCCCCGACATCAACAACGAAGCCTTGATGGCCTACACCTACGAGACCTTCTGCTCGGTGAGCACGTTGATCCTCGACCTGTCCGACGACCTGGAAGACAAGCACCGCAACCTGGCGCTGGCGATCCATCAATTGACCGAGCACGGGTTGTTATTGGTCGAGAAAGCGCTGGACAACGAGTACCCGATCCAGCCGATCAAGTACGGGTTGCAGCTGTAAGCGTTTTGGGTAGAGGCTGGCTTGCCGGCCTCACGTTGAAATACGCTGCAGAACCACTCCCGTAGCAGCTGCCGAGCCCGCGAGGCTGCGTTCGGCTGCGAAGCAGTCGTAAAGTCAGGCAATGCGTTCTTTCAGGAAAATCGCGTACACAGGATTGGCGAGGACTTCGTCCTCGAACGCAGCCTCGCAGGCTCGGCAGCTGCTACGGGGGTTGCTACGGGGCTGCGATCTTCCGAATGGCGGGGAGGGATCAGACCGAAGCCGGCACCGGATAAAAGCTGAAGTACTGCCGCAAGGCGCTCACCAGTTGCCCGTATTCGGGCGGTGCGCGTTGCACTTCAAAACCGGCGTCGTAATGCTGGGGGGTGGCGTCTTCATGGCACCACAGGCAACAGGCGCGCAGGTCGATCACCTGCAAAACACCCTCGCTGGCGGGGATTTTCAGGCGCAGCTCAAACGCTGCGCCGACCATCATCGGCAACGGGCTGATGAGCATCAGGCTGTCTTCAGAGACATTACCGATAAAGCCGATGGGCTTGTCAGTGACGCTGTTGAACACTCTCAGAAAATACGGCAGTTGATGCCGCTCGATCCGGTGGTCAGTGAACATGCTGGGTATCACTATAGAAAGCCCTTGAGCAGGGCCGCACTCTCTAAGACTAGCTCAAGGCTGGCACCCGGCCAGCCTTTAAGGGGCGGGAATCGCTTTGGCACTGCTGCGCGGCGGATACCAGCCCAGCGACTGCAGGGTTTCGAGCCGTGCGCGGGCACGATACGCGTACTCGTTGTCCGGGTACTGGGCGATGATGAACTGGTAGGTCTCGGCCGCATCGACATAAAGCTTCTGGCGTTCCAGGCACTGGCCGCGCAGCATCGACACTTCCGGCTGTACATAGCGCCGCGCCCGGCTGTCGCGGTCGACCTGGGACAATTCGAGCATCGCGTCCTCGCACCTGCCGCGGTCATAGGCGCGGTAGGCATTGTTCAAATGATGGTCCATCGACCAACGGGTGCAGCCCACGGCACTGAGGGCCAGGGCGGCAATGAGCACGAATCGCATGGGGGTTCTCCTGTCTTGAGCTCTGTATCGACCCGTTGGCGAAAATCTTCAGGAGGCTTCGAATCAAAGTTGCAAGGTTCAATAAAGAAACCGATAAGTAGTGCAAACGAACAATGACTACAACCGCGCAGCATAGTAGCCTCACTCAGCGCTTGAACTCAGGAGTCTTTGCATGTCCGTCCGTCGTACCAAAATCGTCGCTACCCTTGGCCCGGCCAGTAACTCGCCGGAAGTTCTCGAACAGCTGATTCTGGCTGGCCTGGACGTCGCCCGCTTGAACTTCTCCCACGGCACCCCCGACGAGCACAAGGCTCGTGCCAAGCTGGTGCGCGAGCTCGCCGCCAAGCACGGCCGCTTCGTCGCCCTGCTGGGTGACCTGCAAGGCCCGAAAATCCGTATCGCCAAGTTCGCCAACAAGCGCATCGAGCTGAAGATCGGTGATCAATTCACCTTCTCCACCAGCCATCCGCTGACCGAAGGCAACCAGCACATCGTCGGCATCGACTACCCGGACCTGGTCAAGGATTGCGGCGTCGGCGACGAGCTGCTGCTCGACGACGGCCGCGTGGTGATGCGCGTTGATACCGCCACCGCCACCGAACTGCATTGCACCGTGACCATCGGTGGCCCGCTGTCGGACCACAAAGGCATCAACCGTCGCGGTGGTGGCCTGACGGCTCCGGCCCTGACTGAAAAAGACAAGGCCGACATCAAGCTCGCCGCGGAAATGGAAGTCGACTACCTCGCCGTGTCCTTCCCGCGTGACGCCGCCGACATGGAATACGCCCGCCAACTGCGCGACGAAGCCGGCGGCACCGCCTGGCTGGTGGCGAAGATCGAACGCGCTGAAGCTGTAGCCGATGACGAAACCCTCGACGGTCTGATCATGGCCTCGGACGCGGTGATGGTGGCCCGTGGTGACCTGGGCGTGGAAATCGGCGACGCTGAGCTGGTGGGTATTCAGAAGAAGATCATCCTGCACGCACGCCGCCACAACAAAGCGGTGATCGTCGCGACCCAGATGATGGAGTCGATGATCCAGAACCCGATGCCGACCCGCGCTGAAGTGTCCGACGTGGCCAACGCCGTGCTCGACTACACCGACGCCGTGATGCTCTCGGCTGAAAGCGCCGCCGGCCAGTACCCGCTCGAAGCGGTCGAGGCCATGGCACGGATTTGCATCGGCGCTGAAAAGCACCCGACCAGCAAAACCTCCAGCCACCGCATCGGTAAAGTGTTCGAAAGCTGCGACCAGAGCATCGCCCTGGCCGCCATGTACACGGCCAACCACTTCCCGGGCGTGAAGGCGATCATCGCCCTGACCGAAAGTGGCTACACGCCGTTGATCATGTCGCGCATTCGTTCCTCGGTGCCGATCTACGCGTTCTCCCCGCACCGCGAAACCCAGGCCCGCGCGGCCATGTTCCGTGGCGTCTACACCGTACCGTTCGACCCGGCTTCCTTGCCGCCTGAGCAAGTCAGCCAGGCCGCGATCGACGAGTTGCTCAAGCGCGGCGTTGTGGAGAAAGGCGACTGGGTCATCCTGACCAAGGGCGACAGCTACCACACCATCGGCGGCACCAACGGCATGAAGATCCTGCACGTTGGCGACAAGATGGTCTGAGTAACAGACCGCTGAAAGACAAAAGCCCCGCCATGTGAATGGCGGGGCTTTTTGGTTTCCAATCTGGCAGTGGCGGTGCCTGCGCTACCGCCATCGCGAGCAGGCTCGCTCCCACAGTTGATCTGTGGTGTTCACAGATTTTGTATTCACCCTATAACCCTGTGGGAGCGAGCCTGCTCGCGATGGCGTCGGCCCAGTCAACAAAGATTCAGGTTCTGTTGATAAACCCCGACAACGCCGCAATCGCTTCCGGCGAACGCAAGCGCTGAACGAACAGATTGCCCTCTTCTTCGATCACTCTGCGCAGCTGTTCACGATCCGGGGCTTTCATCAGTTGCTTGCTGATGCGCACCGCTTCGGGTGCCAGTGTTTCGAAGCGCAGCGCGATCTCGCGTGCCTTGGCCAAGGCGGCCTCGCCTGTGGGCAACGCCTGAGTAGCGATGCCCCAGGCGGCGGCCTGTTCACCCGTAAAACCTGCACCCAGCAGCAACAGCTCGGCGGCTTTGGCCTGCCCGAGCAAGCGCGGCAGGATCAGGCTCGAACCAAACTCCGGGCACAGCCCCAGGTTGACGAAGGGCATGCGTAACTTGGCATCCGCGCTGATGTAAACCAGATCGCAATGCAGCAACAAGGTTGTGCCGATGCCCACGGCAGCCCCGGCCACGGCGGCGATCACCGGTTTGCGGCATTCCAGCAAGCTGCGCATGAACTGGAATACCGGGCTTGTGAGGTCGCTCGGCGGCTCTTCGAGGAAGTCGGCAATATCGTTGCCGGCGGTGAAGCATTCGCTACTGCCGGTGATCAAGATGGCATTGACCTCGGGATCGGCGTCGGCCTGTAGCAAGGCATCGGCCAACTGGCTGTACATGGCGCGGGTCAGGGCGTTTTTCTTGTCCGGGCGATTCAGGCGCAAGGTCAGCAGCCCGCGCTCACGTTCCAGCAGGATGGCGTTCGTCATGGTGAGTCTCGTGAAGGTGATTTCGCGTTCAACCACGCGGCACGAAGACATCGGCCAATAGTTGATTGCGCGGCAGTCCCGCCAGGTACAGGCGCCGGGCGAAGGCGTCGACACTGTCAGGGTGCCCGCAGAGTAAGGCCAGGGTTTGCCGGGAAACAAGGCGCAATTGCGCCAAAGCCGCCGACAACTCAGCCGTCGTCAACAACTCGATACTCAGGTTGGGACGGTTGGCCGCCAGCGCTGCCAAGGGTTTGGCCAGGTAATGCTCGCTGGCATCATGGGCCAGGTGAATCACCCGGATGGGGCCTTGGTGATCCTGGCGCAACGCCTCGCGCAGTACGCCGAACAACGGCGCCAACCCGGTGCCGGCCGCCAGCAGCCACAGCGGCCGGGTTTGCCAGTCGGGGTCGTAATGCAGCGCGCCGCCGCGCAACTCGCCCAGACGGATCGAATCGCCGATTTTCAGCAAGCGCGCCGCATCGCTGAATTCACCTGGCAAACGGCAGTCGAGATGAAATTCCAGAAAACGATCTTCCTGCGGCAGGCTGGCCAATGAATACGGCCGCGCCACGTTGCCGGCCCACAGCACCAGATGCTGCCCTGCCTGGTAGCGCAAGGGTCGCTCAGGCTGTAAACGCAGACGCAACACGCTGGCACTCAACCAGTCGGCGGCTTCGACGGTGGCCGGCAAACCATCGCTCTGCGGATCGAACACCGCCACCTGCAGGTCGTCAACGACTTCACACTGACAGGCCAGGCGCCAGCCTTGCTGGCGTTGCTCGGCGCTCAGCGCATCGGGGCGCCGATCATGCACCTCGCCTTTAAGGCAATGCACCAGGCACGCATGGCAACTGCCGGCGCGGCAGCTGTAAGGCACGTGCATACCGTTCTGGTTCAAGGCATCGAGCAGGTTGCTGCCCGCCGCCACCGACCACTGAAGATCGCCAACCCGTAATTCAGGCATCGGCGTTCTCCCAGGCAGCGGCGCAGCGATTGCGGCCGTCACGCTTGGCGCGGTACAGCGCCTGATCGGCACGCTGCAAGGCCTGATCCAGATTGTCACCTCGTTCAAGCAGGGTCATGCCCGCAGACAGGCTCAGGTCCCGCACGTTCAGGCCGACCAGTTCGACATCGGTAAAGGCGATGCGCAATCGCTCGCAACAGGAGGTCAGGCGCTCGGGGTCACAATCGGGTAGCAACAACACAAACTCCTCGCCGCCATAACGCGCCAGTGCATCATCTTCGCGCAGGCAGGCCGTGGCGACGGCGGCGAACGCCTGCAACACCTGATCGCCGGCCGCATGGCCATGCACATCGTTGATGCGCTTGAAATGGTCGAGATCAATCAACGCCAGACCATGCACCACGCCCTCTTCCATGCTGTGCAACTCACGCGAGGCCAGGCGTAGAAAGTGCCGGCGGTTGAACAGCCCGGTGAGTTCGTCGGTGGCCACCAGGTCTTCGAGCTGGCGCATCATCCCGCGCAAGGTGTCCTGATGCGCCTGCAAGGCAAACCGCCGCTGGCGCATGCGTAGCCGTGAGGCCTGAACGTAGCTGGCATACAGCGTCAGCCAGACCAGCACGATGAACAACACGCAGACTTGCAGCGCCGCCAGCGTCGGATCAGTCAGTTGGGAGTGATAGCCTTCCCAGAGGTTGAGGCCCGCAAAGCTGATGAAAACCAATACCGCGCATCGGACGAACGCCCGGCGCGGCAGATGGAACAGTCCGAATAACAGAATCAACAGGTAAAACACCAGAAAGGCGCCGCGGGCCGAGTCCAGGTGAGCGATCAACCAAGTCTGCCAGCCAATCCCCATGAGCACCTGAACCTCGGTCAGGCTGGGGTCGGCCAAGCGCAGATTGCGCCCGGCGAAAAACACGGCAAACAGCACCGACTGGCTGAGCATCACCAGCAGCGTACCGATCAACGCGTCGCGTACCGACCCTTGATAGTGCCCGCTGAGGATCGCCAGCCACAGCAGCAATAACGCCAGCGCATAGGTGCCCGTCGCCAGAATAAAGCGCTTGAGCAACAGACTCTGGATAGCGTTATGGGTCAATCGTTGACTCACCGTGCAGAGGGGGGTTGATAAGCGTGCCCTACCCTAAAGGCCAGATGCCACTTTAGTGTTGCACCTCAAAAATGACCATTCAATTTTTGGGCGATAAGCCGTGCACGATGCAATGCAGGCCAGGCAAACCTTTGCCGATAGAGGAACATGCTTGACCCTATGCGACTTTGGTTTGACTGCCGGCGGGTGTGCCCGGCTTCGAGGCGCGTTATACTGCCGCGCCTTTTTAGCGTCGCGCCAGCAACCCCGGCGTGCCTTGAAAGGTGTTTGCAGACGACCGATACACCCCAACTGCAAGCACCTTATTGAATGTTCCCGTCTTTTAGAGGAGCGCGACTCATGACCGTGATCAAGCAAGACGACCTGATTCAGAGCGTTGCCGACGCCCTGCAGTTCATTTCCTACTACCACCCCGTGGATTTCATCCAGGCGATGCACGAGGCCTACCTGCGTGAAGAGTCGCCGGCAGCCCGCGACTCGATGGCGCAGATCCTGATCAACTCGCGCATGTGCGCCACCGGCCACCGTCCGATCTGCCAGGACACCGGCATCGTCACCGTGTTTGTCCGCGTGGGCATGGACGTGCGCTGGGATGGCGCGACCATGGGCCTGGACGACATGATCAACGAAGGCGTACGTCGCGCCTACAACCTGCCGGAAAACGTCCTGCGCGCTTCGATCCTCGCCGACCCGGCGGGTGCTCGCAAGAACACCAAGGACAACACCCCGGCCGTGATCCACTATTCGATCGTTCCGGGTAACACCGTGGAAGTCGACGTGGCAGCCAAGGGCGGCGGTTCCGAGAACAAGTCGAAAATGGCCATGCTCAACCCGTCCGACTCGATCGTTGACTGGGTGCTCAAGACTGTTCCGACCATGGGCGCTGGCTGGTGCCCACCGGGCATGCTCGGCATCGGTATTGGCGGCACCGCCGAAAAAGCTGCGGTGATGGCCAAGGAAGTGTTGATGGAATCCATCGACATTCACGAGCTGAAAAAGCGCGGCCCGTCCAACCGTATCGAAGAGATGCGTCTGGAGCTGTTCGAGAAGGTCAACCAACTGGGCATCGGCGCCCAGGGCCTGGGTGGCCTGACCACCGTGCTCGACGTGAAGATCATGGATTACCCGACCCACGCCGCTTCGTTGCCGGTGTGCATGATCCCTAACTGCGCCGCCACCCGTCACGCGCACTTCGTGCTCGACGGCAGCGGCCCGGCGTCGCTGGAAGCGCCACCGCTGGACGCCTACCCGGAAATCGTCTGGGAAGCCGGCCCGTCGGCTCGCCGCGTCAACCTCGACACCCTGACGCCGGAAGACGTGCAGAGCTGGAAGCCGGGCGAAACCGTCCTGCTCAACGGCAAGATGCTCACCGGTCGCGACGCCGCGCACAAGCGCATGGTCGAGATGCTGAACAAGGGTGAAACCCTGCCGGTGGACCTCAAGGGTCGGTTCATCTACTACGTCGGCCCGGTCGATCCGGTGCGCGAAGAAGTGGTTGGCCCTGCCGGTCCGACTACTGCGACGCGGATGGACAAGTTCACTCGCCAGATCCTCGAGCAAACCGGCCTGCTGGGCATGATCGGCAAATCCGAACGCGGCCCGACCGCGATCGAAGCGATCAAGGACCACAAGGCGGTTTACCTGATGGCAGTGGGCGGCGCGGCTTATCTGGTGGCGCAAGCGATCAAGAAGTCCCGCGTTGTGGCGTTCGCCGAACTGGGCATGGAAGCGATCTACGAGTTCGACGTCAAAGACATGCCCGTGACCGTTGCGGTCGACAGCAAGGGCGAGTCGGTGCACATCACCGGACCTGCCATCTGGCAGAAGAAGATCAGTGAAAGCCTGGCGGTAGAAGTGCAGTAAGCCTTTCACCGTTGGTAAAGAAAGCCGCACTGTTTGCAAAAACAGTGCGGCTTTTTTTCGCCTGTCGTCCGTCTGAGGCAATACGCACGGATGGCGATAAAAAATTCAACCTATACGCTTATTTGTTCTAGGAAAACCCTTCCAACCTGTCAAGTCTGACAGGTTACGGCACCGGCCCAACTTGGTAGCGTGAGTACTCCGCTCGCCAGGCTGGAACAGGATCAGACCGTGGAAGATCAAACCTCCCAAAGCCTCACCCCGCCGTCCATTGCCAAGAGTGCCGCGATCACCACCATCGGCAAAAGCTGGGGCGCCATTGGCACCAGCGGCAAGGCTTCCTTTGAGCTGCCGCTACCGATCTCGTCGGGACGCGGTTTTGATCCTGCGCTGGGGTTGAGTTACGACAGTCAGGCGGGCAACGGCCCGTTCGGCCTCGGTTGGCAATTGACCATCAACGCCATCACTCGCCAGACCAGCAAAGGTGTTCCGCGCTACTTCGAAGACGACGTTATCGTCGGCCCCAGCGGTGACAAGTGGATGCCCGAGCGCGATAAGGAGGGGCACATCCAGTCCCGCCCCGAAGATCACTACAATGGCAAACCTGTCGGCGAGCACGCGGTGGTCCGTTACTGGCCTCGGGTCGAAGGCGCCTTCGATCTGATCGAGCTCTGGCAACCCGCCAATGGACAACCACCCTTCTGGCTGGTGCACAGGGCCGATGGCAGTTTGCATATTTACGGCAAATCCGAGGCTTCGCGACGCGCCGATCCGCAGGATGAACAGCGAGTCGGTGTCTGGCTGCTGCTCGAAAGCATGAACGCTCATGGCGAACACATCGTCTTCGAGTACAAAGCCGAAGACCCGCTCGATGATCAACCCCACGATTACCGGGCCCAGCGCTATCTGCGGCGTGTGTGTTACGGCAATTTCAGCGCTAGCGAGCATCTTTATGCGTGGACCGTGGACAACCCGGACGCGCTGGATTGGCACTTTCATCTGGTGTTCGACTACGGCGAACGCACGGTGGAGTGGGACAAAAAACCCGTCTATGGAGAACCGTTTCCACAACCCGACGACGACATCGGTGAGTGGCTGACTCGCCGCGACCCCTTCTTCTCCTACGGTTACGGCTTCGAATTGAGCACCCGACGCCTGTGCCAGCAGGTTTTGATGTTTCACCACTTCCCCGATGAACTGGGGCCAAATCCCGCGCTGGTCAAACGCCTGTTGCTGGAGTATCAACCGCAACCGCTGTTCTACAGCCAGTTGTGCGCCGCGCACTACCAAGCCTACGACGCCAGCGGCGCGACAGAGCACATGCCGCCGATGGAGTTCGATTACTCACCGTTCGAGGTCAACACCCAATCCACGCCGTTCTTCCCCTTCGAACATATGCCCGGCATCCAGGACGGGCAACACCATCAGTGCATCGACCTATATGGCGAGGGTGTACCGGGTTTCCTCTGCCAGTACGACCAGAGCTGGTACTACCGCGAACCGCTGCGCGGGCTGAACCACCCCGATGAAATAACTTACGGCCCGTGGCAGGCATTGCCGACCATTCCGGTCGCCGATAGCAGTAAACCGGTAAAGCAATCCCTCAGCGACCTGACCGGTGATGGCCGTTTCGACTGGATTTTTGCGCAACCGGCCTTCAGTGGTTTCTATGCGCTCAACCCTGACCGTAGCTGGTCGCCGTTCAGCACCTTCAGCGCTTTCCCCTTGGAGTTTTTCAACGCGCTGGCGCAGTTCGGCGACCTGACGGGAAACGGCCTCAGTTCACTGGCGTTGATTGGCCCCAAAAGCGTGCGTCTTTACGCCAACCTTCGCGAAGACGGCTTTGCGCCCGGGCAGGACGTGCCCCACGAGCCTGACGACGACAGCCTGCCGTTGTTCAGCAACTCGCGTAGCGAACTGGTGTTTCTGGGTCATATGCTCGGCAGCGACCTGCCGGACCTGTGCCGCATTCGACACGACGAAATCAAATGCTGGCCGAACCTGGGTCATGGACGTTTCGGCAAAGGCTTCGTCATGGGCGCCCTGCCCTTCGAGTATGGGCAGTTCGATGCGGCGCGGGTGCGAATCGCCGACCTCGATGGTTCCGGCGCCCCGGCGCTGATTTATCTGCATTCGGATCACTTCGATATCTACCTCAATCGCGGCGGCAATCGGCTCGAACAAACGCCGATTCTCGTGACCTGGCCCGAGGGGGTGCGCTACGACACCCTGAGCCAGGTCAACTTCGCTGACCTGCAAGGGCTCGGCTGCGCCAGTTTGATCCTCACGGTACCGCACCCGTCGCCACGGCACTGGCGTTACGATTTTGTCGGCGTTCGCCCTTACGCATTGGTGGCGACCAACAACAACATGGGCTGCTCCGGCACCGTGCGCTACCGCAGCTCTGCGCAAGAGTGGCTGGATGAAAAACAGCAATGGCCGGATGCCAATAACCCACTGCCCTGCTACCTGCCGTTTCCGGTACAGGTGGTCAGCCAGCAGAGCCAGCTCGACGAGATTACCGGCAACTGCCTGAAGCAGTTCTTCCACTATTTCAACGGCTTTTACGACAGCCGCGACCGCGAGTTTCGTGGCTTTGGCCTGCTGCACCAGACCGACAGCGAAACCAGCCCGGAGGAAGGTGAAACCGGTTTTACCGCACCGCTATTGACCCGTACCTGGTTCCATACCGGACGCCAGGTGGACCTGCCTCGCGAGGGATATTTCGATGGCGACAACGACGCCCATCCGTTGGGTAAGACGCTGATCAGTCACTTCCACGAGAAGGACGGCATCGATGAACTCATCAACCCCACCGACGAGGACACACTGCATGAAATCGCCCGAAGCCTGAGCGGCTCGGTGCTGCGGGTGGAAGTCTTCGCCGCGCAGGATGACCTCAAGACCAGAGTTCCCTATTCGGTGGAGCAGTCGCGTTATCTGGTGCGTGAACTGCGGCCCATGGCCCCGCACCATCCTCATGCGATTGTCCTGCCGTTGCTGGTCGAAAAGATCAGCTACCAGTACGAACGCCACGCCGATGATCCGCTGTGCCGTAATGAAATCACCCTGCAATGGGACCGTTTCGGCACGCCTGTTCGAGCGTTGACCGTCAGCTATGCACGGCGCAAAAACGAACGGGACGAGCCACCCTTTACCGATCCCGATGAGGCTCAATGGTGGCGGGATGCCCATGATGAAGCGCAACAGCGTTATTACTTGAGCGAATCGCGCGCCGAGTTCATTCACCTCGACGAGCTGCAAGGCTGGCGGCTCGGCCTGCCGTGGCGCCAGCGCCTCAATGTGTTGGAGCTGCCCAAAGGATCGCTGCCTACCGGGCTCAAGCCCGAAGAAGTGTCGTATGAATACCTGAGCCCATCCCACACGTGGGATGAATGGAAAGCGTTGCGGCTGTTGAGCCAGTTGTCGCGACAGAGCTATTTGTCTGCCGACGGCAACCAGTTGCCCGACGGCAGCGCCCACATCCGGGCGTTGGCTGGCCCGCTGGATCTGGCGGCGCTGGACGAAACGGCGTTGACGGCCTACGACACCTTGCCCCCACCGTTCGACATCAGGGCGGAACTGAAGAAAATCGGCTTCCTGCCCATGAAGCTGTTTCTCGACGATGACGAAGAAGAGGACGCGCAGGAAAACCTGTGGTCGGCACTGAACGGTTTTTCCCGTTACGCCGACCTCAGCGGTTTCTACAAGCTAGTGCAATTCAATGCGACCGAGAGTCATGGGGTGACCACGATCAGCTACGACGCCTATCACGTGCTGACCGAGACCGTTAAGTTGCCGGATGGCTGCACCACCCGCGCCGAATACGATTACCACGCACTCCAACCCAAACGTGTCATCGATGCCAATGAGAATGTACAGGAGGCCCTCTACGAACCTTCCGGACAACCGCTGGCAATCAGTTTCTTTGGCACTGAAAACGGCGCGGACATAGGTTTCGACCCCCTCGATAAACACCAACGCCCCGAAGACGCCAGCCCTGGCGAAGCGATCCGGAATCCAATCGCCGCCCTGCAAAGAGCAGCCAGCGTATTGCGCAAGGACTTGCTCAGCTGGATGGGCACGCTACCCGATACGGCGCGCCAGCCCCCCGATCGGTTAGCCCAGTGGATCGCGCAGGGTTACATTCTGCCGTCCCTGCACATTCGCGCCAGTGCTCGCTCGCGTCTTGCCAGGCTCAAGGCCCGAACAGCGGCCGAACAGGCACTGCTGGAGCTGATCCGTAGCACGCCACGTGAGCCCGTACACAGTCTGGTGCTGACCGCCGACGACTACCCGGACGCCGACACGGGTCAGCAAATTCAGATGCTACTGACCTGCGTCGATGGCTTTGGCCGGACCTTGCAAACCAAGCAGTTGGTTGAGCCGGGGATGGCCTGGGTTGTCAATGCGCAAGGCGAACTGGAACTTGACCCGCAAACCGGCGAACCATTGGAGCGTCACGCCGACCCGCGCTGGCGCGTCAGCGAACGGGTGGAATACAACAACAAGGGCTTGGCCGTGCGGGTCTACCGCCCCTACTTTGCCAGCGCCTGGCGCTACATCAATGATGCATCGTTTCGCCGGTTCGGCTATCACGACCAGCAGTTTTATGACCCGTTGGGCCGGCCGGTCAAAGTCATCAGTGCCAAAGGCTATGAATCACGCGAGACCTACCACCCTTGGTGTCAGACCCGTGAGGACTTCAACGACACCTATGAACCCGAACCGGATAGGCGCCAGGGCCGGAACACGCCATGAACCTTCCGGTGCATCGCAACACACCGACCCTGAAGGTCAACGACGGCCGTGGTTTGCCCGTTCGGCACGTCGAATACCTGCGCAAGCAAGTCGATACGCCAGCCCAGGCATTGGTCACCCGGCAAATCCATGACCCCATCGGACGCCTGATTGCGCAATGGGACCCGCGGCTGTTCGGCAGCGCCCCAAAACCCAACATTTCCACCGTCCATGGGCTTTCCGGTACAGCGTTGCGGGTCGACAGCGTTGATGCCGGTTGGCGTTTGCACCTGGTCGGGGTTGCCGGACAAGCGCTGCAACGCTGGGACGGCCGCGGTTGTCATTGGCAAACCGATTACGACGACCAGTTGCGCGTGGTCGCCCTGCACGAACAGCCGCGAGGGCAGCCGCAGACCACCGTCGAACGCATCACCTACGCCGACCATTCGGCGGATCCCGGCCACAATCTGCGCGGTCAGAAAATCGCTCAACAGGATCCGGCGGGCAGGCTCGACTTCGCAGGTTTCAGCCTGCTGGGTACGCCGTTGGGCGAAACCCGGACGTTTCTCGACGGCCTGATCGCTACGACCTCGTGGCGCTACAGCGCCAACGGTGCGCTGCTGACCCAGACCGACGCTGCCGGCCATCGGCAGCACGCACGGTTCGACCTTGCCGGGCAGCTCAAGCAGAGCTTTCTCCAGCTCAAGGGTGACGACTCACTGCAACCGGTGTTGCAGGGTTTGACCTACAACGCGTTCGCGCAGATTGAAACGCAAACCGCTGGCAACGGCGTTGTCAGCCGCTGGACCTACGACCCGGCCGACGGTCGCCTGACGAACCAGAGGGCCGGACTCCCAGGACAACCGCTGTTGCAAAACCTCAGTTATCACTATGACCGCATGGGCAACATTCTGTGTATCGAGGACCACCTCTTCAAGCCTGTGTTTTTTGCCAACCAGCGCGTGGATGGCGACCGAGACTTTGCCTATGACTCGCTGTACCGGCAGACCAGCGCCAGTGGTTTTGAAGTAGCCGGCGCCACCCTCCGGCCGGGATTGCCCGAATTGGTCACGCCTATCGATACGGGCCGTCTCCTCAACTACACCGAGCAGTACGACTACGACCTGGGTGGCAACCTGACGTGGCTTTGTCACCAGCGTGAAGGCAATTGCTACACCCATCACCTGCGCATCGACCCCAACAGCAATCGCGGCCTCAGCTGGCAGGAAGGCGACCCCGAGCCGGTGTTCGAGGAAGGCTTCGATGCCCACGGCAATCAGCAGATGCGGCAAGCCGATCAACCGCTGCGCTGGAATCACCGCGACCAGCTGAGCAGCGCCAGCCTGATCGAGCGGGAAACGGGGGTTAACGATGAGGAAACCTACGCTTACAGCCAGGGCGTGCGCGTGCACAAACGGCTGATCACACAGACCAGGTCCGTCAGCCACAACCGCGACGTGCGCTACTTGCCGGGACTGGAAATCCGCACCCTCGACGACAGCGAAGAATTGCACGTCATCACCCTGCCCGGCAGTGCGCGCTGCCTGCACTGGGTCAAGGGCAAGCCCAATGGCATCGACGATAACCAGTTGCGCTACAGCCTCGACGACCACCTGGGCTCCAGCACCCTTGAACTGGACCGCGACGGCGCGGTGATCAGCCACGAGTTGTATGCCCCCTTCGGCCGCACCTGCTGGTGGGCGGCGCGCTCGGCGGTGGAGGCTGATTACAAGACCACTCGGTATTCAGGCAAGGAAATGGATGTCAGCGGGCTTTATTACTATGGGCAGCGCTATTACGCACCGTGGTTACAACGCTGGGTCAGTGCCGATCCCGGCGGGGATGTGGATGGGCTGAATCTGTATGCGATGGTGGGTAATAACCCGGTTCGATATATCGACAAAGAGGGAGAGATAAAGGTCGTATTTGACATATTGCGCCACTCGATCGGCATGTTAGACACCGCTAAAAATGCGGTGGATCAGATGCATAACCTTGCAACCAAATTTGATGCCCTGGTTCCCGAAGGAGCGGATATTGCTCAAGTTCGAGAAAGCATGACATTTGGAAAATTCATTAAATCCAGACACGGTATCAAGTCAGTTGTTAAAGGCATGGCTGAAGGTGCTGCAGCAGGTGCCGCAATAGGCTCTGTCGTGCCTGGTATCGGTTCTGCTATTGGGGCGGGTGTCGGTTTGGTCGTCGGCGCCATAGCCATGCCGGCACTAAGGTATTACTTTTTCAAGAAGGGTCTGAAGCTGGCAGAAGTACTTCATACAGAAGAACTCAAAAATGTAGTGCAAACAGGTTCGGACATCGCAAACCAAGTTTCAGACGGGCTGCAAAGCGCTGTAAACGGGGGTAGCGAACTGCTCAACAAAATCAAGAATTTCACTGACAGTATCAATGCCTATCCCGAGCGTATTCAGGAGATGTTCTATACGCAACTGGAAGCACTTGCTTCCGACAAACAGCGCGAGGTCATGCAATTGCTCAATACCGGAATCGACCCTTTTGAAGCAATCGATAAGGTGTTGACGCTTGCGCAAACAGCTGTCGATGCCGCCAGTGAAGCAGAGGGCGTGACAGAGCGACTGACACAACTTGAGCAGGAGGTCGCCGCCAGCACGAGCCTGCCGCCAATCCCCCAACCCAGAACAAGGTTGCCGCAAAACCATAAAAAAGTTGACGGATCAGTTGCATAAGCCAGGCAGCGCGGCCGTAGCGTCCCTGTTAGTGAGCCTATCGAATGAATCAGAACATTCATTGCCGTACACCCGAGCTGAAGGCCAACGACCCTCGCGGCTTGCCAATCCGTCAGGTGGCTTATCTGCGCAAGGTCGCCGGTGGGGCACTGGAAACACTGATCACCCGGCAACGCCATGACACTATTGGGAGACAGATAGAGCAATGGGACCCGCGACTGTTCGGCAATGCCCCCAGACCTAACCTGGCTACTGTCTATCGGCTGTCGGGTGAAGCGCTCAGGGTCGACAGTGTCGATTCCGGTCGGCGCTTGAGTCTGGCGGGGGTCGCCGGTGAAATCCTTCAGCACTGGGATCAGCGCGCCAATCACTGGCGAACCACCTACGACAATCAGTTGCGCGTGATAGCCGTCGAGGAAAACGCGCAACCGAACGTCGAAACCTTTACCTACGCCGACGTCTCTGCCGACCCCAAGCACAATCGACGCGGTCAGTTACTCGAGCAGATCGATCCCTCGGGCTCGCTGAGCATCAACGGTTTCAACCTGCTCGGTCAGCCGCTCAATGAAACCCGCACCTTTGCCGATGGGCTGGCCTGCACCACGGTATGGCGTTACAGCGCCCTTGGCACGGTGCTAAGCCAGACCGATGCCTGTGATCATCGGCAACAGTTGCGCTACAACGTTGCCGGCCAACTCCAGCAGGTACAACTGCAAATAGAGCAAGGCAAGAACTGGCAGACGGTTCTCAACGACGCGCAGTACAACGCCGCCGGCCAGATAATCACCCAGCTCGCCGGCAACGACGTACTCAGCACCTGGACCTACGATGCCGCCGATGGGCGTTTATTCAGCTTGAAGGCGCAAAAAAAACTGGAACCGCCGTTACAGGATTTCGAGTATTTTTACGATCGCATGGGCAACGTGACCCGCATCGATGACCTGACCTTTACACCGAGCCATTTCGCCAACCAGCGAGTCGACGGTCACCGTACGTTCACCTATGACTCGCTGTACCGACTGACCAGCGCCACAGGCTACGACGACGCCCCGCCTTCCGACAACCCGGGCCGGCCAGGACCAACCGACCCCAAGGATCGACGCAACTACACCCAGACTTATACCTACGATACTGGCGGCAACCTGATCAAGCTCAACCATGTGCGCGAGGGGGCCAGTCATACCCGCGAGATGTTCATCGACCCGAACAGCAACCGCGGCGTGCGCTGGGCCCCTGACTATCCCGACCCGGAGTTCGACAAACTGTTCGACCGCCACGGCAATCAGTTGGCCCTGCAACCCGGCCACCCCATGTGCTGGGACGCGCGCGACCAGTTGGCCTCTGTAACGCTGGTGCATCGAGACAGCGATCCCGACGACGAAGAGCACTATCGCTACAGCCAGGGCTCGCGGGTCTACAAGCGCCACGACACCTACGCACCCTCAAACAGCCATTCTCATGAGGTCCGCTATCTGCCGGGCCTTGAGATCCGCACCCGGGACAACGGTGAGGAGCTGCACGTCATCACCCTCGCTGCCGGGGTCGGCAGTGTGCGTTGCCTGCATTGGGCCGCACTCCCGCCCTCAGGCATCGATCCGGATCAACTGCGCTACACCCTGGAGGATCATCTGGGATCGTGCCTGATGGAGCTGGACCAAAAGGCGCAGATGATTACCCACGAAGGCTATTACCCGTACGGCGCCACCGCGTGGATGGCGGCGCGCTCGCTCATCGAGGTGGCTTATAAGTTCATCCGCTATTCGGGCAAGGAGATGGATGAAAGCGGGTTGTATTACTACGGAGCGCGGTACTACGCGCCGTGGGTACAACGCTGGATCAGTGCCGATCCGGCGGGGGCAGTGGACGGGACAAATCTGTTTGCGTTTGTGGGGAACAATCCGCTGCGCTATGTGGATCCTGTGGGTGGGGCTAAATCGGAAGCCGTGATCATGCTTTCTTCGGAGTTCATTTCCGTCGTAGGCGGATTTGCCGAGCAGACAAACGCGCTACTGCACAACATCATCCATCAGAAGCACCTCAAAAGAAACCTGCTGGCAAATCTGGCGGCCGAGGTGGGCAAAGGAGTCATGGGCTATGAGGCCGGAGCGCAAGCTGCCGGGTTCATCGATAGCATCGTTCCTAGTGTTCCTGGAGTACCCTACTTAGGGGCTGGGGGGCTGATTGGCGGCAACATCGCCGGGGATGTGACCGGCGCGATGGCAGACCCGATAATAAACGGGATCGCGGACGGGCTCGGGGTCACGCTCGGCCCGCTAATACCGCAAACTTCGAAAATGTCTGTTGCACAGATTGATCGTGGGTTGGGTATCACTGAGCCCGTTAAAGAAATCAAAACCTGGAAAGATTTTAAAGATGATCGGATACATCCGTTCCTCAACTCAGTGCTCAACCCTGACTTCTTGATGAACAGAGTCATGAGCTCGTGGCTATCGATCATTCCCGGCGCGATCAATATGTTTGCTCGGGCTATCGAAGTCGAAGACATCAAAAACGGGTTAGATCCAGTCAAGATCGGCAAGATAAAGACGATGTACACCGATTGGCAAAAGGCTGTCGAGGAACGTTCTGCCTGGTACGAAGAGGCGTTCGAAGCGTTGGGCACTGATGCTCTCGATGCATCGGTAACGGGGGGGGCGTCTATCAGCCTGGCAACCTTGCGTGAGCAAACCCATGCCGCCCTTGCCGACATCGCACATGGTCTTAGAGGAATTGCCGCCTACGAGGAAATGAACACTACGGATAATCGGTTTTTAAGGCAGCAAGCTCACCCGGTATCGGGACATCATTCCAGGTTGTACAACTGGTGGACCCACAGTGGCTAGGTCAATCCAATGGCGCACGCCCTCACCCAGATCAAAACCGAGGCGGCTCCTCGAACGCCCCCCTTCCGAATCGTTCGCCTGAGATCAGTCGACAATGCGACTGTTCGCAGAACTGATCCTGTTTTCAGTCGTCATTGCCCGAGCCGTCGGTGATTACGCGAACGGGGGGCGGAGCCAGGCATCTGCATGTTATCGTGCCCGCCCGTCCTGCCATCCGTTCGCCACAGCATGCTGCCGACCTCTCGTACCCTGCGTTTGTCGTTGTATACCCTGCTGATCCTCGCCGGTGCTGCGCTCGCCGCCTCCCTGGCCATGCGCCACGCCGAACGCCAGGCCCTGGTGGAGGACGCCGCCCGCGCCAATCAGCAACTGGCGCTGTACGCCAATTCCCTGCACACCCTGATCGAACGCTACCGCGCCCTGCCCGCCGTGCTCGCGCTGGACCCGGAACTGCGTTCGGCGCTGTATGGCCCGGTGAGCCCGGAGCAACAAGACGCGCTAAACCGCAAACTGGAAAAGATCAACGGCGCGGCGCAGTCGTCCACTCTGGAACTGCTCGATCACACGGGGCTTGCGGTGGCCGCCAGTAACTGGCGCTTGCCCAGCAGTTACGTTGGCCACAATTACGGCTTTCGCCCCTACTTCAGCCAGACCCGCAGCCAGGGCGCCGGGCGTTTTTTCGCGATAGGCGTGACCAGCGGGATTCCCGGCTATTTCCTGTCCAGTGCGGTGACGGCTGACAACGGCGAGTTTCTCGGCGCCATGGTGGTGAAACTCGAATTTCCGGAGCTGGAACGCGAATGGCGTCAGGGCAGCGATACCCTGCTGGTCAGCGATGCGCGGGGCATTGTGTTCATCGCCAATCAACCAGGGTGGCGTTATCGGCTGCTGGGCGCGCTGTCGGACACCGATCGCGCCGAGCTTAAAACCACGCGCCAATACGACAAGCAACCGCTGACCCCGCTCGATCATCAGCCGATTCGGCACTTTGACCAGAACAGTTATCTGGCCCGCGTCGACGGCCCCGACGGTGCGGCCGACTACCTGTGGGAATCGCTGCCCTTGAGCGCCGAAGGCTGGACCCTTCATCTGTTACGGCGCCCGCAGGTGGCCTTCGAAGATTTGCGTAACGCCGGGCTGGCGGCCGCCGGGGTGTGGCTGACGCTGGTGTTTTTGCTGCTGTTTTTGAGTCAGCGCTGGCGTCTGGCCAAGTTGCGCCAACGCAGCCGCGAAGAACTCGAACGACTGGTGGACGAGCGCACCCGCGACCTGCGCACCGCGCAGGACGGTCTGGTGCAATCAGCCAAACTCGCGGCACTGGGGCAAATGTCGGCAGCCCTGGCCCATGAAATCAACCAGCCACTCACCGCCCAGCGCATGCAACTGGCGACCTTGCGCCTGTTGCTCGATCACGGCCGGGTCGACGACGCTTACAAAACGCTGAAACCGCTGGATGAAATGCTGACGCGCATGGCAGCCCTCACGGGTCACCTCAAGACGTTCGCCCGCAAAAGCCCCAGCGGTTTGCGCGAGCGTCTCGACCTGGCAGCGGTGGTCGATCAATCCTTGCAGTTGCTCGACGCCCGCCTGCGTGACGAACCTATCCACTGCGTGCTGCACCTGACTCGCCCGGCCTGGGTTCGCGGCGATGCGATTCGTCTGGAGCAGGTGCTGATCAATCTGCTGCGCAACGCCCTGGATGCCATGCGTGACAAACCGCTCAAACGCCTGGAAATCCGCCTTGAAGCCGATGAGCAGTTGTGGCGCCTGAGCGTCGCCGACAGCGGCGGCGGTATTGCGCCGCAGGACCTGCCGAATGTCTTCGACCCGTTCTTCACCACCAAACCGGTGGGTGATGGCCTGGGCCTTGGGCTGGCGGTATCGTTCGCCATCGTGCATGAACTCGGCGGCCGCCTGAGTGCCGATAACCAGGGCGACGGCGCCGTTTTCACCCTCACCTTGCCCATCGATCTGGAGGCACACATTCAATGTTGAACTCGGTGATCGTGGTCGATGACGAACGCAGTATTCGCGATGCCGTCGAACAGTGGCTGAGCCTATCGGGGTTCGAGGTCAAACTGTTCAGCCGCGCCGATGAATGCCTGGCACAACTGCCGGCGAATTTTCCCGGGGTGATCCTCAGCGACGTGCGGATGCCCGGCATGACCGGCCTGGAACTCCTGGCTCGGCTGCAACAGCTGGACGCCGACTTGCCGGTGATTCTGCTGACCGGGCACGGCGATGTGCCGATGGCCGTCGAAGCCATGCGCGAGGGTGCCTACGACTTCCTCGAAAAGCCCTTCAGCCCCGAGACCTTGCTCAATAGCCTGCGTCGGGCGTTGGATAAACGTCGGCTGGTGCTGGAAAACCGCGCCTTGCACGAGCAGGCCGACAACCGCAGCAAACTCGACGCCAGCCTGCTCGGTGTCTCCCGTGGTTTGCAGACCCTGCGTCGGCAAGTGCTGGACCTCGCGGCGCTGCCGGTGAACGTGTTGATCCGTGGTGAAACCGGCAGCGGCAAAGAGCTGGTTGCCCGCTGCCTGCATGATTTTGGCCCGCGCGCCGACAAGCCATTTGTGGCGTTGAACTGTGCGGCGATCCCCGAGCAACTGTTCGAAGCCGAGTTGTTCGGTCATGAAAGCGGCGCCTTCACCGGCGCTCAGGGCAAGCGCATTGGCAAACTGGAATACGCCGATGGCGGTACCTTGTTCCTCGATGAAATCGAAAGCATGCCGCTGGCGCAACAAGTCAAATTGCTGCGGGTATTGCAGGAGCAAAAGCTCGAACGGCTGGGCTCCAACCAGAGCATTCACGTGGACCTGCGGATCATCGCCGCGACCAAACCCGACCTGCTGGATGAAGCCCGCGCCGGGCGTTTTCGCGAAGACCTGGCGTATCGGCTGAATGTCGCGGAACTGCGCTTGCCGCCGTTGCGCGAACGGCGTGAGGACATTCCGTTGCTGTTCGAGCATTTCGCACAAGCCGCCGCGCAGCGGCTGGGACGCAGCTTTCCACCGCTCAGTGGCCCGCAGCTAAGTCGGTTGCTGAGCCACGACTGGCCGGGCAACGTGCGCGAATTGGCGAACGTCGCGGAACGTCAAGTGCTGGGCCTGGGTGAACCGGAACCGGTCGGTATCGAACCCGGCCAGTCCCTCGCCGCCCAGCAGGAAGCCTTCGAAGCACATTGCCTGCGGGCCGCGCTGACCCGGTACAAAGGCGATATCAAAGCCGTGCTGGAAGAACTGCAACTGCCGCGCCGGACCTTCAATGAAAAGATGCAGCGCCATGGCTTGAGCCGAGAGATGTTCCTGTAAGAAAGCTGATTTTTTGTGGTGTCTGTTCTGGCCTCATCGCGAGCAGGCTCGCTCCCACATTGTTCCTGTGTGAAGCACAAATAGTGCGCACACCGAAAATCTACTGTGGGAGCGAGCCTGCTCGCGATGAAGCAGGTACAGACAACGCAAATTAATGAGCCGAATAAGCGGTTTTTCGCTCACACCCCATTCCAAATAAGCGGATTTCCGCTCACCCATTCCCGCCACCCCCTCTAAACCGCCCCTCTCCCCCCTTGGCACAGCTCCTGCTATAGCCCACGCAGGCTGCGTTTACGCGCGCTCCACAAAAACAATTAAATGAAGGATCCGTCATGGATAACTCACAAGCCCTGCCTCTTGGGTCGGTAGCTTCGCCTGCCAAAGAAAAGACCACCGCCAGCCGCATCAAATCGATCTTCAGCGGCTCTGTCGGCAACATGGTCGAGTGGTACGACTGGTACGTCTACGCCGCCTTCTCGCTGTATTTCGCCAAGGCCTTTTTCCCTGCCGGCTCGTCCACCGCACAGTTGATGAACACCGCAGCCATTTTTGCCGTGGGCTTCCTGATGCGCCCGATCGGTGGCTGGCTGATGGGGCTGTATGCCGACCGCAAAGGTCGCAAGGCCGCGTTGATGGCCTCGGTATTGCTGATGTGCTTCGGCTCCCTGCTGATCGCCCTGAGTCCGGGTTATGAAACCATCGGCATCGGCGCACCGATCCTGCTGGTGTTCGCCCGCTTGCTACAGGGCTTGTCGGTCGGCGGCGAATACGGGACCTCGGCCACCTACCTCAGCGAAATGGCGACCAAGGAACGTCGCGGCTTCTTCTCCAGCTTCCAGTACGTGACCCTGATCTCCGGCCAGCTCATCGCCCTCGCGGTACTGATCGTGCTGCAGCAAGTACTGACCACTGAGCAGCTGTATGCCTGGGGCTGGCGTATCCCGTTTGCCATCGGCGCCTTGTGTGCGGTCGTAGCGTTGTACCTGCGTCGCGGGATGGAAGAAACCGAGTCCTTCACCAAGAAAGAGAAGTCCAAAGAAAGCGCGATGCGCACGCTGCTGCGTCATCCCAAGGAACTGATGACCGTGGTCGGCCTGACCATGGGCGGTACCCTGGCCTTCTACACCTACACCACCTACATGCAGAAATACCTGGTGAACACGGTCGGCATGAGCATCACCGACTCCACCACTATTTCGGCGGCCACACTGTTTCTGTTCATGTGCCTGCAACCGATCATTGGCGGCTTGTCGGATAAAATCGGACGCCGCCCGATCCTGATCGCCTTCGGCGTTCTGGGGACTGTGTTCACCGTGCCAATCCTCATGACCCTGCACACTGTCCAGACCTGGTGGGGTGCGTTCTTCCTGATCATGGCGGCGCTGATCATCGTCAGCGGCTACACCTCGATCAACGCGGTGGTCAAAGCCGAACTGTTCCCCACTGAAATCCGCGCACTGGGCGTAGGCCTGCCGTATGCGCTGACCGTATCGATCTTCGGCGGTACCGCTGAATACATCGCCCTGTGGTTCAAGAGCATTGGCATGGAAACCGGTTACTACTGGTATGTCACGGCCTGCATCGCAGTGTCGTTGCTGGTGTACGTGACCATGAAAGATACCCGCAAACACTCGCGGATCGAGACTGACTGACCGCGTTTGGCAGTCACTGCAACGGTGACTGCCATGGCCCCATCGCGAGCAGGCTCGCTCCCACACTGATCGCATCAGATACAGGTTATGTGTCTGACGCCGATCTAATGTGGGAGCGAGCCTGCTCGCGATGGCCTCGACTCGGTTCGATTAATGATCGGTTAATGCCCAGTCGACATTCTGCTGCCATCTGAATCCATATCGACGTCTCGCACGTATACAGAATGCAGGCTTCCAAGCAGCGTCTGAAAACATTCTGCGACGGAACAAGCATCGATAAATCAGATTGATTTAAGCGTTTATTTGCGCTTTTTAATCAAATTTACATGCGTAGTATGAGCACCATACCCAACGCACAAACCGCAAACCAACCTGGAGTACACATCATGAAAACCCAACTGATCCTCGCTCTGACCCTCTCCGTACTGGCCGCCAACACCTTCGCTGCCGACGGATACGACCGCACCGGTTCCGCCGCTTTCACCGCTGAAGGTTCTGCCGTGGCGGCTGATGGTTTTGATCGCACCGGCTCGGCCAAAGTCGCTGCCGACGGCTTCGATCGCACCGGCTCGGCCAAAGTCGCTGCCGACGGCTTCGATCGCACCGGCTCGGCCAAAGTCGCTGCCGACGGCTTTGACCACACCGGTACCGCTGGCGCTATCGCCGCCGATGGTTTTGACCGCACCGGTACTGCCGCCGCTATCAGTTAACGCCTTGCACAGACTTCACAGCCCGGCTTCGGCCGGGCTTAGTTGTTTCTGGGGGGATAACAAATATCCGAGACCAGCACGTCCTCTGTGGGAGCGAGCCTGCTCGCGATAGCGGTCTGCCAGTCGAACTGATGCTGGATGTGCCGCCGTCATCGCGAGCAGGCTCGCTCCCACAGGGGATCTCATTGTTTTGATGCCCCATGACAACTGGAAATAAGCCATCAGCCCTTGCACTATGGCCTTCAACCTTCCAAGCCTTGCATTCAGGAACCCACGCGATGCCCGACGATATTCACTACTACGAACCCGCCCTGGGCCACGGCCTGCCCCATGACCCGTTCAATGCCATCGTCGGCCCGCGGCCCATCGGCTGGATTTCCTCGCAGGATGCCAAAGGCCGGCTGAACCTGGCGCCATACAGTTTTTTCAATGCGTTCAACTACATTCCGCCGATCATCGGGTTCTCAAGCGTCGGCCGCAAAGACAGCCTGAACAACATCGAGCAGACCGGCGAATTCGCCTGGAACCTGGCCACCCGCCCGCTGGCCGAGCAGATGAACCAGAGCAGCGCGATGGTCACCGCTGACGTCAATGAATTCGAACTGGCCGGGCTGACACCTGCGGCGTCGAAAATCATTCAGGTGCCGCGCGTCGCCGAAAGCCCGGTGTCCTTCGAGTGCAAAGTCACGCAGATCATTCAGTTGCAACGCGCGGACAAGGAACTGGTGCCGAGCTGGCTGATCCTCGGTGAAGTGGTCGCCGTGCATATCGCCAAGTGGCTGCTCAAGGATGGGGTGTACGACACCGCCGCCGCAGAACCGATTCTGCGCGGCGGCGGTCCGGCGGATTACTTCCAGTTGGGGCCTGAGGCCTTGTTCAAGATGTTCCGCCCGGGCACGACCAGGTAACTACCAGACCAGTTCGCCGTCTTCAGCAACGTCGGTCAACTGTTCAAGCTTCTGCTCGGCAGCCTGATCGGCTTCGAAGGCAGTCTTGAATGTCTGGTCATCGAGGATTTTGTGAAAGCGCGGGGCGCCTGAACCACCCAGGGCTTTGACGGCGATGGCGGCACTGTAGCCTCCCTCACCCGGTACTACAGCGGAAACGGCTTCGAACTGTGCAAACTCTTTACGTGCCATGTCGCGGATCCTGGCCAATGGAAAGTCGGCCATTCTAAACCCTCAGCTGGCCAACTGCTGCAGCGGTACAGTGTTGAACTGCGAATATTCGCCGCGAGCCTGAACCGCCGAAACTTCGCTGAAGGTGTGGAAATCCAGGTGGTTGACCACCAGTTCCTGCACCAGCTCGGCAAATATCTGCATGGCCGGAGTGCCGAAGTAGGCGGTCATGGCCTGCTGGTCGACCCAGAAACCGGACACCAGCCACAGTTCGGGATCGCACAAGGAATGTTGCAAGGCAAAGTGCAGGCAGCCGGGAGCCTGGCGCGACGGTTCGATCAGGCTGCTCAAACGCGCGCCCAACTCCAGCGAGCGGCCCGCTCGGGCGCGGACAAAAGCCATATGGCTGACGGGGATCTGCATGGACATGTTCGACTCTCCCAGGGTGTAAACGATCAGCCACCTGCGCACAGGTGGCGACAGGGTCAACGATAAAGTCCCTGGCGAACGGCCCGTTAGTCGATTCCTGCCGGCTTATTGCACAATCCTGCGACGTCGCTCGATTCCCTCCGAGCGCCGTCGTGTCAACGTCGCGAACATGACGAAAGGGTTTCAAGCAAGTTTCGCCTGTTCTGACCTCGCCGGGCGCCAACCGGGTGCAGAATCAGGCAAGCTTTGCGCAGGATTTGTCTACCGCAAAGCCTTGCACAAACATAAGCTGTGCCCATCGCAAACACCTCACCGAGGATGCCCTGCATGTCGCCGCTCGATCACCCCCTCGCCCCGCTGGACGCCGGCATGGAAAAACAGCGCGCGGAACTGGCCACGATCATCCGTCGCAACACCACCGAGGACGGCACCTACGCCACCGCCATCGGCTCGCTGTTTCTGTCGCGCCACAGCACCCCACACGACTTCTCGCCCGGATTGGCGCAACCGGCGCTGTGCATCCTGGCTCAGGGCCGCAAGGAAGTTCGACTGGCGGATGAGTCCTTCAACTACGACCCGCTCAATTACCTGGTGGTTTCGGTCTCGATGCCCCTCAGTGGACGCGTGGTCAACATCTCGAGCGAGCATCCCAACCTGGCCTTGCGCCTGGACATCGACCCGGCGGAAATCACTGCATTGATTGCCGACGCCGGACCGCTTGGCGTACCGACCCGCCCCACCGGACGCGGTCTGTACGTCGAGCGACTCGACCAGCCAATGCTCGACGCGGTACTGCGTCTGGCGCGCCTGCTCGACACCCCGAAAGACATCGCCATGCTTGCACCGCTGATTCGCCGGGAAATTCTCTATCGCTTGTTGCGCAGCCAGCAGGGGCATCGGCTGTATGAGATCGCCGTCGCCAACAGCCAGAGCCATCGCATCAGTCAGGCGATCAAATGGCTCAACGGCAACTACGAGCAGCCGTTGCGCATTGATGAGTTAGCCAAGGAAGTGAACCTGAGCGTGTCGACCCTGCACCATCGCTTCAAGGCGATGACAGCCATGAGTCCACTGCAATACCAGAAGCAACTGCGCCTGCAAGAGGCGCGGCGCTTGATGCTCGCCGAAGGCATAGACGCCTCGGCGGCGGGTTACCGCGTGGGCTATGAAAGCCCCTCGCAGTTCAGCCGCGAGTACAGCCGGCTGTTTGGCGCGCCACCGTTGCGGGATCTGGCGCGATTGCGGATGTCTGTCTGATCAGAGTTTTCGGCAGGCTGTGCCGGACCCATCGCGAGCAGGCTCGCTCCCACATTTGATCTGAAGTGTTCACATACGATCCAGTGTGGGAGCGAGCCTGCTCGCGATAGGGCCAGTAAGTCAGACGCCAAGCACGCGGCAGGCTTCGGACGGAATGGTCACCGACACCGGGTTGCCGATGCTCAGGCCGATGCCCTGGCACGGCGTGCTCAAGGCTGTCAGCGTCACGCCGGAGCACTCGACCGTGGTCTCGATGGTTGCGCCGATATCCCGCACGAACGTCACTCTACCCAGCAGCCGATTACCTGCGCTCGCCTGTGGGTGCGACAGTTGCAAGTCCTCGGGACGCACGAGCATCTTGACCTTTTCGCCGACCACGATGCTGCTGCAAATCGGCACCTGGAGAGCATCGCCGCCGGGCAAACCGACCTTGCCATCACCCAATGCGGTGGCCGGGAAAATGTTCCCGGTGCCAATAAAGTCGGCGACAAATTCGTTGGCCGGATGGCGATAGATCTCGATCGGCGTGCCGACCTGCTGCACCCGATTCTCGCCTAATACCACCACGATATCGGCCATGGTCATGGCTTCGCGCTGATCGTGAGTGACCATGATGGTGGTGATGTTCAGGCGTTGCTGCAGCTGACGAATCTCTACTTGCATCGACTCGCGCAGCTTGGCGTCCAGTGCCGACAGCGGTTCATCGAGCAGGAGGATTTTCGGGTGCGTGGCAATCGCCCGGGCAATCGCCACGCGTTGACGCTGACCTCCGGAGAGTTTCGACACCGGACGATCAACCATCTCTTGCAGCTGAATCATTTGCAGCAGTTCAGTGACCCGCGCCTGCTGATCGGCCTTGCTCACACCACGCAGTTTCAGCGGGTAGGCAATGTTCTCGCCAACCGTCATATGCGGGAACAGCGCCAGCGACTGAAACACCATGCCGAAATTGCGCAGGTGCGCCGGTGTGTTGCCGATGTCTTCACCGTCCAGACGAATCTCGCCTTCGGACAGGGTTTCCAGACCTGCGATCATCCGCAGCAAGGTGGTTTTGCCACAGCCCGACGGGCCGAGAAAACACACCAGTTTGCCCTCAGGCAGGTGCAGATTGACGTCCTTGACCGCGCATGCCGTGCCGTAACGTTTCCCGACGTTTTCCAGAATCAGACCAGTCATGTTGCTCACCTCAAGAATAAAGGTTCTGGCTGGAGGTCGCCGAGCGATGATCAGGCAAGGCAAAAGTCTGCGAAGAAGCGGAGTTGACTTTAGTCAATGAGCATTCTGAGCTGACTTTTAACGCAGCATGATCGAGCGCAGGCACCTCCAGGCAGAAGCTAGAACGAAACGCCACCTTCACCGACTAGCTTCTCCAACGCCCAGATCAGGACGAAGTCGATCAGCACGATCAGCACGGCAAACGAGAATACGGTTGGGTCCAGCGACGACACGGTGCGGCTAAACATCCAGATAGGCACCGTCATGACATCGATGGTGTACAGGAAGTACGTCACGGTGAACTCGTTGAACGAGACGATGAACGCCAGCAGCATCCCGGCCAGGATCCCCGACTTCATCAACGGCACCACCACATCGACAATCGCCCGCAGCGGTGAAGCGCCAAGCATTTGCGCGGCCTCTTCGACTTCGGTGCCGATGGAGAGCATCGCCGCCGTGCAGTTCTTCACGACGAACGGCAGGGCAAGAATGACGTGGGCAATCACCAGACGCGAAATGGTCATCTGGAACGGCAGGCTGTCGAACACCAGCAACAACGCCAGGCCCAGCACCACCATCGGAAACACCAACGGCAGCGACATCAATTGCAGTGCAACGGCTTTGCCACGGAACTCCAGACGGGTCAGCGCATAGGCCGCCGGCACCGCAACGAGGGTGGCGAAGATCATGGCCATGCACGACACCATCAAGCTGGTGGTCATGGCTTTGCCCAGGCTCAGCACATCGCTGGCGTCCGGGGACGCGAAGGTGTGCCAGGCTGCCTTGTACCATTGCAGGCTGTAACTGCTGGGCGGGAAGTCGAGGTTCGAAGAACCACTGAACGACATGACGATCATGGTCAGGATCGGCAACACCGCCAGGAACAGGATGACGCCTGAAAGGATCCCGGCAAATTTGCCGGTGTCGCCTGGCAGCAGCGACAGGCGCTTCTTGATCAATGTGCTCATTGCGAAGCCTCCAGCATGCGCCGACGACGGCCAGTGATGTATTCGGACAAGGTCATGATGGCCAGTGTGGTCACGATCAGCACCACACCCGCAGCGGAGGCGGCTGGCCAGTTCATCAGCGGGGCGATCTGGTCATGCACCATCACTGCGAGCATCGGCACTCGCCGACCACCGAGCAGCAAGGGCACCACAAAGCTGCTGGCGTTGTAGGCAAACACCAGGGTCGCGCCGGTGATGATGCCCGGCATGCTCATCGGCAGCACTATCTGGAAAAACACCTTCAAGCGGCTCGCGCCCAAGGTCGCAGCGGCTTCTTCGTAAGTGCGGGCAACGCCGCGCATCGCGCTGGCAATCGGCAGCACGGCCAACGGGAAAGCGGTTTGTACCAGGCCCATCAACACGCCGTTCTGGTTGTACAGCAGCATGATCGGACGCTTGATCAGACCCAGCCCCATCAGCGCCTGATTGAGCATCCCGCCAGGTCCCAGGATTACCAGCCAGCCGTAGCTTTGCAGCAACAGATTGACCAGCAACGGCAACAGCACTGCGGCCAGAAACACTCGACGCAGCAACGGGGAGGTGAGGCGCGACATGGTGTACGCCACCGGAATCGCCAGCAGCACGGCAATCACCGCACTGATCAACGCCAGGCGTAAGGTCAGCACCAGCGATTTGAGGTAATAGGGTTCCAGCAACTGGGCATAACTGGCCAGGCTGAATCCGCTCCATTCCGCCCCTTTGGTGCCCACGCTCATGCGCAACACCAGCAGGCTGGCAGCAATCAGCACACCGAGAAACAGCATCGATGGCGAAAGGAATAACCAGGCACGCGTCGTCGGCGAAAGGCCGAGGCGGGGGCGTATGGCAGCAGGGCTGACCGATTGGGTCAGAGGTTGGTGTTCCATAGCAATGGTCTCGTCAATGGAAAGCAGCTGAGTGAACACAGGTCTTCCAGACACATTGGCCCCTTGTGGGAGCGAGCCTGCTCGCGATAGCGATCTGTCAGTGACATCAATGTCGACTGGCAGGATTCATCGCGAGCAGGCTCGCTCCCACAGGGGATCTTCTGTGATTGAAGATCTGGTGTTCGACACTCGGTCAGGAAGAGAAGATTTCCGTGTAACGACGAATCCATTGGTCATGCACCGTCGCCAGGAAGGCGTTGTCGTGCATGATCGCCTTCTCGGCAATCTGCTCTGGCGTCAGGATGAACGGATTCTTGCGCGCTTCGGCAGAGATGATTGCCTTGGCGTTGACCGGGCCGTTGTAGATGTCTTCGGCCATCTTGCCCTGCACCAGTGGGTCGAGCGAATGGTTGATGAAGGCGTAGGCCAGGTCGGTATCGCCCGGACGGTTTTTCGGCATGACCGACTGCATCAGGTCGGTGTAGAAACCTTCCTTCATGCCGAAGGTTGCACTCAGGCCGTAGTTCGGATCGCGGATCTGTTTCGGGAAGAACGCTGGAGCGTACAGGCCGCCCAGATCCAGGGAGCCGGTGCGGAACAGTTCGGCGATCTGGTTCGGGTTTTCGCCCAGGGTCACCACACGGCTCTTGAGCTCGGCGAGTTTCTTGAAGCCAGGCTCGACGTTGTGCTCGTCACCACCGGCCAGTTTGGCGGCGATGATGATCAGGTCCATGGCCTCGGTCCAGTTCGGCGGCGGCAGGAAAATGTTCGGCGCCAGGTCCGCGTCCCACAGGGCCGCGTAGCTGTCCGGGGCTTCTTTCATGGTGCGGGTGCTGTAGACGAGGCTGTTGCACCAGAGCAGGTAACCAATACCGTGACCGTTGGCGCCAGTGCGGTATTTCTCAGGCACGTCGACCAGGTTGGGAATGCGGTTCAGGTCGGGCTTTTCCAGCAGGCCGGCGGCGGCCAGGCCTTCAGCGCCCACACCGGCCAGGGTGATGACGTCGTATTGAGGGCGATCACCACCGGCCTTGAGCTTGGCGACCATTTCCGAGGTGCTGCCGGTGCGGTCTGCGATGACCTTGCAGCCGTACTTGGCTTCGAAGGTCGCGGCAATGTTGCGCAGTGCAGCAAGCCCGGTGTCATCGGACCAGGTCAACAGCCGCAGGGTCTTGCCCTGGAAACGGGTGTCACTGGCGTTGGCGCGGACGAACGGCATGCTCATCGCGGCCGCAGCAACCGACGCAACACCTACGGTCTTGATGAATTGTCTTCTGTTCAGATCATGATCGCCCATGAAGGACTCCGTTTATTGTTGTAGGTATGAGGTAGAGGCATCCCTTGCGCCCGTGCTAATCGATCTGCTGCAAGCCCTCGTGTTTCAAGGGCTGTAGCAAGGTCTGCGGGGTCATCCTGAGGTCACGCAAAACGCGCAACAATCGAAAAAAAATCATTGGTGCCATGTCCCGGATGCATGCCTCGTTTCGAGGCATGCGTGGGCCGTTTTCGTGCTGTCAGACGGCGCGAATCACGTGCTTTATTTCTTGAAACGCCTGCAGGCCCCACGGCCCCAACTCGCGGCCGATGCTGCTCTGTTTGTAACCGCCCCAGGCGGTCTGCGGGAAGATCACCTGCGGTGCGTTGATCCACACCAGCCCCGCCTGCAAGGCGTTGGCGACCCGTTCGGCGGTCGCCATATCACGGCTGACCACGCTGGCCACCAGACCGAACTGGCTGTCATTGGCCAACTCGATGGCCTCTTGTTCCGTGGCAAAACTGCGCACGCACAGCACCGGGCCAAAGATCTCTTCACACCACAACGCACTGTCGAGGGGCACGTCGGTGAAGACGGTCGGGCGTAAAAAATAACCGCGTGGAAGATCGGCCGGGCGTTCGCCGCCACAGACCAAGCGAGCACCAGCACTCAGGCCACGGTCGATGTGTCCGAGCACGCGCTGGTATTGCGCCTGATTGACCAGCGCGCCCATTTCAACTTCAGGGTCAAACGGATCAGCCACGCGAATCGCTTCGGCCCGCGCCGTCAAACGCAGCAGGAATTCATCTGCCAGCTCATCGGCGACCAATACCCGGCTGGTGGCCGAACACATCTGCCCGGCGTTGAAGAAACCACCGCCACTGGCCAGCTCCACGGCCAGGTCGAGATCAGCATCGGCCATGACCAACAGCGATGATTTGCCGCCCAGTTCCAGGCTCACGCCTTTGACGGTTTCCGCCGCACGCTGCATGACCTGAACGCCAACCGCATTGCTGCCGGTGAAGGAAATCTTCGCCACCCGTGGATCGGCCGACAGCGGCGCACCGACCGCCGGGCCCGTGCCGCAGATCAGGTTGAACACACCGCTGGGCAAGCCGCTCTCGGCGATGATCGCCGCCAGTTCCAGCTCCGGCAGCGGCGTGACTTCCGAAGGTTTGAGCACCACGCAGCAACCCGCCGCCAGGGCCGGCGCGAGTTTCCAGGCGGTGGTGACCATCGGGAAGTTCCACGGCACGATCATCCCCACCACGCCACACGGTTCACGGCGTACACGGGCGGCAAAGTCTTCGCTCGGCAGTTCCACGGTGCGGTCCTGGCCGGCGTCCAACGCTTCGGCCAGACCGGCGTAATACTCGAACGTGGCGATCACGTCATCGACGTCGATGCCCGCTTCGAACTGTGGCTTGCCATTGTTGCTCGACTGCAAATACATCAAACGCTCGCGGCGTGCCTGCACACCGTTGGCGATCTTGCGCAGGATCGCGCCACGCTCGGCACCGGTGGTTTTCGACCACTGGGCAAATGCCGCGCTGGCCGCTGTGACCGCTTGATCGACCGCGTGCTCATCGCCGCCTTTGACCGTGGTCAACAGGGCTTCGGTCGCCGGGTTGATGACCCGCAAGTGCTCGTCGCCGGCCGACCATCGGCCATCGATGTACAGACCGTCCAGGGTAATGGAGAAGCTCATGCCGACACCGCCGTCATCCACTGGGTCTGGTCGATTTCAATCAGGGTCGGGCCCTGACGATCATTAGCCTCACGCAGTGCAACGCGTAGTTCTTCGACGCTGCTGATAGCTTGCGCCGCGCAACCCAGACCCTTGGCCACAGTGATGAAATCCGGGGTGTAGATGTCGACACCCACCGGTTCGATGGCGCGGTTGACCATGTATTTCTTGATCTCTTCATAGCCCTGGTTGTTCCACAGCAGGACGATGACCGGGGTGCGTGCTTCCACCGCGCTGGCCAGTTCCGGCAAGGTGAATTGCAGGCCACCGTCGCCGATCAGGCACACCACCGGAGGGCGAGTGCTGCGCTGCGAACCACCACCGAGCCATGCACCGATGGCGGCCGGCAAGGCATAGCCGAGGGTGCCGTAACCGGTCGACGAGTTGAACCAGCGACGCGGGCGCTCCGGGTTGAACGTCAGGTTGCCGGTGTACACCGGTTGGGTCGAGTCGCCGACGAATACCGCTTCCGGCAATACTTCCTGCACGGTGTTCAGGAACAGGGTCTGGGCACGGGTTGGCGCGTCCCAGAGAGTTTCAAGTTCGGCACGCAGGGTGGCGGCGCGAGCCTGGCCCCAATCGCTGCAACGCTCGGCCAGCACATGCTTGGCCACACCATCGAGCAACGCTTGGGCGGCGCTTTGTGCGTCGGACACCAGCGCCACTTTCGGCGGGTAGTTACGCACGGTCTGGTCTGGATCGATGTCAACGCGCAGCAAGGTGCCCGGAATGTCGAAGCCGCCGGCAAAGGTCACGTCGTAGTCGGTTTCGGCCAGTTCAGTGCCGATCGCCAGCACCACATCGGCATCCGCCACCAGGGCACGGGTGGCCACCAGAGTCTGGGTCGAACCGATCAGCAACGGGTGCGCGGACGGCAGCATGCCTTTGGCATTGATGGTCAGCGCCACCGGTGCGTCGAGCAATTCGGCGAGCCGGGTCAGCTCGGCCGCCGCGTCGATCGAACCGCCACCGGCGAGGATCAATGGTCGCTTGGCGTTGGCCAGCAGTTCACTCATCCGGGCCACGGCCGAGGGTGCCGCACCGGCGCGAGTAATGCTCACCGGTTGACTGTCAAGCAAGGCATCGGCGTTTTCGACCAGCACGTCGAGCGGAATTTCGATGTGCACCGGACGCGGACGACCGGCCTGGAACAAGGCAAAGGCACGGGCCAATACGCCCGGCAGCTCAGCAGCGGACATCAGCGTATGGGAGAATGCGGCAACGCCGGCCACCAGTGCGCCCTGGTTCGGCAGCTCATGCAGCTTGCCGCGACCACCGCCCAACTGACTGCGCGATTGCACGCTAGAGATCACCAGCATCGGGATCGAATCGGCGTAGGCCTGGCCCATCGCAGTGGTGATGTTGGTCATGCCGGGACCGGTGATGATGAAGCACACACCCGGTTTGCCGCTGGTGCGTGCATAACCGTCGGCCATGAAGCCGGCGCCCTGTTCGTGACGCGGAGTAACGTGGTTGATGCTCGAACGGGCCAGCCCGCGATACAGCTCAACGGTATGCACGCCGGGAATGCCGAACACCTGCTCGACCCCGTAACCTTCGAGTAACTTGACCAATACTTCGCCGCACGTTGCCATCTGTTTGCCCTTCTTGTTCGCTTGAGACGCTGGCCCCGCGCGGCATTTGTAGGTGCGCAGCGGTGCTCAGTCATGGCGTTATTGGAACGGTCAGCGGGTAGCGGCAACAATCGATAAAAAGTCATACTCGCCATGTCCTCACCTCATACCTTGGCTTTCCATGAAACGACTCCCGCCACTTCCCGCGCTGCACACGTTTCTGATCACTGCCCAGTGCTGCAATTTCACGCGCGCAGCCGAGCAGTTGCACATCACCCAGGGCGCGGTGAGCCGACAGATTGCCGGGCTGGAAGATCATCTGGGTTATGCGCTGTTTCACCGTCAGGCACGCGGTTTGAGCCTGACGGCCGAAGGGCTGGAGTGGCTGCCACGGATCCAGCAGGTGTTCGGCTTGATCGATGAGGCCGTGGAACAGGTGGGCGCGCACCGTGAAACCCTGCAGCTCAAGGCACCCACCTGCGTCATGCGCTGGTTGCTACCGCGTTTGCTGCAATGGCAAAAGGAGCGCCCGGACGTGCCGGTGGAACTGACCACCACCGTGCAACATGGTGTGGATTTTCATCGCGAACAGTTCGACGCCGCCGTCATGTACGGCGCACCACCGGACAGCTCACTGGCTTCACTGCGTCTGTTTGACGAGCAACTGACTCCAGTCTGCTCTCAGCCACTGCTCGACGGCCCGGTACCGCTGCACAGCCCGTCGGACCTGGATAAACATCTGCTGCTGCACCCTACGCGTGATCAGCGGGACTGGAAAATCTGGCTCAACGCCGCAGGCGTCCAACTGGGCAACAGTGCCCGTGGACAGCAGTTCGAAACACTGGACCTGGCCATGTCGATGGCGTCTCAGGGGACGGGTGTGGCGATTGGAGATTGGTCGTTGATCGGCGATGACCTGAGCGCCGGACGGCTGGTCATGCCTTTTGATTTGAAGGTGAAAACGGGGCTGGGGTATTACCTGGTGTTTCCACACAAACCGGGACCGTCACTGCAACTGCGTGAGTTGTTGGAGTGGTTGGTGGTACAGGCCAATGGGGGCCCGGGGTCTGTTGACGTTGGGTGACGACCGCGGGGCTCCATAAAACCGCCCCTGCCTGAGGCATGAAAGCCCTCCGCCTTCAGCACGGAGCGCTTTCACCCACGCCTGACTCGATCAGGCTTTTTTAATCGTTTTCAGATAGCCCAGCATGGCGCCATAACGTGCAGCCATCTGTTTGATCGACACGGCATCGCGCAACATTTCCGGCTGGGCCGTCGCCAGGAAATGGTCATAGGCCCTGGCGACCTTTTGCGCCTCCTGTAACCAGTTCAGCCTGGATTGGTCGAGGACGCTGATTTCATTGAGTTTGTTCAATGTTCGGTTCAATTCAAGCAGCTCTTTTTCGACGTCCTTGACCTCAACCCGTAGCTCATCCATGCGCTTGTGAATACTGTTTCGCGCCTCCACGAAATTCGCGTATTGACGACCTTGTTCGATGCCATCGAGATTGCCGTTGAGCCTTTTCAATGCAAGCTCCAGGAACTCACGATCAGGCTTCTGGGTGCTGACCAGCTTGAGCGCTGCCTCGATCTCCTGGACGGTTGGAATCATGCCCTTGAAGAGGTCGATCCAGGTGGGGGACTTGAATTGTTGCAATGTCTCGTCGACCCTGCGTAGCTCTTCTGCGAGTTCGTTGAGATCGGAATTGAGCACCAGGCGCCTGCGCTCTTGCGCCTCACGCCTTGTTTCATAGGGACGGCCCCATTGCGCGCCCTCCTGAACCAACGTGATGCCGCCAATTTCTGCTAGCTCTCGGACCAGATGGTCCTGGGCCGCGAGCACTGGCGCCAGCGAACTGGTGACCCGCTGCACGCAATACATCACCAGTTCTTCAATCTTTTTGGTGCGTGTTGTCGCAGCGGCCTGCTCGTTCCCTTCGATCTCCGCGATGCGCGCCAGCGTACTCTCAAAACTTACATTGCACAGGGAGGTCTGCACCCGCTTGATGTGTTCAAACAGTTGATGATCTGCGTCGTTGATCTGTGTACGCAGGTATTCGAGCTTTTCCTGTACCGCTGGGGCGAATGCGTATGTTTTATCCGCCACTTTCAAGTCAAACTGGCTTTTAGCCTGTTTCATGGTCGCCGTATCAGGCACGGCATAACTGAACAGACCCTTAAACTCATGAACCGTCATAAAACTCTTCCTTGAACTCAAATTAGTTACAACTTAATCCACAACCGAATTAAAAACGTAAGACAAATTGGCGGCATGACCTTTGATGGTTTCCCAAGGTGCTACCACCCCCTGAATATCCAGAACCAGCAAACTCAGGTCAAATGCGTTATCCACTTCAGACAGCCGCACTCGAGATTCCTCGACGTTCATCCAGATAATGGCCCAGACGTCCTCCAGATTTTTCGCCCCCTGTTCGGCATCGATCATCTGCGACTTCATATTTTCCAGGCGTATGCGCAGCGCCATCAACAGCTTGGACAAGCGCGCCTTATCCATGTTCTTGAGCACATTATCCCGTGTCTCGATCAAGCTGTTTTTCTCTGCCCTGGTCGCTTCTGCCTTCGAACCAAAAATACCGCCGGTGATAGCAACACCAATGGGACCAAATACCAATCCGGTAAAGGCATACCCCACCAGACTGTCGTACTCTTTGAGTTTCTCGGCAATACGCTCATCCAGTCCTTTTATTTCGACTCTCAGTTGCTCTTCCTCTGCGACCTGATCAAAACCGGCTCGCTCCGCATCGCTGAGTTTTGCTTTGACGAGAGGCAACAGGTCTTCGCTAATCTTGCGGGAGAACTCCGTCGCCAGTGCCTTTACCGCGCTGATCCTGCGACAAAAACTCTCGATATCGTCTTTCATTCGAGTGAAGTATCTATTCAGGTTTTCGACCTTTTCGGTGGCCGAGTTCCCCAGCGGGATGGCGGCCATCCGAGCCCGCTCCACCTCCGTCAACGTGTCAATCGTACCGGTCAGATCCTCGTACCCCTGAAAGCTTTTAAGATGCTCCACTATCAGGTTTCCGGTTCTGATGAAGCCGCTGGAAAAGAGATCCAGTCGCCCTCCAAGATCCTTGGTATCACGCTCAAGGGTTCCCCAGGACAGTGCATGCTGGTGAATCTTCTGATGAAGGTTCTGTATGTCTGCCGGTTCCAGTCCCTCTTTATCTGATCTGATGTAACCCAACTGACGCTCGATCGCAGTCAGGTCGACCGGTAATGCCAAGGCGGCGTTTACATAACGTTTGATGGCCACAATGTTATGTTTTTGAACAATAAAGGTTCCATCCTGATAGGAAGGTCCACTTTCGCCGGCCATGACGCCAAAGTATTGAACCGGTACATACTTCGCCGCATCCGTAACAGTACTTATTCCTTCCAGCTCGGCGACCGCTTGATGTGCAGTCAACTTCAGCCGTTCCTGAAGATCCATCTTCGCTTCTACATTCATTGACCACCTCCATATAGTGAGGGCAAACCGCCTCAAACAATCTCCTTTTCACAAGCCTTAGTCGCGTGTCTCGCCACCAAAACCAGAACACAACACTAATAGCCCACACGCGAAGCCACAAGTTCCTCGCCACTCTGCATCCCGTAGGAATAAAAACCGTCACAACATAAAGCATCAACAATGAAAACATTTAGAAAAACAACATCCCACTCCCAACAACCTATCCCGACCCCAAACCCTCTAAGAGCACACAACTGAAGAAAACAACAAGTTATTACTCAACAATTCTCAAAAAACAAAACGCAACAAAATCCACTATTCGCCGCCTTATTTTTTAACACTCAACCCACACTAGCGACCACAACAAAAAGCTTTAATCGATGCACACACCCATTACCGAGCAGGATTAGTTCTGCCTTAATAATCTGCGAATAGCAAAAAGCACGGACCACCCATGGGATAGTCCGTGCTTTGGCGACAGATCAGTAACCGACGGTAAACCGCTGACGGGAATGCGCCGGTTTCTCGACTTCATCGAGCATCGCAATCGCATAGTCGGCAAAGGTGATCCAGCTCTTGCCTTCGGCACTCACCAGCAAGTCATCCTTACCCACACGGAAGGTGCCGGTACGCTCGCCTTCGACGAACAACGCCGATGGCGAAAGAAAGGTCCAGTCCAGGTCCTTTTCCTGACGCAAGGTGTCGAGGTAGACGCCACCGGCACTGGCCTCGGCCTTGTACTCCTCGGGAAAGTTCGGGGATTCGATGACCTTGCTGCCATCCGGCACCAACAGGGAACCGGCACCGCCGACCACCAGCAGACGCTTCACGCCAGCCTTTTTTACCGGTTCGATAATCGCGTTGGCCGGGATCGTCGAAAAGTGTGCCGCGCTGATGACTACATCAACACCTGCAACCGCCGCTTGCAACGCTGCGCCGTCGGCAACGTCAACGTTCCTGGTGATTACGCCGGCACGCTGGCCGATTTTCGAGGTATCGCGGGCGATGGCGGTGACGCTGTGACCACGACGCAGGGCTTCTTCCAGCAGTTGGCTACCGGCACGGCCGGTGGCGCCAATGATTGCGATCTTGCTCATGAGATTCTCCAGTTGTTGGGGTGTGACCTGTGGTGAGCGAGCTTGCTCGCGCTGGGCTGCGTAGCAGCCCCAAAAGCTTCGTACTCATCGCAAATTTTACGAGTGCTGCGCCCTCGAGCGGGAGCAAGCTCCCTCGCCACAAGGGGTAAACGACTCACCACTTCATCTCGCCCTTGGCGACTTTGGCGCTCAGCTCAAGAGAGCTTTCTTCGCCGAGGGTCGGGTAACGCTTTTTCATTGCGGCAATCAGCTCGGCCGAGTCTTTGGCCTTGGCGGTTTCTTCGTCGAAGGCCTTAATGTAATCGGCGGAGAAATGCACCGCAGCCAGCGAACGTTTGCTGTCACCCAGGTAATGACCTGGAACGATGGTGTTCGGTTTCAGGCTGTCGATGGTGTTCAGGGTAGTCAACCAATCGGCGTGGGACTGAGCGGTTTGGGTATCGGCCATCCACACGTGGATGTTTTCCGCGACCACCACACCGCCGACCACGGCTTTGATCGACGGGATCCAGACGAAGGTCCGATCCGGTTGTTTGCCGTCCAGGCCAATGATGTCGAGCTTCTTGCCTTCCAGGGTCAGGCTGTGGCCCTTGAGCACGCCCGGCACGATGGTTTTGGCCGGTACGTCGGCACCCATTTTCGGCCCCCAGAACGCCACTTTGCCTTCAACGGTCGCCTTGATGTGATCAACCGTCGGCTGCGAGGCGAGCACTTTGGCTTTCGGGAAAGCGGTGGTGAGAGTGTCCAGGCCGAAGTAGTAATCCGGGTCACCGTGGCTGATGTAGATGGTGGTCAACTGCTTGCCGCTGGCGCGGATTTTTTCCACCACCTGTTCGGCCTGGGATTTGCCGAATTGTGCGTCCACCAGAATCGCTTCTTTTTCGCCGCTGACCAGCACCGAGGTCACCGGGAAGATCGCGGCCGAGCCTGGGTTGTAGACGTCCAGGGTGAGTGCCGGGGTGGCGGCTGCCGCATGAGCCGCAAAGCCCAGGGTGGCGGTGGCGAGTAAAAGACGTTTGAAAGAAGTGAAGCCGATCATGGTGCTGCTCCGTTGTACATAAGCCGTGTTGGGCGATGGGACAGAGCTTAGTTGCCTGACTCGGTACAAAAAATGCGATGCTTGGACATAGTTTGTTTCTGAAAGCGGGCAAATCATGGATCGTCTTCAAGCAATGCGAGTGTTTGTCACCGTCGTCGACCTCGGCAGCCAGTCAGCCGCTGCCGATCATCTGGACCTGTCGCGCCCGGTGGTGTCGCGCTATCTGGCCGAACTGGAGGACTGGGTCGGCGCACGTTTGATGCACCGCACCACGCGCAAGCTGAGCCTGACCGCCGCCGGCACCGAGATCCTCCCGCGCTGCCGGCAGATGCTCGATTTGTCGAGTGACATGCAGGCCGCCGTCAGCGAACCGGACGATGCGCCTCGCGGCTTGCTGCGGATCAGCGTCAGCACCTCGTTCGGTCAGGCGCAACTGGCTGACGCCATGGCGGCTTACGTCAAGCGCTTTCCCGGGGTCAGCATCGACCTGCAAATGCTCGACCGCACGGTGAACCTGGTGGACGAGCGTATCGACCTGGCGATCCGCACCAGCAACGACCTGGACCCGAACCTCATTGCCCGGCGGCTGACCGTTTGCCGCTCGGTGATCTGCGCCTCCCCCGCCTACCTGCGCGAGCACCCGACACCGCAACGGGTCGAAGACTTGAGCCAGCACAATTGCCTGACCCACTCCTACTTTGGCAAAAGCCTCTGGCATTTCGAGCAGGATGGCGAGCAGGTCTCGGTGCCGGTTCAGGGCAACATCAGTGCCAACGAGGCCAGCACCCTGCTGCGCGCAGCAATGGCCGGCGCTGGCGTTGCGATGCTGCCCAGCTACCAGGCCGGCGTGCATATCCACAGCGGCGAACTGGTGCGTCTGCTGCCCAACGCCGAACCCCGGCAGATGAACATGTACGCGGTGTACGCCTCACGCAAACACATGCCTGCCGCGCTGCGCAGCATGCTGGATTTTCTGGTGTCGAGATTTCCCGAAGAACCCGAATGGGATGTGGGGCTGTAAATACATTGTGGCGAGGGGGGGGGGGGCCCCGGGG